>LQBI01000013.1 GCA_002030045.1 Candidatus Aegiribacteria sp. MLS_C | reverse complement strand
GGTGTATCACAGGACACCTCAGCGGATCAGAGCTCATGTTTACCTCTGCGTACTCGGTCTTCTTGTTGAAAGGGTTGCAGAAAAATCGACGGGTGAAACCTGGCGCACTATTCGAAATACCCTTCGCAGACAAAAGATCGGTCAATTGTTGACGCCGAATGGACGTATCTATCAATCTTCAGAACCGGGTCCGGAAGCAGGTAAGCTCTATAAACAGATGAATATAGAGCCTCCGCACAAAATCATGAAGGTCGAATAGCCCCACAAAATACATGGATACACGCCTGTTTTTGCAGTAACGCAGGTTACTGTATGTGCATCTTATAGTTACACCGCTATTGTGTGGCTAGCCGTGTCAAACGAGGGTGAGAGTCCCTCACAATGATGGAGCAGGGTATTCCGCTCAACCATCTATGCTGCATCATCGCGATTTCTACGCGCTTTTTTCCGATATGGATAAAGTTGCTACAGGAGGCAACGAAACCCTTCAGCGGATGCTCATTATTTGCAGGAGCCGTCTGATCGAAGGAACTCTAGATTCATGATTTCGGAACTGCATGCTCCTGCCAGGGGGGCATTGGCCTCTCTGAGTGGGCCTTACTTGGCCCAATCCATCGGTTCAATGGGCTCGAAACCCGTTCTGACAAGGTACGGAAGGCCGTTTTCGAGAGGGTGCTGGATAGCGAGTGCCGTTTCAGTAATATGCAGAACGAAATCAGACGACAGACGACAGGGCCGCTTGTTGTCTATCGCCTCCGCCAGTTCGTTGATTCCCCTGGCGTAGTCAATGTTCGTTCTGTAATTCTTGTGGTAGTAACGCTTTGTTTTGATCTTCCGGGCCATTGGCAGGATCTTGTAGGGTTTTCCGGATTTGAATCGTCTTCTGGGCTGACTGTAATCGAAATACCTGATCGGCAGCGAGTTCTGCCAGCAATCATCTATTTCGATTCGGCCTTTATCGCCCATTATCCTGAACCTGTGATCGCTTGGAGTCACGATACTACAGGTCAGGCGAACGTGGATGTTTTCGTCGTATGTGATGTTCGCCACCGAGAAGTCCGGCGCGCAGCCAGTACAGAATTTTCCGTTCAGACCGTGAGGGGTCTTGTCAGGGAAGAGGCATGTGGAATAGGAGTGTATTTCCCGGGCCGGTCCGAACATCATGGCCAGCCAGGTAAGGTAGTAGCCCGAATGCTCCAGTGTACAACCGACCGCGAACTCGTCGGCGTAAGGCCAGGGAGCTCCGCTCATGGACTTCCAGTTCTCGCATCCTTCTCGGTGAATGACCCCATCATCGAGTTCCGCATATACCATCTCTACCCGGCCCACGAGACCCTGGCGAATGCTTTTCCAGATCGTCTGGGCGGTGTCGCTCAACGCCGTGCAGGGCGCACCGCTGAGGATCAGACCTCGGCTCTTTGACAGGTCGACAGCTTTCTTCGCCTCCTCAAAGCTCATGGCCAGAGGTTTTTCACAGTAAACGTGTTTGCCGGCCTCGAGGCACGCCATATTGATACCATGGTGCTCTGACGGATTGGTCAGGTTGACCACGATACCGATATCCGGGTCGCTTAGAATAACGTCGATCGATTCTGCAGCCCTGTATCCATAGTGTTCGGAAAAACGTTTACTGCGCTCGGGTTTCCGGTCGAATATGCAGGCCACCTCCAGTTCGGGATGCGTTCTCAATGTGACCGCATAGTAATCTGCTACGAAACCGCAGCCCACAAGCGCTATCCTAGTCATAGACTCATATCCTCGCCGTTCTCCATTGGGCTCTGGCTTCATCCATGATACGCATCGCATTCAATGTGTCGGACAATGGCATTGTCGGATTCTCGATCTCGCCTTTTTCCAGGGAGGCCATGAACTCCTCAACCTGGTATCCGTAACCATTGTTGTTGAAGGGAATCTTGAAAGTTCGACTCCTGGGCTTGCCGGCACCAGAAAGCCGGCTAAGAACACTCGCCAGGAATCCTTTCTTAGTTCTTTCTGACCTGGAGACTTGTTCTGTCGGCATAGTAGTCAGGGTCAGCCTGTACGGGCGAAAGAGAGGAGGATGAATGATTATGGAGCCGCGCTCACCGGTGATTACCGCATCTTCTTCGATCACTCCGGTGATGCTGCAGCGAATGCTCGCAGAACGGCCATTCGGATACCTTAAAGAAAGCGAGCAGGATTCATCAACCTGCGTTTCCTGGAGTATGGCGGCAGTTGATTCTGTCGCGGTCGGCATGCCCATGAAGTCCATTACCAGATAGAGCGGGTAAACCCCCATGTCATAGAGGGCTCCACCTCCGAACTCTTTTCTGAAGAAGCGGGAGTCGACGTCTTTTTTCTGGCACATTCCCAGAGCCGCCTCGACTCCAAGTACATCACCGATAACGCCGGTTCCTGCAAGTCTTCTAGCTTCTCTTACCGCCGGCACGAACCGGGTCCACATGGCCTCCATGCAGAGGACCCGTTTTTCCCTGGCGGCATCAATGAGTTTTTCGGCCTCCTGTGCGTTCAGGGTGAAGGGTTTCTCAACGAGGACCGGTTTTCCTGCCTGGATCGCCTGATAGGCATGCGGGAAATGCAAATGGTTCAGTGATGCCACATATACCGCATCAACATCATCACTATGAGCAAGCTCTTCCACTGTTCGGACTACGTTGGGTATTCCGAAAGATGAAGCAAATCGCTTTGCATGTTCATTTGTGTTCGACCAGATCGCGTTGATCTGCCCACCGGCAACCTCGGCCAGAGCCTGGGCGAACTCCCGAGCCACATACCCGGAGCCAATGACTCCCCATCGTACATTACCCATGTGATTAGAATAAATGAGTGTTTCCCCTATATCAAGCCAGGTCTGTTCCTATCGTGTGCCCCTCGCCGCAGGGAAGGTTCTATACGCCAGAGTGCTTTCATGAATTGTCTGGGTCAGGAATGCCTGAAAAGCAGCAGACCCAACGATCGGGTCTTAGAGGAATCCTGAGCTGTTCACACCGCTGTGCGTATCAGTCGGGCTGTTCCTCTTTCTCGGAGACGATATTCTCGATGCGGGATGCAATAGTTATCGCGTCCCTGATGGCTCTGTCGATGTATTCGTCTCTGGTATCGGGCGTTACAAGACCTGCCTCCACATACGATCCGAATATGCGGCCAGCTGTCTGAACCAGTACTCTCTCGTTCTCCTGAAGATCGAAGTAGTGAGTCTCAGTCCTGCTGGCTTCGTACCGTTCCATCAGATTCATGGCTTCGTCAAGGCTGGAGTTTTCACTCATTACGGATCCTCTCACTGGTGAATACATTGATTGAATATACCCAAGTTGTAATCCCATAGGAACTCCAGCTCAGGTTAAACTATTTCAACTCTTTTCCGCATTTTATTACTTAACCAGCTGGGGGAACCCCGGGCTCTTGAAATATCCCTGGATGCGGAGTACAATCATTCCATGAGATACAACGGCAGGGTGGATGAACCGGGTTCGTTCCATCACGTCATATGCAGGGCGGTGGATGGAAGAGCGATATTCTCTCGTAAGTCAGATCAGGCTGATTTCACCGAAAGGATGAGAACCCTGGTCGAGGAGGGATGCTTCAGACTGCATGCATGGGTACTCATGTCCAATCACTTTCACCTGCTTCTTGAGCGCACGGATGAGAGCGTTTCGAGAAGCATGCAAAGGCTGCTCGGGGGTTACGCCATGCGTTTCAACAAGACGAGGAACAGGCAGGGCCACCTTTTCCAGAGCAGGTTCAGGTCCATACTCGTCGACAAGGATAGTTATTTCATGGAGCTGGTAAGATACATCCATCTGAATCCTCTTCGAGCTGGAATAGTCAGTTCTGTCGAGGACCTTGGCGGGTACATGCCGAGTGGTCACCTGCACATCACAGGACTGAGGGAGTATCCCTGGCAGACAACAGACATGGTCAGGTCGCAGTTCTCTATGCACTGCAGAGTGAAAAACTGGACAAGCAATTACCTTGATTTCCTGCGGGATGGTTCACAGACAGAAAGTGACAGGTGTGAACATGGATCCCATATCATAAACAGCAAAGGAATATCTAAAGTAGAAAACCGTCATAACGATCGCTCTGACAGGGGAATGATCAGGCTGGTGGGTACAGAGTCCTTTGTGAGGAGCGCATACGATAAGCTCAGGAATGAGAGGAAGATAAGGATCAGGAACAGACAGGATGAGCATCTTGCTGTCATACACGTACTGAATACAGTTTCTGATTATTCCGGATTCACACCCGAGTCATTGAGAAGATCGGGAGGGACAAGGAAACTGTCCAGATACAGAAGGATACTCGCGAGACTGCTCGTTGAGGATTGCGGTATGAACTATTCGGATGCAGCACGTTTCATGGGGCTTTCGGTTACGATCGTGGCGCGCTACGTTCACGAGGAACTTGATCCATCTACTCTATTATTAGAAAAAAGGATTAAAGGGTCAATTGAGTTAAGATAGTTAATCCTGAGCTTGAGCAGAAGCTTTCAGGATGTAGCAGTCGGCTGTGAAAGGTCCCCTTCTTACGGTGAGTTCATGAGTAAGCCGGTCCTCACACCCCACATCTCTCAGGAATTCATCCAGCAGTGCTTCACCGTCATGCCCCCAAGGCAGAATCGGCGGCACCACAATGGCAAGTTCCCTTTCCAGTAGACCACCGGGAATATCCCAGATAGGAACCACCGTAAGGGAGGTATCGGAATAGCCCAGGGCCGGATTCCCGAAATGCATTGGAGCTTCTCCAGCGGCTACTATGGGCAGACCGGTATCCGCCGCCCAGACCCCTGCTTCTCGAATGGCACTCAAAGGCATGAGGTAACCTGCAAGGGTGGAGTCGACGTAGTTGACCCTGTTCCTTACCGACAGGTTGCTGGCTGCCGTTCCGGCAAGGAAAAGCGCAAGCAGCACCCTTCCTTTCCAGCCGTATCCATCCAGAGGCCACAGCATGATCAGGACCAGGGCGGGGAACACCGGCAGCAGGTATCGCAGGAACATGTATTCCATTCTCGTGGATGTGAAGAACACTATGGCCGTGAACGAAAGTACCATCAGGCAAGGGAATAGTACCATAGCAACCGTGGTCCGGTCCGGTCTGCTCTTTTTGGCAATCACTGCAAGCAGAAGGACCATCGAAAGAAGCACAAGGAAGTAGTTGGTGAACCTCGTGAACGCACCGGTCAAGCACAGTATGACTGCAGCGACTGTTCCCGCCCTCATGCTGCCGGTCGTTCTGCCCAGGGCGATGCCGGACGACACGGATATGGGCAGCCAGCGGAGATCGCCCACAAGTAGGTAACCGAAGAACTTCAGCCGGTGAAGGAAAAGACCTAGGGAAAACGGCTGGTCGAAACCTGGCGTGTTCCCGGCGGGAAGCACGTAACCGTTCACCAGGTAGTTCGATATTCCGTTAACCACCGGTACCAGCACAGGAGTTGCTAGAAGTGCTATTCTTGACCATTTCCGGTCGCCCTTGCCTACGAGTTCCGCGGCCACGTAACTGACAGCCAGAAGAAGAGCCTGTTCCCTCATCATCACGGCGAAGAAACAGAGTCCCGCCGCTGCCGCGTATCTTCCTCTCCGGTACATCAGCAGTGACCATACCGAAGCAGCCATCGCAGCGGAGATGGGGAGAGGACGGAATGCCTGTGCAAGGAAGATCGGACTGATCAGAACTGCCGTCCCGGCGAGAACCCCCAGTGTCCTGCCGGAGAGTTCCCGGCCCAGACGGTAGGTACCTGCAACGGTCATGAAGGCGAAGAGCGCCGGCAGCAGGTGGGCAACCTCAACGCTATCGCCCATCAGACGCATCAGCACGGCCCACATCCAGAAGTAGAAAGCAGCGTGACCTCCGGCGTTCTCTCCCCGACCGGTGCCGGATGGCAGGAGGGGCATCCCGTTTTCGGAGATCCATCTGGAGCTGTTGTATCCGTAACCCCAGGCGTCTCCGTAGATGGGCATATCGGCGAAAACCAGAAGATAGAGAAGGCTCACGGCGACCAGTGCCAGACCGTAGAAGAGCAGATCGCGACGTCCTTCGGTCGATATCGTATCACTTGATCGAATCGAAGGCATTTACGGGATCTCCCTTCGGGTCAGGGTGGTCACCGGACCGGACACATACTATTGCCGATGAAGAGAGCGCCGCCAACTCCCTTCAGCCGAGCGCAACCCAGCTCAGGTTAAACTATTTCAACTCTTTAGAGCAGTTTAATGCTACCAGCAAAATAGTAGATCGTATCCTTTTTTTTCTTGAAACCCTAGCAGCTGATTAGGAGCCCCCCATCATTCCCTCGATTGTTTTTGCTGTGCACAACCAACCAGCAAACCAGGAGGAGGAGAATTATTCACTGTGGAAAAATTCGAGGGGAATATCCGGAAGTCACTCTGCGACAGTGGAGCCATGAGGCAGATGATCTAGAAGGAAGTTCATAAGCGGGTCGAAAAGGATTCTTCAGACTGTATGCAGGTGCACTCACTTCGATCGTTTTCACCTTCTTCTGCAGACAATGGACACTGTCAGGTCGCGGTTCTCAATACACTGCAGAAAAGAGACTGGGTAAGCAAATTCCCGGACTCACTTCGGGATGGGTTCATAAGCTGAAAGTGACAGGTGCAAGCATGGCTCCCATATTATCAGCAGCTGAGGAATGACAGCTATACAAAGTTCAAGTGACGAGCAACATGAAAAAGGCAGTAGAAGAGTACTGGCACCGGCTCCCTTATGTGCGATGTATACGATAAGCTCAGGAATGATAGGAAGATAAGGATCAGGAATAGACAGGATGAGCATATTGCTGCCATGAACCTATTGCATACTGTTTCCGATTATTCCGGATTTACGCCCGATCACCGAGGAGATTTGGGGGACAGGGCAGCGTCCGGAAATAGAAGGAAACCCGCGAGACTGCTCGTTGATGATTTCGGTATGAACTTTTCTGATGCAGCACGTTTCATGGGACCTTCTTTCATGATGGCTGCCCGATACCTTCAGAAGGATCCGGAATCTTCCACTCTATTATCATAAACAATAAGTTAAAAGGTCAATTGAGTTGAAATAGTTTAACCTGAGCTTACGGATGGAGGGTGATGTATGGGAGGTTGTGCGAAGGTTGCAGGGATGCTGTCGCTTCTGGTTCTCCATGCCGGATGCGGCGGGCCAGCAGAACCAGATTCCCTGATGTGTTCCATGCCTGCGGGGCATGATTTCTACCTGACACTGAACCCTGAACTGGCAGGGCTCGATCAGGTTCTCCGGCTTATCGCCGGTTACGCTGATGCAGACGAGCTTGGCAGGGCGGACATGGTCAGCATCGTCGGTTTCGATCCCTTCGACTGGCGGGAGTGGGTCGATGTCCTGGCACTGAGGCCCGGTGATGAGATCGGACTGGTGATCGACGGAGGCCGGAACGACATCAGGGTCGTCACCTTCTACCTGCCCACCGATGACGCTGCCTCTCTGGAGGAGTTCGCTACCGGCCTGAGGGACAGGGCCACCGAAGCCAGGGCCGGCATGAGCCTCCTGAGCACCGGCGAATACACAGCGGTCTCCTTGTTCGAGGAGGGAAGCGATGCCGGACCGGTAGACGATTACCAGCTCGATGGCTCGATCCTGGACGACAACGATTACTCCCGTCTCTCCGGGGAAGGGCGGCGGGAGGATACCGTCCTCAGGTTCTTCGCGGATACCGGTTCCTTCCCCGGCACCGAGGGATTTCGGGCGATGCTGCTGGAGTGCCGCGAATCAGGCGGTCTAGTATCGGTCGCTCTGAGTTTCTCCACCGAGGAGGATGTTCCGTACCTTCCGTTCCTTGCCTCGGAGGGATCGTCCGAAGGGGTGACGGTCCCTGCGGGAACCGACGCCGCAATGCGTCTCAGCTTCAACATGCCCTACCTGAAGCAGCTGGCCATGGAGGCCGGTCTGGACAGGGAAGTGGGCACTGGTCTGGAGGAGTTCGGGTTATCGTCCTTCGAGGAGCTGTTCGACAGCTTCGGTGGGGATCTCTATGCGGGCGCTCTATTCTCCGGCGACACACCTGCCGGTTTCCTGCAACTAGGTGTCCGGGACATGGAAGCGGTCACGAGGTTGCTCGACATGATATTCCTGGTCGCCGCCGGCAGCGGTGATCCCGGCATGACCACCTTCGAGTTCCGGGGAAGGAACTGCTACCGGACCAGCAGCACGGGATCCATCGGGATGGAGTTCATCGAGTTCGGAGTTGTGGACGAGGCAATAGTGATCGGTGCCGGAGTTTCCCTGGAGCAGATAGCCGGAGGGACGACCTTCGAGGATTACACGGAAGACAACGCACTTGGTCTGGAACAGAACAGCGGAATGATACTGACAGCGGACCTTGAGTCCATCGCTTCCGGTGACCTTGTCGATGACTCTTTCCGGGAGAGCATCGGAGAATCCGGGATCAAGAGATTGTCCTCGTCGGCCGGCTACTCCGAAGGGGTCTTTGCCGTGGCCGTAGTAATGGAGTTCGAGGGGGAGAGCGGTTTCATGGAGCTGCTGAGGCTTCTCGGAGGAATCTGAGGAAGTCCTCGCAGGCCTTTGAGCTGTTGAACTTCCACTGGCAGTGCCAGTAGGGGATCATGTATTCAGACAGTCCGTTGAGCCATTCCTCCTGCTCGGGTCTGGACGGGAAACACAGATCGGGCCCCGGAGACAGCCGGGTATATGGAGTATGGGAGGGTCCTGTCTCCGGTCGATGCTGAAGGAATACTCCCGCGGGTTATCCCGGTTTCAGGACCGCATCCATATCAGCCCAGCCCCGCACCATACCAGGCCTCCCACAGCCGGTTCAATCACCCTGACCGAGTAACGGAAGGCCCGGCCACTTCGACGGTGACCGGGCCGTTCGTTAACGTGGATCGCGCGATCAGCACATTCAGCTCTACTTCCAGGTCATCTGCTCCATCTGCTTCCAGATGCCCCACCTGCGGTCTATCTCTGTCTGCGCGTCATCGAGCAGCTTCTCGGCGTGCTCGGGCATGGAGTCCGCCAGGCTCCTGAACCTGGATTCGTTGTAGGCGAAATCCTTGAACGGGATCGACGGGTCCTTGCTGTCCAGTGCGAGAGGCTTGCCGTCCACCTCGATCTTCCTGGGATCGAACCTCAGAAGAGGCCAGAACCCGGACTCAACCGCCAACTTCTGCTCGTCCAGTCCGCAGGTCATGTCGATCCCGTGGGCTATGCAGTGAGAGTAGGCGATGATTATGCTGGATCCCCTGTAACTCTCAGCCTCGTTGAAGGCCTTCACGGCCTGACCGTAGTTGGCTCCCAGGGCCACCTGGGCGACATAGATGTTGCCATAGCTCACGGAGAGCATGGCAAGGTCCTTCTTGGGCTGAGGCTTACCGGAGTAGGCGAACTTGGCCACCGCCGCCAGGGGGGTCGCCTTGGAGCACTGACCGCCAGTGTTGGAATACACTCCCGTGTCCAGTACCAGAAGGTTCACATCCCTTCCCTGGGCAAGGACATGGTCCAGTCCGCCGTAACCTATGTCGTAGGCCCATCCGTCGCCTCCGATGACCCAAACGCTCCTGTGGACCAGGTAGTCTGCGACGCTCTCCAGCATACGGGCATCCATGGAATCGATCTCCGCAAGCTTCTTCCGCAGCTCGGACACACGCTCACGCTGACGCGCGATGTCGCGTTCGGTTCCCTGCCCGGCTTCGAGGAGTTCCCCGACCAGGATGTCACCGATCTTCCCCGAGAGCTTCTCAAGCAGTTCCCGGGCTATCTGCGTGTGCTTGTCGGCTGTCAGCCGGAAACCGAAGCCGAACTCCGCCGCATCCTCGAAAAGGCTGTTGTTCCAGGCCGGACCCCGTCCGTTCTCGTCAGTGGTGTAGGGGGTCGTGGGCAGGTTGCCTCCGTAGATGGAGCTGCAGCCGGTGGCGTTGGCGATGACGGCCCTGTCACCGTAGAGCTGGGTGAGGAGCTTCACGTAGCCTGTCTCACCGCAGCCGGCGCAGGCGCCGGAGTACTCGAAGAGGGGCCTGAGGAGCTGAGTCTCCTTTGGACTGCTGGTGTTCACCTCGCACCTGTCGTACTCGGGTATGTCCAGGAAGAAGGCGTAGTTCTCCCTCTCCGGCTCCCTCAGAGGCATCTGGTTCTCGAGATTGATGGCCTTCCTGTCAGGATCCTGCCTGTTCTTGGCTGGACAGACATGGACGCAGGTGCCGCAGCCCGTGCAGTCCTCCGGAGCCACCTGGACGGTGAACCTGAGGTCCTTGAACTTGCCGCCCTTTGCATCCGTGTGCTTGAAGGTGCCTGGAGCGCCCTTCAGGTGCTTCTCCTCGTAGACCTTCATGCGTATGGCTGCGTGTGGGCATACCAGACTGCAGAAACCGCACTGGATGCAGGTATCGGGATCCCATACGGGGATCTCCAGGGCCACGTTCCTCTTCTCCCACCGGGTGGTCCCCAGCGGCCAGCTGCCGTCTGCTGGCATGTCGGAAACGGGCACGCTGTCCCCCTCCATGGCTATTATCCTGGCAGTGACCCTCTTCACGAACTCCGGAGCCTCCTCGGGCACTGTGGGCGGCATGGGAATGTCGCCGGCGGCTTCGGCGGGGAATTCAACCCGATGGAGGTTGGCCAGGGTATGGTCCACCGCCTCGAAGTTCTTCCGTACGATCTCCTCGCCCTTCCTGCCGTAGGTCTTCTCTATTGCCTCTTTGATCTTGGCTATGGCCTCGTCCCGGGGCAGCACTCCGGAGATGGCGAAGAAGCAGGTCTGCATGATCGTGTTTATACGTACGCCCATGCCGGTCTCGCGGGCCACCTCGTAGGCGTCGATCACGTAGAACTTGACCTGTTTGCTTATTATGGCCTCCTGGACCTTTCTCGGGAGCATGTCCCAGACCTGGTCCTTCCCGTAGGGCGAGTTGAGAAGGAAGGTCGCTCCCCTGGCGGCGTAACCCAGGACATCGTACTTCTCCAGGAAGATGAACTGGTGGCATCCCACGAAATCCGCCCTGCTTATCAGGCAGGTCTGCTTGATCGGATCCGGACCGAACCTGAGATGGCTCACGGTCCTGGCGCCGGCCTTCTTGGAGTCGTAGACGAAGTAGCCCTGAGCGTAGTTGTCCGTCTCCTCACCGATGATCTTGATGCTGTTCTTGTTGGCGCCTACCGTTCCGTCGGAACCGAGGCCTATGAACACGGCCTGTATGGTGTCCGGGAACTTGAGCTCGAAGTCGTAGTCGACATCGATGGAGGTATTGGTCACGTCGTCGGTTATGCCCACCGTGAAGTGGTTCTTCGGCCTGTCCTTCGAGGCTTCCTTCATGACGGCGTTAACCATGGCGGGGCAGTACTCCTTGCTGGAAAGCCCGTACCTGCCTCCTACGACCCTGATGTCGTTCCTTCCGCTTTCGACAAGAGCGGTCACAACGTCAAGGTAGAGGGGTTCGCCAGGGGCTCCCGGCTCCTTGGTCCTGTCGAGGACCGCGATGTTCCTGACCGTGTCCGGTATGGACGAGAGCAGGGATTCAATGTGGAATGGTCTGTACAGTCTCACCTTGATAAGGCCGACCTTCTCTCCGCCGGCTACCAGGTGTTCCACGGTGGCATGAGCCGTCTCGCATCCCGAAGCCATCTGGATGATGACGGTCTCGGCCTCCGGGTGGCCGACGTAGTCAAAGAGATGGTAGCTTCGGCCGGTGAGTTCGGCGAACCTGTCCATGTAATCCTGAACTATGCCCGGGGTAGCCAGGTAGTAGGGGTTCACCGTTTCCCTGCCCTGGAAATAAACGTCCGGGTTCTGGCTGGTGCCCCTTATAACCGGGTGGTTGGGGTTCATTCCCCGGTTCCTGGCGGCTATGACCAGTTCGTCGTCCATCATGCTCTTCATTACCTCGTCGGGCACCAGCTCTATCTTCTGTATCTCGTGGCTGGTGCGGAAACCGTCGAAGAAGTGCACGAAGGGAACCCTCGCCTTCAGTGTGGAGGCGTGGGCGATCACCGCCAGGTCCATGGCCTCCTGGACAGATGCGCTGGCCAGGAGTGCGAAGCCGGTCTGCCTGACGCCCATAGTGTCGCTGTGGTCCCCGAAGATGGAAAGCGCCTGGCAGGCCAGGCTCCTGGCGGAAACGTGGAATACCGCGGGGGTAAGCTCAGCCGCGATCTTGTACATGGAGGGGATCATGAGCATAAGACCCTGGGAGGCCGTGAAAGTGGTGGTAAGCGCTCCGGTCTGCAACGCTCCGTGCACTGCCGCCGAGGCGCCGCCCTCGCTCTGCATCTCCTGGACAAGGGGAACGGTGCCCCAGATGTTGGTCCTGCCCTGGGCGGACCATGCGTCTGCATGTTCGCCCATGGAGCTGGATGGAGTGATGGGGTAGATGGCCACCACCTCGCTGAGCTTGTGGCCTATCCATGCCGCGGCCTCGTTGCCGTCGATGGTTATCATTCGCTTGTCCATGTTTCTCCGTCCTGTTCCTGTCCGCGTCGAGAAAAGACCCTGATCGTTAGAGCATCCTTCCCCTGGACCTCGGGAAGGGTATCACGTCCCTGATGTTCTCCATTCCGGTGAAGTACATGAGCAGCCTCTCGAAACCAAGGCCGAATCCGGAATGGGGAGCGGAACCCCATCTTCTCAGATCGAAGTACCATGAGTAGTCGCCGATGTCAATACCGCATTCTTCGGCCCGCTTCCCGAGGATCTCCAGCCTCTCCTCCCTCTGACTGCCGCCCACGATCTCCCCGACCTTCGGGAAGAGGAGATCGGTGCAGGCAACCGTTCTTCCGTCATCGTTGAGCCTCATGTAGAAAGGCTTGATAGCGGCGGGGTAGTCGGTCACGAAGACGGGGGAACCGAAGTGCTCGTCGGTGAGGAACCTCTCGTATTCCGTCGAGATCTCGCATCCCCACTCGGGTGCCACCTCGAAGTGGCGGCCGCTCCTCCTGATCAGGTCGATGGCGTCGGTATAAGTTATTCTCGCGAAGTCGCTCGCGGTGAGCATCCTGTAACGTTCCTCCAGCTCCCTCTCGTAGAACCTGCCGAAGAAGGCTATTTCCTCGCCGCAGCGTTCGTGGAGGTAGCGGGCCGTGTACCTGACGAACTCCTGTATGAGCCGGATGTCGTCGTCCAGGTCGAAGAAGGCCATCTCGGGTTCTATCATCCAGAATTCGGCCGTGTGGAACCTGGTATCGGAGGGGTCGGCACGGAAGATCGGTCCGAATGTGTACACCTTCCCCATGGCAAGCGCCATGGGTTCGGCCTCCAGCTGGGCGCTGACGGTGAGGAAGGCCTTCCGCCTGAAGTAATCGGAGGTGTAGTCCACCCGGCCGTCCACCAGGCTGACGCTGTCAAGGGGCATGCTGGTGACCTGGAAGGATTCCCCGGCGCCCTCGGCGTCGCTGGTGGTGATTATGGGCGCGTGGATGAAATAGAAACCGTTCTCGTCAAAGAACCTGTGAATTGCAAGGCTGAGGTGGTGGCTCATTCGGAACACAGCCCCGAAGGTGTTGGTCCTGACCCTGAGATGGGGGATGGACCTGAGGAACTCAAGGGAATGCTTCTTCTTCTGGAGCGGGTAGTCGTCGCCCGAGGGTCCTATCACCTGGAGCCCGGTGGCCTCAAGCTCCCTCGACTGCTCCTGTCCCGGGGACTCGACCAGTCTGCCGGTTATTCTCACGCATGCTCCGGTGGTCAGTTCCGACAGGTCACCGAAACGGTCCCTGTGGAAGACGACCTGGAGCGATGAGGATGTGGAACCGTCGGTTATCTCGGCGAAGGTTACGCTCTTTCCCGACCTGGCGGTCCTCACCCAGCCGTACACGGTTATCTCGCCGTCAGCGGCGCTGCCGTCAAGCACTGACACCAGGGGCGTGCGGTCAATCATCGCGACTCCAGGTCCTGGGGTATTCCCGAGAATGGCTCGGGACCGGTTGATGTCTACTACTCGGAGTCTTAAATCTATTCAGGCCCGATGTCCGCTGCAATAGCCACCCGGCCTCCGGGGGACCCCCGAAACGGCACAGGCAGCTCCAGTTCGGACCTGGCCGAGCCAAGGGCCCTTCCCTGCCAGGTATCAGCCTGTTCCAGGACCGATTCGATCTTCCTGAGGACCATACCCTTGTCCAGGGACCAGGGGGGTGACACCGTGAGTGCCGCCGGGGCCTGCGCGCTGGTCCTGAGCACCGTGACCATCGGATGGGTGTGCTCCAGGAAGGCCACCGCCATCTCAACATAGGAGTCCATTTCCAGCGGAGGGAAGCGACCTTCACGGAACCTTCTCTCCATTCCGGTGCCCGCCACAACGTGGAAGTTCTGCAGCTTGACCCCGGCGGTGCCTGTGCTCAGCAGCATCCCGGCATCCTCCACCGCTGTTCCCGCCGTGTATCCGGGGTAACCCAGGATCATGTGTGCGGCGGTGGTGATGCCTCTACCGTGAAGCTTCCGGAAGGCTTCAAGGGTGTCAGCCGCGGTATGGCACCTGTTCATGTCCCTCAGAAGCCCTTCGTCGAAGGTCTGCACACCGATCTCCACCCAGAGGAAGGTCCTCGCGGCAAGTCCCTCCAGCACATCAAGGATGTCTTCGTCCAGGCAGTCGGGCCTGGTGCACAGGGAGAGACCCACCACTCCCGGTGCCTCGAGGACGCCCGAGAACATCGCTTCCAGCTCATCAGGTCCCGCGTATGTGGTGGTGTAGTCCTGGAAATAGGGCAGGAACAGCGAGGCTCCGAACCTGGAGGCCACATGTGCGCATCCATCCCTGAGCTGTTCATTCACGGTCATTCCAGGCCGAATGCTGATCGGTCTGGATGCCAAGGGATTGCAGAAGCTGCATCCCTTCGAGCTGAGGGTCCCGTCCCTGTTGGGGCAGCCGAACCCTCCCCACAGACCCACCTTGTGAACGCGGCCGCCGAAGGTTTCCCTCATGAACCTGCTCAGCCTCCGGAACCTTGCGAGCTTGCGCGAACCTTCCGTCTGCATTAAACTCTCGTACCTCCCTTGGAGCGGTTCCGTCAGCGAAAGATACAAAATGGAAAGGGGAGCCGCCGAGTGCAGCGAGTTCCTTCGGACAGCATGGCCGCCGAGATGTTCCTCGACCATTTCGGCGTGTCGCCCCGGGCCGCTCCCGACCTGGAAGGCCTGGAGAGCATCCTGGCCGAGTTCTCCCGCATACCCTGGGAGAACCTCACGAAATTCCTGGTGAAGGCGGAGGGCCTGCGGGGGCAGTCCAGGCTCAGGTCGCCGGAGACCGTCATCAGGAAGCATATAGAGGATGGCACCGGGGGTACATGCTTCTCCCTCACCGAGGCGCTGGCCGCGGTGCTCCGCAGGGCCGGCTACAGGTGCGGACCGGTGATGGCCGACATGAGCCACGGGAAGAACATCCACTGCGGGCTGATCGTAGCGGTTCCCGACACAGGGACCTTCCTTGCGGATCCGGGCTACCTTGTCCCATTCCCGGTACCTCTGCGGAGCGGTGTCGGAGCCAGGCTGAGCCTTCCCGGACAGGAGCTGGAATGGAGACCCTGCGGGGAGGGGGTCTTCGACCTCTACACCGCTGAGGAGGGGAGGAGCATCTGGAGGTACCGTCTGAGGACCGGGCCGGTGGGCAGGTCGGAGTTCCTGGGTCACTGGCAGGAATCCTTCGATGCCACCGGCATGAACAGCCTGCACGCCAACCTCAGGGTCGACAGCGGCAGGATCTACGCCCACAATATGAACCTCCGGAGGACGGAGGGGGGCGGTAAATTCAACGAGAAGCTGCGGGAGGACTATGCGGCGCGTATGGAGACCTTCTTCGGCATCAGCTCCCGTATCGCTAAGGCCGCCCAGGAGGAATGGAGACGGTCATGTCTGAACCGCTGAGTGCTCCGTCCGTCATGTTCATCGCCAGCGTGATGCATTCCTCCGGCGGGTGCCTGGAGGCAGCGGTTGAAGCGCTGGTGAAGCTGTTCGGGAGGGTGGCAATGGTCAGCGGTGAGTACCCCTTCGAACTCTCGGACTACTACGCGGAGGAGATGGGACCCGGACTGAGAAGGAACTGGCTTGCATTCGAACGTCTCGTGGACCCGTCCCGCCTGCCGGCATGGAAGCACGAATGCCATGCCATCGAGATCCGTCTCTCGAGGGAGGACGGTTCGCGGCTGGTGAACATCGACCCCGGGTACCTGGATTTCGGGAAGCTGGTGCTGGCTTCCTTCAAGGAGGCTCCGGACAAGGTCTACATGGGAGACGGGGTATGGGCCCACACTTGCCTTAGGTACGGCCACGGGGGTTTCAGCGCCCCCGACCACAGTTTCCCCGATTTCAGGGACGGGAGGTTCGACGGTTTCATGCTGGAGGCGAGGAGGGCATTCAGACGGATCCTAAGGTCAGCCGGGGACGGAGACCTCTGACAGAAGCTCCATGGCAGGCCCGATCTCCCCGGGGGCCAGGCATCCGAAGCTTATCCTCAGGTGACCCTCGCCGGCGGGTCCGAAGACCGAACCGGGTATGGTCCCGATCCCGTATTCCTCAAGGAGATGAATGGCCGCGTCCTGAGAGGACATTTCCCCTTCGTAGGCCGCAAGAGTGAAGAATGCACCCCCCGCATCCCTCCAGTGGAATCCCGGATTGGCCTCCAGTGCCTTCCTGCATTCGTTCAGACGGTACAGAACGCCGGCGGACATCTCACTTATCCATTCCTTCTCCGAAATGGCCTCCTCCAGCAGGAACTGTGCCGGGGAGGGGGGGCAGATTACCACCGAGTCCTGAACCTTAATGGCCTGTTCCAGGAACCTTCCCGACCCGAAAAGGTAGCCCAGCCTCCAGCCGGGGATACCCAGGCTCTTGGAAAAGCTGCCGAAGGTCAGCACGTGTTCCGGTCCGCCGTCCATCCAGGGATGCCATTTGTGCCCGGTAAATACGAACCTCTCGTAGGTCTCGTCTATCAGCAGGAAGGTTTCTGAATCGCCGGTCAGGGACACCAGCTCCTCCATCTCCCGGTCGGTGAGCACCGCCCCGGTGGGGTTGCCGGGATTGACCAGTACCAGGACATCGATAGAGTCGATCTTTTCCCTGAGTCCGTCCCAGGGGAAACCCCAGGTCCCGCCGTACTCCTCCATCGGTATGGACAGATGCCTGAGGTCGCTGAACTGGACGGCGAACAGGTGGTCGAAGTAGTATGGCTCTATGAGACACACGGTATCCCCTGCGGATGTGACCGAAAGGAGGGCGTTCAGGAACGCCTGGCTGGCACCGCAGGTCAGCTGGACCTCCCTTTCCGGGTCCAGCCCTATCCCTCTTCTGGCAGCGAGATCCGATGCTACGGCCTCCCTGGTGCTGAGGAAGCCGGGATCGGGACTGTAGCTGTGCATTCCCGGATCCTCGAGCCTTTTCCTGAACCTCTGCAGCACACGGTCGGGGGGTGAGTACCAGGGAACGGCCTGGGCCATGCTGTACACGGTCCTGCCCCGGCCGCGGAGGTCGAATATCCTGCCCATGATGCCGGAGATGGGCGGCATCACCACCGAGGCCATCCTGGCGGAGGGGGGAAAACGGTTCATGGGCGACCCTTTCGTTGGTATATTGCATCATTGCAGCCGGAACATATAACAGGCCGGCGGTCATCGAAACCTCTGGAGACGAATGAGAGTACTGGTCACCATCAACTGCCACGGAGTCGATGCTTCCGCAGAGGGGGGGCTGGCGCTGGCCAGGATGCTGGACAGGGGCGGACACACTGTACTCGTCCAGACAAGGCCGGGCGGTCCCGTGGCCGGGAAGGCTCTTGAATGGGGTCTGGAGACATCCGGTCCCTTCCTCAGGAAGGCCGCCATCCTCACGGGACTTCCCCCATTCGCCAAGCTCCTGCGCAGGTTCTCTCCCGATGTGATATGCTCCACCAGGGCAGAGGGTCAGACAGCCGCCGTCATCGCGGCACCGGGGGTACCCCTGGTCAGGGTCCGGTGCGACATAAGGAAACCCTCCTCCGGCCGGCTCTGGCGTTACGTTGACCGCAGGACGGACCTGGTGGTATTCCCCTCGCCTTTCATGCTGGAAAGGGGCTACGAGGGTGAGCGGTCCGGACCGGTGGCGGTGATACCCCATCCGGTGGACACCGACCGCTTCCGGGGACCGGGTGAGGTAGCGGTCAGCGGGTCACTTCTGGTGAGCATCGGAAGATTGAGCCCCATGAAGGGGCACAGGACACTGATCCGCGCCCTTTCTCTCCTTCCGGAAGACGTCCGTGCCGTCATAGCCGGGCCACCCAGCCAGCAGTCGAGGAGGGATCTTCTCGATCTGGCATTCGAACTGGGTGTCGAACACCGGCTGGACCTTCCGGGAAACGTGGACGACCCCGCGGATCTCATATCCACAGCACGGGCGGGTGTTGTTACAAGCCTCGGCAGCGAGGTGGTATCCAGGTCGGGCATGGAGATGATGAGCTGCGGTCTGCCCCTCCTGGCGGCCGCCACCAACGGTCTGACCGACCTGGTCGGCGACGGCGTCACGGGGATGCTGCATTCACCGGGGAACCACCGCCAGCTGGCCGCACAGGCCGAATTCCTCCTGAACAATCCCTCCCTTGCCGAAAGCATGGGAAGGAAAGCAAGGAGACTCTGTGTCGAGAGGTACAGCTTCGGGGCCGTAGCCGGGGAATGGGAATCGGTCCTCTCGAGGATCGCCGGCAGGGAACAGTTCCCGCGTTGACCGGGTATCATACAG
Organism: Candidatus Aegiribacteria sp. MLS_C; assembly: GCA_002030045.1. Lineage (GTDB taxonomy): Bacteria > Fermentibacterota > Fermentibacteria > Fermentibacterales > JCC-6 > Aegiribacteria. Next base: position 240,697 of record LQBI01000013.1, on the reverse strand, counting down.
TAAATGAGGAAGGCAGGTAGCCAATGATCCATCTTCTCATCGCACTGGGCGTGTTCATGGCCGATTCCCTGGAGACCGGCGGAGAGGACTACTCGCCTCGGTTCGTCGAGAACTGTGCCTTCGGCCCGGGGGAGAGACTGGAGTTCAGCGTCGAGTACGGAATAATCAAGGCCGGCACGGCGGTACTCTCTGTCACGGGTCCCGAACAGTACCAGGGTCTCATGGCCTACAGGATAACCGCCACAGCCAGGTCGAATCCCGCATTCGGTTCCTTCTTCGAGGTGAACGACATCAACGAGGCTCTGCTGGACATGGTCCAGTTCCACACTCTAAGATTCTTCAAGGACCTGAACGAAGGTGATTTCCACTACAGCGAGGAGGTTATCTACGACCAGGACGCCGGTCTGGTCCATTATCCCCAGGAGCGGGACACCACGCTCAGGGAAATGGAGATACCGCCCCACGCCCTGGACGTTCTCAGCGCCTTCTACTTCGCCCGTACGCTTCCCCTGGAGGTCGGTGAGACCTACTTCATCGACTGCCATATCGACAACGAGAACTACCCGCTGGAGGTAACCGTCGTGGAGAGGGACCGTATCAGGGTACCCGCCGGGGAGTTCGACTGCGTGATGGTGCAGCCCGGCCTCCGGTCGCAGGGGCTCTTCGACCAGCAGGGTGAGATCTGGATATGGCTCACCGACGACCAGCGTCACATGCCGGTCCTGATGCGCAGCGCCATAGTCATAGGCGAGATAGTCTGCGTCCTGAAGGACTACACCGAAGGGCCTCCGATAGAAGTCGAGAACCCGGGGTTCGAGGTCTACCCGCTGGACGGCCGGTGATCTCCCGGAACCTGGACCTGCTGGTCCGCCATGCGCAGGAGGAGCTGGAACGCGAGGGGATAGGGACCGTCTCCAGGCGGGACCTCGCAAACGGGGTGCGCTGCCGGTTCCGGTCCGGTGAAGCCGCGTGCGGTATCAACTTCTACTACTCGGACAGGAAGGGCTTCTCCGTAGTACCATCCGGAGGGGACCGGCATCTGGCGGAGAGGATCAGGATGCTTCTGAAGGGAGTGCCATCCCTCTTCCCTACCGATCCGGATGACCCCGGTGCACCGTCGGGGATTTCGCCCGTCATCTGGATTGGTACGGATGACGCCTCATCCGGGCGCGGAGAACAGCATAGTACGGATGACGCCTCATCCGTTCATGATATGAGGATAGGATCGAATGAGGTCTCATCCTCGCCAGGAAACTGGATTGGTTCGGATGAGGCAGGGAAGGGCGATTACATGGGACCGCTGGTGGTGGCGGCGGTCAGGGTGGACCGGTATTCGACCCGGGAGTTCAGACGGATCGGCGTGCGGGATTCAAAGCTCATCGGTGCTGCATCCCTGGAAAGGCTCGCCTCCGCGATCCGCGGGATGTTACCTGACGGGATCTCCACCGTTGTCCTGATGCCCGAGGAATACAATTCCCGGCTGAATGATCTCCTGATGGAGGGCAGGAACAGCCTCGATCTGCTCGCGATCTGCCATGCCCGGGCGATAGGCCGGTTGTTCGAGTCGGGTCCCCCGCCGGACAGGGTCGTGATAGACCGCTTCTGTCCCGACAAGAGGATAGCCGGCCTGCTTCCCCCGGGAGAATACGCTCTGGAGATCAGGGAGAGGGCGGAGTCCGACCCGGCGGTTGCGGCGGCATCCATACTGGCGCGGGACGCATACATGGACGGCCTGGTCCGTATTTCCAGGGAGTACGGGATAAAAGCCGTGCCGGGTTCGGGAAGCTCGACCGACGCCGTTGCCAGGAGGTTCGTGGAGGAGTACGGGCCCGAAGTCCTAGGAAGGGTCGCAAAACTCCATTTCAGCAACACCGGCAGGATCTCAAGACTGCGTCTGGACTGATCCGCATCACTCCATTCAGGTGTTCCCGAAGGGTCACCGAGAACTTGACGGCAGTTCCGCTTTGATATATTAATCACGCTTGTGTACGGACAGAGAGAACTCTTCATTTCCGTTTCGTATACTTGCAGAATGGAAATCCCGAAAGGAGTTACCGTGAAGTATCTTGTAACTGGGATCATGACCGCTTTCCTGCTTGTTCTCGCCGCCGGATGCGGTGAGCAGGCCGAGGAGACTACCGAGGTCCCCGAGACCGCCGAGGAGGCCGTAGAGGCCGCCGAGGAGGCTGCCGAGGAAGCCATGGAGCAGGCCGAGGAGGCCGTAGAGGCCGCCGAGGAGGATGCCGAGGAAGCCATGGAGCAGGCCGAGGAGGCCGTAGAGGCCGTCGAGGAAGCAGCTGAGGAGACAATCGAGGAGACTCAGGAAGCCGTCGAGGAAGCAGCTGAGGAGACAATCGAGGAGACTCAGGAAGCCGTCGAGGAAGCATCTGAGGAAACAATCGAGGAGATCACTCAGTAGCCTGGCTGAGACTGCAGGGGACGGCACCCTCGTGCCGTCCCTTTTTTTATCCGTCAGAAGAACCCTGCAATGTCGGACATGTCCTCCTTCAGGAGACGGATGGCTCCGGAGCTGAACCAGTACTTCGGCAGGAGCCCGAGATAGGGCTGAATGGTGAACCTCCTGCCCACCAGCACCAGCACCCGCCTCTGGGCGCTGTTCCTTACCAGTCTTCCAGCCGCCTGTACGACCCTCACCATTCCCGGTATCGCCCATGTGTGAAGGAAACCGTCCATGCCCCTTCTCTCGAAGTCTTCACTCAGCAGCCTCGACCTGAGGTCGACTCCCGGCAGCGAAGGTCCGACGACCACGGCTCCCCTGAGCCTGTCGGACCTGATGTCCACTCCCTCGGAGAAGATGCCGCCCGACACCATTAGGGCCAGGACGTCCTCATCCTCCAGCCTGGAGATGAACTCCACTCTCTCCGCCTCCTTCATTCCGGGCTCCTGGACCAGGAACGGAACACCTCGGGAGGAGAGGAGACCGGCGATCCTTTCCGAATATCCATAGGAAGGAAAGAAGACAAGCCACGAGCCGGGAACCGAATCCCTCAGGCCGGCGATCATCCTCGACAGTGCAGGAGCGTACCGGTCGCGATTCCTGTACCTGGTATCCATCCCCGGGCATATCCACACCCCGAGGTTCTCCGGGGGGAACGGGTAGGGAACGTCCACGGTATCCGCATCCTCGGGGAAACCGAGCATTCCGCCGAAATGTTCCAGGGGAGACATGGTCGCGGAGAACGCCACTGTGCTGCTGCAGGCGGCGATCCTCTCCCCCAGCATCGCTGAAGGATCGGCGCAGAACCACTGGAGGACCGTGTCCTCCTGCTCCCTCCTGATGAGAAGGTGGTACCTGCGGTCATCGGGGTCGATCCGGGAGAAATCCACCAGGGACCTCACAAGGTTGATCATATGCTCGGTGGGCTCGGGCAGGCCTCCGATGATGTCCAGCCAGCGGTCAGTGTCCGAGGGGACCTCCGTCCCGTGGGGCAGTTCCGTCTCGGGTTCCCCGGCAGAATCCAGAAGGGAGGACCATTCACGGAAGCAGGCGGTCCAGGGGGACAGGAGCCTTCGCCATGCAGCTCTGCGGTCAGGGTCTTCCAGCATTCCCTCCACCCAGCTGAGCCTTACCTCCGGCGAATGGAAGTCACGGGCCCTTGCCGGCAGGTTGGCCGCTTCATCTATGAGCAGCAAGCACCTGGAGGCCGTGGTCCTCTCGAGGAAGAACCTTCTCAGGAACACATGGGGATCGAACGCATAGTTGTAGTCGCAGATGACCAGGTCGCAACGGGTGGATAGACAGAGACCGAGTTCGAAGGCGCATACTCCGGCCTCCGCCGATGCTTCCACCAGGGAAGCGGTACTGATGATCCCGCCGTCCAGGAGACGCTCCATTACCCCCGATCCCCTTACCCTTCCTCCGAAATCGATGGCGTAGGGGCAGTCGTGGGGAAGGCACCGCTCCCTCCCCATGTGGCACACCGAGGACCTGGAGGCGATGGAGATCGCCCTCAGGGGGACGCCCCCTTCCATGATGAGCCGGAGGGTCTCGGAGACTATCGCCTTGTGGGTGTTCTTCGCCGTCAGGAAAAAGACAGCAAGCCTTCCGGGCAGTGCCCGTCTCAGGGCCCCGGTGAGGATCGCCGCCGTCTTGCCGGTGCCGGTGGGTGCCTGCATAAGGAGACGGCCGCCCTGATGGACGCATTTCTCGACGTGGTCCACCATGAGCTGCTGGCCGGGTCTCATCACCGGGTACGGGAAAACGAAGGACTCGAGTGCATGGACCTGCACTTCCTTCCTTTCGTCCTCCAGTGCCAGCATGCGGGCGGTGTCGTCCAGCATCCCGTTCCAGATGGTCCGAAGCCTCCGGTCAGCCAGGTCCAGGCTGATGACCGTTTCACTCACGCTTCCGCGGCGGGTCCTGGGGTCGAGGTAGACGAGGCTCGCTCTGAGCCTCTCCAGCCCGTCCTTGTCACCGCCGGCCAGGGCCATTGCGTAGAAGTAGAGCTGCAGTACGTCCCTGCTGCGGGAGAGGACGGGGTCCAGCGGTCCCGGACCGCCGGCGGCGGTCTTTACCTCGATGATCTCATCGGGCTCGCCGGTGCGCCTGAGGAGATCTATCCTGCCTCTGATCAGGAAGCGCATCCCCTGCCTCTCGAGGCCGAGTTCCACCTGTACCTCCCTTTCCCAGCCCTCCTTCTCCATTCTCCTCTGGTAGGCACCGTGTATCCTCTGCCTCTCCTGCAGGCTGACAGCGTTCTCCGAGGGCACCAGGCTGTCCGGCAGCCTGCCCAGTTCGATCAGGTCGCCTATGCCGGTGGTGAGGAGCTTCTTGTCGGGATCGTATCCGGTAATCATGCGTTTAGTATACTCCCGCCGCCCTGCGGTGTCACGACAGACGGTGCAGATGGTTCCTTCAAGCTCTATATTCACCCCGGGGATAAGGGAAGACAGAGGATCAGAGGAACAGGGAGGTGCCGATGCTTCTGCTGATTGCTGCCCTGTCGATGGTCCTGCAGGGAACCGCCTCAACGGTCTACATGGAACCCGAACAGGTGCTGGTGGATATCGTTGATGTGGATTGGGCGCCATGGGCGAGCATTTCCCCGGACCGCAGCAACTGGCTGATGGTCTCATCCAGGCGGAATCCCTCCATCGAGGAACTTGCAAGGGACGAGCTGAGACTGGCCGGCATGCGTTTCAGCCCGGAAACGCTGGCGCCCACCAGGACCTCCCGCTACACGGGTCTTTCGCTGATGAGATACCCGGGGCTGGAGAACCTGGATGTCTCCGGTCTGCCTGAGGACCTTCTCATGCTGAGAGTGAGCTGGTCCCCGGACGGCTCCATGGCGGCTTTCACCAGGGAGACCGCCGAAGGCGTCGAACTCTGGGTGGTGGACGCGGCCCTGGCGGAAGCGAGACCCCTGACCGGACCCCGGGTCAGCCTCACCGCCAACGAATTCCCCGAATGGCTGCCGGACGGGTCGGGCCTCCTGTGCTGCATGGCGCCCGAAGACATGGGAGAACCACCGGCGGAGGACCCGGTTCCGCATGGTCCCGTGATCCAGGAGACGGCCGGAGAGGAGGCTCCAACCAGGACCTACCAGGACCTGCTGGAGAACCCCTACCAGGAGGACCTGTTCGAGCACTACCTCACCGCACAGCTGTCGGTGGTGGGGCTGGACGGTTCCATCAGGAGCGTGGGGAAACCCGGTATTATCTGGTATTTCTCGGTTTCTCCGGACGGAAGCTGCATACTGGTCTCCAGGCTTCACAGGCCCTTCTCCTACTCTGTCACGGCCGGGCGCTTTCCCGAGACCGTGGAAGTGTGGGACACCGAAGGCAACGTCCTGCACGGCGTTGCGGAACTCCCGGTGAGGGATCGCATACCCCTGGCCACCGGAAGCACTTTCGAAGGACCCCGGAGCATCGAATGGAGGAGCGATTCCGATGCCGACCTCGTCTGGGTGGAGGCTCTCGATGGAGGTAATGCCGGCATGGAGGCGAGCCCGAGGGACAGGGTCCTCATGCTGGAGGCCCCCTTCACCGGAGAGCCCGTGGTACTCATGGAGCTGGAGAGCAGGTTCAGCGGGATCCAGTGGGGGAGCGACACCCTGGCCATGGTCAGCGAATGGTGGTGGCCCACCAGGAACTGGAGGTCCTGGTGGATAAGGCCCGGGGAAGCGGGTTCGGAACCCGTGCTCCTTTTCGACCGAAGCTTGGAGGACAGGTACGGCGATCCCGGAACTCCGGTCATGACATGGAACGAGAGGTGGTCTCTCCTGACGGTTCCTCCGTCTACCTTGAGGGTGAGGGGGCGTCGCCGGAGGGCGACAGGCCTTTCCTGGACGTATTCGACCTGGGTACCATGGAGACTACGCGGCTGTTCCACTCTTCCCCCCCCTTCCTCGAGGAACCGGTCGGGTTCGCCGACAGCCTATGCAACCTGCTTCTCTTCACCCGCGAGGCTCCCGGAGACTATCCCGACTACTTCCTGAGGGACCTTGCCGGCGGCGGCGATACCCAGGTCACCTTCAGGGAGGATCCCCTGCCCATGTTCGACGGAATGACGAAGGAACTGATCACCTATTCCAGGGCCGACGGCGTGGAGCTCTCCGCCACGCTGTACCTTCCGCCGGGATACGATGCCGGGGACGGACCGCTGCCCACGGTCATGTGGGCATACCCCCGGGAGTTCGTCTCCGCGGATGCCGCCGGCCAGGTTTCCGGCTCACCCTGGGCCTACGACTACATCGGATGGTGGTCTCCGTTGGTGTGGCTGACCCGTGGCTACGCCGTGCTGGACGACCCGGCGATGCCCATCATCGGGGAGGCCGGTGAGGAACCCAACGACACCTTCGTGGAGCAGCTCTCGATGAGCGCCGAGGCCGCAGTGGAGGAGCTGGTCCGAAGGGGTGTGGCGGACAGGGACCGGATAGCGGTGGGAGGCGTATCCTACGGCGCCTTCATGACCGCCAACCTGCTGGTCCATACGGACCTGTTCGCAGCCGGCATAGCGATGACCGGTGCGTACAACAGGACGCTCACGCCCTTCGGTTTCCAGTCGGAGGACCGGACGCTCTGGGACGCCCCCGATGTGTACGTGCGCATGTCGCCCTTCATGAACGCCGACCGGCTCGAGGAGCCCATTCTCCTGGTGCACGGGCAGGCAGACGACAATCCCGGTACATTCCCGATCCAGAGCGAGCGTTTCTTCGCCGCGCTGAAGGGTCTGGGAGGCACCGCGAGACTGGTGCTCCTGCCACTGGAGAGCCACGGGTACAGGGCCAGGGAGTCCATCCTGCACGTTCTCTGGGAAACGCAGGAATGGCTGGATAGATACGTAAGCCGACGGGAGCACCGGTAGACGCCGGAGGAAGGAGCAGGAATGGAGCTGGAGGAGTTCAGGAGAAGGTGGGAAGAGGAGTGGGGGCTTACCGAGGAGGGGGCCGTCAGGGCTTTCCTGATAGGAGTCATCGAATACCTGGAGGACCCGGATGCGGGCGGGAGGATGGTGGCCCTCACCCTTCCGGACGATTACCTCCGGAAGGACGGCACTCCCGGAAGGGACGCCTTCCTGGAGTACTTCTCGAATGACGGCGGGAACGCCGCGAAGTCCTACCTGGGAGGCACTCCCGAGAACGGATACCGGTACGACTACGGCAGTCCCCTGGTCATCCTGCCACAGTCGGACAGGGGCGAGACCGAATCCAAGGTCTTCGTACAGAGCGGAGGCAAGGACCTTCCCTCACCGGTGCACCTCAGAAGGAACGAAGATGGTTACTGGAAGCTCTTCAACGTCAGCTCGCTGGCCACAGGGGTGAGGAGGTCGGGGGAAGGGGATTTCTAGCCGTGGCGGGATAGTGGTCATTTATGGATTAAGGTTGATCAAGGAGGGATACTATGCACAGAAGAGCGTCTGCTGCCGGTCTCGTCCTGGAGGTCCTGGTCCTTTCATTACTCTCCGTGGCTGCCGGCTGCGGGGATTCGGACGCCACCGGTCCCGAGCAGGGACCGGGGAACGCTTATTACGTGGCTCCGTACGGTGACGACGACGATCCGGGCACACTCGACTCCCCCTGGAGGACCATAGGAATGGCCGCAGCGACCATCGAGGCCGGTGATACCGTGTTCGTGCGGGCGGGAACCTACTCCGAGAGGGTGGTGCCTGCGAACTCCGGCACCTCGTCCTCCCTGAGCATCGTCTACTCGGCATATTCCGGGGAGGAACCTGTCATCGACGGTACCGGGGTGGACATTCCAGGGGACATGGGAGGTCTCGTGGAGCTGTCCGGAGTCTCTCACATAGTCTTCGAAGGTTTCACGGTGAGGAATGCCGGGATAGAGGACAATCACTGCGGCATCCTCCTGGACGGCAGCAGTTCCCTGACCGTCAGGAACTGCCGCACGTACAATACCGTCTCCTCCGGGATAGGGGTCTGGGACTGCAGTTCCGTCGTCATCGAAGGGAACGAGGTCGAGCTGGCCTGCAACGACGGTGAGCAGGAGTGCATAACTGTGGCCGGCACGGACGTGTTCACCGTGAGCAACAACCACGTCCATGATTCCGGCCCGGGCTCCATCGGCGGCGAGGGCATCGACATAAAGGACGGGAGCAGCTCCGGCACCGTCAGCGGCAACACCGTTCATGACATAAACAGGATCGGTATCTACGTGGACGCATGGGACAAGAGGACCGAACTGATAACCGTATGCGGTAACCTTGTCCACAATACCGCGGATGACGGGTTCGCTGTGGCGTCCGAGGCCGGCGGGCTCCTCACGGATGTCCTAGTCTGCAACAACATCGCCTACGGGAACGCCAACTCCGGAATAACGGTGGCGTCCTGGGGAGAGCCTGTATCAAGCCATCCGATATCCGATCTCGTCATAATCAACAACACGTTCTTCGGGAACGGGTCCCAGGGCTGGGGAGTGGGAATAAGCATCGAGAACCCCGATGCGGACGATGTAACGGTCAGGAACAACATCCTGAGCGGAAACCTCTACGCGCAGATACTGGTGGAGGAGTCGGGCACGGGACTCGTGGTGGACCACAACCTCTTCTTCGGTACCGGGGACCCCTACGGGTCCGCGTACCTCACCGAGGACCCGGGGCTTGTCGATCCCGCCAGCGGGGACATGCACCTTCAGCCCGCATCCCCCGCCATCGACACAGGATCCCCTGACGGTGCTCCGCCTGTTGATTTCGAGGGCAACGCCAGGCCACAGGGAGCCGGGTACGACATGGGAGCGTACGAGTACATCTGAAAGGGCAGCCAGAGGTAGGCGCAGCCCGGGCAGAATGCTTACTCCGCTTCCGACATTTTCAGCAGGAAGGCGTACTCAACGGCGATGTCCTCCAGCCAGCCGAACCTGCCGGAAGCGCCGCCGTGGCCGGTACCGCTCACCCGCAGGAGCACCGGGTCGGTCCCCGTGTTCATGTAACGGATCTTCGCCACCCACTTGGCGGGTTCCCAGTATCCCACCTGGGTGTCGTTCAGCCCTGTGTACACGTACAGTGCCGGATGGTCCACGGCCCGGACGTTGTCCACCGGCGAGTAGGACAGGATGTAGTAGTATTCCTCCTCGCTGGCACCGGGGTTCCCCCACTCGTCGTACTCGTTGGTGGTCAGCGGAATGGTGGGGTCCAGCATCGTTGTGAGCGCGTCGACGAAGGGTACGCCTGCCACGATGCCCCTCCACAGGTCGGGTCTCATGTTCATCACCGCACCCATGAGGAGCCCCCCGGCGCTCTCGCCCATTGCGAATACGTTCCCCGGATCGCAGTATCCGCTGCTGACGAGGTACTCGGCGCAGTCGATGAAGTCGTTGAAGGTGTTCATCTTGTTCAGCACCCTTCCCTGGTCGTACCACCATCTGCCCATCTCGCTGCCGCCCCTGACATGGGCTATGGCATAGACGAACCCCCTGTTCAGCAGCGAGAGCCTGTTGGAGCTGAAGGAGGGGTCCATGCTGGCGCCGTAGGCACCGTACCCGTATAGCAGCAGCGGGTTCTCTCCGGGGGAGAAGAGGTCGTTCCTGTAAACGAGACTGACCGGTACCGGTACACCGTCCCTGGACGGGACCATGAGCCTCTCCGTGGTATACAGGTCCCTGTCGAAATCCTCTCCGGCGTATTCCATCTTGAGAACCCGCATGGAATCGGCCTCGATGTAGTAGGCCACCGTGGACCAGGGCGTGGTCAGCGAGGAGTACCAGAGGTTGATGGAGTCCGCGGAGACGTCGTAGTTGGAGGTGGTGTAGATGGTGGCAGCCTCCCGGCCGAGGTCGGCGTAACGTGTCCCGCCGCCGACCCTGTCCACCAGCAGGAGCCTCCTGAGGCCGCCTGACCTTACGGATACCGCCAGGATGTCGTCAAGGACGTGCAAGCCGGTGATCAGCACGCTGTCGGAAGCGGGCAGCACGGTACTCCAGTTCTCGACGGAGGGGTCCTCCGCCGGAGCCTCCATGACTGAGTAGTTTTCGCCCTGCAGGTTGGTCCAGATGTAGAAGGTGTCACCGACGGGCTCCATGTAGTACTCGAGGCCCTCCGTCCTTGGATGGATCAGGCGGGGGTCCTCCCGGGGTGACCTGGCGGGGATCACCATGTTCTCCGATTCCAGCGTGCTGGAAGAGGATATCACCACCCATTCCATGTCCACCGAGTTCCAGACCCATGGCCAGAAAGTCGGGTCCCCCTCGTAGTGGACGCATACCTCGTCGTCGCATCCTACGGTCCTCCGCATTATCCTCTCGGTGCGGCCGGTGTCGTCGTTGAGCCCGTAGAACACCGTCCTGGAATCGGCTCCCCATGCTAAGTCGGAGGAAGTGTCGTGTATCTCGTCCAGTATCCCTCCGGTGCGGATGTCCTGGAACACCAGGGTGTTCCAGTGTCCGCCGGTGGTATCGTAGGCCCAGGCGAGGGTCCTGTTGTCGGGGCTGACGCTCATGGCTTCTATCATGAAGTAGTCATGGCAGGAGGCCAGGGGGTTCTCGTCCAGCAGGACCTCCGGGGCCCCGTCCGGGTGGGACCTGCGCATGTTGACGGCGTAGTCCTCGCCTTCCCTGTACTCGTGCCAGTACCAGTAGCCGTTCCTGTAGTAGGGCACTGAGGAATCGAGGTCGGGGATCCTGGCCCTCATCTCCGTCACCAGTGTATCCACCAGCGGGGCCCAGGCGCCTGTGACCGAGTCGGTCCACCGGTTCTCGGCATCCAGGTACTCCGTCACCGCCGGGTCGTCCAGGTCGCGGAGCCAGAAGTAATGGTCGATCCTGGTATGCCCATGCGCCGAGATTTCAAAGGGGATCCTGGAAGCCTCCGGCGCCTGGAGGGCCAGAGCAGCAAGGGTCAGCATGCACGCAGAAGTCATACTACCTCCGTCCGGGTACTGGTTGAAGGGAACGGGGGAATATAACCGCCCCGGTGACGGGAATGCAGCAGCTGGTCACAAGGGTCGGTCGATCATGCTCTTACGGTGATGGCCCTCGGTTGGTATATTAGCCACCGAAGAGAAGTGCGGTCCCATCCCGCGGATTTCCACGGAAGAGGTCGATTTGAAAGACAATAGGAAGGGCAGGAGGGTGGTAGTCACGGCTTCCGAGAGGGTGAGCATGCTCCCTCCGTACCTGTTCGCCGAGATCGACAGGCAGAAGGAGGCTGCCCTGAAGAAGGGTATGGAGCTGATCGATTTCGGAATAGGCGACCCTGACATGCCCACACCGGAACACATACTCAGGGCTGCCAGGGATGCGGTTGAAGTGCCTGCATACCACAGATACCCGAAGGGGACGGGCAGCGAATTCTTCAGGGAGGCCGCAAGGAACTGGATGAGGGAGCAGTTCGGAGTGGCGGTGGAGGACGGTCTGGATGTCGGCGCCGTGATAGGCACGAAGGAGGGCCTCGCCCATGTTCCCATCTTCTTCTGCAACCCCGGGGACATAGTCCTGGTCCCCAATCCGGGTTATCCGGTCTACAGGGCATCCGCAATCCTGGCGGACGCCGTACCGGTAGACCTCCCGCTTCAGAGGGAGAACGGGTTCCTGCCAGATTTCGGCGCCATGGCAAGGGAAGTGGTCGCGGGGACGAGGCTGGTCTTCCTGAACTATCCCAACAATCCCACCGGTGCGGTCATCACCCTTGACCAGATTCAGAGGATAGTGGAATGGGCACGCCGCGAGGACGTCCTCATCATCAGTGACAACTCCTACAGCCATATCCGTTTTGACGGAAGACCTCCGGCCTCCTTCCTTCAGATACCCGGGGCGGGCGACGTATGCCTGGAGTTCCACAGCCTGTCCAAGACATTCAACATGACCGGCTGGCGCATAGGATTCGTGGTGGGAGGCACGAACCTGGTTAGAGCGTTCATGGGGGCCAAGGAGAACATCGACTCCGGAGTCTTCACCGCCATCCAGAAGGCGGGTGAGGCTGCCCTCAGGTCGAACATAGCCGGCTATTTCGACATATACGCCAGACGCAGGGAAGTCCTTGTCGCCGGACTCAAGAAACTTGACTGGGACGTCTGCGACTCGCCGGGGACCTTCTATGTATGGGTAAGGCTTCCCAGAGGGACGGAATCGATGACCTTCGCGAGGAAGCTTATATCCCATACCGGTATCATTGTGACGCCGGGAAGCGGTTTCGGAACGTTCGGAGAAGGCTACGTCCGCTTCGCGCTCACGATACCGGAGGATTCCATTCACCAGGCCGTGGGCAGGCTCGAGCAGAAGGAACTCTACAGCCACAGGATAAAGGCATGGCTGAAGAAGGGTATGAAGTGAGGGGAAGGCTGGACCTGCAGGGCCTTGTGCTGCGTCTGAGACTGGGGGTGCTCCCCGAAGAGAAGCTCTCTGAAAGGGACGTGCCCCTGGACATATCCTGGACAGGGGAACTCGGCAGCCCTCCCGCAATTGACTACGGGGATGTCTGCCACAGGCTGGCCGGGCTGCAGGGATCCGACTACGATTACATAGAGGACCTTGCCGCGGACGTTCTTCGTCTACTCACAGGGGAATTCAAAGGCGGCGTATGGTCCGTGAGGGTCAGCAAGCCCTTCCCTCCCGCCGGTCTGAGGCTCCGGAGCGCGGCCGTAACCGTCCAGGGCGGGTCGGATGAAGGAACCGGAGGCGAAGATGGCTGAATTCGCCCTGGGAATGGGCAGCAACCTGGGAGACCGACTGGAGAATCTGACCGAAGCGGTGAGGTACATCCTTACACGTCCCGGGATGGGCCGCTTCAGGCTCTCCGGTATCTACGAGACCGAACCAGGGGAGGGCGTCGGGGGAGATAACTTCTACAACTGCGTCATGGTCGGTAATTTCTACGGTTCCTCGGAGGAACTGCAGTGCAGCTGCCGGGAGGCGGAGATACTCCTGGGGTCCAGAATAGAAAAGAACAACTCCTCGAGGACCATAGATATCGACCTTCTCTTCTTCGGCGATGAGACCAGGTCCGGTCCGAAGCTCATCCTGCCCCATCCCGGGATCGGAAGGCGCAGGTTCGTCCTCGAGCCCCTGGCCGAGGTATGGGTGGAAAAGGTGCCGGGGCTGGGGGCTACGGCCGAAGAACTGCTGAATGAATGCGGGGAAGGGGGCGGTGCGGAACTGGTGCTGGAGAAGCCTGACAGCGGCTGCTTCTGGGAGGTGCGGAACTGACACCCCCTCTCAGGTATGTTGTGGTGGAAGGCCCCATAGGAGTGGGGAAGACCACGGTGTGCAACCTCCTCGCCGCCAGCTGGAAGGCTGAGACCGTCCTGGAGGAGGTGGAGGAGAACCCGTTCCTGGAGAGGTTCTACCGTAACAGGAGGGCCTGGGCCTTCCAGACGCAGCTCTTCTTCATGCTCAGCAGGTACAGGCAGCAGAGGAAGCTGGCGCAGCTGGACCTCTTCAGCCGCAGGCTGGTGGCCGACTATATGTTCGCCAAGGACAGGATATTCGCATCCATCAACCTGCAGGACGACGAATTCGCCCTTTACGAGAAGCTCTGTTCGGTACTGGACCATGACGTTCCGCAGCCTGACCTTGTCATCTACCTGCAGGCCTCCTGCGATTCCCTCCTGAGAAGGATATCAAGCAGGGGCAGACCCTTCGAGACGGACATAGGCAGATCGTACCTGCAGCAGCTTACCGATGCCTACAACGACTACTTCTTCAGGGCCAGGAAGCACCCCACCCTGGTGGTCAATACAGACCATGCCGACTTCAGGCGCCACGGGGAGGACTTCAGCCGTCTCCTCGAGGCGATAGCGGGCCATTCGGGAGGAGTGGAGAGTTTCGTGCCCAGACTGGGCGGCAGGAGGTGAACTCCGTCGTCAGGATATCTGATCCCGACGAGATGCGGATGCTCTCAGCCCGGTGGCGGGACGAAGGGCTGGAGGTCGGATTCGTCCCCACAATGGGGGCTCTCCATGAAGGGCATCTCAGCCTGGTGAAAAGGGCTATCATGCTCGGGGACAGGGTAGTGGTCTCCATATTCGTAAACCCCAAACAGTTCGGACCGGGAGAGGACCTGGACAGGTACCCCAGGACCCTGGAGGAGGACCTTCGACTGCTGGGGAAGGCCGGCGCCCACTGCGTCTTCACGCCGTCGGAGGATGACGTGTATCCTGAAGGCCACGCCACTACCGTACATGTCTCGGGCCTGACCGAGGGCCTCTGCGGGAGGTACCGCCCGGGACACTTCGACGGGGTGTCCACCGTTGTTGCGATACTCTTCGGAATGGTGACCCCGCATTTTGCGGTCTTCGGAAGAAAGGACGCGCAGCAGCTGGCGGTCATCAGGAGGATGACCGGGGACCTGAGGCTCGGTGTCAGAATAGAGGGATCGGAGACGGTCAGGGAACCCGACGGTCTTGCCATGAGTTCAAGGAACCGGTACTTGAAGGAGGAAGAGAGGGCACAGGCGACGGCGATCCATCGTGCACTTGTCGAGGCAGCAGGAATGGCAGCCCGGGGCGAGACCGACGCGGGCAGGATACTGGAGGCGGCCAGGCAGACCATTGAGGAAGCCCCTCTGGCAAGGATCCAGTATCTGGAGCTGGTGGATCCTCTGAGCCTGAAGCCCGTCGGAAGGATCAGCCCAAACGGTCTGCTTGCCGTTGCTGTATATTTCGGAAGGACGAGGCTGATCGACAACATGGAACTTGAAGCCCCGGTGCCCCCCAGGGGGCAGTGATCCTGAGGAAGGAGTCTCATTTGTACAGGTGCTTCCTTGGAGCAAAGCTCCACAGAGTGGTGATAACCGAAGCCGATCTCGACTACGTCGGGTCCATAACCCTGGATGTCGACCTTCTGGACATGTCCGGCATAATGCCGGGAGAGCGGGTGCTGGTTGCCGATCTTGACAGTGGCAAGCGATTCGAGACCTACGTACTGGAAGGCGCGAGGGGAAGCGGCACGGTCTGTATCAACGGAGCCGCGGCCAGACTGGTGCATATCGGGGACAGGGCCATAGTGCTCCAGTTCGTCTGGGTGGCAGGGGACGAGACCCCTCCCCGTCCCAGGGTGATAGTCGCAGACGACCGCAATCTGAACCCGAGTCTGCTGGATACATGACCGCCTGCGTCATCCTCGCCGCCGGACAGGGGAAGAGGATGAGATCGGAACTGCCGAAGGTGGTACACCCGGTCCTGGGCGAACCGATGGTGCTCAGGGTAGTAAGGCAGGCGCTGGCGGCCGGGCTTGAAGATCCCGTCGTGGTAGTTGGTCACGGCAGGGATCTGGTGATCCCGATCCTCAGGCGACACGGAATAAGGTGGGCGGTGCAGGAGGAACAGCTGGGAACGGCTCACGCCGTGTCGTGCGGCATCGAAGGCGCAGCAGCTGACAGCTTCACGATTCTTCTCGGCGACGTGCCGCTGCTCGAGAGTTCCACCATCTGCATGCTCGAGGAAAGGCGCCGGGAAACGGGAGCCGCGGTGGCAATCCTGACGGCGGAGCCGCCTGAGACTGCCGGGTACGGAAGGGTTCTCCGTGAAGGCACCGCGCTGAGAGGCATCGTGGAGGACAGGGACTGCAGTCCCGAACAGCTCGGTATCGGCGAGATCAACACCGGGCTCATGTCCTTCGACGGAGGCCTTCTGCCCGAATTGCTGCAACGGGTTGACAGGGACAACGACCAGGGTGAGTTCTACCTCACCGATACCGTGTCAGCGGCGGCAGCCATGGGACTGGAATGCATCGCGGTGAAGGCCGCAGACTACATGGAGGTTTCCGGGATCAACGACAGGGTGCAGCTTTCCAGGGCCACGGACCACCTCAGGGAGAAGGTCGTCACACGGCATCTCCTCGAGGGGGTGGACATCCCCGATCCCGGATCGGTCTGGATCGAGGAATCCGTGGGAATAGGCACGGGAGTCTTCATAGGCAGGTCCGTCAGGCTCTCGGGCGGTACAGTGATCGGAGACGGCTGCAGGATCGGTGACGGCTGCGTGATAGAAGACCGTACCGTGGAGGCCGGCAGTGTCATCGAACCCTACACGGTAATGGGATGGGAAGGCCCGGCATGAAACGGCTTTATGCTCCATGGAGGAGGGAATACGTAACCGGAGGCGGCGCAGGCGCCGAATGCGTCCTCTGCCTCATCGGTTCCGAGGCCGGCAGTGACCGTGAGAACTACGTGCTCCACAGGGAAGGCCCGGTCTTCGTGGTCCTCAACAGGTATCCCTACATAAACGGCCACCTCATGATAGTCCCCCTGAGGCATGTGCCGGACCTCTCGGGACTCAGCAGCGAGGAGAGCGAGACGATGATGAGCCTCATGGCAAGGTGCGAGGGGGCACTGGCAAAGGGCATGGGATGCATGGGGATGAACGGCGGCTGGAACCTTGGGAGCTGCGCCGGTGCCGGGATCGAGGGTCACATTCATGTCCACATGCTTCCCAGATGGTCCGGCGACACCAACTTCATGAGCACGGTAGGATCGACCCGGGTACTGTCAGCCTCCCTCGATGACAGCTATTCGAGACTGGTTCCCTTCTTCAACGGGGGGAAGGAGGAATGACGGCAGCCGGCGGTTTCCCCTGGAGATGGATAATAGCCTCCCTCGCCGCCTCCGTTGTGGCGGTGACAATTCTGGTACCCCCTCCCGGCACCCGGGAAGACGGTACGCCGGATCCGGTCCCCGAGGCAACGGACCCCGTTCCAGGACCCCAGCCCGAGCCCGTTGCTCTTACGGTACCGGACACCATAAGGGTTCTCGTGCTGAACGGGACCTTCGTCGACGGTCTTGCAGGGAGGACGCAGATGAAGCTGCTGCGCTCCTCCTCCGATTCCACAGTCATAATGGCCCCCTTCGATCCTTTGGACGCTGAAGGCAAACCCTTTTCGGAGACCATCATCGTCTCCCATCTGGAGGACCTGTCCTCTGCCGCGGCGGTGGCGGGGATACTGGGGCTGCCTGAAGACCGCATAGTATGGGAGGTCCCCGGGGGGGGACAGGCCCCCGCCGTGGACGTGACGGTCTGCCTGGGGAGTGACCTTGGGGAAGACCCGCGATTCGCTGACTAGATACCCGATACAGAGCTTGGAGGTTGAACTTGTCGACTGACGTCCTTGATTCCCTGGTGGAAGCAGTTTTCCAGAGGCACGGGACCCGCGTGGTGGCCCTGGACATGAGCCAGGTGCCTCTCACGATGGAAGCGTTCCTCATCGTGACCGCCGAGAACCGCATTCAGGCCAGGGCCATAGCGGACCACGTGGAGGAGACCGCGAGGGGACTGGGTTTCGTGAGGCACCATTCGGAGGGTTACGATGAGGGGAGCTGGATACTGCTGGACTTCCTGGACCTGGTGGTGCACATATTCCTTCCGGACAGGAGGGAGTACTACAACCTCGAGATGCTCTGGAGCGACGTTCCCAGGATAGAATACGACGACGGGGAAACCGTGCGCGATGAAGATGAAGAGGACGGGAATGATCCCTGACCCGTCACGGATGAGGGACGGTCTGGCCCGGATGATAGCCGAAGCGGTCGACCGTATCTGGGGCCCGGAGGTCCTTGAGGACGATCAGCAGGCGGAGGTGGCGAGCTCGAGCAATCCGGAATTCGGGGACCTATCCTGCCAGGTTGCAATGCAGCTGGCGAGGAAGGTCCGGACCGGTCCCGTGGAGGTGGCCCGAAGGATCGTCGAGGAACTGGGTCCCGTCCCGGGCGTCTCCTCGTTCACGGTGGACGGTCCCGGTTTCATAAACATAACGCTTTCCGGCTCCTTCCTGGCGTCCTACTGTCACAGCCTGGCTGTCTCGGGGCTGGGACCCCACCTCCCCGACCTCGGTGCGGGCAGGACCGCTCTTGTGGAGTTCGTGAGTTCGAATCCCACTGGACCTCTGACAGTGGGGCACTGCCGGCAGGCGGTCCTTGGTGACGCTATCTCCAGGCTGCTGGGGGCCATGGGCTGGAAGGTGAGCAGGGAGTACTACTACAACGACGGCGGAAGGCAGATGGAACTCCTCGGGCGTTCCCTCGAGGTCAGGTACCGTGGAGGGGAAGAGAGCGACATACCGGAGGGCGGTTACCGGGGGAACTACCTTTCCGGATGGGCGGAGGACCTCAGGTCGGAGTACGGTGACGGACTGGAATGGGAGTCCGACAGGGATACGTTCGTCTCTTATGCCGAGAAGAGGGCGATGGACATGATCCGGAGCGACCTGGAGCTGCTCGGCATAGGGTACGACAGGTTCTTCACGGAGAGCGAGCTGATACCGGAAGCCGTGGACAGGACCATCCACATGCTGAAGCGGACCGGTACCTTCGGGGAGTCCCTCGTCTATTCCGACCCGGGATCCTCGAACAAGCTCTGGCTGAGGTTCACGGAACTCGGAAGGCCACAGGACAGGGTCATCCGCAGGGAGGACGGGAGCTACACATACAGGATGCCGGACATCGCCTACCATGTGGACAAGTTCCGTCGAGGGTACGACCTCCTGGTAGACGTCTTCGGATCCGATCACCTGGATACGAGCAGGGACGTCGTCGCTGCCCTCGAGGCCATATTCGGTGCGGATGAGGTCAGGCGCAGGCTCAGGGTGGTCATACACCAGTTCGTGACCCTCCTATGTGGAGGCGAAAGGATAAAGATGTCCACAAGGTCAGGGGAGTATGTCACCCTTTCCAGACTGGTCGAGGACGTGGGTTCCGCCGACGTGACCAGGTATCTCTTCCTCACCAGGAGGGCGGAGGCCCACATGGACTTCGACCTGGACCTGGCCAGACGGGAATCCAGCGAGAATCCCGTCTACTACGTCCAGTACGCCCATGCCAGGATATCGGGGATACTTCGGACTGCGGAGGACGCCGGCGTGAACGTTCCCGAAGAGTACGACCCCCGAATGGAGGATATCCTGTCCGGTGTACACGAGAGGGAGCTGATGCGTCTACTGGAATCGATACCTGTGGAGACTGCCGCGGCGGCGGAGTCTCTGGAACCCCACAGGCTCACCGAGATCCTGGCTTCCCTGGCCACGGGTTTCCACAGGTTCTACCAGCACGTCAGGGTCGTGGACGGAGACCGTCCCTTTGAATCCTCTTCCAGGCTGATGCTGTGCAGGGCCTGCATGAGATGCATCGCCGACCTCCTGGGAATTCTGGGCGTGAACGCTCCTCGAAGGATGTGAGAGACCGAACTCAAACCGAACCTGGATTGGTGTGAAGATGGCGTTACTGGTTGTTGGATCGGTTGCACTTGATACGATAACAACCCCGGCGGGGAGGGTGGAGGAGACACTCGGCGGTTCTGCCATCTACTTCTCCCTCGGAGCCGGGTGCTACGACGTAGTGAAGGCCGTTGGCGTTGTGGGTCCGGATTTTCCGGTGTCGGAGAAGAGGTTCCTGGCCGAGAGGCGAATAGACGTCCGCGGCCTGACCACAGGCCAGGGTCCCACCTTCAGGTGGGAAGGGGTGTACGGTCCCGATTTCGGAGATGTGCGCACCGTGAGGACCGAGCTGGGAGTGTTCGCCAGCTTCCGCCCCAGGCTTCCGGAAGATTACGTCGGAACTCCCTGTATCTTCCTGGCCAACATAGATCCGGTACTGCAGCTGGAGGTTCTCGACCAGGTCCATAACCCCAGGTGGGTTGCGGTGGACACGATGAGACTCTGGATAGAGACCCAGAGGGAGAAGGTCCTGGATGTCTTCGGAAGGGCCGACATAGTGATAGTGAACGCCTCCGAGGCCGCAATGCTCTCCGGCGGTCAGAACCTGTTCGATTCAGCATCCTTCATACTGGGTACGGGTCCCAGGTACGCGGTGATAAAACTGGGCCCTGCCGGCGCCATGGTCTTCGGAGGTCCCGTGCCCTTCATTCTTCCGGCATACCCCCTGGAAAGGGTGGTTGACCCCACAGGCGCGGGCGATACCTTCGCCTCCGGCCTGCTTGGCTTCCTTGCGGGCAGTGACAGCGAACTGGACTTCGAGAGCATGAAGCGAGGGCTGGCCTACGGCTCGGTCAATGCCAGCTTTGCCTGCAGCGGCTTCGGAGTGGAGAAGCTGAGGGAACTCACCAGGGACGAGATAGACCGTCGCATGGTCCATTACCTCTCCACGAACCAGCTCAGGGAGTCCAGGCTGTGAGCGGCATGGACTACCGAAGCAGCGGCGTGGATATCGACGAGGGCGAGAGGGCCGTGGAACTCATGAAGGAGTCGGTAAGGCGGACCTTCACTCCCGGGGTGCTCTCCGACCTCGGGCAGTTCGGCGGTCTCTTCGACGCCGGATTCCCCGAAATGGACAGGCCGGTCCTGGTGGCCAGCACGGACGGGGTCGGCACCAAGCTGAAGGTGGCTTCGATGACGGGCAGGTACGGCACCGTGGGCATGGACCTGGTGAACCACTGTGTCAACGACATACTCGTCCAGGGCGCGAGACCGCTCTTCTTCATGGATTACATAGCCTGCGGCACCCTCTCCGCCCTGACCGTGGCCGAGATAGTGAGTGGCCTTTCAGCCGCCTGCAGGGAGAACGGGTGTGCCCTCCTCGGCGGGGAGACTGCGGAGATGCCCGGTTTCTATGAACCCGGAGACTACGACGTTGCCGGCACAATAGTGGGAGTTGTGGAACGGAGCAGGATAGTGGACGGTTCGGGAATAGTCCCCGGTGACAGGCTGGTCGGTCTGCCCTCCAGCGGACTTCACACCAACGGGTATTCCCTGGCCAGGAGGGTGATATTCCAGGAGGCCGGAATGGGGCCCGACGACTCCCATCCTCTCCTGAATGGAGCCTCCGTCGGAGAGACCCTGCTCAGGGTCCACAGGAGCTACCTCGAGGACCTTCAGCCGGTTCTGGAGAACGGCATTGTCAAGGGACTCGCCCACATAACAGGGGGAGGCATTCCCGGGAACCTCTCGAGGATACTGCCGAAGGGCTGCGGTGCGGTCGTGCGGCCAGAATGGCCTGTGCCCGGCATCTTCAGGATGATAGGGGAACTCGGTTCCATAGACCCTGAAGAGATGAGAAGGGCCTTCAACATGGGTCTGGGAATGATTGTGGTCGTGGCCGCCGGCGATACCGACAGGGCAATGGACCTCCTTGGAGGATCGGGAGGGTTTCACGCCGGCGTAATAACCGCAGGCGGAGGTATCAGGTTCGAGAACTAATGATGATTGAGGTGTGACATGTACAGCGGGCTGATAGAAAGACTGGCCGTCGAGAACGATTCCAGGATACTGCTGGCAGTAGTGGACGGCCTGGGCGACATTTCCATTCCGGAACTCGGAGGAAGGACCCCTCTCGAGGCGGCGGAGACCCCCAACCTGGACGGGCTGGCCGCCGGAGGTGCACTGGGAATGCACATTCCCATCGCCCACGGTGTGACACCGGGAAGTGGACCGGCACACCTGGGCCTGTTCGGTTACGATCCCGTCGAGTACGAGGTGGGAAGAGGAGTCCTGTCCGCTCTGGGAGTGGGTTTCCCCCTGCAGCACGGCGACCTGGCCGCGCGAATAAACTTCTGTACCCTGGACGATGACGGAGTGGTGCGGGACAGACGGGCCGGGAGGATCCCCACCGAGAAGTGCAGGGAGCTGGTGTCCCTTCTCAGCGGCGGGATATCGATGGACGACGTCGAGGTGCATCTGATGCCGGTCAAGGAACACCGTGCATGCGTTGTCTTCCGCGGCGGAGAACTAAGCGGTGATGTCAACGATACCGATCCGGGGCTTGTCGGGCAAAGGCCGGTGCAGGTGAGGGGACAGGGCCGTACTCAGGACCTGGTGAGGGAGTTCCTGTCCCGGGCGTCGGAGATCCTCCGTGGCAGGCATCCGGCCAATTGCATTCTCCTGAGGGGTTTCGCTCTGTACAGCAGGTTCCCCGACATGGGAGAGAGGTTCCATCTGAAGCCGGCGGCCGTGGCGCTCTATCCCATGTACAGGGGAGTCGCCCGGCTCGCGGGGATGGAAGTGATGGAATGCGACCCTGAAACGCTCCAGGGTCAGACAGCCGCCGTATCCAGGGCCGTCGGCGAAGGGCGCGACTTCGTTTTCCTTCATCACAAGCCGGCGGACAGTTCCGGGGAGGACGGCGATCCGGTTGCCAAGATCTCCGCAATAGAGTCCTTCGACAGGGCCCTTCCCGGTCTGCTGGAACTAGGTTTCCAGGTGATAGCCGTAACTGGAGACCACAGCACCCCCTGTCCCATGAAGCTCCACAGCTGGCATCCAGTGCCGGTACTCATAAACGGCGGGCCGCAGAGGACAGGCTACAGCTCGGCATTCTCGGAGAGGCAGGCACTTGACGGTTCCCTGGGCACCTTCAGGTCCACGGACCTGCTTCCACTGCTCCTGGCATCGGCAGGCAAGCTGTCCAAGTTCGGCGCATGATTTGACCGGTCCCGGCACTCCGGTTCCCGGATCCCGCAGGCACGCCCTGGTGGCGGTATCCGGAGGGCTGGATTCCGCCATGGCCCTTCACCTGGCCTGCCGCTCCTACGACAGGGTCAGGGCCGTATGGGTGAGGACCACCACCGCTAACGTCCCCCCGGAAGTCCGCGCCGTGACAGGGCACCTGGGTGTACCGCTGGAGGTCCTGGACTCGTCCCGGGACTTTGAAAGGCAGGTAGTGGCATGGTCGGGGGAGATGCTCTCCCGGGGCCTGACCCCGAACCCCTGCGCCAGGTGCAACGCCCTTGTGAAGATGCCGGGGCCCTTCGGGATGCTGGACGACAGGGAGGACCTCCTGACGGGGCATTACGCCAGGATGGGGAATGATGGGCTGCACAGGGGCGTCGACGGAGAGAAGGACCAGAGCTACTTCCTCTCCATGGTGCGGAGACAGGTGCTGGACAGGTGCGTATTCCCCCTGGGAGGCATGTCCAAGACCGAGGTAAGGCGAAGGGCGGAGAAACTAGGTCTCCCCTTCAGAAGGATGGAGAGCATGGACCTCTGCTTCCAGACCGCAGCGAAGGGCGCTCCCGGCGACGTGGTGGACCTCCGGGGCAACCGTCTCGGGACCCACTCCGGTGTGGAGAGATTCACCATCGGCCAGAGGAAGGGTCTGGGAGCACTTGGCAGGCGGATGTATGTAGTGGCCCTGGACCCGGTGAGGAGGACCGTCACCGTTGGCGGAAGGGAAGACCTCATGGTCCGCGGCTGCACCCTGGAGTTGATGAACTGGCTGGAAGGCCCCTTCTCCGGCAGCTTCAGTGTACTGGCCCAGACCAGGTACAGGAGAAGACCCGTTCCGGCGGTCGTCGAGACGTTCGGTGCGGGGGACGGAGGAATGCTGACGATCGAGTTCCGCGGTGGCGAGGAGGCGGTTGCCCCGGGGCAGGTATGCGCCTTATATCTGGCTTCAAGGGTCATAGGAGGCGGAACCATCGTCTCCACCCGGAAGGAGTGATCCCCATGATCGATGAGACTGCCGCGGCAGGAATAGAAAGGCTCAGGGAGGAGAGGGACGCCGTCATACTGGCCCACAGCTACCAGCCTCCCGAGATACAGGACCTGGCGGATCATGTCGGGGATTCCCTCGAACTGAGCAGGAAGGCCGCCGCTACCTCGTCATCGGTGATAGTCTTCTGCGGAGTGAGATTCATGGCGGAGACCGCCGGCATCCTCGCCCCCGACAGGACGGTGCTGCTTCCCGACCCCGATGCAGGATGCCCCCTGGCGGACTGTATCGAGGCTCCGGCGCTTCGAAGAATGCAGGAGATGTACCCGGATGCCCTTACCGTGCTCTACGTCAACTCGCCGGCTGAGGTCAAGGCCGAGTGCTACGCCTGCTGCACCTCCGCCAACGCGCTCAGGGTAGTGGAATCAGTTCCCTCGGAGCAGGTGATATTCGCCCCTGACAGGAACCTGGGGACCTTCGTGAGCCGCCGGACCGACAAACAGATCATAATCTGGAACGGCGCCTGCAGGTGTCATGCCGCCGCCGACCTGGAAGAGATGCGTTACCGGAAGGAGCAGTGGCCGGACGCCGAACTCCTGGTCCACCCCGAGACCCCTCCAGAGGCATGGGAGATGGCCGACGCCGTCCTGGGCACTGGGGGAATGATAAGGCACGTGGAAGAATCCGGGGCCGGCAGGTTCCTCATAGGAACGGAGGAGGGTATGGTATACAGGCTGAAGACCCTCTATCCGGACAGGGAGTTCATGGCCGCAGGTCTCATACACTGCGAGGACATGAAGAGGATAACCCCCGCGAAAGTGCTCCGTTCCCTGCAGACACTGCAACCCAGGGTGGAAGTGCCGCCGGGAATACGCGAGAGGGCCTTCCGGGCAGTGGCAAGGATGACGGAGATGTCATAGTGGTACCGGTGGCGGGCGTGACCCTTAACTGGTACCGTAACGAGGAGAGCAGGACCGGCTCCTGCGGCAGGTGGCTGTTCGGGGTCAACCAGAGCTATGCCCGGCTCCTGGGGAGGGCTGACCTGCTCCCCCTCGGCATAATACCCTTCTCCGAGGATTTCCGGCGTATCCTCGAGTCGGTCGATATCCTCATAATGACCGGCGGAGGCGACCCGGACCCGGCACTCTACGGCCAGAGCGACAAAGGTTCCATAAACTCCACCAGGGAACGCCCCCTCTGGGAGATGGGCCTCTACAGGACCGCCAGGGAGATGGACCTGCCGATACTCGGTATCTGTCTCGGGATCCAGCTGATAGGCATGGCGGAGGGTGTCCAGCTCATACAGGACATATCCACTCAGGTGACCGAGCCCCTTCACCATCACGGTACACCCGATGAACCTGCCGGCCATCCGGTCTCTCTGGTGGAGGGCACTCTCCTGCACTCGATCCTCGGCGATTCGGTCGAGGTGTCCAGTTTTCACCACCAGGCCATCTGCTGTGTTCCGGACGGCTTCAGGCCGGCGGCATTCGCCGGCGACGGGGTCATAGAGGGGATGGAATCCCTCGATAGAAGGGTCATCGCGGTCCAGTGGCATCCCGAGAGGGACTCAACCGGTCCCGTCATGCTCAGAAGGATGGTGGAGCTGGTAAGGGAGAGGGACTGAAGTGCTCTACGGCATTCGACCCGTTATGAAGCCGAGGATATGGGGATCCCTCCATCCTGCCGGGTTTCCCGGACCGGTGGGAGAGATCTGGTGGGTCTTCCACGACAGAGAGGGGTCAACGGAACTGCTCTCCGCGGACGGTGGATCGACTACTGTGGCGGAACTGGTGGAGAGGGGCGTTCTGCCCGGTTCGCCCGAGTACCCTGTACTTCTGAAGACCCTTCACACCGCCGACAGGCTGTCGGTCCAGGTCCATCCGGGGGGTGTCGGCGGTCATCTCTTCAAGGAAGAGACCTGGATTGTGCTGGCTGCTGAGGAGGGCGCCTGGATGATGGGCGGTATTCTTCCGGTGGAGAGGGAGGTCTTCCTTGCCGCCGTCGAGGAAGGCAGGGCGGAGGCCCTGATGAGGATCGAGGAACTGAGGACCGGGGATGCATGGCACATCCCTCCCGGGACCGTGCATGCGCTGGGCCCGGGACTCACGGTGCTGGAGGTACAGAGCAACTGCGACGTGACCTACAGGCTATACGACTGGGGAAGGACCGACGTATCCGGCGGTCCCAGGGAACTGCATCTGGAGGAAGCCGCCGATTCCGTAGACTGGTCGAGACCGGTCCTCCCGGTGAGGCTCGGCAGGGACCGTCAGCTTGACGGCGGTCTGCTGGATGCCTCCTACTCGATAGTCCCTGTTGAGGGGAATGCCTCGGTGCTGCTGACCGGAGGCGGCATACTGTTCATGGCGGAGGGCGGGCTGATCCTGGGGGAGGCAATGGAAGCTCCGGCGTGCGTCATGGCCGATTCCGGGGGCGGTGAGCTGCGGATACATGGACGGGGATACCTCATCGAACCCTGAAGGGAAGTGAAATGGGATCGGACCTGTTCGCAGTAATCATGGCCGGAGGACGGGGGACCAGGTTCTGGCCCGCGTCCACTGAAGAAATGCCGAAGCAGTTCCTGAGGCTGACCGGTCAGCGTACCATGCTCCAGGAGACGGCGGACAGGTTCACGGGCCTGTGCGGCAGGGACAGGGTGATGGTGGTCACGGGCCTGGGGCACCGGGATACCGTGCTGCGCCAGCTTCCCTGGATCGAGGAGGAGAACCTCCTGCTGGAACCGGCGGGAAGGAACACGGCGCCCTGCATCGGATGGGCCGCAAGTGTTCTGAGGAAAAGGGGTTTCGGGTCGTCATTGATGGCCGTCGTTCCCTCGGACCATGTAATCGACAGTCCGGAAGGATTCAGGGAGACGCTTCGCATAGCAGAGGGGCCGGCTGAGCGGGGAAGCCTGGTGACCATAGGCATTCCGCCGGACAGGCCGGCCACAGGATACGGTTACCTGCATACCGGGGATTGCAGCCCGGGAAAGGTCTGCAGCGTGCTGGCCTTCAGGGAGAAACCCGACCTGGAGACCGCATCGGAGTACATCGCCAGCGGGGAGTACCTGTGGAACGCCGGCATGTTCATCTGGAAGGCGGACGTTATCCTAGACGCCATCTCCCGCCATCTTCCCGGACTTGCCGCCGGTCTGTCGGCCATGGGCAGCGGCAACCCCCCGGAGATGGACGAATACGCTTCACTCGAGGCGGTATCTATCGACTACGGTGTCATGGAGAAGGCCGGGGATGTATCTGCGGTACCGGCCCTGTTCGGCTGGAACGACATAGGCGACTGGCCCTCCGCAAGGATGTGCGGTGTCGGGAAAGGCGAAGTGATGTGCTTCGACAGCGGAGAATGCACCGTATGGAACGATGGGCGGCTGACGGTTCTACTGGGAGTCAGTAACATCTCAGTCGTGCAGTCCGGCGGAGTGACCCTGGTGATGAGCGACGACCATGCGCAGGAACTCAGGGAAGTGGTCGCGAGAATGGAGAAGGAGCACCCGGAGCTGACCTGAGAGCCGGCGGCGGTAAAAGGAAGGGCGGGGTGGACATGCTTCACCCCGCCCCTTCACGTAAGCCGGTCGAAAGCCTAGATGCCGGCCTTGATGCTTCCCCAGGTGCTCTGCTCGAGGGCACCGGGTGTGAAGTCTATGTCAAGCACGTAGATGTAGTCGTTCTGGGGGTAGATGTAGAGATACTCGCCATCGTAGTCGATGCCGCCGTTGACCGGAGCCTCGAAGAATATGGTGGACCATACCGGTGTGGCGCCGGGAGTACCGTCCGAGGCCAGTTCGTGTATGGCGATGTTGACCGTTGATTCGAGACCCATGGCGACGAAGAGGTAGTTGCCCCACACTGCAAGGCCGTAGACGGACTCGTAGTCCATCTCGGACCAGGTGATGGTGGTCTCGGACCCGGTGTAGGCGCCCCATGCCAGCTTGGATTCGTTGGGGCTGCCGACGTACATGTGACCGTAGCCGGCGCCGATGCCGAAGAGGTTGGTATAGCCGGCCGGACCGTCGATGTTCCTGTTGAAGGTGCCGTCCTCGTCGAAGACCGAGAAGAAACTCGAACCGTAATCGGTCATGACCCACTGGCCGTTCCCGCCGTAGAGTTCGTAGGCCTGGTCGTCGGGATCCACTCCGCCGGTTATAGCCCAGCTGTTGCCGGTGGGATCGCCTGTGTCCTTCTCGAACTCGTAGTTCACCATGTCGCTCCAGTTGAGTATCCAGATGCTGTTGGTCACGTTGTCCTTTATGGCCAGCCCGTAGGACGTTGTGAGACCGCCTGCGATCTGCGACACTATGGTATATGTACCGTTGGCTCCGCCGAAATCGTTGCCCACGTTCATGCCGGCGGTCCTGTCGGATGCCGTCAGGGCCAGCGTAACCATCATCATCGCAAGGATAGCGTACTTCATTGTTTCCTCCGTTTCAGTACGTTCTCATACACCTAATCTATAAGGGATGGGCCCTCGATCTGTCAGATACAGCCGCATCTGCAGGCAGGGGACGGGACCGTGCTCTTCCGCCCAGCTCCTTTTCCGTGAGGAGCGCATGACCCATATTCGGACTTGACGGTCAAGGCCGAACCTATGGAAGGTACTTATGAAGGCGTCGTCCGCACTCAAGGAAGCTTTTAGGAAGATGGCCTCCGTTGAGAACGAGCACGAACTGCTGAATGCTGCGGCGATGGCGGCATGCAGAATGAGCCGGGTGGAATACGCCGGAGTCTACGCCGGGGGAACCGAGGCCGGAGAACTGGTCCTGTCCGCATGGTGCGGTCTTCCCGGCTGGTTCACCTCCGCTGCGCGCACGATCCGCGAAGGCGTGGCGGAGGTCCCGGTCCTGAATGGGGACCCGCCGGTGCATGCCAGCGGCACCTTTCCGCTCTTTGCCGGAACTGATGACGGTCCCTTCATGTTCACCGCTTCGTCCCGTCAGGCAAGGCTCTTCGGGACCGTTGCCGCTCACCTGGAATGGCTGGCCCTGGCGGCAGGGGCTCACCTCCTGCGACTTGAAGGGTCCAGTGCCCTCGGCAGGGCCCTGGAAGGGAGGGACCTGCTGCTGGACCGGATTCTCGATCCTGCGGCACTTCTGGACGGCGGGTTCAGGATTCTCCACTGCAACCGCGCCTTCAGGGAGCTGACGGGTTTCGATGGATCGGAGAAGGATCCGATACCCTTCAGGGAGGCTGCGGGAAGGGAACTCCACGGTCTCCTGAAGGAAATCCTGGAAAGGGTCCTGGTATCGGGAGAACCGGCGAGCGACGCCGTAACCTTTGGGGAAAGTACCTTCAGCACAGCGGTGCACCCGGGTCCGGGAATTCTCACCGTTGTACTGCGGGACGTCACCGCCGAGGAGGATGCGGGGAGGAGGCTCGGTTTCAGGGAGAAGCTGGAGGGACTGCTGATAAGCATCGCCACTGATTTCATCGAGATGCAGGGCTCGGCGCTCAACCTCGGGATCAACGATGCCCTCCTGAACATCGGAGTGGCCATCGAGGCGGACAGGGCCTTCCTCTTCACTTTCAGCAGCGACCTGGAGGATATGAGCAATACCCACGAGTGGTGCGCAAGCAACATACAGCCTTATATGGACAGGCTGCAGGGACTCAGGACCTCCCGTTACCCCTGGTGGATGAACAGGCTGGCTATGAGGGAGACCATACTGGTACCCAGGCTGTCGGACATGCCCGAATGGGCGGAGGCCGAGAGGGAACTGCTCGAGGGGAAGGACGTCCAGTCGATAGTCGCGGTACCCATAGTCCACGGCAGGGACCTGATCGGTTTCCTGGGTTTCGAATACGTCAACAGAGAGACCGCCTGGAGCGACGAGGTCATCGACCTCCTGCGCATGGTCGGCGATGCCATGGGCAACGCCCTCCAGCGCAACCGCATGGAGAAGGAGATGTTGCGGATGTACAGGAAGGCCGAGAAGGAGGCCCAGATCAATGCCGTACTTCTTCGGGAGGTCAACCACAGGGTGAAGAACAACCTCTCCGAGATAATCGGTCTCCTCTACGCACAGAGACGATTCTCGAACGGTGATTACAGCGATTTCATAACCAATCTCACGGGGAGGATCCGGGGTCTGGCTACAGTGCACGACATGCTCTCCAGGACAGGCTGGAAACCCCTCGAACTGACCAGGCTCGCCAGGGGGATCGTAGGCGGAGCCATAGGGAACGCTCCGGAGGGCAAGGAACTCAGGACCTCCGTATCCAGCAGCTCGGTAACCGTGGATCCAAACCGGGCCCATGCCCTTGCCCTGATACTTAACGAGCTTGTGAGGAACTCCATGAAGCATGCCCTCCGGCACATCGACCGACTGCTCATAAAGGTGCGAATGCGCAAGGACCGGAACGGAAGGGTGACGCTGACGTACAGCGACGACGGACCGGGATACCCGGAGCAGGTGGTCAGCACGGAACGGGGCAACCTCGGACTCGACCTGATACGCAACCTTGTAACCAAGAACCTGCAGGGCGATCTGACCCTGCTCAACGACGGAGGCGCCGCGGCCCGAATCGTGTTCAGCATCCGTCCGCCGGAGGAGGAGACGATTGATGAGGAGGAATAGGGAACTCTCCGTACTGGTGGTGGAGGACGACCACCTGGTCACAGAGATGGTGAGGGGAATGCTGGAGGAACTGGAATACCGGGTTGCGGGGGAAGCCGAGGACGGGCACGAAGCCCTTGAGAAGGTGAGGGAACTCAGGCCCGATGCGGTCATCATGGACCTGAAGATGCCCAGGATGTCAGGCATTCAGGCCGCCATACTCATTCAGAAGCACTTCCCCACTCCGGTGGTGGTGCTGACCGCCTACGACACGGAGGAGCTTCGGGAGGAGGCGGACCGCGCCGGCGTCGGGGCCTACGTGATCAAGCCACCCAAGCCCGATGAGCTTTCGTGGGCCATAGAGACGGCGGTGGAAAGGTTCGGGGACATGATGCGTATCCGTCAGCTTGCGCTCGAGCTGGAGGATGCGAAAAGGAGGGCGGTCAGGATCGCGTCCCTGCTTCCCGTCTGTCCCTCATGCGGGGGGAGCAGGACCGGCGGGGATTACGACGGAAGGCTCAGCGCCCTTTTCGATGAACTGAATTCGGCCGAGAGGGAAGCCTGCCTCTGTTCAGAATGCAGGAAAAGGGAGGTCTAGGGAGAGGAGAAGGCTTCCGATCCCGGGCTCAATTCCCTGACGGTTACCTTCGAACCCACACTCAGCCAGTAGTAGCTCCACCTGGCCGTGTTCTCTCCCATCCTGATGCAGCCATGGGAGCGCCTGGTCCCCAGGAGGTTAATACCGGAGAGGAATGTCTGGTGCATGCCTATCTGTCCGGAGGGATCAATGCAGAGCCAGTAGGGCATCCTTACGTTGTACGTGCTGGACACCGGAGCCCTCCTGCGGTAGAGCACCGAGAATTCCCCCACCGGCGTGCCGTACCCCGCCCTGCCCGTGGAGACCAGGGCCAGGTTGGCTTCCCTGCCATTCTCCAGGAAGACGATGGTCTGCAGGTCTATCAGCACTACGGCCTCCCGCTGCAAAAGAACGGGATCCGGAGTTTCCGCAGGCAGGGAGGCGCTTACGGAAACGGCGAGGATACCGCTGAAGATACGGAACAGCTCGGCGATTCCCATCATCGAAGACCACCTCCCAAGTGGGAACCTAAACTGATAGGTGTCAGTGTCTTTGTCAATACTGGGAGCGTTCCGCGGCACGGGAGCCTTATTGACTTCAAAGGATACAGGGGTCAGATTCCATATACTGTCCCATGATTTCTCTGAATACCAAAGATGAAATGGAGGATCGATTTGTCTACCTTCCCTATCAGGAGAAGTCTGCTGCTGATGGCGTTGCTCTCGGCCGTCCTCGCTGGCGCCTGCAGCACTCCGGCCGTAACAGGAATGAAGGTCCACATGCAGAACCAGGAGTACCAGGACGTGGTTCTCCTGGCCGACAGCGTCATCGCCATGGGCGATTCCCTCGATCCCGAGGTCTGGTTCTGGAGGGGGAGCGCCCTTACCGAGATGAGCCAGTGGTCGGATGCCGCGGAATCCTTCTGGAAGGCCCACGAGATAGGCGCGCCGGAGGATATGGCCATAGACGAGTACTGGTTCGTCTTCTTCAACAGCGCGGCCAACACCATGAACGAGGGTGATGTAGGCACCGCCGTTGAATTGCTGGAGAAAGGGATGCAGCTGGCCCCCCACAGGCCGGACTTCCAGCTCATGCTTGGAGATGTGGAGCTGAACATGAACAACGACCTCCAGGCGGCTCTCGATAACTTCCAGGCTGCCGCCGGGAAGGCCGGGACACTGGTTGCCGACATCAGGACCATCCTGGAGGAGACCAGCGATCCCTACGAGCTGGACTACTATTCACAGAACCTGCAGCAGGCCGAGAGCATCTGGATACAGTCCCTGTTCAACAGCGGCACCATACTGAGATTGATGGCCATGGAAGCCGAGGGGGATCAGGTCTCCCAGTACGCCCTTCAGGCAGAGGAAGCCTACATGAAGGC
This sequence comes from Candidatus Aegiribacteria sp. MLS_C, assembly GCA_002030045.1. Classification (GTDB taxonomy): domain Bacteria; phylum Fermentibacterota; class Fermentibacteria; order Fermentibacterales; family JCC-6; genus Aegiribacteria. The sequence goes on along the minus strand of LQBI01000013.1, from coordinate 208,389 downwards.
CCTCGAGGTGGATCCCACCAACGTGGATGTCCTCGATGCACTGGCCGGCGCATACCTCATCGAGGAGGACTACCAGTCGGCCCTGGAGGTCTACGATCAGGCCATGGTCAACATCGACCTCGGAGTATCCGAGGGATGGCTGCAGCCTGAGGGAGCAGAGCAGTTAAGGGCCAACATGCTGGTCTCCAAGGGGTATGCCCTTATCGAGATGGAGGATTACCAGCAGGCAGTCTCAGTGCTGGAACAGGCAAGGGGCATCATCGGCGACGATTACATCGTGCTGGCGTCCATGGCCCACGCGAACTTTGTCATGGAGAACTACCATGAAGCCCTGGCCGACCTTGAGGCGGTACTCATGATAGACGGACTGGGTCCCGACGAGCTGGCCAACACCTACTACACGACCTACGCCTGCTACAACAGGCTCGAGATGGACGAGGAGGCGGCCGAGTCCCTCGAGACCGCGCTCCAGTTCGATCCTGACAATGCCGACTACTGGCGGTACCTGGCCAGCACTTACAGCAGGCTTGGAAGAAGGAACGAAGCCATCGAGGCCATGGAGAGGGCCGAGGAGCTGGAACCCGGCGAATAGGGCCGAAGGACTGACGGAAAACGTAACGGGGGAAGTTCGCCTTCCCCCGTTGCTCCATCAGACGAGTACTGAAAAGAGCTGCAGGTTCATCCCTTCCTCAGTGTCACGAGCAGCTGGTCCTTGACCACCGTATCGTTCTCTGACACCATCACCTCGCTGACCCTTCCCCTTATCCTCGAACATATCTCGTTGTACATCTTCATCGCGTCCAGCAGCAGGAGGACCTGGCCCTCCTCCACCGTGTCGCCCCTGCCGACCCTGACCTCGACGATGGTTCCCGGTATGAAGGCCCGGACCTCCGAAGGGTCCGGCAATCCTTTGTAGGGCCTTACGCTTTCCTCCGGCACCTCCGTCATGTACTCGGTGTCATCTACGACCAGCTTCCTGGATTCATTATCCATCATCAGCCCCCTCTACAGCGGGATGTTGCCGTGGGCGGCGCCCGTCCTGGACTGCTTGAGCATGGAGAGGGCCTTTATCAGGGTGTTCCTTGTCTCGCTGGACCTGATGATGGTGTCGATGTAACCCTTCTTTGCAGCCACGTAGGGATTGGCGAACTTCTCCTCGTACTCCCTGACCTTCTCCTGCCTGCAGGCGTCGGGGTCGTCGGCCTCGGCGATCTCCTTCCTGAATATGATGTTGGCCGCCCCCTCCGGACCCATTACCGCGATCTCGCCGCTGGGCCAGGAAGCAACGAAGTCGGCGCCCAGATGACGGCTGCACATGGCGATGTAGGCACCTCCGTAGGCCTTTCGCATTATCAGCGTCATCTTGGGGACGGTTGCCTCGCTGTACGCGTAGAGTACCTTGGCCCCGTGCCTGATGACCCCGGCATGCTCCTGGTCGACGCCGGGAAGGTAACCGGGTGTGTCCACCATAGTGAGAAGCGGGATGTTGAAGGAGTCGCAGAATCTGATGAACCTGGCCGCCTTGTCCGATGCGTTGACATCGAGGACGCCCGCCAGTACCCGGGGCTGGTTGGCTATGATGCCGATGGACCTGCCCGACAGCCTGGCGAAACCGACCACTATGTTCCTGGCGTAGTGCTCGTGGACCTCCAGGAAGTCGGATCCGTCTACTATGCCCCTGATCAGCTCCTTGACGCAGTACGCCCGCCTGCGGTTGTCAGGTATGACATCGTCTCCCAGCTGCTTCTCGGGAAGCACGTCCTTCCTTTCTGGTGGTTGCTCCCCGGAGTTGGGAGGAAGGAAGGAAAGGAGTCTCTTCAGTGTGTCGAAGGCCTCGGGTTCGCTCCTGGAATAGAAATGGGCGTTCCCGGTGATCGAGGCCTGCGTCATGGCCCCTCCCAGTTCCTCCTGGGAGATCTCCTCCCCGAGGACCGTCTTGATGACCTGCGGGCCGGTTATGAACATGTTCGATATCCTGTCCACCACGAAGACGAAGTCGGTGAGGGCCGGTGAATAGACGGCTCCCCCGGCGCAGGGACCGAGTATCACCGAGATCTGAGGAACCCGCCCGCTGAGCTTCGTGTTGCGGTAGAATATCTCGCCGTAACCGCAGAGGGACTCCACCCCCTCCTGTATCCTGGCGCCGCCCGAATCGTTTATCCCTATCAACGGTATGCCGGCTTCTGCGGCACCGTCCATCACCTTGACTATCTTCTTTGAGTGGGCCCTGCCCAGGGAGCCTCCCGCCACGGTGAAGTCCTGGGCGAAGACCGCCACGGGCCTGTTCTCCACCTTCCCGTAACCGGTGATGACTCCGTCCCCGGCAAGGTCCTTCCTCTCCATTCCGAAATCCTTGACCGAGTGCTCCACGAAGAGGTCTATCTCAATGAAGGACTCCGGATCGAGGAGCAGCAGCTCCACCCTTTCCCTGGCGGTGTTCTTGCCCTTTTTCCTCTGCTGATCGATGGCCTTCTCATCGCCGCCCTTGAGCTTGCTGGCGAGGAGGCTGAGAAAATCGTTGACGGACTTCATTATCGACATAATCGGTTCCCCTCAGGAATCATGCTGTTTCAAAAGGACGCCATCAGTCAGCCGTCCCGGAGCGTGAGAAGCGTCCACCCCAGTAGAGGCGGAATTCGGCTGAAGGACTAAGATAATCCAGTTCGCCGAGCAAGCGGTAGTCCGCAAGAGCCTCGTCGATGCGTCCGGTCTCCCAGAGGAGGTCGGCCCTGCTCATCCTTGCCTCGAGGAACAGGCCGGATATCTCCAGGCAGTCGGAATAGCTCCCGAGAGCGTCTTCGAGATAGCCGGACCTCTCCTGTATGCTTCCAAGGATCAGGAGGGTGTAGGGGTTCCTGTTCATGGATACGGCCGTCTTCCCCAGGTCCAGCGCCATGGAGTCCAGGCCCGAGAGGGAGGCGATCCCTCCCGAGACGGAGTAACCCCAGGGATGGAGTTCCATCCCGCTTTCGAGAAGCGCACGGACCGAGTCCAGGGACGGTCCCCTCATTCCGGCGGTGAAGGCCGAGGCGGCCAGAATGACCGCTGAATCCCCCGGCGTAGCCTTCCCGTCTAGATAGTCGCTCCAGGCCCCGACCGGTACCATCATCGGCGGCGCCGCGCCGGCCGGGCCGGACCTGTCCGGCGTCCGGCCGAGGAGGACATGGAAGCTGCTGTACAGAACGGGGTCCTCGGACCTTTCCGCCGCTTCGAAGGCTTCCTCCAGCCGTCCCCTGGCCGCCAGCGCCCAGGACTGGACCAATCTGAGCCTCGGGTCCTCGAGAAGAGGGTCATCTCCCAGAAAGGCCGCCCTGAGGGAGATCCCCAGGCTGTCGTTCTCGAAGCTGAAGGGAAGGCTGTCCGGAACGGTCTCCCGGGAAAGCAGCAGCGCGGCTGCCGGGACCATGGCCGGGCCGAAGCTCATGGGGGGCGACGCCGCACGGACGAGTTCGTCCTCCAGGGAGGCCGGCATGAGATAGTAGGGAAGCTGCATGAGGACCTGCGGGGCGAGTGGGTCGACAGTGGAGAAACTGCTGTCGGTGTATACCTGCTCCTCGAGGAAGGACCTCCTGCCGTAGACCACCGTGATGCTGTCCCAGTAGACCGGAAGCCACAGGGGACTGGCGGACAGGACGTAGGCCGATGATTCACCGGGCCTGGGCCAGTCGTAGAGGGCCAGCTCGATCCCCTCCTCGTCCATGATGGACATGACCCTTCCGGCGTCATCCGGGGTCGCGTAGGCCAGAATGAGATACCGGGCGTAGAGCCTCTCCGGGTAGAGGTGACACCTTCCGTCCATGTACAGGAGAAGGTTCTCTCCCAGACTGTATTCGAGGTATCCGGATATCTCGTTCGTGTTGTACACCCTGGCCTCCATGAGGGAAGGGTTGCGACGCAGGAAGCCGGCCAGCGCCCGGGGGTAGATCGACCAGTCGATGCCCAGTCCCGGCGGCCTGGGAGGCCCGAATTCCCTGGGCACTCCCGCCGTGAACGGTACGGCGGCGGCAATGCAGAGAAGGGCGGCGGGCAGGGAGGTCCTCACCCTTCCGAGCAGCGGCGACACCCAGGCCGCCGCCGCAAGAGCCAGGAAATCGATGTTCCTGCTGGAAAGGAGGGAGGCCGCCGAAAGGGCGCCCAGTGCCAGTATCCTGGCTGCGCCGATCCGCCTCCACCTCCTGGCGATCACGAGCCAGGTTAGTCCCAGCAGGACCGTCAGCAGCACCGCCGTGGTGGAGAGGGTCCGTCCCGGCTGGTACATCGGATGGAAGGGGCTCCACCATTCCCGTATGGTCTCCCTGAACAGCGGCCTCGACAGGAAATCCGTGATGTAGGTGAAGGAACCGAACCCGTTGGGATGTATCCCGGCGCTGAGAACCGCCGCGCCCAGCACCGCCGACCTCCCGAGGGCCTCCCGCACCCTTCCCGCCAGGAACCCTTCCAGTACCGGGACTCCGAGCAGGAACCAGCCCATGACGAATCCTGCGTGCAGGTTGGTCCATACGACCTGCAGGATGACGAAAACCGCCATGGAAGACAGGATGCCACCCGTTCCCCTCTCCAGCAGATAGAGGTACAGCGCGAACATCAGTATGGAGAGGATGTGGGGCCTTACTATCCACCTGCCGTGGCTGACCGCGAACCAGAGCAGCCCCGTAAGGACCACGGCGGAGGCACAGGCCCCCCGCCTCCTTGCCGCCAGAGCGGTCAGAAGGACCGCGGCGGCCACTACCGCCATCTTCATGAGAACGGGTCCGGGTTCCCCCAGGATGCGCCAGGAGACTGCGAACAGGACTTCCGATCCCCATTCCTGCTGCAGCCAGGTCTCTCCGCACCGGGTCCAGGTGAAGGGATCGACGGTCCTTATGACGCCGGTGTCAAGGATGTCCTCGCCGTTGCGCAGATGCCAGAAGAAATTGCCGTTGTGGACCGGTGTCATGGCGTAGAGGGCGCAGACAAGCACGAAAAACGCCATCAGTGCTCCCCTCGCCGTCGTCGTATCAGTAGACTTCAAAAAGGGTCCTCACCCTCTCTCTGGTAATGTCGGATACCGCCAGCTCCAGCGCCCTCTCCCTGCATCGGTCCCTCTCATCGGTGGAGCCGGCCTGAATACCGCGCCTGGCCCACATCTCCGCCATTTCGTCGGAAGCGAAGCCGTCATGGATGCGTCCCTCGTAGGAGTAAACCTCGTACGCAGACCAGTCCACCGGTCCGTGAGCGGAGCTGAAGAGCAGACCGTGGAGGTACAGGCAATCGCTTTCCCAGGCCCTGACCGCAACCAGCGGCCTCCCTCCCACGGTGTCGGGCAGGACCCGGGGTGGAGGTATCCTGAAAAAGCACCTGTGAACGTCCATCGGTACGATGTCGGGTCTCCTGTCGAGGACTTCCAGCATGTAGGCGGTGTGAAAGGTGGACATGCCCGAAGTGACGAACGCGGCTTCCGGAGGGGCTCCCCTGAGGTAGTCGCCCGCAATGGTCTCCGCGGCCCGGTCGCCTCCCCGCCAGGCATGCAGGGTGCCGCCCGCCACCGATACCGCAAGCAGCAGGAGCGCGATGCACCTATCCGGGAATCTGCCTCCCATAAGCCTGTCGAGACCAAGGGAGGCCCAGATAAGGAGCGGCAGCGCCGCTATCCAGGCTATGCTCCCCGTGTCGGGTATCGAGTAGCAGGAGATGAAGAGAAGACCGCAGGCGGAACTCGTGAAAAGCCTCCAGGACCATTTCCTGGAAAGAAGGACCAGCAGCAGGACCGAGATCAGTGCGGGAACGCCCATGGAGCCGGCAAGTGCCTCGGGACCATCAAGTGAGGGCGTTCCCAGCCTCTGGCCGTAGAGGCTCAGGTATCGCCACACCGGGATCGCGGAGTCCGGACGCGAGAAGTGGCTGAGCCCCGGGAAGGTGGAGCGCAGCGGTATGAACAGCCAGAGGGATGCCGGAACCGCGGCCAGGACCACCCATCTCTCACTGAAGCGCCTGGTTGCCGCTGCCGGAAGGAGGCACAGGGATACGGGGTGTCCTCCGAAGAGGGCCAGCGAGAAAGAGTAGGGCCCCAGGGGGGACCTTCTCAGGGCTATGGCCGCCAGAACCAGTGTCATGGCGACGCCATGTACCTCCACGAGGTTCAGCTGTCCCATGACGGGTGCCGAAGTCGCCACCATGGCCGCTCCGGCCAGGGCAGGCCGGACACCGACACCCAGGCTCCTTGCCGCGGCCCAGGCGGATACGGCAAGAGCACCTGCCACAATCGCGGAGAGGAGCCTGAAGCAGGAGTAGTCCGGTGTGCCGCAGGGAGCGGCGATCGAGAACAGCCTGAGGAAGGAAATGTAGAGAGGGTAACCGGGCGGATGGGGCAGGTCCATGTTCCTGCCTGCCACGACGAACTCGGTCCCGTCGATGTAATCGAAGGAGGGGGGGCCTGAGAAGAGAGCGAGCCCGCCTACGGCCAGGACCAGGCCTAGCAGGGGAAGGACAGGTGTGCGGCCCGGCACTCTAGGGTCCGTCTCCCGGCGCCGGGACCTCCAGGTACCGGAGGAAGGCAGGATCCCCGGGGAACATGGAACGGGCGTAGCTGGCCATTGCGTCCAGCACCGTACTGTCCCCTGCGGCATCCGCCGCGGTACAGGCTGCCAGTAGAAGTGCGGCATCGGGTTCTCCGGTCGCCGCTATGGCCCTCACTGAGTAATCTGTCGCGTCACGGAACCTGCCCGCGCCCAGTGACCAGAGTGCGGCCGTCCTCAGCACAGCCGGCGAGGCTGGTTGCAGTTTCAGTACCCTGTCCAGGAGGTCCTCCCGGTCCGGCGGTTCACTCAGGGACAGGGGCACCATGAGGCGGGCCCGCATGATCGCCGTTGAACGGGGGAACCTGTCCATTCCGGCCCGAAAGAGGGAATCGAAGTCCCCTCCGGTGGATGCGGTAAGGATGATGGCCCACGCGTACTGACCTGCCCTGGCGTCGGGATGGGACAGCGCTGCAGCGGCGTAGGCCGATGCCCTCTCAGGATCCCCGGAGGCGGCGCAGGCCGTGGAGAAGGCGTGGAACAGCTGGGGTGACGGTCCGGCCATCTCGATCGCCCTTCGAATGAAGAGAGTGTCGCCCCGGCTGGATGCCCGGGCCAGCATGATGCTTCCTATATCCATCTCCCGGCGGAGTTCCTCGTCGGACATCACGTCATCCATGAGCCGGTCGAAGGCATCTTCGTCCTCCCGTGCCAGAGCAAGGTTGAGTCCCAGCCGGTAGGCGTCGGTCGAGGTACCGTCCATTTTCGAGGCGATGCCGTAGCACCACAGGGCCCGGTCCTCGTTCCCGGCCTCCAGCTCTGCCTTTCCGAGATTCAGGATGTCCCCGCCGGATGCGGCCATCTCCCTGGCAAGCTGAAGGGACATGTCCAGCCTGCCGTTCCTGCTTACGGCGTCGAACAGCCCCGTGAAATGCTCTCTGTAGGAAGTGGTTCCCGAAGGACCGGCAAGAAGTACAGCGACCGCCGCCGCTGCTGCGGCGGCACTTCCGACGGGCCACTTCCCGGCGGCTCCGGCCAGTCCACAGAGCAGAACTGGCACCGGGAACCATGCGCCCCACGATAGACCGGCAGGGCTGCATGCCACCAGGAATGCGGATGCTGCGCTGAGAGAACCCGGCACCCATGCGGGACCGGGAAGCATCGCCATCGAGACGCCTAGGACAAGAAAGGCCGATGTGGGCCACCCAACGGCCGCCGCCGCCGCCAGCGCCATCGCTCTCATGGTCCATGCGACCCTGTTCTCAGCCGCCGACGAGGCGACGAGTAACGTCGAGGACATGAACGCTCCCGCTGCGGATACCGCGTCGGCGAAGGTGATGCTGCCCCCGGAGGCCGCGGCGAAGCACAGGGTTCCTGCCGGAGGAACGGCAAGGACCCACGCCCTTGAGCGGAGAGAGCGCAGCGCCGCGGAGAAACTGTCAGGGTACAGCCTCCTGTAGAACCATGCCAGTATGAGGGTGACCGGAACCAGGTCCACGATGAAGGCGGTGTAGTGGAGCGAACCGGTGAAGTGCGGGGCGGTGGCGGCATGCCACTGATAGTATTCCTGAAGAGTCTCGGCGTAGGGGAAGATGTCAACTGTCAGCAGATGGACCAGGCTGTGCCGTGTGAAAAAGAAAAGAAAGACCGGAGCGAAGATGACACTGGTGCCGATACCCCTGAGGAAACGTCTGTCAGGCGCTACGGACCATGCGAAGACGCCTGCCAGCAGGCATCCTATGGCTGCCTCTATCCTTATTCCCGCGGTGGTTCCCTGAAGCTCCACGGATGGATTGAAGAAGTTGAGCAGGAAGTGCAGGGCGTTCCCCTTCTGCAGAGGGAAGTAGCCTATGGCCGAGGTGGTTCCGAGAAGGTAATCGAGAAAAGGGGGGAGAAGTGTCAGGGTCCAGGCGAATACCATGAGCTTCAGGAGCTTGCGGAGGGAGTAGCCGGAGAGCAGGTGGAGCAGTACGGTGAGAAACGCCATGGGGAACACGTACGCTATGGGGAAATGGAATACGAAGGCCGGAACGGGGAACAGGTTCCCCGCGGCCATGGATTCCAGCAGGTTCCTCACGATGACCGTCGCGGCGAACAGACCCGCCAGCTGGGTCGGGGTGGCTGGAATGGAGGCAACCCGCTCCGCGAGGGAAAGCACCGTGTTCCGGAGGGGCCGGAGCCTCAACGTGAATCCCATATTGCAGAGGGGTCCTCCAGGACGGCCAGGGCGGGAACGCTTCCCGGAAGCCTTGAAACCCAGTCCATACCGGCCAGTATCCGTACCGTGGAGAAGAGGCCGGACACCGTGACACCCGGCGGTACGTTCCCGTTGATGCCGCTTCCGGCCATGGCGCACCATCCCCGCCGCCCGGAGCCTCCGGCGGCGGAGAACAGCACCACCCTGTACGAGGAGAGGACCTCGGGGGATGTCCACCGGGCGGCGATGCTCAGCAGGAGTCCCTCGTTCCCGGGGGCTATGTCGATGACCACTATGTCCGGTTTGTACATTTCACAGAGTTCTAGCACCAGGCCGTGGTACTTGGCGCTGTCCAGGGCCATGGTCGAAGGGAGCTGGGAGGCTAGTTCCGGAGGCTCGGCATGCACCCTGTCCATCGAATCGGTCCAGATCAGGATATCGTCGGGTCCCATCACCATGCCTGGCACCCTGTCAGAGAACAGGGCGACCAGGAGACCGGACGAGCGTGCCTCCATGAGGATATCCATCCATCCTCCGGGGTCCTGCTCGCCATTCACGAGGACCGCCGCCGAGAGGTCCCCCCTCCCTCTTCTGAGGGCCCACGGAACATCGGCGGATGAGGGCATCTCCCTGAACGAGACCGCCACCAGGGGCATCCTGGCCTGCGGGCTCCTCTCCCCCTGCATGCCGTTCCCTCCGCCGCCGCATCCAGAGAGCAGCAGCATTGAGACAGCGACAGATCTGAACGAGGCAAGGACATATCTGAGCATTCTTCCTCCGGAAGTACCGGGACCGGTCCCATTCGGGCGTGAATATAAGCAAAGGCCGCGGCCGGCGGTGGCTCTACTCGACCATCGTCACCCTGAGGCATTCAGCCGCATTCCCGGCACGGAGGACCACGAAGTAGGTACCAGGGGCCAGGTCCATTCCGTCCAGGGGGATCTCGTGGGACCCGGGTCCGGCCATCCCTTCCATAATGCTGGCAGCCGCCCTTCCGCTCATGTCGTACACCCTGAGGAGGACCCTTTCAGATGAAGGGAGTGAGAAGGAGACGAAGGCCCCCGGACCCGGAGGGTTCGACGAGAGGGCCAGGCCGAAACCCTCCGGCCCTCCGTACCCGCCTTCGATGCCGGTGGAGGAGGACAGCTGGAACTGGTAGAGGTGGTCCAGCGAAGTCTCATCCACGAAGGCCGGGAAGAAAACGGCGTAGTCCCACCCTGACGCACCCACGGAGACGGAGACCTCCCCGGTGGCCGCGTCGCATTCGTACCACTGGAAACAGAAACGTCCTGAGAGGTCCTGCATTATCACTCCAAGGTCCCACTTGAAGCCGTCCCTGCCGTCGAATTCCATTCTCACCCATTGGTCCTGCATGTCGGACAGGTCGACCCTTATCCAGTGTATGCCGTAGGTGTCGGGAGGGAAGTACTCGGTCTGGTCCCCTGAGAAGGGAAGGCTGGCGACCTCGTGCTGGGGCAGCACCCTGGGTCCCGGAAGCCAGAGGGCCGCGTCGGGGTTGTACATTCCGCAGCCGCTGTACCAGTTGCCTGCGGTGAACCACCTCCAGAGCCCGTAGTCCATGAAGAACTGCTCCATCGTCATGCCATGGTCCCCGATCATGTACCCGTTCGCCTCACGAGTGTTGTTGCCGGGTTCCGCGGCGCAGTACTCCCAGACGCTGCGCACCGATTCGTAGCCCCATCTGTCCCACATCATCCAGGGCCACGGGAAGCCTCCGTAGGTGAGCTGGAAGACACCTGTCCAGGGAGTCCTCAGCGAGTTCTCACCCGATGAGATGCTGCCGTACCAGTCGTCGACCTCCGGGTAGACCAGTTCAACCATCCAGACCGCGCACTGCTCCACGAAACCTATTCCCTCGCCGTAGTCGTAGGAAGCCTGAACGGCATGATGGAACTCGTGGGCCACCACGCATTTCCTGAGGTCTTTGGATGATATTCCGCTGTCTACGACTATGTGGCTGGCCGAGCATTCGTGGGTGGAGTCCGGAGGCTGGTACTCACCGGAGCAGGTGCAGTAGCCGAGGACGCCTCCGGAGAGGTTTACAACGTATATGTCATACAGGTCGTCCCCTCCCTCGCCGTTGTCCGGCGGTGGCTGGAAGAACCCCATCTGGTCGCACTGGACCAGCCAGGATGTGTCCGCCGCCACTGCAAGGTCCACGACGTATCCGTAGTTCGTAGAATCCGCTCCCGAGTCGGTCCAGTGCAACTTGAAATGGCCGGCGGGCGAGTCGATGGTGTACTCCGGGCCGCTGAGCAGGGGCCTGCTTGCCTCCCCGGGCGGTTCCTCCCGAAGCCTGAGGGCGGCAAGGAGAGCGGGAGTCCCGCAGGGCTGGTCCTCCGTCCCCTCCGTGTACCGGGAGGGAAGGGCACCGGGATCCGTGACGCAGGCCTCCAGAAGCTCTGCGGCTTCAAGCCGGGTTATTCCTCCGCTTTCAAGGTCCCGGGTTATCCTCTCCGGTACCGTGTCCCCGCGGGAATCCCCCGCCAGGAGGAGAACACACGTAAGAACCGCCGTTCCGTGTCTCGGATGCATAGTTACCTCCGTACGATGGTCCGACGCTGCGTATTCATCTGCAGCACAAAGGCAACATAACTGAAAGGGGCCTCTCGGTGAAGAGGCCCCTCCGTTCCGGTCAGAAGACTGCTATTCGGCCAGCACGACCTTCTGGGATGCCATTCGGCCGTCGGCGAAGAGCATTATGAAGTACGTGCCGCTGGAAAGGTCCGTTCCCTGGAACTCCACGGTGTTGACGCCCGCCGGCACTTCACCGTCGAGCAGGGTTGCGGCCACCCTGCCGCTCATGTCGTACACGTGGATCTCGGCCCTGCCCGCCTGTGGCATGTTGAAGCTCACGGAGCCGTTCGCCGGCATGGGGTTCGAGGATACGTCGAGATCGAACTGGTCGGTCACGTCCGGCGAGCCCTCGAGACCGGTCCCGATGGCGGTGATGTCGAAGGTGTAGAGGTGGTCAAGCGGCGAGGAGCTTATGAAGGCCGGGATGAATATGGCGTAGTCCCAGCCGGAAGCGCCCACGGTAACCGTAAGGTCGCCGGAGGACGGGTCGCAGTCGTACCACTCGAAGTAGTGCCTGTCGCCGTCAAGGTCCTGCATGATGACGCCCAGGTCCCATTCGAAGCCGTCGCGGCCGTCGAAGTCGAACTCGATCCATTCGTCCTGGTAGTCGTCAAGGGTGACCCTTATCCAGTGGATGCCCCACTGTTCGGGTTCGAAGTTCGTGGTCTGGTCGCCGCTGAAGGGAAGACTGCTGGCCTCGTGGTAGGGAAGGACCCTTGGTCCGGGAAGCCAGAGGGCGGCCTCGGGGTTGTACATTCCGCAGCCGGAGTACCAGTTGGTGGCGGTGAACCATCTCCAGGCGCTGTAGTCCATGAAGAACTGCTCGAAGGTCAGGCCGTGGTCGGCGAACATGTCGTCATGTGCGGCCAGCATGTTGTTGCCGCTTGTTTCGGCGCAGTACTCCCAGACGCTGCGGACCGATTCGTATCCCCACCTGTCCCACATCATCCAGGGCCAGGTGAAGGCTCCGTACCAGTACATGGCGCCGGTCCTGATGTCCAGCCACGGGTAGCGGAGTGCGTTCTCGCCGTAGCTTATGTACTGCAGGTAGTCGTTGTAGTCGGGATAGGTCATCTCCTCCATCCAGACGGCGCAGTTCTCCATGAACCAGGTGGGCTCGTTGTAGTCGTAGGACATCTGTATCGCGTGCTGGAACTCGTGGGCCACGGTGCAGACCCTCGTGCCGATGGACGTGATGTTGTTGTTCATCACTATGTGGCTGGCGGAGCAGTCGTGCGTTGAATCGGGGGGATGGTACTCGCCCGAACAAGTGGTGTAGCCCAGGGTGGCCCCGGAGAGGTACTTGACGTAGATGTCGTACTTGTTGTCGCCTCCCACATTGTTGTCCGGAGGCGGCTGGAAGAACTCCATCTGGTCGCACTGCACCGCCCATGCCGAATCGGCTGCCAGGGCGATGCTGTTAACGTAGCTGGAGTTGGTGGCATCAGCTCCGGAATCGGTCCAGTGTATCTTGAAATGACCCGAAGGTGAGTCCAAGGTGTACTCGGGACCGCTCAACACCGGTCTGTTGGCCAGGGGGACATCCGTATCGCCGACCAGGCGAAGGGCCTCCATCATGGCGGGGGTTCCGCAGATCTCGGAATCGGCGCCCTCCGTGAAACGGGAGGGTACGTTTTCGAAGTCGTTGACGCTCATCAACAGCAGTTCGGCCGCTTCCGCCTCGCTTATCTCTCCGGCCTCCAGCGCGGAGAGTATCCTCTCCATAGGGGTGTCGCCGAGGACGGTCCCGGAAAGGACGAGCAGAAGAGAACCGATCAGAGCAAGGTTGCTTTTCATCGATCCATCCCTTCTCGAACGTTTTTGCCGGGCGTGACCCGGCTCATAGGTTATCGCATGTAATTTTAAGTTATCCATAAGGATACTGTACGGCATCCCAGGGATTCCGGTGATAAGGACCGCATGCTTTCCTTTCAAAGATACATGCCCGTGTAAGTAATGTCTATACTGGAAGAGGGGTTCCCGGAGACTCGCTCGAAGGTTGCTCCGGGAGGTCCCCGTGAACATAGTCGGACCTTGGAGGTGAGAATTGAGAATAACATTCCACGGAGCGGCGCGGGCCGTGACAGGGTCCAGGCACCTTCTCGAGGTTGGCGGCAGGAGGATCCTGCTCGACTGTGGTCTGCACCAGGGACACAGGCAGGAGAGCGAGCGTCTGAACAGAAAGATGCCCTTCGAACCGGGAAGCCTGGATGCGATAATACTCTCCCACGCTCACATCGATCATTCGGGAAGTCTGCCCTCAGCGGTGAAGGACGGTTTCAGGGGCATGATCACATCCACATTCGCCACCCGTGACCTTGCCGCCATAATGCTGCCGGACAGCGCGCACATACAGAAGTACGATGCCGAATACCTCAACAGCAGGAGGGAGGGCACCGGCATGCCCCCGGTGGAACCCCTCTACGATATCGAGGATGTGACCGAGACCCTCAAACACTTCATGTCCATACCGTACGAAAGACCCTTCCAGCTGTTTCCCGGGGTATCTGTCAGATTCCTGGAAGCCGGACACATACTGGGTTCCGCCCAGGTTGAGCTGACTGTCAGGGAGAAGGGAAAGAGCAGGGTAATCCTCTTCTCCGGTGATCTCGGCAGGCCGGGAAGACCAATACTCAGGGACCCTGACATGAGCGCCAGGGCGGACGTCCTCATCATGGAAAGCACCTACGGCGGAAGGAACCACGAACCTCAGGAGGCATCCCTGAACAGGTTCGAGGGAATAATCCACCGTACCTTCGATGCCGGCGGCAAGCTCATCATCCCCTCGTTCAGCGTGGGCCGCACCCAGGAGGTGCTCTACTACATCCACGAGCTGGTGGCGCAGGACCGCATGCCCCCAATGAGGGTATACGTGGACTCTCCTCTCTCCTTCGATGCGACGGAGGTCTACAAGATCCACCAGGAGTGTTTCGACGCCAGGATGCGCGATTACCTCTACAGCGGCATGAGCCCCTTCCAGTTCGAGGGTCTGCATTTCACACAGGGCGTCGAAGATTCCAAATCCCTCAACTACGACGACACACCCATGATAATCATATCGGCCTCGGGAATGTGCGAGAACGGGAGAATTCTCCACCACCTGAAGAACAACGTTCAGGAGAGCAGGAACACGGTTCTGATAGTGGGATTCATGGCCGAGCACACCCTGGGCAGACGGCTGCTGGAGGGGGAGGAGACGGTGAGGATATTCGGCGAGGAGTACGAGGTCGAAGCCTCGGTGGAGGTGATCAACGGCTTCTCGGCGCACGCCGACTCCGACGCGCTGCTGCAGTACGCAATGATCACCGGCAGGGAGGCGGAGGGCATATTCCTGGTACACGGGGAATCCGACCAGAGCGGAGCACTTGCATCCAGGATAGAGTCGTCCATCGGGATCGCGCCCTTCATTCCGTCCATGGGAGATACCCATGATATCTGAGCCCGCTGGAACCCCGGTCCGTTCTTCGGGGTACATCTGGAGTCCTGTACCCGATGACTCCAGCCGGGGGAGAATATGACCATTCCAGCCTTGCTGTTCGTCTTGCTGTCCTCGGTCTTTTCGACGGACTACCTTGCTCCTCCGGGAGGAGTGGGATCCGAGGTCCTCGCAATCAACGCCAGGTCCCTCGGCATGGGGGGTATCTCCGTGGGCCTTCCCAACTCCAGCGATTTCACGATGCTCAACCCGGCAGCCTCCGCCTGGGCGACGGAAGGAGGCGTGGCATTCACCGGCAGGTACACCGAGAGCGACGATCCCGCATGGGACAACCGACTCGGTTTCCCAATGATATCAGCCTTCCTTCCGCTTCCGTACGGTATCGTGGTGACCGGCGCCCTCGAGGGCAGGAGCCGCATAGAGACCTCATTGGAGGGGATCGACGTGCCGGGCGGCTATACCGGTGACTACACCTGGTCAGGAGGTCTCGTCGAAGCCTACCTGGGAGCCTCCGTCAGGACCGGCGACTGGCTCGCCGTTTCCCTCGGGGGACGCAGTACCTTCGGCAACATAATGTCCGACGTTGAACTCACGTCGAACGATTCGGTCCCTCCGGTACCTGTCAACTCGGTGTACCGGGACGATGCGGATTTCAGAATGGCCTGGGGCGCTACCCTGGGCCTGCTGCTGCACACCGGGAGGTTCGGACTGGGTTTCTCCGTATCCACCGACAGGAAGGGCAGGCTTGAGGTGGACAGGGACTTCAGCTTCAGCGACGAGGCTGACACGCTCGACGCCAGTTTCTACACGATCCCCGGGGAGATCTCGGCAGGGGTGTCCTTCCGGCCCCTTCCCGAGCTTCTGGTCGGTGCCGATCTCTTCACCAGGAAGACCATGAGCATCCTGGGCAGCAGGACCGAGGAGGGTTCAGTCTACTCCGTCGGCGCCGAGTACGGCACCGGCGACGGTCTTCGTCCCAGGCTCGGATACAGCTGGATGGACGGCCTCTGGATGGATGGGGCCCGGACCATGACGGCGGGTCTGGGTTACAGCTTCGACGACCGCACGGCGGGGCTGGACCTGGCCGCGGCCCATACCAGATGGGACGATCCCCTCGATGGGGAACTCAGCGAGACAGTCTTCAGCGTCTCCCTCTGGGCCAGTGAGAGATGGCTGGGACAGTAGGACCCTCGACGGGGAAGAGCCGCATTCCATACTCCGGATCATCCGTACCCTGCAGTACGATCGCCATCGTCCCCGCCAGGATGGGATCCACCAGGCTTCCCGGCAAGCCGCTGGCGGACATCGCGGGTAAACCTATGGTGGTCAGGGTCCTCGAAGGTCTTGCGGGTTCGGTTGACAGCGCCGTGGCGGCCACCGATGATAAAAGAGTGGCCGATGCGGTGGAACGGGCCGGTTTCGAAGCCGTCATGACCGGGGAGGCCTCCTCGGGGACCGCCAGGGTGTTCATGGCCTGGGAGCTGCTCGGCAGACCCGGCGATGTCATTCTGAACGTTCAGGGAGACGAACCGCTGGTATGCGGAAGCTGGACAGCCCCTCTTCTTGAGACCGTCCCACCGGATGACAGGGTGCTGACACTTGCGAGGCGGGTGAGGGTCCGGGAAGCCTCGGGAGCCGATACGGTCAAGGTCGCCGTCACCGGGAAGGGCGAAGCCCTCTACTTCTCGCGTTTTCCCGTTCCCCACGGGTCGAGGGAGGTCCTGGAGCACATCGGTATCTACGCCTTCTCCCCTTGTTCGCTCCAGGCCTGTGCCCGCTGCGGCGAGACGGAGCTCTCCAGGACAGAGCGGCTGGAACAGCTGGCCTGGATGGAGTACGGCGTTCGAATAACGGTCCTGGCCGGCGATTTCCACGGAATAGGCGTGGATACTCCGGAGGACCTCCGGAGAGTCGCAGAAGTCTTCGGAAGCCGCCGGGAGGGAATCCCGGGCGGATAGGAATGAGAGTTGTCCCGGACATGGAGAGAGTCCCCCTTTTCATAGTGGGTCCCTGCAGCCTGGAATCGAGGGAAGTCGTCATGGAAGTGGCGGGTTTCGCCTCCGAGCTGTTCGGCGGACTCGACGGCATCGCGGAATGGGTCTTCAAGGGATCCTTTCTGAAGGACAACCGGACCAGTCCCGCCGGCTACAGGGGTCCGGGACTGGAGGACGGCCTGAGGCTGCTGGAGGAGGTCTCCGATTCATTCGGAGCAAGGACCCTCACCGATATACATTCCTCGGAGCAGGCGGGCCTGGCCGGCGGAAGGGTGGACGTTCTTCAGGTCCCGGCCTTCCTCTGCCGCCAGACATCGCTTTTGGAGGCGGCAGGGGCATCTGGGACCGTCGTGAACATAAAGAAGGGTCAGTTCATGTCACCGGGGAACATGAAGGGTTCCGTGGAGAAGGTGAGGTCATCCGGCTGCCGTGAGGTGTGGCTGACCGAGAGGGGTACGTTCTTCGGTTACGGCGACCTGGTGGTGGACCTCCGTTCCCTCTCCGTGATGAGGGACCTGGCGGACAGGGTGATACTTGACGTGACCCATTCACTTCAGCTCCCGGGGGCCGCCGGCGAAAGCAGCGGCGGCCGAAGCGGCCTGGCGCCGGCTCTGGCCAGGGCCGGAGCGGCCTGGGGAGTCGACGGACTCTTCATAGAAGCCCATCCGAACCCCTCGGAAGCCCTGAGCGACGCGGCGACGATGGTGGACCTGCCGACCCTCGGGATGATGGTCAGGGAATCACTGGACCACTGGGCCGGAACATGATCGACCTGAGCGGGACCAGGCTGCTGGCACTGGACGTGGACGGCGTCCTCACGGATGGAGGTCTCTACTACGGTCCGGATGGCGTGGTGCTGCGTTTCTCGGCCGAGGACGGCGCGGGTCTCGTGGCTCTCCGGGAAATGGATTACTCCGTGGCTCTCGTCTCCTTCAGGGACTTCCCGGCAGCCAGGAGGAGAGCCGCCGATCTCGGAATCGACCTGCTCTGCCTGGGAAGCGCCGACAAGGAGTCGGCTCTCAGGAAGCTCTGCGGACTGCTATCCATCAGCTGCGGTCAGGCGCTCTTCATGGGTGACGGTCTCATGGACCTCCCTGCGATAAGGACCGCGGGAATCGGAGCGTGTCCCTGCGACGCCCACCCCGAAGTAAGGGCGGTGTGCGACATCGTGACCAGCAGGCCCGGAGGGAGAGGGGCGGTCCGAGAGGTTGCGGACATGATACTGGGGAGGACCCAGGATGGATGACCTCTACGGTCAGGCCATGGACGTCCTGAAGATCGAAGCCGAGTGGATAAGGGAGACAGGGCGGATGGCCCGGAAGACCTTCCCGGCGGCGGTCGGGCTGCTGGCCGCCACAGCGGGCAAGATAGTGGTCTGCGGTATGGGGAAATCGGGGCACGTTGGCAGGAAGATAGCCGCCACGATGACCAGCACGGGGAGCCCGGCGTATTTCCTGCACCCCTCCGAGGGACTTCACGGCGACCTGGGCCTGCTTCAGAAGGGGGATTCCGCCCTGGTGCTGTCCAAGAGCGGGGGCACCGAGGAGATAGCATATCTTCTTCCCTTCTTCGAGAGGCTCTCCATACCCGTGGTAGCCATCACGTCAGGAGTTGATTCGCTCCTCTCGAGGGCGTCGGCCGTGGTGCTTCCGCTTCCCGACATGAAGGAGGCCTGTCCCCACGATCTGGCACCGACCGCCAGCACCACTGCAATGATGGCTCTCGGCGACGCCCTGGCCATTGCTCTTCTCAGAATGAGGGATTTCTCCGCCGAGGACTTCGCCCGGTACCACCCTGGAGGCACCCTGGGAAGGAAGCTACTGACGAGGGTCGCGGACCTGATGGACCGGGGACCGCTCCCGGTCATAGAAGAGTCATCGCCTCTCCCGGAAGCCATAGAGGCCATGACGGCCCACAGGGGAGTGTGCCTCTCCACCGGATCCGGAGGAAGGCTCAGCGGGATCTTCGTCTACGGTGACCTGGGCAGGCTCATGAGGAACAGGACCAACGTACTCGACCTGCAGCTGGGTGAGGTGCTCATAAGGGACCCCGTCACCTGCCGTCCCGACGACCTGGCGGCCGTGGCGGTGGCCAGGATGGAGGAGAGGGGAATAACCTCCCTGGTGGTCACCGACCCGGAGGGTGTTCCGCTGGGGATAATCTACCTGCATGACTGCCTGCAGGCCGGCCTGAAGTAACCGGCCGTGTCTTCCCCGGGACCGTTCAGACGCATGCGGCGCGGGCTGCAGTATCCCCTGGCAATCGTCCTGGTGCAGCTCTGCCGGCGCATGCCCGGATGGCTGGTCTGGCCTGCGGCCACGGCCCTGGGTCTCGCGCTTTCCCTCCTTCCCGGAAGGTCCAGGAGGATCTTCCGCATAAACGTGAAACACGCCGCCGTGCCCATGGGTCTGAGGGTGAGGCTCTGGCGGGTATACAGGAACCTTGCGGCGGGAGTGCTGGATTATCTCAGGCTCAGTTTCTGCCCGGACGGGAAGTTCTTCGGGAAGGTGGAAGTGAGGGGGGCCGAGCACATGGAGGACGCCCTTTCCAAGGGCAGGGGGGTGATCGCCATCACCGCACACTATTCCGCATGGGAACTCATTCCCAGGGCGGTGTCCCTGCTGGGACACGGGGTGGGTGTTGTGACCCGGAGGGTGGGCCGCGGAAAAACCGCCGAGTACATAGATTCCCTGAGGTCCCGCCACGGCATACTCACGATAGACAGGGGGAGCGGGTTCCCGGCGCTGATGAGGGCCCTTCGCGACGGGAGGGCGGTGGGGATACTCATCGATCAGGACACCATGGGAGTCGACAGCGACTTCGTCCGGTTCCTCGGGCTCGAAGCAAGGACCCCCGTAGGTCCTGCCAGGATCGCGCTGAGGTTTGGTGTTCCCGTCCTTACCCTGCATATATCAAGGGGAAGGAACGGGAGTTACACGGTGGAGATCGACGAACCTCTGGACCCGGAGGACTACGGTTCAGCGGACGGTCACCTGAGGCTGACTGCAGACCTCACGGACAGGATAGGGGAGTGGGTCATCGATGATCCGGAACAGTGGGTCTGGATACATGAACGCTGGGCGCGCCGTCCTGGCGGGGCTCCTGGTCTCGAGTAGCCTGGGCTGCTGCGGCGAGGAACCGGTGGAACTGGATGCAGACCGTGATCCCGTACAGACAGTGGAGGAATTCACGCTGGTCCAGTCAGTCGAGGGCAGGAGGTCCTGGAAGCTGGTCAGCGACCTGGCGGTGTATACGGAGGGGGACAGCATCCTCATGCTGTCTGGCGTGGACCTGACCTTCTTCGAGGAGGACGTCCCCGGAACCATCCTCGAAGGTGATTCCGGCAGGGTCGAGCTTCGTAGCGGTCTCCTGAGGATCTGGGGCGACGTGGCGGCGGATACCGACGACGGCAGACACCTGGAGACACAGGAGATAATCTGGGACGACAGCCTCGGTATCTTTCACAGCGACTGTCTGGTAGTGATGACGATACCAGATTCCTCGGGAATAACGACCCTGTCCGGAAGGGGGGTCGACCTGGACACCGGCCTCGGGGCGGTGGAGGGAGTGGACATAGAGGAAGACTTCACGGCGGTCTACTCCGGAGAGCTGGAGATTGAGTAGCCAGGCCGTCGCCCTGATCGCCCTGCTTGCCTCTTCGCAGGGTGTGTTCACCACGGTGGCGGACAGGGCCTCCAGCAGGGAGGCGGAGGGTGGCGAGATGGCTATCGATCTCTTCGGGAACGTTTCGGTCACCGACGGAGAGGTGACGGTTACCTCGGACAGCGGCACCGTATGGCAGGGCTCCGGGAATGCCTGCTTCTACGGCGACGTGACGGTCACCGCCGACACCCTCACCGGGACTTCCCGCTACCTGGAGTACGTAAGGGCGGCGGGCATGGTCACGATGATCGGCGACGTGGAGCTGACCGACGGCGAGACCGTGCTCAACGCGGGGGAAGTGGTCTACTTCAGGGAATCCGGTAAGGCCACGGCCAGGGAGGACGTGGAGCTGACAGGTCCCGGAATAGGGTTCGTGCGCGGGCAGTACGCTCTCTATGACAGGGAGAGGGGAAGCCTCTTCATCACGGTGGAACCGCTGCTGATAAGGGTAGTAGACGGCGACAGCCTAACCGTGACCGCCGACAGGCTGGAGTTCTTTCCCGAGGATAACTCGGCGGAGGCACAGGGTGACGCCAGGGTTAGCATGCCTGCGAGGGAGTTCTTCTCCACCTCGGAGTATCTGAGGTACTTCGGCGACGAGGACAGGTTCGAGTTCTTCGGCTCGCCGGTCCTTCAGTCCCCGGAGGGCGAACTCTCCGGTGACTGGATGGAGATCCTGCTGGATCCTTCGGGAGACCCGGAGGAGGTGAAGGTGGAGGGTGATGCGGAGGGTCATTTCACGGACGACGGGGTCGACCCGCCGGCGGAGACCTGGTTTTCATCGGAGAGCGCCTACTTTGCCTTCAGCGGAGGGGATCCCGACTCGGTCCACCTGAGCGGGGCGGCTCTGCTGCGCATGCAGTCCGGGGGTGAGGCGGCCGAGAGGGAGGAGATTAACACCGTCAGGGGCAACACGCTCACCATCTCCTTAAGTGAGGGAGAAGTGGTGGAGGTTACCGTATCCGGAAGCGTGACAGGGACCTACAGCTACCTTGGAGGTAATCCTTGAGCCAGAGGACAGGCAGCGAAGGACCTTCAGTGCTCAGGACCGCGGACCTGGTCAAGAGGTACAGGAAGAGGGCGGTGGTGGACGGTGTTTCGGTTTCCGTGAGGAGGGGCGAGACCGTTGGACTTCTGGGACCCAACGGAGCAGGGAAGACCACGACCTTCAACCAGATAGTGGGATTCATCCGCCCGGATGGCGGAGACGTCTTCATGGACGATGTAAGGCTTACCCACCTGCCCATGTACAGGAGGTGCAGGCTCGGCATAGGCTACCTCCCCCAGGAATCCAGCGTCTTCAGGAAGATGACCGTGGCGGACAACCTCATGAGCATACTCGAGACCACGGGACTGCGGAGGAAGGAGAGGAAGAAGCGACAGGCCAGGCTCCTGGCCGACCTGGGCATAGAGAAGGTTGCGGACCAGAAGGCCTACACCCTCTCCGGTGGAGAGAGGAGAAGGGTGGAGATAGCCCGTGCCCTGGTCACCGACCCGGCGTTCCTCCTTCTTGACGAACCTTTCGCCGGCATCGATCCGATAGCCGTCGACGACATTCAGGGAATAATCAGGGACCTGAAGGCCAGGGGCCTCGGCATACTCATAACCGACCACAACGTACGGGAGACACTTGCGATCACCGACAGGGCCTACATAATGTACGACGGGAGGATACTGATATCGGGGTCGGCCCAGGAACTGGCCGAGGACCCGGAAGCACGCAAGATATATCTTGGAGAGAGGTTCAGGCTCTAGAGATGCCGGAGTTCAGGCTCGACCAGAACCTTCGTCTTACCCAGACGCAGAAGCTGGCCCTCACACAGAAGATCAAACAGGCACTGGAGATACTCCAGCTGCCTTCCATGGACCTGGAGAACATGATCAGAGAGGAGCTGCAGGAGAACCCGCTCCTGGAGCAGCGCAATCCCGACGAACCCGCTTCCGGGGGCGAGGGAGAGGAGGACCGTGATGCCGAAGGTGATTACGGTCCGGGGGATGTCTCCAGTGAGGATGATGCCGGCGGGGACAGTGGACCGGGTGAGGATGAATGGGAGGATGGACCCTCCAGGAGCGACAGCCGGGAAGAGGATACGCTGGAGATCCTGAAGAGGCTGGACGAGCACTCCGGGGACGGGTACACCGGAACCTACAGCGACGAGGACGACAACTGGATGCCCGAGCCTCCCAGGGAGCAGACGCTGTACGAGTACCTGCTGGAGCAGGTCCTGTCACTGCTGCTGCCCCCGGACCTGGAGGAGGCAGTGGTATACATGGTCTACTCCCTCGACCGGCACGGCCTGCTTTCCCTGCCGATGTTCGAGCTGGAGGCCGGGTGGCAGGGTGACCCGGGCCTGCTGCGGGAGGCCCTGGGAATAGTCAGGTCCCTGGAGCCCACCGGCGTCGGCGCCCTCAGCGCCTCCGGGGCGCTGGAGATGCAGCTGCGCAAGCTGGGCTACACCGAGGACAGCCTGGAGTACAGGATAGTCTCCCGCCATTTCGGCGAGCTGGCCGAACGGAAGATCAAGGCCATCGCTTCCTCCGAGGGTGTATCGCCGCACAGGGTTCAGGAGGCCATGGACAGGATATCACTCCTCAATCCATGGCCCGGCAACGAGTTCTCCTCCGCTGCGAATTCCGCTGTGATACCCGACATAATCATAATCGAGGTAGAGGGTCGCTTCGAGGCCATCCTGAACGACAGCAGGTTTCCTCATCTGATGATATCCGAGAGGAACCGCCGGATCCTCGAATCCCCCTCCTCAAGCGAGACGGAGAAGGACTATGTGAGGCAGAAGTACCAGAAGGCGTCATGGTTCATCAAGGCCATAAGACAGAGACAGGAAACGGTGACCAGGATCGGGGGCTTCCTGGCCGATTACCAGAGTGACTTCTTCGAGAACGGTCTCGAGGGCCTGCGGCCCCTGACGCTCCAGATGGTTGCCGACGGCCTGGGCTACAATCAGTCCACAATAAGCAGGGCGATCAACGGCAAGTACGTGCAGTCACCCCAGGGCATACACGAGATGAGGTTCTTCTTCAGCCGCGCACTTCCCGGTGACGGAGGGGAGATCTCCAGCAGGACGGTCAAGGAGGAGCTGAGGAAGATCATCGAGGAGGAGGACAGGAGAAGGCCCCTGTCCGACGCCAGGCTGGTGGAGGCCCTTAAGTCCATGGGGATCGAGGTCAAGAGGAGGACGGTGGCCAACTACAGGACCGAGCTGGACATACCGCCCGCCAGGAAACGCAGGAGGTACTGAGGGAAGGGAGTGTCCCGGAATGGAATCACCTATCCTTGACGTTGTCGACCTGGACTTTCCGGAAGGATGCAACGTGATCCTCGGACAGTCGCACTTCATCAAGACCGTGGAGGACCTGTACGAGGCCGTAGCGGGTACCGTGCCCGGGGCCGAGTTCGGACTGGCGTTCTCCGAGGCCTCGGGGCCGCGGCTCGTAAGGAGCGACGGTACCAGCCTGGAACTGAGGCAGGCGGCGGAGAGGAACCTGCTCAGGCTCGGCTGCGGACATACCTTCATGATAGTGCTCAACGGCGTATTCCCGATCCAGGTGCTGAACCAGGTGAAGATGGTGCCCGAGGTCTGCAGGATCTACTGCGCAACGGCCAACCCTGTCCAGGTCATAGTGGGGAGGTCCGACCGGGGCGGAGGGGTCATGGGTGTCATCGATGGCGAACCCCCGCTGGCGGTGGAGATCGAGGAAGACGTCGAGAACAGGCTGGAACTGCTGAGGCGCATAGGTTACAAGAGGTGAAGGCAGCGTGACGGGAGACAGTCCCTACCGGTAGGACCCGAAGGTAGAGGCCATCGCCTCCTCGACGGGGACGGAGGGTTTCCACCCGGTGAGTTCCCAGGTGGTTCCTTCCTCCACAAGCCAGTCACATACGAGAAGTTCCCGGCACTTGTCCCTGCAGAAGAATGGCGTCCTTCCCGCGAGGGCGGCCAGGGCCTCCGACATGAAACCGGCCGTATGGACGAGGAAGGGGGGCACCCTTACGTGTAGTATCCTTCTTCCGGCGCCATACTCCAGTATCCGGTGGAATTCCCTCCAGGAGAAGAGCCTGCCGTAAGATGGCTCCAGAACCCTGCCAACCGCGGAGGGACTATCGGGAAGCATGACCAGGAGTTCGGCCAGGTCGGGAGCGTAGACCAGTGCAAAACCTCCCCTGTCCATACGGGGTGATAGGAAGAGCCCCCTTATTGCCATTCGGATCACCGGGGCCGACGCCGGGTCACCGGGTCCGAAGATGGCGGGAGGTCTCACTATGACCCAGTTCTCCTCGTCTCTCACGGCGAATTCCCCCAGCAGCTTGCTTCGACCGTAGGCGGTGACGGGACCCTCTCCCGAGGGGCCCGAGGCCGCCTGGCTGGAGACGTACACGAAGAGGGCATCGGGGCAGACCGCTCGCCTTGCCCTTAAGAGGTTGGCGGTCACCAGACCGTTGGCCCTGTCGAACTCCTCCCGGCTTCCTGCACTGGTTGCACCGGCGCAGTGCAGGATGACGTCGCTGCCGGCCAGTTTCTCCGCAATGGAATCCGGGTCCATGAAATCCACTCTGGAAGTATCGCAGCCCTCGGGGACGGATGCGGCGGATGAGGTCGTGCGCAGAAGCGCCATGACGCTTTCCCCGCGACGGAGAAGAGCCCGGGCCGCATGGCCGCCGAGGAATCCCGACGCCCCGGTGAGGGCCACTTTTTTCATGTCACCACCGGAATCCGTTGACTTCGAAGGACCGCCTGATTAACTTCCTCCGCAATGCTACATGTTGATAACCTTTATGACAAGGTGCAGTATGAACCTTACACCGAACGACGTGTTCCAGAAGTGCTACGACTACGAGAGACTGGAGCAGGTGCAGAAGGCCGGTCTGTACCCCTATTTCGTACCCCTGAGCGGTCATGTGGGAGCGGAGATGGAGATAGAGGGCCACAGCATAATAATGCTGGGTTCCAACAACTATCTGGGGCTTACCGACCACCCGAAGGTGATGGAGAAGGCCAAGGAGGCAATAGACAAGTACGGTACCGGATGCACCGGCAGCAGGTTCCTCAACGGCACCCTCGACCTCCACATAGAGCTGGAGAACAGGCTTGCGGGATTCCTGGACAAGGAGATGGTCATCACGTTCAGCACCGGCTTCCAGTCGAACATGGGGGTTATCTCCACCATCGCCGGCAGGAACGACATCATCTACCTCGACCGCCTGGATCACGCTTCCATCATAGACGGTTCCAGGATGAGCTACGGCAGGGTGCTCAAGTACAGGCACAACGACCTGGAACATCTAAGGTACATGCTGGAGAACAACAGGCAGCACCCCGGCGTGATAGTAACCGACGGCGTCTTCAGCATGGAGGGCGACCTCGCGGACGTGCCGGGTCTGGTGGAGATAAGCAGGGAATTCGGGGTCCGTCTCATCATTGACGACGCACACGGTGTCGGGGCCATGGGTCCCAGGGGCAGGGGGACGGCGGAGCACTTCGGCTGCCATGACGAGATCGACCTGCTCATCGGGACCTTCAGCAAGTCCTTCGCCTGCGTAGGCGGCTTCGCAGCCGGACCAGCCAGGGTAATGGAGTACATAAAGCACACGGCCAGGACGATGATCTTCTCGGCGAGCCTGCCCCCGGCGGCGGTGGGCACGGTGATAGCCGCCCTGGACGTACTGGAGCAGGAGCCGGAACTCGTCTCCAGGTGCCACAAGGCCGCGGAGAGGTCCAGACAGGGACTGGCCTCCATGGGATTCAACGTCGGCAATTCCGAGGCCCCCATCGTTCCCATAATAGTCGGTGACGAGGTCCAGACCCTGATGTTCTATAGAATGCTGTACCAGCACGGCGTCTTCACGAACCCGGTGGTCAGCCCGGCCGTGGCCAGCGGCGGGGAGATGCTCAGGACAAGCTACATGTCCACCCATACCGACGAGATGATAGACAGGGCCCTTGACGTTTTCGAGAAGTGCGGCAAATCACTGGGAATGATCTGATCCGGGAGGTCCGATGCCCTACTCTGTCGTCAAAGTGACGGGAAGGGGCCTCCTCGGGCAGTTCATCGATCTCCCGTACAGGCTCTACTCCGATGATACCTTCTGGGTCCCTCCGGTGAGAGTCTTCCAGAGGGACCTCTTCGACAGGGACAGGCACCCGTTCCACAGGCATTCCTCCGTGGAGTACCTGCTGGCGGTGGACGACGGCGGCAGGGTCAGGGGGCGGGCCGCTTCCATAGTCAATCACGCCCACAACGAGTACCACGGCGAAAGGACCGGGTTCTTCGGCTTCCTGGAGATGGAGAGGGACCCCGGCATAGCGAAGGCTCTCCTGGGTGCCTGCGAGGAAAAGCTGAGGGCGGCGGGCATGGACCGTGTCAGGGGTCCGATGAACTTCTCCACGAACGAGGAGTGCGGAATGCTGGTGAAGGGGTTCGACGCCAGCCCACTCGTGATGATGCCCTACAATCCGGACTGGTACCCCGGGTACATGGAGGAGTGCGGATACCGGAAGGTTCGCGACCTACTGGCCTACAGGCTCTACACCGACAGGGCGCTGGATTCCAGGATGTCCAGGGTGTCAGAGCTGGTGCGCAGGAGGAGCAATGCGGTGATCAGGGACATGTCCGTCAGGCGCATACACCAGGAGGTGCCCCTCATAATGGACATCTACAACGAGTGCTGGCGGGACAACTGGGGGTTCGTGCCGATGACCAGGGAAGAGCTCGGCCACCTTGCCGACGAGTTGAGGACCGTAATGGACCCCGTACTGGCGCCAATAGTGGAGCTGGACGGGCAGCCCGTGGCCTTCGCGGTGGCGATACCCGACGCGAACCAGGCTCTCGGAAAGGCCGGGGGCAGCCTCCTCAGGGCTCTGCTTGCCCTGAAGGTGCCGCCGTTCAGAGTCAGGATCGACAGATGCAGGGTACTGCTGCTGGGAGTCAGGAAGGCCTGCAGGGGCCGGGGCCTGGAGGCCCTTCTGATAGACAGGATAATCAGCTCCAGCAAGGATAGGGGGATCCTCTGGGGCGAGCTTTCCTGGATCCTCGAGGACAACGAATCCATGCGCCGCATCCTGGAGAAGGACCTGGACACGGAACAGTACCGGACGTACAGGGTCTACCAGAAGGACCTCTGAGGGATGCGGTCCACAGGCGTCCGGCCCCCGGAGGGCCGGGCCGACAGGGGAAAGAAGATGACGGCAGAAGAACTGAGGAGACTGTATTTCGACTTTTTCACCTCCCGGGGTCATACCCTCGTGCAGGGCGCGTCCCTGATACCCCAGGAGGATTCCACCATACTGTTCACCCCTGCGGGCATGCAGCCGCTGGTGCCCTATCTGCTTGGAGAGAAGCATCCCGGCGGGAGCAGACTTGTGGACATACAGAAGTGCATACGGACAGGCGACATAGAGGAAGTGGGCGATCCCACGCACCTGACGTTCTTCGAGATGCTTGGAAACTGGTCGCTGGGGGACTACTTCAAGCGCGAGGCGATAGAATGGAGCTTCGAGTTCCTTACCGGCAGGGAATGGCTTGGTTTCGACCCGGGCCTGCTCAGCGTGACGGTCTTCGCGGGCGACGGACAGGTGCCTCCGGACGATGAAGCAGCCTCAATCTGGGAGGATATGGGAGTGCCGCCCGAAAGGATACACTTCCTGGGCAGGAAGGACAACTGGTGGGGTCCTACGGGGGCCACGGGGCCGTGCGGTCCCGACACCGAGATGTTCATCGATACCGGGAGGCCTCCCTGCGGACCCCGGTGCATGCCCGGCTGCGGCTGCGGCAAGTACTTCGAGATCTGGAACGACGTCTTCATGCAGTACAGGAAGACCTCCGACGGGGACTTCGTGTCACTCGAGCAGAGGAACGTGGACACGGGCATGGGGGTGGAGAGGACAGTGGCCATGATGAACGGCTGCACCTCGGTCTTCGAGGTTCCTGTCTTCCAGCCTCTTCTCGGACGTCTGGAGGAACTCACCGGTGCCGGAGCCGGCGGTACCGGGGACCGGGTGAGGTCACTGAGGATCATCTCCGATCACATCAGGACAGCCACTCACATACTTGGCGACGATCAGGGCGTCCCCCCCTCGAACCTCGACAGGGGGTACGTCCTCAGGCGGCTGATCAGGCTGGCCATCCGCCATGGAAGGAAACTGGGCATAGAGGACCCCTTCACCAGGGACCTGGCCGGATTGGTCATCGAAACGGAATCGGACGACCACCCCGAACTTGCCAGGAACAGGGAGTTCGTCCTCTCGGAGCTGCACCAGGAGGAACAGAGGTTCGAGAGCACCCTCCAGTCGGGTCTTCGTGAATTCGAGAAGCTCCTGCCGAACCTGCTCAGGAACCCCGCGGCCACCGTGCCCGGAAGGGTTGCATTCAAGCTCTACGACACCTACGGTTTCCCGGTGGAGTTCACGGCGGAACTGGCTTCCGAACACGGTCTGAAGGTGGACATGGAAGGGTACGGGAAGGCGTTCGACAAGCACAGGGAGCTTTCAAGACAGGGAGGCGGGGGGAAGTTCAAAGGAGGCCTGGCGGACAACAGCGAGATGGTGACCCGCCTGCATACCGCCACGCATCTCCTTCACCAGGCCCTGCGGGAGGTCCTCGGCGACCACGTGGAGCAGAAGGGGAGCAACATAACGGAGAAGAGGCTGAGGTTCGACTTCAGCCATCCGGAGGCCATGACCGGGGAGGAGATAAGGGCGGTGGAAGTCAGGGTCAACGAGATAATAGAGGCCGACCTTCCCGTCGTCTGCGAGGAGAAACTCCTTGAGGAAGCACTCGAGGAGGGTGCCATAGGTCTGTTTCGAAGCAGGTACGGCGACATGGTCAAGGTCTACAGCATAGGGAGCTTCTCCACTGAAATATGCGGAGGTCCCCACGTGGCGAGGACAGGGGAACTGGGACATTTCCGCATACTGAAGGAGAAGAGTTCCTCCGGCGGCGTTCGAAGGATACGGGCGGTCCTCGAATGACCGGATCCGGCCTGTACCTGCTTCCGCTTCTGCTTCTGGTCTCGTCCCTACGGGCGCTGTTTCCCTTCGGGGATCTTCCGGATTTCTCCGGGACCTGGGAGACCACCTACGGGACCCTCGTCCTCTACCAGGAAGGCGGGGAAGTCACCGGATACTACACCCTGGGAGGCTATTCCACCGTCGAGGGAACCGTGGACAGGGACGGAAGGCTGGTTTTCACATACCGGGAGCCATCGGCGTCCGGAGAGGGGTGGTTCGACCTCCTGGACGGAGGCACGCGTCTGGACGGTGAATGGAGACCTGAGGGCGGAGGGACCTGGTACGAATGGGAAGGGGTCAGGGCCGGGTCGGGAATGGAGCCCTCCATGTGGCTTGTGGTCCTGGAAGCGGAATGGCAGTCATCACTCCTGGAGCAGGAGTACTCCTTCGGAGAGATGCTGGCGACCTGGTTCGCCAGGGTCCCGGGAGTGGAGGTGAGACACCGGTTCGTCCATGATCCGGACGACCTGGCGGCCTTCGGCCTGGAGTCCTCGGGCCTGCCTGGTGAGCTGTACCTTGTCATAGCCTCCCACGGGACCTCTTCCGGCGTCGAGCTTGCCTCAGGGACGGTGAGCGCGGATGAGTTCATAAGGGCGCTGGAACCCTGCAGGAACCTGGCCATGGTGCATTTCAGCTGCTGCGAGATCATGTCGGGAGGGCTCCCCCGGGCCATACTTTCCTCGAGGGGCGACTGGCCGGAGGGTTTCGTCGTCTCCGGCTATACCAGGAGCGTGGACTGGGCCGCCAGCGGCATGATCGAGATCTACTACCTTGACCTGATACTCGAGAACGGTCTCCCCCCTGCGGAAGCCGCTGCCGCCGTCCTCGAGGACATCGATTTCTCCGGTACCACCTCCACCGGGACCATGGAGGGCGCCGGCTTCACATGGCAGGAACCGGGAGGCGCCGGCGGTTCCGTCACAGAATAACGGAAGGACAGCCGATGGAACTCCTCAGGAAACTTTGCGAGGCTGACGGCATATCGGGTCACGAGGATGCGGTGGCTGGGCTTTTCAGGGATGCGCTGAAGGACCATGCGGACACCGTCACCACCGATGCGATGAAGAACGTGACGGCCTTCAGGAGCGGGACCGAAGGCGGCGAGCGGCTCAGGGTAATGCTTGCGGGGCACATCGACGAGATCGGCTTCCTTGTATACAACATAGACGAGAACGGTTTCGCTTCGGTGGTACCGGTTGGAGGATGGGACCCCTCGAATATCATGGGCCATACGATGAGGGTGCACACCCGCAGGGGCGAAACTGTTCCGGCCGTGATGTCCGTCATGTGGGAACCGCCCTCGCAGGACGGAGGACAGAAACCAAAACCGGAGAAGCTGTACCTTGACTTCGGGCTTCCGGAGGAGAAGGTCAGGGAGAAGGTGGAAAAGGGAGACTGGGTATCCATGGACACCGGGTTCATGGAGCTGGGTGACTGCCTGCTGGCAAAGGCCTTCGACGACAGGGTCGGAGCATACATCATTATCGAGGCGATGCGGAGGTTCAGCAACCCGGCCATAGACGTCTACGCGGTGGGGACCTCGCAGGAGGAGGTGGGCCTTCGAGGGTCCACCGTCGCCGCCCAGACCGTGAAACCCGACATCGGGATCGCCGTGGACATAACCGGCGCAGGCGACACTCCGGGATACCCAGCCAGGATGAAGATAGCCGACCTGGGCAGGGGTGTGGCCATCAAGCAGATGGATTCCAGCGTAATAAGCTCCGCGCCGCTGCTGGACTACATGAGGCGTCTGGCGGAGGAGAAGGGCATAGACCATCAGGTGGAGATACTGGTGAGGGGAGGGACCGACACCTCCAGCATGCAGAGGTTCTCACCGGGATCCCATGCCATCTGTCTTTCCATACCCACCAGGTACGGTCACAGCCCGGTCGCAGTGATCCACAGGCACGACGTGGAGACCGCGATCGAGCTGCTGGTGCAGTTCCTGAACGGAATTGACGGAAGGGGAGATTTCCTCAGGGGATAGTCCGCATGTCTAGAAACGGCCTCTGACAAACCCGGATGGAGATCCACAAGGGTGATCTGGAGTAACGCGGCCAGGCTGGTCCGCAACAGCGGGACACTCCGAGTCAGAGCACCTTGTCAGCACTTTGAAATAACCGGGGATCGTCATAATCGTCTTAACTCCATTACGATAAGGGAAAACGATGAAGAGGTTCTCTCTGATAGTAGTCCCGGTTTTCGCCGTTGCCTGGTCCGAGGATTTCGAGTACAGCACCGGAGGGGCCATGGGAACGCCCGCAACCATCGGCGGCAGCGCCGGTGGATGGGAGGAGTGGTTCATTACCAGTGTCGGGAACGACACCGGGCAGGATCTGATACCGGAACAGCTCGGGTTCCCGTGCTGCGGGCCTGCGTCCCGGGGATCACGGTTGGGTGGTCCGGACTGACCTGAGCAGCCTGGTACCCCTTCGAGTGACGTCAATACAGCTGACTCCTGCGGGGAGTACACCCCCGCCGATCCCGATTCCGGTTTCCCGCCATGCACCTACACCTATGTGTATATCTCGTCCGGGAGCATTTTGATCCCCGATGGCAACTGTTTCTGCGCCTGGTACGACAACACCCGGCTCGGCGGCCGGATCAGCTTCAACGGTGTGGACACCTGGTCATGTTACAGCGGCATGCGGGACTCGGACCAGAGCTGGGGAAGAACAGGTCTCATAGAGGTCTACGCCGACTGCGGCACATCGCTGGAAAACACTACCTGGGGCAGCACCAGGAGCGTGTTCTGAAGCTCCTGGTTTCCGTCAAGGGAAGGGGCGGCGGAAATAAACTGCCGCCCCTCTCTGTTTTCATCGTCGCATCTTCCTTAAGACCACTCCTGCCCCGAGAGAGTACTTAAGGGGGTCCGTTCAACAGCTGCACTTCTCCACGGTATCATGCATCACGAGGCCTTGCCCGGCGGCTGGCGATCGTTTATCTGGAAACCGGTCATACCACTCCAGAGGGTCATTTACACAACTACCCGGGGAAGACCGGTCTAGGGGGGAAGACCCGCTCCCCGCAGCATCAGCAGGTGCTGCTCGGCCCTGTCCGCGAGACCCAGTGCTCCGGCTATCCTGGCCGCCTCCCTGTGTCCCTGCACCCAAGGGACACTGCCGTAGGGGGACAGCAGGGCGGACCTCTCGAAGAGTTCCAGGGCCAGGTCCCAGTCCTCCATATGGTAGGCGCGAACGGCCAGCGAGCCCACGAAGAGGGGCTCAGGGACCCCGGGTACCGGATGGAGCAGTGCGGGCACGGCCAGGATAAGCCCGGCGGCACCCGCCGCCGCCCATGCAACTCGTCTGCCGTGGAAGTTGCCCACGAGCACCGTCAGACCCGAGACGCCGGATGCCATCATCATGGGGAGCACCGGAAGGAAGTACCTCTCAGAATGTACGAAAAGCAGTGTCGAGGCCAGGGCCGCCGCCACCGGCGCCAGGATCAGCGCCCTGTGCCTGCCGCGAATGCAGAAGGGAAGAAGACCCACCAGGAAGAGAAGGACGGGCGCCCACCTGTTTACAGGAAAAAAGGAAAGAACAGGATTGAACCTCCTCACCCTTCCCATGTCGTAGTAGCTGTCGAAACCCCTCCATCCGAAGAATCCCCCCATCTTCACAGACAGGAGCCTCAGCTCCTCCGCAGGATGATGAAGTACCCAGGACAGGGCTTTTCGGGTCCAGAAGGCGTCGGCGGATGCCGGGTCACCGTGACCGCTGTCGGCCGCCACCGAGGCTGCCACGTCGTGTATGTCGCCACGGCCGGTCTCCACCAGGCCCATCGAGGGTATTGGAGGACCGTAACCGGTCGATTCGGAACTGTGACCCAGCACCAGGTTGATTCCGGTGGACCTGGGAAAGGGGTAGAAACCGCCTCCGGCAACCGAGTGCTCATAGGAGATGAAGAGCAGCGGAAGCATGAAGGAACCCGCAGCGGCCGCCATGCCGAGCCATTCCCTCCCCCTGGCCCATCTGAAGAACGGGACCGTCATGACCGCCGTGAAGGGCGGACGGAGCCCCGCCGAGAGCCCTGCCAGAAGACCGGCCGCTCCGGCCCTCCAGCCGCCCCCCCCACTTCTGGCAAGCATGAGGGTGAAGGAGGTCAGAAGAAGCGTGAGGACTGCAACAGGAAGTACCGTGAGTTCGTAGAACACCACCGGAGGGTACAGCGACCAGAGTGCCGAGGCGGCCAGGGATGAGCGGGGCCCGGCTCCCGCCCTGAGGCAGAGGCGGAAGAGGAGCCAGGCGGTGAGGACGCCCATTAGGGACTGGATGACGAAGAGGACGGTCCTGCCTGCGCCGGCGGCGTAGGCGGGAAGGATCAGGTACCGGTAAAGGGGACTGGCGTATACGAAGGGACCTGAGGGTGCTGAACCCTGAAGAATGGCCTCGGCGGCGGCCTCGAACTTCCTGCACGCCAGTACCGGCCAGTAGTAGAGCGCCGTCCTGGAACCGGCAAGGTAGCCTGTGAAATGGGCCATCCTTGCCAGGAGAGCGATGGCGACCGAAAGGCGACCGCAGTATCCAGCAGCGTCCCGGGAATGCCCTGATCCCACGGATACCTTCCCTTCAGCCGTTGACCGGGATGCGCGGGGTATCCACCGGGTCCACCCAGTACATCGCGACATCCTTGACGGTCCGCGCCGCGGGTTCGAGGAAGAACACGGTGCCCTCACCCTCCGTACCTTCCGTGTCCGGCCAGATAGTCACTCCGATCCTAGCGGCCGCCGACGCCAGCTATCCCCGCCAGGAACAGCACCGTCATGACCGCGGCTATGATCATGGCCGTCCTGGCCTTCCCGGGAGACGAATCGCGGTAAAGGAAGTAGATTATCCAGCCCAGGGGAAAGAAGAGGAATATCAGGCAGCCGAGACCCGCGGACAGCCTGTCGGGCTTTTCATCATGGAAATAGTGGTGGTGGACCTCCCTCACCACCTGTTCCTCCTCCGTTCCCTCATCCTTCGTCGCCTCCCTCCTGCCTCGGACAGGGTCCAGCTCGCTGCGGTGAAAGGTCGACATGCAGTAGTCGCACCTGTACTCATCGCCCTTGAGGGTGCCCATCTGGGCACCGCAGTTGGGACATCTCATAGGCGGCTCCTTTCGAATCTCCGTAATCTAAGGATGGTCCTGTATCGTGCCAACATCCCTGCCGGACGCGCCCTCGTCATCTTCGAGGTCCCGGTCTCCGGCCGTAACCGGAAATAGTTTCTGGCTTTCATCGAGCAGTTTTTTGGCCGTCACCGGATCAGTTAGTATCTTCCACCCATGCTGAAAAAACTGATGGTACTGGTTCGCATGAAGACGGCCTCCCTGAGGGGGGCCGTGGTCTCGGAATGGACCGGCAACAGGCTCAGGCTGATAGCCGGTGCCCTGACCATGGCCGTGCTCGTGCCCGGGATGTACATGCTCTTCCGTTTCCTCTTCGGCTACATATACGGTCTCGAGGAGACATTCACCGGCTTCGGAGTCGCCCTGGCGCGCAGGCTCATGTCCATGACCTTCATGACCCTGGGTGTGTTCATCGGCATCTCCTCCTTCATAAGCGGGGTATCCGTGGTGTTCAGGTCCTGGGAGACCTCGTTCCTGCTCAGCCTTCCCGTCAGGGACAGGTTCACCGCCCTATACAGGGGCCTGGAGAGCTGGTTCAACGCCGGCTGGGCGATTCTCCTGCTTGGATTGCCCATAGTGCTGGCCTTCTGCGTGTCGCTGGAAGTTGGTGCGCTGGCCACGGCCGCCGCCCTTCTCTCCTTTCCCCTGCTGATGCTCACCTGGCTTTCTTCCGGAACCCTGCTGCTGGCCCTATCCATAAGGCTGGGCAGACGCAGCGGCGGGGTCTGGAGGACAGCCGGTCTTCTGGGCCTGCTGATGGGCGCCGGACTGCTGCTCATCCTTCAGAATTCCGACCCTTCCGGCATAGTGGCAGAGGAGAACACTGCCCTGGACGCCCTTCAGAGGTTCGTTGCCGACCTCCCTGTGGCCGGCGGGAGACTGTGGCCCCACAGCCTCTTCTCGAACATCATCATCTCCCTGGACACGGGGGATACCCTCGGCGGACTGGAAGGCCTCGGCCTGCTGCTCCTCGAGGCTTCCGCCGCCGCCGCAGCCTCCTGCGTCCTGCTCTGCACCGGTTTCAGGAGGATGTATTCGACCGTCAGCACCGCCTCTTCGCGGAGGAGGGGAAGCCGGTTCCTGCTCAGGTCGGGGGGCCGGTTCAGGTCAATGCTGAGCAAGGACCTGCTCCTCTTCATGAGGGACCCGGTCCAGTGGAGCCAGCTCCTGCTGCTCACCGGGCTCTTCCTCGTCTACGCAATGAACATAGACCGCTTTCCAACCAACGTGAGACATGATTTCTGGCGCATGATACTGGTATACCTGAATTTCTCCTTCAGCTGCTTCGTGACCGCAACCCTTCTGGTCCGTTTCACCTTTCCCGCAATCAGCCTGGAGGGACCCGGTCTCAGCTACATACTGCAGCTTCCTCGGGGCCGAAGGCTGCTTCTCGGGAGCAAATGGGCCGAAGCATTCCTCTTCATCGAACCGTTCATAGTTGGAGTAGGCATCTGGTCCACCCTGAAGATAGGGGCCGGATGGCTTCTGGTAACCATCTCCACCGCTTCCCTGACCATGATGTGCGTTGCGCTGGTGAGCATCAACACCGGGCTGGGAGCGGTATTCCCGAGGTTCGATAAGGGCAGCGCCGCCAGCATAGCCAGCAGCCACGGTGGAATAATAGCCGCTTTCGCCTCCATGGGCTACGTACTCGTATCCGTAACGGTTCTGGGAATGGCCCTCCGCGGGGCCTTCGCATCCTCGCAGTCTGTCGGCGCGCTGCAGGAAATGATGAGGAACTCCATGCTGCTTCTGCTGGGGCTGACCACCGCCGTCTCGCTTATATTCGTGAGGACAGGCTACAGGAGCCTTGCCGGGAGGGATTTCTGAGATGATGCACGTGGGCGTTGACTACGGCAGGAGCAGGACCGGTTTCGCGGTATGCCTGAACGGAGTGGTCATGCCCCGGGAGCCGCTGCTGGATTCCAGCTGGGACCGGATAGCCGGCAGGCTCCTCTCCATGGAGGAGGAGGCCGGACCGGTCACGGTGGTTCTCGGGCTCCCGCTGTCCGCCTCGGGAAGACCGACCGAACTCAGTCGTGAAGTGGAGGGGCTCGCCGGGCACCTCAGGGAGAGGGGTTTCGAAGTAGAAACGGTGAGCGAGGTCGGCTCTTCGGAAGAGGCATCGGACGCTTCCGGAAACCCGGGAATCAGGAACCGGCGGGGTTACGGGAATGGAATGGGACACTATGATGGACGGCTGGATTCCATGGCCGCCATGGTCATACTGAAGAGGTATCTGGGGTTGCCGTGAGAAGGAGGACCGCGGTCCGCGCCCTTTCCATCGCCCTGCTGCTCCTGGCAGCCGGTTTCGCTGCCCTTTTCTACTGGTGCAGCCGCCCGCCCGGAAGGGGTCTCACTCGCGAATTCACCGTCGAGGTGGGATGGGGGGCGAGGAGGATCGCCGGAGCCCTGGCCGATTCCGGCCTGGTCAGATGCCGCTACTATTTCCTCTGGAGGTATTCCGGAATGGACGGGAGGCCGTCCCTGCAGGCGGGCAGATACCTGCTCACCGACGGCATGTCTCCTGACTCGATACTGGGGGTCCTCGCCGGCGGCGAAGTCATTCCGGTGGCAACCAGCTGGGTCACCCTGGCTCCGGGGCTGGAACTCCATCGATCCCTCGAGGTCATAGCGTCCTCCACCGAACTCCCCCTCGAGAGGCTGGACAGCCTCGCCGGGGATTCGGCCTTCCTTGCCGGACTCGGTATACCCTGCCTGGAAGGGTACCTCTACCCGGAGACCTACGAGTTCGCCGACACTCTGGGTGCCGTTGAGGTCCTTGCCAGGATCGTCGAGACCGGCCGGGGAAGGTGGCCCGAGAGACTGGCGGCGGATTCCACGGGAACCGGTCTCTCGGCCCACGAGACGGTCATACTGGCCTCGCTGGTGGAGCGGGAGGCCAGGGTCGATGAGGAGAGACCCCTTGTGGCGGGTGTCTTCCTCGGCAGGCTGCGGCAAGGGATGAGGCTGGAGAGCTGCGCCACGGTCCAGTACGCCCTGGGGGAAGTGAAGGAGGTCCTCCTCTTCAGCGACCTCAGGATCCAGCATCCCTACAACACCTACCTGAACCAGGGACTGCCGCCGGGGCCCATCTGCTCTCCCGGGCAGACCTCCATAAGCGCCGCATGCAGCCCGGACACCACAGGGGGCTACCTCTACTTCGTAAGCAGGGATGACGGTACGGGAAGGCACCTCTTCGCCGCGACACACTCGGGACACCTCCAGAACATCAGGTCGGTTCGCGGAACGTGACCTTATCGACATAGGCCATTAGTGTTATACTTATGTTTCAAACCGGGACAGAAGGACGTCGGGACGGTGTCCCGGCCGCAGG
This sequence comes from Candidatus Aegiribacteria sp. MLS_C, assembly GCA_002030045.1. GTDB lineage: Bacteria > Fermentibacterota > Fermentibacteria > Fermentibacterales > JCC-6 > Aegiribacteria. The sequence continues at coordinate 170,535 of LQBI01000013.1, read as the reverse complement.
TCTGAAGAAAGGACGGAGTATGAGCGAGGGAAGAGAACTCAGTTTCCTGGAGAAGGCGATTCGCCTCATACCGGGTTACAAGGGGTACAAGAGCAAGGAGGAGAGGCGGGACAACGACCACCTGTTCAGGATGACGCTTGTGGACAGGCTGGAGAGACTGAGGACCGACCTTGACGAGATTCCGGCTGGAATGAAGGGCTCTTCGGCTCTCAGGGCGGTCAACGATTTCGACCGGGTGCAGAAGAGGCTCGAGCGGGTCACCGACGAGATCCGGTTCGCTTCCAGGGGTTACAGGGGCTGGTTCGACATGCACAAGGTCCGCGAGGACGAGCTGGACAGCCTCTACGCCTTCGACATTGCCCTGGTGGAGGACATAGAAGGGCTCGAGGCGGCACTGGAGACCCTTCAGGCGGCCGCAGCGGCCGGTTCCGACCTCGGGGGCCCGATAGACGAGATGGTCGGCATACTGGTTGAGTTCAGCAAGAAGATGTCCCGGCGGAGCGAACTCATGATCGACCTGGAGAGGAACCAGCCGGTCGACTAGTTCATGGAAGGTTGACGGACGATGTTCAAGAAAATGGAGATAGTCGAGTGGATGGACGACAGCGGCAAGGAGATCGTCCACAGGGTCCCCGAGGGAGGATCGGGAGAGTTCCGCCTCGGTAGCCAGGTAGTCGTCAGTGAGAACCAGGACGCGGTCTTCTTCAGGGATGGCAAGGCGATGGACGTTCTTGGTCCCGGAAGGCACACCATCACCACGGAGAACATACCCATACTGGCCGGCCTGGTGAGCACGCTCTTTTCCGGCAAGGACTCCCCTTTCAGGGCTACCGTGTTCTACGTGAACAGGAAGACCTTCACGGACATGAAATGGGGCACCAAGGAACCCATCATCTTCAGGGACAAGGAACTGGCGATGGTCCGGCTGAGAGCTTTCGGAAGCTTCTCCATGAAGGTGGAACAGAGCCAGCTTTTCATCAACAAGATAGTGGGCACCGAGGGCAGGTTCACCACGGACGAGATCGAGGGTTTCCTGAAGGGCATGATCATCTCCAGGCTGGCGGACCTGCTCGGCGAGACGCTGGAGACCATCTTCGACCTGGCCCAGTACTATGACGAGATAGGGACCCTGGCCAAGTCCCGGCTTGGGGATGATTTCGGCAAGTACGGCATTCAGCTGGTGGATTTCTACGTCCAGGCCATCACCCCGCCGGAGGAGGTGCAGGCCAGGATCGACGAGAGGAGCGCCATGGGCGCCCTCGGGGACATGAACCAGTACATGCGCTTCAAGACCGCCACCGCCATGGGCGACGCTGCAACCAACGAGGGCGGCGGCGGAGCGGCGGGAGCAGGAGTCGGAATGGGAGCCGGACTGGGCATGGGAATGACCATGGCCAACATGATGGGCCAGACGATGGGCGCCGGTGGACAGGGTTCAGGTCAGGGAGCCTCTGCGACCATGGTGGTCTGTCCCTCCTGCGGGAAGACAGTGCCCCAGGGCAAGTTCTGTCCTGAGTGCGGCAAGCCCCTGGGAGCAACGTGTCCGTTCTGCGGCGCCTCGGTGAGTGCCGGGGCCAAGTTCTGTCCGGAATGCGGCAAGCCCCTGGGAGTCGCGGCCAGGTGTTCGAAGTGCGGCGCCGAGATCCCGTCGGGTTCCAAGTTCTGCCCGGAGTGCGGAGAGAAACAGGAATAGATGCCGGTATCGGTACACGGGCTGCTGGCGGAATGGGCCGCAGAGAAACCTCACGCAACAGCCCTTTCCGATGACCGCGGGGAGCTGACATACGCCGACTGGCTCAGGGCTTCGCTTGAGATAGCCTCCAGAATAGAAGCTGCGGGAGGCGGTCCCGGGCACGTGATAGGGGCCGTATGCGGCAAGACGGTCATGCTCCCCTGCATCTTCGTCGGGGTTGCGATGCTGGGCGCCCGGTTCGTCGCTCTGAATCCCCTGTGGCCTTCCCAGGACAGGCAGCGGGCTTTCGGCCGGTGGACCGACCGCCTTGTGGTCTCGACGGACCCCGGCTACCGTCCTCAGCAGGACGAGACCACCCTGTACTTCGACCGGAGTGTGCTGTCGGGGTCCGGCGCTCCGAAAAAGCTGCCGGAGGTGGTCGCCGGCAGGGAGTTCTACCTGAACGTCACCTCCGCCTCCACCGGACAGGCGAAGATCGCGCCCACCACCCATGGCCAGCTCCTGGCGAACACCTCCGGCGTGGTCCGTACTCTCGGTCTCTCGCAGAAGGACGTCCATACTTCCCTCTTCGGCGTCTACGGCCATCCCCACGAACTCTTCATGCGCGGTCTGTTCCTCGGAGGGACCACCGTGCTCACCGAGCACAGGTACCCGAGAGACCTCCTGAGGGTTATATCACGCAAGGGCGTGACGGTGGTCATGGCCCTTCCCACGCAGCTCATGACCATATCGAACCTCTGGAAACGGGGGGACCAGGACCTGTCATCGGTGCGTATGGCCGAGGCCGGAGGGATGCATGTTTCCGAGGAAATCATGGAGATCTTCCTGGAGAGGACGGGAGTTGACCTTGTGCCCGTCTGGGGTAGTACCGAGACATCGGGAGTCGGTCTGGTGGGAAGGAGCGGGACACAGGGGTTCCACAGGGTGGTCGATGGATACAGCGTGGAGCTCAGGGAGGTGGAAGGCGTTACCGTAGAAGGGGATGGGAGCGGTGAACTCTGGATTTCCGGACCAGGCGTGGTGGACAGGTACCTGGGTGACAGGCCGCAGACGGAGGAATCCTTCAGGGACGGCTGGTACCGCACCGGAGACATATTCAGGCGGAAGGAGGGACGTCTTGTTTTCCTGGGCAGGAGGGGCGGGCTGATAAAGGCAGCCGGTCTGAAGGTCTATCCCCTGGAGGTCGAGCTGGCCATACTGAAGCACCCGTCGGTGGTTGACGCCTGCGTAGTGGGAAGGGACCATCCCGTCAGGGGAGAGATACCCTCTGCCTACGTAGTCCTGAGGCCGGGAAGGGAACTCAGCGTGGCGGAGATGAGGGCATTCCTCAGGGAACACCTTGACGAGCACAAGATACCGAGGCTGATCAGCTTCGTACACGGGCTTCCGCGTACAGCCAGCGGCAAGATAGACCGGAAAGCGGTGGGTACAAGGGAGATAGCTCCTGATTTCCGAAGCGAGCTCCTTCGATCGGACGTGGAACTGGTTAAGCTCCTGAACCAGAGGGCGGAACTCATGGGCCTCATCGGAGGCGGAGGATTCGATCCCACCTGGGTGGACGAACAGGTGGACAATGCCGTTGGTCACAATCCGGGTCCCATACCGGACAGTTCCGTCAGGGACATGATACGGTTCCTGATCAGCGAACTCGGGAAGAGGTAAAGATGGAGGTAAGGGCGGTCACCGTAGGCAACGTCACCGTCGGAGCCGGCAGGCCGGTCCTGATAGCAGGCCCCTGTTCGGTGGAGAACCTCGAGATGATCAGGGCCGTGGCTGCCGCCGCCGTAAAATCGGGGGTTTCGATACTCAGAGGCGGCTCCTTCAAGCCCAGGACCTCTCCCTACTCGTTCCAGGGACTCGGCATCGAGGGTCTGCAGATGCTGGACGCCGCCAGGAGGGAGTTCAGCATACCGGTCGTCAGCGAGGTGATGTCCATTGACCAGATCGAACCCTCGCTGGAAATGGTGGACATGATACAGGTGGGAGCCCGCAACATGCACAACTTCCCGCTGCTGTCGGCACTGGGAAGGACGGACCGGCCGATACTTCTCAAGAGGGGTTTCATGGCCACGATAGAGGAGTGGCTGATGGCGGCGGAGTACATCGTCAAGGAAGGCAATGACAGGGTTGTCCTCTGCGAGCGGGGCATAAGGACCTTCGAACCCTGGACCAGGAACACCCTGGACATATCGGCTGTGCCACTGGCCAGGATGCTCGGAGGGTATCCGGTCATCGTCGACCCCTGTCATGCATCGGGCAGGCGGGACCTCCTGGAACCGCTGGCCATGGCGGGACTGGCCGCAGGGGCGGACGGAATAATGCTGGAAGTGCATCCGGAGCCTGAGAAGGCTCTTTCCGACGGGGGCCAGTCCCTCTCCATACCGGAACTCACACTGATGGCGGGAAGGCTCTTGAACTGGATGGACACCATACCGCAGTACGAGAAGGACTGCGAACCTGGAATGGACGGGGGATGACGCACATGCACATAGGAGTACTGACCGGAGGAGGCGACGCCCCGGGACTGAACGCCGTGATCAGGGGCATAACTGTCAGGGGATACAGCGGGGGACACAGTGTCACAGGCTTCCTGAGGGGCTGGAAGGGTGTTATCGAGAACCAGTCCATCGAACTCGACCCTGACAGCATGGACGACATCCACATGCAGGGAGGCACCATCCTCTTCTCCTCGAGGACTAACCCCTTCAAGGTAGAGAACGGTATCGAGAGGATCAGGGAGAACTACGGGAAAGCCGGCCTGGACTGTCTGGTGGCGATGGGAGGGGAGGACACCCTGGGTGTTGCCCTCAGGCTTTCTCAGGAGGGCATCTCGGTCATCGGCATTCCGAAGACCATCGACAACGATCTCTCCGCCACCGACTTCACCTTCGGCTTCGATACGGCCGTCAACTACGTGATGAAGGCGCTGGAGATGCTGCATACGACCGCCAGGAGCCACGAGAGGATAATCGTCGTGGAGATCATGGGGCGGCACGCCGGCTGGATGGCGGTCCACGGTGGAATAGCTGGAGGGGCGCACGTGATCCTCGTTCCGGAGAAGGAATTCGATACCGACGAGGTCTGCGAGATTCTGAAGGCCAGGTACGAAAGGGGCGACAGGTACGCTATCGTGGCAGTGGCCGAGGGAGCCATGGACCAGCAGCTCCAGAGACATGTGCTTCACTCGGCGGAGAAGGACGCCTTCGGCCACGTCCAGCTGGGAACCGGCATAGGTATCGGAGAGGTGCTGAAGAACGAGATAGCGGACAGGACGGAACTCGAGACCAGGCACGTGGTGCTGGGCCATGTGCAGAGGGGCGGCAGCCCGACGGCCTTCGACCGTGTACTCGGCACCAGGCTCGGAATAAAGGCTGTCGAGATGGCCGAACAGGGCCAGTTCGGGATGATGGCGGCCCTTCGCGGCACAGAACTGGTGGCGGTGGACCTGATCGAGGCGGTTGGAACACTGAAGACCATACCGGAGGACCTGTACGAAACCGCAAGGCTCTTTTTCGGCTGAAACGGGGAAGTCGTCCGCGCGGCGGGCGATGAACTGGTACGTCCTGAACCAGGTACCACAGATGATGGAGGAACTGACATGGGAATGAAGGTAGCAATAAACGGGTTCGGGAGGATCGGCAGACTGGTCTACAGGCGGTCGCTTAAGGAGTCCGGAATAGACATCGTGGCTGTCAACGACCTCACCGATCCCGAAACCCTCGCGCATCTGCTGAAGTACGATTCCGTGCACGGCAGGTTCCCCGGCGCGGTGCAAGTATCCGGGAACAGGATAAAGGCCGGCGACGACAGTTTCGAGGTCCTTTCCCAGCCGGATCCATCAAGGCTTCCCTGGAAGGAGATGGGGGTACAGGTGGTCATAGAAGCCACCGGGTTCTTCCGTACCAGGGAGAAGGCACAGGTGCACATCGACGCCGGCGCATCGAAGGTCCTGCTCAGCGCTCCGGCAAAGGGCAGACCGGGGGCGGACCTCACCGTGGTCTACGGCGTGAACCACCAGCTGTACGACCCCTCGGTCCACCACGTGATATCCACTGCCAGCTGCACAACCAACTGCCTTGCTCCAGTGGCGAAGGTGCTGAACGACGAGTTCGGCATCGAGAACGGAATAATGACCACCATTCACGCCTATACCAACGACCAGAAGATCCTGGACCTTCCCCACAAGGACAGGCGGAGGGCAAGGGCCGCGGCGGTGAACATCATACCCACCACCACCGGCGCCGCCGCAGCAGTGGGGCTGGTGATACCGGAACTGGACGGAAGGCTGGACGGTATGGCCGTCAGGGTCCCTGTCCCGGACGGCTCGCTGATTGACCTGGTGTGCAACCTTCGCACCGACGCCACCGAGGAGTCGGTCAACGAGGCCATGAGACGCGCAGCCGAAGGCCCGCTGGCCGGAGTCCTGCAGTACTCCGACGAACCGCTTGTCTCCACCGACGTGGTGGGCAATCCCGTCAGCTCGGTCTTCGACTCGCTGGTCACCAGGGTCATGGGCCCCAGGATGGTCAAGGTCCTCTCGTGGTACGACAACGAGTTCGGCTATTCCTCCAGGATGGTGGACTTCACGAAGTACATTAACGAGGTGGGACTGTGAGATATCCGGCGCTTTCGGACGCGGAGCTGGAGGGCAGGAGGGTCTTTCTTCGGGCGGACCTCAACGTACCGCTGGAGAACGGAAAAGTAGCCGACGACACCAGGATAAGGGGTGTGGTTCCCACGTTGAGGTACCTTCTCGGGAACGGGGCCTCGGTGGTGATAGCCAGCCACCTGGGAAGACCCGGCGGCAGCAGGAACCCGGGACTCTCCCTGGCACCGGTGGCGGACAGGCTGGAGGACCTTATGGACATGAAGGTCACCTTCGCTCCCGACTGCATAGGAGCCAGGGTCAGCACACTAAGGTCATCGATGAGGCCGGGGGACCTGCTGCTGCTCGAGAACCTGAGATTCCACCCCGGGGAGAAGGAGGGGGATGAGCAGTTCGCCCGGCAGCTCGCCGACAGCGCCGACCTTTACGTCAATGATGCCTTCGGAACGAGCCATCGGGCACACGCCTCGATGGTGGGAGTGCCCAGGATACTGGGCGGCGGATACGCCGGGCTGCTGGTGGAGCGTGAACTGGAGGTTTTCCAGGAGAGGCTGGAATCCCCGGAGAGACCCTTCACCCTTGTCCTCGGCGGAGCCAAGGTCTCGGACAAGATACCGGTCATAGAGAACCTGCTGACAGGGCTTGACAGAATCCTCATCGGAGGCGGCATGGCGTTCACCTTCATGCTCGAACTCGGGCTCGAAGTGGGTAACAGCCTGGTGGAACTGGACAGGCTGGGCGCCGCGGGCAAGATAATGGAGGATGCCCGGGGGAGGGGTATCGAGGTCCATCTTCCCCGGGACATAGTGGTCGCTCCGTCCACGGACCGCTCGGACCTTTCCCGTACAGTTCCAGCGGACTCGATGCCCGACGGGGAAATGGGTCTGGACATCGGCAGCGGCACCGTTGAGGAATTCGCAGGGGTCATATGCTCCAGCTCCACTGTGGTCTGGAACGGTCCCATGGGAGTCTTCGAAATACCCCCCTTCGACGCCGGGACCAGGGGTATCGCCGAGGCGATGGCCACGGCATCCGATTCCGGCACCTTCACAGTGGTGGGAGGAGGGGACTCCGCCAGGGCGGTGGCCGAGGCCGGCCTGAACGACCGTCTCGGCTTCGTGTCCACCGGAGGAGGGGCTTCACTCAAACTGCTCCAGGGCGATGAACTGCCTGCCCTGGCGGCACTGAGGGGAGCCAGGACGTGAGGCGGGTATTCGGTGCCAACTGGAAGATGAACGGCACAGTTGCCGGTGCGCTTGAGTTCCTCGAACGCATGGCGGGAATGGGCTCGTCCTCGGTTTCGCCGGAACTGGTCCTCTTCCCGCCCTTCACGGTCCTTCCCATGCTCAGGGAGAGTGCGGTTCGGGCCGGCATGGCACTTGGAGGCCAGGACCTGTTCTGGGAGGAGAGCGGGGCATATACCGGCGAGATCAGCACCGGCATGCTGAGGGAGGCGGGGGCTGAATGGTTCCTCGCGGGGCACAGCGAGCGCAGGCATGTGCTGGGCGAATCCGACCGCATCGTGAGAAAAAAGCTGGAGAAGGGACTTCGGAATGGCCTGAAGGGGATCCTCTGCGTGGGCGAACTCAGGGAGGAGAGGGAGGAGGGCCGCACGGAGGAAGTGGTGAGGGGGCAGATAGATGCCGCTCTCTCCGGCCTCGAGGAGGCTTCCGCCTGCAACCTGGTGGTGGCCTACGAACCTGTCTGGGCCATAGGCACCGGCCTGACCGCAACCCCGGAGGAAGCAGAGAGGATGCACCGTCTCATTAGGCAGTGGGTCGGAGACCTCGGCGGAGCAGTTTCACCGGAGGAACTCAGGATCCAGTACGGCGGCAGCGTCAAGCCGGACAACGCGGCGGATATACTTTCCAGGCCCTCGATCGACGGAGCCCTGGTGGGAGGCGCCAGCCTGCAGGCAGACAGCTTCATGGCCATCGTCCGGAGCACGCCGGACGGTCAGTGACGGCCTGAGCCGGGCCCATGCGGGTCGGTTTCGACGGAACGAACATCCTGGGGCACGGGGGGATCAAGACCTACGCCAGGGAACTGCTCAGAGGACTTGCTACTGAGTTCCCCGACGACAGCTTCCATGTCCTGACCACTTTCAGCGCATCGAAGAGGGACAAGGTAGCCGCCGCACTGGGCGGTTTCCCCAACCTGGAAGTCAGGTCCGCCGTCCCCCACAGACTCATGCTGGGGGAGAAGCTCCTGCCTGCGACACGGATTGCGGGACGCATTCTGTGGAGGAGTGCGTGCAGGGGACTGGACCTTGTCCACCTGACGGACCCCTTCGGCGCCGTAGTTCTGAGGAAAGGTTCGGTCTCCACGGTCCATGATCTCTTTCCCCTGACCAGGGAGGAGTACTCGGGGACGGAGCTCAGGAGGAGGTACACGGTCCTGGCCCCCAGGGTCCTGGAACTCTCCGGGGCCGTCATAACTCCTTCGGACTACATCAGGAACCAGCTGATGGAACTGTTCCCGCAATGCAGCACACCCCTGATGACGGTGCCCGAGGCCGCCTCGGAGACATTCACGCACGACGGGGAGCGCCGGGGGGACCCGGGACACGGCCTTCGCCCGGACGGGTATTTTCTCTTCGTGGGCAGGATCGACCGAAGGAAGAACCTCCCGGTCCTCCTGGAAGCCCACCGCCGGCTCCCTCGAGGGGTGAGGGAGGGCCATCCCCTGGTCCTTGTCCTATCCGACGACCGGGCTGCCAGGACCACGGGCCACACCGTCGACCTGGGGCCGGCCGGGGACGGCACCGGGCCCGTGGTACTCAGGGACCTGCCGGACAGCGACCTGGTCCGCCTCTACGCGAACGCCACCGCCTTCGTCTTCCCGTCCCTGGACGAGGGTTTCGGGCTGCCGGTGCTGGAGGCCATGTCCGCCGGCTGCCCGGTGGTGACATCGGGTATTTCCTGTCTTCCGGAGGTGGCCGGGGATGCTGCCGTGCTTGTGGACCCATTCAGCCCGGAGGACCTCGCCTCTGCGATGGAGAGTCTGGCGACATCGCCGGAGCTGCGCCGTGAATACGGGAGCAGGGGTCTCTCCAGGGCCCGCCTGTTCTCCTGGGGGAGGACCGCCAGGGAGACCATGCGGGTCTACAGGAAGCTGGTCCCGTGAGCATCAGGGGGATGTTCGGCCGGTACCGTTCCCTTCTGACATGCAGGGTCCCGCGGTGGTCGGGGCCTGTGGCAAGGGTCGCGCTTTCGGTGACGGGTTTCGCGGCATGGGCCTGGTCCCAGGGGTTCCTTTCGGGACTCCTGGGTTTCGTGGAGGAATCGATCCCCAGGTATTCCCTCGCAAGCCTTCCGGCCCTCCTCGTACTGGTGCCATTCTGGCTTCCCCTGCCCGGCTTGGCGGGGATCGCCGGCGCACGGAACGGCAGGGCGGTCACCGCGGCGGCGGCGGCGCTGATGGTTCCCTTCGCCGTGCTGGCAGGGGTCCAGGGCCTGGAGTACGGCGCTCCCGGTTTGATCTGGCCGCTGTACGCCCTGTCGCTGCTTCTGCTGGCGGCCTCTGAGGAGGTCTTCTGCCGGGGTTTCGCAATGGACGCCCTGGCATTCGGGGAGCGACGCAACATAGGACTGGTGCTCTCTTCCCTGCTCTTTGCCCTGCTTCACGCTCAGAACCCGCACGCCTCGGTCCCGGGTCTGTTCAACATCTTCCTGACCGGCGCCTTCTTTGGTCTTATGAGGATCGTGTCCGGCGGACTGTGGTATCCGGTCCTGTTCCACTGGCTCTGGAACCTGATGACCGGAATGGTCTTCGGCTGGAGCGTAAGCGGGCACGAGTCCATGCCCACTCTCTTCACTCCAACCGGTGTACCTCCCTGGGGCGGGTTCGGTCCCGAGGAGTCGGTGCTCATGACCCTGGGTACCGCCGGCGGTATCGCTGTCCTGGTGTTCCGGATGAGGTCATCTGACCAGCAACAGCTTCCCGGTGTCCACCGCCCCGCAGGAGGAGAGCCTCAGGAAATAGACCCCCGAGGATAGACCGTCGGTCTCGAGCAGCGCCGAGTGCTCTCCGGCCTCCATCTCCCCGTCGAGCATTCGAAGGACCATTCGCCCGTCGATGGCGTAGAGGCTCAGTTCCACCCTGCCTGAAGCCCGGACCTCGAAGGGGACCGGTACGCTGGAGGAGACTGGATTGGGCATTCCGTCCAGAAGACCGAACCCTCCGTCCCCGTGACCGCCTTCCATTCCGGTGACTGTCCATTCGACGGTGGTGGCGGAGGCCTGTGAGATCCCGAACTCCGGGCTCACCGCGCACACCTCGATCGTGGTCACGGTCTCGGGAGCCTCCCTCTGCAACTCCGGAACGAAGCAGGCATCGCCGGGGGTGGACCAGAGCCAGGTCCTGGACTCGTCGGCGTTGACCCTGCAGACGCAGTAGAGGTAGGCTCCGTCGGCCGAATGTGTCCATCTGAGCCTGACCGTACCGTGATCGTCGTCGATCTGGCAGAAGTCCTCAACATAAAGTCCAGCGGGAGGCGCGGGTTCGTCGGCCGCCCCTTGGATGATACCCAGCCGGCCTGCCCTGGCGGTGTAGCCGGTGACCGGCTCAGATGCATCGAAACTCAGGGCTATGACCGAGAGCGGCCTGCCGGAATACGCGGACAGGTCGAAGTTCACCGTGTTCCAGCCTTCGGTGGAGGTGGTCCCGGCGTCGAAGTAATGGAAGGTCCCGGGGTCCTCGAAGGCCAGGGCCGCACGGATGTTGGACTCGGTACCGGCGCTGCCGGTGGAGTAGGTGAGTACCAGTACATCGCCGCCGGCCAGTGTCAGATCGGTCTTGTAGAGGTAGAGCATGGTGGGAGTGCCCGGATACAGATCGCCGCTGACCTTCAGACAGGAACCGCCCCAGTAGGCGGTCTCCCAGTCAAGTTCGGGGAAGAGCGGCGTACCGTCGCTCCTGGCGATCCAGCGCCAGGTGGGCAGCACGTCCTGCAGGCTCCTGTTGTTCCACTGGAAATCCCCCAGCTCCTCGCCCTGGACGTGGTAGGAGCTTCCCTGGCCGGTGTTGAAGCACGTGACGAAGGGGACCGAGGTCACGGGGGTGGTAGCCGGGACGTAATGGGCCATTCCCTTCCAGGGGTGCGAAGTATCCGTGTTGGAGGGATCCCGGTTGGCGCCGACCCAGAACCTGTTGGCCCTCTCATAGAAGTCCTGGTGTCCGGTCGAGCTGGTGTAGCACCAGTTGGGGCAGTAGAAGCCCAGCGAGGTGACGTGGGCGGAACCTTCCGGGAATACCGCCTCCCAGTTCACACCGGTGCTGTAACCACCGGCCTGGACGTCCACTCCCGCGCAGAGGTCGTACGGACTCCTTCCCAGACCCTGCGCGAAGGAGGCTGAGGAGGCAAGGCCGGAGGCGGACCACCAGAAGTTGAGGAACATCTCGTCGGAGATGACGCCTCCGTCATGGAAGAACATGTCGTTATTGGAGTTGAGGGCGTTCTGCCAGGAGATGGCCCCGCTCTCCACCATGGCGTCGTACCACATTATCCTGACTTCGGAGTTGGCGTGGACGTACTCCATCAGGTCTCTCATGTCCTGGGCAAGTGCGGCATCCCCCCCGGCGGTCTCCTGGTTGATGAACCATCCCTCGAAACCGTAGTACTCCGCGACCTCGATGAGCTTGTCGGCCACGGGGAACACGCCTCCGCTGTTCTGAACGAAGTCCTCGACCCACTGTATCTGCCCGCCGTAGGCAACCGGCGGGAAGAAGACCGTGCCGTAGACAGGGACGCCGTTCCTGTGACCGGCGTCTATCACGTCCTGGCTGGGGGACAGGATGAGACCCTCCCCGGCGGAGCCGCCCCACATCACCAGCCTGTCGGTGTACTGCCAGTAGTTGAAGGCGTAGACGTCCATGGTCCTCGCCCCCTGCGAGGGATTACCGCCGGTGGAGGGGTACATTATGGAGAGTGCAGCTATTCGGGCTTCTTCGGGCCTGGCATGCACGTTGGCCTGAGTATCACCCAGCGTCCTGTCCCGGAGTTCCACCGAGGACCTGTTGTAGGGAGCGTCGGCGTCACCTCCGGGGGTCCATGAGAGGAGTTCCTGCGGGAACCAGTAGGAGGAATGCGGCTGACCGGGCAGCTGGCCGAAGGCCGGATGGAAGACGGCGAAAAGCAGGAGCTGGAGTATCAACGGTCTCATGTTACCGCCTTACTTCCCGAAGACGGTGACACCGCCGGCGAGGACCCAGGGCATGATGCTGTCGCCGGAGTCCACCCTCTCCCGGGATATGCCCCTTATCTCCTTCAGAAGAGACCTCAGGTTCCCCGATACCATGACTTCCCTGACCGGGTAGGCTATCTTCCCGTCCTCCATGTAGTAGCTGTTCTTGGCCACTCCGGAGAAGTCACCGTTCTCGCTGGGCATACCTCCTGAGAACCTGCAGATGAGTATGCCTCTCTTCACCGAGGATACCAGCTCCCGGTACGAGCTTTCACCAGGTTCCACGACAAGGGCGCCGCCGCTGCTGGCGGACCTGTCCTTCCCGGTCTTGTTGGAGCCGTAGAGGCTCAGCATGAAACTCCTCAGGACCCCGTCCTCGATTATCGTGGTGTCACCGGCGGTGAAGCCGTCGGGAGTGATGAAATAGCCCTGGGCCAGTCCCTCCCAGGAGGGTCTCGACCGTACCGTCAGGCCCGGGCTGGCCACCGGAGTGCCGAGAGAATCCCTGAAGATCGAGGTTCCCTTTATCATGGGATAGTCCGACAGGTACATGCAGGTCATGTCCATGAAGTCCTCGAGGCACTCGGGGGTCATCAGGAGGTCTCCGGTGAACTTCCCCGAGAACTCCCTGGACCGGACCTGTTCAGTGGATTCCCTCATCCTGTCGTCGATGGTGCCGTACAGGTGCAGCTCTCTGTCCAGCCCCGACATTGATACGCCGGCGTAGTTGAAGGAGGATGTATCGGCCCCCTCCTTCGAGGTGAACATGGGAGAGAAGGAGTAGAAGCCGCGCCTTGATGCCAGGTCAACACCGTTGGAGTTCGCGTAGTGTTTCCTCACGCTGGTGAAGTCGAGTATGACCTGTTCGAGAATGAGGGACGGATAAGCTCTCCGCGTACGGTCCAGGAATTCCCTCATCCTGTCGTACATCGTCTCCAGGTCCGGTTCTTCCGGCCCCTTATCGAAGGACGCCGGAGGCTGGGCGGGTGAGATGTCGTTGGCCGTGTCCGGTTCCGAGGCGCAGGCGTTGAGCATCGTCACGGCGGCCGCCTCGAGGATCGAGGCGTCGTCCGTCCTGTTTATGCTGGTGGTCCCCTCCCTGCCGTCCAATATTCCGGTCATGCTCAGGGAGATATCCTCCGTCGTCCTGAGCAGGCTGATCTCCCCGGCATCCAGGTTCAGCTCGTGTGTCCTCGAAGCCCTGAGCACGCACTCGGCCCTGTCCAGACCCTCATCCTTCATGGACCTGATGCAGAAGGCCGCTCTTCCGGCGAGGTCGTCCATCATCTACCCCCGATGTTCATCATGCACTTGACTGCGGGACCGCCCATTCCCACGGGTATCTCCTGTTTCTTGCCGCACATGCCGCCGCAGGACCATTTCATGTCGTCGGATACCGCGGTGACCGTCTTGAGCATGTCGAATGCCACTCCGGATATGGTGGTATCCCTTATGGCCCTGCCCAGCCGCCCCTTCTTTATCTCGTAGCCCTGGACCACTCCGAACATGAACTCGCTGGTGGAATCGGCCTGTCCGTTGCTGGGCTTCATCAGGTAGTAGCCGTCGTCCACCGATGCGATCATGTCCTCCAGCCTGCTGCTGCCGGGAAGTATGGCGGTATTGCGCATGCGAATGATGGGTTCATCGCTGAACTGGTAGGCCCTGGCGTTCCCGGTGGGCCTGGCGCCGAAGAACGCCGCGCTCTCCCTGCTGTGCATGAATCCCCTCAGCACGCCTTCCTCTATTATTACGGCGTCCTCCGCGACGGTGCCCTCGTCGTCCATGAATACCGGCACAGGACATGTCGTCCCCAGAGCTTCATGGGCGAAGTCCACCAGCGTCACAAGGGGGCTGGCCACCTGAACGCCAAGGTTGTCCCCCGCCACCGACCCGCCCCTTACGATGTCCGCCTCGGTGGTGTGCCCTATCGCCTCGTGGGACAGGATGCCGGCAAGGTCCGCATCGAGGATGCACTCCTTCGTCCCGGTATCCGGGTGGACTCCCTGAGCCTTTTCCATGAGGCTGCGGTAATGGTCGTCGAGTTTGACCTCCAGGGCTCCGGGATCGTCGAAGACGTCCTCGAACTGCCCGAGTCCTCCGTGGACTTCCATAAGCTGTACTGGCTCGCCGTTCCGTTCCGCGGTCATGGCTATGTAGAGTATCGACCTGGGGACCATGGAGTAGCAGGAGGAACCGTCGGAGGTCACCAGGGTCTTCTCCATGTCGAGCAGACGGAGCGAGACCGTGCGGGAAGCAAGTCCCCCGCAGTTTCCGGCGATGCGGGCATCCAGCTCCCTCAGGAAACCGATGATCTCCTTCTGCGACAGCCTCCTGCGGGATGTGGAGAAATCCCGGTGGGACCTGCCGGGAACGGAGGGCAGCACCGGCCCGTCCCTGTGTTCCCTCGATGCCAGGAACCTGCAGTTGGCGGTGGCGGACTCTATCACTCCCCTGATCCCTCCATCGTCGATCGTTGGCGACGAGGCGAAACCCCATAGACCATTTGTGTAGGTCCTGGCAGAGACCCCGCTCACGGTCGAGACGCTGTTCGACATGACGTCGCCGTTGACGATGGCGATGTCGAGGCTCCTGTTCTCCTGCACACGGAGTTCCGTATACTCGGAGAAGGAACCGGAGTAGCTGCCCAGTTCTTCAGTTGTCATCGCTTCCCTTCCGCGCATGTCCCGGAACAGAAGCTCTTCCGGACCCGGACCGTCCCCGGAAAGGAAGATCCCCGGAACGGGATCGTACCGGGAACCGGATCATACCGGGAACCGGATCATACCGGGAACCGGATCATACCGGGACATGCAGTGTATTCGAGTACCGGTATTATACAAAACCCGAGGGGCATTCCGCCTGCAACTGGCCTCCGGGGACGCGGGCTGCTATTATTCGACCTGGCGACCGCCTGACATCGAATTCCCGGAGGGACGTTTGAAGAAGTGCAGGACGACATGAGCAGGCTTCTGGACCACTGGGCCCTTGTTCTCCTGCTTGCCATGTCCCTTCTGCTTGTCGCGCTGATCTGCGAGACTTCCTGGCCCGTGGCCTACGTATATCTCATGTCGGTTCCCGGCGGGGCTGAAGTGTCCGACGGCGAGGGGTTCTTCTGGTGCACGCCGGCATGGATCCCAGTCTCCCATGAAGGGCTTCACCTGACCCTTTCCCGCGCAGGAAGGCTTTCCGTCGACACGGTCATCACTCCCGGAATGGCCGACTCACCGGTGGTTGTGGACCTTCCCTACCTGTTCATGCTGACCGTTACCACGGATCCAGCCGGGGCATCGGTCCTGCTGGACGGTCTTCCAGCCGGTTCGACCCCGGTTACCCTCGAGATCCCCGAACCCGGATCCCACATCGTGAGCATAACCGAGGGGTACGTTACTCTTGTCAGCGACAGCATCCTTCTCCTCGACAACTCGCCGGACACGCTGCACTACCGCCTGCCAAGGCCATACGGGGAAGGCATGGTACTGGTCCCCTCCGGTCCCTGCAGCCCCTCCGGCCTTGACCACTCATTCCTGATATCCAGGACCGAGGTTACGAACACTGACTTCTGCCGGTACCTCTCCTGGCTGGAGCCCTCTCCCGAGATGGATTCAACCAACAGATGGGCAAGGCCGGAGATTCTGGAATCCATCTTTCCCGGTGACTACCCTGTTCCATTCATTATAGGCCCCGACGGGATGTGGGCGGTCGAGGAGGGCCTGCAGGACCATCCAGTGGCAGGATTGACCGCCAGAACCGCCCGTGACTACTGTGAATGGTATTCGACCCTTGCGGGAGACGGTCTGGAGTACAGGCTCCCTGCGCCTTCCGAATGGCGGACCGCAGCCCTGGCGGGAGGTGGAGGACCCTGGCCCTGGGGAAGCAGGAGACCCGACGGAAGCCTTCTCAATCTTTCCGACTGCAACGAGGTCCTTCTGAGGAGGCACCCGTCGATAGACGACGGTCATGTCCGGACTTCACCGGTGGGTAGCTATCCACCCAACGGCTGGGGTCTATTCGACATGGCCGGCAATCTCTGGGAGTACTGCATTCCCGCCGGGGGTGGAGTCCCCGTTGCCATGGGCGGCAGCTGGCTCTCCAGCATCGATGACTGCCGCTGCGATTCCAGGATGAACCCTGATACATCCCTCGGCTACGCCTACGTCGGGTTCCGCCTTGCGGCCACCCTGGAACAGGGCAGGTGAACGAGGGGCCTCGCACTTTTCACGGTATCCCGCCTGTGTTATTAGTACTCAGCGGAATGTGCGGATTTTTTTCATCTTTCAAAGTAAGGCAGCAAGATGAAGTACGAAACCTACGGCGGAGAACTCCTTGACGACCCCCGTCTCAGGAGCATTCCCGAAGCGCTGTCGGATGTGGCCGAGAGGTATCCGGACAGAATAGCGTTCAGCGAGCCGGACAACGGCGGGACATATCACTCCATCACGTTCAGGGAACTCAGGCGGAGGGTCGACGCCATGGCCAGGGCGATACTCGACAGGTGTCCGGAGCCCATCGTAGGAGTGACCGGGAGGAACAGCGTGTCCTGGGCCATCACCTATCTCGCCGCGCTGAGGGCCGGTGGCACGGTGGTACCCATAGACAGGGAGCTGCCCGTGCAGGAGATGCTGACCATCCTTCACTACTCCGGGGCCAACATGATGTTCTTCGATGAGCGCTACGAGGAGGACTTCAGGGGGAAGCTCTCCGGCCGGGACATCTGGACGGTGGTGATGAACACCGCCTACTGCGAAGGGATCCCGACCCACGACGACCTGCTCAGGGACGGTTCCGGCAGCTCTGCCGTCCTCCCCGACAGATGGGACCTGGAGAGACCGGCGGCCATCTGCTACACTTCCGGAACCACCGGACAGGCCAAGGGGGTGGTCCTGTCTCAGAACAACCTGCTGGCGAACATCAGGCAGATGGAGCAGGCTGTATCCGTGAGGGAAGACGACATGTTCCTCTCCATTCTTCCCATGCACCATACCTTCGAGTGTACATGCGGATTCCTTTTCCCGATCACCCACGGAGTGACCGTATACATATGCAGGGGAATAAGGCATGTCGCGGAGGACATCGTCAACTCCAGGGCCACCATTCTACTTGCGGTCCCGCTTCTGTGGGAGGCGATGTACAGGAAGATCTACGGCGCGATACAGTCCATGCCGGGCGGCTCCTTCAAGTACCGTCTGGGCCTCACCCTCTCCAGCGTCGGTGAGCTGTTCGGGGCCAGGAGGATAAGGAAACGGGTATTCGCGAAGGTCCACGACAGGCTTGGTGGACACATGAGGCTCTGCATATCAGGGGGCGCGGGTATATCCCCGGACGTGGTGGACGGTTTCCAGAAGCTGGGCTTCACTTTCCTGCAGGGATACGGTCTCACCGAAACGGCGCCCATACTGTCCGTCAATACCCTGGAGAGGAACAGGGTCGGGTCGGTGGGCCCGGTTCTCCACGGGATAGCGGTGAGGATAGAGGCCCCGGACTCAGAGGGAAACGGCGAGATACTGGCCAGGGGTCCCAACATAATGAAGGGCTATTACAACAACCCATCCGCCACCAGGGAGGTCCTCTCCGAGGACGGCTGGTTCAGGACCGGTGACTACGGCCACATCGACGACGACGGCTTCCTCTTCATCACCGGGCGCAAGAAGAACGTGATAGTGGCCAAGAACGGCAAGAACGTCTACCCCGAGGAGATCGAGCTGGTGGTGGGGAAGGATGATTACGTTCTGGAGTGCATGGTGGCGGGGAAACAGACCGAGACGAAGGGCGAGGAGATCTGGATAATCCTCGTTCCCGACATGGAGAGGTTCATCGCGAAGGCCGAGGAGGAGGGCTTCAGTCTCACCACGGACTACCTGGCCGATTACATGCGCAAACTGGTCAGGGACTTCAACGCCTCGCAGCCGATATACAAGAGGATAGCCCGCTTCATCATCCGGGAGGACGAATTCCCCAAGACGACCACCAGGAAGGTCAGGAGGAAGGAGGTCCTCAGGGAGGCGGGGCTGGAGGAGGAGGTTTCGTACACCGTCTGAACAATGCGAATCCACGATTTGCATTTTTCAGAAAAGGAGTTTCGCAGCAGCGAAACCCCACATCTGTCGTGGTTTTCCCGGCTGCCGTGGGTTCAGGTACTCTTTTTCCTGGATTCCGCCGGGACGGAGTATTATGTACCAGACTGCTAGTATTTATCCCTGATCCATCGAAGGGCGTTTAATGAACCAGGAGATCAGAAGGTGCACCCGTTGCATACTGCCCGGGAACTACCCGAACATCGATTTCGACGAGAACGGGGTCTGCCGCGTGTGCAGGGAGCACGACGCCAGGTACTCGGGCATCGACTGGGAGGCCAGGAGGCTCAAGCTGGAGAGGATACTGGACAGGTACAGGGGAAAAGGGATCAAGTACGACGTCCTTGTCCCGTTCAGCGGGGGTAAGGACAGCACCTACACCCTCTGGACGCTCAAGAACACCTACGGAATGAGATGCCTGGCATTCAACTTCGACAACGGGTTCCAGGACCCCGGTGCACTGGCCTTCGTCAAGAGGTCGGCTGCCAGGCTGGGCGTCGACCTGATCACCTACTCACCCGATGCAGAGCTTCTGAAGAAGGTGTACAGGAGGGCCCTGGAAGCCACAGGCGAGTTCTGCTCCGCCTGCGTGGTCCTCATGCCCACGGCGATATTCAGGGCGGCTGACACACAGGGCATAAGGCTCATAGCAGCCGGATTCTCGGACATGCTGGAGGCTCCCCCGAGGGAGACTTCCTACATGGACAGGGTTTGTTTCAGGAACATCATGAAGGGATACGTTCCGCTCAGAGACCTGAAGTGGGACTACTTCTTCCCTTCCTGGAAGAGGATGTTCAGGGTCAAGCAGATAAACCTGCCGGACTACATCCAGTGGGACCTGCCTATGATATACGAGACACTGAACAGGGAACTCGACTTCGGCAAGTCCATGGGGGACCTCAGGTACGACTGTCTCGCCACTCCCCATTCCAGCTACCTGTTCCGCCTTCGTACAGGGTTCGGGAAGTACACCTACCTCTACGCCAACATGGTCAGGTCCGGTGTCATCTCCAGGGAGGAAGCCCTTGAGACCGTGAACAGGAGGGAACCCGGATCCCCTCCCGGGGACTTTGGCAGTTTCCTTGCCTCGCTGGGGTCTGACGAGTCCGTGCTGGAGGGTATAGGGGACAAGACCGTTTTCAACTTCCGGAAGCGTAACAGTACAATCAGGAAGCTGGCCATAAAGCTGCGCGAGATGCTCCCCTGAGTTCTACCGACCCGGTATCCTGACCTCCACATATTGTGGTGCATCCATGTCGGTGCCACCGCATATCGGACTGGCAATTGCATACCCTCGTCCTTATACTACATGATGTGTCCGGTTGCCTTAACAACCTAACATATGGTGGAACATGACAGAAAAATCCGCTGCAGGTTCGCAGGTATACGATGAGAGCAAGGTCAAGACCCTCTCCTCCATAGAGCACATCAGGCTTCGTACCGGAATGTACATAGGACGGCTGGGGACCGGGTCCCATCCCGACGACGGCATCTACGTGCTTTTCAAGGAAGTCATGGACAACTCGGTCGACGAGTTCATCATGGGCCAGGGGAAGCGCATCAGGGTGACCAGCGATGCCAGTTCCATGACAGTAAGGGACTACGGCAGGGGCATTCCCCTGGGGAAGCTGGTGGAGTGCGTTTCCAGGATCAACACCGGAGCCAAGTACAACACCGACGTCTTCATGTTCAGCGTGGGTCTCAACGGCATAGGTACCAAGGCGGTGAACGCGCTCTCGGAGAGCTTCAGGGTCACCAGCTTCCGGGACGGCAGGTACAGGTGCGTAACCTACAGCAGGGGACAGCTCCTCGAGGACGACGAGGGGGAGACCGGAGAGAAGAACGGTACGCTGGTGGAGTTCACTCCTGACAGGGAGATATTCGGCGACTTCACATTCAGGGAGGAGTTCCTTCGGAACAGGTGCCAGCACTACGCCCACCTGAACGCTGGACTGCGAATCGTGCTCAACGGGGAGACCTTCGTGTCCGAGTACGGTCTCATGGACCTGCTGCAGGATGAGGCCGGGGACGCAGCCATGTATCCGGTCATATTCTTCAGGGACAAGACACTGGAGTTCGCCATAACCCATACGGGCGACTACGGCGAGAGGTACCTCTCCTTCGCCAACGGGCAGTACACTTCCGGCGGAGGCACTCACCTTGCGGCATTCAAGGAGGGTGTAACCAAGGGAATAAACTCCTTCACCGGTGAATCCTATTCAGGTCAGGATGTACGGGAGGGCATAATCGCCGCCGTCTCCGTCAGGCTCAAGGATCCCGTATTCGAATCGCAGACCAAGACAAGGCTGGGCAACAACGACATACGGGGCTGGATCGCCAACCGGGTCAGGACCGAACTGGAGCAGCAGCTCCACAAGAGCCCGGAGACGGCATCCGTGCTGGTGGACAAGGTCAGGACCAATCAGAAGATAAGGACGGAACTGAACTCCGTCCGGAAACAGGCCAGGCAGAGGGCCAGGCAGGTGGTCCTTCGAATACCCAACCTCAGGGACTGCAAGATCCACTACTGCGACGACCACGAGAGATCGGAGGAGACGACCGTCTTCCTCACCGAGGGCGCAAGCGCCGCCGGCAGCATAATCGCCAGCAGGGACGTCCAGACCCAGGCTGTATTCGCGCTGCGGGGGAAACCCCTCAACTGCTACGGGAAGAAGCAGGACACGGTTTACAAGAACGAGGAGATCTACAACATGATGCAGGCTCTCAGTATCGAGAACGATATCGAGAGCCTGAGGTACAACCGGATAGTCCTGGCCACCGATGCCGACGTGGACGGTATGCACATAAGGAACCTGCTCCTGACACTGTTCCTGCACTTCTTCGAGGGACTTGTCCTGAATGAGCACCTGTTCATACTCGAAACCCCGATATTCAGGGTCAGAGACAAGAAGGAGACCGTCTACTGCTACAGCGAGAAGGAGAAGAAGGCCGCGGTCTCCAGGCTGGGACCCAGGGCGGAGATAACCAGGTTCAAGGGTCTCGGGGAGATATCGCCGGGTGAGTTCGGACAGTTCATCGGAAGGAACATGAGACTGGAGCCGGTCAGAATAACCAAGATAAAGGAAGTACCCGACATGCTGGACTTCTACATGGGCAGGAACACCCCCGAGCGCAGGGACTTCATCATGGAGAACCTGGTGTGAGCGAGACCAGCCTCAACAGGCTGTACAGGAAGAACTTCCTCGAGTACGCCTCCTACGTTATCAAGGACCGGGCCATTCCGGACGTAGCCGACGGCCTGAAACCGGTCCAGCGGCGTATACTGTGGTCTCTCTTCCAGATGGACGACGGCAGGTTCAGCAAGGTAGCCAACGTTATAGGCCACTGCATGCAGTATCACCCCCACGGCGACAGGTCCATCGGCGACGCCCTGGTGGCACTTGCCAACCGGGGTTTCTTCATAGAGAGACAGGGAAACTTCGGCAACATCCTCACCGGGGACGAGGCCTCCGCCGCCAGGTACATAGAATGCCGGCTTACCGAACTGGCAAGGGAGACCCTCTTCAACAGGCGTATCACAGATTTCGTACCGAGTTACGACGGCAGGAACCAGGAACCCCTGCTCCTTCCCGCAAAGCTCCCCGTTGTCCTGCTCCTCGGAGCCGAGGGCATAGCGGTGGGAATGTCCACCAGGCTACTGCCCCACAACTTCCAGGAGGTCCTGAGGGCTCAGATAGCGTGCCTGAGGGACCAGGAGTTCCGGCTCTACCCGGACTTTCCCCAGGGAGGCCGCATAGAGGTCTCCGATTACGAAGACGGACAGGGACGTGTCAGGAACAGGGCCAGGATAGAGGTGGACGGCAGCAAGAACCTGGTCATCCGCGAGATACCCTGGGGCACAACGACCGAATCGCTGATCGGGTCCATCGAGCTGGCGGCCAAGAAGGGCAAGGTGAGAATAGCCTCGATAGACGACTACACCACCGACGCCGTGGAGATCAACATCAGGCTGTCCAGGGGTGTCACCGTCGACGAGGGCATCAAGCGACTCTACGCCCACACCGACTGCGAGATGGCCCATACCTCCAAAGCAGTGGTGATCCAGGACGGTGTCCCGGTGGAGACAACCGTGACCGAAGTGGTCCACTACTGTACGGGCAGGCTCATCGAGATCCTCCGGCTGGAGCTCAGACTGCTGATCGCAGACTGCGAGGAGAAGCTCCACTGGCTCACCCTTGAACAGATATTCATCGAGAGGCGGATCTACAAGGAGATTGAGGAGTGCGAGTCCCTCGAGAAGGTTCGAAGCACCGTGAGGAAGGGAATGAGGCCCTTCCTGGAGGAACAGGACATCAGGATGACCGATGATGACCTGGACAGGCTCCTGTCGCTGAAGATAAGACGGATCTCCAGGTTCGACATCGAGACCCACAGGAACGAGATGGGTGAGATCCGGCAGACCATGAAGGAGGCACACTCGAACCTGGACAGCATAGTCGATTATGCCGTGGCCTACCTGGAATCGCTTCTCGACAGGTACGGCAGGGACCATCCCAGGCTCACCAGCGTCGAGGACTTCAGCGAGATCGATGTCAAGGAGGTGGCCATCAGGAATCTCAAGGCAGGCTTCAACTGCCAGACCGGTCTGCTTGGAACCTCCATCAAGGGCGACAGGACCTTCGCCGTATCCGAGTACGACCGCTTCGTCTTCTTCCTCGAAGACGGCACCTACCGCGTAGTCCCGGTGCAGGACAAGTACTTCATCGACGGTAAGGTCCTATACATAGGGGTGCTGGACCGGGAAAGGGTCTTCACCGCAGTCTACGGTCAGAAGTGCACCGGCATAGCTTACATCAAGAGGTTCAGGGTGGACAGCTTCATCCTGGACAAGGAGTACAGGTTCTTCTCCGATGGAGGAAGCCTGCTCTTCTTCACCGCCGAGGAGGATCTGAAGCTGGAGATCTGGTTCCAGCGGAAGAAGAGGATGCGCAAGAGGAAGGACGAAGCCCTCGTATCGGATTTCAAGGTGACCAGCGATTCCGCCAAGGGAGTCCAGCTCTGCGGGAGGACGCTTGTCTCCTCCATAAGGGGCATCCCCCTGGATACCGATGACGGGTCGGAGCCCGGGGAAGGCGAGGAAGAGGAGGGATCCTCCGAAGGGAATGAGGACGGGATCGAAGGAGCCCTCGAGGAGAGCGCCACCGGTCTTGATGATGAGGACGCAGAGGAGGACGGATCGGAGGAAGAGGCCGGTCCGTGCGGCGAAGATGATGCAGCCCCGGACCCCGGGTCCATATCCCCCGAGGACCTGGTGAGGAAAGCCGGGGAACTCAGGGAGAGGTCCTCCAGGACCGTAAGGGAACTGGAGCGCTCCGAAGAGGACGAGGAAGGCTGGACCGGCGACCTGTTCAGAGACTAGACGTCCGTTGCCTCATATGATGGATGCCAGGTTCTCCCTCAGTCTTCCCAGCGGGTCCCTTCCCGATGCCGGCTGGAATTCCAGACCGGTTATCATCTCGTAGAGCCTTATGTACCTGTAGGAGAGTTCCACCACCAGCTCCTCCGGGGCGGAAGGCAGTTCCTCGTCGGCGTAGGGGTCGCAGTTGTCCCTGAACCAGAGCCTCAGGAACTCCTTGTCTATGTTCTCGGGTTCCATGCCCTTCTCGAGGCGCTCACGGTAGCTGCCGGCCAGCCAGTACCTCGAGGAATCCGGAGTATGTATCTCGTCAACGAGTACAAGCCGGCCCTCGGCGTCGGTCCCCATCTCGTACTTGGTGTCCACAAGGATCAGGCCGTTTGCGGCCGCCATCTCCACACCCCTTCGGAAAAGCGAGACCGACGCCGATGAAGCGCGTTCCCACTCCTCCTCCGTCATGAGGCCTGAGGAGACTATGCCCCGGGGTGTTATGGATTCGTCGTGCATATCGCTCTTCGTGGTTGGAGTGATGATGGGTTCCGGGAATTTCTGGTTCTTCTCCATGCCGTCGGGGAGAATGTTGCCGCATATGCTGCGCTCTCCCTTGGAGTACAGCGTCCAGGCAGAGGTGCTGGTGCTTCCGGTGAGGTAACCCCTTACAATGAACTCTACGGGGAAAACGCTGCACTTCCTCGCCAGGGTCGCGCAGGGATCGGGCACTGAGAGCACGTGATTCGGGACGATGTCCTTCGTTGCGTCGAACCAGAAGGCGCTGACCTGGTTGAGCACCTGGCCCTTGAAGGGTACAGAGGCCAGGACCCGGTCGAAAGCGCTCTGGCGGTCGGTGGTGATTAACAGGATCCTGTCGCCTAGATCGTAGCTGTCCCTGACCTTTCCCCGCCTGACTCCCGGGAGTCCCAGCCCGGAAGTGTCAATCAGGCAGCTGGATAAGTTCTCCCTTATCGTTTCTCTGCTTACCATCTGCTCTCCTCGCGTATGGTTGCCGGGTTAGCCTGTTCGTCCTGAAGGGCTTATGATAGTCAATCCTTTCCCATTCAGGAACTACGATACTCACGAGACGGGAGAATCATGAAGAGAGAAGCGGCCGGGGGCAGGAACCTCACATGGCACCATCACGATGTAGGCAGGAGCGACAGGGAAGGACTTCTGGGGCACCGGGGGGCCACGGTATGGCTCACCGGTCTCTCCGGGTCCGGGAAGTCCACCGTGGCGGACATACTGGCGTGCGTGCTCCACGACAGGGGAGTGCTCACCGCAGTGCTGGACGGCGACAACATCAGGCACGGTCTCAACAGCGACCTGGGGTTCTCGCCGAAGGACAGGAAGGAGAACATTCGAAGGATAGCCGAGGTGGCGAAGCTCTTCACCTCCTTCGGAGTGCTGAACATCCTGGCGTTCATAAGCCCCTACAGGGAGGACAGGGATTTCGCCCGGTCCATTCAGGGGGAGGGTGACTTCATGGAGGTCTACGTCGAGGTGCCCCTGGAGGTGGCGGAGGATAGGGATCCAAAGGGTCTCTACAGGAAGGCGAGGAGCGGCGAGATACCCTCCTTCACCGGCATATCGGCCCCCTACGAGGAGCCGACGGCCCCTGAACTGGTCCTGAGGACCGCCGAGCACACCGCCGAGGAGTGCGCGCTGGAAGTAATAGCGCTGCTGGAGCGTAAGGGGATAATAGCCGGGGGCTGACCATGCGGATGTTCCCCCGGATGCCGTCGAGGCCGGACAGGTTCCCCCGGAGGCCGCGAAGTCCGATAGGGCCCCGGGAGGTTTCCTGTTTCAGGATGCACCTGCTCTCCGCCGTGTCCGGCGGGATCTCCATGGGAGTGGTGATAAACCACGAGTACATAGCCGTGAACGGACTCGGAGCCAGTCCCTGGCAGATTACCGCCCTGACCATGATATGGCCCGTGAGCAACTTCCTTTCCGTCTTCATAAACCACTGGCTGGACGGAAGGGGAAGGTACGACAGGGCGGTTCTCATATCGGGAGTGCTGGCACGTCTTCCCGTTGCTCTGATGGTGTTTACCGACAGCGTCAACGTGATGCTGCTTCTCCTGACCTTCTTCTTCGCCTCCAACAGCGTGATTCTTCCGGCCCAGAACAGCATCATCAAGCGGCGATACTCCGACAGCCACAGGGCAAGGCTCTACGGCTGGTGGGTCAGCATCTTCACCCTTTTCAGCCTCCCGGTGGCGCTTCTGGCGGGAGCCCTTCTGGACATGGACTTCCAGTACTACCGTCTGCTCTTCGTGGCGGAGGCGGTGTTCGGAGCCGGCCAGGCCATATTCCTGTCGGTCATGGCGAGAGGAATGAGGGCGGAAGTGGCTCCCAGGTCGCCGGGCAGCGGGGCTGTCCATTTCCTGAGGAGCCTGTGGGAAGTGTTCGGGAAGGACAGGGACTTCGCCTGGTTCGAGACCTATTTCTTCCTTTACGGGATCGCCTTCCTGATGGTGCTGCCGGTGATACCCTTCTTCGCAACCGAGAGGCTGGGGCTGGATTACGAGCAGTACGCGGTGGCCAAGGGTGTGATCGGCCAGCTGGGAATACTCTTTCTCTCCCCGATGCTGGGGGTCAGACTGGAGACACTTCACCCCTTCAGGTTCACAGGAGCCGTCTGCCTTGTCCTGGCCCTCTACCCGCTTTCCCTGGCCCTTGGGAGCTGGCTTCCATCCGCGGGAACGCTGCTGTTCTACTCGGCCTTCGTCTTCTACGCCATGGGAATGGCCGGCATAAAGATCTCCTGGGACATTTCCAGCCTGCAGTTCGCCCCGGAGGGCCAGGAAGCCACCTATCAGGGTCTTCACGTGACCCTGACCGCTCTTCGGGCCACTTTCGCACCCATACTGGGAAGCCTTCTGCTCTACTTCGGCGGTTACGCCCAGGCCTTCCTTGTCTCCTCGGGGTTCTTCGTCCTTGCCGGTGTCCTGTTCCTGAGGAGGTATCGCATTCGGAAGGTCCAGGGTGCTATAGCATAGAGAAAGGGGCGCGGAAGACCGCGCCCCCGGGTCGAGGAAGGTCTAGAAGTAGGTCCCCACGGTGAGGGATACCCAGGCCTTGTCGGTGTCGAAATCCACGAGATGGTACTTCAGGCTGCCCTCCAGGTCCATCGTGCCAGCCGGGAATATCATGCCCGCGTTGCCGTAGATGCCGAACTCCTCGTCGCTGGCTTCATAGGTGGTGGTTCCCACGGTATACTCGGCCGAGGCCATGTAGAGCCCGGCGCCTCCGCCGTAGAAGATGGGGCCGGAATAGGTCCTGAGCCCTGCCAGTACCGGTATCAGGCTGGCGGAGAAGTCCTCGATGTCCTCCTCGGGCTGCAGGAATCCGTAGCTCACGCTTCCCTCCACTGCAAACATGGGCATGTGTGCCAGTATCTGGCCGCCCAGCAGGAAGCTGGTACCGTAGAAGTCACCGGCATCCCCCATCGGGAGCAGGAGCCCGCCGTGGAGGCCATACTCGACCATCCCCGCCGTCAGTGACGGGACGGAGACGACCAGAAGAAGGACCAGGAAATGTTTCATGTTTCCCCTTTCCGTTGTTGCCTGCAGCCCAATATATGAAAAACGGGCCGCGTGTCTAACCGGACGCTCCCAGGTAACCAGTGAGTTCCGCGGTCCTGACGAGTTCCAGAACCCTGGGTCCCGGAGCGGTGAAGTCGCCCTGGGGCTGGATGAATACGAAATCAACCCCCGCGGCGTTGGCGGCCCCCATGTCGCTTCCCGCGCTGTCCCCCGCGAAGAGGGTGCTGAAGGTCTCGGACCCCGCCAGCTTCATGGCCAGCCTCAGTATCTCCGGGTCGGGCTTCGCCCTTCCCACCTCGCAGCTGATGACAAGCAGGTCGAGGTATTCCATCAGGCCCGAAAGCTGGAGCCTCCTGCGCTGAACTATTCCAGGCCCGTTGGTCACCACCCCGATGGCATACCGGCCCTTCATCCTCCTCAGGAGGTCCGGCACTCCCGGAAGCGGCTCTCCGTGCTCCTCGAGACCCCTGAAGTAGAGATCCAGGAACTTCGGCGGGTCCACTTCCAGGCCCGCTCTCCTGAAGGCCTGCCTCATTTCCCCTGACGAGGGTTCGATGGCGGATGGCTTACAGGCCTCCAGGTCCTGAACCGCCCTGCCGCCGAGGAAGTCCAGCACCATGTCCATGGAGCCGGGCACGTCAGCGAGACCCATTTCCCGGATGATAAGCGAAGCGGAGTGTTCCTGAGCGGACCGGTAGTCCAGCAGCGTACCGTCCAGGTCGAACAGGACCGTTGCGTACTTCCCGATGTCGAACAAGGAGAGCCCTCCGTTCAGCGGTAGTTCCTACCATGGTCAGGAAACACGACCACGGCAATGCCCGAGGAGCACCCGAGGACGAGTTCAGAGGCAGCAGCAGCCGCGGCGCCGCTGGAGGGTCCCGCGTCTATTCCCGTTAACCGCCTGACCCGCCTCCTCCACCACTCCGCCCGGTCCGGATCAACCTCGAGTACGGGCAGGAGGGATAATCCGCGGTGGATCGGCACTCCCTCGGGGTCCAGTCTTCTCAGTCCCGGTATCTCAGTGCCCGTTTCCGGGCATACTCCCACCGATAGTGTCCCGTGTCCGCGGAAGAAGCCACTGAGGCCGGCAAGGGTCCCTCCGGTGCCTATTCCCGCTACAAGGAGGTCCGGAGGACCCGCCTCGTGGAGTATTTCAGGTCCTGTGCTCCTCAGGTGCGCCATCGGATTGGCCCTGTTGGAATGCTGCCTGAGGTACAGGGAGCCCGACATCGAAAGGGCGGCTTCCTCCGCCCTCAGCTGGGCCCCGGCTGTCCCCTCCCCGGCCGGCGTCTCCACTACGGCTGCCCCCAGTTCCCTTGCCCGTTCCGCCTTGATCCCCGAACCCCCGGGAACGAAGAGAAGGGCTTCGAGCCCCAGTTTCCCGGCGGCCGAGGCCAGGCTCACGGCGGTGTTTCCCGACGAGGCCTCTATCACCGCTGATATCCCTTCGTGTTCCTTCATGGCCCGCCTGACCATGTACTCAACTGTCCTGTCCTTTATGGAGCCTCCGTCGGGAGTACCCTCCACCTTCGCCAGCACCCTCATCCTTCCGCCCATAGCCTCCGTGACGTCGACCAGCGGTGTCCTTGCTCTTCCCGAAGCGTACACTGCCATCCTCCTCCTTCTTCATCTCCTCCTGGTATTTGAATCCCGGCAACAGACCTGTTCCCGGAATTCCACAGAAGGAGCGGACGGAGTGGTATCTTCCCGGCCGCATACCGCCTCTCGGAATGGAACAAAAAACCCGCCGGAAGGCGGGTGACTCGACGTGTGCACTCATTTCCCCACCTACCGGAAACCCGTCTCTGTACATATCTGGCACTCGGTCTGCAGGTACATGTTATCCTCCCGGGTTCCGGGAACAATACGAGGTCCGCCGACCTGTGTCAAAGACCGCCCATAATCCCTACCCGTCGGAGGAAGGCAGTATATTATCCAGTTCTGGCGATGAAGGCCCGAACGACAAACTGAAAGGTGCGAATGCCATGGCGGAAGAGAAGAGACAGCCTTACAGACTCCAGAGTTCGCCTGCTGAGAAGACCATCCTCGTGCTCTCGGGCAAGGGGGGCGTGGGGAAGAGCACCGTGGCGGCCAACCTGGCCATCTCCCTTTCGCTGCAGGGATTCACCACCGGGCTGCTGGACACTGACTTCCACGGTCCGAGCATTCCCAAGCTGCTTGGAATGGAGGGGACCAGGGTGTACTCAGACGACGGAAAGACCCTGCATCCGGCTGAAATGGGCGCGCTCAGGGTGATATCAGTGGATTTCCTGCTTGGAAGCAGGACGGATCCGGTCATCTGGAGAGGGCCCATGAAGATGAACGTGATAAAGCAGCTCTTCGAGGACGTGGAGTGGGGAGAACTGGACTTCATGGTGGTGGACTGTCCTCCCGGCACCGGCGATGAGCCCCTGTCGGTGGTCCAGCTGGTCCCGGACCCAACCGGTGCTGTGATAGTGACCACTCCCCAGGAGATGTCCCTGTCCGACGTCAGGAGGTCGATACAGTTCTGCAGGGCCCTCAAGCTTCCGGTCCTGGGTGTCATCGAGAACATGTCCGGGTTCGTCTGTCCCCACTGCGGCCACAGGACCGACCTGTTCGGGTCCGGAGGCGGAGAGGAGATGGCGAAGCAGATGGGGGTCCACTTCCTGGGCCGAATACCCATCGAGCCGGCTATAGTCTCCTCCGGCGAGGAGGGGAAGCCCTTCGTCTACCATCAGGGCAAGACCGATTTCGCCAGGGTCTTCGAGGGAATAGTATCGGACCTCCTGAAAAGGTCCGAGACCGCGGCCGGCGACGGAGAGGGATGAAATGGACGTCCTCACCGGTACTGAGAGGAGCTGGATACGGTCGGTGGTGAAGCCCGACGAGGTGGACCGCTATCTCAGGAACGGAAGGGACTTCGTGAATGAGGAACTCATATGGCGTGAGCTGGAGGCCAACAGGGAACCCTCCGACTCCAGGATAAGGGAGATAATCGCCAAGTCTCTCGAGCTGGAGAGGCTCGATCCCGGCGAGACCGCGGCGCTGCTGAACTGCCGGAACGGGGATCTCTGGCAGGAGATGCATTCCGCCGGCCTTAGTATAAAGCAGAAGGTCTACGGGAGGCGGATCGTATTCTTCGCCCCGCTCTACATATCGAACTACTGCGTGAACAACTGCGCCTACTGCGGTTTCCGCAGGGAGAACGCCGCCGTCAGCAGGAAGAGGCTCGACGACGACGAGATAGAGGCCGAGGTGAGGACCCTCGCGGCCCGGGGGCACAAGCGCCTGATAATGGTATACGGTGAGCATCCCTCCAGCGGAGCGGACTTCATCGCCCATACGCTGGAGGTGGTCTACGGTACTAAGCACGGCGGCGACGAGATACGCAGGGCCAACATCAACGCGGCTCCGCTGGGCGTCGATGACCTTCGAAAACTCTCGGAGGTGGGCATAGGCACCTTTCAGGTATTCCAGGAGACTTACCATCCGGCCACCTACAGGAGGGTCCATCCCCCCGAGACCCTGAAGGGGGACATGAGATGGAGGCTCTACGCCCTTCACCGGGCCATGGAGGCCGGAGTTGACGACGTGGGCATGGGCGCTCTCTTCGGGCTCTTCGACCACAGGTTCGAGGTGATGGCGCTGCTGCTGCACACAATGGACCTCGAGAGGAGTTTCGGGGGGGTGGGTCCGCACACGATCAGCTTCCCCAGGCTGGAGCCTGCCCTGAACACACCCTTCGTGGAAAACCCGGATCATCTGGTAGGCGACGACGACTTCATGAAGCTGGTCACCGTGATAAGACTGTCCGTGCCCTACACCGGCATGATACTGACCGCCAGGGAGCCGGAGAAGGTCAGGAGGGACGTCATACCCCTGGGCATCACCCAGCTGGACGCAGGGTCCAACATCGGCGTGGGATGCTACGCCACCGGTGAGAAGAGGTACGAGAAGGAACAGTTCCGTCTCTCTGACGAGCGCTCGCTCGAGGAGGTCATATCGGACCTGGTGGACCAGGGCATGATAACAAGCTTCTGCACCGCAGGCTACAGGTGCGGCAGGACCGGCCGGTACTTCATGGACGTTGCCAGGAGCGGCAGCGTACACACCCTCTGCATGCCGAACGCCATACTGACCTTTGCCGAGTACCTCGACGATTACGCTTCCAACGAGACCAGGGATAAGGGCTGGAGGCTTATCGGCGAGGAACTCTCCAGGCTGCCGGGAGAGGACCTGAGAACCAGGGTGAAAGGACTTCTCGAGAGGATCGGGGCGGGGGAGAGGGACCTGTACCTGTAGAGGGACAGGCCCCTGCTGTCAGAAGGGTCGGATCGGGATCACATGTTCATTCCGAACTCGGTGACCTTCCAGCGGCCGTCCTCCATCACCACGTCGATGGTGTGGGTCTCTGATTCGCCCATGACCGTGGTGGTGACCTCCACCCTTGCCAGGTCCCCGTCGATGCTGACCTCGCCTATGCTCACCTCCGCCGTCTCCATCACGGATTTCATCATCGGAGATGATATCATGACCACGGCGAAATCCCTGGCGGTCATTCCGGGAATGTCCCCGGCATCGATGTCGATGCCTATCAGAGCCAGCTGCTGCGATGAGGTCTCCGGGTCCACCTTCAGCATCTCCAGCTGAGCCTCCATCTCCACCAGGGCGCTGCTGGACATGTATTCCACAGCCGTTTCCCCGTCCCCGGCCCTGAGTGCGTCGAACATTCCGGTGACTGCATCGCCCGGTGTCCCGCCTTCGCTTCCTCCGCAGGCCGCCACGAGAGTCAGGGCGGCGAACAGCGCTGTGATCCTGTACATGTATTCCTCCCTCGTCCAGTTGTGTCCGGTCCATAAATGTTCCGGTCTGGGTTTTGTCCGTACCGGGAATTAAACCATTTATATTCCCGATGAATGATAAGCGTCAACATTGATACGGACAACCCGGGAGGACGGAACTGGACGGGGACGGCCGGGAGAGGCTGAAGGGGATCCTTGGAGGCGAGCTGGGCAGGCTGCGGTCCGAATACCCGCGGTTGTCGTTCAGGTTCTGCCGGGTCATGGGCAGGAGGATATCCCACCTTCAGGGAGAGACATCCGGGCCGGTTCCGGAGGCATTGATGCTTCCGGCCGGTCCCGGGCTCGTGCTGATGGTGGGCGGACCCTGGAGGGACCTGGAGGAACACCCGAGGAAGTACTCCTCGCAGCTCGCGGGAAGGCTCGGGCGGAAGGGAATGGAACACATAGGACGGGAGATCAGATGAAGGACAGGCGACTTTTGGTCTTTCTGCTGCTGCCGCTTCCACTGGCCGCGGCGGCCGAATGGAACGTTGCCACCGGCGGCAGTCCGGGCAGGGCAGGGTTCTGCGACGTGACGGGCCCGGACGACGACGGTCTCCTCTGGCAGGGAGGAGCCTCCGCCGTGATATCATGGCAGCCGGTGATATCGGGAGAGACCATGTTCACGGCCCGCTGCTTCGACATCTCCGACGTGCTGCATGGTACCTTCATCTACGCCTACGACATTCACGACGGAACGCTTCACTGGACCGCCGACCTTCCGGTGGACTTCCCGGCCACCGACTGGAGGAACCACCTGTCGGCGGCCAGGGACACCGTTGTATACGCCTCCAGGGCCGGCAACACCAACTCATCATATCTCTACGCCCTCAGCGCATTCGACGGAAGCCGGATCTGGAGGTCGGAGGACCTCGTGGACGAGAGCAGTACCGAGGGACTCTCCTTCGCACCGGACGGTGACCCCGTGGTGGGCTGTTTCGGCAGCATCATCCGCGTGGAATCCTCCGACGGGACCACGGTCTGGCAGGTGCCCAGGAACTCTCCCACCAGCGGAGGGTCCGAGGTGGCGGTGTACGGTGACAGGGTCTACGGCTGGACCGCAGGCGCATCCGGCCCGACCATCAGGGCATTTGATCTTGATGACGGAGCATTCCTGTACGAGAGCCCGCCGCTGGGAGGGGGTTACGTGCAGCAGGCGGCTCCCTTCGCGGGTCCCGACGGGACCGTGTATGCGCCCAGGTCTCAGAACAACGCAACCACCGACTACCTCTTCGCGCTGGAGGACAGCGGCACCGGACTTTCGATCACGTGGCAGGCGGAACTGGGTTACGTTCCCTTCGCCTCCTTCGCCGTGGGGCAGGACGGAAGTGTATACTGCTACGGCAGGGAGGGGCAGGTCCTGAGGATCGATCCATCCACCGGCCAGGTGACCGGTTCCTCCCAGGACGTGGGCGCCGGCATCGGGACCAGGATGGCGGCGGACGCCGCGGGAAGGCTGTACGTTTCGTCCGGGTCCACCCTGTACGCTTTTGATGCCGCCCTGAACCTGCTCTGGTCCGACCAGGTCGGCGGGATCGACGGGCCTGCCCTGGCATGTGACGGGACCATGCTGGTCTGCGGGACCGGCACGGAGGTGAGGGCCTACGAGGCAGGCAGCTCCGGAACCGGAGGGGGTGCTGAAGCTTCAACCGCCCGCGGTCTTTCGCTCCTGGAGAACCCCGTGACCGGAACCGCCAGGTTCCTCATGGACATCCAGGGTCAGGAAGAAGCGGCAATAGGGATTTACGGCCCCGACGGGAGGATGGCTGCCATGACGGTACTTCCCGCGCCGGTCGCAGGTATCGTGGAATTCGACGTTTCAGGTCTTCCCGACGGTTCATACACGGCGGTTATCTTCTCCGGGGGAGAGCCCCGGGGATCCGCCGGGTTCGTCCTGCTGGGTCCCTGAGCTAGAGCCTCCAGTTCATGCCGACGGAGAAGTAGGTCCCGGCGTCGTCCACGCTGTCTACGAAGGGCTCGGGGAACAGAGAACCAGTCCTGCTCCTGCTGATCCAGGAGATTCCGAGGTCGAGGTCCACGTTCCCCAGGAATATCCTGGCTCCGGTGCCCATGCTGAGGGCGGTGCGGTTGGGATCCGCCGGCCTGGTGAACCCCACGCTGTAGGTGGAGCGTACCGAAGGTATCATCTCGGCGAGGAATGCCGAGAACATGCCGGACCATGACGGCCTGTCCTCGATGTCCTGCAGGTCGAACTCGAATCCCAGCGTGCTGCCGTCAAGTATTCGGAAATCCCTCTGGAAACCGAAGGCGACCCTGGAGAGGTACCTGTCAGTGGCGTTGGTCCCGGAAAGCGCGAAGGTCCCGAACTCCAGCGGTATAAGGACTCCGCCGTGGACCGCCGGGTCCGATACCTCCCAGGCTTCGCTGAGGGTATCGTCGGGGACCGACTGGTTGACGAAGACGTTGCGGCAGTCCCAGGAGCCGCTGCCGAACCTGAGCGTACCGGATACTCCAACCGTAAGCCAGTCGGAAAGCTCCGCGGAGATACCTCCGCCGGCTTCCCAGAGGGAGCCCTGAGCGTCAAGCAACTGAATTGAACTTACCTGGAACTGTCCCGGCCCCACCTGTTCCATAATGGTGCACAAGCCGTTGAAGCCGAAGTCCGAGACCCTGGCTATTCCGGCGCCCGCGGCGAGCCGGCCGGACAGCGGCATGCCGAAGGCCAGGGTTCCGGCGCCCCCGGTCCCGGTATCGAGGATGTTTAAGGTGTTCTCCCCGATGATGGAGGACTCCCACTCGATTATCGCTGCGGAGCCGGTGACCGTGGGTCCGTCCAGCATGGAGAGTTCCGCCGGGTTGAGGAAGACCGAGGCCGGTCCGCCGGAAGGAAGGGCCCAGACCCCGCCCATGGCGCTCTGCCTCGAGGTCACACTGGCGACGGGGGTCCCGTTCTCCATGGCGTCGTGGAAGCCCCATGAAATCGCGGCGGAAGAACATACGGCTGCAAGTATCAGTGTGGTTTTCATAGTTCTACCTTTCAGGCCCCGTTGCTCAGTTGAAACAGTCTTCCACAAGGTCGTCGTCGGCCGTTTCCGGCATGGTGATGCGCATGCCGGGTTCCGCCTCCATGGCCTTCCGTGCGGCTTGGATCGCTCCCGGGTTCCTGGCCCATGCCCTTCGCGCAAGGCCGTTGGAGACGTCCCAGCTGAGCATGGCCGAAGCCCTTGCGGCGGCTTCCTCCGAACCGTCCAGAAGGAGGCCGAAACCGCCGTTGACGACCTCGCCCCACCCTACCCCGCCTCCGTTGTGCAAAGAGACCCAGGTGGCTCCCCTGAAGGAATCCCCTATCACGTTCTGCACTGCCATGTCCGCGGTGAACATGCTCCCGTCCCTTATGCTGGCCGTCTCCCTGTAAGGGGAATCGGTGCCGGAGACGTCGTGGTGGTCCCTTCCCAGAACCACCGGGGCGGATATCGCACCGGAGGCCACGGCCCTGTTGAAGGCCAGGGCCATCTCGATCCTTCCGGAGCGGTCGGCGTAGAGTATCCTGGCCTGGGAGCCCACCACCAGCCTGTTCGATTCCGCCTGGCGTATCCAGAGGAGGTTGTCCATCATCTGCTGCCTCGTCTCCGGGTCCGCTTCACCCGCCATGTCCTCCAGGACCTCTCCCGCTATCCTGTCGGTGGTGTGGAGGTCCGCCGGGTCGCAGGAGGTGCAGACCCACCTGAAGGGACCGAAGCCGTAGTCGAAGCAGACGGGGCCCATTATATCCTCGACGTAGGACGGGTATGCGAAGGACCCGTCCGGACCCATTATTCCCTCGGCGCCGGCCCTGGAAGCCTCCAGGAGGAAGGCGTTGCCGTAGTCCCAGAAGGACATGCCCCGTCGGTGCAGCCTGTTGATGGCCGCCACCTGTCTCCTGAGCGATTCCCGGACCATCTCCCTGAAGGTCTCCGGCTCGTTTACCATCATCCTGTTGGATTCCTCGAGGGACAGTCCAGCCGGGTAGTAGCCGCCGGAGAACGGATTGTGGAGGGATGTCTGGTCGCTTCCGAGGTCCACTTCGAAACCCTCGTCCGCCAGTCTCTCCCAGAGGTCCACCACGTTGCCGGCATAGCCCAGCGAAAGGGCTTCACCGTTCTTCCTGGCCCTGTCGATCCGAAGGAGCACCCGGTCCAGGTCATCCTCCACTTCCTGCAGCCAGCCCTGGTCGTGCCTGGTCCTCACCGCCGCGGGATTTATCTCTGCTATCACCCCTACGGCACGTGCTATGACCGAGGCCTTTGCCTGTGCTCCGCTCATGCCCCCCAGTCCCGAAGTCACGAAGAGCCTTCCTGCCAGGTCCTTGCCGGGAGGTATCCCCAGGTACTTCCTGCCCGCGTTGAGAAGTGTGATGGTGGTCCCGTGAACGATGCCCTGGGGTCCTATGTACATGAAGCTGCCGGCGGTCATCTGACCGTAGGATGTGACACCAAGGGCCGCCATCCTGTCGTAGTCCTCCCTGGAGCTGTAGTTGGGTATCACCATCCCGTTGGTGACCACCGCACGGGGAGCATCGGGATGTGAGGGGAAGAGTCCCAGCGGATGCCCCGAGTAGAGTACCAGAGTCTGTTCCGAAGTCATCTCCGAAAGGTACTTCATGGTGAGCAGGTACTGGGCCCAGTTCTGGAATACGGTGCCGTTGCCCCCGTAGGTGACGAGTTCCATCGGATGCTGGGCCACGGCGGGGTCCAGGTTGTTCTGTATCATCAGCATTATGGCCGCCGCCTGAAGGGTACGGGCAGGGTACTCGCCGATCGGCCGCGCCTTCATCTCGTATGAAGGCCTGAATCTGCGCATGTATATCCTGCCGTCGGTCAGAAGCTCCCGGGCGAACTCAGGTGCGAGTTCCCGGTGCCATTCCCGGGGGAAGTAGCGGAGGGCGTTCCTCAGGGCAAGCTTCTTCTCCTCCGGCGTGAGAACGTCGGGTCGCGCCGGCGCGTGGCTGACCCCTTCGATCTCCGGCGGGACCGGCGGTATGGAGCCCGGTATCCCCCTTCTGACCTGTTCCGCGAAACCCTCTGACATGAAAACCTCCCATGCATATATTCACTGTCGAAACGGAGACATGTATTCGAATAATAATCAACATACAAGCACCGGAGAAGGCTGTGATGAACAAAAGCACCTTTTTACTGATGGTACTGCCGGCCCTGCTTTTCGCGGAGCGGTACTCACTGGTCAGCGTAACCCCCCTGGACGTGACCGAAGCCATGCGGATGGTTGGGACCGGCTGCGAGATCGTCCACGTCTACGATGACGGTTCGCTGGACTGCGTCACCAACGAGATGGAGTACGGTCTGCTGCTGTCCTCCGGCATACCCTTCACCACCCGCATCGACGACCTGGAGAGGTTCTACGCCAGGAGATGCGGAGGAAGGACCATGGGAGGGTACATGACATGGGACGAGCTGTCCGCATGGATGGACGACCTGCACGATACCTACCCCTCGATAACCAGCGCCCCCACCTCGATAGGCGACACCTACCAGGGCAGGCCTCAGAGGGTGGTCAAGATATCCTCCAACACCGACTTCTGGTACGACGACCCGGCCCTTCCCAACGTCTGGTACGACGGCCTGATCCATGCCAGGGAACCCGCATCGATGAGGAACATCAGGTTCTTCATGCTGTGGCTCTGCGAGAACTACGGCAGGAACGGCTTCTGCGGCCTGCAGGCCACATGGCTGCTTGACAACCGCGAGATATGGTGCCTGCCCTGCAACAACGTCGACGGTTACGTCTACAACCAGCAGCAGTCGCCCGGCGGCGGCGGGATGCACAGGAAGAACATGAACTGGAGCGCCGGCGGCGACGGCATCGACCTGAACAGGAACTGGAGCGTCGGGTGGGGAGGCCCCGGCTCCAGCGGCGATCCGGGTTCCCAGACGTACAGGGGAACGGCGCCCCTCAGCGAACCCGAGGCAAGCAACATCGACGCATTCTGGCAGGACCATCCCCCTGCCCAGATGCACTCCACCCACACCTACGGCAACATACTCATATACCCATGGGGCTATACCGACGACGCCACCACCCATGCGGCGGAATACGACGCCCAGGGCGAGATAATGGTCCAGTGGGGAACCGGCGAGGTCCACGGCCCCGCGTCACAGATCCTTTACTACAGTTCCGGCAACACCCGTGACCATTCCTACGGCCTCTACGGGACGATGAGCTGGAACCACGAGACCGGAGGCGACTTCGCCGGCTTCTGGCCCTCGCCGGAGGAGACGATAAAGCTCACCAGGAGGAACCTCAGGAGCTACCTGGTGACCGCCTTCCTGGCCGGCTGTCCCTACGATCCCCACGTACCCGGCACTCCCGTGATGGACCCCGTAGGCCAGGTTACGCCACCGTTCACGGTCACATGGAGCAGCGTTCCCGGGGCCGGAGCCTACGCCCTCCAGGAGCTGTCGGGCTACCAGGTCCTCCTGGACGACGACGGCAGCGGAGGCCCCTTCACCATGAACAACTGGTCCACCACCACCTCCCATTACCACTCCCCCTCCAGCAGCTACCTCTCCGGCGGGACCGGCACCCTGACCTGGACTGGTACCGCAGCAATACCCGAGGACGGAGGCGGAAGGCTGAGCTTCTGGAGCTACTTCAACATTCCCAGCGGCTCGTGCCAGGGAAGCATCGAGGTGTCCACCGACGGCGGGGAAAACTGGTTCTACCTCCAGACCTTCACCCGCACCGACCAAGTATGGAGGCTGAACATACACGAGCTTGACGAGTGGCAGGGGGATACCCTCAGCTTCCGGTGGGAGACCTACGGCAGCTCCTCGGACCTCTACATTGACGACATAAAGGTCGAGGTGTGGGAGGAGAACCAGTTCGTGGACCTGGAGGTTCCCACCAACTCCTACACCTTCGACAATCACGAGGGCGGAGACTTCTGGTTCAGGGCCGTGGCCATGGACCCGGACTTCGGTCCGGGCTGGCCTTCCGGGGCCGAAGCCGCACAGATAACGGGCACCGGGATATCCCGGGGGCAGACCCAGTCCGGGATCACCAGCCTTGGACGCTTCAGCCCCAACCCGGCATCCTCCATCGCCCGAATACCGGTGACGGTCTCCGCTGCTGCCGGGGAGAGTGCTACCCTCCTGGTCTTCGACGTCGCGGGTAGGCAGGTGGCGGACCTCTCGGCACAGATCCAGGCCGGTGGATGTCACACGGTCCAGTGGGACCTCAGGGACGAGACCGGCGCCCCGGTACCCGGCGGCATCTACTACGCCCTCCTCATGACGCCCGACCTGACCGGCACCAGGGAGCTTGTGGTGGCCGGATGCAGGTGAGGTGCGGGTAGTCGGGACGGCAGGCCGGTGAAGGACCCCGGTTCCCTCTTCATGGAGATCATGGCTGATGCCGTCTCCGATGCGGTGGTACTGGTGAACGGTGAAGGCCGGGTCACATTCCTGAACCACGAGGCAAGGAGGCTTTCGGGTTTCGGGACCGGGAACGCATCGGGAATGGAGCTTGATTCCGTCTGCAGGCTCGTGGAAAGACCCCCCGGAAAGCCCATGAACGACCTGGCCTCGATGGTGACCGGGGGGGGATCCCTGCAGGACCTTCCCCTGGGCACCCTTCTGGTGGCGGCTGACGGGCAGGAAATACCCGTAAGCGGCGCCGTCTTCAGGCTGCCTGATCGGGCAGGGGCGGCAGGCCACGCCGCCGGCGCCGTCTTCCGGGACATGGACACGGGCTGGCTTCTCGACCCGTCGCTCAGGCAGGCACAGAGTGCCGACGCCCTCAGGGCTCTGGCTAGGGGAGCCTCCTCGGGCGTCGACGACCTCCTCACAGTGCTGCTGGCAAGGCTCTCGGGCATCGCCAGGGAACAGGGGGACCGGGCAGCCGTACTTCGTCATGTCAGGGAGGCCAGAAAGCTGGCGGGGAGAATAAGCGGACTCCTCGAGAACCTTTCCTCTTTTGCACCCTTGAGAGGGGGTCCCGATACAGGCAATGTCGGCAGGGCCATAGAGACTTCCGTCATGGCCTTCCTCGCTGCGTTCCGGAACACCCGCACCCGGGTGGCCTATCCGGACCGCACCGGTTACGCGGCCATGCAACCCGGCCTGCTGGAGCAGGTCCTGGTGAATCTCCTGATCCACGG
The DNA here is from genome assembly GCA_002030045.1 of Candidatus Aegiribacteria sp. MLS_C. GTDB lineage: Bacteria > Fermentibacterota > Fermentibacteria > Fermentibacterales > JCC-6 > Aegiribacteria. Next base: position 130,119 of record LQBI01000013.1, on the reverse strand, counting down.
GGGTCGTGCAGCCGGCGAGGATGGAACGGTCACCCTCACGGCGTGCAGACTGGAACTGACCGACGGGACGCCGACCGTGGGCAGCGGTGACTACGTGATGATATCCGTCTCTGACGACGGACCGGGGATTCCGGGGAACGATCTCCGCAGGATCTTCAATCCTTTCTACTCCGCCGGAATGAACGGTTACGGGCTCGGTCTTCCCGCAGTGCACTCCATCGTCAGGGGATGCGGCGGGGTCGTTCGGGCAGATTCCCTGCCGGGCCGGGGCTCGAGGTTCACCGTGTACATCCCCTCCGCTGCCGGCATCGAGACCGAGACCGTGACGGACGTGCTGCCCCTCGTCTCCATACGGGGCCTGGACGGGACTTCCGCGGACAGGGTGCGCAGGCTCTGCATTTCCATGGGCTGTCAGCTGGAGGAGGACGCGGGTACCGTATCCGAAAACTCCCCCGGGAGCTTCAGACTGATGATAACGGATTCCGACCACATTACCTCCGAGGGCGGGGCGGACGCGGTCATGGACCCCGGAACCGACGCCCTGCTCGTCCTGGTCGACAGGTCGGTACGTTCACCATCCTCCAGCGATCCGCTGGTCAGTTTCCTGGACCTGCCGTTGAGCATCGAGGGTCTGGCCGAGGCCGTGGCCCTTAGGGCCTGGAGGCGCAGCCCGGCCACCGGAGAGCCGCAGGAATGAAGATCATCTGTCCCCAGTGCGGTTCGGAACATGTGGTCATGGAGAGCGACTTCCTCCTGCGGTGTCCATACTGCGATTCCCGCATCATGGTGGAAACCCCCGCCGGCACCCCTGCGATGGTGAGGACAGCGGTCACCGAGGAGTCCGTAAGGAGGTTGTTCCCGCCGGGAATGGTCGTTTCCATGGTGCTAAGGTTCTTCCCCTACCTGGAGACGGGCGAGGGTAGCTCCCGCTCCAGAATACCGTGCTTCAGCCAGCCATGGCAGGAGCTGGATTCCTACACGCCACCCGACGGGGACCGGCTGGTCTTCGACGAGAGCATGGCGGCGCCGGGGGACATCATGCCCCTGGACAGGGACCTCCTGGAGAGCACGGGGGGCAGGCTGGTCCTGCATCCATTCTTCGTTGTGATGCTCAGGCTGCAGGGTTACAGCGAGGGCATGCTGGTTGACGGGGTTTCAGGAAGGCTCCTCGGCGAGGTGCCGCTTAAGGAGGACGGCAGGACCGACGACCTCAGCCTGGAGAAGCTCTTCCTCACGGTCCTGGCCCTGGGGATGCTGGTATCTGTTCCGGCCTACGTACTGGGCAGCACCCTTGACCTCAGCGAGATACCCAGGTTCTGGTTCAGCATGGCAACCGTGCTCTTCATGGGTGCCGTACTCTTCCTCAAGTGGAAGTCCGGGCGATGAGCGGCAGGGTTACCGTGACACTGAAGTGTCCATCCTGTGCGGGACCCCTTAAGATAAGGGACGGGGACAGGCATACGGTCTGTCCCAGCTGTTCCGCCTCACTCGTGCTCTGCAGTGCCGTTCAGAAGTACGTCCTGCCCTCGTCGGTTTCCACCGTGGAAGTCCTCAGGACGGTGAGGAGGAAACTGGAGGAGGTGGACCCGAAGGGGGTCGCCGGGGCCAGGGTGGGAAGACCCTCTCTGTACTACGTGCCCTTCTGGCACTGCAGCGCGCAGGTGAACGGCTACGTCCTGGGGGTGGAGCCCCGGTACCAGGAGAGGGAGATCCCCATGTTCGTGGAAGGCGCCGAGAGAGGAGCAGGCGGATACTCGATGACTGTCACGAAGAAGATCAGAACACGCTCCGGAGCAGTCGCCGTGGAGAGGGAGATACAGCTGGACGGAAGCGTGAACATAAGCGGCGCCGACCTGGAACCCATGGGCATACCCACGCTCTCCTCCGAATCCCAGATGTCCATCCAGGGGCTCTCCATTCAGAGGAACCAGCTGCCGGAGGGCCTGGAGATACTGGACGAAGACGTCCGGCGTGAAGGTGTCTTCGTCGATCCGGTGGTTTCAATGACCGACGCCAGGGAACAGACCGCCCGCTACCTGGACAGGCTCGGAGGCGGCACCGGACACGGGCTGGAGGAGAAGTGGGAGTTCTCCGTGGTTTCCGGGTACCGTTTCGCCCTCGTGTACTATCCTCTTTGGGTCACCGGTTTCAGGAGCGGCGGGAGGTCCTACCAGGTGGTTGTGGACGGAAGCACCGGAGGAATACTGAGAGGAAGGTTCCCCTCCTCAGGCAGTGACCGGAGGATACTGACCGCGGCAGCCGGACTCCTGTGGGCCGCCATACTCCCATTCAGCCTCGACCTGGTGTTCAGCGGAAGGCTTTCCTACAGCGGATCGGGAGGTAATGCGAACTGCCTACCGGTCCTCGTGCTTCTGCTGGGGGGACTGGCCTACGGCACCTGGAGGTTCCTGCAGATGCTGAAGGGGATGTCGGGAAGGGCCGGTGACCATGTCATCTACTGAGGGCGCCGTACTGGTCCAGCTCCGCTGCAGGAACTGCGGCAGCGATCTCGAAGGACTCCCGACCGACGTCATATTCTACTGCAGCAACTGCGGGAGGTGCTGGATCTTCGACGAGGGTATCAGCCCGGTCAGAGTTCAGTTCCTGAGGGATCACGGTCCGGGAACGGTCTTTCTTCCGTTCTGGAAGGTGGACGCCGTGGTATCGATATACCAGAGGATATCGAGAGAAGGCTCCAGCAGCTCCATCATCGAAGGTTTCCGTCAGTTCACCGGAATGGAGAGGGGGCTCACGGAAAACCAGCCGGAGACCAGGCGCGACAGGTTCATCTTCCCGGCCTTCGCCACAAGCCTGGTGCTCTCCACAGGGGTGAGGATGCACGGTGAGAACTTCCTCCCCGAAAGGCAGGAGCACGGGAGGACACTTAAGGTCAGGGGAGGATCTGTGGGGCTGCGGGACGCCGTGAGCCTGGCCAGGGGCGTCGCCGTAGGCGTAGAGGTCAGCAGGGCCGATTTCCTGGCCTGCGTCGATCTAGACATGGAGGTCGGAGCAGCCGACATATACGCGGTCGGCTGCACCAGGGAAGGCCATGTCCTGCGGATCAACGGTTCGGACACAGCACTCCCGCTGAGCGCCGTGAGGGACCGGGAGGGCATCCTGGAGGAGGGCTAGGGCGTTTTCCGAGGCCTTTCCGATCCATTCTTGACTGTTCCCGGACCCATGATATTGTTAGTCTTACAGGACGGGTCCCAGGCTGTAACCATTCGAACAGGAGCCATTAATGTCAGGACACAACAAGTGGAGCAGCATCAAGCACAAGAAGCAGAAGGCGGACGCCGCCAGGGGAAAGGTATTCAGCAGGCTGGTGAAGGAGATCTCGGTCGCGGCAAGGGAGGGAGGCGGTGACGTCGACACCAACTCCCGCCTCAGGGTGGCCGTGGAGACCGCCAAGTCCCAGAACATGCCCTCGGACAACATAGACAGGGCAATAAAGAGGGGCACCGGGGAACTGGAGGGGGTGAACTACGAGGAGATCATATACGAAGCTTACGGCCCGGGAGGCATGGCCATAATGATCGAGGTTCTCACCGACAACAAGAACAGGACCGCCGCCGAGATCAGGCACCTGCTCTCGAAGCACGGAGGCCACCTGGGCTCCAGGAACAGCGTGGCCTACATGTTCAACAGGGTGGGCAGGATATCCATCGACGGCAACAGGTATTCCGAGGACCAGGTGCTGGAGGCGGGGCTGGACGCGGGTCTGGAGGACGTGCAGACGATCGATGACCTGATAGTGGCGACAACAACGCCTTCGGATGTCTTCGAGGTCAAGGAGGCCCTGGTGAGGAACGGTGTCGTGCCCGACAGCGCCGAGGTGACGAAGGAGCCCGAGACTTACATCGCACTCGGGTCCAGGGAGTCCGAGAAGGCCCTGGAACTCCTGGAGGCTCTCGAGGAGAGCGACGACGTACAGGCGATACATACGAATTTCGAGATGCAGGACGAATAATTGCCCCGTCCCGAAGCCAGCGTGTATATGGGGATCGATCCCGGGTTGGTCACAACGGGCTATGGAGTGCTGGAATACTGCGAAGGGACTCCCAGGCTGCTGGATGCGGGAGTGATAAGCTCCTCCGCGGATGACACGCTGGCCCTCAGGCTCGACGAGCTGTTTTGTGGCATAGTGGAGGTCATAGAGAAGTTCCATCCTGAGGCCATGGGCATCGAGGAGCTGTACTCCCACTACCGTCATCCCATGACCGCCATAAGGATGGCACATGCCAGGGGGGTCCTGTGCCTTGCCGCGGTGCGGAACGGGGTTCGTCCGGTGGAGCTTCCGGCCACCAGGATAAAGAAGCTGTTGACCGGCAACGGCAGGGCGGCCAAGGAGCAGGTGGCCGGTATGGTCAGGCACCTGCTGGGGATCCGCGGTGAGATCAGGCCCAACGACGTGACGGATGCCCTGGCGGCGGCGATAGCGGCCTACGAAAGCGAAAGCAATGATAGAAAGCTTAAGAGGATCGGTAGAGGCGACGGCTGAATCGGTGATGCTGGTCCGCACCGGTCCCGTGGTCATCAGCGTGCTCACACCGGGCTATTTCCTGAGGCGGCTCTCCCCCGGGATGGACGTGGAGCTTCCGGTCTATCTTCACCTCCAGATGGAGGGTAACCGTATCGTCCCCCTGCTGGTCGGTTTTCCCGACGTCCGCGACAGGGAGTTCTTCGAGAGGTTCATCTCCGTCTCGGGGGTGGGTGTCAGGGCCGCGGTCAGGGCGCTCCAGGAACCTCCGGTGAGGATCGCTGCCGCCATTTCTTCCGGGGACTGCGACTTCCTGACAACCCTGCCCGGAATAGGCGCAAAACGGGCCAGGCAGATAATCGCGGGGCTTCAGGAACAGATGCGGGGTCTTTACGGTGAAGGTACCGGATCCGGGGGGGCGGGACCGTCGGCCTCCGGTCCCAGGGGTGAGGCAAGAGCGGTCCTCAGGCAGCTGGGAGTTTCTATGACGGAGGCGGACAGGCTGATCGACGAAGCCTGCGCCGAACTCGGTGAAGGAGCCGGCACGGCCGAGGTCGTCAAACAGGCGATGCGGATCAGGAGAGACGGATGAGCAGGGAATCGATAGTCTCCGGCGAACCCCTGGGTCCCGAGGAAACAGCTGAAGAGACGACGCTTGCCTCGCTCAGGCCCAGGACGCTGGCGGAGTACGTCGGACAGGAGTCAGCGGTACAGAAGCTGGCCATAGCCATCAAGGCGGCCCTGGGAAGGGGCGAGCCCCTGGACCATGTCCTGTTCCACGGGCCTCCCGGGCTCGGCAAGACCACCCTGGCGCACATAGTTTCCAACGAGATGGGCGCCGGGCTGGTGTGCACGTCGGGACCGGCCCTGGAGCGTGCGGCGGACCTTGTGGGCATCCTGACCAACCTCCAGAGGGGCGACGTGCTGTTCATCGACGAGATACACCGCCTTCCCAGGGTTGTGGAGGAGTACCTTTACCCGGCGATGGAGGATTTCCAGATAGACATAATCCTCGATCCCGGACCCCACGCGAGGACCGTAAGGCTGGAGCTGTCCGAGTTCACGGTGGTGGGCGCTACCACCAGGGCCGGGCTTATAACCGGCCCCCTTCGGAACAGGTTCGGTCTCTCCATGCACATGTCCTTCTACTCCACCTCCGAGCTGGCCGAGATCATAAGGAGGTCTTCCAGGATACTCAGGCTGGACATAACCGAGGGAGGGGCGGAGACCATAGCCCTCCGGTCCAGGGGCACTCCGAGGATATGCAACCGTCTCCTCAAGAGGGTGAGGGATTTCGCGCAGGTGGAGGGGGCCGGCGCCGTAACGGAAAGCCTGGCCGTGGAAGCCATGGACATTCACGGAGTGGACGAGGCGGGCCTCGACGGACTGGACAGGAAGTACCTGAGCGTGATAATCACGCAGTACTCCGGCGGACCCGTGGGTGTGGCGGCGCTTGCCGCCACGCTGAACGAGGAGCAGGACACTCTCATAGACGTGGTGGAGCCCTTCCTTCTCATCTCGGGATTCCTCAACAGGACGAGCAGGGGAAGGGTGGCCACCGAGAAGGCATGCAGGCACCTGGGTCTTCACCATGCAGGACAGGGGAAACTGTCGCTGTGACCGCCGGGAAACCTCTCCTGCTGCATGCATGCTGCGGTCCCTGCATCACCGTTGTCCACAGGGAACTCACCCGGGAGGGTTTCGACGTCACCGCGTATTTCTACAATCCCAACATACATCCCTGGAAGGAAAGGGAGAGAAGGCTGGAGACACTCACCAGGTACGCTTCGGACATGGGCATACCTCTGGAGGTGGATGGAGAGTACCCGCTGGAGGAGAACCTGAGACTCCTGCTGGGTTCAGCGGACAGATGCAGCGCCTGCTTCTCCGACCGGCTCGAGGCTACAGCCCGCATGGCCTCGGGGATGGGCATCGGCAGTTTCTCCACGACACTCACCGTTTCGCCCTATCAGGACCTGTCCAGAATAATCAGGGCCGGCGAGAACGCCCGGGACAAATGGGGTGTTGAGTTCATCTTCAGGGATTACACCCCCCTTTACCGGGAATCGGTCAGGCTCTCAAGGGAAGCCGGAATGTACCGGCAGCCATACTGCGGGTGCATATTCAGCGAGAGGGACAGATACCTGAGAAGGCGCTGAGACTTCCTTCCCGGCCTACCTGGATGTCAGAAGGTCCGCGTTGACCTCGGTGGCCCTTTCGCAGTACCTGCACCTGTAGATGATTCTGTCACCCTTCTCGAGAAGGAAGTGCGTGCTGGCCCCGAGGACATTGGTGGCGCAGTTGGGGTTGGGGCACGACATGATCTCCCTGACCTCCTCTGGCAGCTTGATCTGACGCTTCTCGGCCACCCTGCCGTTCTTTATGATGTTGATGGTGGCGTCGGGTGCTATGAGGGCGATCTTGTTGGTCTCATCATGGGAGAGTTCCCTGTTCTCGACCTTGACTATGTCTTTGCCCCCGGGCTGCTTGTCCGAACGGAAACCTATCCCTATTGTCATTATGCCCTCGTTCTCCAGTCCCAGTATGCGTATCACCTTGAGGGCCAGCGGAGTGGGGATATGGTCGATCACCGTGCCGTTCTCTATCGAATAGACCTTGTACGCCCTGTCCATCACTCAATTCCTCCGGTGACCAGCCCCAGGAGGGCCTGCCTGGTAGGTATCCCGTTATGGGCCTGGACGAAGTAGATCGCGTTGGGAGTGGCGTCCACCTGCTCGTCGATCTCGTCCACCCTGGGCAGCGGGTGCATGATACGGATATCCTCTCCGAGCATGCGGACGGTATCCCTGTCGATCCTGTAGGTCCCGGCCACCTTCCCGTACTCCTGCGGGTCGCCGAACCTCTCCTTCTGTATCCTTGTAACGTACAGTATGTCCAGACCTGCTCCCGCTGCGTCCTCGAGGTTGTCCACGGTCCTGAAGGAGAGCCCCGTTCCCTGAAGCTCGGCCAGTATGTGGTCCGGCATCTTCAGTGTCGGAGGGGAGATGAACGTGAGTTCGTTGCCGAACATGGAGAGGGCGTGGGTGAGGGAATGGACCGTGCGGCCGTATTTCAGGTCCCCCATCATTCCCACCCTGAGACCGCTTAGCCTTCCCAGCTGCTCCTTGATCGTGAAGAGGTCGAGGAAGGTCTGCGTAGGGTGCTGGTTGGCCCCGTCCCCGGCGTTGATGACCGGAATGCTGCATAGTTCCGACGCCATTCTGGCCGCCCCTTCCACAGGATGCCGAATAACCATGACATCGCAGTAGCCGGAGACGGTCCTGATGGAATCCGCGAAGGTTTCCCCCTTGCTCTGTGACGAGGCAGCAGGGTCCGCTATTCCAAAGACCGACCCCCCTCCCTTGCATACGGCCGACTCGAAGGACAACCTGGTCCTGGTAGAGGGTTCGAAGAAGAGCGTGGCGACGGTCTTTCCTCTCAGGAAACCCGAGTACTTCCCGCCCTTCACCGCCTCGGTGGTCCTGACTATCATGTCCAGGTCCTCCAGTGACATGTCCCTGATTGACACTATGCTCCTACCCCTGAAAGACGCCAATCATCACCTTCCTTCACCGGTCCTGCGGTCCGGATCATTGTACCGGTAGCTTTCCCGCACTGCACTTAGGATATATATACAAAGCCTACAAGCACTGAAAAGGAGATGTGATGCCCGAGCATGAGAAAACGGAACTGTCGGAACTTGCGCTGAGGTTCATCAGGTACGCCGGGATAGACACAGCCTCCGACGGCTCCTCCGATACCAGTCCCAGCACCGCCGTACAGATGGATTTCCTCATGATGCTCAGGGACGAGCTGATCGGCATGGGCATGGAGGGAGTGGAACTCGATCCGGCGGGAACACTGTACGCCGGCCTGCCTGGCGGGGGTTCCGGCGAAACCGTGGTAGGACTGCTGGCCCACGTGGACACATCGCCGGAAGCGCCGGGGCGGGGGGTGAGCCCCAGGGTCCACAGGAACTGGGACGGAGGTCCCATCGTGCTCGAGGGAGGGACGGTCATCGATCCCTCGGATACCGAGCGGATGAGCGACTACGTCGGGGGTACGATAATAACCTCCGACGGGACCACGCTGCTGGGAGCCGACGACAAGGCCGGTGTAGCCGTGATAATGGAGGCGTGCCGGATACTCATGGAGGATCCTGGGATACCCAGGCCTCCGGTGCGGGTCGCATTCACCACCGACGAGGAGATCGGTCGGGGAATGGACGGTTTTGATACTTCGAAGTTCGGCGCCGAACTGGCGTATACCGTTGACGGGGGTCCTGTGGGGAAGGTCGATACACAGACCTTCAACGCGTGTTCGGCGGTGTTCGCCATAAAGGGCAGGGAGGTTCATCCCGGCAGTGCGAAGGGCCAGATGGTCAACGCTGTCAGGATAGCTTCGGACCTGGTCTCGACGCTCATGCACGAGGAGATGCCGGAGAACAGCCAGGGAACGGAAGGCTATACCTATCCCATGAGCATCTCGGGAACCACGGGCGAAGCCGCGCTGAGACTCATTCTAAGGGATTTCACCGAGGAGGGTATGAAGAGGAGGCTGGAATACCTGGATGCCCTGCGTGAATTCATGGTGCTGCGCTATCCGGTGGCGGGCATCGATCTGAAGACATCCCGGCAGTACAGCAATCCGGCGGAGGTCCTGAAGAAGGATCCCAGGGCGGTCGAGTACGCCATGAGAGGGACCATGGAGGCTGGCATCCGGCCCCAGGAGACCGCCATAAGGGGTGGGACCGACGGTTCCCGGCTCTCGTTCATGGGGGTCCCCACCGTCAACCTTCCCACCGGAGGTGAACTCTTCCATTCAAGGAGGGAATGGGTCGCGGAGGAAGGGCTCGAGCAGTCCCTGGCAACGCTCATGGCCACTCTCAGAACCTGGGGAGTGGAACAAAGAAGATCCAGCGGTCCTATATAGTCACGGAAAGGGCTCAGGCACGCGGACGCAGGAGAAACGGGGTGTATTTGCCCCCGGTGAGTTTATATACTATTATGGAGTACATGAAGAGGCCATTACCTGCATCCTAGGAGAGTGACCTTGAAAAATAAAGCGTTTGCGGTCCTGACGGTGTTTCTCCTGGTGACCGCGGCAGGCGCTCAGACCGAAGAGGAAGCCGTTCAGCCGCAGGATTCGCTCCAGGTCACCGAAGAGGAAACCGTTCCGTCCTCGGAGAACCCCGGGGGGGAGTCGGAGGAAGGTACTGCGGACTCCCCTGTCATGGACGAGGAGGAAGTCCAGGTCCCGGGACAGCCCGGTGCCGTCGTCACGGCGTTCTTCGAAGCTCTGAGGACCGGTGACGGTTACATGGTCTCGCAGCTCATCTCCGAGGAGGGTCTCGAAAGTATAGACATCATGCTGAATATACTCAAGCAGAACCTCGACGACGACCCGGAGGCGGTGATGTCCAGGCTGACCGGCGCAGGATATACTGCCACCGCCGACGAGGTGGAGGACTGGTCGCCGATGGAATACCTGACGTCCACGGTGGAGCTTCCGGTGATGAAGGCTCGCTATTCCATATACAGGATGGAGATAGGTGAGTACACCGTAAACGGGGACAGGATAAGTGTTCCCCTCACCTTCATCACTTCGTCGGGAGTCGAACTCCCATTCCAGGCCGAGCTGGTCAAGGTCAGGGACGACTGGAGGATCTCCACCTTCATGGGTCTCAGCAGTTTCCCCTGACGGCCCCTTCTCGACGGATCCCTGCTTGAGGACAGATCGGACGTTCCTGCCAGGGAATCACCACCATGCCGGAGTCTTCCTCCATGATGATGACAGGAGTTGCCCATGCCTTCCGTAAAGGCTGACTGGAAACAGGGTCTCGAGTTCTCGGTGCTGCAGGACGGTCACCGGTTGACCATAGACGGAACCCCCGAGTTCGGAGGTGCCGACCGGGGACCCAGACCCAAGAACCTGCTGCTCACCGCACTGGCGTGCTGCACCGGGATGGACGTGGTGTCCATCCTGCGGAAGATGAAGGTCGAGGGTTACAGCCTGACCGTCGAAGCCAGGGGGGAGTACACCGAGGAGCATCCCAAGGTCTTCAGCGAGCTGGAGGTGGAGTTCATCTTCACCGGCCGGGACCTGCCCAGGGACAGGATAGAAAGGGCCGTGTTTCTCTCCAGTGAGAGGTACTGCGGTGTAAGCGCGATGCTTAGGCACACAGTGGACATAGGCTACACGATAACCCTTGTCGAGCCGGAGGGATGATGGCCGTTTTTCCCGGTGGATTTCCCAGAGTCCTGATACTGGATTATTCCGTGGACAGGTCCGAGGGACCTCTCTTCTCGAAATACGTCCCGAGCGGGTCCGAAGCTATTGTTTCCAGCGTGTTCTCCGGGGACGGGATCCCTTCCGCTTCGAGTTTCTCCCATGTGATGCACACCGGCTCCAGCCTCTCCATCTGCGTCGACGCGGACTTCGTGCCGGAGGCGGCTGGAATAGTGGAGGAATGCGTCGGGCTGGGAATCCCCCAGGTAGGAGTATGCTACGGCCATCAGCTCCTGTGTCGTGCCCTGCTGGGTCCGGAGGCGGTGGGAAGGTGTCCTGAGGGTATTGAAGCCGGATGGATGGATGTGGACATGATGGGGAGCGGTCTGAAGATACCCGGGGCCTCCGGCAGGGTGAGGGTGCTCCAGTCCCATTTCGACCGGGTCGAAGCTGTTCCGGCGGGAGCGGAGATCGTGGCATCCAACGGACATACACGGATCCAGGCCTTCGTCGACGGGAGCAGGAGGCTCATGGGATTCCAGTTCCATCCTGAATTCGACAGGGAGGACGGGAACAACATGTTCCGCAGGGACAGGGAACTCCTGGAGGTTAACGGCATCGACGTAGACGAAGTGCTGGCGGGTGGACCGTCGATAGATACCGGGGCGGTGTTCTTCGGCTACTTCTTCGGCGGCCGATGGTTCCACCGGTGATCCGGGGAAAGGTTGGAGGGAGGTCCGAAGAATGAGGATCGGCGATCTTGAACCCAGGGAGGTCTGGGTCCGTTTCGAGGAACTGTGCGCCATTCCAAGACCCTCGGGCGACGAGGGCAGGGCGGCCGACCACGTCCAGGCCTTTGCCGAGTCCAGGGGACTGGAGTTCCTCAGGGACGGTGCGGACAACGTGCTCATCCGAAAGCCGGCCAGGGGTCCCGGAAGGGTCGGGAATCCTCCTCTGGCACTCCAGGCTCATCTTGACATGGTACCGGAGAAGACGGGTTCCAGCAGCCACGACTTCCACCGGGACCCCATCAGACCGGTGATAGACGGTGACTGGGTGACATCGCCGGACACCACGCTGGGCGCCGACAACGGGATCGGAGTCGCAGTCATGCTGGCGATACTCGATTCCGAGGAACTTCCGCACCCGCCACTTGAGTGCATTTTCACCACCGACGAGGAAAGGGGACTGACGGGAGCCTCCAGCCTCGATCCCGGGTGGATTACCGCCAGGAGGATGATCAACCTCGATTCCGAGGACCTGGACGTCTTCACCATCGGATGCGCCGGCGGAGCCGACCACGTATTGAGAACCAGGATACCCCTCACGAAAGGCAGGTCCTGCGTGCCGCTCTCAGTCCGCGGTCTACGGGGCGGCCACTCGGGGATCGAGATAGACGGGAACAGGGGGAATGCCATCAGGTTCCTTGCCCGCGCTCTCGGCCGCATTAACTGCGGGGCTGGAATCCAGGCCGGATACCTGTGGGGAGGGAGCAAGAGGAACGCGATACCCAGGGAGGCCGGATGCATGGTAGCGGTGCCTGAGGATGACGGGGGACGTCTCGGGGAAGAGGTCCTTCGGCTGGAGAAGGAACTGCGTCTCGAGTACTCCGGAATAGAGGATTCCATAAGAGTGGAACTCGGCGGGGAGGCATCGGATGCGCCGGTTATGGCCCCGGAACAGATCCGCAGGGTGACGGACCTGCTGCTTTCGCTTCCCCACGGCGTCGAGAAGATGAGCGGATCCATTCCGGGTCTCGTTGAGACATCGGTCAATCTGGCCGTGCTCTCCATGGATGGGGAGGACCTGGCGGTTCAGCTCAGCGTCAGGAGTCCCCTGTCCAGCGCCAGGAACGCGCTGGGGGAGAGGATACATGCAGCTGCCCGACTTGCCGGCTTCTCGGCCGAAAAGGGCGGTGAATACCCGGGATGGATGCCGGACACCGGTTCCCGTCTGCTCGAACGGATGAAGTCTATATACACCGGCCTGTTCGGCAGGGAGCCCGAGGTCCTGAGCATACACGCAGGGCTGGAGTGCGGTATCATTGGGGACAGAGTCGGAGGCATGGAGATGATCTCCATCGGTCCCGACATAAGGGACGTGCACGTACCGGGTGAGAAGGTCAGCATATCCTCGCTGCGGAAGTTCTGGGAATTCATCTCGGCTGTTCTTGCAGGGATCGACGGAACGGAACGGCATGACGGCTGAGGAGTTCAGGGAAAAGCTGGCGAAGGCCCTGGAGCAGGCCGTGAGGGAGATCCCGTCCAGATATTCCGAACGGGATGACTGGATGCCACTTACGGAAGAACAGGCATCATTCCTGGAGACCAGGGGCTGCAGGTGCGACGACTGGTCGGGTGTATTCGTCTCGCCCGGTTCGGACCTGGGGGCTGTGACGGATTGCAGGTTCTTCGGCCGGGTCCGCCTCACTCTGGAACCGGCGGTCCTCGATGGCAGTGCCCGTCTGCCGATGCTGCGCGGATCGGGGCTGGAGGATGTGGTAGTGGGCCCCGGATGCCGAGTGATCGATACCGGCATTCTGAGCGGAATGGTCCTGGAGGAGTGCGTCACGGTCGAGAGGTGCGGTCGAATAGGATGCGCAGGGGGTTCGCTCTTCGGTTCGCTCCGGGAACTTGAGCTCGGAGTTGAGACCGGAGAGCGGAACGTGCCCTCATCACCCCTCCTGGACATGGAGACTGCCAGCCTGCTCTCCGGGGGTGAAACCAGACGATCCCTCCTGGAAGTCTACCGGTCAACGGCCCTGGACCTGGCGGACCTTCTCAGAGGGATGGACGGCGGCGTACTTGGATCGGGATGCAGCATCAAGGACACTTCCGTGGTAGAGAACACCCTGGTGGGCCCTGGAGCCGCGGTGGACAACGCCCGCGCCGTGAGGAACAGCACCCTCATGGCCGGTTCGTCGGTAAGGGACGGCGCGCTTGTGAGGGATTCCATACTCAGGTGGTCGTGCACGGTGGATTCCATGGCGTTCGTCGACGGATCCGTGGTGGACGAGGCATCCATGGTGGAGAAGCACGGCAAGCTGACTGCTTCGTACCTCGGCCCGAATTCAGTCCTCGGGGAGGGGGAGATAACCTCATCCCTCGCAGGCCCGTTCACCGCCTGTCACCACCAGGCCCTTCTGATAGCGGCCAGATGGCCGGAGGGCAGGGGGAACATCGGGTACGGTGCGAACGTTGGAAGCAACCATACCTCCAGGCTACCCGACCAGGAGATAAGACCCGGCGAGGGAATGTTCTTCGGCCTGGCCTGCTCGGTGAAGTTCCCGGCCGATTTCCACAGGGCTCCGTACTCCATCATAGCAACAGGCGTCACAACTCTGCCCCAGAGGGTGGAGTTCCCCTTCTCCCTGATCTGTGAGCCCTTCCGGAGGATCGACGGCGTGCCCCCGGCGTGGAACCAGATAATTCCCGGATGGGTCCTTTCCGACAACATGTTCGCAGTCCTGAGGAACGACGCCAAGTACAGGGAGAGGAACAGGGCGGTGCACTGGAAGCCGCCGGATGCCGGGATTGTCAGGGCCGAGACCGTCCAGCTCATGCTGGATGCCCTGGACAGGCTTGATGTGGAGGAGACCCGCAGCCACTACACCGAGGACCAGATCCCCGGACTCGGCAGGAACTTCCTGACCGAGGAGCACAGGCTGGCCGCCGTACGCACGTACCGTTTTCACGCGGACCTGTTCGCGCTGGAGACCATGGACTCACCTTCGGCGACTGAAATGGACAGGCAGCTCTCCGAATCCGTCATGGGAAGCCGGTACTCCGGCTACTCCCGCTCCCGGCTGGAGGAACTCAGGAGTTCGATGAGGGAAGACCTGGCGAGGTCCGTCGAGGAGAGCAGGTCCAGGGACCATCGCAGGGGCGTGTCCATAATAGACGATTACGCACTTGTACGGGGTATTCACAGGTAAGTACCGGCTGTACCGCGGGGACTTGACTTCCCGTTTTCGGTGCATATAATAGTTGAGTAATTGCTCAAATATTCAATTATGAAAGGTGACCCGAACTGGAATTCCTATTCGAACTCCGGAGCACCACTGAGGCCCTGTCCCCGTCCCTGCTGCTCGGACTCCTCGTGGCCGGTATCCTTCATGTAACGGTACGCAGGGACAGGATAACCGGCCACCTGGGACGGCCTGGTCCTGTGAGCAGCATCAAGGCATCCCTGATCGGAGTTCCTCTGCCCCTGTGCTCCTGCGGTGTCCTGCCGGCGGCCATGTCGCTGAAGAGGGACGGAGCATCGCGGGGAGCGGTGACATCATTCCTCATAAGCACGCCCCAGACCGGCGTGGACTCCGTAGCGGTGACATGGGGACTACTGGGTCTCCCCGTGGCTCTGGCCAAGGTGGTGGCCGCCTTCGCTGCAGGCGTGATCGGAGGTACACTTGCCGACAGGTTCGGCAGGCCGGCGGAGACCGATGCGGGCCCCGCAGGATGCGCGGAGCGGGATGAGGGTCATTTCCTCTCGAGGATGTGGGACTACTCCGTCCGCACTATCTTCAGGGATATATACGGCTGGGTTGCGGCGGGTATCATGGTATCGGCACTGATGACCATGATCCTCGAGCCGGGACAGCTGGCCGGCGATCCGATCCTCAGGGGGCCGGCGGGCCTCCTTGCCGCGCTGGTCCTCGGCATCCCTCTGTACGTATGCTCGGTCGCATCCGTGCCCATAGCCGCCGGGCTGGTCTACGCCGGATTCCCCGTGGGCAGCTCGCTGGTCTTCCTGATGGCGGGTCCCGCCACCAACGCCGCGACCATGGGCGCCGTGAGGAAGACCCTCGGCTCCAGGGTTTTCCTCATCTACGTGCTAACCGTGGTGATCGTCAGCCTGGCCGTCGGACTTCTCCTTAACTCGATTCAGCTGCCCTCGGCCGCGACCTCGGCGCACAGCAGCCACGGTGCAGGCGGGGCGGAGGGAGTACCGGCAGCCGCTGCATCTGCGGTTGTTGCGGCCGGTATCTTATGGTTCGCCCTCAAAGACATCAGGAGATTCCTTTCCGGGATCCATGGGAAGCTGAGGGGAGGTGCAGGCAGGATGAGCATGAGAGCAAGGATAAGGATAAGCGGAATGACCTGCTCCGGCTGCGAACGCAGGATCAGGGCGGCACTCGCGACGGTTCCCGGCATCGAGGTGGTGAGGGTTTCCGCCGTCGAGGGAATGGCGGAGATATCCCTTGCGGACAGCGGCAGGGGAAGGCTTGAGGATGCACTGGAAGCCGTAAGGGAAGCCGGTTACGAAGCGGAAGAAGAACAGAATGGTGACGGAATAGAATGGTGACGGAATAGAATGGTGACGGAATAGAATGGTGACGGAGGACGAACTCGCAGGACTCGCCGAACTCTTCCACCAGATGGCGGATCCCACGAGGCTGGGGCTCCTGATGGCACTCCTTCGGGGGGAGACATGTGTATGCGATCTCAGCGATGGGTCCGGGGTCAGCATGTCGGCGGTCTCCCACCAGCTGCGTTCACTTCGCACGGCCAGGCTCGTCAGGAGCAGGAGAGAGGGAAGGCACGTCTTCTACAGTCTCGATGACGATCACGTGGAGGACCTCGTCAGGATCGGACTGGAGCACGTCAGGGAGTCATGAGCCTCAGCCCGGGGCCGCTCCGCCACCTGCGGAGAAGTCCATTGCCCTTGCGAACAGCCTGCAAGGGTCCAGGCTCCTCCTGATTCGTTCCATGCACCTTATCTCATCCTCCGTGTACATCAGGTCCAGATAGGGCAGCTTCAGCCTTCCGAGACCGTGTTCCGCCGAGATGGTCCCTCCCATGTCCACGGCCGCCTCCGCTATCGCTCTCATGGCTTCCTCCGCCCTCGGGAGACCCTCCGGGTCCTCCGGTATGGCATTGGCATGGATGTGTCCCTGGCCGGCGTGTCCGAAGACCAGGAAGGGGAGTTCGAGGTCCTCGAGGATACCGCAGCATGTGCGGTAGTATTCCTCCAGCCTGTCCGGCGGCACCGCACCGTCGGAGCCGAACTTGTGCATTCCCGGGAATTCCCTCCTCAGTAAGGCTATGCGGTGGTTGACCGACTCAGGCAGCGAATGGCGGAATTCTTTCATCTTCCTGTGTTCGGAGGCCTCGAAGCCTCCCCATACGCCCTCCGGGTCAACACCGCAGTCCCCGATCATTCCCTCCAGCAGCATCAGGGACTCCTCCATGGCGTCTTCGTTTCCGGCCTCCGCCCGAAGCAGGAGCACGAACTCCGCGTCTTCCGGGGGCGGAGGCAGCTCGCCCGGATGCCGGCGAAGAAAACGGATGCACCCCCGGTCCATCATCTCAAGAGCCCTGAGACGAAGCTGCGGTCCGTGGTGCAGCAGTCGCAGGTAGAGCTCCCAGAAGACGGAGGGTTCCGCCGGGAATACGGCCAGGTCGATTACATGGGCCGGTTCGGCTGCCAGGAGCAGCTCAGCTTCGGCTATCAGGCCCAGTGTGCCCTCGGATCCTATGAAGAGGTCCACCAGGTCCATGTCCGGTCTCATATGGTAGCCGGCGGCGTTCTTGGGCGGCTGCGGCCTTCCCAGTACCGGCAGGTTGAGGAGACCGAGCTGCGCATGGCGGAGCGCAAGTCCTTCGAAGAGGTGCTCACCTCTCCTCAGTTCCAGGACCGAACCGTCGGCCAGCACGACACTGATACCATCGACCCAGGCCCTGGTGGAGCCGTACAGGAAGCTGTCCGACCCCGATGCGTCGGTGGCTGCCGTACCTCCGATGGATGCC
This sequence comes from Candidatus Aegiribacteria sp. MLS_C, assembly GCA_002030045.1. Classification (GTDB taxonomy): domain Bacteria; phylum Fermentibacterota; class Fermentibacteria; order Fermentibacterales; family JCC-6; genus Aegiribacteria. The sequence continues at coordinate 112,662 of LQBI01000013.1, read as the reverse complement.
GTCTCCTCGGTGGGGTCCGGAGGATAGAAGAGCCCTCCTGTGCCCTCCTTGAGGAACGACCTCAGCTGTTCCAGGGTGACGCCCGCTCCGACCCTTACCCTTTGCCGGTCCAGCATCTCGATATCCCTGAGCATAGAGGTGGATATAACGGCGCCGCCCTCCGGCAGGGCTCCAGCTGCAATGCCGGTAAGTCCTCCGGATACCGTGACGCCCAGTCCCTCGGAAGCGCATCGACCGACCGCTGCTGCTGTCTCCTCCAGGTTTCCGGGCCACGATGCCAGCTCGCACCAGGCTCCGGACATGTTCGATTCGTCCTCCAGAAGGTCTGCGCAGAGTTCCCGAATACTGTCCCTTCCCTCCACGGTCCTCATGGTACTCCGATCTGCATGCAGTTCCGGCCTCTTCGGTCAAGAGTTGTTCCCCGGACCGGAACCGATTGTATAATTGATACTATAGTGGATGTATCTCTACGGCAGGAACGCCGACTGGAAGGGAAGCTCCGATGAGCGAGACTTTTGCCATGAAGGTCCTTGGCAGGGCCACTGGTAAGAAGGTGAGCGAGGGTGAGATCGTCTTCGTCGAACCCGATTTCGTCCTGACCCACGACAACAGTGCCGCCATTATCGACAAATTCGAATCGACGGTACCGGGTGGCAAGGTCAGATATCCGGACAGGATCGCCATCGTGCTGGACCATGTCGTCCCTGCCGCAACGAGCAGGAACGCCGCCGGGCACCGGCAGGTAAGGAAGTTCGTGAGGGAACAGGGAATAAGCAACTTCTTCGACGTAGGCGTTGGTGTCTGTCACCAGGTAATGCCGGAGATGGGGCTGGTCCTTCCGGGTTCCATAGTGCTGGGAAGCGACAGCCATACCTGCACCTATGGGGCCTTCAACGCTTTCGCCACAGGGATCGACAGGACGGAGGCGGCCGGTCTCTGGATCACTGGAAGGACCTGGCTGAGGGTCCCCGCCACCATCAACATCGAGCTGACCGGCGCATTTGCGGGAGGAGTGTCCGCCAAGGACCTCATCCTTACCATCATAGGCGATGTGGGCTCGGGAGGTGCGAACTACAAGGCTGTCGAGTTCAACGGTCCCGCTGTGGGAGGGCTCAGGATGTCCGACAGGATGACCATGGCAAACATGGGCATAGAAATGGGGGCCAAGATAGCGGCATTCCCATCCAACATCAGGACAGGCGAGTACTTCAGGAACCTTGACATTCCCATCACCGGCGCCGTCTGGAGCGATCACGACGCCATCTACGAGAGGACGATGGAGTACGATCTCTCGGACGTCGTCCCGGTGGTTGCCAAACCTCACAAGGTTGACAACGTCGTGCCGGTCGCCGATCTGAAGGGTATCGGGATCGACCAGGTCTTCCTGGGCACATGCACCAACGGAAGGCTCGAGGACCTGAAGGCCGCCGCCGACATACTCAGGGGACACACCATCGCCAGTGGAGTAAGGCTCATAGTCGGACCGGCATCGAGAAATGAGTTCCTGAAAGCCGACCGGCAGGGGATAATAGCGGAACTCGTCAGCGCCGGGGCCGTGATGCTCCCGCCGGGTTGCGGTCCCTGCCTGGGCGCCCACCAGGGAGTGCTTGCGCCCGGCGAGAAGTGTCTGTCCACGGCGAACAGGAATTTCAGGGGCCGCATGGGGGAGAAGGATGCCGAGATATACCTGGCCAGCCCGGAAACCGCCGCGGCCTCGGCCCTGACAGGCAGGATCACCGATCCCAGGGAGGTTGCGAAATGACAGTGTTCCATTACCCGCAGGATGACATCAACACCGATCTCCTCTTCCCGGGGAAGTACACCTACACCTGCTCCACCGGACCCGAGATAATGGAGCACCTGCTGGAGGACCTGGACCCGACCTTCTCTGGCCGCGTCCAGCCCGGGGACATAATAATCACCGGCGATAACTTCGGCTGCGGCTCCAGCAGAGAGCAGCCCTCCCTCGGGCTCAGGCACGCCGGCATAAGGGCCGTGATAGCCAGATCCTTCGCAAGGATATTCTACAGGAGCGCCATCAACCAGGGTCTGCTTCTCGTGACCAGCCCCGAGGCGGTGGAGCACTACAGTGAAGGCGATGAGGTGTCCGTCGATCCCGCAGCGGGGGAGGTAACGGTGGGGGACAGGAAGTTCGCCTTTCCTCCCCTTCCAGGTGAGATGCTTGAGATACTGGAGGACGGCGGACTCCTGGAACACATCTCGAAACGGTTCGGGAGGGGGGAGGAATGACAGCGGTCGTCCGTTCGTTCCCGCTTCTTCTCCTTCTGGCCGTGTCCACCGTGGTCTCCGCTGTCGATGGCATCGAGGTCAGCGCGGGACCCATGATATCCAACCTGTCTCCCCTGGATACCTCCTACGAGGACCGGTTCCTGACCCCTGGCACCTCAGCGGGATTGGCGCTGGACGTTGACGCTCCGGGGATCCTGGATTTCAGGATATGCGGCGAGTACTTCTGGAAGGATTCCTCCCCCACGGGCTGGGACGGGGAGATCAGTGCATGGCTGATATCCGTGATGCCTCTGGTGGAGTACGAACTCCTCAGGAGTTTCCATGTCTTCGCCGGAGCCGGAGGGACTTACATTTCGGGAAGCTACAACGGCACCGACGATTTCGGGGAGTACGTCGAGGTGGAAGGTACCTCGGCCGGTTTCACACTGGCCTTTGGAGCGGAGGTGATCCTGGCCGGACCCCTTTCCGGCAGACTGGAGTACAGGCGTTCCTTCGCAGATTTCAAGACCGACAACGCCATCATAGACGGCAACGAGTCCTCTGTCTACCCGGCAGCCGAGGCGGATCTGGGAAGTTCCCAGTTCTGCATCACGTTCCCGGTCAGCCTCTTCGGGGGCCAGGAGTCCCTCTTCTGAGAATCATTGACGACCATGCGGATTTTCGATAGTATCCATGACTTCGGAGCCGGCGTAGCTCAGCTGGTAGAGCAGCGCATTCGTAATGCGCAGGTCAACGGTTCGATCCCGTTCGCCGGCTCCATCCAGATTTCCGGGAAAGTCCTATGAAACCGATCATCAGCGGCTCCGGCATCAGGGGCGTGTTCGGACGCAGCCTGACCGTATCCAGCGCCCTGGATTTCGCCTCCGCCTTCGGAGCGCTCTGCGGAGGAGGACCCGTCGTGGTGGGCCGCGATACCAGGATAACGGGTCCGGCGGTCCAGTCAGCGGTCTTCGCCGGTCTCATGTCGGCGGGATGCGATCCCCTCGACCTGGGGGTCGTGCCTACTCCCACGGTGCAGCTTGAGGCCATGGCAGACGGCGTCAGCGGCGGGATAGCAATCACCTCCAGCCACAATCCCGGCGAATGGAACGCACTCAAGCTGATCGGTCCCGACGGCGTTTTCCTCAGGGCATCCGCCAGGGCGAGGTTCATGGACCTGCTCAAAGGTCATCGGGACCACAGGGACTACAGGGGCGCGGGCAGGCCCGGCGCTGTCTCCGGGGCCATGGAGAGGCACGTCGACCGCATCCTGTCCCTTCCGGGGGTAGCGGTCCGGGGAAGACAGCTGAGGGTGGTGCTCGACGTCACCGGAGGTACCGCCGCCTTCTTCGCACCGATGCTGATGGAGGCCATGAACGTTGAGTACACGGTGATCAATGCCTCCATGGGGCCGGACGGAGACTTTCCGAGGCAGGCCGAGCCTACGGTGGAGAGCCTTCAGGACCTGTCATCCGCCGTAGTCGACAGCGGCGCCGACCTCGGCTTCGCCTTCGACCCGGACGGTGACCGTCTGGCCATGGTGGACGGCAGAGGAAGGATAATAGGGGAGGACTACACGGTGGCGCTGGCCATCGACCACGTGCTCGCGTTCAGACCGGGACCGGCGGTTGTCAACCTCTCCACGTCGATGCTGGCCGAAGATGCCGCGGCCAGGCACGGGTGCAGTCTTTACAGAAGTCCCGTGGGCGAGGTAAACGTGGTCGAGGAGATGGAGCTGAGGGGATCCACCATCGGCGGGGAGGGGAACGGCGGCGTGATAGACCGGAACTTCCACCCCGGCAGGGACAGCGGGATCGCAATGGCCTACGCCGTTTCCATGCTCAGGAGCGGCGCTTCCGTTTCGATAGGCTCCTGGGCCGACGGTTTCCCGGATTACAGTATGATGAAGAGAAAGGTCTCCATCGGGGGGGATTTCCGCAGGCTGGGCGAAGGACTTGTGTCGAGGCTCGGAGAGCCGGATGATACCAGGGACGGTCTGTGGTACAGGAGATCGGGTGGATGGACCCATATCAGGCCCTCGGGCACCGAGCCGGTGGTAAGGTTCATAGCGGAGGACCTCGTCGGCGAACGCATCGAGAGTGAATACGGAGTGTTCATGGAAGCGGTGAACGACATATGTGTGGAATAGTAGGGTACGTGGGCAGAAGACCCGCGAGGGAGATTCTCCTTGCCGGGCTCAGGAGACTGGAGTACAGGGGTTACGACTCCGCCGGGTATGCGCTGCAGTACGGCGGGAACCTTCTCATCAGGAAGTGTGCCGGCAGGGTCAGCGACCTCGAGAAGCTGGACGAGGGAGAAGCTGCGCTGTCGAGCGTGGGTATAGCCCACACGAGATGGGCAACCCACGGGGAACCCTCATATGTCAACGCCCATCCCCACTACGACAGCGGTATGCGGATAGCAGTCGTGCACAACGGCATCATCGAGAACTTCAAGGTGCTTCGGCAGGAGCTGACGGAACAGGGAATGGAGTTCGAATCCCAGACCGATTCCGAGGTGCTTCCCAAGCTTATCAGCCTGGAGGCCTCAAGGGGGAAGAGACTCTTCCAGGCGGTCAAGGACGCTCTCAGGAGGGTCCATGGCGCCTACGGGATAGCTGTCATCTCCGCGGACGAGCCGGGCACCCTGGTGGCAGCCAGGTACGGAAGCCCTCTGGTTGCCGGCATCGGCGAGGAGGAGTATTTCGTGGCCAGCGACGTCGCGGCCATAGTCTCCCACACCCGGGACGTCATTTACCTCGAGGAGGGGGAGGTCATCGAGGTCAACCTGAAGGGCATTCTCTCCGACAACGGGCATCCATCCCTCATAAGGGAGCGGATGGAATACGTAGACTGGGACATCACAGACATCGAAAAGGACGGCTATCCCCACTTCATGCTGAAGGAGATCTACAGCCAGCCCGAATCACTCAGGAACGCGTTCCGGGGCAGACTGGACCTGGAGCAGGGGACCGCCCACCTGGGCGGCCTTCAGATGACCGATGATGACATGCGTTCCATAGGACGGATACTGATCACGGCATGCGGCACATCCTGGCATGCGGGACTGATAGGCAAGTACCTTCTGGAATCCCTGGCCAGGATACCGGTGGAGGTCGAGTACGCCTCGGAGTTCAGGTACCGCGACCCGGTTCTTACTCCTGACACGGTGATGATAGTGATCAGCCAGAGCGGGGAGACCGCCGATACCCTGGCGGCGCTCAGACTGGCTCGTAAGAGGAACTGCAGGACACTGGGAATCGTAAACGTGGTGGGTTCCACGATAGCCAGAGAGACCGACGCCGGTGTCTACATACATGCCGGACCCGAGATAGGTGTGGCATCCACCAAGTCGTTCACATCCCAGGTCATGGCACTCGTACTGATATCCCTGGCCCTTGGAAGGGCACGAATGGTCCTGGACCGCGAAAAGGGCCTGGAGCTGACAAGCGAGATAATATCGATACCCGGAAAGGTGAAGAGGATACTGGAGAACTCCGGGGGCATAGCGGAGATAGCCAAGGAGTTCACCTATGCCAGGAATTTCCTCTACCTCGGCAGGGGCGTCAACTACCCGGTGGCGCTGGAGGGCGCCCTGAAGCTCAAGGAGATATCGTACATCCACGCCGAGGGATACCCGGCGGCGGAGATGAAGCACGGTCCGATAGCCCTGATAGACGAGATGATGCCCATCGCCGCCATCGCCGTTAAGGGGGCGGCCTACGACAAGGTGCTCTCCAACATCGAGGAGGTCCGGGCGAGGCAGGGGCGGGTCCTCGCTATAGCCACCGAGGGTGACGACGATATAGAGTCACTCTCCGACTGGGTGATAAGGGTCCCGGAGACCGCCGACATGCTGGTACCCCTCCTGAGCGTGATCCCCCTGCAGCTGCTGGCCTATCACATCGCTGTGGCCAGGGGATGCGACGTGGACAAGCCCAGGAACCTGGCCAAGAGCGTAACCGTAGAGTGACGCCTCCGGGAGGCGGAAGGGAACGCTGGGACAGCGTAAGGTTCCGCTGGCGATATCTGCTCAGGTTCCCCAGGAGAACATGGGTCTTCATGAGGTACTTCTTCTGGCGGAGGCTCTACAACAAGTGGAACGACGACAGCGTCTTCTTCTCAGCCGCCGCCATAGCCTTCAACGTGCTGATAACCATCCTTCCCCTTGGGCTGTTGATCTTCTCGCTGAGCGGCATGGCCTTCCGCGAGCACCAGGAGCTTCAGCAGGGCCTCACCTCATGGCTGGACACCGCCAATCCCCTCATACCGGACTCCACGCGCATGGAGATCGAGGAGACCATCCTGTCGGGGAAAACGGGAATACCCGGCATCGTCGGGTTCGTGTTCCTGCTGTGGCTCGTCAGCAGGCTCTTCGGGACGATCAGGACCGCACTGGACAGGATATTCGAAGTGCCCGAGGGCAGGAGCATCGTCCTGGGCAAGCTCTGGGATTTCGTCCTGGCGCTGCTGGTGGGCGTCTGTTTTATCGCCGCCGTGATCTTCTCGACCATGGCCGAACTGGTGGTAGACAGCACCGTGGGCGACATCGTCTCACAGTGGCCGCTGATAGGAAGCCTCACAGGCGGAAGCCTGGCCCAGATACTGGGTATCTCCTTTACCCTGCTCCTTTTCTTCACCCTCTACAAGGCAGCTCCCAACAAGAAGGTGAGCTTCTGCCAGGCCGCCCTTGCCACCGGACTGGCCGCCTTCTTCACCTGGATCGGCACCGAGGTCTACATCTGGACCGTCAGCCATCTCGGCTGGGGTGTGGTGTATGGATCGATGGCCAGGTTGATGGCCACCTTCTTCCTGCTTTACTGGGAGTGTGTGATACTGCTGGGCGCGGCGGTGATAAGCCAGCTGGTCGTTCTATGGAGAAAGACAACCGTCCTGGGCAGGAGGCTGGGTCGGGAATCCAGGCTCAGACGCTGAACCTGATCTCGATGACATCCCCGTCGGAGACCACATAATCCTTCCCCTCAACCCCCAGCTGGCCCCGTTCCTTGAGCAGGTTTCTGTCAGGAGTCGCACTGTACACCTCCCAGGGCACGACCACCGCTCGTATGAACCCCCTGGCCATGTCCGAGTGGATCGCACCGGCGGCCTCCACCGCAGTAGCCCCCCGTCTGACGGGCCAGGCCCTCACCTCGTCGCTGCCCACCGTGAAGAAGACTATGAGGTCCAGGGCCTCGTAGGCGGCGCGTATGATCCTGGATAGGCTGCCGGACCGGTAGCCCATGGACTCGAGGAAGGGCCCCCTCTCATCCTCATCGATCTCCGCGAGCTCCATCTCGAAACCGGCGTCGGCCTCCAGGAGCCTTCCGCCATGCTCCCGGACAAGCACTGCCAGATCCTCCTCCTGAGTGACCGGCTTCCCCATCCTGTTGGATATGACCAGCAGCGGCTTCAGGGATAGCAGGGAGTAGGGTGAGAGGATATCCTTCCTGTCCTGATCCAGCTCCAGCACTCTGAGCGGTCTGCTCTCCTCCATCCGTGAGAGCAGTTCCCTGAGCAGACCAGCTTCCCTGGAACTGCCGGAGCCCTCCTTCACAAGTCTCTCCACCCTTTTCTCGCAGAGGGCCATGTCGGCAAGGACCAGCTCTGAATCTATCTCCAGGAAGTCGCCGGTCACATCTCCCAGGGCGTAGTTGTCAAGCACAACTGCGAGAACGGCTGCGTTCCTGAGCAGTGCGAGGTTCCGGGGGGCCAGGGCGGGCGAGGGAACATCCGTGAAGATCACCCTTGCATGAGTCTTCTTCTCGGGTTCGTGTATCTCCTCGAGCAGATCGAGCCTTTCGTCCGGGACGTCCACCGTCAGCGGCCTGGTCGTGTCGGCATCGGGGCTGCCCGCAAGAGCCTTGAAAAGGGTTGACCTGCCGCAGCCGGGCTTGCCTGCCAGTGCTATCTTCAACTTCTACCTCCGGTCCCGGTGGAACCGGAATATAAGATGGATAGCCCCGGGGCCGCCATCGTCCCCGGGGAAGTACCGACCACCGGGAGTGCTACTCGGTGAACACCTTGACGTTGTCGCCGTCTGCGCTCTCGACATCTACGGTCATGTCGTTAAGGGCCTGTATGAGTTCGTCCCCGTCCAGCCTGGAGAGCTGGGAGAGGTCCAGACCGTGGCTGCTCATCCTGTCGGCTGCGTCGCCCGGGACCAGTGCCGAGAGCTTTATTCCGGTCTTGATCAGGCTCAGAGGGATCCTGACGTTGACCTTGTCCCCGTCGGCCGAGTCCACTATCACCCTCAGGTACCTGGGCATCTTCTTCCTTGTCTGTGGTTCCTCGGGCTCCCCGGCGGCTTCCTCGGGTTCTTCGGACCTTCCCAGCTTCGATAGCAGTGCGGTGGCTTCCTCGACGGTTATCCTGTCCTCCGCCAGCATCTCCAGGATCTTCTTCTGTGATTCGTTCCTCATTTCGTTCTCCTTTCCTCAGATGAACTGAAGCAGTACTTGCTCGTCGGCCGTGTCCACATGGACCTTCATGCCGTGAACGGACATCATCAGCAGTACCACCCTCCACATCTGGCTCGCCGCCAGCATCGCGTAGCTCCCGGGGGAAAAGAGCAGCCCTATGTTCCCCGCCAGGAATCCCAGGATCGCGAAGGGCAGCGCCAGCAGCCAGATGATGAACCACGGCAGCGGTACAGGTACCCTGCCTATTCTCAGCAGCAGTATCATTGCAGGAATCACAGCTCCTCCATTGCCTGTCTGAAAGTAATATCTCCCCTTTTCAGCCTGTCCAGCACCATGTTCTCGCGGTTGTCCGGAGCCTGCATGGTGGAATCCAGCCGTTCAACCAGTTCCTCAAGCCTGGCCCTTGCGGTGGGATAGCTCACATCCAGCAGTTCCTGTATCCTCTTGATGCTTCCGAAACTTCGGACGAAGGCGATGATCAGGGCCTGGTCCTCAGGTGAGAGCTGGGACAGGATGGAGACGGAGAATCTGCCCTCCATCCTAATGCCGCAGTCGTCGCACCTGCAGGCCACGGGGGTCATGGCCTTTCCGCACTCCGGGCACCTGGCATTTCCAATATCCATACATAACCTCCTAATTTCTTAAACAATAATAAGCAAAACATAAATATTGTCAAGTATTATGTGAAGAAAATTCAACAGTGAGTTCGGGATTGCTCTGGATCGGTTCCCCTTCCCGGCTTGCACCCGGGTATCGGTTCGGGTATCTTGGGTTCGGCAGATAGTGCTATCGTGATCGTACCGCCTTCCTGGAGGCAGGCGTGTTCAACGCATGATCGCTCATCATCGCCCTCGCAGTCCTGGCCGGCCCCCTCCATGCTGATCCCTCCGTTCAGACCGACTGGTCCGGCGGTCCGGATTCCGCCGCTGTTCCGAATAACGGCCGGGTGCCGGTGACAGGGAGACCCCATTGACCGGGGGGTGCGTTGTGGTTCTATTGTGCTCACCCTAACTCGGGAGGGTCTGATGAACCGCATCATAGCTGTGGTCCTCGGGGGAGGCAGGGGAACAAGGCTCTACCCCCTCACAAGGGACAGGAGCAAACCGGCGGTGCCCATCGGGGGCAAGTACCGCCTGATAGACATTCCGCTTTCCAACTGCATAAACGATGGTATAAGGCACATACTCGTGCTTACGCAGTACAACAGCGAGAGCCTCAACCGCCATGTGGCACGGACCTACAGGTTCGACAGGTTCACCCATGGCTTCGTCTCCATACTGGCAGCCGAGCAGACCGACGAGAACTCGGAATGGTTCCAGGGCACGGCCGATGCGGTCAGGCAGAGCCTGAAGTACATAAAGGGCCAGCATCCGGACCTGGTGCTGATACTCTCCGGCGACCAGCTGTACAGGCTGGACTTCAACCAGGTGGCTGACTACCACCTCAGCCGGAACGCCGACATCACCATCGCCACAAAGCCCGTGACGGCTGCGGATGCCACCTCCCTCGGAATAATGAAGGTCGGGGACGACGGTATCATCACCGAGTTCAGGGAGAAGCCCCCCAGGGATGAACTGGACGGCCTGAAGAGCGCCCAGAAGGGAACCACCGGGACGAAGCCCTATCTCGGCAACATGGGCATCTACATGTTCGACCCCGGAGTGCTGCAGGAGGTTCTGGAGAACGAACCCGACGTCATAGACTTCGGCAAGGAGATAATTCCCAACTCCCTGGGTTCCTACAGGGTCACCTCGTTCCCCTTCGACGGCTACTGGTCGGACATCGGGACAATAGGCAACTTCTTCAGGGCCAACCTGGACATGGCCATGCCGGAACCGCAGTTCGACATGTACAGGAGCTTCTCACCTCTCTACACCAGCGCCAGGGCCCTTCCCGGGGCCAGAATAACAGGCTGCATCTTCAGCGACACCATCATCTGCGACGCATCTGACGTCTCGGGCTCGGAGTTCAACAGGTGCCTGGTCGGGCTCAGGGGCAAGGTGATGCCCGGAACGCTGATGGAGGACTGCGTCTTCATGGGTTCGGACTACTGGGAGGGGCATTACCTGGATCCAAGGAACCGCGACAGCGGTCTTCTTCCCCTGGGCATAGGCCGCGACTGCGTGATCAGGAACGCCATCATCGACAAGAACGCCCGAATAGGCAACGGCTGCAGGCTGGAGAACGCGGGAGGCGTCCAGGAGTACACTTCCGACCTCTACTGCATCAGGGAAGGCATCATAGTCATTCCCAAGAACACCATGCTGGAGGACGGATTCCGGATCTGATCCCTCAGGTGACCAGCATTCCCACCTGGTAGACCAGGGTGGCCATCACCCCTGCCACTATGGTGGTGTACAGAATGGAGAAGCCCATCCATCCCCAGGAGCCGGTCTCCCGTTTAATTACGGCTACGGTGGCGACGCAGGGCATGTAGAGCATGGTGAATATCACCAGGGCGAGGGCCATTATCGGGTTCCAGCCGGGTTCCACCCTCAGCCTCTCCGACAGCGAGGTGGTGTCCTCTGCCTCCGCCTCGCCCATGGAGTAGGCCGTACCCAGTGTGGACACCACGATCTCCTTGGCCGCGAAACCGCCGATCAGCGCAACGTTCACCTTCCAGTCGAATCCCATCAGCGGTCCCGTCACGTTCTCCACGGCCCTTCCCGCACGGCCTGCCACTGAATACGAGAGACTCTCCCTTGCCAGCTCATCGCCGGAAAGACCCTCAGCGCGGTCTTCCGGCAGGACCGGAAAGGTCATGAGGGCCCACATCAGGACGGAGGCCAGGAGTATCACGGTCCCGGCCTTCTTGAGGTAGAGCCAGGTCCTCTCCCACATGTGCAGCAGAAGGCTTTTCATCGACGGCAGCCTGTAGGGAGGCAGCTCCAGTACGAAGGAGGTCGATTCCCCCCTCAGAACCGTTGAGCGGAGTAGCTTGGCCGATGACATGGCGAAGACCCAGGAGAGGATGGTCAGTCCGAAGAGGACAAACCCCTCGTGGGATGAGAAGAAGGCGGCTATGAGGAGGGCATAGATAGGGAGCTTGCCGCCGCAGTTCATGAAGGGGACCGATAGTATGGTGGCGAACCTCTCCTTGGGGTCCCTGAGGGTCCTGGCAGCCATTATACCGGGTACCGCGCAGCCTCCCGTGATCCCTCCGGAGACGATGAACGGCACTATCGAACTCCCGTGAAGACCGAACTTCCTGAACAGCCTGTCCATGAGGAAGGCTATCCTGGCCATGTATCCGGTGTCTTCCAGGACCGCTATGAAGAAGAACATGAACATGATGAGCGGTACGAACCCCACCACTCCTCCTACTCCGTCTATGGCCCCGCTGACCACCATGGAACGGAGGAAGCCCTCAGGAATGAGCTCCCATGCCACTCCGTGCAGCCATCCGAAGAAGGACTCCACCCATGATACGGGAGCGCTGCTTACCGCGAAGGTGAACTGGAAGAGACCGAAGAGCACCAGGGTCATCACTACGGGACCGAGGACCGGGTTGGTCAGGAAACGGTCGATGCGGTCCGACATGTAGAGCCTGCTCTCGAGGGGGGAGGTCTTCACCCGCTTCACTACTCCAGCCACGAAACCGTACCTGTGGTCGGCGATAACACCCTCCGTCTCGTCGTTCATCTCCCGGAAGACCTGCTCGGCAAGCTTCTCCGCGGCGTCGAGTATCTCCTCCGCCCCCTCTGCCTCCAGCCTCTCGACCCTCTCTATGGTGTGGGAATCCTGTTCCAGAAGCCTCAGGGCCAGCCATCGGGGATGGACCTTGTCCTTCAGGAGGCCGCATTCCCTTATCATCTTCTCCAGCATGGCGAGAGCCCTGTCCGAGGAACTGCCGTAGGTCAGGTCCACGGGTACCCAATCCGAGTGGGAGGAGGACATCTCCGCCGCCTTCGCCAGGAGTTCCTCGGTACCGGTCCCCCTGTTGCCCACTGTCCTGACCACCGGTACGCCCAGGACCCTGGACAGCTTGTCGGTGTCTATTCTGATCCCTCTGATCTCGGCGATGTCCATCATGTTCAGGGCCAGTAATAGAGGAACGCCCAGTTCCATCAGCTGGGTGGTGAGGTAGAGGTTCCTCTCCAGGTTGGAGGCGTCCACAACGTGTATGACAAGGTCGGGATGCTGGTCGAGCAGGTAGTCCCTGGCTGCCACCTCGTCCGGTGAGTAGGGTGTCAGGCTGTATGTGCCGGGGAGGTCCACCACCCTCATGTGGGGCTCGGTCGATCTGGCCTCGCCTTCCTTGATCTCAACGGTTATGCCCGGATAGTTGGCGACGTGCTGGCGTGAGCCCGTCATTGCGTTGAAGATGGAGGTCTTGCCGGAGTTGGGGTTGCCCGCCAGAGCCACCACAGGAAGGCGTTTCACCTCCTCACCTCCAGTATCACGTGAAGGGCGTCCCACCCCTCGACCTCTATCCTGCTTCCGTCCACCTCGACCTCGGTCGTGTTCCTCTCCCTGATCCTTCCCACCATGGTGACAGGGGAGTCCTTCACGAAACCCATCTTCATCAGGCGTTCCACGGTGCGTTCCCTTCCCCTGACTGCGATCACCCTTCCGGTCTCGCCGGGCTTGAGACCATCGAGGGTCACGCTCTCGCCGTACTCGGCCCTCATCATCTCCGTCCGATAGGAACAGCCTCTGCAGTTGTCGTCGCAGAGCATCGGGTACGCCCTGTGGGCTGCGTCAGGAGATGCGGGAACCACCCTGACGTGCCAGGCGGTCTTCCTGTCGATTCCGAACCTGGTCTCGTCCCTTGCCACCACTATCGGTCCCCTTGAGGAGGATGAGATGACATGGAGCAGGGCGCCGGGGTTTATCCCCATGCTGACAAGCCTGCTCTCGGCGGCGTGGTCCGTAGTTATCGTGATTACGCGGACCCATTCACCGGAAGATGTCATGGTCAGGGGGTATCCCGGCCGGGTGTCATCATGTCGGGGGCCGCCCGCCGGCCGGCCCCTGTGCCTTCCCTGTCTCCTCCGCATCAGCAGGTCTCCGTTCCGGTACCGGCGGGATGGAGGTAAATGCTTCCCGCCGCTTCGAGTGGTATCTCCATCCTGTACCCTCCAAGTAGTATGATGCAGGGGAGACGATCCGAACCGGGCCTCTCCAGGGCAACCTCCGCGCCCTGTATGAAACCCCTGTCGAGAAGGTTCTTCCTCAGTTCCCGTCCGCCGCCGATCCTGGCGATCGTCCTGCTTTCGCCGGGAGGCAGCTGAGAGAGGGGGGTCAGTTCCCGCTGTTCCGTCCCGGGAGCCTCGGAGACCAGTGGACAGAACGCCATGCTGCATCGGGTGTCGGTTTCCTCCAGCCCCTCGAGGCAGCTCCCGAAGCCCCTGTCCAGCAGACTGGCAAGCTCGGGGCATGCGGCCAGGAACTCGAAGAACGCGGCCAGTCTCTCCATCGAGTCGTCGGAGAGGTGGTGTTCCATGGCGCAGGCGTCCCTGTCTGACTGTTCGGGATCGGCGCCCAGTATTCCGTTCAGGAATCGGTAGAGCAGGCTGTGCCTGGTGGCGGTGCGCATGGCAGCCCTTCTTCCGGCATCCGTGAGCTGGATGTAGCTTCGCTTGGTGTAGCTGATGAGGCCCAGGTCCGCAAGCCGCTTCATTGCCGGGGTGACCGAGGCGGGACTCACCTGGAGCCTGTCCGCTATGTCCCGGACCCTGGCTACGGAGCTTTCGCCCAGTATTCTGAGAATGGCTTCCAGATAGTCCTCGAGGGAACCCGTAAGGCCCTGGGCCTGAGAAATCATAAAGACACCTCTATCTTTGTTAGACGAATCTAACAGTTTCCGGGAATGCGTCAACTCGCCGGTCGTGAGAGGCGGTTCTCGATGCTCTTCGGGGGGGCTACTGCTCCAGTGGCTGCTCCATGAGGGAGGATTTGAGCCTGTCAGCCTTGTTCGGATGTATCAGTCTCTTCCTGGCTGCCCTGTCGATGAGGCTCTGGGCCTTTCTGAGGGATTCGGTCCTCTTCTCTGGGTCCTCCGTGGAGGTGACGTTCCGAATAGCGGTGCGGAGGGCCCGCATCCTCGCCCTGTTCCTGTGTGCCTTGACCTTGTCGGTCCTGCGTCGCTTGAGGCTCTGCCTGCTCCTTGCCAAGAGGAGACTCCTTTCACAAATTAGATACTGCAATTCATAAATGCATCAGTTCCGTCAGAGTGTGGAATTCTAAGCCGGAACCTGGCGGAAGTCAACTTTCGCGAAGGAGATGGAAAAATGAGACATGTCATTCTTGTCCTCATGATGACGGGGCTGCTGGCTGCGGCTTCCGCAGACAGGCTGGTGAGGCTGTACGACATGACCCCGGGTCAGGCGGTTCAGCTTATAGAGGAGGATTACGACGTTGCGAACGTGGATCTCCGCGGCGGGTTCATCGACATCATGCTGCCGGACGACAGGGTGCATGAGGCCGCGCTGGTCAGCGTCGATTACGAGCTTCTGCCAAGGGAGTGGGGCGAACTCCTGCCCGAGAATTCCAGGGGAGCAGGCTACTACTACGATCCAGAGGAGAACTGGACCTTCTGGTGCGGTCTGGCGGCCGACCACGGCGACCTGGTGGACACACCGGTGACCATCGGCCAGTCCTACCAGAGCCGCGACATATACGCCATAGAGATGACCAGCGGTGTCGGCGGCCCCAAGCCGGCCATAATCTTTTCCTCCCTGATACACGCCAGGGAGCCGGGTGGTAACTCGGTGCTTATAGACTTCGCCAACTGGCTTGTGGACAACTACGACGGCGGCGACACCAGGGCAGCATACATACTCGACAACGCCACACTGTACTTCATTCCCATAGCCAACCCCGACGGCTACCAGTACAACATGCCAAACGGCGGTATGCACAGGAAGAACATGAACTTCACCCTGGGCAACGGCATCGACCTTAACAGGAACTGGGGCTACATGTGGGGCTACGACGACTACGGCTCCAGCCCCGATCCCAACAGCGAGACCTACAGGGGCACGGCCGCATTCTCGGAACCGGAGACACAGGTCCAGCGCGACTTCGTGATAGAGAAGCAGCCGATCGCCGCCATGAGCTACCACACATACGGCGGCTACCTGCTCTACCCATGGGGCTACGCGGACATCCTTACTCCGGACGACCCCCTCTTCGACAGCTGGGCGATACAGATGACGGCCGACAACAACTACGAGTACGGAACCGCGTGGGAGGTCCTGTACAACACCAACGGCGACCAGCTGGACTGGAGCTACAGCGGCACCGACGTGCCCAAGATCTACTGCATGACCCCCGAGGTGGGGGACAACGGCTTCTGGGGAAGTCAGAACGACACCACCGAGATAGTCCGCATCTGCGACGAGTGCAGGCCCATGAACATCCTCTTCTGCATGTTCGCCCTCAACTACGTGGGCATCGAGCAGCAGGGCGGGGGAATAGGCATCGAACCGGTTCTCTCGCTTAACTCCATAGCCCCCAACCCGGTCACCCGGAACGCCATGTTCAGCATATCCACGCCTTCCTCGTCCGTGGTGGAGGTGACCATCTACGACACCTCGGGAAGGGCCGTGGACCGGGTATCGTCAGAAAACCCGGCCGGAGGAGCGCTGGACCTTTACTGGACGGTCCCCGAAGGGATGCCGGCCGGCGTCTACACCGCCTCGGTGACCGACGGTAGCGGAAGCCTGGATACCGGCAGATTCTCGGTCATCAGGTAGGGAGACCGTTACTTGACGGCCGAAGGAAGGGCCCCGGACCACTACCAGACACTGGGAGTTGATTACGGGGCCTCCAGGGAGGAGATAGAGGAAGCCTACCACGAGCTGGCCAGGAAGCTCCATCCGGACGTCACCGGCGACGATCCGGAACTCACCGCCAGGTACATGGCGGTGAACGAAGCCTACCGGATTCTCTTCAAGGCCACCGAGAGGGAGGATTACGACAGGTCAATAGGCATCGAGGAACCGGTTGAGCAGCGTTCCGGTTCCACGAAGGCAAGGGTGGCCCAGTCCGCTCCGGACAGTCCGGCCCAGGACATGCGCCTGCTGGACGCCAGACTGCGGAAGACCATAAGGGAATCCTCGAGGCTGTGCGGCAAGGGGAGCTACTGGGAAGCCACCAGGATACTGGAGAAGTACCTGAAGACCCATCCGGAGAACGCCGGCCTGAGGAAGGCCCTGGCAGAGGCTGCGTTGGGAAGGAAGAGCTACCACGAAGCGGTGAACCATATGAAGGTTGCCTGCAGGGTGGAGTACCATGATCCTGAGAATTTCGTGATGCTGGCCTCCATCTACGTCGAGGCGGGGCAGCTGGTCCTGGCCGAGAAGGCGCTGCTGGAGGCGCTGGGCTGGAACGCGGAGCACGAGGGGGCACTCCGTCTCAGGAAGAGGATCCGGGAGATCAGGGATGAGGAGAAACCCTCCATCCAGAAGATCTTCGGCAGGATCTCCAGGGTCCTGAAGCGGTAGGCGGTCGGAAATGGAATCCGGCGGCAAGCTATACTACTCGATAAGCGAGGTCTGCAGCATGACGGGACTGAAACCCCACGTTCTCCGGTACTGGGAGACGGCGTTCCCGATGCTCAAGCCTTCTAAGAACCAGTCGGGCAACCGCGTGTACAAGAAGGAGGACATAGGCCTGATCAAGCTCATCAGCAGGCTTCTGTACGACGAGAGATACACGATAGACGGAGCCAGGCAGAAGATCGAGGAAATGGACGGCGACGATGAGCAGATGGACCTCGAGCTGGATATTACCGCCGTTCCTGCCGAGACACTGGATTTCGTTCGGAGGGAGATATCGGAAATAATAGCTATCCTGGACCGTGATCCCATGGCGGTTGACAAACAGGAGGATTGAGGGTAACTTTGCTTTCCCGGTCGGGGCGTGGCGCAGTCCGGTAGCGCACTTGAATGGGGTTCAAGTGGTCGCTGGTTCGAATCCAGTCGCCCCGACCATTCTTTTTTTCATAAGTGGCGTCCTCCAGCGGTTCTCCGTTCCCTGCGGACCTGAAAGGCGGCCATGGGCGAAACCCTCCTGAACTGGCTCTCGGGGATACCAGGAGAGGTCCAGATGATTGTCCTCTCTGCCTTTCCCCTCACCGAACTCAGGGGAAGCATTCCAATAGCCTGGACCGTGATGGGTTCCCAGTGGGCATGGCCCTGGTGGAAGATATACCTGCTGGCCCTGGCGGGTAACCTGATACCCGTGCCGTTCATCCTCTGGTTCCTGGAGCCGGTGAGCCGGTTCCTGCGTAGGTGGAGGGTATTCGACAGGTTCTTCGAATGGCTCTTCGACAGGACACGGAGGAGGGCGGGGGATAAGATAAGGAAGTACGAGGCCCTGGGGCTGACGATCTTCGTCGCCGTCCCGCTGCCGGTCACGGGAGCATGGACCGGCTCACTGGCGGCGTTCCTCTTCGGAATACCAAAGAGGATGGCCATTCCAGCGATCGCCATGGGAGTGGCCGTCGCCGGCATCCTGGTGACGCTGGTCATGTCCGGAGCCCTGGCGGGAATAGGGTTCATCCTGGGCTCGGACTGATCCGGAAGTTGCATCCTGTGCGTTTTGATAGTAAATTCCCACGGCCGAACGGATAGTCGGGGCGTAGCGCAGCCCGGTTAGCGCGCCTGGTTCGGGACTAGGAGGTCGGAGGTTCAAATCCTCTCGCCCCGACCACTCCCATCATCCTTGGAGGGACCATAGCAGGCAAACTGATATCGGTAGTCGGCGGTTCCGCCGCCACTGCGGAGGATACCGTGGCAGCGGAAGAGCTTGGCACGCTCCTTGCGGGCCTCGGATACACGATTGTCTGCGGAGGGAAAGGCGGAATAATGGAGGCGGTATGCAGGGGAGCCAGGAAGAAGGGGGGAGAGACCATAGGGATACTTCCCGGCATCGATCCTGGCGAAGCGAACCCATGGGTCTCCACCGTAATCCTGACCGGGATGGGTTCCGCCAGGAACAGGATAGTAGCCCTGACCGGAAGGGCCGTGGTGGCAGTCGGAGGCAGGTACGGGACCCTCTCCGAGATAGCCTTCGCACTTGATGCGGGCAGGCCGGTATGCTCCATGGGCGGGTGGACCGGAATAGAGGGAGTGGTCCCGGTGGCAACACCCTCGCAGGCCCTGGAATTCGTGATCGAAAGGACGGGAGGACCGAATGCACAGCATTGAGGAACTCGAGAGGCAGATAAGGAACGTGCCGGACTTCCCCATCGAGGGTGTGGTATTCAAGGACATCACCACCCTCCTGACACACCCGGGATCCCTTCGGGACACCGCGGACCATCTCCTCGCCGCCAGCGGGAGCTTCGACTACGACGCCGTGGCCGCAATAGAGTCCAGGGGCTTCATATTCGGGTCCCTGATGGCGGCGGAGGACGACCTGCCCCTGGTACTCATAAGGAAACCGGGAAAGCTCCCCGCCGAGACCATAAGCAGGGAGTACGCCCTGGAGTACGGGACTAACACCGTAGAGATGCACAGGGACGCTCTGCCGGGCGGCAGCAGGGTCCTCATAGTGGACGACCTCATCGCCACCGGGGGATCTGCGCTGGCCGCCGCTCACCTGATAAGGGAGGCCGGCTGCACGGTGGCGGGTGCCGCTTTCGTCATAGACCTGCAGTTCCTGGGGGGGGGGAAAAGGCTCAGGAGGGATGGGGTCGAGTACACGGCCCTCATAGAGGTGCTTTCGGAAGGATAATTGACCGAAAAGCCCGTATTTGACATAATCCAAGTCAAATACGGTTCTGTTGTTCGCTTCGTAAACATGGAAAGGAAAGACATGTCAAGGCTTTTTCTTCTTGCGATGATGATCATCGGCCTTGGGCTCTTCGGCTGCGGCGAGCAGGCCGGCGAGGCAGGGAACGGTGAAGCTGACGGGGACGCCGACGGCGGCGAGGTGATCGAGGATAACGGAGGCGATACCGGCGACAGCGGCCAGAGCGGCACCGACGGCGGTTTCGATTTCAGCACCCCCGAACTGGCTGTGGGCCAGTGGATAGAGTTCGGCGCCGACCAGATGTCCCAGACCGTCACGATCTCCGTCGTTGATTCCGAAACGAACCAGGGGACCGAGTGCTACTGGGTCCAGATCAGCACCGAAGGCTTCGTCGGCCAGGTCCTCGTGGACCCGGAAGGCCTTGAGGAGGCCATGGCCGGTTACGAGGAGCAGTTCGGCGAGTTCAGTGCCGATCCCGCCGCCTACATACGTGGGAACATGGCCGACGCCAGCGGCATGGCCAATATGTTCGGCAACGAGGAGAGCATGGAGATGGCCCTTCAGTTCATCAGGTCCATCCGCATGGTCAAGTTCGAGAACCAGGACATGGTCATGGCCATCGACCTCGTCGGAGTTCCAGAGTGGCTCGAGGGCATGATCCAGGACCCGGCCTTCCAGGAGCAGTTCCAGCAGGGCTTCGTCCAGGGTTTCAACGCAGAGGGCGGTCAGCAGGGCCTGAATACCATCATGGAAGAGCTTGACAGCATAGACTTCGACTTCCGTGAGACCGATGCGGAGGTCGCCGGCAACAGGATCGAAGGCATGGAGATGAGCATGGTCCATCCCGAGGGTACCATAAGCGTGATGCTCTCCTCCGAGCTTCCCATCATTCCGCTTGCGTACGCAGAGGTATCGGACGCCGGCGAGAACCATTTCGTCGAGGTCAGGGGCTACGGTTTCAGCGGTGCCGAGAACCTGCTTCCGGGACCTCCCGCCCAGACCATACAGGCGATGATGTTCCTGCAGGGCATGGAGCAGCAGATGGGTTCCATGGGTGCACAGGGAAGGGAAATGAACTAGCCCTTTCCTTGCATTGGTTCAGCGTGAGATGCCGCGGTAGAAATGCCGCGGCATTTTACAGTTACAGAAACGCCGCAGCTTTTTTTTTACAGTGGGGAAAAGGCCGCGGTTTTTTTTACATTGGGGGAAATGCCTCGGCTCTTTACAGTGGGGGAAATGCCGCGGCTCTTTACAGTGGGGGAAATGCCGCGGCTCTTTGCAGTGGGGAAAATGCCGCGGCTTTTTCAGTGGGGAAAATGCCGCAGCTTTTTCAGTGGGGAAAAATGCCTCGGCTTTTTACAGTGGGGAAAATGCCGCAGCTCTTTGCAGTGGGGAAAATGCCGCAGCTCTTTGCAGTTGGGAAAATGCCTCGGCTTTTTACAGTGGGGAAAATGCCGCAGCTCTTTGCAGTGGGGAAAATGCCGCAGCATTTTACAGTTACAGAAATGCCGCAGCATCCTTTTATTGACTTTCCTGCGGATGAAGTGTTATCCTACTCGATCGTGCATGGATCATATGACCATGCCCCGGCCGTGTAACCACTGAGAAGGAGGGTCTTATGGGTACGAGAAAAATCATTGCAGCGCTTGCGGTATCCCTTTCGCTGGTCCTGGCGGGATGCCTGGGCGGGGATTCGGGAGGTACCGGTCCCTCTGCATACACCACCGAACTCGAAGGCACATGGGTCTACGCGTTCTCCGACACCAGCTTCACATATACCCTGACCTGGGTCTTCCAGGACAGCGGCTGGACTCGCACCGACCAGGTCGGAACGGACCAGACCAGCACCTGGGAAGGTGACTTCGAACTGGATACCTCCACCATGCCGAAGGAGATAGACTTATACTGCACGTCAAGCTCCGACAGCTCCGCGATAGGAATGACGTCGCTGGGCATATACGCCCTGAACTCAAGTGCAACCGCCTGCACCATAGCAGTGAACGACTTCGGCGACACCGTCCGACCCACGGATTTCTACTACGGCTGGGTTCTCGAGAAGCAGTAGGCATACTCAGACTCCCGCTCGTTTTTCCCTTTCTTTGGGAAGGGCTTTGGTTTATTATCGAGGCAAATGGACCTCCTTGATGAACTGGATGAACGAGTCCCCGACCCACCGCTGGCCGACCTTCTGAGGCCCCGAAACCTGGACGAGGTGTCCGGCCAGGGCCACCTGCTTTCTACGGGAGCCCCTTTCAGGAAGGCTCTCGAAGAGGGCGCGCTGGGCTCCTTCATTCTCTGGGGTCCGCCGGGGTCCGGCAAGACCACACTTATACTCCTGGTCGCGGAGCGTACCGGGCAGAATTTCGTCCGTTTCAGCGCCGTCACCGGCGGGGTCCGGCAGGTTCGGGCCATCGTCGAGGACGCTTCCAGGCTGAGGAAGCGCGGTGTAAGAACGCTGCTTTTCGTCGACGAGATACACAGGTTCAACAAGGCCCAGCAGGACGCATTCCTGCCACACGTGGAGGACGGGACGGTCACCCTTGCCGGAGCCACCACGGAGAACCCTTCCTTCGAAATAATCGCTCCCCTGCTGAGCCGCTGCACGGTCTACGTGCTCAAGCGTCTGGAGGAGCGGGACCTGCTTTCCATACTGGAGAGGGCCGGCCAGCATCCCGCGTTTAGATCGATGAACCCCGGCGGGATCCAGGAGGGGGTTCTTGAGAGGATCGCCGCGTCCGCCGACGGAGACGGCCGAAGGGCCCTGAACCTGCTGGAACTCCTTGCCGGGACCGCATCCGGGGGTACCATAACGCTGGACCTGTTCAGAGATGCGATGTCATCGTCGCCACTGTCCTACGACAAATCCGGTGAGGAGCATTACAACCTGATAAGCGCGTTCCACAAGTCGCTGCGGTCAGGTGATGTGGACGCATCCCTCTACTGGCTCGCGAGGATGATCGTCTCAGGTGAGAACCCCCTTTACATAGCCCGCAGGATGATCAGGTTCGCGACGGAGGATGTGGGGCTGGCAGATCCATCAGCTCTCACGGTGGCCATGAGAGCCGCCGATTCCTGGAGGTTCCTGGGTTCGCCCGAGGGGGACCTGGCCCTTGCGGAGGCGGCATGCTACCTGGCCCTGGCGCCCAGGTCGAACTCGGTATACAGGGCCTGGGGGAAGGCAGTGGGGACTGCCAGGGAGAGGGGCAGTCTTCCGGTTCCCCTTCATCTCCGTAACGCCCCGACGGAGCTGATGAAGGCGCTGGAGTACGGAAAGGGCTACCAGTACGCTCATGATGTCCCGGACGGTATTGTCACCCATTCCAACTTCCCGGATGCCATGGAAGAGGAAGAGGAGGAGTACTACCTGCCTTCAGGGAACGGACGGGAGGCTGGCGTGGGAGAGAAGCTCAGGCAGTGGAGGGAAGCGAGGTCCAGGGCGAGGGAGCGCGGGAGCTGATGAGATGAACGGTTCCATTGCCGAGAGGGAGCGCATGGTCCGGCTGGACCTTGCCGGACAGGGAATAACGGATCCCCTAATACTGAATGCATTCCTGAGGGTTCCCC
Organism: Candidatus Aegiribacteria sp. MLS_C; assembly: GCA_002030045.1. GTDB lineage: Bacteria > Fermentibacterota > Fermentibacteria > Fermentibacterales > JCC-6 > Aegiribacteria. The sequence continues at coordinate 89,747 of LQBI01000013.1, read as the reverse complement.
GGGAGAATTTCATGCCCTCCGGAATTCCGCTGAGGGAAGTGTACGGCGATCATCCATTCCCGATAGGTTGCGGTCAGACCATCTCGCAGCCCTTCATAGTCGCCTACATGCTCCAGATGCTGGACTGCGGGGAGGGGGACCTCGTGCTGGAGGTCGGAACGGGTTCCGGCTACCAGACCGCGCTGCTTGCCGCCATGGGGATCGATGTTGTAACGGTAGAGGTGATCTGTGATCTGGCGGTTACGGCTAAGAGGGCCGTGATGAACACTTTGCCGGAGGCGGTGCAGGAGTCCAGGGTCAGGTTCCTGGTCGCCGACGGATATTCCGGATGGGAACCAGCAGCTCCTTACGACGGTATCGTAGTATCCGCAGCGCCGGCCAGGGTGCCGGAGGAGCTGGAAGAGCAGCTGAGCAGCGAAGGAGGCAGACTGGTGATACCGGCAGGGGAATGGTCGCAGAGCCTGATGCTGATACTCAGGGAAGGGGACCGTCTGACGGTCAGGGAGTCCCTGCCGGTGAGGTTCGTTCCCCTTGTCAGGCACAGGGGCGGGAGGGGGCGATGAACCCGGCCGGACAGGGCCTAATACCGGGGAAACTGCTGCTAATGGGTACCCGCTCCCCGGCAGCCGAGGAGGGCCTTGCCCGCCGCACGGGTTTGTCGACCGCCGCCGGGACTGGAGGCATGTCCTCGTACGGGGAACGTCTGATGCTGTTGTGTCCCGGGGACAGGGAGGAGCTGTCCAGACTGCTGGAGGAGGTCCCGGAGCGTCCCGAAGCTGGAGGGACCATGATCGCGGTGCTCACCGGAGCCGGAGTGGAAGCTATGCCGGAAGGCAGGTACGTCCTTCTCGAAGAGAACGGTTTCACATTCAGGCTGCTTGCCGAACTTGGGTACGGTCTGGCTGCTGCGATGAAGCCCGAAGGCCTGAAGAGGACGCCGATCTGGCAGGTAACCGGCGCTCTGCTGCCCTTCTTCGTGCACAACATGAACAACATACTGGCCAGAATAATGGGCAACGCGGAACTCGCCAGGATGTACTGCGGGAGGCCTGAAGAAGCGGCGGGAAAACTGGATTCAGCGCTGGCCGGGGTCGAGGAGATGAGGAAGTTCGTCAGGAACCTGGCGGCTCTGTCAGTCCGTCCCGAAGCAGGATCGACCCGGACCTCCGCCCTTCTGACCGAACTCGAACAGCTTACGAGGATGTTCAGCGGTCGGTCGGTCGATATCACTTTCCGAACCACCGTTGATTCCGATAACGAGATGTCCGTTCAGGTGTCTCATCTCAGGCTCGCGGCATGCCTGGTCTCGGCCTCGGCCGCCGTGATGGTGAACGGCAGCGGCAGCATCAGGGTGGAGGCCGAGGAGTCCCCGGAGGGTCTCCGCGTGGTGACCGGCTGGACGGCCGGGACGGGAAGCTCCGGGCTGCTGGAGGACGGTGAGGGGGCCGCGGTGGAACTCATGGCGGCCTGTGCCGCCGTATGCGGCGTCTGCGGGCTGGGTATGAGGGTAGAGCAGTGGGGCACCATATCCGGCGAAGCCTCGGTGCGCACTTTTTCGAATCTGGAAGGGGGACCCCGTGGTCGATGACAGGGAAATACCGCCCGGTGTGGAGGAGTCGGCTGCGGAGGTGCTGGACCTTTTCGCTTCCCGGCCTTCCGCAAGGCTTTCGTTCCAGCAGATAGCATCCGGCCTTGAAGGAGAGCATCCCAGGCTATCGGAGGCGGTGGAGCTGCTGGTGGAGCGAGGCAGCCTCCGGCCCGCCGGAGGTGGACGTTACGCCCTTCCGGAGCAACTCGGTATCTTCAGGGGCCGAATAGTAATGAGATCCGACGGAAGCGGATTCGTGAAGTTCGATGGAGGAAGGCTGGAGATAGACCGCCGCAACACGGGGGGAGCCCTGGACCGTGATACGGTATTTGCTAAAAAGCTCCAGCAGATCGATGAGGACACCTTCGGCGGCAAGGTGATGGAAGTCGCCGAGAGGAGCAGGAAGGGCCTCAGTGGAGTAGTCCGGAAGAGGGGTCACGGCTGGGTGATCGACCCGGTGGACCCGGTGCTGCCGAGGAACCTGCCCCTTCGGACGGGACGGGGTGAACCGGTGTCCCAGGGCAGGCTGGTCTACGCGGAACTCGACTACGGAAGTCACAGGCCCACTGCAGTACTGAAAAGGAACCTGGGAAGACCCGGGTCACCTGAGGCCCTTATCGATGCAGTTGCAATGGACCACGGTCTTCCCGGGGAATTTCCCGGGGATATGGAGGAGCTGGCCTCCCGGAAGGCCGGTGAACCCTGGAGCCTGGAGGGCAGGGAGGACCTGAGGGAACTGCTGACCATAACGGTCGACCCGGTGGATGCCCGTGATTTCGACGACGCGGTATCCTACGCCGAGGAGGACGGGACAAGGATCCTATACGTGCATATCGCCGACGTGGCGGCCTACGTGGCCCACGGGAGTCCTCTGGACTCGGAGGCGAGCAGCAGGGGGACGAGCGTGTACCTTCCCGACAGGGTCATACCCATGCTGCCGCAGGTCCTGTCGAACGGGGCCTGCAGTCTCAGGCCCGGCGAGGACAGGCCTGCGAGGACGGTCATAATGAAGTTCGACGATACGGGTAAGAGGAAGGATTTCTCGATTCTTCCCTCAGCCATACGCTCCGACAGCAGGATGACCTACGAAGAGGCTCTCGAGTACCTTCGTGGAGGGGGCGGTGATCCCCGTTTGAAGCTCCTGTTCACAGACCTGGGAAGGCTTTCGGCCGACCTGGACCGGGTGCGTGAGGAGAGGGGGGCCCTGGAGATACAGACCTCGGAATACAGGGTCGAGTTCGATGAGGATGGATGGCCAGGGGGTTTCCTGCCGGTGCCCTCCGACGAATCCCACAGGATGATAGAGAACTTCATGGTGGAGGCCAACAGGGCAGTTGCCGACCATTGTACATGGACCGGGCTCCCCGTGCTCTACAGGGTTCACGAGGAACCGGCCGAGAAGTCCATCGAAAGACTGGAACAGGAGCTGGACAGACTGGAGGTCAGAATACCCGGAGGAAGGATCCGGAGCCCCTCCGGAATGCGGGCCCTTCTGCTGGGGATCGAGAGCAGGGCCCTTAGGGACCTGGTCTCCGAGCACGTCCTGAGGTCCCTCAGGAAGGCGGTCTACATGGCCGGCAACCTCGGCCACTTCGGTCTGGCGCTCAGGAGCTACATGCATTTCACCAGCCCCATAAGACGGTACCCGGACCTGCTGGTCCACCAGATGCTTTCCATGCAGGAGAAGGGCCTGGTACCGGCTGCCTGCCGTCCGGTTTCCGACATGGCGGAGAGCGCCAGCTACAGGGAGGACAACGCGGAGAGCGCCGAGAGGGACGCGGTGGAGCTGATGGCGCTTCTCTACCTGTCCAGGATGACCGGCAGCGTCCACGACGGGGTGGTAACCGGCGTGAAGAGGTTCGGTATCTTCGTAAGGCTGGAGGACGTACCGGTGGAGGGTCTAGCCCACAGTAAGGACATCAGGAGGTCGGGCATCCCGTTCCACGGTCCCGGAGGTATCTTCCATGAAGGCTCCCAGGTGAGGGTTAAGGTTCTCTCCGTCGACGTGATGGAGAGGAAGCTCTCCCTGATCACGGTAAGGGAATGAACCGATGGTATCGCGAATCGACTACGAAAAGCTGGCTGAAGCGATAGGCGATTGGATTCGAAGAACCCTGATCGATGCGGGCATGGATGGGCTGGTGCTTGGAGTCAGCGGGGGCCTGGACTCGGCGGTGACCGCCGCTCTGGGAGCCGGCGCGCTGTCACCGGACAGGGTCCTTGGACTGGTCATGCCCTGCGGCAGCGTTACATCGGACACCGAGGACGGGCTGAGGATAGTACGGCACCTGGGCATAGAAGGCCGGACCATAGAACTCTCCCCCGTGCTGGAGAGTTTCCTGGAGGCGGGCGGTCTTCAGGAAACCGACAGGCTCAATATCGCCAACACCAAGTCCAGGCTGAGGATGGCCATGCTCTACGCCCACTCCCGCGGCAGGCTGGTTCTCGGCACCGGCAACTTCTCGGAGCTGCGAGTGGGGTACTGGACCAAATGGGGCGACGGCGCAGCCGACCTGCTTCCAATAGGCAGGCTCTACAAGGAGGAGGTCAGGGAGCTTGCGCGGGCCCTGGGACTGCCTGGCTGGGTGATCGAAAAGGTCCCTTCCGCAGGTCTCTGGCCCGGCCAGAGCGATGAGAAGGAGATGGGGTTCACCTACGGCGACATCATGGAGTACTTCCGCGGCGGTGAGGTACCGCGGGAAACAGCTGACAGGATAGGGGACATGGTCAGGGCCACGGAGCACAAGCGCAGGCCGATACCATGCTTCGAGGCCAGGAAATGGATGGAGGACAATGTCTGAGAAGGGAAGACCCGGGAGCGGCAGAACGGCTCTCGTCAGCGCCTGGGACAAGGAGGGTCTCGAGGATTTTGCCGGCGGACTCAGCGGGCTGGGCTGGACCATCTACGCTTCGGGCGGCACAGCCTCGGTAATATCCGGGGCGGGCATACCCGTAATACCAACCGAGGAGATAACCGGCATCAGCTCCCTGCTGGGCGGCAGGGTCAAGACCCTCCATCCGGAACTGCACGCGGCAATACTAGCGGAAGGCAGGGACAGGGACAGGAGGATCGCAGACGGCCTGCCGGTCTTCGACCTGGTGGCGGTGGACCTCTACCCCTTCCACAGGACCAGTGGAATGTCCCCCGATGACCCGGGAATGGTGGAGATGATAGACATCGGCGGCCCCGCCATGGCCAGGGCGGCGGCCAAGAACTGGAGACACGTGATATCCGCCACAGGCAGGGACGTCTTCATCGATGTCCTCCGTGCAGTGGCAGCAGGATCAGACGACGAGGAATTCCGGAGGATGATGGCCTGCAGGACCTTCGACACCACCTCCCGCTACGACCTGGAGATCGCGCTGCGGATGGAGGGTGGTCTGGTGCCTGAACTCCGTTACGGGGAGAACCCCCACCAGGCGGCGGGCATTCATTTCCCGTGGCCCAGGACCGGGTTCGGCGCTGCCTCCGTCCTCGGAGGCAAGCCCCTCAGCTACAACAACTACCTTGATGCCGACGCCGCCTGGGATCTGGCGGTCTCCATGCCCGCGGACAGGCCCTCCGCAGTTCTCATGAAGCACGGCAACCCCTGCGGTGCCGGTACGGGAAAGAACGGGACCGAGGCTTTCGAGAACGCATTCCGTGCCGACAGGACCTCTCCCTACGGGGGTATTCTCGCCGTGAACCGCCCGGTGGACATGGCGCTGGTCTCGGCCCTCAGGGACCTCTTCCTGGAGATCGTCATGGCGCCCTCCTTCGAAGATGACGCCCTGAAGAGGCTGAGGAAGAGGAAGAACCTCAGGATACTGCAGATGCAGCCTGGAATCCCCGAAGGAAGGACCGTCAGGAGCATATGGGGAGGTATGCTCTTCCAGGAGGCGGACAGGGTGGAGGGCCTGGAGGAGGTGAGGGCGGTAACATCAAGGAAGCCCACCGAGGAGGAGCTTTCGGCGATGGACATCCTCTGGAGGGTCTGCAGGTCGGTGAAGAGCAACGCGATCGTCGTAGGGGACAGCAACGGGACCCTGGGGGTCGGGGCCGGGCAGATGAGCAGGATAGAGAGCATGGACCTCGCGATCAGGAGGGCCCTTAGGGAAGGCCATTCCCTCGAGGGGACCGTACTGGCCTCCGACGGGTTCTTCCCCTTCAGGGACGGTCCCGACAGGGCCGCGGAGGAGGGAATAACAGCCATTGTGCAGCCCGGAGGGTCCATCCGTGACGAGGAGGTCATCAGGGCCGCAGACGAGCACGGGATGGCCATGGTCCTCACCGGCGCCAGGCATTTCAGGCACTAGGATGGCGGCTGTGATCGGGAGCCTTTCAGTCCGTCTACCAGCGGCTCTTCTCCTGGCGGCGGTAACGGCAGCGGCCGCGGCCACCGTAGCGGCCGGGCCGTTCAGGACGGTGGACTCCCTCGCACTTGCGGGGGATCTGGACTCCGCGGAAACGGTACTCCTGACCTTTCTGTATGAAGGGGGCGAATGGAGCGAACAGGCGCTGTTCAGGCTGGCCGGCCTGTACCACGGCTCCGGACGGGAGGAGCAGTTCCTCGGGCTCCTCGACAGCATGGAATCCTCCGGCTCCGGGAACATGGACGGATGGAGGGTATCCATACTGGACCTCTCGAGGCAGGGGGACCGCGCAGCCGCTTTCGTCTCCCCGGAAGACCCGCTCCTGGGCCTCTGGCTCCAGAGGGACGAAGAGGAGATCATCCTGCCGGCGGTCCTTCCCGCGCCCTCCTGCCTTGCCGAGAGGGCCGTGAGGGTCATGGTCTGCCAGGATGGAAGGATGAGCAAGGGTCAGGTGGAGCAGACGGTAAGGGACGCGCTGTTCCTGCCCTTCCTCGCCGGCGAGGTGCTAACCGAGCTTGAGATAGGCATGAAGAGCGAGGGGACCTGGTGGGACCAGGTCATCTTCCAGCTGTCGGAACATCATTCCAGCGAAAGGCTGGAGCTGCTCCATGCGGAGAGGGACCTCCATCTTGCGGCGGGAAACTCCGCCACGTGGGAGGCGAGGCTCGGGGCGGAAGGCAGGACTTCGCTCCCGGCGGCGCTGGCCCTGCTGAGGATCGACCCCGGAAGGTGGTCATCCTCATGGAGACTGACGGACATCCTGGTCTCCGGAGGGATGCCGCGGGTGGCGGATAGCCTGGCGGAGTGTTCCACCGACCGTGCCTTCGCTCAGGGGGTCGAAATGGCCCTGCTTCGGGAGACGGGACTGAACGCCGATCTTCTCAGGCTCTGCGACTCGCTGCCACCGGATTCCCCCGATTCACTCCTCGCCAGAGGAGCCCTCTTCAGGGCAAGGGCACAGAGGGCCCTCGGAAGACCGGCGGCGGAGTATTACGCCAGTTATTACCTGTTCGCGGCAACCTATTCCCGGCATCCCCTGGCAAGCGAGGCCGCCTACCTCGCCGGGCGCTACTACGATTCCGAAAGGGACTGGCCAGCCGCAGCCGACGCCTACCTGACAGCGCTGAGGGCCGGCGACTTCGGCCAGGCCAGGACGTTCTGGAGAGCCGGATTCTGCCATTACATGTGCGGCAGGGGCGTGGTGGGGGATTCCATCTGGGCGACGGGCATCGACAGATATCCATTCTCCTCATGGTGCGACGAGATGCTGTTCTGGAGAGCCCGTTACGCCGAAAGAAAGGGAGAACTCTCCTTGAGCCGCGAGCTGCTTGAGCTCACGGCGGCCAGGCACCCGTGGGAGTTCTACGGTCTCCTGGCATCGTCGAGGACGGGCGGCGACAGAGAACGGTTCCCCATGTCGGACATCGACCTCTCCTCCGATCCCGTGACCGCCGAAGCAGTTTGCATGATGTCCAGGGGATACGGTACCATGGCTTCTGACATGCTTTACGGAACCGGCGCTTCCGATGAGGGCGCCAGGGCAATGGCGCTGGCGCTGATGGGTGAGCACCAGAGGTCACTTGAGGTACTCAGGGGGCTGGACTACAGGCTCAGGGACACCGGAGCAGGAATACTGCCGGACAGCCTGCTGCGCTACTATTTTCCGGCGCCCTACAGGAAGCTCACAGAGGAGTGCATAGCCGGCCTCTCCATCGAGCCGGAGCTGGTCACCGGGCTCATGAGGCAGGAGAGCTACTTCAACAGGTGGGCCAGGTCGTGGGTGGGAGCCTCCGGCCTGATACAGCTAATGCCCGGCACAGCCGGGGATATCGCCAGATGGTACGGCCTTCCGAACCTTTCCGGAGATGATTTCTACGTTCCCGACAAGTCGATACTGTACGGGTCCATCTATCTCGACAGGCAGCTGTCGCGCTTCGAGGGCTCCGTCATGCTGGCACTTTCGGCCTACAACGCAGGGCCCGGGAACGCCCAGAGGTGGATAGAGGACTTCCCTCCCGAGGAGGGTGACCCGGAACTGTTCATCGAGCAGATACCGCTGACGGAGACCAGGGGCTACGTGAAGAGCGTGATGACCAACGCATGGATCTACGGGGGCCTCTTCGAATGAACCGTTTCATTCTTTCGGTCTCCATGATGATTCTTCCGGCAGCCTGCGGCGGAACCATGACGGAGGACCCTCCCGCTGCGGAACCCGCCCCTGAGGAGGAGATTATCGTCGACCTGTTCCGAAAAGCTGACTCGCTGGCCATGTCCGGTGACTTCCCCGGGACCAGGGAGAATCTTCTCCGGATCATGTCGGAGCACCCCGACAGGACGGACGAGGTGCTCTTCAGGCTCCTGGGCCTGCACCACGGACAGGCGGTGGAGGACAATCTTCTTCTGCTGCTGGACAGTCTGGAGATGGCGGACATGCCGGCTCTGACCGGATGGAAGGTCTCGGTGCTGGACCTTTCCGGCAGGCCGGAGGATGCCCTGGCTCTTGCTTCATTCGAGGATCCTTACCTTCGCGCCTGGCTCGCGTTCGAGACCGACTCCGTTCCACGCATTCCCGCAGTGCCTGTAACCGCCGGTCCCGGAGAGGCCTGGTCCCTGGCAGGGACCGCACCGCAGGGCGGCATGGGGGCGGAGATACTTGCAGCGATGGCCCCCTTCGAATCCCTGTTCCCTTCCGTCAGGGCCGCGATGATGCGGGAACTTGACGGGTCCCGGCAGGTGGCGGATACGCTGCCTTGCAGCATTCTTGAGGCGTTGTCCCCCGGACCGGACAGGGACCTGGCGCTGTCGAAGGCCGAAGCCGCAGCGGATACCGGTTCCCTGCAGCACTGGCTTGACATGCTGGCATCCGACCCCCGCATAGCCGCCGTCGCGGTGGAGGAACTGCTGGAGAGGTTCCCCGGCAGCTTCCGCCCCGGCTGGGAAGTTGTGGACGCCCTGGTCTCCGTCGACAGTACGGACCTTGCGGCTGAGTATTCCGCCAACGGCGACCGGTGGCACGCGGAAGGCTCCCGAATGGCGGTCCTGCTGCGGGAGGGGGAATTGCAGGAACTGCTTCGGCTGACCGAGTCCGTGGGATCCGATGCTCCGGATTCCCTGAGAGCCAGGGCCGCGCTCTTCCGATGCAGGGCACTCAGGGGTTCCGGAGTGTCCTCCTCTTCCGCCTACGCCGCATGTCTGGATTTTGCACGCCGGTGGCCGGAACACCCCTTTGCCAGGGAGTTGGCCTACGATGCCGGCAAATACCACGACTGTGAACAGGAATGGGCTGCCGGGGCAGATGCATACCTGGTATCCCTCACTTCCTCCGGTTCATTCGTCGGGGACGAGAGGGCCCACTGGAGGGGCGGCTTCTGTCTGTACATGTCCGGAGAGCCGGAGAGGGCCGATTCACTCTGGCGTGAGGGATGCCGAAGATGGCCGGCTGGCTACTGGCGGGACGAAATGCTCTTCTGGCGGGCCAGGCTTCAGGGTGAACTCGGAAGGGCAGTTGTTCGTGATTCCCTCCTTTCGGAAGCAGGCCGCAGTCATCCCTGGGAATTCTACGGAATGCTTGCCGCGGAAAGGCTCGGTTCCGGTGACGGTCCCGACATGCATGCATTCGAGATACGCCTGATGGAGGATCCGGTGTGTTCCCTGGCAGTGGAACTTACTGCGGCCGGTTACGGCAGGGCGGCTCTGGAACTGCTCTCATCCGCCTCCGGCTGTGCTCCCGAGAGGGCGGCGGCGCTCTCGCTCATGGGTAGACACGGAGCGGCACTGGAAATCCTGAGGCGCCTGGACACCGGAATGAGGGAACAGGGAAGGATGCTTCCGGATTCCCTTCTGTGGCTTTATTTTCCGGCTCCCTACCGGGACCTTGCCCGGCTGTCCACTGAGGGCCTGCTCCTGGACGCAGCCGCTCTTCAGGGTATAATGAGGGAGGAGAGCTATTTTGACCGCTGGGTGGTCTCGAGGGCCGGTGCCAGGGGAGTGGTTCAGCTGATGCCGGGTACCGCAGCCGACGTTGCCAGGTGGTACGGCCTGCCCCCTCTCTCCGAGGAGCAGTTCTTTGAACCCGCGGCATCCGTCCCCTACGGCGCACTCTACATCGACAGGCAGTACAGGGGCTTCCGGGGCGACTATCCGCTATTCCTGGCGGCCTACAACGCCGGACCGGGGAATGCTTCCAGGTGGATGGACATGCACGGGTGGGACCCGGAGGACCCGGAGATGTACATTGAACAGATAACATACCGGGAAACCAGAATATATGTTAAAAAGGTACTCAGGTCCGCCTGGATCTACGAAAGGCGATGAGAATGAGCACGATGTTGATGATGATGGTGGTCTTTGCCTGGTTCTCGGAACCACAGGAGCCCACCACACTGGTTTATCCCCCTTTCGGGCACTGCATGGGCATTTACAGGGCCGGGACCGAGCAGCTGGCGATGCTCCTGGGGGGACTGATCCGCTTCGACGACCCTCAGGACCTGGCATGTGTGAAACTGGAGGCCTGGGACGATCCCGGGACCGACGACGACGACGAGCTGGCAGTATACGGCGTCAACTCAGGCAGCGGTCATATCATCTACAACGCCGACATGTACACCCTGGGGTTTTACGGAGGGTACGGTCCGGGGGATTCCCAGCTTTCCGCCCCCCACGGAATAGCGGCGGACCCCTCCGGGCTTGTCCTTGTGGCGGACACCGGCAACCGCAGAGTTGTGATTCTGAAGAGGAGCGGCTCCAGGCTGCTTCCAAGGGGGACGCTCACGGCGGATTTCGAGGAGCCCTGGGACGTCGACCTTGACGGCACCGGCCAGGTCTACGTAACCGACAGGTCGGCGGGTCTTCTCTACATCTTCAGCTCCATATCGGATTCCCTTCCGGAATCGGTCCCGCTGGATTCCCCCACCGGAGTGGACGGTATCGGCGGCGAGAGATGGTTCCATGACGGTGAGCAGGAGTTCGTGATGGTGGTCACCGGCAACGGTTCCTCGCTTGCAAGGATAGATGACGGCGAGATCACCAGAATAGTCGGCGTCTCGGACATGGGCGGGGAGACCCTGAACTACCCGGCGGTGGATTTCTGGGGCAACGTATGGGTCACCGACAGCATTTCCTGCTGTGTGCACAAGCTGACGGACGAGCTTGAGTACCTTACCAGTTTCGGTACCCGCGGCCATGGCGACCTCGAACTCTGGTATCCCACCGGCATAGCCATATGGAAGCGCTACGGGCAGGTATTCCTGGCTGAAAGGGAGGGAGCCAGGTACTTCTGGATAGGGGCGGACCTGACGGAACTCGACATAGAGGGACTGCCCAGAGGCCTCAGGGTAAGCGGTACCATCACCGAGGACGCCCTCATGACAGCCTTCGTATACGGACCCGGAGGCGACCTGGTGTATCGCCTTGCCGAGGGCAGGCACGACGCCGGGCCGCTGGAACTGGAGTGGGACGGAACCACCGACAGGGGTATCCCCGTAACGGGAGGGGAGTACAGGGTGGAGATCGAGGTGCAGCCGGTCTACTCCAGCAAGGGCTACTTCAGCAAGACCTTCACCGAGGACTTCATCCTGGACCAGGTTGAAATCCCCACCAGGGGTTAGGGGAGGACCTTGCTCAGGTACTTCTTCCTTGTGGTGCTGCTTGCCATGTCGGCGTTCTTCAGCGGCTCGGAGACCGCATACTTCAGTCTGGACAGGCTTCAGAGGAGGAGACTCCATCGCAGCGAGTCAGGAAGGAGGGTCCTCGCCCTGCTGGCGATGCCTGACAAGCTCCTGTCGGCCATTCTGCTTGGCAATACGCTGGTCAATATCACAGCATCGGCGATAGCCGCATCCATAACCTATGAGCTGTTTCCCGATAGCGGGGGGTTGAGCCTGGTCATGGCCGTGGGAGTGATGACCCTGCTCCTCCTGGTCTTCGGCGAGATCTCCCCCAAGACACTTGCAGTCTCGAGGGCCGAGCGCTGGGCTTCCAGGAGTTCCGGTATCCTCACGGTGCTTCTCAGACTGGTATCCCCCGTGGCTTCCGGACTCTCCAGGTTCTCCGGCTCAGTGGCGACCAGGATCGGTCTGCACAGGCCCGGGGGAGGTCTGTCCCGCGAAGAGATAATAGCCCTGGTGGAGCTGGGGAGGTCCGAGGGATTCCTGGGCTCGGAAGCCGGGGCCACCCTCAACCTCCTGACTCTCAACGAGTACCAGTGCACCGAGGTGATGAAACCCAGGTCGGAGGTCGCAGTCCTCAGGACGGGATGGTCCAGGGACAGGTTCCGGAAGGTCATGGACGAGAGCGGGTTCACGAGGTACCCGGTGCTGCAGGGTCCCAAGGAGAAGGTGTCGGGTTACGTTGATTCCAGGGAATTCCTTGTAACGGAGGAGAAGGGTCCGGTGCCCCTTCACGATCTTCCCTCCTTTCCGGAGAACGCCCCGCTGGAGACAGTACTCAAAGCGCTCCGGGACCTGGACGAGGAGATCGGTGCCGTATTCGACGAGTACGGCGACTGGACCGGCATCATAACCGTCCACGACATACTGGACTTCTTCCTGTTCAGTTCCGCCACGAGACCGGGAAGCCTCCCACCAGGCGTCAGCGTCAGTAAAGGATGGCTCTGCATACCCGCCGCCATGAAGCTGTCATCGCTCTCCGACCTTACCGGAAAGGATCTGAGGGCGAGGTTCGCCGAGACCTGCGGCGGACTTCTCGAGGAGATGACCGGAAGGATTCCGGAGGAGGGCGAAGAGATAGCTGTGGATGGATTCGTCTTCAGGGTCGTTTCCAGGGAGGGTCCGAGACTGGACAGGCTGGAGGTCAGGCTGGGCAGGGTACGGGAGGAAGGGCCATGATGCTGTTCCTGCTACTGCTGCTGTTGTCGTTACTTCTTTCCGCCTTCTCCAGCGGCGCGGAGACCGCCTTCTCCGCAGCGAGCAGGATAAGAGCGTACGCGCGCCTCCGGGAGGGCAGGAAGTGGTCGAAGCTGACCCTGGGGTTCATAGAGAACCCCCGGAGATTTCTTACGACCACCCTTGTGGGGAGCAACGTGGGCAACGTCATGGCTTCGGCCGTGACCACAAGGTTCGCCGAGGGGACCGGTCTGGCATGGATGAAGCCTGTTCTGGTGGTCCTTCTCACCTTCTTCGTCCTCATCTTCGCGGAGATGCTGCCCAAGCAGCTGATGCTGGTATCGAAGGAGGCGGTTGTCTCCAGACTGTCGCTGCCGCTGCTGGTCCAGAGGATCGTCCTCTACCCTGTCGTGGTGATCGCTGACTTCCTTTCAACGCTTATCGTAGGACGCAGGGCGAACTCAAGGGTTTTCGAAAGCAAGAGCGAGATACTGGGCCTTCTCACCGATTCGCCTTCGGACGCCGGCACCGTGGCGGAGCGGATACTGAGCATGAACGACATCAAGGTCGGTGACGTCATGCGTCTTCCCGGAGAGCTGCCTGCGGCAGCGATCGGGGACAGCAAGAGATCGGTGATGGAGAAGATGATCGCTTCGGGTTCGCCCTTCGTGCTCGTCAAGGAAAGCGACCGAAAGTCGATAAGGGGCTACGCCGACGGCAACTCCCTCTCCGGTTCCGGAGGAAGGCTGGACGGGAGCAGCATCGAGGGGCTTCCCTACTTCGAGCGTGACCATGACCTCATAAGCGTGACCGCAAGCCTCAGGCGGTCGGCGGCACCCGCGGGCATGGTGCTGGGAAGGACCGGCCAGCCTGTTGGCATCGCGATACTTGACGATATCATTGACAGTTTATTAGGTAAAACCGGGACAGCTTCCTCAGCCAGGGTCTCATCTGACAGGCAGATCGAGTGGAGTAACGATGGAGCGGTCATCGGAAACCTTCGCATGGATGGGAGAGGGTGAACCACCGCCATTTCCCGGACTCTCGGGACCGGGGACCGACTCACCTCAGAACATCTCATCCGTCCTGGTATCCGGGAGGCTTGACCCCTCGTCGGTAAAGGACAGGATCAGTTCCTTTTTCGGTGACGACATTCCCTGGGCCGTATACAGTGCCTCCGGAGACCTCCTTAACTGGATCGAGGCGGGAGCTTCCGCCTTCGTGGAAGAAGGCTTCGCTCCGGAGTCGGTCCTTGCGACGCTGGAGGGGATATCCAGGCTCTCGGAGAGCGTTGCCACCAGGAACCCCCTGTCGGGTCTTCCCGGAAACACGACCATAGCCGCCAGGCTGAGGTCCGGTGTTCTTCAGGGCTCCTCAATGGCTGCCTACTTCGACATTTCCGGCTTCAAGCCCTTCAACGACTACTACGGGTTCAGCAGGGGTGATGCGGTGCTCAGATCGCTTGCCTCCATACTGACCGAGAGTCTCAGCGGGTATTTCGTAGGACACGTAGGAGGGGATGACTTCGTGGCGGTGGGCGAAGGCAAGGATTTCCGTGAGGCGGTCAAGAACGCGGTTCGCATCTTCAACGGCCGGTCCGGGGGTTTCTACAGCGGACGTGACCATGCGGCCGGGGGCATCGAGGCGCTGGACAGGACCGGCGAGTTCAGGTTCTATCCGGTGATGGACCTCACCGTTTCACTGGTGGACGGTACAGGATGTTCCTCGGTGGAAGAACTGGCGATGAAGGCGGGCCTGGAGAAGAAGAGGGTGAAGGGCGAGCTGCTGCCCGACACCGTAGCCGGTTTCCTTGACTCCGCCGCCTCCTCTCCCACCTACGATCACTTCAGGCGCTGGAGGGACACCTGCGTACCCGACACCGTACAGATGAAGGCACTCCTGGAGACCGCCGGCATACTGGGCGACACCGGCATGATCGGCTGTCTCACCGAGATACTGGACACCGAGAAGGATTACAGGATAAGGAAGAGCGCCGCCAGGGCACTGGGGAACATGGCCTGCCAGGATTCGGTGGAAGCTCTGAGGGCCGCCATGACCGACGGGAACGTCCACGTCAGGACGGCGGCCACCATGGCCCTGCCCTTCGTCCTTGGAAGGGAATCCGGACCTCTCCTCAGCAAAGCCGTAGATGACAGGAACACTTGGGTCCGGAGGGCGGCCCTGCGGGGTCTCGGGATCAGCGGCTGGGCCGGTGCCTCCGCAATACTGGAGAAAGAACTGGGAAGACCCGGAGGCAAAAGGTACTGGCTCAACCACAGGCAGGAGCTGACCGCGGCGCTGGAGGGAGCTGCCTTCCTTGGAGACCCTGCCCTGTCAAATCTGGTTGTCACGCTGCTCAAGAACAATCCGGGAGTGAGGAAATCCTCCGTCTGGAGCACACTGCTTACCCTTGGGGGCAGCATGTGCCTGCAGGAGATCCGAAGGGCCTTCGAGGAGGGCGACTGTCTCGAGTGCGTTGAGAACCTGCGGTCCTTCGATCCATCCGGGCTGTCACGCGAGGATTCAGGAATACTCGAGTCGATCCTGCTATCAAGGGATTTCAGACGCAGGGACGACAGGATCCAGGTCCTGGGTCTGCTGGCACGAATACCGTGGGGACCGATGGAGGTCACACGTGACCGGCTGTTTCACCAGCTGGAGGAGATCGAGGATTCCAGCGAGTTCGAGGCCGTCCTTCAGACCATGCAGGCAAGGAGCGTGCAGCCCGGGAAACACCACCTGTCATCCATCGTTTCTCGGATCTCCCGCGGTTCCCTGAAACTGTCGAGGAAGGGCCAGGTCTCGCTGCTCAGGTGGGCCTCCACAGGTGAGTTCACAGTGACCCGGGAATTCCTGGAGAGGCTCCTCCGGAACGATTCCAGGGAGGTCAGGACCGCAGCCGCCCGGGCGGTGATCTCCCTGGCCAGAAGGCACAGGGACGCCGAAAAACCCCTTCAGGAGAGAGACAACCTACAGGAACGATAGGGAGAAGAACCGTTGACCGTATCATACTGCTATTGCGCGTTATCACCGGATGAGTTATCCTACTGTCGGACACCTTTCTCAGTATAAGAATAACACCATTGAAAGGAGAGTAAATTGAAGTACATCTCTTTACTCCTCATCACGGCAGCCGTACTGCTGGGTGGTGCCATCCAGCCCCAGCTTCAGCAGGAGATGGCCTCCTCCTTCGATACTGACCTCATTCCGGTCTTCATCCTTGTACAGGGTGAGCTGGATACGGAATGGATCGAGGCGGCAACGGCGGACATGACCCGCGAGGAGAGGCAGCAGTTCGTAGTGGCGGCACTGCAGGACAGGGCCGCCACCTCCCAGGCACCGGTCCTCGCCCAGCTGGACACATACGGGGACGACAACGTCACCAACCTCCACCCGCTGTGGCTGGCCAACTCCATCTTCTGCGAGGCCACTCCCATGGTGATAAGAGAGATAGCCTCCCGGACCGATGTGATACTGGTGGAGAAGGGAACCTATCCCGAGAGCGGGCTCATCGAGCCGGTGGAGGTCAGGGAGCCCACCACCGAGGAGAGGGGCAAGGCCATAGTCTGGAGCGTCACCCAGATCAACGCCGATGACGTCTGGGCACTGGGCTACAACGGTGATGGCATCATAGTAGGCGTCATCGACACCGGCACCGACTACAACCACATGGACCTTCACAACAGGATGTGGCACGACACCCCCAATGGTTATCACTACGGCTACGACTTCTACGACGACGACTACGACCCCATGGACGACTACGGCCACGGCACCCACTGTTCCGGTTCCGTCCTCGGTGACGGTTCGGAGGGCACCGAGACCGGCGTGGCCCCCGGGGCCGTCTGCATGGCCCTCCGTATCAACTACTACGGCGGAGGCGAGTACACCTGGATAGAGGCAATGGAGTTCGGAGCCCAGTACGGAGCCTCCGTCCTCACCATGTCCCTGGGTTCGGGCCAGGGGAACACCACACTCAGGACCGCCGAGGAGAACCTCCTCACCGCCGGCGTTTACCACAGCGTGGCCGCGGGTAACAGTGGTCCCAGCCCCGGTACGGTTCTGTCAAGCGGCGACAGCCCTCCCCCTTGGTTTCATCCCGACCAGGTACACCACGGCGGGCAGAGCGCTGTGGTCACGGTAGGAGCCACGGACAGCGGGGACAACATCGCCGATTTCTCCAGCCGCGGACCTGTCACCGTCTGGAGTGACTATTCCGATTCGTCGCCACTCATCGACCCCGACATCAGCGGACCCGGTGTCGACGTGGTCAGCACGAAATGGGGCGGAGGGTACACCACCATGAGCGGCACGTCCATGGCCACCCCTCACCTGGCCGGCGTGGCGGCTCTCATTCTGGACGCCAACCCCAGCCTCTCGGTGGCCAAGATCGACTCCATCATAGAGGTGACCTCCCTTGACCTCGGAACCAGCGGCAAGGACAACACCTACGGCGCCGGCAGGGTGGACGCCCTGGCGGCGGTCCAGGCGGCCCTTGCAGTGGGAACCGCCGGCGGACAGGGTTCAGCGGGACCTGCCGGGATACTCATCAGCCAGGTAAATCCCAACCCGGTGAGCGGACTGGCCTCCTTCGAGGTCTACAACGCCTCACCCGGCAAGGTGGACATAGCCGTCTTCGACGTGTCCGGAAGGAGGGTGGTCACCATAGACTCCCAGGAGCTTGGCAGCGGTGCCCACTCCTACTCCTGGATAGTCCCGGGTACCATCGGGAACGGTGTCTACTTCGTGAGGGCCAGCTGCGAAGGCTCCACGGTCACCGCCAGGATGGCAGTGGTCAGGTAGCACCCGTGAAGAAAGGGGACGGAGGCTTCCTCCGTCCCCGATCAAAAGAGGGGGCGCCCGCCAGGGTGCCCCTTTCTTACAGCACCAGTATTCATTTGTCCGCTAGTGGATGATACTGATTGTTCTAACAGTCTGCATATCGCCTGAGCTTACTCGGAGAACATATACCCCCGAAGGAAGGTCACTAACATCGATTTCCATGCTGGTAGTACTTAGAGACGAAATCAAAGATTCCTCCAAAGACATCCTTCCAGTAATGTCGAATAGTTGAATATCAAGATGTGAATTCACTACTGCACCTATATCCAAGTAAATGCATGCATCAGCAGGATTAATAAGAAGCTGAGTCTCGAGATCAGAGCTAGAAGGGAGAAGAATCGGTATCCAGAGTCACTTCATTCACAGTGACGGTGGCAAGCAACGCAAGCAGAAGTATGTGCATCAAATCCCCTCCTTATGGATCGTACTCTGTTCATGAATGTAATAGAATGCCCCCTTTTGAAACCATGCCTGGAATAAAACGGGGGGGGTAGATAGGTCAAGTTGACAAAGGATTGTATTCGAAGAGCTTTGCAGAGGATATGCTGAAATGCTCGTCGTTCAGGATGAGGATTTGGCGGAAGTTGTTGTAGCTGATGGCAAAGGGGAGTCTCCGAGGGGACGGAGGAATCACCTTCGTAATACAAACGCGACGTGGAGTTTGCGGAGCAAACTCCAATCTTAAGCAGGGGGACGGAGGAATCACCTTCGTAATACAAACGAGACGTGGAGTTTGCGGAGCAAACTCCAATCTTAAGTAAAGGGGACGGAAGCAAATCCTCCGTCCCCATTCATTCGCGACGTGGAGTTTGCGGAGCAAACTCCAATCTTAATCAGGGGGACGCGTCCCCCTGATTAAGACTGGTACCGGAGGAGGGACTCGAACCCTCAAGTCCGCCAGGGACAGCGGATTTTGAGTCCGCCGCGTCTGCCATTCCGCCACTCCGGCACCGCGAGCCTGCAGAGACCGCCGCGAATCGGGGGGTTGTTCCATCGCCCCGATGCGTCCGACGAATATGCACGGCCCGGAGCAGGGCATGCAAGTGCTGCGCGGTCTTCCCGAATGCGGTTCGTATTGACAAAAAGACCCTTCCGGCATAAATTTGACCTCTTGCCGGGCCCATAGCTCAGTTGGCTAGAGCCACCGGCTCATAACCGGTCGGTCCCTGGTTCGAGTCCAGGTGGGCCCACCAGGCTTTCAGAGGAAGAAGGGCGGGTAGCTCAGTTGGCTAGAGCACAAGCTTCACACGTTTGGGGTCGCAGGTTCAAATCCTGTCCCGCCCACCATTCCTCCGGACCGGGCATCCGGTGTATACATGTCGCGGTGTGAACATCCAGTCACACTCGCTCTGGCAGGCAGAGGGGTACCCGCTCGGGTACCCCTCTCAGTTTATATGGAGACGGGGGACGGGAACCCATGAAGGAAGAGCTTAGGAAGCTGCTGGAGATTCAGGACGTGGATTCCCGCATCGACAGGGTCCAGGCGGAGATGGACGAGATCCCCAGGGAGAGGATGATCCACGAGAGGGAACTGGAGGGGCAGAAGAGGGAGTTCGAGCGTGAGACCGGTAAGCTGGAGGGCATAAGGGATGAGAGCCGGAAGGCGGAGGAGAGCAGGCAGGTTACTGAACAGCGGCTGGCGGAGTTCAAGAACAAGCTCCTGGAGATGAAGACCAACGAGGCCTACAGGGCGATGCTTGAACAGATCAAGTTCGCTGAGAAGATGATCAGCGACCTGGACAGCCGCATAATAGAACTGATGTACGAAGAGGAGGATGCGGAGGCCGAGCTGGAGGATGCACGCAAGGTTTGGGAGCGCAACAGGAAGAGGTTCGAGAAGCGGCAGGAGATCCTGGACGGTCAGCTGGAGATACTGAAGGTTAACATGAAGGACCTGCAGGCCGAGAGGAAGGATATAGCGGCCGGAATGGAGCGGAGGCTCCTTGACAAATACCAGCAGCTGCGGTCCACGGGGAAGGGTCTGGTGGTAGTGGGCCTGATAAAGGGGAACTGCGGCGGCTGCCTGACGGGAATTCCGCCCCAGACCGCGGTGGAGATAAGCCAGGGGAGCACCTTCATTTGCCCGATATGCGGCAGGTTCGTGGTCTGGACCGAGGACAGCTCCCTTGCTGAGGCCAGGTAACAGTTATATTCGACAATGAGGGCCAGGCGAGTGGCCGCCCCTTCGGGGGAGGAAAGTCCGGGCTCCACAGGGCAGGACACCGGGGAAATCCCGGCTCCGGCAACGGAGAGAACGTGCCACAGAAACGATACCGCCCCCGTTCTGAACCGATTCACACGGTTACAGAACACCATGAACGGGGGTAAGGGTGAAAAGGTGGGGTAAGAGCCCACCGGGATGCCGGTAACGGCATCCGCACGGCAAACCTTGTCCGGTGCAAGGCCTAATAGGGAGGACAGCTGGTCGGGCTAAGCCCGTCCGGCAGGGAGCTGCCCGTTCCCGCGCCTCCGGGTTGGCCGCTAGAGTTGCCAGGCAACTGGCATCCCAGACGGATGGCCACTGGCTCTACGACCCCTGTTCGCTAGCGCGGCGGGGTGTCTAGGAGCTTGACAGAACCCGGCTTACAGCCTGACCCTCGCAATATCCTGGAGGATCCCTTGAGAAAGCGATGGGTTGCACGACCCGCACCGGCCATCGAGATGCAGGAATCGCCGGACGATTTCGGACTTCCTCCCTCGGTGGCCCTTCTGCTGGCCAGGAGGGGATACACAGGCGCTTCACTCCTGTGGTTCCTGAACCCGGGACTCGAACACCTTTCCCGTCCGGATTCCATTCCCGGAATGAGGGCGGCGGTGAACAGGATAGCCTCCGCCGTGAGGAACGGCCAGCGGATAATGGTCCACGGGGACTACGACGCCGACGGCCTCACCGCCACCGCCACGGCTTTCAGGGCTCTATGTCATTTGGGCGCCGGAACGGACTTCTTCATTCCTGACAGGTTCGAAGACGGATACGGTCTGGGTGATTCCAGCGTGGATGCCTGCGCCCGGGCCGGCGCGGACCTGATTGTGACCGTTGACTGCGGCGTTTCCGACGCGGAGCACGTACGCATACTGCGGAGGAACGGGGTCGACGTCGTTATCACGGACCACCACCAGCCTGGAGAAGAGATGCCTCCCGCCGTCGCAATCGTGGACCCGGCCCTGGAACCGGGATCCCCGGCTGGCGTCCTCGCCGGAGTGGGAGTAGCCTGGATGACCATGAGAGGAGTCTATGAGGAACTGGACGCCGGGACGGAGTACCTGGACGGCCTCCTTCAACTGGTTGCGCTGGGCACGGTGGCGGATGTCGTTGACCTTACCGGCGACAACAGGATCCTCGTCTCCCGGGGACTGGGACTGCTTCGCGAGTCCCCCTTCCCGGGGCTGGAGGCCCTTGCACGGTCAGCTTCGGTGGAAACCGGCGGACTCACCTCCGGCGACCTGGCCTACTATCTCGGACCCAGGCTGAACGCATGCGGCAGGATGGGCCGCGCCGACGATGCCATGGCGCTGCTGCTGTCCGAGGACCTTCGGGAGGCCCGCGTTCTGGCCGCGACCGTGGAGGGCCACAACAGGAACAGGAGGAAGCTGGACAGGGAGGTTGAGGGACAGGTCATGGGCCGAGCAGCGGAACTGGAGTCTCCCAGGTGCATACTGATGGCGGGGGAGGGATGGCACCGGGGTGTGATCGGTATAGTGGCGTCCAGAATTGCCGACAGGTTCGGAGTGCCGTCGCTGATGATCTCACTGGAGGACGGCAGGGGCTACGGGTCCGCCAGGAGCGTGCCGGGCATTCCCATACATTCGATACTGATGGACATACAGGCACGTAGCGGAATAATGGAGAGCATCGGTGGGCATCCCATGGCGGCGGGTTTCCGGCTGCCGGCGGAAAGGGTGGGTGAGCTTGAGCAGGAGCTGCGCTCCGAGATGGAAGACGGCAGGTGGGACCCCCATCTGGGCTCGGTACTGTACGTTGACGGAAGGCTGGAGCCCGGGGACTACTGCGCCGCCACAGTGAGGGCCCTGGACATGCTGGAGCCCTTCGGCGAGGGGAACCGGAGGCCGGTCTGGCTGGCCAGGGGCGCCTACCCCCTGAACTGGCGTACAGTCGGTAAGGACGGCTCCCACCTGAGCTGCAGCTTCAGGATAGGTTCCGGCACCTACAGGGCGATAGGCTTCGGCATGGCGGACAGCCAGTCCCTCTTTGGCGGCAGGGTCGACCTGGCATTCACTCTCTCGCTTGACACATGGAGGAACGACGGCAGCATCCAGCTTGTCCTCAAGGGCATCAGGAAGCATGCGGGAGGAAGGGGATGAACCGGGGGCTCACGGAGAGGGTCAGGGAGGTGTTCTCAGGTGACTGCCTGGATGAGGAGGTGCCGGGTTATTCGGCGAGACCCCTACAGATAAGCCTGGCGGAAGCTGTGGGCAGGGCCATACACACCGGGGGCATACACTTGTTCGAGGCAGGTACGGGCATAGGCAAGAGCATGGCCTACATAGTGCCGGCCCTCCTGTCCGGAAGCAGGATTTTCATATCCACCGCAACGATAACCCTGCAGGACCAGCTGGCCAACAAGGACGTGCCGGCGGTGGTGGCCGCGCTGGGTTCCGACGCCGGGGTATGCGTGCTGAAGGGCAGGAACAACTACCTCTGCCTCCGCAAATGGGACAGAGGGAGGACCCGTGTCGAGTCTGACGAGGATTTCACCAGCTGGGCCGGAAGTACCGCGGACGGGGACATAACCTCCTATAAGCACGAACTGCATCCATCGGTATGGAGGCATTTCAGGTCGGACCACCTGGACTGTGCCGGCTCGGCGTGCCCCTTCAGGGGCGGATGCCATTTCTACCGGGCCAGGAGCGAGGCCAGGAAGGCCGACGTGCTGATACTCAACCACCATCTGCTGGTGTCCGGCCTGGCTGCGGAGGAAGTACTCCCCGGTGCTGACGTGCTGGTAATAGACGAGGGCCACAGGCTTGAGGACGCAGCCAGCGAATGTCTGGGCCTGGCCCTGGGTGAGGCGGTGCTCCTTCCGATCTTCGACGGCATCGCATTCAGTGAGATGGACACCCAGCGGAAGGCTCTGCTGCTGGAACTGGCCAGGAAGCTTTCCTCTTATGTGACGGAGCTTACCTACGGTGTAACGGAGACCGGTCCCTGGGACCCTGTTGAGCATATGGAAGGGCTTTCCAAGGTGGTCATCGCCGCGAAGGAACTGGCATCCGAGGTGGAGGGTGACGAGGAACTGCAGCCGGCGGCCCAGGCCGCTTCGGCAGTCGGAACCACCGCAGGCATGTTCCAGGAGCTGAGCACCGAGGAGTACTGCTGCTTCGTGGAGACGGAAGGGCGTCATCCGCTACTGAAGGCGGTGCCCCTGGACATTGGACCTGACCTGAGGGAAATGGTCTATTCCAGGTTCGACACCACCATACTTACATCGGCCACACTGACCGTGGCGGGCGAGTTCGATTTTTTCAGGGACAGGCTGGGGGCCTGGGACGCGGTCTGCAGGAGCTTCGGGAGTCCTTTCGACTATGCAGGCCAGGCGGTGCTCTCGATACCAGACGGGCTTCCGCCCCACGATTCCCACGAGGACCTGGCAGTCACGGTATGGCACTGGGGCAGGAAACTGGCCGAGGCTCTGGGGGGCAGGACCCTGATGCTCTTCACCAGTTACAGGAACCTGAAGCTGGTGAAGGACATGGCCGAAAGGGAACTGCCGCAGGGTCTCGAGCTGCTGACCCAGGGCGAGATGTCAAGGAGCGGTATTCTGAGGGATTTCCGTGCGTCCGGCAGGGCCGTCATACTGGGAACCGCATCCTTCTGGGAGGGAGTGGACCTTCCGGGAAGCATGCTGCAGGCAGTGGTCATAGACAGGCTCCCTTTCGCCTCACCCGGGCACCCCCTTACAAGGGCAAGGATGGACCTCATCGAGAGGAGGGGGGGCAGCTCCTTCGCCAGGTATTCTCTTCCCCTTGCCGCCGTGAGGCTGAAACAGGGTGTAGGCAGACTGATCAGGTCCATGGACGACACCGGCGTTGTGATGATAATGGACCGGAGGATTGTCACGAGGCCCTACGGCAGGATATTCCTGGATTCGATCCCGCCCTTCAGGATCGTGCACGAGGATATGGTGCTTGATTTCGTGATGGAACACTGCCTGGGTTCCGGTGTATCATCATCGAAGGGAAGCGTGGAAGATGCGGGTCCTGGAGATCAGGCCTGAGTACGGACCTGGAGGAGCAGCTACCGTGGAACTGCCGGGGGCCGTCTACCGGATATTCGGCATTTCGGGCGCAGATGCCTCCGACTGCGAGGGAGTGGTCTTCCTGAGCCAGATACACGGCAGCGGTATCCTGTTCGATCCCGCGATGTGGGCCGAGGGTGACGGAATGATAATTCCGGAAGGCGGCAGGTGTCCCGGAATAAGGACCGCAGACTGCCTTCCCGTCTTCCTGGCTTCCGCCGGCTTCTCCGCCGGCTTCCATGCAGGCTGGAGAGGCCTGGCCGCAGGGATCGCCGGAGAGATGCTCAGGCTGTATCCCGAACCGCCTGAGATAGTGGTCCTCGGGAACTGCATATGTACCGACTGCTATACTGTCGGGGATGATGTGGAAAGAAGTGTTGCCCGGTCGTCCGGATATCATGGGAATCCTCCCGGGCGACTTGACCTGAGGAATTCCGCCATTTCCCAGATGGAGGCGGCGGGTCTTCCGGAGGAGACCATCGTATACAGCTTCCCTGAATGCACAATGTGCAGGGAGGACCTGTTTCACTCCTTCAGAAGGGACGGGACGGCGGGAAGGAACCTCCAGTGGCTCTGCCTGGAGAGGTAGGCCGTTCTTGCATGTGCCGCGTACCGGTGCCATATTTGCCCTCTACCGATCAATCATGCTCGGGCTGTACTCCTAGTCCGACAAACGGAGGATAGAATGATGAGACTTTTTGTTGCTTCTGTCTGCCTGGCCCTTCTGGCCTGCAGCACGGCGGTGGCCCAGGGTGGAGAAGAGGCCTCCAGAGTGGGCATCGTACCCTTCGGTTACTGCAATTCCGATGCCAGGTGGGTCAGCGAGAAACTCTACGACAACCTCAAGGACCTGATGGAGGAGAATACTGACTACGTTTTCATCTCCGAGGGCGACCTGGAGGATGCATTCGAGGACCAGGGTTTCAATTGCTCCCACTTCGAGTACGGCGTTCCTCCTGACTTCGTGGTGAACGCAGGAGTGGCCCTTGGTGCCGACATGATCATATACGGCAATGTAACGCAGAGCGGTGAGCTTTTCCAGGTTCAGTGGAACATCGCCATCCCCGCCTCCGGAAACACCATCAACGCAGACCCTTCGCTGGTCCAGAAGAACTCCGAACCGGTGAAGGACCTCTCCGTTTCAATGCTGGAACAGATAAGCGAGCTGGTGGGAGGCAGGACCCAGCAGGCACTCGACCAGGCGGCCTTCAGCGTTCAGATGAAGAACTGGTCGATGGCGATCATGTTTCTCAAGCAGGCCCTGGCCGTGAACCCCGAACTCCTCGAAGCCAGGTTCATGCTGGCAGAGGTCTACCTCGAGGAAGAGGTTGATTCCGTAGACCAGGCTCTGGGGATTTTCGAGGAGATAATAGCTCAGGATCCCGGCAACTCGCAGGCACTCACGGGAATGGGGCAGGTCTATCTTGCCCGTGGCGACGCCGCCACTGCCAAGACCTACTTCGAGAACGCCGTGGACATAGATCCCGAGAACCCGGACGCATATCTCGGCCTGGCCGAGGCCTACCAGGAACTCGGTGAGCTGGACCAGGCCATCGCCAGCTTCGAGAGCGCCCTTGCCAGCAATCCAGGCAACCTGTCGATCAAGTTCCCTCTGTCGCTGCTCTACTTCCAGACCGAGGATTACGCCAGGGCCATACCCTACATGGAGGACATTCTTGCTGTAAGCAGCAACATGCACGGGCTTCGTCAGAGGCTTATTCAGTGCTATGTGAGGACCGGCGACTACGGCAGGGCTGCGGACCACGCAGTGATCTACCTCGAGGCCGATCCCGACAATACTCAGCGGATACTATACACGGCCCAGGTCGAGGGTTGGGCAGGAAAGACCACCAGCGCCGTCAACAGGCTGGAGTCCCTGATCTCGAGCACAGGCAGCAGGGAAGCCTACATCCTGCTTGCTACCATATACCGCGACAGCGGTCAGAGGGGATCCATGCAGAACGTGTTCTCCAGGCTGTCCAGCGCCTATCCAAATGATCCCCTGGCCAACTACATGATGGGTGCCTTCTACTACCAGAGCGGTTCCAGCAAGGCCAGGATATCGGAGCTTGTGACGGAGAACATTCCCGCGTGGGAGACCGCCATCAGCGAACTCAATACGGCCATCTCCTACCTCTCCCTGGTCACGGGGTCCAGGGCCGGCAGCGCCCAGACCATGATCAACGCCGCCAGCAACTCCATCGCCCTCTGCGAGGAGAAGATAGACCGGGTGGAGAGGTACAGCCAGTAGCAGGCCTGATACCCGTACGGATGACCGCCGGACCCCGGGGTCCGGCGGTTTTTCGCACAGGAGTTGTTTTGCACTTCAGGAGAGCAGCTCCTCTGCGGACGTGAAGGATTCCAGGACCCTGACGACCTCCGGATCGTAGATGAGACCCGAGCGTCTCCTTATATCGAGGAGCGAACCCTCGATGGACTGGTTGGACGAGTTGGCCACGAAACTGCTGGCAACGGCCAGTATCCTGGATATGAGCGGTATGGAGCCGCCTGAAAGCCCGTCCGGTCTTCCGGTCCCGTCGTAGTTCTCCCTCATGTGCCTGATCCCCCGTACTACATCGGGAGGCAGCTGGAACTGCGTGCGCGACGGGCAGGAAGGGAAGACCTCCTGCCAGTCCTCCTCGGCCTTTTCCAGGATCTCGGCGGTCAGGTGGAGCATGGCCGCCATCTCCAGGTCCTCCAGCTCACCGGGTGAAATCTCCATCCTCAGACCTATCTCCTTCGCTATGTCCGCGACTATCCGGCTGTAGCCGGTCTGCCTGCTGTCGGACTTGTCCAGGGAGTAGACCATCGCCTCCAGGCATTTCCATCCGCTCCTGTAGACACTTTCACGCAGCTCCAGGTTTTTCAGCACCGTCTCCGTCTGAAGGATGAATATCTCTACCCTCTCCCTGTCAAGGGTGGTCCTGGAAGTCGGCCATATCTCCAGTGATAGCCCCTCATCACCTTCCCTCATCAGGGGGGCTCTTCCCGGGGGATCAAAGCCGGTGGGACAGGTGAACGATATGCTTTTCCACGAAACCCTTACCGCCTCCGGCTCGGCCGCCTGATACCAGAACCTGGCCAGCTTCCTCAGCGCCTCCAGGGATGTGTCCAGGTCGGTGAGTATCTCCGAGTGCTTGCCCAGCTCGTTCTCAAGGAACCTTGTACGCGAGTGCGAGAACCTGGCCCTGTCAAGAAGCAGGGAGAGCCCGGTCTGAATGACGATGATGGTGATGACGCCGGTTACGAGGTTCCATTCCCAGACGCCTGAGCTTGATCCCCGGCTCTGAATCGCTGCCGGAAGCAGGAACAGCACGAAGAACCCCGGGTAGACCGTCGACCTGAGGCATTTCCGGAATACCTGGGGCAGCATGTGGAATCCCCTGAATTCCATGAGAGCGTGCAGGGTCTGGTTGAGTAAGACCGCCAGCAGTACCGATCCTGCCAGTGCCGCGGCGGTGAGGTACTGATCCTCCAGGATACCGCTCCTGAAACCCTGGATGACAAGAGCCGTCAGCCTGAGGGAAAGGAGCGTCACCAGCATGAACCTGGTGCTTGAGGGGATGATCTCCCTGGCGCTCTCACCGATCCTCACAGTGTAGACCACCATTCCCAGCAGGGCAGCCAGTATGAAGCCCGTCTCCTGAAGGACCGTGTAGCCTGTGAGGGCCATGTAACCCTGGAAAATGGGGAAGAGGGTCACCGGGTATCCGATGGTCCTGAAGCTCTGCATGGAGAGCGTGTACATCAGACCGACCCAGAGGGCCAGGAGCATGAAGTGCTCGTTCACTCCGGAAGGCTGCTGGTAGACTACCGGTACCCAGAGTATGAGAACAACCACGGCGGCTCCGGTGAAGAGTGACATCCTGGACCCGGCGGCGGTGGCTCTCATGCCATCACTTCCCGGTCCTCGATGAGCACCTGCTCGAGGGTCTCCACGATCCTCCAGTCGAATCTGTCTCCGGATTCCGCCTTTATCGAGTCAAGAGCCTTTCCGCTGCCGGAGATGGAATGGTAGGACCTGTCACTGGTTATGGCATCGAAGGTATCCGCCACGGCCACTATCCTGGCCAGGAACGGGATGTCCTCACCCGAGAGACCATCAGGGTATCCTGTTCCGTCAAGCCTCTCATGATGGCTCATTATTATCCTTGCGACCTCCTCGTAGCCTGACAGACCGGAGACGATCTTCGCCCCCTCCATGGAATGGGCCTCGACTATCTCTCTCTCCCTCCGGGTGAGCAGGCCTCTCTTCGTGAGTATGGATGCCGGAATGGCCAGTTTGCCGATATCATGGAGTATGGCCGCCACTCTCAGGGTCTGCATCCTGGCGGGCGAAAGCCCGAGGCGTCTTCCCAGGGCGCAGGAGAGGTTGGCCACTCGAAGGGAATGACCGTGAGTGTAGTCGTCCTTGGAATCGGCGAGTCTTGCGAGCATGACCGCGGCGGCCAGGAATGACCTCTCGCTCCTCACCGAGTGCCCCACGGCTTCCCAGGTATGGGCAAGGAGGAGAACCATGTTCTCGAGAAGGCCGGGAGGTTTCTTCATCAGGGCCTTCCCTTCGGGACCCGTAAGAAGGAGTACCAGTTCTCTGTCATCGGAGAGACCAAGGGCGACTCCTCTATGGCTGCCGGCTCTGAGATCAGGGTTGAACTCCCCCCTGCCCGGTATTCCGCCCCTAACCTCGTCCTTCTCGAGGACGCGATTGTCATGGCTGCTCATGAGCACCCATCCGTCCTCGGCGGAAGATCTTGTCAGGGCCAGCGCTTCTCCGTCAGCTTTTCCGACCAGGTACCTGGTCAGTACGTCCAGGAAGGCGCCGTAAGAGGATGACTCCATCAGCCTGGTGGCTAGTCTGTCCTGATCGCTGATCTCGCTTATCCTGAGAGTGTTCCAGTCATGCTTCCTGCTGATGGACCTGCCGATGAAGGAGAAGCCGAGGAATCCCGTAAGGCCCACTGCCATGCCCAGGCGTCCTGACTGGTAGATCAGGATCACAAGCATCAGTGCCAAAGGGAGGGTCGAGATGTAAAGTATCAGCATCCTGCCGGATACGGTTACCGCTTCGCCCCTGTCTCCACAGAGAAGACAGTTGAGGGTGGTTTCCAGCAGAAGGAGGAGAGGTATCGCGTAGATCAGCAGGACGGACCTCTGGGTCCCTTGCGTGAGTTCACCGAGGAGTTCGGGGCCCAGGCCCAGGACGAGGACGATCGCTGCTCCCGATATTGTATATCGGAGAAGGTTCCCCTGCCTTAGCGCCATCCTCAGAAGAGCACCGGCCGCGAAGGATGACGCCGCGAACAGAAACGACGGAAGAGCGGGGAAAAAGAAGAACATCGCGAAAAGGAAGACCCTGTTCAGCGAGAACTCGAAGATGGGCGAAGAAAAGACGGGGAGGGCACCTGTCACTGCCGCGCCGAGGGCCATCATCACCATCAGAAAGAGAGTGTCGGAACCGTCCGGGAGCCAGGCGGCTGTGCCCGCGGCCAGCAGGTCACCCAGCATTGCGGTCACTTGCCGGTCCCTTCATAGGTGAATACCTGGACCAGGACCAGCTGCCACCGGTAATCGTCGGTCTCTACCGCCCCTGCCATCCCAACCCTGGCATATTCCGGGGAAATGCATGTCTGGAGGTGGAACGGACTGGTCATTATCATGGACCATGCCTCCTGGTATCCCCTTCCCCTGCCGATGTTCTCACCATACGTGCCCGTCCTTTCCGGAAGCAGTTCCTCAAGACTCCCGGTCTCCGTGTCTATATGGTCAAGTGTGCCCGAGAGTGCCAGGTTCCCGGCCCTTATGGACGCCAGGCTGTCCAGCACCGGATCACGCTGCAGTTCCGGCAAAGAGAGGGACTCCCTGAGACCGTTGATCTCCTCGAGAACCTCGCCGGAAGATGATGCGTCCGACCGGGGGACGGGGACGCTGCCGGAGAACACGTCGTTCACGTTGCCGCCTGAGACTATCGGAAACAGAAGCTCTATCGACGGTCCCCTGTCCGTATGCTGCATCACCTCGACCCAGTATACGCCTGGATCGTCGAGCGTGAGGGAAAGCGTGCCGGAACTGTCAGGATTTATATCGACCACGTTCAGCCCGGGGGAGCCCAGAGCCACGGATGGTTTCACCAGCCGGCCGAATCCCATGATGACGAATGAGAAAGTGGTCCCTGGAATGACACTGCAGGGCACTCCGGAGGGGTAGCAGGAGTGTTCCGGCGCGGTGACCAGCACGATATCGCCTTCCTGAGACCAGGGCGCCGTACCGTAATAGGTATCTTCCCCATCGAGCAGCCCCAGGGAAGGATCATCACCGGCAGCGTCCACCGGTGTTATCCTCACCTCGGAGATCAGGCCGAACCAGCCGTTGGAGGCCGCGAGGACCAGGAACTCTCCGCCGGAGGGTATGAAGCCGAGCATGGAAATGTCCGCAGCAAGACTGTCCAGGGGTGCTGATCGAACCGGAGCGGGCGTCTCCGCCCCCTCGGAGGGGGACAGGACCGAAAGACATACTATGAAACTGAGACTGGTATGCATGGATTTCATTATACTTGAAAATAATCGCCGCCGGCAGGATGAAAAGAGGTGTTCTTTGAGGGTACTCCTTGTCCAGTCGCCTACGGGAAGGGTGGAAGTTCCCATATATCCGCTGGGGCTCGCCTTCCTGGCCGGACAGCTCAAAGGCCATGAACTCAGGGGGCTGGACATGAGCCTGGGCCGGTTCGACCCCGCTTCGCTGACCAGGGAACTGCAGGACTTCGAAGCGGACCTTGTGGCCATATCACTCAGGAACATCGACGACAGTTCATACCCTTTGACCCATTCCTACGTCGAGCCCTTCACGAGTCTGGTGAAGGAGCTGGAGAACTGGCAGGGCACAGTGCTGGTGGGAGGGACCGGTTTCTCCATATACCCGGGGATCGTAATGGAGCGGCATCCAAGGATAGACTACGGGCTGCCGGGAGAGGGGGAGTCGGTACTGCCGGAGTTCCTCGCCTATCTGGAAGGCGGTCCGGGGCCCGAGGGCTGGG
Source organism: Candidatus Aegiribacteria sp. MLS_C (assembly GCA_002030045.1). Lineage (GTDB taxonomy): Bacteria > Fermentibacterota > Fermentibacteria > Fermentibacterales > JCC-6 > Aegiribacteria. The sequence goes on along the minus strand of LQBI01000013.1, from coordinate 58,835 downwards.
ACGAAGGCAGGCTGCTCCCTTGGCGGAAGCCTGACCTGGCCTGCATCGGACTCCCCGACTACTCCGTGTTCGATGTCTCGGACTACCCGGTGCCCGATTCTATAGGGGTCCAGAGCAGGAGGGGCTGCGCTTACGGCTGCACCTACTGCACCTACGGCTACCTCGGAGGAAGGGAGTTCAGAACGAGACCAGTGTCGCATGTCATACAGGACATCAGGCAGCTGGAGATAATGGGAGTGAAGAGGTTCCAGTTCGTGGATTCGCTGTTCAACGCTCCTGAGAAGTACTTCCTGGAACTGCTGGAAGCCCTGGAGCAGGAGGGGACATCCATGAGCTGGAGTGCCTGGCTGGACGAGAGCGTGACATCGGAGCAGTTCCGGCGAATGAGGAGTGCAGGCGCCGTGAAAGTGGATCTCTCGCCGGACGCGATAACCGACAGGGGACTGAGGCTGCTTCGGAAGAGGAGCCGGTCGGGGGACCTGCTTCCCGCCGTCAGGGCTGCAAGGAAGGAGGGGCTCCAGGTCGGAATAAACTTCTTCAACGGTAACCCCGGCGAAGGCCTGGCGGCATTCCTCCGGAAACTCGCCTTCATGCTGAGGGTGAGGCTCCTTCTGGGATGGCGGGACACATTCGTCAACATAGGTACCATAAGGGTCTACGCCCATTCTCCCCTTGCGCGGCAGATGGTTGAAACGGGCATGCTACCCGTTGACTGCGATTTCTACGACCCTGTGTTCCACAGGGGAAGGGGACCCTCGGACTGGCTCTACAGGGTTTTCCAGAGGGTCCGGAGGCTCCGTCATGAATGATGGGCGTTTCTACAGGCTGGGAATTGTGGGCTGGCCACTGGGACACTCTCTGTCTCCCTCAATTCACGGGGGATTCCTCCGGTCCAGCGGCCTTGAAGGCGAGTACCTGGCATATCCCCTGGAGCCCTCACGGTTCGAGGAGGATTTGAGGGATGTCCTTGACGGGGGCGTATGCGGGCTCAACGTGACCTTTCCCTATAAATCGAGCGCTGCCGGAGTCTGCGACCGTGTGTTCTCCTCCACCGCGATTCCCGTGGTGAACACTCTGCACCGCCATGAAGGCGGAGTATCAGGGTATAACACCGACACAGCCGGCTTCGCCGCCATGGTGGACAGGTTCGGGCTGGAGGAACCCTTCGTCGTCGCCGGGGCGGGGGGAGCCGCCATGGCGGTGGACGGCGTTCTCCATGAGAGGGACATGGACTGCAGGGTATTCTGCAGGATGCCCATGAAATGGGCCGGGCACGCACCTGCACATCCGATGGAAGAACTGGAGGATCTGCTGGACTGTACGGCCGGCGGGACCGTGGTGAACGCCACCACGCTTGGGTGGAGGGACGGCGACGTCTTCCCCGTGGGGACCGGTGCCATGTCCGGAATGACATTCGCGGACCTGAACTACAACAGGGGGTGGTTCTGGAGGAACACCCTTGAACGCAATGGGACCAGGACCGTGACCGGCGAAGTGATGCTGGTATCCCAGGCGGCCGAATCCTTCAGGATATGGACCGGTATCGAACCTGACATAGAAGGTGCCCTGGAGGAGTTGCTGCATAACCGGAAGAACGGTGACTGAACGATGATAGACAGGGACTGGATAGGAGAAAGACTGAGCATAGGTTTCCAGCCGGATGACCTCAGGAGGCTTCTGCTTTCCGACGACGGGGAAGCCGAGGTCATATATGAGGCTGCCAGGGAGATCAGGGACGGAATCTTCGGAAGGAAGGCCTTCATCAGGGCGGTGGTGGAGTTCGCCAATACCTGCCGATGCAGCTGCCTCTACTGCGGAATGAGGGCGGAGAACGAGAAGATAGTCCGTTTCACCCTGGAACCCGATGAGATAGTGGACATAGCCGGAAGGGCCAGGGAGAACGGCATCAGGACGTTCTTCCTTCAGGCGGCGGAGAGCGAGGAGTACAGCGCCGACTGGCTGGGGGACGTGATAAGAAGGATATCGGACAAGGGGATGATGGTCCTGCTCTGCGTGGGAGTACACCGGGAGAGCGACCTTGACCTCTGGTACGAGGCCGGGGCCAGGAAGTTCATTCTCAAGCACGAGACCGCCGATGCCGAGCTCTTCAGCGAGATGAAGCCGGGATTCACCCTGGAGGAGAGGATACGCTGGCTCAGGACGCTCAGGGCACACGGGTACCACATCGGTTCAGGGCCACTCCTGGGCCTGCCGGGCCAGACGGTGGACACCCTGGTGGACGACCTCCTGCTGATGAAGGAGCTGGAAGTGGACATGTCCAGCGTTGCGGTCTTCCTGCCGGCGGAGGGCACTCCCCTGGAGGACCATCCGGTGGGGGACGTGGACCTGGGGCTCCGGTTCGTTGCAGCCATGAGGCTTTTCCTGCGGGATACCCTGATACCGGCCACCAGCACCTTCGAGAGACTACGGGAGGACGGCCAGCTGAAATGCTTCCATGCCGGCGCCAACGTGATCACAGTAAACATGACGCCTGCCAGGCTGAGGGACGACTACGAGCTGTACTCGGAGCGGTTCTACGTGGGCCTGGAACACGCAAGGCGGACCATCAGGAGGGCCGGGCTGGAGGAGACCACCGAGTCGGAACTTCTCGGAAAAGAGTGAAAGCTCCTGCACACCATGTGCAAGCTCCTGCACACATGGCTTCGGGATCCGTGCGATATTAGCGATCTAGGCATCAGATATGTTATTAAATAATACATCATTTATGGCAAGCATGTTGCATAATGTATTCACATGAACGATGACACATCTTCCGTAGTCATGAAAGGATCAAGGGGCAGACCCGCCCTTTCGTCGGTAGCTATACTGATGATATCGTCAGCCGTCGTGCTTGTGTCCGTCTATGTGCTGTTCAACTACGTTACCGGCATATTCCGGAGGCAGGAAGGACTCGAGGAACAGCTTCAGGCGTTGCTCACCGAGGAGAGCGCAGCGGATCTCCTTGCCGCGGATCTCACCAGAGGTTCCATATCGGACTATTCCAGGATACCTTCCTACGAGGTGAACGGACAGCGCACCAGTTTCCAGCTTATCGGGGTGAACTCGACGCCTCCTGAGGAACTCGAATGGGACATCTCGTCCTGTGGCATAATACAGGTCGTTCCCATCGAGGATGATGGAGGTCTGATCCTGCTCTCGCTCAAGGAAGATACTCTGAACATGATCAGGGCATCTCTGAACGGGTCAGGAAACACGGAACTGCTGTTCTCCATCGCCGATCCGAGCCTGGATACGGGATCCGCGTCCGCCCTTGACTACGATGGGCAGCTCCTGGTTCTGCTGCCCGGTATTGATGGTGGGATCGGTGAACTGATTGTATTCGGATCGGATTCACTCCTTTGGTCGGCTCCGGTGGAAACCGGTCCTATGGTTGGAGTCCCATTCATGACCGCCGGTCTTGTCGATGGAGAAAGATCCGTGGTCATCAACTCTGGTCTCAGGGAAGGTTTGATAGTTTCTCTCGAAACCGGCCGGGCATCACGTGTGTTCAGTCCCATGGGAACCGTTCCGCTGATACACGGTGCCAACCGGCTCCTGGGAGATACCCTGCAGACTGTTCATGAAACCGGAGGCTCAGCTGTCCGCGATGTTGTCCGGGGTGATTACAACCGGGACGGCATGGCCGATATAGTCTTCGCCGGTGCTGACATCATAGTCCTTCTGGATGGAGCATCCGGAAGACTGACGCGGGACTCTTTGCCGGGATTCGAACTTGCAGCCTGGGGTACTGCGGAATCGAAGGGACTGCTCTCCTGCCGATGGGTCTGCGAGGGAAGACAGGAAAGGTGGCGTGTCTTTCTTGATGGAGGTTTCATGGATTCTCCCGGTCCGGAATTCCTTCCCTTCGAATGGCAGGGCAGGATCTTCTATTCCAGGAACTCAATGATCGGAACGATTTCCGATACAGTGTTCATCGCATCGGAGAACTCCGGAAGTCTTACGCCTCTGTTCGACTCGGGTACATCAGTGTTCTGCAACGTCGACGGCCATGGCCCCGATATCATCAATTATGGGATGGACCGGCTCGGTCTGATACTCGATCCTCTTGAAGGCAATGGGCTTCAGCTGCTGCTGCGATCGTCGACTATGGACGGGGATCGGGACCTGCTTCTGGTAAGCCGCTGGGGTTTCAGGGTGTTCGGGTCCGGTTCCGGCAGGAGGGTTCGAACGGAGAGAGCAGTCTGATGGGCAACGGTCTGAACATGATGCTGGTGCGGGTATTCTCTGGCCTGGGTGTGGCGTTCCTGGTTCTGGCGGTGCTTCTTGTGATGTACAACGGTGAGATATCCAGGCTGGAGAGCAGGAAGTACTCCCTGCTGCTGGCCGGTCAGCTCGTATCCGACTGGGACTCGATGGACTATCCGGGAACAGGCGTCTTTGACAGTACAGCTGTCGTAGGAGGTATCCGGTTCGACATCAGGAGGATGGTGCATGAGATAGAACCGGGTCTGATGGAAATGCGTCTGTACATCGGAGAGGATGGGGACTGGGATGTGGAGCTGGCGCGCAGGTTCAGCTCCTTCAGGCGGTTATAGCACAATGAACGGAGGAAAGATGAAGAAACTGCAGGTGGACGGGAACCGGGGCGGGTTTACGCTCATCGAAGTGCTGATAGCCTCGGTGCTAATGGCCATTCTGCTGGTCGGGGTCGGTCTCTTCTTCACCAACATAATCAAGCAGTCCGACGTGGTGGACGACCAGACCAGGGCAATGGAGCTTGCGAGACAGGGTCTGGAGGAGATACGCACTCAGGACATAATGTCACTGCCTATGGGGGATTCTTCCGTGGAGGATATAGAGAAGTTCCACAGGTACTATATCGTATCAGGTGTTGATTCCCTCTATCCGACTGCAAGGCACATCGAGTGCATAGTCTACTGGACTGACGCATCGGGGTCTGATACGCTCAGTTTCAGCTCAATTTTCTGAAGGTGGTGATCTAGTGATGAAGAAAGAAACTGGCATTCTCAAGAGGGGAATGACCCTGGTTGAGATAATGATCGTCCTCACCGTACTTCTCATAGTCTTCGCGGCGGTCTTCCTTTTCTTCACGAGAGGCAGCGAGGAATTCGACTTCTCGAGAAGGCAGAACGAACTGATAACTGTGGGCAGACTGGCCCTCGAGGAGATTACCGACATCATCCTCTTTGCAGGTTACATGCCTGAACCCGAATGGGGCAACGACGAGTGGCATCCTGTGGTGATCGCTGACAGCACCGAGTTCGAATTCTACGCCGACTACGAGGAGGGCACCATTGGTGTGCTGGAGGACAGCGACTACAGGAACGTAACTCTTTTCAGTGAAAGTTTCCTGGTGACCGACCGCGATGACCTGAGTAAGAGGATTGGCAGCAACATAACGCAACTCGACTTCAACTACCTCGATGAGATGTCCAACCCTCTGCCGGAACCTCTCTCGGAGACTGACCGAGACCTGGTCAGACACATCCAGATCACCATCGAACTCACTGACGAGTATCGTGGAACCGAGTATTCCACTGAGGTCTCCACCACCATTTCACCGCGTAACCTGGGAGTGAACCACAACATCAACCCTGCCTTCGCCCCGCCGGACCCTCTTGAGGGAACCGTCGTCTTCAATGTTGCGGGAGCCGACACCATGGAAGCTCCGACCATCGATGAGAACCTGATGATCAACATGATGATAGACTGGGGTCTCACGATGATACTGCTCACAGATTACGAGATGGGTATCTTCGATTTCAGGAACAAAGACGTCGACCTGATCGTCCTCAGGCACAGGGAAGGACTGGAAGTCTTTCCCCATGACCATCTCTTCTACGCGTATACCGGCAACAAGGATACGCTTTTCATCCCGGTGGTCACTCTGAACGCCATGGATGCCGTCGCCATCTTCGACATGGGTTACACCGTACATGAGATCCAGATGCAGGACATGACCCCGGCCAATAACTGGCACCCGGTCAACTTCCATCTGCCTCTGGGTTTCAACACTTTCCCGCTCTATGATAACCCAATGGGTTACCAGTCGATCCTCGACAGCCTGAACTACGTGACGCCAGGGGATACGGTCCTCACGTATCCCGGGAGTATTGCGGGGATGTCTGGAGTATCCGTAAGGGACGAGGATTCGGACAAGAGAGTCGTACACTACAGCGGCTGGGACGCCAGCGAGTACACACCAGAAGGTGGCTGGCAGATGTTCTACAACGTCATCAAGTGGAACGTGGGAACCTTCAACCACCAGTTCGGTACGCTGATAGAGGAGGAGACCTTCGAGAACCCGGATGACTACAGCTTCGTGGAACCCGGCTACGGAGAGGAATCCTACTGCTTCGTCGAATCACCGTGGATATACGTTCCGAAAGACACCGTAGACGCTGACTACGATGCGATACTCAGGTTCTCCCACTGCTACTGGACAAGGAACAGGAACGCCGGAGGATATCTTCAGATTGACACTACCTGGGCCGACACTACTCTTGCTGAGTGGCGCCAGATACCAGACGAGGACCTGCTGGTGGGGTACTACCACCAGCAGACCCAGAGCGGTTTCCCTGGCGGAGCCGGAATGGATGCATATATAGACAAGAGCCCGGGGTACAACCCGACGGCGCCCCTTCTGAATATCGAAGAGGCAGACCTGGAGGACTACCGGGGCAAGTATGTCCGGTTCCGCTGGGTATTCGGTGTGGAGGACAAGGCTTCCAACAACCAGGATGGCTGGATAGTGGACGACGTCATGGTTCTCCTTGTGGACCGGGATACCACTGCGGCGGATCCCATTGTGCTGGATCCCTGGAACCTGTACCCGGATAGCCTAGAAATGCAGCCCAGGTTCTGGTACCACGCCGAAATGGACACGATGTGGAACGACGACTGGTACTACCACCACCTTTACAACGTGGATCCGATCTACCCCTACGCCCAGGGCTACGCCTGGACCACCTGGGGAGCGGTGGGTTACATCGGTCCCTGGACCCACGGCGGCACCAACGACTCCTGGGAGATTGGAGTTACGGTCGTGCCGGAATTCACTCCGAATCCCGACCCCGCCGCCACCATCTACAACATGGCCCACTACGCCGGCAACGACCTGACATACGACGATGGCCGCTACAACCCGTTCGAGTCCTCGTACCTGCTGTCGGAGAGGTGGGAAGTGGCTAACACGGAATCCTACGACAACATACTCCTCAGGATCTACAGGTGCATAAGGTGCTACGGTGACGATGCCTTCATACACATTGGATTCTCGGTGGACACCATTCCTCCGAATCCGGATGACCTGAGCCTGATGAACTGGTTCAACGTCACGGAAGACCTCTATGTATGGGCTGACCATACGGAGTGGGCCTACGAGGAGGACCCGCCCATCGATCTCACGACAGCCTTCGAAAGTGCACTGGAAGACAGCTCCTACCAGTACTACTGGCTGCATTTCAGCCTGTTCTCGGGGCCTGACGGCAGTGAGTACGGCGGATGGAACGTTGACAACATACAGGTATGGGGTAACAGCTTCTAGCTGGGAGGAGTATGATGATGAAGAAAGGAAACAGAGGATCAGCCCTCATCCTGGTCATGGTCTCCGCCGTAGTATTCTCCATACTTGTGGCGGCCCTCTACACGCTGTTCCAGTCCAATGTGCAGAGCCAGGCCTGGGCCACGGAGAGGATACAGGCCAGGTTCACCGCGGAAGCTGGAATGAGGATGGCGGTCCACATGATAATGGGAGGCGCAGACGTACCCCAGGGTGACCAGCCCATACAGTTCCTTCCCGAGACCGGTGACTGGCAGCATATGGGAGACGACCTCGGATGGGTTCAGGTCTGGGTGGACCCTCACGAGAAGAACGACGAGATATCCAGCGCCAACGCCTACGAGGTAAGGTGCCTTGCCAAGGTCCTCTCCGAGGACCAGGAATGGATGTACGGTGTGGCATCCATGGTCCTGCCGAGGAACTTCGCGGTATACGCCACCTTCCTCAACAAGACCGGAGCCGGCTACTACGGTGACGGTTACAGGTTCGACGGGCCCTTTCACGCCAACGAGGTAGTTCTACTTTCCAGCAACACTGCAGGAAGGGACAACGACATCTGGTTCTACTCCTTTTCTGTGGCGGCGGACCACTACAACTACCTCATCCCCGGGACGGGAACCATCCAGCCCGCTTACGGGCCCCAGCATGCCAACCTCTACATCGAGCCATACGAGAAGATGCAGATGGGAGAACCCTACTTCGTGTTGAACGCCGACACGATTCCCTTCGGATCGGATCAGGTGAACTGGCAGGGTACCAGGAGCGCGGCAATGAGCGGCGGGCTCTACCTCAGCGGCTCCTCCGTCCCGGATGGCACACGGATGATCCTCCAGAGGGACACGCTGCTCGTCATGACCGACGAGGATGCCATACCCGACACCTTCCCCCTGGGAGGTCTGGATAACAACGTCGTGTGGATCGACAACGGGGTAGGGAACACCGTGTACCTGAAGACAGAGGAGCACAGCGACTTTAGGTTGCATGGTCTCCCCGACGACTTCCCCCTCACCATCGGTGTAATGGGCAACCTTGCGGCGTCAGGGCCCATACTCTACCAGAACATCGACCTCACCGACGACGACAACAAAGGTATACTCGGTCTTGTTGTCGTGGAAGGAGACTTCTACATCGCGGATGATCCTGATATGTGGGATCCCACTCGGGAATGGGATACGGGGATGTTCAACAAATGGGACATCAGTACCGGCAGCAACGATTATCCCTATGGCGTTGAGGTGGATTGCGTCATCATGGTCCTGGAGGGCTTCCTCGAGTGTGAGGTGTTCCTGAAATCGCACCTTCCCAATCCCGCCATAGACCTTGAGATAGTCGGCGGATACATCATCGAGGAGGAGGGCTACACCACTATAGCCGATCCCTGGTCAGGCGATACATGGGGCTATATGACCCTGTGCAAATACGATCCCAGGCTCATGACCATGCATCCGCCCTTCTTCCCTCAGACCGGTCTCTGGGATACCGCCTACTGGGATGAGCGGCCGGAAATGAACGACAGCGGTGACCCGCTGGACAAAGACTGGATCGGGTATGACAGGATCTGACCGACGGATGAGGTGCACTTGACCCCATCCTTTCTATGTGGAAAAAGCGGGGGCCGTCGCGGGGCGGCCCTCGCCGTGGTCTTCCTGGTGACTGTCGTCATGAGCATACTCGTGGCCGCTTTGTACATACTCTTCTCGGGGAACGTCAAGAGCTTCGAGTATGCCAGGGACAGGACCGGGGCCCGCTATACTGCCGAATCTGGGGCCAGAATGGCCGTCCACATGCTCTCTACGGAAACCTGGATGCCACAGGGGACCGAGCCCTTCTTTATGCCCGAAGACAGCAGCGGCTGGATATTGATGGAGGGCATTCAGGGAAGGGCACTGGTAGTCATCGATCCGAGGAACAACGTTTCAAATCCATTTGCGATCAGGAGTGTCCAGATACGCAGCAGAGGAGCTTTCCAGAGTGCTCTTACCGACATCAAGACCAACTACTCTCCGGATGCTCCATCCCGGTATGCGCTCCTTGTGGACCGGGCAATACCCAGAGGCTTCTTCGAGGACGGCAGGGTGGTAGACGGACCGGTCCACTGCAACGGAATCATAGACTTCAGCAGCGTCAGCTCCGATTCCTCCGGGGATCCCTACGCCAGGGAAGCGTCCACTACCTCGGAGGGCGGATTCCGTTTCGCCGATGTGGGATTCTCCAGTGAGCCCCATCCGGAGGGCAGCTCCGTATGGGTACAGCCCTACAGGAGGCACCTGTCCGGAGCCCCGAACTGGGCCCCTATCGCCAGTGAGATCGATTTCGCAAGGATAGAGCAGCACTTCCGGGACCTGGAAACAGTGGCCAACGACATGGGCACTCTGGTCACAGGCGTGAAAAGGGTGATACTCGACGGGAATACCCTGCTGATGAAGGCGGCCAACCAGGGACCCATAAGCAGCATTGGGCTCGGTCCCGAGAGGAACCTCGTCGTGATCATGAACGGGGCGATGCCTGTCTATATCAAGTCGGGTCAGCCCACGACCATACCGCTGACCATCATCACCACGGGCAACGTCAACCTCAGCGGCAGCATCAGGGGCGGTCCCGCCGGCGGGGCGGGACCCCTGGCGATCGTATCACTTGGCGATATCGTTATCGCCACCGATCCCTCCTATACAGGAGAGACCGATTGGTCCCCTCCATGGGACATAGAGACCGAGGGGAACCTTAGCGTTCAGGCCTACCTGGCAGCGCCGTCGGGAAAACTCAGGAACGAGAGCCTCATCCATCCGGGAGATCTATCATACCTTACCATTAACGGAGGATTGATGCAGGAACAGATGGGCAGCATGGGCACGACCATGAGCGGCTATAGGCTGGAGATAGAATACGATGAAGGTCTGAACTCCGTCATGCCGCCCTTTTTCCCGATCCTGGAGAACTGGGTCATGACGTCCTGGCTGGAGGACCCGGACTACGACGGCATGTCCATCGAGGCCGATCAGTACTGATGTCCCATTCTGGTGCCGGCCTGAAGCGGGTTCCGGGCCTGGATTACGGGACGTTTTCATTACCGGCTCTCATCGATTTCATGATCCTGTTGACAGTTCTTCGACTGATACCGAGATAGTCCGAAACCTCGATCTGGGAGTAACCGAAGTCCCGACAGGCCCTTAATATCATTTTATTCCTGAATTCAATAATAAGGCCTGTACCGTCTTCGAAGATACTCCCGAGTGGTTTCCTGAGAAGTGATCTCTGCGATGCCGGGATCTCATGATCGAGGACAGATTCAACCATTCTCTTCCTCAGCGATTTCACAAAACCTTCATCTCCCAGGACCAGGTCTGCCTTGACGCCCTGTAATGGAGAAGTTGTACCGCAGCCTTCGGCCACGAACTCCATGTACCTGTTCCTTGCTGTCTTCCGGTCTTCTCCGAAATGGCCCAGAAGGACTTCTCTGTCGACTAGCGTAACGGACGACAGACTGCATGTCTCGTTGTAGCTGCTCCATCGGTAATCCGCAGCGCTTCTGGCAATGTGAGCCCTGACCGGGTTCAGTACGATATACTTGCATAGCTCCGTCAGATATCTTTCTCTCTGGACCAGTATTGCGTGGAACCTTCCCTGGAACAGGTGCCCGATTTTCTCGTGCTTCCAGTTGAAATAACCGGCATACTGTGAATTCAGCCTGTGAATGGCTTCAGACAGATTTGCCCGTTGAGTCTGGACCATGAGATGGTAGTGATTGCTCATGAGGCAGTAAGCGTAGCAGATCAGATCGAACTTCTCCACTGTCTCTGAGAGTTCCTCGAGGAACCGGTACCTGTCACTGTCCTCGAGGTAGATATCCTGTTTATTGTTGCCTCTGGCTGTGACATGGTACAGAGCGTCCTCGTACTGGATCCTCATCTGCCTGCTCATACCTGGATTGTATTCCGGATCCCGGGAGTTTTCAAGATGAGGAAGGGGCGGTCCCGGGGACCGCCCCCGATCTGAGTCGATATTGGTATGCCCTAATGTCTCATTTTCCGGGCCCGGCACCAGAAAGGGACAGCAGGTTGTCGGCGAAGAGCTTCCCGTAGTCTCCGGTGGGGAAGGCGGTCTCCAGCGCTCCTGCGGCCAGCCTCATGCTCTCCTCAAGCGGCAGCGTGTAGCGCATCCCGGTGAACCTGCTCCTGAACGCCTCCACTTCGCCGGCCACGTTCTCCTTCTTTATGATGACCCTGGCCATCAGCTCGGCCAGGGTGCCGAAGTCCTCCTCGTCCATCCCGTACCTCGTCATTTCCGAGACGCCGGTCCTTATGCCGCTGGAGAAGAGGAAGGTGTCGTCGTCCGGGAGGGCCTGGTAGTTGACTATGATGTTGCTCTCCTGCAGGCGGTCGGCCACCTCCGAACCCTCTCCGTGGTCAGCGACCCTCAGAAGGACCTGATGGGTGTGGGTGTATCCGTCTTCCGGGTCGCCCTCGACCTTCAGGCCGTTGTCCACCAGGTGCCGGGCGAAGGCCCTGGCGTTGGAGAGGACCTTCTCCTGGTACTCGTCCTTGAAGGCGTTCATCTCAAGTGTGGCCACCAGCAGTCCGGTCAGTGTAGCCAGGTGGTGGTTGCTGGTGCTTCCCGGGAATGCCCTGCTTACTATGTCAAGCCACAGCTTGCGGAGCGGGGTGCCCTTGTCCATGTTGCTTACCACCACGCCCCTCTGGGGTCCGAAGAACGTCTTGTGGGTGGACCCGGTGACCACGTCGGCGCCGTCGGCGAGGGGAGCCTGGAAGGCCCCGTAGATGCCCAGCACATGGGCCATGTCGTACATTATGACCGGTCTGTCGTCGCCCCAGTCTGCTACCTCGTCGGCGATCTCCCTCACAGGTTCGGGATATATGAACATGCTCTTGCCGAAGATCACCAGTTCTGGACGCACTTCACTCACCATCTCCAGCATCCTCGGTACGTCTATCCTGTAGGGGTTGTCCTCCATCACCGGGAAGTTGACGCAGTTCTCCCTGCCGGTATCGGGATCTATCTCCACGAAGTTGAACAGGGCGCCGAAGGGCTGGGAGGAGAGGTGCCCCCCCTTGCCGAGGTCGTTGTTCATCACCGATCTGAGCTTCCTGAAGGTGCCTTCCGGGGAGGTGCGGTTCACGTACTTGGTGACCGCCTCGAAGACGACCTGGTTGGCCATCTGGCCGCTTATGGGGCGCAGTTCCGCCTGGCTGCAGCCGAAGTACTCCGTGATGGCCTCTGTCGCCTCCTCCTCTATCCTCCTGATGAAGTCGGTGCCGTGGTAGAAGTAGACCTCGTCGCCCTTCATCTTCCTGTGCTCGGCGTACCTGCCTGCGGGATCGCACATCTCGCAGACCTTGACCAGGGGGCTGGGAGTGTTCTCCGAGGGAATGAGGTTCACGCATTTCCTCTGTCTCCAGGCGTTGTTGGCGTCTATCCTCTCGAAGAGCTCCTTCATCCTGTCATGGAGATCTGCCATTCTGCAACTCCTTCTCGTTCCGTTGGAATACTGTTCGGGAATAAGGATGCCGGAAGGACCTCAGATGGTCTCCAGCGATCCCCGGACAAGGTCCGGCGACAGTACTATAATGCAGGCGCCCCGGTGATTTTCCAAGTCCCCGGTTATCTCCTCTATGGAGGATATCATGTCGTCAAGCGTGTCGGCGGGGACCAGCGCCATTATTGTACGGGGCTCCGGTTTCGAGCTGCCGAGGACGTCCAGGAACCCGGCGAAGACAGGTGCTCCGGACAGCACCTGGCTCATGAGGTTTCCCTCGTGGGTTACCGCCCCGGGAAGGCCCATTTCCAGGAAGAGCTCTATGATGTCGTTGTAGACCTCTTCCTCCTGCACCACCACCATCATCAGCCTGTTGCAGGACCTGTCCCCGCATGTATCCAGGGCGGTGGCCGGGGAGGCGTGGTACAGGAATGCCTCCCTGAGCGCGTATGCACTGGTACTGCTCAGCATCTCGTAGCGGGAGTTGCCGGTGCCCAGCACCCTGCTTGCGGCCGCCAGGAGCCTGAGGTGCATCTCGGGGTCCTCGGGAGGTCCCACGATGGCGCAGAATACGTGAACGCTCCTTCCGTCCATCGCATCGAAGGACACTCCCTTCGAGGATATGCCCAGGGCCAGCGCGAAGCGTTCCATGCCCTCGACCTTGCAGTGGGGTAATGCGATACCTTTCCCGAAACCGGTGGAGCCCATGGTCTCCCTCTCCAGGAGACCCTTCAGGACGGCTTCACGGTCAGGGTCCTTCAGGTCCGGCGACCGGCATATAAGATCCGCCAGGGACGACAGGACCTCGGCTTTGCTCCTTCCTTCGAGCTGCACAGTGCAGGACTCGGGCGACAGGTAATTGGATATGTCCATATTTCTACTCCAGTTTCGCTCCTCTTATGACAGCATATCTCGACAGCGGAGGACCGGCAAGCTCGTTGAAGAGAACGGAGAAGAGCACTATGTTGATCAGCGTGGCGGTCACCTGTTGGTTCATGGCGAAGTAGGGGATGGTATCGAGGAACAGGACCAGGCCCATGGCCACGCCGGCCTGGGGCAGCATGGTGAAGCCCAGGTATTTCCTTATCATGGGATCGGAACCCGCGTATGCGGCCCCGATCCTCACTCCCGCGACCTTGCCGATTCCCCTGGCCAGTACGAAGATCCCTCCGAGCAGCAGTATGGAGGGCGACATGAGCACTCCGATCTGCAGCTCGGTGCCTGCTATGGCGAAGAAGGCAGCGTAGAGCGGCGGCGAGAAGGAGTCCAGGATCGTGACTATACTGTGCGTCCTCCTGGAGAGATTGGCCATCACGGTACCGGCGGCCATGCTGGACAGGAGGGCGCTGAGATGAAAGGTGTTGGATACCGCGGAGAGCACCAGTATCATAGCCAGGGAGACTATCATGACCTCGTTGGACCGTTTCCTCGACCTGGTGAGCAGGTGGAGGAGCCATCCTGCTATCGCGCCCAGGACTATGGATGCCGCTATCTCGACCATTGCATGCACGATGGATGAAAGTATGCCTGCCCCCGCACCCAGGGAGTTGGATGACACGGCGGTGACGGATGCGAAGAGCAGTATGCAGCCTGCATCGTCCAGCGCGACAACGCCGTAGAGATGATCTACGAAGGGACCCCTGGCCTTCAGGTCACGGATGATGGCAACGGTGGCCGCAGGCGCGGTGGCCGAGGATATCGTCCCGAGTATCGCCGCAAGCTCCAGGGGCATACCGGCCAGGAACAGGGCCGCGGTGACCAGCAGGAATGCGGCGAATAGCTGGAAGACGGTTATTATCACCACCGGTCTTCCTATGGTCCTCAGCTTCCTGAGACTGAACTCGCTGCCTATCACCAGGGCTATCAGAGCGAGAGCTATCTCCGTGATGTATGCCAGGGTGGAATCGAGTTCGGCATGGACGAGGCCCAGCATGTAGGGACCCAGCAGCAGCCCTGCCAGTATGAAACCGGTTATGGCCGGCAGGTTGACCCTCTCTGCCAGTCGTCCCATGAAGTAGCTGCCCATGAGCAGGATCCCCACGCCGAACACCAGGTGCCGGCTGATCTCATCCTTCAGTTGCAGCAGCCATAAGGACAGGTCGCCCACCAGGTCACCTCCCGGTAGCTTCCATGGACTTCCGGCGGCGTACTTGAAGGGTCCGCCGCCGGTGACATCTACGGAGGTGCAGAATAATTCCCGGAGGGTTCCCGGTCAACCTTACTGATACGGTAGTGAAAGTCTTATATTCTTTCTTTCGCTTACTGCATTCGAACAGGGAAAGGTGTGAAGATTTGAACCTCGAAGAGATCCGCAGCGGTTACGTGAGATTATCGGAAAGACTGGCCAGACTCAAGGAGGGTCTTTGACTTCGAAGGTCTGAAGAAGAGACAGCTGGAACTCAACAGGGAGATGGCCGAACCCGGATTCTGGGACAGCCGGGAGACTGCCATGAGCGTAATAGACGAGAACAATTCCATCAAGGCCTGGCTGGAACCCCTGGATGATATCAAAACAAGGCTGGACAACATCGCCATTGCACTGGAACTGATGGAAACCGGTCCCGACAGCGACATCCTGGACGAGAGTTCGGCTGGCATAATCTCCATAGAGAAGCGGATGGACCGGCTCGAGTTCATTCGAATGCTGTCCGGGAAGCACGACAGGGACGATGCCATACTGACCATCCGTTCCGGGGCCGGCGGCCAGGACAGCCAGGACTGGGCCGAAATTCTGATGAAGATGTACATACACTGGGCCGAGAGGCAGGAGTACGAGGTGGAGGTACTCAGCGTCAGCGAGGGTGGCGTCGAGGGCGGAATCCGGGAGGCGGTCATGGGGATCAGGGGCCCCTGGGCATACGGATACCTCAGGGCCGAGGGAGGTATACACAGGCTGGTGAGGAAATCCCCATTCGACCAGAACCACAGACGCCATACCAGCTTCGCCTCCGTGTTCCCGCTGCCTGACATTGAGGACGACATCGAGGTGGAACTCAACGACGACGACATAAGGGTCGACACCTTCCGTGCAAGCGGTGCCGGAGGCCAGCACGTGAACAAGACCTCCTCGGCGGTGAGGATGACACACCTGCCCACCGGCATAACCGTGACCTGTCAGAACCAGAGGTCACAGCACCGGAACAGGGAGGTGGCCAGGAGGATACTGAAGGCCAGGATCTACGAGCTGGAGGAGGACAAAAGGCTGGAGGAGAAGGCCAGGCTGGAGAAGACAAAGAAGGACGTCTCCTGGGGGAACCAGATCAGGTCCTACGTCATGCATCCCTACCAGATGGTCAAGGACCACAGGACCGGCATGGAGACATCGGGTATCGATGATGTCCTGGCGGGAGACATACAGGGGTTCATAGAGGAGTACCTCAGGACGAGAGGCAAGGAATGACATCGGGAGATGTGAACTGATGCCCGGGGAGCAGGGAGAAGTCAGAAGAGACAAGCTGGACAGGCTGCTGGGGATGGGAATAGACCCCTATCCAGCCAGATCGGCGGTTTCGCTGCCCGTGGCCGACATAAGGGCCGGCGGAGAAACCGAGGAGACACTGGTAGCCTCGGGGCGGCTGACGGCGAAGCGGGAGCACGGAAAGACCATATTCGCGGACCTGAGGGACCCCGGCGGAACGATTCAGCTCTATCTGGGCAGGAGCGTCCTGAGCGATTCTGACTGGGAGCTGCTCGGGCTCCTGGACCTGGGGGACATAATCCAGGTGACCGGAACGGTCTTCACGACCAGGACCGGCGAACTCACAATAAGGTGTTCGGGGATCAGGCTCCTCTGCAAGAGCCTCCGCCAGCTGCCGGTGGTGAAGGTTGACGCCGAGGGTGTGTACCACGACGAGGTGACCGACAGCGATCTTCTCTACCGCCACAGGTGCGTTGACCTTCTGGTGAACCCGGAGTCAAGGACCCGCTTCGAAATGAGGACAAGGATCGTCTCATACCTGCGGGGATACCTCGACGCCAACGGTTTCCTCGAGGTGGAGACCCCCGTGTTGCAGCCCATCTACGGAGGCGCCGCGGCCCAACCCTTCGAGACCATGTACGGCAGCATGGACCAGAAATTCTACCTCAGGATCGCCACCGAACTCTACCTGAAGAGGCTGGTGGCCGGGGGCATGGAGAGGGTCTACGAGATAGGGAAGGATTTCCGCAACGAGGGCATAGACAGGACCCACAGTCCAGAGTTCACACAGCTGGAGCTGTACGAGGCCTATTCCGACTACACGGGGATGATGGACCGGTTCGAGGACATGGTAGCAGGGGCAGCCACCGCTGCAGGCCTCGAAGAAGAGATAGAGTACCAGGGTGCCGCCATCAGCCTGAGAACCCCCTTCCGGCGGATCGGTTTCATGGACTCCCTGAGGAGAGCCAGCGGTGAGGACCTCTTCTCATGGGAACCGAAGGACCTGAAGGGCCTTCTGGAACGACAGGGTATTACCTCGGATGCAGAGGATCGCATAACGATGCTGGACAAGCTCTTCGATCATTACGTGGCCCACCGTATCGTCCAGCCCACATTCGTTGTGGACTACCCGCTGGAACTCTCCCCCCTGGCCAAGAGGAGCCTGGAGGACCCGGCGCTCACCGAGCGCTTCGAGGCCTTCATGGCCGGGCTGGAACTCGCCAACGCCTTCAGCGAGCAGAACGATCCTCTGCTTCAGAGAAGGATACTGGAGGAGCAGGCCGCGGCAAGCCTTCACAGGGAAGGCACCCTGGACGAGGATTTCCTGTACGCTCTCGAGGTGGGCATGCCGCCCACCGGCGGAATGGGGGTAGGGATCGACAGGCTGGTGATGATCCTGACGGACACCGGCCGCATAAGGGACACCATTCTCTTTCCCCATCTCAGGAGGACCGATCAGTGATAACGGGCCTGGCGGCGAGGATAGCATGGAGGCAGATCCTGAGCAGGTCCAATTCCGGCTTCGTGCGAACGGTATCCTTGCTTTCCATCGCCGGCATAGCCATCGGAGTCGCTGCACTGATAGTACTGAACTCCTTCATGGACGGCTTTTCCGGTACTATAATGAGGAACCTCTCCTCGATAAGCCCCCCCATGGAAGTCAGGATACCGGGAGGCCAGGCCTTCGGGACCCTGGAAGTCTCCCAGGCGGCTGAGATACTGTCCCGGTGGCCCGGGATCACAGGATACTCCAGGGTGCTGGAGAAGACCATAGTCATAGCAGGCAACAGCGGGGACGTGGCGGGGGTCAGGATGAGGGGCATAGACTGGGATTCCGAGCCGGACCTGGTCCAGGGCACAAGGCTTTCGAACCTGGAGACAAGCGTCGCCGGCGTGGTCCTGGGTCCCATACTCGCCGAGAGACTGGGCGTATCCGAGGGAGATGAGGTCAGGCTAGCCAGCACTGACGCCACTCGGTTCTCCTCCATGGGAAGACTTCTCGTCGACACCATCCTGACGGTGCCGGTGGCGGCGGTGGTGGACCTGGGAATAGAGGAGTACAACTCCTCGATGCTGCTCACCGATCTTGGCACCGCCTCCGGCATGTTCGGACATCCCGTAGAGGCCACCACCCTCAGCGTAGGTATATCGGAGGACTCCGACCCGGTCGCCACTGCGGCCGCGGTCACCGAGGTCATGCGCGAGACCTACATCACCGGGGGAATGGAGTACATGGTCTGCGACGCCTTCATTTCGTCGCACAGGAACCTGTTCGCCGCTCTGGGACTGGAGAAGGCGGGCTTGACCATTGTACTGGCCCTCATAGGGGTGGTGGCGCTCCTGAACCTGCTGAGCGCGCTCACGATGATAGCAATCGAGCATCGCCGGGATACCGGGGTGCTTCGGTCCATGGGAGCAACTCCCGGCATGATAGTAGCCACGGCCCTCCTTCAGGGAGGCATCATAGGCGCAGGTGGAGCGCTGACGGGTACTGTGTTCGCGGTGGGTACCACCCTGGTCATAAACAGGTTCTTTCCCATCCGTCTCGAGAGCAGCGTGTACTGGGTGGACACCCTGCCCGGCGAGCTCCAGCCTCTTCTGATCGCGGCCATTACCGGTATAACACTCGTTGCCTGCCTTGCGGCGGCGGTATTCCCGGCCCTGAGAGCCGTCCGCATATCCCCTTCCCAGGCGGTGCGTTATGAGTGATCATGTTCTCTCGGCCAGGGACATCTGGAAATCCTACGGCAACGGGAGCGACAGGCTGTCAATCCTGAGGGGGGCGACCCTGGAGGTCACCGCGGGAGAGGTGGTCTCCATCGCAGGACCCAGCGGTTCAGGAAAGAGCACCTTCCTTCACGTCTGCGGTATCCTCGACCCTCCCGACAGTGGCACGGTGACCGTAGGAGGCATCGACGCGTGGTCCGTGGGTGAAACCAGGAGGGCGGCCATCAGGAACAGCGACCTCGGGTTCGTATTCCAGTTCCATCATCTTCTTGACGAATTCACCCTCCTGGAGAACGTGGCCATGCCCTCGATGCTGGCCGGCGAATCAAGGAGCCGTGCCATGGAGATCGCCTCCGGGCTCATGAAGGAGGTGGATCTCTCCGGAAGGGAGGGTCACTTCCCCTCGGAAGCCTCAGGAGGTGAGAGACAGCGGGCCGCAGTTGCCAGGGCCCTCATGCTGTCGCCTGCGGTGGTACTTGCCGACGAGCCGACAGGGAACCTGGATTCCACCAGCAGCAGGAGGGTGGAGGACCTTATGCTGGGTCTGGCCGAGAAGAGGAAACAGGCCTTCGTCATCGCCACGCACAGCATGGAGCTGGCAGCCAGGGCACACAGGTGCCTGGTGCTGGATGACGGTGTCCTTCGAGCTTGAAAGCTCTGCTGCAGGGGTTTAGATTGCGTGTCAGGCCGTCCGGCCGTATCTTAGGAACAAACGGTACGGGTTTCGAGTAGAACAGCCCGTAGACGAAATCCGACAGAGGGAGACGAATTGCCCGAGAAACTCACAGAGAAGGCGCGGGCCGCACTGGAGATATCAGTCAACGAGGCTGAAAGGTCCGGCCAGAGCAAGGTTGCCTCCGAGCACATCCTCTACGGCCTCATATCCGTGAAGGGATCGGCCGCGCTGATCATCCTGCACGAGCTGGGAGTCCGAATTGGAGTCCTGCGTACGAGGCTGGAAAACCTCATGCGGAGACCCGTGGCCAACGAGATCACCCTTCGGGAGATAGGATGGACCACAAAGGCCCGTCTGGTCAGAAGGGAAGCCATCAGGAGAGCCGTCAGCAGCGGCGCGGCCGAGACCGGTACGCATCACCTTCTTCTGGGGCTGCTCTCCGTTGGCAACTGCCAGGCCTCCAGCATACTCAGGGAGAAGGGTGTTTTCCTCAAGGCCGCGGAGGAGGTGGCGGCGGAGCTGCCGCCCCACATCGAGTCGGGCGGTGCTGCCGAACAGCAGAAAACGGCGCAGGAGGTTCCCGGCATCGAGTACTTCTGCCGCGACCTGACCAGACTGGCCCGGGAGGGCAAGCTGGACCCGGTGATAGGCAGGGAGAGGCAGATCAACAGGGTCATGCAGGTGCTGTGCAGGAGGAAGAAATCCAACCCCATACTGATAGGCGAACCCGGGGTCGGTAAGACCGCGATAGTGGAGGGCCTGGCCAGCCTCATAGCCCAGGACAAGACTCCGAACCTGCTGGCCGGAAAGCGCATAATGGCTCTGGACATGGCTGCCGTGGTGGCAGGGACGAAGTACAGGGGGCAGTTCGAACAGCGTCTGAAGCAGCTGCTTGGAGAGATAGCCGAATCCGGTGACATCATTCTCTTCATCGACGAGGCCCACGTCCTCGTGGGCGCCGGAGCTGCGGAGGGCGCCATGGACGCGGCGAACCTCCTCAAACCGGCGCTGGCCAGGGGAGAGCTGCAGTGCATAGGCGCGACAACACTTGACGAATACAGGAAGAGGATCGAGAAGGACGGCGCCCTGGAGCGGAGGTTCCAGCCCGTACCCGTGGATCCCCCGGGGGTCGATGAGACCATTGATATCCTTGAAGGCCTTCGAAAGAGGTACGAGGAGCACCACGGCACCACATACACCGATCAGGCGGTCCAGGCGGCGGCAAAGCTGGCCGCCCGCTACATCACGGGAAGGTTCCTCCCGGACAAGGCCATCGATGTCATGGACGAGGCAGGTGCCAAGAACAGGGTGGCCCACTGCTCCCTCCCCGACCACATCAGGGAGATGATGGCCCATCTGGCTGAACTCAGGAGCAGCAGGAAGGAGGCTTCCCAGGAGGATGACTTCGAGGGACTGCTGGGCCTGAGGGAGGAGATAGAGGAGCAGGAGGAACTGCTTTCGAGGGAAAGGTCCGCATGGCTTTCAAGGGTGCACATAACCCCTGTCTCCGAGGAGCAGGTGGCCGAGGTGGTGGCTGACATGACCGGCATACCGGTGAGCAGGGTCGGCAAGAGCGAGACCGCAAGGCTTCTGGACCTCGAGGACAGGCTGGAGGCCAGGATAGTAGGCCAGAAGGAGGCCATTGCCAGCATCACCAGTGCCATAAGGCGCAGCCGCGTCGGTCTGCGGGACGTGAACAAACCTGCCGGGACCTTCCTGTTCCTGGGTCCCTCGGGAGTGGGCAAGACCGAGACGGCACGAATACTCGCGGAGCTGGTCTTCGGTGATCCGTCGGCCCTCATCAGGATAGACATGTCCGAGTTCCAGCAGAGCTTCGCCGGATCCAGGCTGATCGGTGCGCCTCCCGGCTACATAGGTTACGACGAGGGAGGACAGCTCACCGAGAAGGTAAGGCGGAGACCCTATTCCGTGGTACTGCTTGACGAGATAGAGAAGGCCCACACCGACCTCTACAACATGCTGCTCCAGGTCATGGACTACGGCAGGATGACGGACAACTACGGCAGGGAGATCGATTTCACCAACTCCATAATGATAATGACAAGCAACATAGCTTCCAGGGACCTGATGACCGGAGGAAAGCTCGGCTTCTCCAGCGACGACAAGGAGGAGGAGTCCGAGAGGATCGGCAGCATGGTCATGGAAGCCGTCAGGAACCAGTTCAACCCCGAGTTCCTGAACAGGCTGGACGAGATAGTCATCTTCAATCCGCTTGAATTCTCAGACATGGAAAGGATCGTCTCGCTCCAGATGGACGACGTGGAGGAGAGGCTCACCGAGATAGGTATCTCGCTGGCCCTGTCCCCCGAGGCCATCACGCTCATAGCCGAAGCGGGGTACGATCCCGAGGCGGGTGCCCGCCACATAAGGAGGACCATCAGGAGGCTCCTGGAGGATCCCCTGACCGATGCCATCCTGAGGGGCGAGTTCTCCTCCGGGGACACGGTGCTGGCAGTGAGGGACGGCAGCAGGATAGCCTTCAGGATCCCCGATGAGGACGGCGGTATCAAGGTCAGTTCCGACACCATCAAGGGAAGAGTCGACAATTGAGATACAGTTTCGCAGCACTGGCAATCGCCCTGGGCGCATCGCTGGCACTGGAGGTCGGATCGGTCGAGGTTACCGGGAACACCTACGTCAGCACCGACCTCATACTGGGTGTCTTCGGTCTCGACACAGGCGACCCCTTCATCTCCCCGGAGATATCCAGGGGCACCCGGGACCTGTTCAATCTGGGCTACTTCAGCGACGTCGAGATACTGGCGGACACCACCGGGGAAACTGCTGACATCCTGATATCGGTCATTGAGAACCGTCTCCTGAGCCGCATCGAATTCACCGATCCCGGCCACCTGGACGAGGACGACGTGCTGGATTCCCTCTCCCTCTTCCCCGGGCAGACCGTCTCACCTGCCCAGGTGGAGGAGGCCAGAAGGATAGTGCTCCATTTCTTCGCGGAGAAGCACAGGCACAGGGCGGTGGTCACTCCCGTATGGCTGGACCCCGACACGGACAGCCGGAGCGTGCTTGTCTTCCAGTGCGAAGAAGGCCCGGACGTGAGGGTGGGGGAGATCGACTTCTTCGGCAACGAGGCTTTCGACGACGGCAAGCTCAGGGGGCAGATGCAGACGAGGCAGGATTCCTTCTGGCGTTCCGGAAGGTTCAGGAGGAGCGAGTTCGAGGCCAGCCTGGATTCCGTGACGGCATACTACCACAACCACGGCTACCCGGAGATGAGAATTGCGGGTGTGGAGGAATCCATGCTGGACGACGGCCGGCACCTGCGTTTCGAGATAACCGTGGAAGAGGGCGGATACTACAGTTTCGGAGATGTGACGGTATCCGGAGCCGAAGCCTTCTCCGACTCCTTCCTCGTATCGGTCATGGACATGGAACCCGGGGACGAGTACAGCGCAGAAAAGGTCAGGTCCTCCCTGATGACCATGTACGAGGTGTTCCAGGAGAAAGGGTACTTCTACGCCTCCGTGGAGCCGGTGATCACCGGAGGGTCCGGGGTGGGGACGCTGGACGTAACGTATCTTGTGGAAGAGGGCGAGAGGGCCCACATAAGACGTATAGAGATCACAGGCAACAACAGGACCTACGAGAACGTGATCCGAAGGGAGCTCACCATTTACCCCGGGGACAGGTTCCAGCGCTCCGCCCTGATGCGGAGCTACAGGAACATCTTCTATCTCAACTATTTCAGCGATGTGGCTGTGGACTTCCGCTACATCGAGGATTCCCCCGACGTGGACATAGTTTTCGATGTGGTCGAGAAGACCACCGGCAAGGCCGGGGTCGGCGCCGCCTACGGAGGAGGCACCGGCCTGAGCGGCTTTATCGAGCTGGGCGAGACCAATCTCTTCGGAAGAGGTCAGAGTCTGACCTTCAACTACCAGTTCTCAAGCGACCGCAACGATATCAACATAGGGTTCACCGAACCCTGGCTCTTCGACACCCCTCTCTCCCTGGGAGGGGAGCTGTACCATACCACGTACGACGAGTCGGACTACGACCGCCAGAGGACCGGAGGAGCCGTGGTTGTGGGCAGGCCCCTGCCATGGATCGACTACGGTTCGGCATCGGTCAGGTACAACCTGGAAAAGGTGGACGTCTACGACATCACCGAGGATTCCACCAGCTACTACTACTCCCTGAGGGACCTGGACTGGCCCAGGTGGACCAGTTCCGTCACCCTCACCTTCACAAGGGACAGCAGGGACAGACAGATGTTCGCCTCCACCGGTTCTCTGAACAGGGTTACCAGCGAGTTCGCCGGAGGTATCCTCGGTGGTAACACCGGTTTCCAGAAGTACCTGTTCGACAGCAGCTGGCACGTCCCGTCCCTGAGCAACTTCATCTTCTTCCTCAGGGCAAGACTGGGAACGGTGGGTTCACTCGACGGCAGGGAACCGCCTGCTTACGAACTCTTCGAACTTGGCGGAACGGGCTTCTACGGGCTCAGAGGGTATCCGCAGGAAGCGATCGTGGCCAGGGACGGCTACGACGAGGTCGGCGGCCGGTCGATGCTCATACTCACGGCGGAGTACCGCTGGAGGGTGATCGACCAGATCCAGCTGGCCCTGTTCGCCGACGCGGGGAACACCTGGAGTTCATGGTCGTCCAGCGATTTCGCCGATCTGAAGAGGGGGGCTGGTCTGGGGATACGAATAGAAGTACCGATGCTGGGAATCATAGGATTCGATTACGCCTACGGGTTCGACGAACCAGAGGGCGGCTGGGAACCCCACTTCCAGTTCGGCACCGTTTTCTGACGCATGTCCCGTCATTTTACAGACCCGCCTGAGCCCCCGATACCGGGTAGACGCATACCATATGGAGGACCACCGATATGAGAACTGCACTTATGCTCTTACTGACAGCGGCCGCGGCGATCTGGGCGCAGACGATCGCGGTGATAGACTCGGAAAGGATCTTCGACGGACTGGGAGAGGTGGCGGACGCTACGGAGCTTCTGGAGAGCGAGATCGAGGAATGGGAGGCCCATGCCGATTCGCTTCAGGAAGAGATCGACGCCATAAGGAACGACCTGGAGTACACCATGGTCATGAGCCCCGAGAGGCGCCGGGAGAGGGAAGCTCTCCTGGAGGAGAAGACCGCTGAACTCCAGGATTTCCTCACCCAGACCTTCGGCCCGGGAGGACTTGTGGAGTCCCGCAACACGGAACTGGTCTCCCCTATCGTGGCCGGCATAAACGAAGCGGTGCGGGAGATCAGCATCGAGGAGAATTTCGACCTTGTGTTGGACACGTCCGGCGGTCTGGTGGTATATGTATCCAATTCATTGGATATAACCGACATGGTGCTGGAGAGACTGTCCACCGGAGGAAACGACTGAGATGAAGCTGTCCGTCCTGGCCGAGAGACTCGACGGAAAGCTCCTCGGCCCGGACCGGAATGCCGAAGTGGCCGGCGTCTCGACCCTTCATGACGCCGGTCCGGATCAGGTATGCTATTACGGAAACAGGGTATACAGGAACCTTCTTGCCTCCACCAGGGCCCTGGCCGTCATCGTCGGGGAGGTGGTGGAGACCTCCTCTCCAAACACCATACTGGTGACCCACCCTTACAAGGCATTCAGGGAAGCCCTGCTGATTTTCCGCCGGGAGACTCCCTCGGGTTTCGACGGCATTCATCCCGCTGCGGTGGTGCACGGCGGGGCCGTCCTGGCGGACAACGTTACCGTCGGTCCCGGATCGTCGGTGGACTATGGCGCCTCCATAGGCTCCGGAACTGTCATCGGCTCCGGGTCCCACGTTGGTCCCGGCACCTCGGTGGGCAGCGACTGCATGGTCTATTCCGGGGTGAACATCTACCACGACTGCGTGATCGGGAACAGGGTGATAGTACATTCAGGCGCCGTGATAGGTTCCGACGGGTTCGGTTTCGTACCCGATCCAAGGGGTCATCTGAAGGTTCCCCAGAACGGTGGCGTGGTAATAGAGGACGACGTGGAGATAGGCGCGGGATGCACCATCGACAGGGCGGTTGTGGGGAACACAAGGATAGGACGCTTCACCAAGCTAGACAATCTGGTACACGTGGCCCATAATGTGATCATAGGCCCGGGCTGCCTCGTAGCGGCCCAGACAGGTTTTGCCGGAAGCACCACCGTGGGTTCAGGTGTGACCTTCGGAGGCCAGGCCGGTATCGCTGGCCATATCAGTATAGGTGACAGGGCTGTCATAGCCGCCCAGGCCGGGGTTTCCAAGGATGTCCCTCCTGGAGTGACAGTATCCGGCTACCCGGCCCGCAGCCACGAAAAGGCGCTCAGGATGAACGCGGCACTAATAGACCTGCCGGAGTTCCGCAGGAGGGTCCTGGATTTCCTGAGGGAGTACAGAAAGCAAGAAGAGGACGGTAGATGAACCATTTCCAGACCACATTGGAGAACCCTGTCACGTACAGCGGCGTAGGTCTTCACCTGGGCAAGGAGACCTCCATAACCTTCAAGCCTGCACCGGCTGACACCGGAATAGTATTCGTTCGGACGGACGTGAACACCAGGCCGGAGATCAGGGCATGCCTCGATAACGTGAGGCAGGTGGAGGAGCAGTCCAGGAGAACTACGCTCGGTTACGACTACTACGAGGTCCATACAGTGGAACACGTTCTGTCGGCCCTCTACGGTCTAGGCATAGACAACTGCATCATAGAACTGGATTCTGACGAGCCTCCCGAACCCGTGGACGGTTCCATAAGGAGCTACCTCGAAGTGCTTGAAAGCGCGGGAATAACCCAGATAAAGGACAAGCCCTGCAGAATAGTAAGGATAGAGAAGCCCATAAGCGTCGATGCCTTCGGCGCCAGCCTCACCGCAGTG
The DNA here is from genome assembly GCA_002030045.1 of Candidatus Aegiribacteria sp. MLS_C. Lineage (GTDB taxonomy): Bacteria > Fermentibacterota > Fermentibacteria > Fermentibacterales > JCC-6 > Aegiribacteria. The sequence goes on along the minus strand of LQBI01000013.1, from coordinate 32,112 downwards.
CCCTACAACGGTCTCAAGATCAGCTTCACCATCAACTACGACCATCCTGTCCTCGGCACCCAGTACATGTCCCTGGACATCACACCCGATTCATTCAGGAGGGAGATAGCCCCCGCCAGGACATTCTGCCTCTACGAGGACGTCAGGCACCTCCAGGAGAAGAACCTGATCAAGGGGGGCACGCTGGAGAACGCCCTGGTCGTGGGCAAGGACGGAATACTGAACAAGGAGCCTCTCAGGTTCCCCGACGAGTTCGTTCGCCACAAGATACTCGACCTCATCGGCGACCTATCCCTCCTCGGGGCCAGGCTTCAGGGCCACATCATATCCGCTAAGTCCGGTCATGCGTCAAACGTCAAGTTCGTCAAGAAGATAGGAGAGGTTCACAGGAAGACCAGGGAGACTGCCCCTCTGGCCGACAAGAAATGGGACATCAACGACATAATGGAGCTTCTTCCCCACAGGTACCCTTTCCTCCTGGTGGACCGGGTGCTCGAGGTGGAACCGGACAAGAGGATAGTGGGTCTCAAGAACGTATCAATAAACGAATCCTTCTTTCAGGGCCACTTCCCGGGGAGACCCATCATGCCCGGTGTCCTGGTCATCGAGGCCATGGGCCAGGTGGGCGGCCTGATGCTTTTCAATTCCGTCGAGGAACCCAGCGACTGGCTGGTCTACTTCACGGGGCTGGACAAGGTCAGGTTCAGGAACCCGGTCCAGCCTGGCGACCAGGTGGTCTTCGAACTGGAGATGATCCAGAAAAGAGGACCCGTGTGCAGGATGCAGGGCGTGGCCAAGGTGGACGGCAGAGTAGCCGTTGAGGCGATGCTCATGGCCATGCTGGTGGAGAAGGAATGATACATCCGACGGTACAGTCGGGGTCTGAGCTTCCCCGGGACGTCGAGGTGGGCCCCTATGCTGTGATCGGTCCGGAAGTGGAGTTCGGAAGCGGAGTAGTCATAGGCCCCCACGCTTTCGTAACCGGTCCATGCAGGATAGGGGACGGAGTTTACATAGGCCCGTCGGCGGTGGTGGGCACCGACCCGCAGGACCTGAAGTACAGGGGGGAAAGGACGGAACTGGTCATAGGACCCCGGACGGTCATCAGGGAGTTCGCCAACATCAACCGCGGCACCGGAGAATCAGGAAGGACCGTGATCGGAGCCGACTGCCTCATCATGGCCTACGTGCATGTGGCTCACGACTGCGTTGTCGGCGACAGGGTGATACTGGCCAACGCGGTGAACATTGCCGGTCACGTTGAGATAGGGGACGACGTGAACATCGGCGGTGTGGTCCCTATCCACCAGTTCGTCAGGATCGGAAAGCACTCCATGATAGGAGGCGGCTTCCGGGTGAGCAAGGACGTCCCTCCATTCGTCCTCGCCGGAGGAAGCCCCCTCAGGGTGATGTCCCTCAACCTGGTCGGCCTGAAGCGCAAGGGGTTTTCCTCCGACAGGCTGGACGAACTCGGCCGCGCATTCAGGTACCTCTTCCGCGAGAAGGGCACCCTCACGACCAAGGCAAAGGAAATCATGGAACAGGGTTCATCCTCGGAGGACTGCGTACACCTGGCGGATTTCATCCTCACCAGCGACAGGGGGGTCATCAGCTGATCGGGGGAGCTGTACTGCTTCAGGTACTGGTCCTGCTGACGGTTCCGCCCAGGATCATTCCGGATGAGACCGCAGATGCGGGAACAGCCGGCAGGGCCGACAGCACAGGCAGGGGGCCGGAGGAGCTTCCCGTGATAGTGACGCGCGATCCCACCGGCGCACTTCTCAGGAGCGCCGTCCTTCCCGGATGGGGTCAGTTCTACAACGACAGACCCGTGAAGGGCATCGTCCTCGGTTCGCTGGAGCTCGGCCTCCTTGGCTGGCTGATCGCGGAGCATCTCGCGTCCGAGGAGGCAAGGCGCGAGAACGATGATCCCGCGTACCAGTTACACAGCCAGAGAAGGCTCGACCTCATATGGTACACTTCCGCGACATGGCTGTTCGGAATGCTTGATGCCTACGTTGACGCCTACCTCTACTCCTTCAGCACGGAGAACGAGGTCTTCGAGAGGGAGACCTGTATCGGCGCCGCTCTCTACATCGATCTGTGAACAGGGAATAAGACATGCTCCTCGGTGTATTACTGATGACGGCGATGGCAGAGGACAATCCTGACATCGATCTTCTGGAGAGAGCCAGGGACGGAGACAGGGATGCATTCGGGGAACTGTTCAGGAAGTACGAGAAGAGGGTATTCAGGGTGGCCAGACGGATGTGCGGCAGCGACGACGAAGCCTGGGACATCACTCAGGACGCCTTCATCAGGGCCATGGAGGCCATGGACAGGTTCGACCCCAGGTACAGGTTCTTCACCTGGATGTACAGGATCACGGCAAACCTCGCCATCAACCACGCCAGGAAGAGGAAGAGGAGGAGCGAGGTCCATTTCGAGGAGTCGTACAGCGCGGAAGGTCAGCAGGTGACCCGGGCGCAGCTGTCGGACAGGGCGGCGACGGAGCAGCTGACCGAAGCTGTGGGAAGGGCACTGGAGAAGCTCTCGCCATCCCTGAGGGCTGTGTTCGTCCTCAGGGTGGACCAGCAGCTGAGCTATTCGGAGATAGCAGAGAGCCTGGACATAGCCATCGGCACCGTCATGTCCAGGCTGAACAGGGCCAGGGCCAGAATACGCGAGGAACTGGGTTCCATGCTGGAGGAGTTCGAATGAGCTGCCCGGATTTCGAGAAACTGATGCTCTACCTTGATGGAGAACTGGATGAGGAGGATCTCCGGATAGTGAGGGAGCACCTGGAAGACTGTGAGGAGTGCAGGCGAATCCTTGCCACCCAGTCCAGGCTCGAGGAGAGCTGGCGTAACGACTTCCGTTTTCCCGAGGGCTCGGAGTTCAGGCGTATGGAGGACAGGATCTTCGGACGGGTCCACGGGCGGCGGGGATGGAGGTCCATGATACCGGTGGCCGCCGGAATAATCGCGGTGCTGCTGGGGGTCAAGCTCATACTTACCGGAAACCCCTCCCTTGACCGCGTCTCGTCCACGGCGGCGGAGTGGACGAAGGATTATACCATGGAGGACACACGGGTGGGAGTTCCAGGAAGGACCGGAGAGCATTCCGGACCCGAAGCGCCGGGACCGGCACCGGAGAGTCCCGAGGAGACCGCTGAGCAGCCGTTGGAGGAGCATGAGGAACTCGTCGAGGAGATGATCGTCGATCATGACGGAACGGGGGATGCGGCCACCAGGAGCCTTGTGGACGAGACCTCCGTGATGCGGCAGCAGGTGGCATCCGACGTAACGGAAGACATGGAGTCGTCAGGCAGTTTCGCCTACGGAGGCGGTGTTCTCAGGGGCAGCGCCCAGGTAGAACAGGACGAGATACCGAGTGCCCATGATTCCTCGGTCTTCGCGGAGGAGGCAGCCGGTCTCATCGGCCAGACACCGCAGGAGGAGGCTGGAGAGCGCTGGGAGACCGGAACCGCTGCCGACGACACCGCACTGATCCGGTCGGCAGAGGTCGTTCCCGATATGACCGGTGTTACGACCTCGGAATCGGACCGTTACCTGTCAGAAGGACTCGAGGAGGTCGAGGCTCAGGATGAGACGGTCTGCTTCGAGGAAGAGCTCGTGTCCTGCCCGCCGGAGTACTTCAACCGTACGGACGACGGTTGCGTCGCCCTTGTCTTCGACGGGGAGGGCATGCCCGACAGCCTGACGGCCGTGCTCCTCGATTCGCTTTCACCGGGCTGGAGGGATTATATTAAACCGGTATTCATGGATACCGTCATGGTGGTCCCCCTGGCCGACCTTAACGAGATACTGCGGTACGGGGGAGGAGTGCCGGCGGAAACAACCGAATAGGGAGTACTGGTATGCGATCCCACCGAATCATTCTCTTGCTGCTCCTCCTCTCCGCAGTTTCTCTTCCGGCCGCACTTCCGAAGCTGGCAGTCATATCAATAGACCCGGATGATTTCTCTCCGGACAGCCTGCTGATAGGGACCGTTGTAGAAGAGATGGAGGGGAGCGGACGGTTCCAGGTGGTGGACCTGGGTTACGAAGCCTTCATCGACACTGAGCCTGAAGCCTTCCTGCAAACCCTGCGAACTCTTGCTGCGGAGAACACCATCGATGTTTTCATGGCACTGGAAGTCCTCTACCCGGAAGTCAGCGACAGGACGGTCTTCAGGAACGATTCCCTGGTGACAGTCAGAGAGGTCTCGGTGGAGGTCCTGGCGAGGTTCTACAGTTCTGCCGGCACCCTGATAGGTTCGATGAGGAAAGCCGTCACAAGGGAGGGGAGCGTTCCCTTCAGTCCCGACGAGGAACTCCTGGCCAGACTGGCGGCCGAGTACCTGGCAGAGGAGTCCATCATCGAGATGTTCCCGATGGAAGTGACTTTCATCGCTTCAGGCGAAGAGGTCTTCACAATTCCGCTTGGAAAGTCCAACGGAATAGACAACGGCACCGTCATGGCCGTACTGGCTGTTTCCTCAGGCATCCCCGACGACCCCGCCGAGTACGAGAGGCTCAGGAGCAGGGGGCTCCTTCAGGTGATGGATGCCGGCGGATCCAGTTCGAGGGCACGCCTGCTGTCCGGCCGGCTTGTCGGAGGAGGTACCGTAACCGCCATCGAGCAGTCCGCCCCTGCCGCTCTTTATCTGGAGTACAGCGGAACGCTGCTGGATGTCGAGAAGGGAACCGGGCTTGGTCCCGGCGAAGACATGTGGGGCAGCAGCGTGAGACTGGGTGTCGAGACCGCCAGATGGGGACTGTCCTTCGGCGGCGGCATCAACGCCGGGGGGCTGGAACACTCCTCGATGATAGGGGTAGACCTGCTTGCCGGCATACGCCTCCCCCTCAGCAGTCCCGAGCTGGGACTCAGGATGATGGGGGGAGGCGAGATAGTCTTCCACATGCAGGACGTGCGGTCCGTTGAACTCTCCTCCAATGCCACCGCGATCTCACTGGCGGCGCTTGCCGACTTATCGCTGGAGTACCTGTTCTCGAGCCATCTGGGGATCCAACTGGGCGTCTCCGGAATACTGGGCAGCAGTGCGGGATCCTGGACGGTCCAGGAGTACACGGGACAGGTCAGGGACGCCGAACCCGACGAGATCTTCTACACCAGCATGAAGCAGGGTCCAGTGGGGGCACGCCTTGGTATCACGTACCTGATATTCTGATCCCGGACGGAACGGCCGCGGAATCCAGCCATTCTCAGAACAGGCTCACATGGGGGGAATCAGTCCAGGTTGCTCCTCCAGGGTCTCTGGGTCATGCCCCTTTCCCATATTACCTCCAGCGCGGACCATGTTGCTACGGCAAATACTACGCCGCCTATTATGCCCGAGAATATGGTCCCGTGGACGACTCCCAGAGCCAGTGCACCGCCGGCAACCGCTGCGGTGAGGAGTATCAGTATCGTAGCTGCAAGGGAGGATGCACCCCATCTTGCGATCACCCTTCCCCTGGCCAGTTCTATACCCCAGACCACCACGGGATAACCGGTGGCGCCGAAGACAGCGTCCGGGACCCGCTTCAGAAAGAACAGGCCCGCGGTCCAGAGAACTGCCAGGGGAAGGAAGACCAGTACGGCCTTCCTGGTGAGGGGCGATACCCAGTCCATCTGCATGGGGATGTCGAACAGAGCCGTCCAGATGAAGAAGCCGGACAGGAAGCCCAGGAGGAGCGAAGCCTCCCCGTTGCGTACGAAGCAGCTGAAGACAGCACCGGTGAGGCCGATGACAAGGAGGACGACCACGAACAGCCTGGGTCCTATGTGCCCGGATTCCCTTATCTTCACGAACAGCCTGGAGCCGAGCAGCTGGAGGAAGATGAAGAACAGGAAGGAAGCGATGCTGAAGAAACCGGTGACTGCGTAATCCCTCAATGTGTGTTCCACCTGTGCAAGGCATCCGCAGAGCAGGTTCATGAGGGTCGTCCCTTCAGTCCGGTACGGGCAAATGTGTGAAATAGCCGGGATGGTGTCAACGCGGGGCTCTGACCACCGGGTCCCTATGGTTCATATATTACGCCATCGGAAGGGGGTTCCATTGAGTACTCGATCGCTGCGGTTTCCGCCGGCCGGTGAAGCAGCTCCCGCTTTCCGCATTCTTAGCCTGTTGTCCCTTATCCTGATATCCCTTTCAACCTCCTGCGGAGGAGGGGACGCGGAGTCTCAGGATTCGGAGGGGACCGTCTCGCTGTACGCCGGCAAGGAAGTCAGTATCCAGTTCGTGATACCGTCAGAAGAGTTCGCCGATTCTCTCAGGTTTCATGACGGAAGGCCTGCGGAACTGCTTCTCAGGTCGGAGAGTCTGAACGCTTCCATGTCGGCCATGCTGGTTCCCGGGTGCGGTTCCAGCGCCGCGGACAGGATGCTGTACCTTGCCGAGGCGGAGGTCAAGAACCTGGACACGAGCCTGGTGGACCCTCCCGGCGAAGTCTCCCCCTTCACCGCCGTGGTCTACGTCAGGGGCGATTCCAGCGTAGTGGAGAGGGTATGGGACAGGGGCGCCGGTGAACTCGCAGTGCTTCAGGCAAGGTCCAGGAGCGCGTCCATCAACATGCTACTCACTTCGCTCGCAGGCATTCTAAGCACCGCGGAGACCCGGGGGCCCGAGGAGACGCTGACCCGGGGAGTATACCTGTCCGACAGGACGAGGGATGAGATAGTGGAGGAAGTGAACGCCGATGTGGACCTTCCTCCGGAGATCCATCACCGCATGATCATTTCCCTCCGTCCCTCTGATAGGGAGATGGGCATCCTGGATACCCTGACGGTGGATTTCGGGAGCACTCAGTCGGACAGCCAGCTCGCGGTATATGTTCCCCGCTGCGAGGGAGGGACGAGTTTTCAGGCACTCACCGGCTCGGTATCCAACCGGGCTGACTCCGTGGTCTGTACGGCCGATTCCACGAGGCTGTTCAGGGGGGTCTACTCCGGCGACTGGAACGGCTTTCACTCCTCCACGTCGGAGACGATAACGGGAGAGGGGATGAGGATAGACCGTACCGTTTCTTTCCAGTGCGGGATGTGGTTCTACCCCGGCTGCGGCATACCGGCCTCCTACGACCTCTCATTATCAGTGCCCGAGATGCTCGGGTATGAAGTCTACGCTCCGCTGGATGAGACGGGCAGGGCACTCCGGGATTCAGTGCTCACCGTATCCTACCGGTCCCCGGGAGGTGGCGTATCAGGACCTCTGGCATGGGCGGCGGGCGGTTTCGTCCTTCAGCCGCTGGCTGCAGGCAGGAGTCTCTTCGTCTGTTCCGATCCGGACTCGACAGATGCGGACCTCGTGGGACTTGCGGAAGAGCTGGCCTCTTTCCTGTGGAGACAGTTCGGATACGAGGGAGCCAGGCTGGACTTCGTAGTGGTAAGCGTGCTGGACTTCCCGGTACTGGTTACGGGACCCGGTTGCGTGTTCATTTCCAGGGACATGATGGAGGGGTTGCTTGACCACTCCGGCTGGACCGGCTCGATACGGAACGGCACTCCTGTTCCCTCGACCGCAGTGGTCTTCGAGACAGCCAGAGCATTCCTTTCTGGAAGCACCCATCTCTCGACGGGTCTTCGGGACGCTCTCTCGGCCTGGGCGGTCTGCAGGTTCATGGCGGCGGGCCCGGAGGACATGGAAGTGCTGCTGGAAGCCCTTAGGAAATACTACCTGTACTCGACCCACACAGTTGCCGCTACGGAACATGCCATCGCAGACCCTCTCCTCGAGGGTTCGGTCCTCTACGATCCCGTGGTCCTCGGGAAGGCGCCGGCGGTCCTGGAGTTCCTGGCGGCGGAGATACCAAGCTTCGAGAGGGCGGTACCAAGGGCCCTCGGCAGCCTAAGACATTCAGGCGACCCCTTCGGAAGGCTCTTCTCCGCTTTGGGTGTTCTCGAGGGAAGCCGATACGGCGAGATGTACTTCCGGTGGATGTACGGGCCGGGGATTCCGCTGCTCAGGGTCGAATGGTCGGATTCCTCGGGAGTCCTGGAGATGATGCTGACACAGCTGCAGCCTGGCCAGGAGTTCCCCCTGGGATCGGCGACCGACTACGTGACCATACACACCGAATCCGGCACACGGCGCCTGGAGACGTTACAGGGTCACACACAGGGCTATTACACTGCGGAAATACCGGAGATCCCCGAGAGGATACTGGCCATCGATCTCGATCCTCAGGGCCTGCTGCCGGCGGACGTGGTCTACAGGCGCGTTCAGCCGTTACGCTAGGGTCAATCGGACCCGGCTCCAGCCGAAGAAGGGAAACGATGAAGTTCTGTCTCTGCATACATAACCATCAGCCGGCGGGCAACTTCGAAGAGGTGATGGAATCCGCCTACAGCCGGTGCTACTCGCCGATGATGGAGGCCATCAGTTCCCACAGCGGCGTTTCCCTCGGACTGCACATAAGCGGGACCCTCCTGGAATGGCTGGAGTCGAAACATCCGGAGTACATCGGCAGGATGTCGGAACTCTGCCGGCTGGGTCGAATGGAACTCCTCACCGGGGGCAGGTACGAACCTGTCCTGACTGTATTCCGAAGGAACGACGTGTCCCAGCAGATCAGGGAGTTCTCCAAACACCTGAGGGGAATATCCGGCAGCACTCCGAGGGGTCTGTGGCTCACGGAAAGGGTATGGGAACCCCGTCTGGCTTCCGTTCTTGCCGCGTCAGGGGTGGAATGGGTGGTGGTCGACGACATTCACCTCAAGAGGGCGGGTGCTGCGGGCGTCGACCTCTACAGGCCATGCGTCACCGAGGATTCCGGACGAACCCTGAAACTCCTTGGCAGTGACAAGAGGATGAGGTACATGATACCCTTCTCGCCGGTGGAGGATGTCCTGGAACAGCTTCGGTCCTACAGCGACTCCGGCATCGGGATGGTCTTCTACGGAGACGACGGCGAGAAGTTCGGCGTCTGGCCGGGAACAGCCGATCTCTGCTACGGGAAGGGATGGCTTGAGGAATTCCTGAGCGCGCTGGAGTCCGAGGAATGGCTGGAGACCGTGCTGCCTTCCGAGGCGGCCTCCATGGAAGCTGCGGGACCTTTCTACGTCCCTGAATGCAGCTACTCGGAGATGGGAGAATGGACCGTCGGTCCCGCGGACAGGGATGACTACGCCGCAGTGAAGCGGATGCTGGAGGAGGCGGGAGTGGGTGAAGCCGCGGAGCGGCTTGTCGGCGGGGGTTTCTGGAGGAACTTCCTCAGCCGCTATCCCGAATCGAAGGAACTCCACGGACGCATACTCTCCTCCGAACAAATGATCCGGGCCTCCGGGAACATGGATGCCCTCCATCATTTCTGGCGAAGCCAGTGCAACTGCGCATTCTGGCACGGAGTATTCGGAGGCATATACCTGCCCCACCTCAGGGAGGCGGTATGGAGGGAGATAGGGCTGGCGGAAAGGATCGCCCTGGAGTCCACCGGAGGCTACCCCCTCGTCAGGGAGGTTGACCTGGACGCCGACGGCGCTTCGGAGACGGTCGTGGTATCGCCGTCCATGTCGCTGATCGTCCAGGCAGCCTCGGGACTCACTGCGGACCAGCTTACATTCTTCAGGGCGGACGGCGAGCCGGTGGGCGTGGGCTGCGTACTGAGCAGGAGGAGGGAGGCCTACCATTCCGGAATACCCGGCGTCACTCAGCAGAACTCGGCCAGGACGATCCATTCCGGAATGGGATCGAAGGAGGAGGGACTAGCTGAGAGGATCGTGGAGGACCGATGGCGCCGCACAGGCTTCACGGACCTTTTCATGCCCTCATCAGCGGTTCCGGAGGACTGGCGGCGGTGCGCCTTTTTGGTGCGGGCAGCGGACCGCACCCTCCGCATTCCCGTCTCGGACGGACGGGAGGACGGTATAGCCGGCTTCCGCTGCACCTTCGAGGGGGAAGCACCGCGCCTGAAGAAGGAACTCGAGGTGGACCTCTCGGATCCTAGAATCACCGTTGTTTCCCGCTGGGAAGGCGCCCGGGGAATGAGAACGGGTATCGAGGTCTGCCTGAACCTGATGACCGGGAGTTCTCCCGACAGGCACTACACCGTGGACGGCGGGGACGAGCACATGATGTCCGCGGCCGGCGAGTACAGGGTCAGTACCCTCAAGGTGGCTGACCGCTGGCGCCGGGTACTTGTCACAGTGGAGGTACCTTCCGAATGCGACCTGTGGGTCAATCCCATAGAGTCGGTCAACCGGTCCGAGAGCGGTTTCGAGAGGGTCCACCAGGGGACCGCCTTCCTGTTCTCGAGTGTATCAGGACCGGACGGGTCCGCCGTGCTGGAAGCCACCCTCCGCATGGAGGAGCTGCCGGAAGGACAGGGATGATACCGAAGGAGGCAAGGGCCGAGGCCCGGGAACTAAGGGAACTCATCCGTTACCACAACAGGCTTTACTATTCGGAGGACAGGACCGAGATCTCCGACAGCGAGTACGATGCCCTCATGAGAAGGCTGATGGAGCTGGAGAACCGCTGGCCGGGGCTCATCACCGAAGATTCCCCCACCCACAGGGTGGGAGCGGAACCCCTCGAATATTTCCAGTCGATCGAGTGGGACCCGCCCATGCTGAGCCTGGACAACGTATTCTCCGAGGAGAGGTTCAGGGAGTGGGAGGAAAGAGCGGTACGGGAGCTGGGCCTGGAGTGCCCGCCGGATTACTCCGTGGAGCCCAAGCTGGACGGCCTGGCGGTTGCGCTGGTCTACAGGGACGGGGTCCTGGAGCGAGCTGGTACCAGGGGCGACGGCGCCGAGGGAGAGGATGTGACCCCCAACATCAGGACAGTCAGGTCGATTCCCCTGGTCCTGGAGGGAGCCGTCCCCGGTGTACTGGTGGTAAGGGGCGAGGTCATCTTCCGCAGGGATGACTTCCGGGAGATGAACAGGCGTCGGGAGGCCGGGGGGCTGGAACCCTTCGTGAACCCGAGGAACGCCGCATCCGGGTCCCTGAGACAGCTTGACAGCAGGATCACTTCGGAGAGGCCGCTCAGCTTCGTCGCCTACGGTACTGCGGAATGGCCCCCGGACGTGTCCGACATGCACTCCCTTTTCGGGTTGCTGGGTTCTCTCGGTCTGCCGGTGAACCCCTGGAACCGGACCTGTACGGGGTGTGAGCAGGTCTGCGCCGCCTACCGCCGGCTGGAGGACGCCAGGGAGGAGCTTCCCTGGGACATCGACGGTGTGGTGGTCAAGATGGAGAGGGCGGACCTGCAGGAGAGGATGGGGACCATATCCCGTTCGCCGAGATGGGCGGTCGCCTGGAAGTTCAGGGCCGAAGAGGCGGTTACCAGACTGTTGGGGATCGATCTCCAGGTGGGAAGGACCGGGAAGCTGACCCCGGTTGCCAGGCTCGAGCCTGTATTCGTCGGAGGGGTCACGGTCTCCAGCGCAACGCTGCACAATGCGGACGAGCTGGAGAGAAAGGATGCCAGGCCCGGGGACATGGTAGTAGTCAGAAGAGCGGGAGACGTCATTCCCGAGGTGGTAAGGTCCCTGGGCAATCCTGGAGGCGACAGGTCGGAACCGTTCCGGTTCCCCGGCAGCTGCCCCGTGTGCGGAGGGCCGGTGGTGAGGGAGGAGAGCGAAGCGGCCCACAGGTGCATGAACCCGGCCTGCCCGGCAAGGCTCAGCGAGAGCCTTTTCCACTGGGGTTCCAGGGATGCACTGGATATCGAGGGTCTCGGTTCGAAGCTGGCGGATCAGCTGGTGGACAGCGGCCTGGTCAAGGGATTCCCGGATCTCTACAGGCTGACCGAGGTAGAACTGGCGAAGCTTCCCAGGATGGGAGCGAAGTCCGCGGAAAACCTGGTGCGGCAGCTGAAGCAGAGTACGGGGGCGGACCTCCGGCGTTTCCTCACGGGTCTGGGCATACCTGGCATAGGTCGCACTGCGGCCGGCTCCCTTGCGGAAAGGTTCGAGGACCTGGGATCCCTCATGGAGGCAGGGGTGGATTCACTCACCTCGGTCGAGGGGGTGGGTCCGGTGCTTGCGGGTTCCCTGCACAGGTTCTTTCACGACCCCGTCACCAGGGATGTGGTGGAGGGTCTGGTGGAAGCCGGGTTCGACCCGAAGGGCAGCGGTCCCTCCCGGAACGGCTCCCTTTCGGGACTCACTTTGGTATTCACCGGGAGCATTTCGATTCCCAGGGACAGGGCCAGGCAGCTGGCCGAGGATGCCGGGGCGAAGGTCACCGGCAGCGTGTCCCCGGCTACCGATCTCGTGGTGGCCGGTCCCGGCGGGGGCAGCAAACTGGACAGGGCAAGGGAACTGGGCATCCGCGTGATCGGCGAGGAGGAGTTCCTGTCGATGGTATAGGCAAAAGGGACGGAGGGGTCGCCTCCGTCCCATTGTCCCGGCGATCTGGAGTTTCGCAGAAACTCCTGAGCTGAATTCCTTCGGAATTCAGCCGTTCTTCCTGAAATCCTTCATGAACTGGACCAGGGCCTCCACACCCTCGTAGGGCATGGCGTTGTAGATGGAAGCGCGGCAGCCGCCAACGGACCTGTGGCCCTTGAGGCCGATAAGGTTCCTCTTTGTGCTCTCCGCGATGAAGCTCTTCTCGAGCCCCTCGTCGGGAAGCCTGAAGGTGACGTTCATCAGCGATCTGCTGTCCCTGTCAGCCGTACCCATGTAGAAGTCGGAGTTGTCGTCCATGTAGTCGTAGAGCAGCGCCGCCTTCTTCTCGTTGGCGGCCTCCACGGCCTCGAGTCCGCCCTGTTCGAGTATCCACTTCAGGACCAGGCCGACCACGTAGACCGCGAAGCAGGGAGGAGTGTTGAAGAGGGAGTTCTTGTCCAGATGGGTCCTGTAGGCCATCATCGTGGGTATGTCCTCCCGGGCCTGGTCGACCCAGGACTTCCTCACCACCACAGCTGTCACTCCGGAGGGACCTATGTTCTTCTGAGCCCCGGCGTAGATCAGCGAGAACTTGCCGTAGTCCATCCTCCTGGAGAGGAAGTCGGAGGACATGTCGCATACATGGGGCACATTCCCAGTCTCGGGGAAATCCCTCATCTGTGTTCCCACCAGGGTGTTGTTGCTCGTGGTGTGAACGTAAGCGGCGCCGGGGGTCAGGTCGTAATCCCCGGGGATGTAGCAGAAGTTCCGGTCCTCGCTGGTTGCGGCTATATTGACGTTCCCGAAGTACTTGCCCTCTTTGACCGCCTTCTTCGCCCATCCTCCGGTGACTACGTAGTCGGCGGTCATGCTCTCCTTCAGGAAGTTGAAGGGGACCATGCAGAACTGTGTGGAGGCTCCGCCTCCCAGGAAGAGGACCGTGTATTCGTCCTCGGAGAGGCCCATGATACGCAGCATGTCCATCTGAGCATCGCAGAAAACCCTGTCGAAATCCGCTGACCTGTGGGATATCTCCATGACGGACATTCCGAGGTCGTTGAAGTTCACGGCACCCTTTGCTGATTCCTTCACCACTTCGTACGGAAGGATGGCCGGTCCGGCGTAGAAGTTGTACACTCTCTCTGGCATATCTTCTCCCCGTTCATGTTCGCGTTCATAGACCGTGAATGACCAGTGAGCACACCTTGTGAATATGCTTCCCGATGGTGGTCCTCATCAAGTGCGGTGATTCGTCCCGATCTGGTCAGCCCCTGGAGGACCTGACGAGCATCACCGTTCCCAGGAATATGAAGACGATGTCCGCGAGACCCGCGGCCAGCAGCGGCGGAAGCGCTCCCTTGTGTCCCAGGGTCTGGCCGAACCTGAGCAGCGAGAAGAAGAGGAAGGCCAGGAGTATCGCCAGACCGATGCTGGAGGCCTTACCGCTGCGGGGGTTGCGAAGCGCCAGAGGAGCGCCCACCAGGACCATTATCAGGTTGCTGAGCGGGAAGAAGAACTTCAGGTAGAACTCAACCATGAGGCCTCTCGAGTCGCCTCCGGCGCGGTTGACCCTGTCGATGTACCGGTCCAGTTCCAGGAAGTTCATCTCTTCAGGGGCCTTCTGTCTGGAACCGAAGTCCTCCGGGGCCTCGCCTATCTCCGGCAGGAGAAGGGTGTCCGCCGTAAAATACGCTATGGCGCCGGAAGGCCCGAAAACCCTGTTGACGGCCCCGAACCCGGTCCAGAGGGAATCCTGCCATTCCATCCTGGAGAGGTCCAGTCTCCTTGTGACCCTGCTGCTGTCGTCGAACCATTCCACGGTAAGGTCCGTCATCACGGAGGTCTTCCCGTTGAAGAAACCTATGTCCAATATGGCGCCGTCAGGCGAGCGGTGGGCGAAATTGCTCCTCCTGCCGTAATTGATCGGTTCCTGCCCGTCTATTTCCACCCTCCTGACCTGGGTCTGCAGATAGGTGGCATTGGAAACCACGAAGTCGCCAACGCCCAACTCGAATACCGAGGTGAGACCGCCCACGATGAGCAGCGGGAGGAAGACCCTGGGAATGCTGATTCCGGCGGCCCTCATCGCCACCAGTTCGTTCCTCCTGGAGAGGGAGCTTACCAGGAACAGTGAACTCAGAAGCACCGCTACCGGCAGCACCAGCACTATTATGTAGGGAAGGCCGTAGAAGTAGTACCTGAGGAAGGTGCCGGCGGATACGTCCCTGTCAACCCATCGCGTGAAATGATCGAATGCGTCCACGCTGACGAATATCACCACGAAGGATGTGACGGCCACCACTATCATCTTCATGAATTGTGCTGCCAGGTAGAGGTCGAGTTTCCTTATCATCATTCCCCGCCGGTCCTGCCCCTCAGCCTGTCGCCGAAGGACCTGAGGACCCCGGCGACCCTGCCCAGGGGCAGTGGATTCCCTTCGTGCAGGCTCCTCAGTGTGAGCACGACACCGAAGGCGCCGAGGACGATGTTCGGAAGCCACATCGAGAAAAAGGGGGGCATCATTCTCCTGTCGGCCAGCTGCTCCCCCGCGATCAGGAAAAGGTAGTAGACAAGTATCACAAGGAGGCTGACCCCCAGAGCTATTCCGGCGCTGCCCTTCCTGGTGGAGAGGCCGAGGGGGACGCCGAGCAGCACGAAGACTATGCAGGCGAATGGAATGGAGTATTTCTTGTGTATCTCGACACTGTACCTGCTTATGCTCCTGAGGAGCGAGGCCTTCCTGTCCGCCAGTATGCCGAGGTTGCCCGACAGCTGCGCAAGGAAGTTCCTGGACATGTTGAACCAGGTCCTTGCATCTACACTGTCCGGGGGAGGGAACCTGTCCAGCCCGGCCGCGGCTGCAGTATCACCGGCAATGGCCAGCAGAGGCCGGCTGCCGAGGCGTTGGAGTGAATCCTCCAGGGCCCGGGCCTGGCTCTCCAGGGAATCCACCAGCGCTCTCATCTGGCCGGCGGAGAGTTCACGGTCGCCCC
Organism: Candidatus Aegiribacteria sp. MLS_C; assembly: GCA_002030045.1. Lineage (GTDB taxonomy): Bacteria > Fermentibacterota > Fermentibacteria > Fermentibacterales > JCC-6 > Aegiribacteria. The sequence continues at coordinate 16,778 of LQBI01000013.1, read as the reverse complement.
GGCTCTCCCTGTCCTGCCTGACCAGCTCCTCCGACCTGATTATCTCCACCGTGTAGGTTTCGAAATCCAGCTTGTTGTACTCCCCTGCGGCGGAGAGTTCGTGCATCTGGCCTTCCATGAGCACCAGGCGGAACCTGTTGGCCGACATCGGTTCCATCCTTCCCCTGCGGGCGGTGATCGTCCTTCCAGGTGTGCCGGGCACCCTCTCGTGTATGACGACGTTGTAGAGTTCCCCGGTTATGTCGTCCTTATCCTCCACTATTATCCTGTAGTTCTCGATGTCCTCGACGAACATGCCGGGTATTATCCTTGCGGCGGGGTGCATCGAACCGATGTCCAGCAGGAGGTTCTTGGCCATGTGGTTGGCGTCGGGAAGCACGTAGTTGTTGAACAGGACCATCGTCCCCGCCAGTAACAGGGCCGCCGCCATGAGAGGCTTTACCATCATGAAGATGCTTATTCCGGAAGCCTTCATCGCGGTGACCTCCAGGTCGGACTCCATCCTGCCCACCGCCATCAGAACACCGGCAAGGACCCCCATGGGCACCACAACGGCGACCATGGAGGGCAGCAGCAGAAGGAATACCTCCACAACCGTGCGCACCGGGACGCCCTTGCTGACTATCATGTCCAGGAGGTCCAGCAGCTTGTCCAGGAGCATGACGAAGGTGAATATCCCCGCCGATAGCAGGAAGGGGGGGAAGAACTCCTTTATGGTGTAGACCTGAAGTTTTTTCATGACAGTCCAATTATATTCGGCTCTCGCCGGGTTCATGCGACCCGTTTATTATACCCCGAACACAGCCGGCGTTCCACATCAGTCGGGAACCGCGGCGATTGGGCGGACTAGAACCCGTATATGAGAATTCTCGGCCTTTCAGCGAAGCTCCTTCTGTTCCTGTCCGCCGCTCCTGTCATACAGGCTGCCGGTGTGTCCGCACCTGTGCTGGTGCCCTGGTATCCGTGGGCTGAGGAGTACACCGAGGAACTCCTGGTGTCTTCCCCCGTCACCTGGAGGCTGGTGGAGACCCCGGGCAGCGGTATCCTGGGCTGGAGGCTCTTCAGGGGCGAGTTCCCGGTCTCCACGATGAGAGCCGCCGGTGTTTCACTCCTGTACCCCCGTTCCATCGAATGGAGCCTGAGCGACAGGTGGCTCACCATGAACCGCAGCAACTGCCTGAGAACCGCCAGGGACAGGACCTCCCTGGTTCCCACCATATACCTGCCCCTGGACATGCCTCCGATACTGGCCGGCGCCATCGGCGAGGGAGGGCAGCTCGACATCAGCGGTCACCAGAAGATAACACTATCGGGTATAACACATTACAGGCCCAACGCGGTGCAGGCCCCCGGGGAGAGCCAGTCCATGTTCCCCGACCTGAAGATGGAGCAGGAGCTGAGGATACAGCTGGAGGGGACCATAGGCGAGAAGATCCACGTGAACGTTGACCACGACAGCGAACGCAGCATCGGGCCGCAGAGCACTCTGAGCCTCCGCTACGAGGGTTACGACGACGAGATAATCCAGAGCATCGAAATGGGGGACGTCAGCCTCTCCATCACCGGACCGGAGTTCGTCTCCTACAGCATTCCCAGCCAGGGCCTCTTCGGCGCCAAGTTACTGGCCCAGGTGGGTCCCGTGGAGATAACCACCATCGCAAGCCGTGAGTCAGGCTCCAGCGAGTCGGCGGAGTTCGTGGGACAGGCCACCATGGTGGAGGACACCATCCTGGACATCCGCCCCGCCGACAACTACTTCTTCGGTCTCTTCCCCGACACGGTGGTCCAGCCCCGGATCGCTTCGATCAGGCTCTTCCAGGACGACCTGGACGGCACCAACAACCAGGAGACCGGAGCCGTGGAGGCGGCGTGGTTCGTAGAAGGCACCGGGGAGACCGGCGACGGCTGGTGGGACGAGCTGCAGCCGGGCCAGGACCTGGACTACGTCCTTGAGGACTCCTCGAGGATCATCAGGTTCACCAGCCCGATCAATGACAACTACCGGCTGGCCGTCTGGGCGGTTACCGTACAGGGGGACACCATAGGGTCCATACCCCCGGGGGGGGGAGACTGGGAACTGAAGCTCATAAAGGAGAGCAACCCCCTACCGGACTACTCCACATGGTACTACGAGCTTCGTAACCGTTACTTCCTTGGAGCCAACAATATAGTACAGGAGAGCTTCAACTGCGACATATACCTCGAGCGCTCCGGCGAGGATCCGATACCCACGCAGGAGGGCATTCCCTTCATCGAGCTGCTTGGCCTTGACACCAACGGCGACGGGAACCTCTCCGACGAGGAGGAAGCGGTGGACTGGGACAACGGCTTCCTGGTCTTCCCCCAGGCCAGGCCGTTCACCGATCCGGTCCTGGACGTCACCAACCCGCTGGTCTACAACGAGAACAACCCGCAGCCCGTGGACAGCAGGTACTTCATGGCGGTGAGCTACCGCGCAGCCTCCACCACCTATTCACTGGGCAGGATGGGAATAATACCCGGCAGCGAGAAGGTGACGCTGACCGTTGCCGGCCAGACCACAACGCTGGTCAGGGACCAGGACTACTCGATAATCTATGAGATAGGCCTGCTGACCCTCATTGGCGAGGCCGCCGAGGCGGCGCAGAACCCCAGCAACACCCTCAGGGTCACCTTCGAGTACCTGCCGCTCTTCGCGGCGCAGAAAAAGACCCTTGTGGGCACCAGGGCAGTCTACAGCATCGGCTCCGGCTCATGGGTGGGGGCCACAGCGATGTTCGAGAGCGCCAGCATTCCGGGAGACAGACCCAGGGTGGGGGAGGAGAACACCAGGACCTTCGTGGCCGACCTGGACGCCCACCTGGAAGCGAAGCCCGAGTTCCTGACCGACTTCGCCAACCTGATACCCGGCATCACCACCGAGTCCGAGAGCAGAGCGTCGATATCAGGCGAGATAGCCATGAGCTTTCCCAACCCCAACACCGAGGGCAGGGCCTATATAGACGACATGGAAGGCACCGAGACCACCTTCCCGCTTGGGCAGGATTTCCGTTCCTGGCACTTCTCCAGCCTGCCTGACCCTGTGGCGCCGGCGGGAACCGAGGTCGGAAGGGTCCAGTGGTTCAATCCGTACAGGAAGTGGCAGCTGGGTCAGATAATACCCAACGCCACGGAGCAGGAATCCAACGACTGGGTAAGTCAGAGCCTGACCCTCTTCTTCGAACCGGACAGCATCGGAGGCAGCCTTTCCTGGGGCGGTGTGATGAGGTGCATGGACAAGTACGGGCTGGACTTCACCGACAGGACCCATATCCGGCTCTACGTGAGGGCCACGGGAGCGGCCCAGTCGGGGGACGTCTACCTCGACCTTGGCGAGCGGATGGACGAGGATTCCTACTGGCTGGAGAGGGTGGCGGGACAGCTGGTCCGCAGGGCCAACGGCCTTCTGGACACGGAGGACACCAACAACGACGGCGAGCTGCAGAAGAGCGCCCAGCTGAACGAGGACACGGGCTACGACAGGCTCTTCGACGACGAGGAGAACCCGCCCGAGGGAGGGGACCCCAACAGGGACAACTACGAGTACGAGGAGAACGCCCCTCTTCCGGTGAGGTACGACAGCATCAACGGAACCCAGGACAACAACCGCCTGGACACCGAGGACCTCAACCGGAACGGGGTCCTGGACAGGTCCAACTCCTTCTTCAGGATAAGGATACCCATAGACGACCCCGACTACATAGTCACCGGTCCAAACGAGCACGGCTGGATGCTGATAGAAGTCCCCCTGGACGACACAAGCCTGGTGGACGTGCCGGCGTTCATTCAGGGAACGCCAACCTGGGAGAAGGTGAGCTTCGCCAGGATATGGATGACGGGTTTCACACAGGCGGACACGGTTGAGATATACGACCTGGAAGTTGTGGGCAACAGGTGGGAGGAGAGAGGGGTCCAGCTCGTCGAGCCGCCGGGACCGCCGGTGCTCCCTTCCGAGCAGTTCTACGTCTCCACGGTGGACAACAGGAACAACCCCGAGTACATAAACGACCCCCCGCCGGGGGTCGATCCGGGGGAGGACGAATACGGCGACCCGCGCCTGGAACAGTCCGTATCCCTGCGGGCGGAGAGCATCGGCGGAGGCCACATAGGCCTGGCCACTCAGAGCTACTACACGGGGGAGGATTACACAGGTTACAGGCAGATAAGGTTCCTGGTCCATGGGGACGCGGACGCCGAGGGCGAACTGGTGTACCGCCTGGGTTCCGACAGCCTCAACTACTACGAGATATCCGCAGACCTGCTGCAGGGCTGGCAGGAGGTCAAGGTGGACCTGGAGGACCTGGTCTCCCTCAAGGCGCAGAAGGACGAACTGGAGCTGGAATACATCAGGCAGGGTGACCTGGCGGTGAGGGGGAGCCCCAACTTGGCGGCGGTGATGCAGATGAGCCTCGGACTCAGGAACGGCACCGTTATTCCCCTTACCACCACGGTCTGGGTGAACGACATCACTCTGCATCTGCCCCGGGGGAACCAGGGTACCGCCCACAGGGTCTCCGCCGATCTGGAGGTGGCAGACCTGCTGGACATAAGCGGAGACTACAGGGAGATAGACTCTGACTTCCACGGTCTCGGCAGCAGGACGGGCCAGGGCTACACCTCCATCAAGTACAGCACCGGGGCCACAATGTACCTGAACAGGTTCACTCCTCCCCTATGGGGTCTCTACGCCCCCGCCAACTACGCCTGGAACCTGAACATCTCCAAACCGGTCTTCCAGTCGGGATCGGACTACAGGCTGGACGAGGATGAGTCCTGGGAGCAGAGGACCCAGTCCATGGGATGGAGCACCGGGTTCCAGCTCAGGAAGAACAGCGCCGCCGACGCCTGGCCGGCCAGGTACTTCGTGGACCCGTTCAGGTTCACCCACACCTACTCGAGGAACTACGGCAGGAGCCCCGTCTACAGGGACACGACCAGCACCGCCGACGGCAACCTCTCCTACAGTCTCAACCTGGGCCAGATGAGGCTGCTGAGGCTTCCGGTAGTAGAGTACCTCAGACTCAGGCCCACCAGCCTCTCATGGTCGCTTGGCAGGCGGAACAGCTGGGACACCAGGTGGAGCGTGGCGGGAGAAGACACCGTGCAGACCAGGGCCACGGTGCTCAGGACCTTTGCCCCCAGCGGTTCCATAGCCTTCAACCCCTGGAAGGGGCTCACCGCCAGCGGTTCTCTTGGCCTGGTAAGAGACCTCCTTTACCCCTGGGAGGGAGACATGGGGGTGAACGTAGGACGCGAGATATCCCGGAACCAGACCGTCAGCGCTTCGCAGGAGGTGAACCTCTTCGACTACCTGGTACCCAGGGTCTCCTTCGACGCACACTACAGCCAGTCCAGGCTGGCGCCCCATACAGGTTCCGGAGCGGATTCCCTCGGGCTTCCCAGGTATTCGGTCTCCATCAACAGGAGGCTCAACCTGAGGGTAGGGCTCGTGCACACCATCAGGAGCCTTGCAAGGCTCAGGGACGAGAGGCTGGACGAGGGGGCGGAGCCGGGAAGCCCCAGGTGGCTCCTGATCCAGCTGGAGCGCGGGGCCAACATGATCAACGACCCCAACATCTCCTACACCGAGACCGAGGGCAGCGAGTACAGGGACATGGCCTTCCTTCCCGACTGGCGCTACAGGTTCGGACTCGATCCCACTCTCGACGAGATCGAGCCCTGGGGAAGGAGCAAGGGATGGAACTTCCAGGTCTCAGGAGGTTTCAGGCCTGTATCCACCATGTCCGTGAGACTGGAGTACAGGTCCTCCGAGAACCGGAACCTCTACTCGAGTTTCTGGAACAGCACGAAGAGCAGGACCTGGCCGTCGGTGTCCCTGTCATGGTCCGGGCTCAACAGGCTGGCGGGCCTCAGCGAGATACTGCGAGCGGGGACCGTCAGTACAGGCTACAGCTTCGAGACCACCGAGAGCGGAAGGTTCGAGGACGAGGTCTACACGGCCACCACCGAGACCAGGAAGACCAGCTGGAACCCGCTCTTCAACTTCAACATGACCCTGAACAACGACGTTCAGATAACCATCAGCGACAACCTCAGCAAGACCGGGATGCAGAGCTTCACCGGCACCCAGGCCAGGACCGAGAACCGCAGCAACAGCTTCCAGTTCAAGATACAGTACGCCTTCAGCGCCCCCGGCGGAATAGCAATACCCCTTCCGCTCCTGGACAGGCTGAGGGTGAGTTTCCAGAGCGACCTCACCACCAGTCTCAGCATCACAAGGACCCGCACGGTCAGCGAGCTGTTTGGAAGCACCGTGGGCCAGCAGCTGCAGTCAGACAGGGAGGAATGGCGCATCGAACCTGCCCTGAACTACGATTTCGGCACCGTCACCGCAGGTCTCACCGGCATATACGGCTGGAAGACCGACCGGGTGAACTCCCAGTACGACCAGCGGGATGTGGGCATGAACATCTGGGTGACCATCAACTTCTAGGACCCCTTCGGAAAACCTCGGCCCGTTCAGCGGCGGTGAGCCAAAGCTGGTCGAAGCCGGGTTTTCTGTATATGGTCAGGACTGATTCCCGGTCCGATTCTGTCGGAACCTGCGGGTTTGCCGTATCCGTGGAATGATTTATAGTCACTGCATACTGGAGCAAGTAATAATCCGGCTATGGTCCTGGCCGGAGAGCAGCAGGTCCTGGGAGGTCCGATGAACGCAAAAAAACTGGGTCAGCTTCTACTGAATTCGGGGATCATCACGAGCGGGCAGCTGGACAAGGCGCTTGAGAAGCAGAGCCAGGAGGGGAACAAGCTGGGTTATCACCTGGTAAGCATGCAGGCGATATCCGAGGAGGATCTCAACAAGTTCCTCGCCCGCCAGCAGAGCGTCGAGAGCGTTAACATAGACTCATCCGAACTGGACGAGGACGTGATCCACCTCATCACGGGGGAGATCGCCAGACGGTACGAGGTGGTTCCCATAAGGCGCGAGGGCAGGAAGCTCATCGTAGCCATGACCGACCCGAACAACCTCTTCGCCATCGACGACCTGAGGTTCTCCCTGGGAATGGACATCGAGCCGCGGGTCTGTTCATCCAGCATGCTGAAGCGCGCCCTTTCGAAGTACTACGCCGATTCCGAGGCACTTGTCTCCGTCGAGGAGAGCCAGAAGCAGAACCAATCCTCGCCCCACACTTCCCTCGCCGACATCGAGAAGGAGGATTATGTGGAGAAGGATGACATGCTGGTGGGGGACGAGGTCTTCGAGTCCATGATAATCCAGCAGGATGACGAGGAAGAGGTCGAGGAGGAGGACCTCAACTTCGAGGTTGCCGATTCGCCGGTCGTCAAGCTGGTCAACAGCCTCATAGCCGACGCCGTCCGCAGGGGCGCCAGCGACATTCACTTCGAACCCTTCGAGAAGTACGTCAGGGTCAGGTTCCGTATAGACGGCGTGCTGCACGAGGTCATGAGACCCAGCAGGAAGTACAGGGCGGCCATGGTGAGCCGTCTGAAGATCCTGGGAGGAATGAACATCGCCGAACACCACCTTCCGCAGGACGGCCGGCAGAAGATAATGGTTGGTGACCGTTTCGTGGACATGAGGCTTGCCACTCTTCCGACGCTGTTCGGGGAGAAGGTGGAAGTGAGGCTGCTGGACCGTTCCGCCGTCATACTCGACCTGGAGAAGCTTGGCTTCGAGGAGGAGTCCCTGAAAGCATTCAGGAAGGGCATCAAGAGACCCTTCGGAATAGTCCTGGTCACGGGCCCGACCGGATGCGGCAAGACCACGACCCTGTATTCGGCGCTGACGGAACTCAATGACATCGGCGTCAACATCATGACCGCCGAGAACCCCGTGGAGTTCAACCTCAAGGGCATCAACCAGGTACAGATGAACGACGAGGTGGGACTGACATTCGCCAATGCACTCCGGGCCTATCTCAGGCAGGACCCCGACATCATCATGGTGGGAGAGATAAGGGACCAGGAGACAAGCGAGATAGCCATAAGGGCCGCCCTCACCGGCCACCTGGTGCTCTCCACCACCCATACCAACGACGCACCCAGCACGATAAACAGGCTCATAGACATAGGCACGGAGCCATTCATGCTCAGCACTTCCCTGGTCTGCATAGCGTCCCAGAGGCTCATTCGAAAGGTATGCACCAAGTGCAAGACCCCTGTCAGCATCCCCGACGACGCCTTCGTCGATGCGGGAGTGGACCCTGAGAGGTTCAGGAAGATCACCCTGTACACAGGTACAGGCTGCTCCCACTGCAACAACACCGGTTACAAGGGCAGGATAGGGATATTCGAGGTCATGACCGTGGACGACGACATCCGGCAGCTGATAGAGAGCGACGCAAACAGCATAGACATAGAGAAGGCGGCCCTGGCCAAGGGAATGGTGAACCTCAGGGAGGCTGCTCTCAGGAAACTGGAGGCGGGTCTCACCACCTTCGACGAGGTCCTGAGAGAGACAATAGCCAACGAGTAACGGAGGTCCAATTGCTCAGCAGGCTCGCAATGATGCTACTGGAATCCGGAATGGTGACCCAGGAGGACATCGACCGGATAGTGGGCGAATACGGCCCGGGCGAGATCGAGATGGCCGACCAGCTGGTGTCCACCGGAATAGTTCCGGAGGACCTGATAACCGAGTTCCTTTCGGAGATATACTCCGTGAAACCCGTCTACCTCAACGAGACCGATATCGGTGAGGCACTGAGGGAAGAGCTGGACGAGGACATCGCCAGGAAATACCTGGTGATCCCCTTCAAGTCCGAACCCATGTATTTCCACGTTGCCATGGGTTCTCCCGGGGACCTGTACGCCATCGACGAGGTCAAGTTCGCAGTGGGCAAGGAAGTGGTGGTCTACGCCTCTGCCCCTTCCGCGGTCAGAAGGGCTCAGAACGACCTTTACGGCAAGCAGGACGCCCTGGTATCCGTCAAGGACCAGCTGGAGGAATACCAGGAGGAACTGGACGACCTGGAGGTGGTACAGAGCCTGGAGGTGGGTGAGGATCAGGAGGAGGACGAGTACGAGGACGATTTCGAAGATGAGTATTCCGAACTCTCCGCCGGCCCCATCGTGGGGTTCGTGAACTCGATCATAGGAAAGGCCGTTCGCGGCGAGGTCAGCGACATACACGTGGAGCCCTACGAGAAGTACCTGCGCATAAGGTACAGGAGGGACGGCAAGTGCTTCGTGGTCAGGAAGCTCCCCAAGAAGGTCCAGCCCCAGATACTCAGCCGCCTGAAGATCATGGCGGGAATGAACATAGCCGAGAAGCGCAAGACCCAGGACGGCAGGATAAAGGCCGTTATAGACGGCAGGTCCATTGACTTCCGGGTCAGCGCCGTCCCGACGGTGAACGGTGAGAAGATAGTGCTCCGTATCCTTGACAGGGGCAGCCTGGAGTTCGACCTCAGGGAGCTGGGCTTTCCCGAGGGGGCTCTTAAGGTTTTCATGCAGGGGGTGAACGCCCCCTACGGCATCGTCCTGGTCACCGGCCCCACCGGCAGCGGCAAGACCACCACCCTCTACTCGGCCCTGAGCTCGCTGAACACCGAGAACAGGAACATCCACACCGCCGAGGAGCCGGTGGAGTACAACATAGAGGGACTCACGCAGACGCAGATCGACTTCAGCATGGGCTACGATTTCGCCTCGGCCCTGAGGGCCATACTCAGGCAGGACCCCAACATCATCATGGTGGGCGAGATAAGGGACCTGGAGACGGCGAGCATTGCCATAAAGGCCGCCCTGACCGGCCACCTGGTCTTCTCCACCATTCACACCAATGACGCACCCAGTACCGTGAACAGGCTGGTGGACATCGGCATAAAGCCCTTCCTGGTGGCATCCGCCGTAAGGACCATCATGGCCCAGAGGCTCGTCAGGAAGATCTGCAAGAAGTGCAGAAGACCACGGCAATACTCGGACCAGGAGCTGCTGGCCGCCGGTATTGACCCGGCGGAGTTGGCCGGATATACAACCTATGAAGGTGCCGGCTGCGCCAGCTGCGGCGGCTCGGGTTACAGGGGGAGGATCGGTCTTTACGAAGTACTGGCGATTGATAAGAATATAAAACAGGCGATCATCGAGAAGGCCACCGCCAGCAGGATAAGGGTAATGGGCGTCAGGAACGGCATGAGGACCCTCAGGATGGATGCCGTGGACAAGATGAAGAACGGAGTAACCACTCTGGAAGAGGTAACAAGGGTCACTGCGGAGGACGATCTCGACATCAAGAGGGCCCTGGAGGCACTCAAGGGCGAGACCGCCGGCCGGAAGAGCGGGGAAGGACATTCGGCATAGCATGATTATCAAGACTCTGTTGAAGGAGATGATGGAGCGGCGGGCCACCGACCTCCACCTGACCGTCGGCACCCCGCCGGTTATTCGAATCGACGGTGAGCTGGAGAGGATGGAATACGACCCGCTGACCCCCCAGGACACTCAGAACCTCATATACAGTCTCCTGAAGGACGAGCAGAAGAAAAGGTTCGAGCTTGAGAAGGAGCTGGACTTCGCCTTCGGCATCAAGGGTCTCTCCAGGTTCAGGGCCAACGTCTTCCTGCAGCGCAACTGCGTCGCCTGCGCCATAAGGGCCATTCCTCACGAGATACTGTCCTTCGAGGAGCTTGGCCTGCCCAAGGCCGTGAACGAGTTCGCCGAGAGGAGACAGGGGCTGATACTGGTCACCGGGCCCACCGGCTGCGGCAAGTCCACCACCCTGGCCTCCATCATCCGCAAGGTCAATGCCACCAGGCGCTGCCACATAGTGACCATAGAGGACCCCATCGAGTACGTGCACCATCACGACAAGGGCATAATCAACCAGAGAGAGGTTGGCTCGGACACCAAGTCCTTCGGCAACTCCCTGCGGTACGTGCTCAGGCAGGACCCGGACGTGGTCCTCATCGGCGAGATGAGGGACATGGAGACGATGCAGGTCGCCCTGAACATCGCCGAGACCGGACACCTCACCATGGCGACCCTTCACACCAACTCCACCTACGAGTCCATCAACAGGATCATCGACTCCTTCCCCTCGACCCAGCAGGAGCAGGTGAGGAGCCAGCTCTCCTTCGTAACCATCGGTGTCATGACACAGCAGCTGGTCCCCAAGGCAAGGGGCACCGGCAGGGCTCTTGCCGTGGAGGTGCTTGTATGCAACCCGGCCGTCAGGGCCACCATACGCCAGGACAAGCTGCACCAGATCTACGGTATCATGCAGGCAGGCACCAAGTACGGCATGAGGACCATGAACCAGTCGCTCTTCAACCTCTACAGGAAAAAAGTAATAACCAGGGAGGTGGCCCTGGAGAGGTCTCCCGACATAGGCGAGCTGGAACAGATGATAGCAACGGGAAGAGACATTATCTAGCAATAGGAGGCGGCAATGCCTGAATTCAGATGGGAAGGGACGAACCGGGCCGGAAGACCCATGTCCGGCAAGATCACCGCCGCGAAGAAGTCCGAGGCGGAGGAGCTCCTGACCCAGAGAGGGGTCAGGGTCACCAAGATCAAGGGGGCCGGCTTCGACATCTCCACATTCGGCGTCATCGGTTCCGGTGTGAAGGACAAGGAACTGGCCACCTTCACCAGGCAGTTCGCGGTGATGATAAACGCTGGCCTGCCCCTGGTCAAATGCCTCCAGATCCTGGGCGAGCAGCAGGAGAACAAGATATTCCAGGGCATGATAGAGGACATCACGGCCACGGTGGAGAAGGGCGGGACCCTGGCCGACGCCATGGCCCAGCATCCCAATGTCTTCACCGAGCTCTACACCAACATGGTGGCCGCCGGCGAGCAGGGAGGTATTCTGGACACCATCCTGAACAGGCTGGCCACCCACCTGGAGAAGTCCACCGCCCTGAAGAGCAAGATAAAGTCCGCCATGATGTACCCCATGGTGGTTCTGATAGTGGTCATCCTGGTTACGATAGCCCTTCTGCTCTTCGTCATACCAATCTTCCAGCAGATGTTCACCGACATGGGCGGCAGCCTTCCCGGCCCCACCCAGTTCGTGGTCAGCCTCTCCGAGTTCACACAGGCCAACATACTGCTGATAATCCTCGGCATGGTCGCTCTGGTGGTGGCCTACAAGATGTACTACAAGACCAAGAACGGCGAGAGGATGATAGACCTGATCAAGTTGAAGATGCCCATCTTCGGAATACTCGTCCGAAAGATGTCCATCGCCAGGTTCACCAGGACCCTTGGTACTCTCATCTCCAGCGGTGTTTCTATACTTGACGGACTCAACATAACGGCAAAGACGGCGGGAAACAGGGTGGTAGCCGACGCAATAATGGATGCAAGGACAAGCATCTCGGGAGGCGAGAACATCTCCAACCCGCTGGAGCAGTCCGGCGTGTTCCCCGTCATGGTGACCCAGATGATAGCCGTCGGCGAGGAGACAGGCGGTATCGACACAATGCTGCAGAAGATCGCCGACTTCTACGAGGAGGAGGTGGACACCGCCGTCGCCGGACTCACCTCGGTCCTCGAACCCATAATGATAGTTGTTCTCGGCGGGATCGTGGGCGGCATGGTGATAGCGATGTACCTGCCCATCTTCGACCTCATAGGGACGGTGGGGCAGTAACGGTAGGTACTCCGACAGGGCTTCGCGGAGGAAGCTCCTCCCGTGCGGGGCAATAAAGGACAGGGAATGACGCGCCGCGCCTGGCTCCAGGTGGGGCGCGTCATCGTGTTCGGCCTCTTCACCGTCTTCGGGCTCATTTTCCTGGGCTGGGGCAAGGTCGGTCCCCTCTACACCGCCGTGGCCTCGGCGGCGGGGCTCTCCGTCCTGCTGGACGCCCTCTCCAGACACATGACAGGGGAGAGGGACCGGCAGCTCTGGACGCTGTTCATTCTCGACTCGGTCCTCCTGTCGGCGCTGATAAGCATGGCCGGGGGGTTCGACGGACCCTTCACCGCCATCTTCTTCATACACACCGTAACGGCCGGTTTCTACCTCGGCATCAGGGGCGGCGTCACAGCAGCGGTGCTGGATTCCGTAATGCTGGCAGTCATGGCCTGGCTGGCGTTCTCCGGGACCGTCGTACCCAGCCATGCCGGCACCTCCATCGAGAAGGTGATGCGAAGCCTTCCCACCCAGGTGTCGTTCCAGTATTCCCTGCTCTTCGTAACCATCTACGCCGGTTTCCTGACCATCACCGGGCTTGTGTCTGGCTACCTTTCGCAGCACCTGGTTCTGGAGAAGGGAAGAGCGGAGGGGATACTGAGGCAGCTGAGGGATGCCAGGACCATGTCCCGCGAGATACTGGAGAGCCTCTCCGACGGCATCCTGGTGATAGACAACGCCGGCGAGCCCATCAGCGTAAACAACGCGGGAAGGCGGCTGCTGGGGCTGGAGGAGGACTGGCGGAAGGCGGTTCACGATACCGACATATACACCATGCTCAGGGAGTTCCAGCTCACTGCAAGCATGCAGCCGGTGGTGGAGGTCAGCGTTCAGGACAGGGTGGTGGAGTGCCGCATGGGGACCTTCCTGGGCAACGACGGGGAGAAGGCCGGCGCCCTGGTGGCCATGACGGACATCACCGAGACCTTCGAGCTCAAGAAGAGGCTGCAGGAGCAGGAGAAGCTTGCCGCCATCGGAAGGCTCTCCAGCACCCTGGCCCACGAGATAAGGAACCCACTGGCCTCCATGAGCGGGGCTGCGCACATACTCCAGATGGGTACGCTTGACTGGCGCAAGTCCGACAGGATGACGGAACTCATAAGCCACCAGGCCAGGCGGATATCCGAGATAATCGAGGGCTACCTCGAGCTTTCCAGGAACAGTTCCACGGCATACTCCAACCCGGTATCGCTGGAGGCAGTGGTGAGGGAGGCAGCGGAGGTGGCCCGCCAGGGCTTCGGAGCCCACACCACCATAGAGACGAGGGTGGAAGGGAACTACATAGTCTTCGGCAACCAGGCCAGGCTGGTCCAGATGCTGACCAACGTGATGAGGAACAGCGCGGAAGTGCTGGGCACGGACCCCGAGGGAATGATAACCCTGTCCCTTTCCAGGTCTCCCCTGGAGGGCATGGCCGAACTCTGCGTGAGGGACAACGGCCCGGGAATACCGGAGGAGGTCAGACTTCACATTTTCGACCCCTTCTTCACGACGAAGAAGGAGGGCACCGGTATCGGGCTGTTCGTCGCCAGGAAGGTTGCAATGGACCACAGGGGAAGGATGGAGATCGAATCCGAGCCGGGCAGGGGGACCTCGGTTCGCGTGAGCCTTCCCGTGGCGCCTCCTGACTCTGTTTCTTCCGATCCGGGGAATGGACTATGATCGGAAGAAAATGCTCTTCCGACCCTGGGAGTGAACCATGATTCTTCTTATTATCCGGCATGGGAGGTGAAGCATGAAGGACCGCCAGTTCTCGGTCATGGTCGTCGACGACGAGAAGCCCATGCTGGAATGGCTATCCATTCTCCTGGAGGAGCACGGGTACCGGGTCTCCTGCCACAGCAATGGAGAGGACGCGCTGAAGGCCGCAGCCAGGGACATGCCCGACATACTGGTGGTGGACGTGAAGATGCCGGGGATGAGCGGCTTCGAGGTCCTCTCCGAGATGCAGAGGATGTCCCCGGGGCTCATAGGTATAATGATGACGGCCTTCTCCAGCGTGGACTCGGCGGTGAAGGCGATGCGTAAAGGTGCCTCCGACTACCTGGTGAAACCCTTCGAGGTGGACCAGCTCCTGATAGCCATCGAGAAGGCGGTGGGAGAGAAGGAGCTGAGGAAGGAGAACGTAGAACTCCGCAGCAGGGTGAGGGCGAAGTACTCCACCGATGGAATAATCGGCAAGTCCAGGCCGATAGTCGAACTGCTGGAAAAGGTCCGGATGGTGGCCGAAAAGGACAGCACCGTGCTGATAACCGGCGAGAGCGGCAGCGGCAAGGAACTCATAGCAAGGGCCATACACGGAAGCAGCCCAAGGTGCGACGGCCCATTCCTGGGGGTGAACTGCGGCAGCTTCTCCCGGGACCTGCTGGCAAGCGAACTGTTCGGACATGTGAGAGGCTCCTTCACCGGAGCCCACAGGGACAAGGACGGGCTCCTTGTAGCTGCCGGCGGCGGCACCTTCTTCCTGGACGAGGTGAGCGAGCTGGACAGGGAACTCCAGGTCAAGCTCCTCAGGGCCCTCCAGGAACGCCAGGTTCTCCCTGTGGGAGGGACCAGGCAGGTGGCCTTCGACGCCAGGATAATAGCAGCCACCAACACCGACCTCTCCGAGAGGGTCCGCAGCGGGGACTTCAGGTCGGACCTCTACTACCGGCTCAACGTGATACCCCTGCATGTGCCCGCGCTGAGGGAGAGGGTCTCGGACATACCCTTCCTCATCGAGAAGTTCCTTGCGGACTACGCCGGGCAATCCGGAGATGAACCCAAGAGCTTCAGCGAGGATGCAGTGGACATCCTCTGCCGGTACCGGTGGCCCGGCAACGTCAGGGAACTGGAAAACCTGGTGGAGCGCCTCTGCGTGATGACCGGGGGAAGCGTCATCGAAGCTTCGGACCTTCCGGACTTCGTTGTGCACGGTGAAGCCGAAGAAGCGTCCCGGGAAACCCGCGAGCCGCTCCTTTCGGGGAACATGTCCGGCAGGAACCCGACGCTGGACGAGATAGAGAAGGCGTACACCCTGTACGTGCTGGAGCACCAGGCAAGGGGCCAGAAGAGGCTTGCCGCGAAGATCCTGGGCATCAACGAGAGCACCCTCTACAGGAGGCTGGAGAAGTACTCGGAACAGATGGAAGAAGAGTGAGACGGGACACTCTTCCGGCTCCCCTTGTCCTGTTCTCCTGCATTGTCCTGCTGTTCGTGGTGGCATACCTGACGGGACAGACGGGCATACCCGTGGAGGACGGGGGCGAGTTCCTGACGGTGGCCCGGCTGGGAGGAGTCAACCATCCTCCTGGGCTCCCTCTCCTCAGCCTTTCAGCCAGGCTCTCCTGGGTCCTCTTCGGCAGGGAGAGCCTGAGGGTTCTCTTCGCGCTTATCGCCGCATCGTTCCTGGTGCTCCTCGACCGAAGGAGAACGGTGCCAGGTCTGCTTTTCTCCGCCGGAGTCCTGCTGCTCCCGGCAGTCGCAGGCAGGCTCCTGATTTGGGACGCATACGGCCCTATGCTGCTGGTCTTCGCCGTCGCCCTGGTCAGAAGACCTGAATTCGGTCTCGAGGGTGGCTACCTGACGGGGCTGGCCCTTTCCCTGCATCTCCAGGGCATCCTGCTGCCGGTCCTCTGCCGCTGGAAGGGAGCCTCTCCCCTCCGGTTCCTGGCAGGAGCTTTCCTCGGGCTCAGCCTCTACCTTGCCCTCCCGCTGGGCTCCGCCGCCGGGACAATTGTGGACTGGGGAGGCACCGGGGACCTGGCGCATTTCCTGCGGCAGGTATCCGCCGGGGGGTACAGGGAAGTATACGGTGCCAGCATGGGCAGCCTGTCCATGGGCGTCGTCACCCGCTACGCCGCATCCCTGTGGCGGATGCTCTGGCCTGTGCTGCTGGTACCATTCCTGCTGGGTGCGGTATCCCTTTGGAGGAAGAACGGGAGGCTCCTGACAAGGCTGGCCATCCTTCTGGCGGCGGACTTCGTATTCGTGCTGCTGGTGAACCCCATGGCCGCCGGAACCACCCAGACGGCAACGCTGGCACTGCTGGCCGTTCTGGTGCTCTCCTTCGAAGGTCTGTTCCTGGTGATGGACTGGCGAATGGACGCGGCACTGGCGGCGGGAGCACTGGTGCTGGTAGGGGGCCTTCTCCTCA
>LQBI01000012.1 GCA_002030045.1 Candidatus Aegiribacteria sp. MLS_C | reverse complement strand
ACCGTGTTCCCTGATCAGGTAATCATGAAGAGCTGCAAGGTTGAGAGGAGAATCCTCTCCAAGCGATGTCCGGTAATGCTCTATTGCTTCACTCCATCCGCTCGCTAACTGCTTCTGCCGGCTGCGCCCATCAACTGCACCACTCGCTAACCGGGCTCGATGATAACGAACAGTACTCTCATTCAGGTCCAATAGCCGACCAATCTCTCGATTGCCGACATTCTTCTCGACCAACTGCTTGATCGTCATCCGACCCTCCAATGTGATCTTCATCGCAGCTCCTCTCACGAAGAGTCTGCTGCAATGATAAACTAATTGTCAGGTGCGGGAATCTGGGTGTCGTCTTAACTCAAATTTAGGCTGTCCTGTGACACCACTAACACACTTTTTTGTGGAAACACGATAGCAAATAACGCTGGAGGTGGATTGGTTATCAATTCAGGAAGAAGCAGAATCCTTAATTGTTTAATCATCGGAAATATCAGGTCCTATGGGGCTGGTATTGCAGAATACTCAGGATCTGAGATTGTAATCGAGAACTGTACACTTGCATTGAATGAAGCTTCTGTAAGAGGTGGAGGAATGCAAAGTAAGAATGACAGCATCTTTATTCGGAGAAGCATTATCTGGAATAATGATTCTCCAATAGGTTCTCAGATATATCTTCTTGCATTCTCTGATTCAACCTTCGCATCCATTGACTATAGCGACATCATGTACGGGCAGGATTCCGTGTACATTGATACCTACGCCACTCTCGATTGGGGTCCAGGCAACATCGATGTAGACCCGCTCTTTGAAACAGGACCCATCTGCGACTATCATCTTTCCATGGATTCCCCCTGCATTGATGCCGGCAATCCTGATCCGGAATACAACGATCCCGAAGATCCTTTCAATCCAGGTTATGCCCTGTGGCCTGCAATGGGCTACCTCAGTAACGACATGGGAGCTTTCGGAGGAGGATCAGTTGGTTACTGGCTGTCTGTAGAGGAAGAAGAACAGGTTTCTCCTTCTGAGGGAGAGCCAGGTTTGACCTGCTATCCCAATCCTTCCAATGGATCAGTCTCGATAATGTTTCCGCCCTCTTTTATTGTCAGTACTGAGATCCTTGTGTTCGACATCTCGGGGAAGCTTGTCAGGAGATTCACTGATCTTGAGACCAACATCCTCCAGTGGGAATGCAATGATGATTCTGGCAGGGAAGTGCCTTCCGGGGTCTATCTCATCCAGGGGATATCTGAAGACCAATCATTGAGCGTTAGATTCGTGAAGATCTAGAGCATACTGGGCAGCTTTTCATTACATCTGATCCGACAGAAAATCAAACTGCGTATCCTATTCGAACACTGGTTTGAAAATTCCTACATCAGGAATATGAGGGGACTCTCTTTAAACAGGTGTTCGTAGAGATGCAAGTTGGCGACCCCAACGATAGAAAGTTCGAACTCTCTCATAGGCTGTCTGAGGGGAGTTGCCTCGCTATAACAGAATGCCCTTTAGCACCACAGGGAGAGGTATTTGAAAGCTCCGGTAAGAAGGAGACAACTGTTTCGCGCTGGGGAAGAGACTCTGCCTGAAGGGAATTCACTCCCCCAACTCTGTTCTAACTTGAGTATAGGCAAGTAGCTTCAAATAGCAGGTCGCTTTTGCGTGATGGAATCACCTTATTCAGAGTGAATCAATGTACTTCCTAGGTTCTTTGATGATATGCTCAAGAACATGTAAGAGATTCTCCTTTATGACATGTCTCGGAATGATAAGCCAATTCTCATTACACATATCGTATTTGAAATGTCCATACTCATCCTTCTCTATGTTTAAGCATTGTATCATGCTGTATCTGTTTGCATGCTTAAGATTGTCTACATGGAAAATTGAGGGTTGTTCTGCTCGATATGAATAGATAGTCGCGATTATCTCAGCATTATGGTTAATCACGAGTATTGAGTCTTCCATCCTTTTGTAATTGAGTTCTCGATCATCCAGATCCGCACAGAAATCATCGAATTCATATGGCTGAAGAGTGAAACTCTCTGCTCCGCAATTCCCATATCCGCTGCAGTTATTGGTTTCATCATGTTCAGACCTTTCTCCGTATAATTCCCTATCGATTTCACCCTTCCAAGGTTCCTGATGCTGCTGATAAGAGAAGTACTGCCCTCCATAACGCCTTCTTCGATCTCGATCCTCCCTTTCTTCTTCTGACATGTTCTCTGGATTGAACGGTTCAGGGAAGCTGAATTTTGAAAGAATGAACGAGGCTGCCTTATCCCGTGTTGTCTGGTCTGGACTTTCAATAGACTCAAACTTCACTTCGAGAGCTTTTATGTAAAGGATGACTATTTTCTGGTCAACGGCTTCCCATATCTTATGCAGCCTGTCTTCATAGATCTCCCGGATCAAGGATCCCTTTGAGAACCATCTTGCTACACAACTCCTTGAGATTCCAAGCTCAGTTGCTGTTTGAGACTGTGTCCTACCCTGGAGAGCTAAGCTGATAGCCCTGTACTGCAAAGGCTTCAGACGCTTAATATTCTCATCTTTTCCCTCGATAGCTCCTGTTACTCCGGCTTCCTCATCCCAATCAGGTTCACGTTTTTCGACTGGGAACGATGCGACCACAATGGGTATGACTTTTTCTAGTTCATCCTTCTTCTGAATTGCTACACTTTTGGACATAATGAGACACCTTTCTGGTTGATTCACTCTGATACGGATTATCCCTTTTTACGCGAAAAATCCAAATCCATGAAACCTTCTCATCCGTCTCAAGGGATTCAGAATCAACCAAACAGAGCATTTTGGCGATATAAACTTACTGGTGACAACTTGATAGAAAGGAGTGCTCATGCCCACGAAGGATAGGTTCAAGGTGCTTGTGGAATTCATTCTTCAAGTACTTGCAGCTTACTTGAAGTCCTATGGCAGAAACCAAGGAGACAACGGAAAGGAGAATCATGTCTGAAAGGAAGAGAAGCAGAGTCAAGGTCAGCTCCCCGTTCGCTGACGTGCGCGTGGCTCCGGTTAAGGTGAGCGGAAGCGAGGTCTCGAATCAGGCTATTGAGATCCGTGACGACCATGGAGACTGGCAGTGCCTGAACATCCACTCAAGCTCTTACAACCTGATCCCCAATGTAAGGGTCTCGGAGATCATAGACGATATCCTTATCCAGACAGGCCAGCTCTGGACCCCGGAGCGGGAGATCTGGACGGGACGATACTGGGCGAAGCTCTTCAGGTCCGATCTCGAGATCGATGCTCCTGAAGTCGGCGATACACTCGGTCTGGGGCTGAGAGTGGAGAACAGCTACGACGGCTCCTGCCAGTTCAGGATCGTGCTTATGGGCTTCGTCCTGAGCTGCACCAACGGTATGGTCTCTCCGCGACACTTCTCGAGTTTCTCCATGAAGCATATAGGGATCGAAGAGGTCAGCTACAGCCTTGCCGTGGCCAGGATCAGGCAGGGAGTGGATGAACTCGAGGATATCCTTCCTCTGGTAAGCCGTCTGAACCGGATACCCTTAACGACCGATCTGGTCAGCCAGGTTGCCAACGAAACCAGTCTGCCCAATAGGGAGTGGGGAGAGATCTGCAAGCTCTTAGGTGGCTCTGAGACGGCCTGGGACCTGATGCAGTGCATCACCCATCGCCTCAGCCATCACGGAAGAGGCAGGGCAGGAATACTCAGCGAGGAGCAGATAGGCGACTACTTCCTGGGAAGGATCTGCAACAGAGCTGCCTGATCCGGTTACTGATCGTATCACATCAGAATTGAAGGCTACGTACAGCATGAAGACAAGAAAGGAGGATCATATGCCAAAGACAAGGATTCTTGATCCGGGAGTAAGCATGAAGTTCTCGGAATACTCTGCGGTACCCGGATGTCACTTCTCCACGTTGAAGCACATGGCGACGAGTCCAATGCACTACAGGCATGCCATCGAGAGCCCAAAAGAAGACTCTGTGGCAATGCTTCTGGGCAGGGCAACACATACTGCCGTCTTCGAACCCAAGCGGTTCCAGCTCGAGTATGCCGTATGGTCAGACTCCCGCCGTACGAACGCCTACAAGGAGTTTGCAGAGGAATGCGAGGCTCAGGGGAGGTCAGTACTTAAGGACGAGGAGTATCGGGCTGTAATGGCCATCAGAGACTCTGTAAGAGGTACTCCTCCTGTTGCTGACCTTCTTGAGAATGGTAGACCTGAGATAAGCCTGTTCTGGAGAAATCCCCTGACCGGGATAGAGTGTAAGGGCAGACTTGACTGGATTACTGGAAGAAAGGCCATCCTCGATCTCAAGACTACCACCAGCATCGATGAGGGTTGGTTCTCACAACAGGCTTGGAAGATGAAGTACTTCCACCAGGCAGCCATGTATCGTGAAGGGTACGCCGTATCCTCAGGCAGGGGAACGATCCTTCCCTTCGGCATCATTGCCGTTGAGAGGAAGCCACCTCATGCTTGCAGACTATTCTGGCTGGACGAGAATTCACTGGAGAGAGCGCGTGACGAATACGTCACCTGGCTGGAACAGGTCAGGGATTGTACTGAAACAGGTGTCTGGCCTGGACCATTACCCATTGAAACTGAGCTGGAAGCTCCGGGGTGGGTCGTGAGCAGTGAGGACGCCATAGACTTCGAAGGAGTAGATGATGCCAGTGAAGCAGGATAACAACCCTCAGTTCCACGTCGACTTGATGTTCCCGAGCCGCTACTTAAAGGCAGCGGACCTGCAGGAGAAGCCGATGCCACTTACCATCGAACAGGTGTTAAGGGACCAGGTCAGGATGACGAACGGAGCCCTTACAGAGAAGTACATCCTCCGGTTCAAGGAGACTGATAAGGAACTGATCCTCAACAAGACCAACGCAAAGGCCATCGCGAAGCTACTCCGCGAACCCAAGGCAGTTAATTGGGCAGGCTCTGTCATCGTTCTGAAACCGACCACCTGCGAGGCTTTCGGTGAGATCGTGGACTGCATTAGGGTGAAAGAGGCCGGGTGACCGGATCTGAGTAGCTAGTGAATCCAGTGGGCTGGTACCGAAGTGTACTGGCCCACAAAGCAGTTGCATTGAGAATTGCTCTCCCTGCTTCAATCACAATGTCCAATGCTGTTATAGAAACTCCATACTCGATAATTGTATTGACAAGAGTCTCCCCCATGTGGATTGTATGATAGCCTGCTTAATGAAAGGAGTAGCTCATGGTTGCAAACTTGGCAGCAATGGTCACTGCAGCTCTGACCGCGATTAAAAGCGGCAAGGTTGTTATTGAAGAAGCCTCAGGGGCGGTGATGAATCTCAAGACACTCTACGACAATATTGTAAGAGGAGGCAGGGAAACGATTGGCTCTTTGGAGATCGAAGATGAAAACGGTTGTGGCTGGAAAGTAAAGGTTAAATGGTCTGGAGATAGAGGATACTACGTGAAGTTCAAGCAGCTTTCTGGTGACGACAAGTTCAAGGCCAGTCCAACACGCTTCTTGGTTCAGCCCGAGAGATACAAGAAAATGTCCCAGGATGAATGGGAACTGCTTGCATCCTTTACTGATGGCAAAGAAAGATACGCAGGTATAACCGATCCTGTTGTCAGAACCCCTGCCCTTGCTGTTATCAACGACTTGATCTACGGAAGAAAGCTCAAGCAAAGTAATTGATCGCAGTATTACAAGCAGGTACAGTCCTCAAGAGTGTAATCCTGGGGGAAGCCAGAAGGAACTGCGGAGATGATTATAGCATCAGATATCCACTGGAGAGTAAGGTATGAAGCCGATGACGCTTCACTCAAACGGAAGCTGACAGAAGCCATAATTGAAGACGGAGTCCTCATCTTTGCTGGTGATGTAGCTCATAAAGGCACCAAGGAGCAGTATCGACTCTTTTCGGAATGGTGCCGGGAACTGAAGAATGAGAGTGTGATCCTAGTTCCTGCTACAGGGAATCATGATATCTCTATGGGGTGGGGCCCTTTGAAAGTTACGAATCCCAAGGGCCTTGAGCGCTGGAAGCAGATCATGGATTTAGCCGATGAGAATAGGATCGCTCAGAACGAGCTTGATTCCCTATACCGGATCGGCAGAGATATCTTTATCTGTCTCAATACAACCTGGGCATGGTTGAGACCCGCCAGGGTTCAGAAGTGGCAGATGGAATGGGCGAAGGAACATGCACCAGTTGGAAATGATCTTCGCTACCACCTTGTCACTCATCATAGCTTGTGGACGAAGCAGTCAGACAGACACATTGGAATGATCAAACCCGAGAGGTTAACCCGAATGCTTCTTAAGCCACTCAATGTTCAGACTGCCATTAACGGGCACAATCACCGATTTGAGTTGGCCATGGAAAGAGTATCCGGCCACAATCTTCTGCACATTCAAACACCGGCATTCTGTCCTCGGAAGACAAGAGGTAATCCGGGCCCTGGTTATGTTCACTGGCATCCAGAGGGTGAAGCGAAGCTTGTTCAGTTGAGCAGTTGATAGGATTTTCGGTAGGGAATCTCTCGGATACCAAGATGACATCCCGAGTATTCGCCGGAGCGTAGACGCAAAATCGCCGGCTACTCCTGAATCATCTAAATTCAAACAGGATATACTTATATCATATCACCGGCGAGCCTACTCTCGGAATCCGCCGCTCAGTAGCTGGTGCTTCTGTAGAGAGTACGTGGTTGGCTCAAGGAGAAATCAGGAACGATAGGAGAGGAGAAGAGTGGCTGTGTTGTTGCGGCTACTCTTCCCACCTTCATCATTCAATATCGAACAGCTTGCTTTCCTGACCTTGATATTCCTGAAGGAACTCTGTAAATGCAGGTGACTGCCACTTGGAGATATTGCTCCAGAAAGAAGCTTTGTCGCGAGAAGAGTACACTCTCATTCCTCCCTCCCAACCAGCTTCATGGTAGTGCATCTCTCTGTGATTCATATCTCCATCTGACTGGAAATCTACCCACCAAAGCTTCCGATCATGTTCATCTGTCAGTCGTAGTCCGAAACTGTCAACAATAACTGTTCCGCATTGGTTATATCCTGGTGGACCTTCCGAATACTGGCCCACAAGCTTGAAGCTCCATCGATAGCTGGATCCCATATGTGTACCAAGCCCGTTTTGGAAGCCTCCGAACCTGTCGATAAGTCTTTGCGGAACGGTAGCCGTACCATGATAGGTCATATGACGTAGCATATACGAAGCGAGGTCCCCAGGTCTTTCTATCGGTGGCCATATAGTATCAGGCATTTCATCTCCTTGGCTATTGTTTATACCGGTAGTGTTCTGTTATCCCTATTTACTTATACTCTCCCTTAGAATCAAGTTGAGTTGACCAATCGACACCTCTTATGTATGGTGCATTTTTGCGAGATAAAATAGTTCTTTCCGATTCACTATCGAAAAGCAGGTTAGCGACATGGCTGATACATTCTTTCAAAAACCCATACTGAACTCTCCCTATGAAATTCCTTGCCGTCACTGGGAGCTTGATAATGATGGTCAGCCTACTCAGCGCATTTTGGATAAACGCAGACCTGTAGCACTGATTACCCCTATACCAAAGCCTCAGAAGCATAAGCGACAAAAGGGGCAGCAGCAGGAAATAATCTTTGATGAGGGTAAGGGTTTATCAACAGAGCAGCAGCAGTACAGCACAACATCTATGATCAATACGATGAGGAGACACCTCGAGAAATGGCGTGCTATCCCGAATCCAGATAAATGGAATGTCACTCCCGAAACAGCAAGGTTGCTACAGCACTGGCGGCATCATCGCTTCACCAGTTACAAACCCTTCTTCTGTCAGATTGAAGCAGTTGAGACTGTCATCTGGCTTACTGAAGTAGCCAGGAAGACCGCAGAGGGTAAGGTACTACTTGATTACCTTGAGTCGGCCAATGAGCAGGCTAACCCAGAGTTGCTACGGTTAGCTCTGAAGATGGCAACAGGTTCGGGTAAGACCACAGTAATGTCTATGATAATTGCTTGGCAGACCATCAACGCTGTAAGAAGACCTGGTAGTAGTAAATTCACAAGAGGATTCCTTGTAGTTACTCCCGGCATTACTATTCGAGACAGGTTAAGAGTGCTACAGCCGAACGATCCCGATGCTTACTACGCCAGCAGAGAACTTGTCCCGAAGGACATGCTGTCGGATCTGGATCGGGCTCGAATCGTAGTGACCAACTTTCATTCTTTCAAGCTTCGCGAAACTATGGACATATCCAAGGGCGGTCGAGCCCTTCTCCAAGGTAGAGATGGACCACCAGTCGAAACCACGGAGACCGAAGGGCAGATGATGCAGCGGGTGATGCCCGAGCTTATGGGAATGAAGAACATTCTTGTCCTTAACGACGAAGCCCATCACTGTTACCGCGAGAAACAGGTAGATGATGATCAACCCAAGCTTATAGGTGACGATCGCAAGGAGGCAGAGCAGAATAATGAAGCTGCAAGACTGTGGATCACAGGACTTGAAGCTGTTCAGAGAAAGCTGGGCGTCCCCAAGGTCATCGACTTATCTGCAACACCGTTTTTTCTCAGTGGTTCAGGCTATGCAGAGGGTACCCTTTTCCCATGGACAATGTGCGATTTTTCCCTGATGGACGCAATCGAATGTGGAATAGTAAAGCTCCCTAGGGTACCAATCGCAGACAATATTCCGGGCACCGAGATGCCCAAGTTTCGGAATCTCTGGACCCACATTCGGTCAAAGATGCCTAAAAAGGGTCGCGGTAAAGGCAAGAAGCTTGATCCTCTCAGTCTTCCCGTGGAGCTACAGACTGCTCTTGAAGCTCTCTATGGTCATTATGAGAAGACCTTCAAACTCTGGGAGGAAGCAAATGTTCCAGTACCGCCCTGCTTCATTATCGTCTGTAACAATACATCCACCTCAAAGTTGGTATACGATTATGTGTCCGGCTTCCATAGAGAAAGCAAGGATGGTAGTAAAACCCTTGTTAATGGACGGCTACCGCTCTTCAGAAACTTCGATGAAAGTTCCGGCGAGCAGTATGCAGTACCAAACACGCTCCTTATTGATAGCGTTCAACTCGAGTCCGGTGATGCGCTGGACACGAAGTTCCGAGAAATGGCCTCAGACGAGATAGAGCGGTTTAGACGTGACATCATCAGAAGGACCGGAGACCGTCAGCAAGCTGATAGTATCACAGATCAGGATCTCCTTCGCGAAGTGATGAACACCGTCGGGAAAGAAGGTCGACTCGGTGGCTCCATTCGCAGTGTCGTCTCAGTCGGTATGCTAACAGAGGGATGGGACGCTAACACCGTTACACATGTGCTTGGTGTTAGGGCATTCAGCACTCAGCTTCTCTGTGAACAAGTCATTGGACGAGCTCTCCGCCGGCAGTCATACGAGCTTGATGAGGATGGTCTATTCCAGGTCGAATACGCCGACGTACTGGGTATTCCCTTCGACTTCACTGCAAAGCCTGTTATTGCTCCTCCGCAACCTCCAAGAGAAAACATTCATGTTCATGCAGTATCTCCCGAACGTGATCATCTGGAGATAACCTTCCCTAGAGTAGTAGGTTATCGAATAGAGCTTCCCGAGGAACGAATCATGGCCAATTTCACACCCGATTGTATTCTTGAACTGACTCCTGACATCGTCGGTCCTTCTGTTATTCATAACAGTGGTATCATAGGAGAGGGGATCGATCTGAATCTTCTCCACACAAAGGAAGTCAGGAAACAGAGTATTCTCTTCAATCTCACAAAACGCCTCCTTGAGACCAAGTGGAGAGACCCAGGTGATGAACCCAAACTTCATCTTTTCGGACAGCTCAAGCGCGTAACCCGGCAGTGGATGGATGAGTGCCTTATCTGCAGGGGAGGAACTTATCCCGCGCAGCTTCTGTATCAGGAACTTGCTGACATGGCTTGTGAGCGTATAACTGCTGCTATCACACTCACCATGGGGGAAGGGCGTCCAGTGAAGGCAGTTCTTGATCCCTACAACCCCATCGGTTCCACTCAACATATCAACTTCAACACATCGAAGAAGACGAGGTGGAAGACAGACCCCAATAAGTGTCCAGTGAGATGGATTGTGCTTGACAGCGACTGGGAGGCTGAATTCTGTCGAATCGCTGAAAGTCACGACAGAGTTAAGCAGTACATTAAAAACCAGGGACTTGGGTTGGAGGTTCCTTATCGCTTTGGTTCCATCAATCGAACCTACATCCCAGATTTTATCGTGAGAGTTGATGATGGTAGGGGAGAAGGTGATCTACTGAACCTTGTGGTCGAAATTAAAGGTTTCCGAGGTGAGGACGCCAAGGATAAGAAACTTACTATGGAGAGTTACTGGGTTCCTGGAGTGAACAATCATGGAACTTTCGGTCGTTGGGATTTCGTTGAACTAACTGATATTTACGATATGCAAGGGGATTTCGACAAGCTTATCGAAGCTCGGATTCAGAGAAGGTAGTTGGTATGGCAAGAAGGAAGAAAGCGAAGAAACAAGTCGAGACTCTGACTCATGATGATGCGTCCCGAAAGAACATCCCCACTGCTGAGTATCAAAGCATGATAGCTGAGAGTGATAAGACCCCCATCCAGATCGCCTATGAGCTTCGCAATGCTGATCTTGATCCACAGCTCGTCTGGCGAGGTAAGGACATGGAGGATTGGTCTGCCCTTATCGTACAAGCTCCTCCGCTCTATATCCAAGAGAAGGTTCATCCCAAGGCTCTCATTGATGACCTTATGCAGCAGACGGAAACAAAGGAAACATCAGAAAATGTTCCGGACCTCTTTTCAGACTTCAACGGTCTTCCCAATGAAACTGCCAAGACGGAATTCTACCAGCATGATGCCAACTGGTCGAACCGTATGATCCTGGGCGATAGTTTACAAGTGATGGCATCATTAACCGAGAGAGAAGGTCTTCGAGGTAAGGTTCAATGTATCTACATAGATCCACCTTATGGGATAAAGTTCAATAGTAATTTTCAGTGGTCCACTACAAGCCGTGATGTGAAAGATGGCAATGCTGACCACATTACTCGGGAACCAGAGCAAGTTAAAGCATTCAGGGATACATGGAGAGACGGCATCCATTCATACCTTACATATCTAAGGGACAGACTTACTGTGGCACGCGATCTTCTCACCGAATCAGGTTCTATCTTCGTGCAAATTGGTGATGAGAATGTTCATCGTGTAAGGGCTTTGATGGATGAGGTATTCAGTGAAAGCAATTTTATCTCAAAGATTGCATTTGCTAAAACTACAGGATTCTCAGGTGGCAAACTGTCGAATATTGCAGACTACATACTATGGTATGGTAAAAACGAGAAATATACAAAGTACAGACAGTTATTCGTTGAAAAGGAGGCTGGTGAGAGTGGTGCATCGAAGTATAAACCAGTCGCTTCTATCAATTCCATGAATAGCTCAGCGCATAAGCTGGAGCTTCTTGCAACATCCGCAGATCTAACTTCGCAAGGATCCACGAATACCTCCCAAAACTTCAACTGCTTTGGTCAGCAATGGAAAGTACCCAAGGGTTTACATTGGAAAACTACAACAGAAGGATTGAAAAGGTTGGCAAAAGCAGGAAGGATTCTGAATGAAGGTTCAAGGCCTCGCTATGCTCGGTTCCTTAAAGACTTCGCTATAAATCCCAGGACAAACATATGGATGGATATAGGTGGTGTACAGAGTCGCACAGACCCTAAGGTATATGTTGTTCAAACGGCTACAGAAGCGGTTGCTCGCTGCATCCTGATGACCACTGACCCAGGTGACTTGGTTATCGATCCAACCTGCGGAGCAGGGACTTCTGGGTATGTTGCTGAGCAGTGGGGCCGGAGATGGATTACTATTGATACATCCAGAGTCGCACTTACACTGGCTCGAGCCAGAATTATGGGAGCTCGTTATCCTTATTACTTACTTGCAGACAGTAGAGATGGTCAGCTCAAGGAAGCTGAATTAACTCGTACCGCTCCCTCCGATGCACCTGTATACGGCAATATCAGACACGGATTCGTATACGAACGAGTACCTCATATCATGCTGAAGACCATTGCCAACAATGCTGAGATAGACATCATTTGGGAGTCATACCAAGACAAACTTGAACCTCTACGAAAGAAACTGAACTCACTGCTCGGTACAGCCTGGCAGGAATGGGAGATACCCAGAGAGCTTCCTGAGAAGCTTGCTGGCAAGGCCAATGCTGCGACAGCTTTTGCCTCGTGGTGGAAGCTACGTATTGCTCGTCAGAAGGAGATCGATGCCTCGATAGCGGCCAAAGCGGACTTTGAGTACCTATACGACAAGCCTTATGAAGACAAGAACAAGGTCCGCGTTGCTGGTCCTTTCACAGTGGAGAGTTTATCACCACACCGGATACTCGGAGTCGACGAAGACGACGAGTTGATAGACAGTCTTGCAGAGTCCAAACTTCCATATAGGGAGAATCGAGACTTCGGGGAGATGATTCTTGATAACCTTCGGCGTGCTGGGGTGCAGCAGGCCCACAAGGAGGACAAGATAACCTTTACCTCACTGGTTGGATGGCCTGGTGACTACATCTGTGCTGAAGGACACTACACAAAGGGTGGCAAGGAAGATGGACCTCAACAGAAGGCTGGTATCTTTATTGGTCCAGAGTTTGGTACTGTGTCACGACCTGATCTTGTTGCCGCTGCTCGTGAAGCTGCAGATGCTGGTTTCGACGTGTTGATTGCCTGTGCATTCAACTACGATGCACGAAGTACAGAATTTGATAAACTCGGGAAGGTACCGGTTCTGAAGGCACGAATGAACGCGGACCTTCATATGGCGGACGACCTTAAGAACACTGGTAAGGGCAATCTTTTCGTGATCTTTGGAGAGCCAGATATAGATATTCAGGAAGTTGGAGAAGACCATCTACAAGTCAAAGTAAACGGTGTAGATGTTTTCCATCCTCAGACAGGGGAGATCAGGAGTGATGGAGCTGAAGGAATAGCGTGCTGGATGATTGATACCGACTACAATGAGGAAAGCTTCTTCGTAAGGCATGCCTACTTCCTGGGGCAGAACGACCCCTACAAGTCCTTAAAGTCTACGCTCAAGGCAGAAATTGATAAGGATGCATGGAGAACATTGCATAGCGATGTATCACGGCCATTTGCAAGACCTTCCTCCGGCCGAATTGCTGTTAAGGTAATCAACCACCTCGGAGATGAAGTGATGAAAGTATTCCGGGTGTAAGGGGTTATAAAGAGAATGAGGAATTCTTACAATGTGTATTGTGATGAGTCATGTCATCTCGAGAATGATGAATCCAATGCAATGGCTCTTGGTGCTATTTGGTGCGAAGTAGAAAGGGCACATGATCTTGCTGATCAAGTCAAGAAGATAAAGAGAGAATACTTCGGTAACCCCAGAATAGAGATTAAGTGGAACAGTGTATCCCCAAGCGGTCTTGAGTTCTTCCATCATATTATCGATTACTTCTTCTCATGTAAGTGGTTAAGATATAGGGGATTGCTCGTTCCTGATAAAAAGAGTCTTGATCATCATCGATACCGTCAAGATCACGATACCTGGTACTACAAGATGTACTATCAGCTCTTGAAAGAAATTATCTGTCAGGATGCAGAGTTCAGGATTTTTTTAGATATCAAAGATACACGTGGAGCTAAGAAGATTGCTCATCTACATGATGTTCTTTGCTGTTCAATTCATGACTTCGAACATGCATCAGTGCCGACTATCCAGCTCGTGCGTTCCTATGAAGTAGCATTACTGCAATTAGCTGATCTCATAACTGGGTGCATAACGTATTCCGCGAGAGAGTTGTGCTCAAGTGAAGCTAAGATGGAGCTTGTAGAACATGTTCGGAGGAAAGCAGGAATAGACCTCAAGCATAGCACGAGACGGGATTCAGAGAAATTCAATCTATTTGTCTGGCGACCTAACTTCAAGCGATGAATTATCCATCTTGGCTTCCAAAACCCCTTGATCTCATGCCGTGGTCTTCAGAAACCTTTAACATGCTTTACGATGTTTTCCAACAAGAGTTGGTGGAGAAGAAGCTCAAATACAAGGGCAATTCGGTGTGGTTCTTCCCTGAGCGTGATGAAGGGAAAGAACGGATCTTCTGGCATCTGACTCATATCGACGATGAATCATCTGGACAGAGAATTCCTGATCCCGATAGAGCCAGTAAATTAGCATGGATAGAACCTCTCTTGAGTGATCCGTACCAAGAAGGAGTTCTCGCCTGGGATTATGAAGAAGCAAAAAACACGATACATACCTATGTTTGGCTTGTGGACTGGGACTATTTAATCATTATGAAGAAGTATCCCGATGAAACTCGAAGACTCATTACTGCTCATTGTATTCTCTATCCTCACAAGAAGAGAAAGCTTGAGAAGAAATACAATAATCGGATCGGTAAATGAAAAGACCGCCGCAAGCGACGGTCCAACTCCTTCTACAATCTATGGTAGATGAGCTATCTGTATACTACTGGAATAGGAAATGCTGTCAAGTCCACCCTATATAGCATGATCAAGCTACTACTTATCCTTCCCAGAGAGTATCCGATAGCTGGACTTTGTCTAATTGATTCTACTGGAATATACTAGCGGAGTAATCTAGGTTCTACATATAGAAGGCATTATAGCCAAGAAGAAGATGGGCCTGAAAGTGGAAGAGTTGTTTGAAGAATTGTACCTACTACTCCACATCAATGGGGTTCTCATTCCCGAGGAAATAAAGGAAATCACTGATCCATTCGAAAGAGCTGCCAAGATTGTAGCAAGCTCTCAGTTCATCCATCCTGACGATGAGCATCTACTCGAATCTCATGCCATGGAGATCGCAGACTTCATCCTATCCTTAAGCGAAGACAAAGATCTGATCCAGAGGTTGAGTCTATTCAGTTGGGATACTGATGAATAAGAAGCTGTTGCACTTTCTTGAGAACCAGGGACGGAAAAGGGGACTTTCCAGGAGAAAAGCTCAAACGGCCGTTATCTACTGCAGGGTTTCTACCAAAGAACAGGAAGAGGAAGGATTCGGTCGCGACGCTCAGGAGACACAATGTAAGAAGTATTGCCGCGAGAAGGGTTTTGAGGTTCTTCATGTCTATCGTGAACCTGGGTTCACGGCAACACAAACTCATGATCGTAAAGAATACATGAAAATGCACCGCAGATGCTTGAGAGACGAAAGAGTTGGCAACATTGTCGTTCATAGCTATGACCGATATTCAGCGGACCTTGAGCATGTTTTCATACATTTGAGGGAACTTGCGAGCGTTGGGGTGCTGGTCTGGGATGTAATGTTGGATGTTGATACCTCGACTTCACATGGAAGACATATTCAAGGTGAAAGACTCGTTGATGCTTTCTATGAAAGGGATAGAGGCAAAGAACGTACCAGCTCATCAATGCAGGAATCACTTCAGCAAGGTTACTACCTGTCCTACCCACCGATGGGTTATCTCACAAAAAGGGGTGTTGAGAAAAGGGAAGCAACACTGAAGCTTGATCCCCAGAAGGCTCCCATTGTTAAGTGGGCATTCATGCAGGTTTATCAAGGTGGGGTGACCCTTCGCGAAGTTTGCGATGGAGTAAATGCCAGGGGATTGACTACAAGATATGGTAATGAGCTCTCAATGCAGATCTTCAAGAATATGTTGAAGAAGCTTCTCTATACTGGTTACTTCTGGCACTATGAAGAGAAGAAGTTAAAGAAGGCAACTTGGCCAGGTTTAATCTCATTCAAAGTCTATGAGGCTGTATTTGAGAAAGTTACAGGCCAGAAAGCTCGAAAACTTGTTCGAAGAGATGACCAATGGAAGTATCCACTTAAGAGATTCCTCAGATGCTCTGAGTGTACATACCTAACTGCAAGTGCTGCAAAGAAGGGAACATATCCCTACTATCATTGTCAAACGAAACAGAAATGTAATACCGTGAGGGTACCTCCATCTATTGTTCATGCTCTATTCGCATTCTTCCTGATGGGTCTCGTACCAAAGCTTGGGGCAAGGGAGCTTATTCTTGCAGCAGTACTTGACCTGAACAAGAAGAGAAAATCTGATTACGAGAGTCAGAAGAAATCGGCGAAGGCAAAATTGGCGTCCCTGGCATCTAAGAAGCGCCAAGTGCGGAAGAAAATGTTATACGACGAGAGTGTTCCCAACGATATCTGCCAGGAAGAGCTTGATGAAATTCGCAGGAAGGAAGATTCCATAAAGGAGAACCTCGATTTGCTGGGTAGGAAGATCTACAAAGAAGAGGATGTACTCGAGTTTGCCAAGAGAGTTTTAGATAGCCTATGTGCCATATGGACCATCTCAGATCTCGAGGATCGCCAGAGGCTTCAGAACGCGCTATTCCCAAAACCTGACACACTGATTCTTGACATGGATATAGGATTCGTGATTCCTGACTCGAACAAGCTTTTCTCCGGCAGGATGAGCCACAGTTTTCCAGAAGCGAACCCTGATTACTCATTCCGTGAGTTCGCTGAGTTCATGCTGGAAAGTGGATCTTCTCCGAGTGATTCTTGGGAGCATCTCGATCTGAAAGGCGAGGAAGAAGGCTCTGATGGCTGAAGTGGCTGTGATTTACTGCAGGGTCTCAACCGCTGAACAAGCGCAGGAGGGAATAAGTCTGGAAGCCCAGGAGGCATGCTGTAGAGCTTTCTGTCAGAAGAATGGTATAAAGGTTCAGGGAGTGTTTGTTGAGCGCGGAGAGTCTGCCAGAACGACCAACAGACCCATTCTCCAGGAGATGCTCTCCTTCTGTGGTAAGAAGAGGAAGCTGATCACCAAGATCGTAGTCTACAAGATTGACAGGCTCAGCCGTAACAAGAACTCCTATTTCGCCATGCAGGTTTATCTCAAGAAATATGAAATCTCAATCAAGTCAGCCACAGAACCCCTGGGTGATGATTCACCCGTTGGCAGGTTACTGGAGGGAATACTTGCATCAGTCTCAGAGTTTGAGTCAGACCTCGTTTCCCAACGAACAAAACTGAGCATGCAGCAAGCCAGGTCATCTGGCAGAATAGTACACTCAGCTCCAGTCGGATACATGATGCGGAAGATAGAGGGTGGAAAGTCTATTGCTGTTCACGACCCGCAGAGAGCTCCGTTCGTCTTGAAGGCATTTAAGATGATAGCTTCCGGAGACTACTCACAGGCTTATGTGCGAAGACTCTTAACCTGTGAAGGCTTTTTAACCAGGAAAAGTAATCCTGTCTCAGGACAAACCTTTCGGCGGATCCTGAGTAATCGGACCTATGCCGGTTGGATCAAGGTCAGTGATGAAATTGGGTATGTAAGGGGAGATTTCGAGCCCATTGTGTCAGATAAGCTGTTTCTGAGGGTTCAGAAGACCCTGGAAGAGAAAAGATGCAGGGGAGCAAGGCTAACACTGGACAATCCCGATTTTCCCCTTCGTGGCTTTGTGAAGTGCGGTTGCTGTGGACTACCCCTCACAGGATGTTGGTCGAAGGGGAATACGAAGAAGTATCCATATTACAGGTGCAGATCGAAAAGCTGCTCTTTCGGCAGTATAAGAAAAGAACACCTCGAGACCTCCTTCATGGATTACCTGAGAAACTCGATACCGGGTTCGGAGGAAGTTGAAGTATCCAGAGCGACTCTGCTTGAGCAATGGGGCAGAGAGCAGTCAGCTCGTGAGGAGGAGGGGACCAGTCTTCTTGTTCAGCTTGAGAGTATCCAGCAGGACCGACAGAAGCTGAGGAAGGCGTTCATCTACGACGCAGCAATTGACAGGAGTACATACGAGGAGGAGACTGAGCGGCTGGCAAGGCTTGAGCTGGGGATCAGAGACCAAATGGAGCAAACTTCGAACGGCACTGAATACCTACCGGAACTGCTTGACAAGGCCATCACAGTCATCTCTACCGTCGCAAGCACCTGGTACGAGGGAAACCTTGATACACGCAGGAAGGTTCAGTACACGCTATTTCCTGGCGGTTTGACGTACACAAAGAGCCACTGGGTTCGAACTCCCCCAAGTGGCTCTCAGATATGTATTTACGATCTTTTTTCGCCCTCTTTGAGTTGTTTGGCGACCCCAACGGGAATCGAACCCGTGTTGCCGGCGTGAAAGGCCAGTGTCCTAACCGCTAGACGATGGGGTCGCCGAAAGTCCTCAAAGATGGTAACGGACATCGATTTCGTCAATACCCGATGATGAGCCGCGGGGGAGTTCCTTCGAGTCGCTCCGCTCCCTCAGGATGAACTCACCCCGGTCCCGACTCCTGCAGACCCTGGTGAGCCGCGGGGGAGTCGAACCCCCGACCCTCTGATTAAAAGTCAGATGCTCTACCGTCTGAGCTAGCGGCTCACTGACCGGGTCGCAGGCAGCCGGTAAGATGAAGGAAACCCGCGATAAACGCAAGAGTTCCGGCTTCACTGGTCAATATATGCATATGTTCGTATTGAATTGGGGAGCGGAAGGGACCATGAACCGGAACCGAAATGGAGCATGATTTGGACAAGACCTCCGGCAGGCCCAGCATGTTCGTCCTCGATACAAACGTCCTCCTCTACGACCACAACTGCATCGACAATTTCCAGGAGCATGACGTGGTCATTCCCATCACAGTGCTTGAGGAACTGGACGAGTTCAAGAAGGGCAACGACCTCATAAACTTCCAGGCCAGGGAGTTCATTCGGAAGCTTGACAGGCTCTCCGGTGACAGGCTCTTCGATGAGGGCCTTCCCCTGGGTTCGG
The DNA here is from genome assembly GCA_002030045.1 of Candidatus Aegiribacteria sp. MLS_C. Lineage (GTDB taxonomy): Bacteria > Fermentibacterota > Fermentibacteria > Fermentibacterales > JCC-6 > Aegiribacteria. Next base: position 18,235 of record LQBI01000012.1, on the reverse strand, counting down.
GAAGGGGGAAGCTCTTCGTCAAGATAGCCAGCGCTACGAACGTATCCGGCGTGGACAGCTCATTCTTCTCGATGAACAAACCCGACCACAGGATCCTGGCCCTGGCGGACCAGCTCCGGACTGCAAATTCCGACAGGTCTGTGATCCTCATCAGCAAGGACATCAACCTCCGCATGAAGGCGAAGTCCCTGGGAATACAGGCCGAGGACTACGAAACCGGTAAGGTCGAGAACGTTGACGAGCTGTATACGGGTACCGGGATCATCGAGACAGTTGACAAAGACCTGATATCCAGGTTCTACCAGCAGCCCTTCTCGGTTCCAAGGGCGGATGTGGATCCCGGACTGTCACCTGTTCCGAACCAGTTCTTCATACTCCGGAACGGCAGCAGCAGTTCACTCACCTGGTACAATCCCGAGACCGACGAGTTCGAGAGGATCATCAAGACCAGGGCCTACGGCATCCAGCCCCGTAATGCCGAGCAGACCTTCGCCCTGCACACGCTCCTGAATCCCGCGGTGAGGCTGGTCACGCTTACGGGCAAGGCGGGCACCGGCAAGACGCTTCTGGCCCTGGCGGCGGCACTGGAACAGCGGAGCGACTACAGGCAGATATACCTGGCCAGGCCCGTGGTACCGCTGGGCAACAGGGACCTGGGCTTCCTGCCCGGTGACGTGCAGAGCAAGCTGGATCCCTACATGCAGCCCCTCTGGGACAACCTGGGGGTCATTCGGAACAGGTTCTCGGTGGACAGCAGGGAGTTCAGCGGGATACAGGAGATGATAGAGCTGGAGAAGCTGTTCATCGCCCCCCTGGCTTACATCAGGGGCAGGAGCCTGGACAGCATCTACTTCATAGTGGACGAGGCGCAGAACCTGACGCCCCACGAGATAAAGACCATTATCACCAGGGCAGGGGAGGGTACCAAGATGGTCTTCACGGGGGATATCTACCAGATAGACACACCTTACCTGGACAGCCAGTCCAACGGGCTGACATTCCTGGTGGACAGGATGAAGGACGAGAGGATATCGGCCCATATCAACCTCGTGAAGGGGGAGAGGAGCGAGCTTGCGGAGCTTGCCAGCAACCTGCTCTGACCCGGGGGGTCAGCTGAACTGGCCAGGTCGTCCGTAAGCAGCCTTGACACCCTCTCCATCTGGTGGGAGAAGCTCTCCAACGACCAGGCCCAGCTCCACATCCTCGCCGAAGCCGAGCGAAGCGAGGAGGTCACCTACAGGCTGCGATCCGCCCTCGCCGATTCCGGGGAGGACCTGAAGAAAACCTCACTGGCTGTGGAGATGTCCATACCTGCCCCGGAGGAAGCACCGGAAGCGAACGGCAAAACGGGCAGAGGCCTGACCAAGAAGCTCCACCGCGTAAGCAGGGAGTAGCTTCAGGCAGACGTCAAGGAGATGATGCGGACGTCATGGCCGAACTTCGTCATGACCATACTGTCCGCTGTGGTGTGCGCCGTGGGCCTGGCCCGGAGCAGCATAGCCATAATAATAGGCGCCATGGTCATATCGCGCCGCTGCCGGGACCCAACGTGGGCCTCACGCTGTCGGTCACGCTGGGGGATTTCGGGTTCATCCTAAGGGCCCTTCGGGAGAACCTGCTGAGGATAGGCGCGGCCCTGGTCTTCGCCGACGGTGTCGGAAGCCTCTTCAGCGACCCTGCGTCAGCGAGTGAGATCGCTTCCGGGACCGTGATCTCGCAGACCGGTATCGTGGTCGCGCTGGCCGCAGGCGCCATTGCGCTGAGCACGGGAGTCCCCTCCACCCTCATTGGGGTCATGGTGGCAACGGCGCTGATGCCGCCCCTGGTTGTTACAGGCATGCTGTATGCCCTTGGTGAAATGCAGGGAGCGATTGGTTCCCTCCAGCTGCTGGCGGAGAACCTCATCTCCGTCAATCTCGCCGGGATACTCACCTTCCTGGTCATGGGGTTCAGGCCTGGATACAGGGAGGGTGTTCCCAGGGCCAGGACACTGGTGACCCTTGCACTCCTGGTCTGGCTCGCTCTCCTGGTGGTGCTCATCCTGCTGATCGTCTAGTGCGGGTATATGAAAAGGGGGCATGCGGCGCATGCCCCCACTATCGCGACTTCTTCCGCTAGAACGCGCTCTTCAGGTTACCCCATGTGGTAGCCTCGAGAGCGGACGGCACGTACTCGTTGTCGATCTGGTTGTTTGTGGTGGTATTGAAGTCCGAGGACCAGAGATAGTCTTCCGGCATGGGATCCGGTCCCATGGCGCAACCCATCGAGCATCCCGGCGAGAAGGTGTCCAGGACGTTGGTGGGGTCGTCACCGTCGAGGACGTAGGCGGTTGTTCCGAGGGCGGCGTGGGTGAAGAAGACGTTCCAGGTCTCGTAGTACCAGATGCCGCCGTAGCTGGCGGACCAGGAGTTGTTCAGGGTGTAGCTGCCGCCCGAGCTGAGGGTGTACTCCCTGAGCTGGCCGGCACCGTAGAAGTTGACATAGAAGTAGGGATCCTTGTAGGTGATTCCCAGTATGCCGTCGGTGGTGGCCAGATCCCAGTAGTCCATAAGGGTGGGGGAGTCGGGATCGTCGAGGTAGAAGCAGGTGATGAGATCGCCGGCAGTGGCACCGCCGTCGCCGTTGTAGTCGGCTAGGTAGAGGTAGTTGTTCACGGCGTCGTAGTGGCAGCCGTTGCTCTGGAGATCAGCCCCGCTGAAGTAGTAGGGTATGTTGAACCTGAGGGTGTAGGAACCGGTGGCGGGATCTACCGTGTAGACTCCGCCGCTGCCGTCCTCGGTGGCCTGCCACATGAGGCCCAGACCGGCATCGTAGTCCAGCCCCATGGGGCTGGCGGGGGAGGGGTAGGAGTTCACGACCCCGTCGGTCCCGAAGATAGCGAAACCCTGTGCCGCGATCTCGTCGGAGAAGTCGGTTGTTGCTCCGAAGAGGATGGGGATGGCAAGAAGCAGTGCTGTCATCTTCCACTTCCTTTCAGGTGTGAAGTCACATTGAAACGAGAATACTATTCAACTCGCTGCAACATGATCGAAACCTATCAAGGTATGAGGCCCGTGTAAATAGGTCGAGGATGAATGCCGGCCGACGACGCGACCGGTACCTCCTAGGACCTTCTTCCATCAACCTGCATCATGGGGAAGTGGGAGGTCCTGAACCATCTGGGCGTCCTCCTCAGGGCCCGGGCCACCGAGGGGATGGAGGAAAACCCGTCCGCAATACGCCGTCTGGCGGGAACCCTGGGGTTCCGTCCCCGGTAGAGGAAAGGCCTGTATAACCTTATGCAGTCCTCAGACTCCGGCGGATCGAGCAGCTCGATACCGAACTCAGCCGCCATGGACACAAGGCGGCAGTGCTCCGGTAGGTTGAAGATCGAGAGGTTGATGAAGTCCAGCGAATCACCCGCCTTGGTGAGGAGTTCCAGAGAGCTGCCAATATCTTCCTCGCTTTCACCGGGGAGTCCAAGAAGCATGTAGGCGTAGGTCCGTATGCCCTCTTCAGCGCAGCTCCGCAGGGCCCTGAGCGAGTCATCGGGGTCGATGCCCTTGCAATACCTGTCCAGAAGTGTCCGGCTTCCGCTCTCTACACCCATCTGCAGCATAAGGCATCCGGCTGAGGAAAGGTCCCGGGCCATTCCCGGCAGCCACGGCTCAGGTCTGGCGAAGGTGTAGAAGTCAAGCCCTCTTTCCTCCAGGAACGGCAGTGCCCTCCTCAATGGTCCCGGGGGTACCGCGGAGTCGATGAAGTGCAGGATGGGCCTCCGTTCCATGAGTTCGGAGGGGACCGTGTCCAGGAAACGGCTCAGGACCTCCTCTCCGAAGACCTCCAGCTGCCAGTCTGAATCGGGGCAGAACAGGCACCTGTTCCAGTAGCAGCCGGTGGTAAGAGCGAAGGGTATTACAGGGCGGCCTGAGATGTAGTCCCAGTCACGGATCATCAGCGGCCAGTCCAGGCGGTCCAGCATCCTTTCGCGGGATTCAGCGCCAAGGACTTCCGAACCGTCCCCGGTAACAGTCTCCGGAATGACCTCCTTCAGCAGCCGGAACCCGTTGCCGGTCCTGGAAAGGCTGTTCGGGAGTGATCCCCCGACCAGGAAATCGAAACCGCGTGTCCTGAGGTACCCGGCCAGTTCGATCCCCGCGGCCAGCTGGGAAAGGTATGAAATGGAGATGAAAACCCTGGAGGGTTTGTGCCGCTCAAGGACCGGCAGCAGGTACTCGTTCCAAAAACCCTTGAAGGGAGTCTCACCGCCTTCGCACAGTACCGCTACCCCGTGCGGGTCGTGGACGGGCACCGGTGGAGAGGCATCCATCAGCGTGAGCCGCCATCCGGGGAACAGCCTCGAGAAGTTGCCCATGGCGGAGTTGAGCGTGCCCGATGCAGTGCGGTGCCCCTGGGGCGTGTAGGCCTCGTTCTCCTCGAGGTACCTGAGGGCGGAAGCCACATCGGGCATGCCCCTTCCGGAAGGCGCGGAACCGAAGATATGCCTGAAGAAGGCCAGGGAAAGGTCGAGGAAACCTGCCTCGATTCCCCTTGCCCTGAGGCCCGCTGCCAGCAGGAAGGCCCCTGACGGAGGCTCGGAGGGGGTTATCACCGGAGGTGCCGCAACTATTACATCCATGGCGTGTATACTAACACCGGGCGCGACGACCTGACCAACCGCCCTTTTCAGTGTCCGACCGGCATGGGTATGTTCTCGGCAGCATATGGAAGGGATCACCCTATGAGAAGGTCTGGAAGCACAATGAGACGGAGGCTCGTTCGCATCTTCGATCGCGGCAGGGAAACCATTGACCAGGAGGGGATCCGCAGCGCTCTCCACCGGGCCGGGAGAACGATCGGAGAACTGGAGCGCAAAGGTATTCCCGATGTTCTCAGGAAGATATGGGAGGATGTCCGCGACATGTACGCATTGCTGAGGGACTCCCTTGCGGGCAGGTACTCAGTGCCCTTCAGGACCATAGCCGCCATAGCCGTGACCCTGCTCTACCTTGCCAACCCCCTTGATCTCATACCTGACTTCATTCCAGGTGTCGGGTACATAGACGATGTCTTCATCGTAACCCTCTGCCTGCGATTCATAGCGACTGATCTCCAGGCATACCGAAGATGGAGGTCGAAGCAGGAAGGGGCTGAAGGCAGTTGATCTGGCCCGAATGGGACAGGACGGTCTTCCTGGCGGTCAACGGAGCCGGATCTGGTATTCTCACCGCCATCATGCGTCTCATCACTAACGTCGACAACTGGGTCCCGTTCCTGCTTGCAGCCGTGGTGCTGCTCATCTTGGCCGGCAGGACCATGCCGGTGAGGAACCCGACGGGCGGAAGATGGAAGAGGGCTCTCCAGCGCAGGAACCCCAGGATCGTGATTCTGTGCCTTATACTCTCCGCAGCGGCCTCCGACCAGGCATCCTACCACCTGAAACGCTGGGTCGGACGCCCCCGCCCCTGCTTCGACCCGGATCTTTCCGGGATGGTGGAATACAGGGGGGATGTCCATGGGAACAGGTCATTCCCGTCGGCCCATGCCGCGAACTCCGCGGCACTGGCCACCGCGGTCTCGCTCGCCTACCCTCCGATGGCACCTGTTGCCGCACTCGTTGCATTCCTGGTCGGTTACAGCAGGGTCTACCTCGGCGTCCACTATCCCCTCGACGTGATCGCCGGATGGGGGATCGGGGTGGCCTGCGGGTCACTGGTATGGCTCCTTCTTCTCAGATGGGTGGACCGGCAGGGCCTGATCGGTTTCCTGCGCAGGTTCCGGTGGCGCCAACCCGATGGTTATACGGTGCCCCCTGAAGGATGGGAGCGGCTGGAGGCGGCCTCCCTGGACGGGCACCAGTTCTTCGCCTTCCTGAGGAGAGGAGGGGAGAGGCTCGCTCTGGTGGCCCATGGTCTCAACGAGGAAGCCGTTGATATGCTTCCACTTGGTGATATGCTCCATGGAATGGGTTTTTCGGTCCTCCTTGTGCCGCTGAGGGGACATCCCGGTCATTCCTTACCCGTGACCACAGGCGGACCTGCCGAGGTCCTGGACCTGGCGGGAGCCCTGATCCATGCGGAGTACCGCCTGGGTTTCGAAAGGTCACTCGCGGTCGTTTTCGGCTCATCGATGGGAGCGGCCGCCGCTTTGAAGCTGTCGGGTCTTCTGCAGAGAGAACTGGCAGGTGTGGTCGCCCAGGGCGCCTATATGGAGTTCTTCTCATCCGCGAGGAGGAGGATGGGACGTCTCAGGACCATGCTCATGAAACTAATCCTTCCGAAGGGTGTTAGGGATGGGCTGGAGGATTTCAGACCGGTGGAATACGCTGCTCGGTGTACGATGACGAGATTTGTTTATATTACCGGTGAGCTGGACAGGATCTCACCTCCGGAATTAGCCGGCGAAATGGCCGGGATGACCGGAGGCCGAGCATTGATCCTGGAGGGAAGGGGCCATCCGGTCTGGAAGCGGGATACAGGAAGTATGCCGCAGATCGGGGCCGCGATAGGTCTGGCAATGGAGAGCGTGTACGGCGAAGGCGAAGGTGAGTTCCGCGTGAGTGTTTCCGGAGTAGTCCGGAAAAAGCGGGAGAAGCTTGCCGAACCAACGGGAAGAGAGATATGACCGACATAAACCAGGCTACCGAGATGGTCATGGCGCTGTCCGCCCTTATTCGGGAGCTGGAGGAGGAGCTGGATTCCGGATCCGAGTTTCCTCCCGGCGGACCCGACGATGCCAACAGCTACCAGATATTCATGTCCCAGCTCATGCTGCTGCAGAGGGAGGTAGAGTCCTTCATCGAGAACGCCGTAACCATGGAACTCTCGATACAGGACCTGCCAATCCAGATACTGGATTTCTCGTCCGAGTGGGACAGGTTCAAGTAGGCCGAAGCATCAGAGGTACCTTCTCTTGGCCCATGCCACGAGGACCACGGCGGCTGTCAGCAGAAGAAACGTCAGAATAAGACCCGACATGAGCCGCTCCCTGTTCCCTATCCTCAGCGAGGTCTGCTCAAGGACCGGCAGCGATGACCAGCTGTATTCCCCGCTGATCACCAGTACCACGGTCACACCCTCTTTCCGGTTGGTTTCACCGGAGAGGTCTCTCCATGTCCAGCTTGACCGGCCGAACTCTATTCTGAAGTTATCCCCTTCCTGGACGAAGGCGGTCCTGGGTCCCGGGTCCACGGAGAGTTCATGCCGGTCATCCAGTATTACCTGGAGGGAATCGGGATCGGCAAGACGTCGCTGCACCTCGTCCGAGGCGTGTTCCGACCAGTACTCGGCTCCATCCCTTCCGCTGCTGTTCTCGCAGAGTTCCAGCAGGAATTCCTCCGGAGTCGAGGGGGTAAGGATCAGTGAGCAAGCCAGAAACAGGTACATCGTCATCCGCTCCTTACGATCTTTCTTATCTCTGTGAAAAGGGTCCTGCTGTCAACCGGGAGCTGGAGGTGCCTGACCTTGGCGGTTATGGAGGGTATCCCGCTGGAGAGTCCGGATGCAACCAGGATCGGCTGAGCCGGTATCCTTGCAGCCAGCGCGGTGGCGTACTGCATGTTGCTCTGGTCCAGCCTGCATATCACCGATCCGGCTGTCTGCTGGGCAAGTGCCATGTCCTTGGCGGACTCCACGAAATGGAACCTCCTGGAGGTCATTCCCGAAATGGCTTCCCTGCAGAGCTCGGTGAACTGCCTGTGAGGGGAATAGACGACCGCGTCCACCTCACGGCAGAGTTTGCGTGCTGCGGGCAGGCCAACCTGCAGTACGTCCTTACCCGGTGCACCGGCCAGCCATCCCCCGAATTCCCTGAACAGGATGCCCAGCTGCCTGAGTACGGCTGCCCTCTCGGCGATCCCGATTCCCTGAAGCCTGAACTGTATCACGTGGTACTGCCCCGGGAGGAACGAGAAGGAGCCCGTCTCAGGGGTATTGTCAAGCCACCCTGTCTCCAGGCCCGTCCATCTGTCGGGGCACATCGGGGCCAGGAGGTGCAGCAGCCTCGAGAGAAGGTCGGTGGTGGCCCTCCTTGAGAACCATATGGGCGCGCCCTCCTCGGAGGTGGTGCCCGATATGTCGAATTCCCAGCCTTCCCTCCTGCAGGCGGTGGAAAGGAATTCGGCAAGAGACCTCGGTTCCTGCGATGTGGTCAGGATGCCGGGACCGAAGGTGACGGGATCGGCTATGCCGGCCCTGTTGGAATCCAGGACTGTATGGTGGATGTTCTCTCCGCTGCTGTGCATCCTCATCCTGCTGAAGCACTTCATTCCCTTCCAGACGAACTCCACCGGCTCGGGTATGAATATTCCCGCAAGCGCGGCCCTGTACTGGGTGAGCACCGCAGGGGAGCCGATCCTGTTCAGTATCCTGGCGGCGTTCTGACCGCTTATCTGTTCAAGCCCGGCTCCCGCAGCCTCCTGGAACCATCCGCTCCAGGCCACGATCCTGCCTTCAGGCGTGTACTGCGCCTCGCCTCCGGGAAAGGGTTCCCTCTCCGAGTGTTCGGCGCCCCCGTCCGCCGGGAGACGTGTCCAGGTAACGAGGAAACCGTTGCCGGCGGGGAATATCTCCTCGATGTAGCCCTGGTGGTTCTCAAGCCTGGCACTCTTCTTTCCGGATGCGGTCAGGTGAAGCACTGGACAGTCGATGCACTGCCGGGAGTTACCGTAGAACTGGTAGCAGTTCGAGATCCCCAGGTTCTTTCCCTGCCAGATCACTTTGGTGTCCTTCATGAAGACCGCCTGAAGCTGTGAGAAGTCGGGGAGATCCGGCTCATCGAATCTGAACTTTTCCAGGTCGTATTTCCGCAGTTTCTTGCCGAATGCGTCCACAGCCTTGTACGGTACCTCCCTGGTGTCGTTCCAGGCCGTGAGCAGCGTGTATCCGTCGCTGAGCACCGTTATGTGTGTGTCCTCGAAGCACTCCTCGAAGGGCCTGTCGGATACCAGCAGCTCCCGGGTCTCCCTGTCGGTGGTGCTGGTGGCTATAGGCCTTGCGGATTCCTCGGGACCGTAGATGGCTATCACCGTAGCGGAGAATCCGGCAGAAGCCGTCTCCAGAGCCCTGCGAAGCGAATCGGTGTCCGGCTGACCCGCCAGGATCAGGTCCAGTTCACAGAGGAGGTTCGAAAGCCGGTGCTCTCCGTGGGTGGCCCGGAACTGGTCGTACTTCATCCCCACCGCCGGCATCAGGCCGTCCACCTTTCGCTGAAGGGTGTCCGCGTCTCCCCTCCAGGGAGCTACAAGGACGATGTGGCCGGAGGGGTAGACCAGGCACTGGCCCCTGAAATCCAGGGGCGAGCCCTCATCGTCCAGGTCAACCCAGATCGGGAACTGCAGGTTGTCGGGATCGAAGATGCTGCTGGTCTCGAAGTGTTCCGTGTCGATGTCTATGTTGTAGGAGGATATCGGTACGTATCCCATCGCCGACCTGCTCAGGAGTACGGCGGTCTCGAGTTTCAGTATGTCGACCAGGAAGGCCAGAAGGTCGTCCGGAGCCTGGACCTCCATCGCCGCCAGTCTCTCCAGGTCCCTGACCGGGAAGTCCAGGTCCTCGGGCTGGCGAATGAAGATATAGTCCGTACCTCCGAGGGAGTTGTGTATCGCCGAGAAGACAAGCCTTCTGGCCCTTCCCGCTTTGTCGAACAGGGTTACCAGGCCGCCGGTCCGGTCAGGCACTGCGGTGAGCGATGATATAAGCTCGCTCTGTGAAAGCTCCCAGGGTGTGTAGCCCATCAGGCATACGAAACCCGGGGTAACCAGTGGAAGGTGCCTGTCGGGCAGCAGCCTTATCATGGGAGCGGCGAGGTTTTCCAGGCCGCCGTTACCCGTCTCCAGGTAGTAGACCAGGACCGAGGCCTCGGAGTCCTTCCTGGCTGCTGCCTGGTAGGTTCTGTCCTCGAAGTGTACCCGCACCATCCGGAACTTGTCATCAAGGGGCCACTGCTCCAGGAACTCACCTACCATCGAACCTTCAAGGATCGACGGATCGGAGTATCCGCTGCCCGTAGCGATGACCTTCTCTATCCGGTCATGAGATATCTCCATGCGCAGCAGCACTTCAGGCGGACCTGCAAGTCCTTCACCGGTTTCGCGCAATTTGACGGGTCTCTCCCTCCAGGTTTCGACATATGCAGAAGTATACCCTGCACAGGGTGTTCTGTTCAAGATGGCGGACAGGTCGAGTGCCGAATAATAACAGACCAGTATAAAAGGGGGAGATTCGACGGTCCTGGCAGGACTATGCACTGCCTGAATCGGAACGCTTGCCGGTCAGCGTATCACGACCAGCCTGCCTTCTTCCGTCGAACTCCCTGCCTCGAGCCGATAAAGGTAGATCCCGGCGCTCATTGAGGAAACGGTCACCTCATGTTTTCCGGCTGAGTAGCTCCCCAGTTCCGTTCGTTCCACCAGTCTTCCCGTGGTGTCAAAAAGACTGAGGACCACACTGGCCTGGACCTCCAGCGTGAAACCGACGGAGGCGCTGTGCACGCAGGGGTTGGGCGCCGGGGGCAGCAGGGACAGACCAGGCAGTCCCGCTCCAGAGGCTCCCTCTATGCCCTGCGGTTGCTCGTACCAGGCGTAGTACAGGTCTCCGTAGTAGTTGTATTCGTATGAGATGTGGGGGGAATCCTCGCTGTCCACGTCTATCGAGGTCCACATGCCCACGTCGTACTGCGAGTGGACGGTTTCTGTCGTCCACTGGTTTCCGTCGAAGTGGGCGTACATCAGGTCGTTGTTCGAAAGGTCCCAGAAGGAGATGTGGGGGAGGTCCCCGCTATCCAGGGCCAGTTCGCTGAAGCTGCCCATATATCCGGAGCTGTTGACCGTATCACGCTGCCAGGAATCGCCGTCCCACCAGGCATACATCAGTCTGTAGTCGGTTCCGTTGTAGTAGGAGATATGCGGCCGGTCGAGACTGTCGAGTTCCAGGGAGCACCACTGACCGGTGCTTCCTTCGGAGTCCACGGTCTCGATCAGCCAGCTGCTGCCATCGAAACTGGCGTACTTCAGGGCCGAGTTCGTCTCGTCGTTGTAGGCTATGCATGGGAGGTCATCTGAGTTGACTTCTATTGAACTCCAGGCTCCGACAGCACCGGCATCGTCCACTGTATCCACATGCCAGCTGCTGCCGTCGTGCCATGCGTACTTCAGGTGAGTAGTACCGTAGGACACGTAGAACCTGCAGGATATGTGCGGCCCGTCACCGCTGTCCAGCGCTATCGAAGTGTAATCATATCCGTAGTCCCCGGCTATGATCTCCTCGATGGACCAGACGGAACCATTCCAGCTGGCATATCTGAGCCCGTCCCCCCAGTAGTCGAAATAGGATATATGGGGATGATCGCTTGAATCCACGGCTATGGATGTCCACCAGCCTATGTTGTCCCCCGCATCAACCAACTGGAGATGCCAGGATGAACCATCGTTCCAGGCGTACTTAAGACCGCCCTCTGTGTTGTTGTAGTATGCTATGTGCGGGTGGTCCTGGGAATCGATGGTTATTGATGTGTATTCCCCAGTGGAGCCTGTCGTCTCAACAGGTTCGATATGCCACTGCTGGCCTGTTGCCGGGTCTGCAAGAACAGTGGTAAGCGCAGCACAGGCAAGGATTGCGAATCCGGTTCTCATTGGGTCTCCTTCCTCAACTGGGATCATGGCAAACGTGTGCTCCGAAAACGGCATTCCGCGGACCACGTAAGCCGGGGTCGGGTCGTCACCGGATCAGCGCTCCTGTGAACTCCAAGACACATCGGCGCAGATGGGGCGACCTTCCATGCCATATTGGTCCCGGTGATCGGGACAGCCGGGAACTAATTTCCTCACACGGGTTTTATTTATACATAATGGGCACAGGTGTCAGCAAGGGGTATATTGATGTTTGAAAACCACTTTCGTCGCAGTCTCAGATATCCCTTGACATCCCTTGGTGTTGTTCACATATACCGCTCCACCTGGGATGAGGCTTAGGTAGCGGTTGATCCCGACTCCAGCCGGTTCTCAAAGAAGTCGGGGTTGACGACGCAGGAAGTATGTCCTAGGTTACAAGTTCGCGCTGAAGAGGCGCTCGATCTTTGAAATATGTGAGAAGACGTGAATCGCAGAGCATGGCCCGCGTTTGGTTCCGGCCGAATCCTCGATTCGGCTTGGGCGTTCCTTTAGGAACTCCAGGCTGGATCGGGAATCGGCATGGCAGTTCCTTGCGGAACTGCTGGCTGATCGGAAATCCGGCGTGGAGTTCTTCAAAGAACTCCTTGGTCGAATCGAAGATCCAGCCAGTTTCGAGAGAAGCATGGTCTGTTTGCTATGGCAGGCCAGGACCGAAAAACGAGCATAGCGACTAAATACAGGCAAATAAACCTATATGTATATATATGGAGAGTTTGATCCTGGCTCAGGACGAACGCTGGCGGCGTGGATAAGGCATGCAAGTCGAACGCGAAAGGAACAACTAATTCGTTAGGAGTTCCTAGTAGAGTGGCGAACGGGTGAGTAACACGTGGATAACATACCTCCCAGTGGGGAATAACATCGGGAAACTGATGCTAATACCGCAGATGTCACATCATCGTATGTTGATATGACTGAAGGTGGGGATCCTTCGGGACCTACCGCTGAGAGATTGGTCCGCGTCCCATTAGCTTGTTGGTGGGGTAACGGCCTACCAAGGCTGCGATGGGTAGCCGGCCTGAGAGGGTGTCCGGCCACACTGGGATTGAGATACGGCCCAGACTCCTTCGGGAGGCAGCAGTCGAGAATCTTCCACAATGTACGAAAGTATGATGGAGCGACGCCGCGTGTGCGATGAAGGCTTTATAAGTTGTAAAGCACTGTCAGGGGGGAAGAACAACCTCGTCAATAATAAGGGCGAGGTCTGACGTACCCCCAGAGGAAGCTCCGGCTAACTCCGTGCCAGCAGCCGCGGTAATACGGAGGGAGCAAGCGTTGTCCGGAATCATTGGGCGTAAAGGGCACGTAGGCGGTTTGGTAAGTCGAATGTGAAATCTCACGGCTCAACCGTGAAACTGCGTTTGAAACTACCTGACTTGAGTACTGGAGAGGTATGCGGAATTCCTGGTGTAGCGGTGGAATGCGTGGATATCAGGAAGAACACCAGTGGCGAAGGCGGCATACTGGCCAAGTACTGACGCTCAGGTGCGAAAGCGTGGGGAGCAAACGGGATTAGATACCCCGGTAGTCCACGCTGTAAACGATGGGTACTAGGTTTTGGAGGTCTCAACCCCTTCAGAGCCGCAGCAAACGCATTAAGTACCCCGCCTGGGGAGTACGGTCGCAAGGCTGAAACTCAAAGGAATTGACGGGGGCCCGCACAAGCGGTGGAGCATGTGCTTTAATTCGATGCAACGCGAAGAACCTTACCAGGGTATGACATGTGAGCTTCGACCTTCGGGAAGAGGTTAACCCTGTGAAAGCAGGGCGAATCACACAGGTGTTGCATGGCTGTCGTCAGCTCGTGTCGTGAGATGTTGGGTTAAGTCCCGCAACGAGCGCAACCCTTGCTGCTAGTTACCATCGGGTAATGCCGGGGACTCTAGCAGGACTGCCGGTGATAAACCGGAGGAAGGTGGGGATGATGTCAAGTCATTATGACCCTTTACACCCTGGGCTAACCACGTGCTACAATGGTCGGTACAAAGGGGAGCAATACCGTGAGGTGGAGCAAATCCCAAAAAGCCGGCCTCAGTACGGATTGTAGTCTGCAACTCGACTACATGAAGCTGGAATCGCTAGTAATCGTGGATCAGCATGCCACGGTGAATACGTTCCCGGGCCTTGTACACACCGCCCGTCAAGCCATGGAAGTTGGTAGCACTCGAAGTCGTCGACCCAACTGCAAAGAGGGAGACGCCGAAAGTGAGACCGGCGACTGGGGCTAAGTCGTAACAAGGTAGCCGTACCGGAAGGTGTGGCTGGATCACCTCCTTTCTAAGGTGTGTGTGAATGTCTAAACGCATTCACATAACCAGGTTGAGCGCCGGCCGTGTTCGGCGGTTCCGTCTTCTCCTTATAACAGGTTCAAATCTGGAGAGGTCGTGCACGCATGGGCCTGTAGCTCAGTTGGTTAGAGCGCACGCCTGATAAGCGTGAGGTCACTAGTTCAACTCTAGTCAGGCCCACCACGCTTTCATCTCCAGGATATCTACCGGGGGTGTAGCTCAGTTGGGAGAGCACCGGCTTTGCAAGCCGGGGGTCGCCGGTTCGAGCCCGGCCATCTCCACCAGAAACCTGATATTCTTCACGCGAGGTTATCGCACAGTTCTTTGAAATCTATGCAGGGCAAACGAGATCAAATCCGTTTCTGTAACCTTGGTATTGTGTAGAAGCTACTAAGGGCACACGGTGGATGCCTTGGCACAGGCAGGCGATGAAGGACGTAGTAAGTTGCGATAAGCTCCGGTGAGGTACAAACAACCTTTGACCCGGAGATCTCCGAATGGGGCAACCCACTCAGGTTAATCCCTGAGTATCCCTTTACTGAACACATAGGTTTAGGGAAGCGAACCCGGGGAACTGAAACATCTAAGTACCCGGAGGAAAAGAAAGAGAAATCGATTCCCCCAGTAGTGGCGAGCGAAAAGGGAACAGTCCAAACCGAGCGGCGTGTAAGCAGCGCGTGCGTTGCGTCGTCGGTGTTGCGGGAAGTAATCGGAGGAGCGCGTATCTCCTCGGATCGAAAGGCCAGTTAGCAGAAGGTTCTGGAAAGTTCTCCCAGAGAGGGTGAAAGGCCCGTACGCAAAAACTGACTCTGGATCTGGAATACTCTCCCAAGTAGTGCCGGACACGTGGAATCTGGTATGAATCCGGGCGGACCACCGCCTAAGACTAAAGACTCGCCTGTGACCGATAGTGAACTAGTACCGTGAGGGAAAGGTGAAAAGTACCGCTGGCGCGGAGTGAAATAGTACCTGAAACCGTGTGCTTACAAGCAGTCGGAGCCCCCTTGAGGGGTGACGGCGTGCCTTTCGCATAATGAGCCGGGGAGTTACTCGTATGTAGCAAGGTTAAGGTCTGAAGGACCGGAGCCGAAGGGAAACCAAGTCTGAATAGGGCGTATAGTTGCATGCGGTAGACCCGAAGCCAGGTGATCTACCCATGGCCAGGTTGAAGCTTGGGTAAAACCAAGTGGAGGACCGAACGCACTAATGATGAAAAATTAGGCGATGAGCTGTGGGTAGGGGTGAAAGGCCAAACAAACCTGGAAATAGCTGGTTCTCTTCGAAATAGCTTTAGGGCTAGCGTTGCGCCAAAGTGTGACGGAGGTAGAGCACTGGATGGGTGAGGGGGTCAACAAGCCTACCGACCCCAACCAAACTCCGAATGCCGTACACATGTTCCGCAGCAGTCAGGCCGCGAGGGATAAGCTCCGTGGCCGAAAGGGAAACAACCCAGACCACCAGCTAAGGCCCCTAAGAGTACGCTGAGTGCATTAAAGGAAGTGAGAGCGCTCAGACAACTGGGATGTTGGCTTAGAAGCAGCCATTCATTTAAAGAGTGCGTAATAGCTCACCAGTCAAGCTTTCATGCGCCGATAATAATCGGGGCTAAGCGTACCGCCGAAGCTGTGGATCGCAGTTTCTGACTGCGATGGTAGAAGAGCGTTCCATTCGCGCTGAAGGTGTTCCGTGAGGAATGCTGGAGCGTATGGAAGTGATCATCCCGGCATCAGTAGCGACAATGAGGGTGAGAAACCTTCACACCGATAGCCTAAGGTTTCCTGGGCAAGGCTGATCCGCCCAGGGTTAGTCGGATCCTAAGCCGAGGCCGAAAGGCGTAGGCGATGGCAAGCAGGTTAACATTCCTGCACCGCCGGACAGGTGTCTGAGCGATGGAGTGACGCAGAAGGTAGGGTCATCCGGGTGATGGAAATCCCGGTTCAAGCTCGTAGGGAGGGAAGACAGGCAAATCCGTCTTCCCGCTAATCCTGAGGAGTGATGACGAGAGTCCTAGACTCATAAAGTGACCGGTTCCATGCTGCCGAGAAAAACTTCTAAGCGAATCTGTCAGGCGTCCGTACCCCAAACCGACACAGGTAGGCAAGGAGAGAATCCTGAGGTGTTCGAGATAACCATGGTTAAGGAACTAGGCAAAATTATCCCGTAACTTCGGAATAAGGGATGCCGGATCTGGTGAAGGACCTCGCGTCCGGAGCTGGATCAGGCCGCAGTGAAATGGCCTGGGCGACTGTTTACTAAAAACACAGGTCTCTGCTAAGTCGCAAGACGACGTATAGGGACTGACACCTGCCCGGTGCTGGAGCGTTAAGGGGAAGAGTTAGCCTTCAATAGTTGGCGAAGCTTAGAACTGAAGCCCCAGTAAACGGCGGCCGTAACTATAACGGTCCTAAGGTAGCGAAATTCCTCGTCGGGTAAGTTCCGACCCGCACGAATGGTGTAACGACTTGGGCACTGTCTCAACCATGGACTCGGCGAAGTTGCAGTAGCGGTGAAGATACCGTTTACCCGTGGAAGGACAGAAAGACCCCGTGCACCTTTACTGCAGCTTGACATTGGCTTTCGGCATGCGATGTGTAGGATAGGCGGGAGACATTGAAACCATGGCGCCAGTTGTGGTGGAGTCAACCTTGAAATACCGCCCTTTGTATGGTGGAATTCTAACGGAGGACCGTTATCCGGTTCCCGGACAGTGTCAGGTGGGTAGTTTGACTGGGGTGGTCGCCTCCTAAAGCGTAACGGAGGCGCACAAAGGTTCCCTCAGTGCGGTCGGCAATCGCACGTTGAGTGTAAAGGCATAAGGGAGCTTGACTGCGAGACAGACAAGTCGAGCAGGTACGAAAGTAGGTCTTAGTGATCCTGCGGTCCCGAGTGGAAGGGCCGTGGCTCACCGGATAAAAGGTACGCCGGGGATAACAGGCTTATCGCCACCGAGAGTTCATATCGACGTGGCGGATTGGCACCTCGATGTCGGCTCAGCGCATCCTGGGGCTGGATAAGGTCCCAAGGGTTGGGCTGTTCGCCCATTAAAGCGCTACGCGAGCTGGGTTTAGAACGTCGCGAGACAGTTCGGTCCCTATCCTCCACGGGCGTAGGAAGTTTGAGGGGTTCTGCTCTTAGTACGAGAGGACCGGAGTGGACGCACCTCTAGTGTACCGGTTGTCCCGCCAGGGGCATAGCCGGGTAGCTATGTGCGGACTAGGATAAACGCTGAAAGCATCTAAGTGTGAAACCGGCCCCGAGATTAGACTTCCCTGATCATAAGATCCCATAAGGCCACTCAGAGACTATGAGTTTGATAGGCTGCAGGTGTAAGCATGGTAACATGTTCAGCCGAGCAGTACTAATCGGCCGGGAGGCTTCTACACTACCATTACCCTGGTTGTAGACGGATTCGTTCTCAACCGCCCTGCATAGACCTGAAAGAACTGGAAATGCCGGTGGTCTTGGCGGAGGGGCCACACCCGTTCCCATTCCGAACACGGAAGTTAAGCCCTCCAGCGCCGATGGTACTAGTTGGTTCGCCTTCTGGGAGAGTAGGACACTGCCGGCTTTAATTCTCAAAGAGAAGACCCCTGGGCCCCCCCAACCCTCCCGGGGGTCTTCTCGTTTCTTCTGAATTCTGACTCCCTGATGATATCTTGCTGATCAGAGCATGAGTCAGCCTAATTTGACATAAAAAGTGAACATACGTATACATCTTCCATGTAAGATGGTGAACCGATCATGAATGCATGCTTCACGGAACAGTGAATAACACGGATCATGGTCGGCATGGCACCTGACGAGAGGATGGGCCGGCAGGCGCCACACCCTTCACCGGGAGGTGAGAGGTGGGCGCATTTTGCGTATATACGGACAAATACATACCCAGGCGCCCGAAGGATACTCCTCTGCACAGGTTACTGGATTCTCATTACGATGAATTCCGTGATCTGTACGACGAACGATTCTCAAAGCGCTATGGCTTCTGGCGTCCGGTAACAGACGAAGTCGTTGAGAAGTATCTGCAGTGCGGCGATCCTCGTTACGGTTTCGCCAGGATTCGGTGCAAAGAATGCGGTGCCGAATACCTGATAACCTATTCATGTAAATGCAGGGGCTTCCGGGATCTCCCGGGAACCTCATGCTTTTGGCTATACTGGTTTCTGTCCATCCTGATCGAAGAGGAAGTCGCTGGATCTGGCGGTCTTCCTTGAGGAAGAACTATTCAGGCCGGTGCCGCACCGGCACTGGGTGTGGAGTGTTCCAAAGATGCTGAGGCTGCATTTCCTGCACCACAGAA
>LQBI01000011.1 GCA_002030045.1 Candidatus Aegiribacteria sp. MLS_C | reverse complement strand
GAGTAGCCGTCCTCGGCCAGGTTCCGCATCCAGCGGCGGCCTCCCGAACTGGAGTGAAGGCACAGGATCGGGTCCCCGGCGTCGGAATAGGCGTGGCCCCCGGAGAGGATTCTCCCGCCGCACTCCTCCACCGTTGCCAGAGCCCCCTCCACGATGGCGGGGTCGGTCCATACCGTTCCGCCCTCGCCGTCCACCATCACGGCGGCGGCCTCCCCGTACCGGGTGCCCACCATGACCGTCTCCCCGGCAAAGGTGGAGCAGGCATCCACCACCTTGAAGCCGTCCAGGTCCACCGGGCTCACGGAAGTGGCCCCGCCGGCATCGTCGAGCCGGAGCAGCCATGACTCCGGACGGCCGGCCTGATCATGGCTGTAGCCCGCGGCGGCGGAGCGCATGTGCGCCCCGGAGACCCACGACACCTCCGCAAGCTCACCGTCGTCCCCCCGGTGGTGCTGCCACAGGGCGAACCCCCCGGGGTCCAGAGCCACCACCCAGGCGTCGCCCTCGTTGCCGGGGGAGTAGCCTGTGGCCCCGCCACAGATGCATCCGCCGTCCCACGAGGGGCTTACCGCGGTTATCCATCCTGAGTTCACGCCCTCCACCAAGCCGCTGTACTTCACGTTCCAGCCGGAGCCCAGGCCCACGGTGAAAGCCCGGTTCATGTAGTCCACGCCCTCACTGGTGACGCCGCCGGCCACCACGTCGCCGGTGGGGCCGGCTCCCAGGCACAGTACCTGGAAGGCCGCTTCGTAGCCGATGTCCACACGAACGCTGTCCACTATCTCGTATTCCAGCGCCGCCGGCCCTACCGCCAGCGCCAGAGCCGCAGCTGCTGCCAGCACTGCCCTCTCCCTCCAACCGGTGAAACCCCGGTGCCACTCATTCGGAAGCTAACCCCGCCCCACCACGACGCCAACCCGACCCAGGCCGCGCTCCAGTACTATCCCCGCGATCACCATGACACGCCCGGCCGCCGTCCGGGGGCTTATACGCTCCCCGACGGAGACGGCGATCAACAGCAGGGAAAGGAACGGCGTGAGGTGGATCGTATCAATGGGAGACTTGATTTCACGCCTTCCGTGAGTTGCTCCGGGATCACGCTTCACGGTCCACATTTTCAACCATTTTCACTGATTATGATACTCTCCCCGGAGATATACCTGCCCCGTAGGATCAGGAGCTCATTCAGCCGACCTCGCCTGATCCTGATGGACCAGGTTCGCAGTTTCAAATGGAAACTGCAGGGTTCGGAAACATCATCTTTCCATGGAGCGTATTCCGCGCGGGGCCCGCAGACGAGTTCCGGAGGCAGCGGCGGAGGCCCGGGGTCTTCCCGCATATCCAGGTGCTCCGGAATCCGCTTGATGACAGAAGGCTGCTCGATGGAGGTGGAAACGGCTCACCTGAACTACGATCCTGCCAGTTTCCAGCCTGTTTAGAAAGCCCAGCCGAAACCCACCTGTATCACAGGGATCACCGGTATGTCGTACGGCATTTCCTCGAAGAACACGCCGCTGCCGACTATTCTCGAGTAGAGGTTTTCTCCCAGGGACTGTCTGTACTCGACTGAGATGGCTGTGAAGGTCTCTATCCTGTGCAGGTCATGCTCCGGTACAACTGCTCCCAAGCTGCCTGAGAGACACAGGACCCCTATCTTCCTGGTGTAGGTGATCCGATTGATAAGGCCAACACCGCTGGCAATACCGATGGCGTCATTGCTGGTGAGGGAGTACTCATAGGCAATATCAGGATAGAGAAGGCCGGGATCTATGGGAATCACGGTTGCAGAGACGGAGTGACGGCTGAAGCCTTCCCCGTGGGAAAGAGCCATGATCAGGAACAGCATGGCTGCGGCTGTTTTCATATTGGCCTCCATTCAATGATTATTGATACTCAGTGATCTTGCTGATTCAGTGTACGGAAACAAGTGCATTCCCTCCTGTCGGTTTTCTGCTTTCCGGGTGTATGGCCGGCTATTCAAACATCATCCTCGGACCGCGGGCCTCCTCATGTCACCTCAACCCCTCCACCCTTGCCAGCTTTCCCGCCAGTTCAGGGAGTTCCTTTCCGCTGTTCCCTACCCGGGCCCGGGGACTGAGGAAGATGAACGGGCAAGCCCTCCGGTGAACCTTGCCGCACCGCTGGTGTGAAGGGTGTGGTTGGGGCCTGCGGCGTAAGCGCCCGGGGGGACCGGAGTGTTCTCGCCCAGGAAGAGGGCGCCGTAGCTGGTGAACAGGTTCTTTGTTCCCTCGGGGTTTTTGGTTGAGAGCTGGAGGTGTTCCGGGGCCGGTTATTTGGTGAAGCGGGCTATTTCTTCCTCTGTGTTTGCCAGCATGAACCTGTACTGATTCGTTTCTTCTGTTTTCTTTATCAATAGGCAACTTGATTTCAAGCCTTCCGTGAGTTGCTCCGGGATCACGCTTCACGGTCAAGATTTTCAACCATTTTCACTGATTATGACGCTCGGCTGCAGAATACGGAAGCGAAACCCGGCGGTCAAGCAGGGATGGAGCCCTGACCCCGGAGATATACCTGCCCCGTAGGATCAGGAGCTCATTCAGCCGACCTCGCCTGATCCTGATGGACCAGGTTCGCAGTTTCAAATGGAAACTGCGGGTTTGGGAAACACAATCTTTCCATGGAGCATATTCCGCGAAGGGCCCGTCGAGCGGCTCGCCCGATGCGAAGGTGACGCCGGCCGCTCAAAGAAGCAGAAGATTGCAGACGCCCCTGAACTGGCGGAGGATGAGACCCAACAGACGGTTCCCCCCTCCGGCAGTTCGCCGGACCCGTACTTCCCGGGACGATCCTCGGTTTCCGTCGAGGTAAGTCCCTCCATGGAGTTCAAGCAGTAAAGCTTCCTATCGGATGGTAAGCTTGGAATACGCAGAAGCCATGGACGGCTGACCCAAAGAAGGGGGAGCCCCGGGAATTCGAGACTCAACGGTGGAAGCCGCCTTGCCGGCCGAGGACGGGTCCGCAAAGCCGTTTTCTCGATTCCGTGGAAGGGTCACGGCGAGAATGGAAGTGAATTGGAGGATCACCAGGGAACTGATTCCTTGACAATTTGGTTATTTGGCCTATAATACAACTTAAATCCGAAGGGAGCCCGATGAAAGGGAACGACGGGGAAAGGCTCGAACGGAGGGCCAGGGTCCTTTCGGCCCTGGCGAATCCCGTGAGGCTGAAGATCCTTGAGCAACTTTCCGAAAGGGACATGTCGGTCTCGGAGCTGACCGAAGTCGCCGATCTCGACATTTCGACGGTCTCGAGGCACCTGGGAATCCTTCGGCAGACCGGCATAGTCTCCCGCACCGCCTGCGGCACCACGAGGCTCTACTCCCTCAGCCGGCCATGCGTTCTCGGATTCCTTGACTGTGTCGACGACATGCTCGAGGAAGGCTCGGCCCTGTGCGCAACCGACTTCAGGAAGAGAATGGAGAACGCACGTTGAACCTGAAGACCGAATGGAAGCCCCTGGCCGTGATCACACTGGTCTTCCTGGGCGCCCTCTTCATGCCGGTGGGTCTGCGGAGACTGGAGAGTTCCGTGATGGAATCCCTCTACCTGCTGCACGACTACGCCAGGGAACACGTGGTCCTGTGCCTGCTTCCGGCCTTTCTCATAGCCGGGGCGATCTCGGTATTCGTGAAGGGCAACGCAGTCATGAGATACCTGGGCGCCGGCGCGAAGAAGGCTGTGGCCTACGCCGTGGCGGCGATCTCAGGCAGCATTCTCGCCGTCTGTTCGTGCACCGTCCTCCCGCTTTTCGCAGGCATCTACAAGAGGGGAGCCGGGCTGGGTCCGGCGACGGCATTCCTGTACTCGGGACCAGCCATCAACGTTCTGGCAATAATACTCACCGCCAGGATACTGGGAATGAGCCTCGGAGTGGCCAGGGCGGTGGGGGCGGTGGTGTTCAGCGTGGTGATAGGGCTGCTGATGCACCTGATCTTCAGGAAGGAGGAGACCGAACGGACCAACGGGCTGTCCGGGACGGTCGCCGGTCCTGCAGATGAACCGATCCACAGGACCGTGAGCCTTTTCGCAATACTCATAGTCATCCTGGTATTCGCCAACTGGGGAGTCAGGGAGGATTCTCCGGAACTCTGGTCCCTGATCCACTCGTACAAATGGCTGATAACCGGTGCGGCAGCTCTGGTGCTGGGCTTCATGTCGGTACGCTGGATGAAGGTCTCCGCCTGGAAGATCGCGCTTGCGGCGGCCGGCGTCGTCCTTCTGGCACTGCTCCTCCCGGGAATGCCCATGCTGACGTTCGGCATCGGTCTCATCGGTTTCGCCCTTGCACTCGGCACCTCCGGGGGCGAGCCGTCCCTCTGGCTCGACGAGAGCTGGAGCTACGCCAGACAGATAATGCCCCTGCTGTTCGGCGGCATCCTGGTGGCAGGTTTCCTGCTCGGCAGACCCGATATGGAGGGAATGATCCCATCCGGGCTGGTCGAAGGCGCGGTGGGCGGAAACTCGATCCTCTCGAATCTCTTCGCTTCGATCGCCGGTGCTTTCATGTACTTCGCAACGCTTACCGAAGTACCGATACTGCAGGGCCTGCTCGGCTCGGGAATGGGCAGGGGTCCAGCGCTCGCGCTGCTCCTGGCAGGTCCCGCGCTCTCACTGCCCAACATGCTGGTCATAAGAAGCGTCCTGGGCACCAGGAAGACCCTGACCTACGTCACTCTGGTTGTTACAATGGCAACCCTGTCCGGAATGATCTACGGCACGTTCGCCTGATAACGACAGATCATCTTCACAGGAGGAAGACCCATATGAAGCTGACATCAAAAATACCTATCAAATTGGTATTATATACAGTGCCGCTGCTGGCTGTTGCCGCCTGCGGGAAAACCGGTGGATCATCGGCGTCGGCAGTACGGAGTACGCATGCAGTGCAGGACGGCGTGCCGGAAGTGATCGACCTCGGTTCCCTGTCATGTGTTCCCTGTGTGATGATGGAGGAGGAACTAGCCAGTCTCGACAGGCTTACGGGCGACCGCCTCACGGTGACCTTCATAGATGTCTATCAGGACACGGACGCGGCTTCGCGTTACGGCATCAGGATCGTACCGACGCAGGTATTCCTTGCGCCGGACGGAACTGAGCTCTACCGCCACGAGGGGTACATGAGCGCAGAGCAGATGCTGGCCAAGTGGATCGGCCTCGGGTACGACGTTTACGACAGCGGGGAGACCCCCGATGCTTCGTGAGGTCTTCGTGGCCCTGACGGAGCTCCTCTATTCCGCTCCCGTGCCGGCACTTGCCGCTGCCCTTGCATGGGGAGTGCTTTCAATGATCCTCAGCCCCTGCCACCTGGTCAGCATTCCCCTGATAGTCGGCTACGTCGAGAAGAAGGTGGAGTCCGACGGTTCGAGCTCCGTGACCCTTTCCACAGTCTTCGCGGCGGGCATGATACTCGCCATAGCCCTCACCGGCCTTGTAACAGGTCTCCTCGGCAGGATTGTGGGGGATATAGGGACAACGGGCTACATCGTCCTGTCACTGGCGGTTGTTTATGCGGGGCTCTCCATCCTGGGGATCGTTCCGCTTCCCCTGAGCGGGTCCGACACCGGCAGGCATGCAGGCAGGTTCGGAAACTCAAGATGGGGAGGTTTCGTCCTGGGAGTTGTCTTCGGGGCCGCGCTGGGTCCCTGCACCTTCGCCTTCATGGCGCCGGTACTGGGGCTCGTACTGGCGATATCGTCCGAGAAACTGCTTCTCGCGGTGGGTCTGGGTCTGGCTTTCGCCGTCGGTCACGGAGGCGTTGTTGTCCTTGCCGGGTCGCAGACCGGGAGGATAGAGAAGCTCGCCGGATGGTCGGGAAGCAGCAGGTCCGCGTCGTTATTGAAGAGCATCAGCGGAGCGCTTGTGACAGGCGGTGGCGTTTACCTGCTGCTGAAGGCTCTGAGACTGGTCTGAATACCACATAGAAGGGAGTGGATCATGAAGATCCAGATACTTGGCATGGGGTGCCCGAAGTGCAAGAAGATGTACGAGGCGGTGGAGAAGGCCGTTGAAGAACTGGGACTGGAAGGCGCCGAACTGCTGAAGGTCGAGACGCTCTCCGAGATCTCTGCGATGGGGGTCATGATGACGCCGGCGCTGGCCGTAGATGGCGATGTCCTAGTGGCCGGGAGGATTCCTTCCACGGAAGAGATAAAGGGTATGATCAGCGGCCGCTGAGGCCTCACGGCAAGGAGTATGAGATGGCTGCCGGAACCTGTATCGAGAAGAAACCCGGAGGATTGGAATTCTTCGAGAGGTGGCTCAGCCTGTGGGTGGTCCTATGCATAGGTGCCGGGATCCTGCTGGGAAGGGGGGCCCCCGGTCTGGCGGCGTCCCTCGACGGCATGTCGATAAGTTCCGGCGGGGCGCCCGTCATATCAGTTCCCATCGCGGTATGTCTTTTCTTCATGATCTACCCGATCATGGTGAAGATAGACTTCAGGGAGGTGCTCAAGGCCGGCCGCAACGTAAAACCGGTCGGCCTTACCCTTTTCGTCAACTGGATGGTAAAGCCCTTCACCATGCTGGGCATATCACTGCTCTTCCTGGGAATCCTGTTCAGGGGGCTGATAGGCGCCGACGCCATGGACCTCGTCAGGATGCCTGCGGGGCTGGACCTCCCGGTGGGGGCGGTCCACGGCATAGGCACTGTGGTGCTGGAGAACGGCGTCAAGATGCTCCAGATACCCCTCTGGCGCTCTTACATGGCGGGCTGCATCCTTCTCGGGATCGCTCCGTGCACCGCCATGGTCCTCGTCTGGGGCTTCCTGGCAAAGGGCAACGACGGGCACACGCTGGTAATGGTGGCCATAAACTCCCTCACCATGCTCTTCCTCTACGGACCCCTGGGCGGATTCCTCCTGGGAGTTGGAAGGCTGCCGGTCCCGTGGCAGGCCCTTCTGCTCTCCATAGGTATCTACGTTGCCCTGCCCCTGCTGGCCGGGTACGTATCCCGCGAGACGATAATCCGCACGAAGGGCGGAGAATGGTTCGAGGAGAAGTTCCTCCATCTTCTCACGCCAGTTACGATCACGGCTCTTCTCGCGACACTGGTGCTGCTTTTCTCCTTCAAGGGCGATCAGATCCTTGCGAAACCCCTGACCATTCTCTGGATAGCAGTTCCGCTCTTCATTCAGACAAGCCTGATATTCCTGCTGGGATACCGGCTGGCAAGGAAGCTCGGACTCAGTTACGAGGATGCCGCTCCATCGGCCATGATAGGGGCCTCCAATCACTTCGAGGTGGCAATCGCGACTGCCGTCATGCTCTTCGGTCTCAAGTCCGGCGCAGCCCTGGCCACTGTGGTGGGAGTACTGATAGAGGTTCCGGTCATGCTTATGCTGGTCAGGGTATGCCTTCGAACCAGGTCCTGGTTCCCCGGAGAGGACGGGGACGGCCCGGAGCCTGCCTTGAAGACCGCCTGACACAGAATTGACTGATCAGGGTCATGGTTCTGCAAAGCGGCACAAAGCACAGGAGGATACAGCGATGAAAAGAACTCGAGTCCTTTTTCTCTGCACCGCCAACTCCGCCCGAAGCCAGATGGCGGAGGCTTTCCTCAGGAAGCACGGCCGGGGTTCATTCGAGCCCTTCAGCGCCGGCCTGAAACCCTCGGAGATAAACCCCCTCACCATTGAAGTCATGAGGGAAAGGGGCATCGACCTGGAGGCGGAGGGCCACCGGTCCAAGGGGCTGGTCGAGGAGTTCCTGAAGGAACAGGTCCATGTCGGCTACCTGATAACCGTCTGCGGAGGGGCCGAGGAGAACTGTCCCATATACCCCTGGGCGGGAGTGCGGGAGTTCTGGGACCTTGAGGACCCCGCCGCACTTGAAGGGTCTCGGGATGAAAGGCTGGCTCTTTTCAGGGAGGTCCGCGACCGGATAGAATCCCGGGTCATGGACTTCGTGGAGGAACATTCGCAGAATTCCCGGCGGGAACCGGACTGAATTCTTCGGCTTACCCTTAGCCCATCTGCCGTATCCAGGTAAACAGCTTCCTCATCATGCTCCGGGACGTCGTGAGAAGTTGATGTATTTCAACCTTTTCATATGCATCGGGGGAGGTCCTGCGATCATGGCTCTGATAATGCTTTCCGGCCTGCTTCCCGACCCGCCGGGAACCGTGGAGGTTTCCTGCAGGGAGCTCCTTCGATCATGGAGACCCTGCAAGGAGCTCCCTCGATCATGGAGACCCTTGAACTCGTGAAAGAGCTGATGGCCGGTTTCGAGGGAGCGTACGAGTCATGGCTCCACCTCGTCACCGATGGAAATCCGCCGGGATTATCGCGGAGTACGGTCTGCCGGAGACCCATTTCACCATGGCTTTCGTGGTGAACGGGTGCTTCTCTGCCATGGTCGAAGGTGAGAAGGTGGATTTCTTCCACTTCCCCCTGTTCTTGCACGGCACGGGAAGGCACGAGGGCGACTGGCAGCTGGAGATGCTGAGGACGGTCCTAGCGGACACATCCCGCTTCATCGCCGGGAACACGCAGGAGGGACATGACGAGACCGGCTGGACCGAGTGCATGGAAGATTGAGCGTCCCTGCGCCTTACCGAAGTCCGGCGGTACTGTCCCGGGATCGTCCGCCGGGACATCGATCGAACCCGGCATCGGCAGCGCGCATCATGGTCATGCCGGCTCCGCACGAGGCCGTCGGCGAGAGACCGGATGCCGGGATTCGGCACTCGGGATTGACCGGCTTATATAGGTATATTACTATATTCCTATGAATGAGCCGGACGAACTCAGGGAACTTGCGAGCCTTCACGCCGCCCTCTCCTCCGTGACACGCCTCCGCATACTTCGAATGCTGGCCGTCAGACCGATGTGCGTGAACGCGATCACCGAGAGGCTGGGCATCAGCCAGCCCTCAGTATCGCAGCACCTGGGCATCCTGCGCGGCGCCGGACTCGTCAGCAGCTGCAGGGAAGGCTGCAGGGTCCATTACCGGATCGACACCGACAACCTGCCCGCGATCAGAGAGGCCCTCCTCCATCTCCCCTGCGGAAGAGCGGACGACGATGAAACCCCCTGAGCAGAAGAAAGCCGGTGCCAGGACCGGAGGAGGAGGCGGAGGTTCCGGAAAAGCCCCGGGAAAGGGCCGCGGCATGGAGCAGGCCTCGGGACCTGCCTGGCCCATACTCAAAAGACTGTCCCGTTACATTAGGCCCCACGCGGGCCTCTTCGCAGCCACAGCCCTTACCGCGGTGCTGGCCGCCGCCTTCGAACTCCTCCCCCCCTTCCTGATCCGCGAAGCCGTGGACACCAGCATAACAGGTGATGACGGCGGCCTGGTATGGCTCTGGGCAGCGGGACTGCTGGGAGTCTCCCTTGTCCAGGGAGGTGTTGACTTCCTCAGGCTCTACCTAACGGCACTGGTTGGTCAGAAGATAGTATTCAGGATAAGGAACGACCTCTTCACGCACCTGAACAGGCTCTCCTTCTCCTTCTTCGACCGGGCCGGGACGGGGGACCTGATGTCCAGGGTGACCTCGGACACCGATGTCCTGAGCATGTTCTTCGGCCGCGCCGGAATAATCGTACTGACCAACGCCCTCTTCCTCGTCGGCGTGATGGTCGTCCTCTTCTCCTGGAACTGGGTCCTGGGAGCGGTCTACGCGGCCATGATGCCGGTGATGGTCCTGGCGGTGCGCATTTACGCCGGGAGGGTGAGACCGGCCATGGGCAGGGTGAGGAGGACCCTGGGACAGCTCGGTTCCACGCTGCAGGGAACCCTGGCGGGAATAGCCGCGGTGAAGGTATTCGGAAGGGAATCCTTCGAGGAGGAGCGATTCGACTCCTCAAGCAGCAGCAACCTCAGCGCCGGGATCGAGACCGCCCGCATACAGTCCCTGTGGATGCCGTTCATGAACGTATTCATCGGAATAGGCACCGGCATCATTCTGTGGGTCGGCGGTTACGGAGTTATCAGGGGCAGAATCACGCTGGGTACGCTCATAGCCTTCACCGCCTACCTCGGCATGCTGCTCAGGCCGGTCAGGCAGACGGGCATGATGATGAACGTGATAATGAGGTCCCTGGCCGCCTCGGAGCGCATCTTCGAGGTCATGGACACCACGCCGGAGATCGCCGACACCCCGGGCGCCGTTCCCCTGTCCAACGTGGAAGGAAGAGTAGAATTCAGGGGGGTTTCCTTCTCCTACGACGGCAGGAACAGGGTACTGGAAGACGTATCACTGGAGGCGCTGCCGGGAGAGCTGGTCGCCGTGGTGGGTCCCTCGGGGGCCGGCAAGAGCACCCTGGTCCATCTGGTGCCGAGGTTCTACGACGTGCGGGAGGGTTCCATAACACTGGACGGAACTGACGTGAGGGACATCACCCTGGACAGCCTGCGCGGCAACGTGGGCATAGCCCTGCAGGATGTCTTCCTTTTCGACACCTCCATAAGGGAGAACATCGCCTACGGCAATCCCGGCGTCTCCGAGAGGAAGATCGAGCGGGCGGCCAGGACAGCCCAGATACACGATTTCATATACTCCCTCCCCATGGGTTACGGCACTCCGGTGGGCGAGAGGGGCGTCCGCCTCTCCGGCGGCCAGCGGCAGCGGATAGCCCTGGCCAGGGTCATCCTCCAGGACCCCAGGGTCCTCATACTCGACGAACCAACCTCCAGCGTTGACGCCGGCACCGAGAGAAAGCTCCGGGACGCCTTCGAGGTGGCGAGGGAGGGCAGGACCACATTCGTCATAGCCCACAGGCTGGGCACGGTGATGCACGCCGACAGGATAGTGGTGCTGAAGGATGGAAGGATAGAGGAGCTGGGACTGCCGGAAGGCGGCAGGACCGCCCACCAGGTCCTGATGGACTCGGGGGGGCTTTACAGCACGCTCTACTCCCTGCAGTTCATAGAGGAGCAGGCGCCATGACCATAAGGGGCGGTTTCATGGGCCGGCTGCAGCAGGAGGAGACGGACTTCAGGCTCTCAAGGGTCAGAAGGGGCTCGCTGCGGCTTATAGCCGGCTACGTCCGTCCCTACATCGGTAGAATGGTGTTCGCTGTACTCCTCATGATCATCTCCACGGCGGCCTCCCTGGCGATGCCCCTTCTGACCAAGCTGGCGGTGGACGGCTACATAGTCCCCGGCGACCTGGGAGGGCTGACGCTGGTGGCCCTCGCCTACCTGCTCCTGGGCGCCGTGTACTGGCCTGCCCTGTACGGACAGGGTTACCTCTCGGGATGGGTGAGCCAGCACGTGGTCTACGACATGCGCAGGGACATGTTAAGGAAGGTCCTTCGAAGGTCCCTGGAGTTCCACAGGCGCGAGAAGGTGGGACAGGTGATGTCCCGAATAACCAACGACGTCAACAACGTGGCGGACTTCGTATCCACCAGCCTCATCAACCTCTTCAACGACATGCTGACGGTTTCCGGCATCGTGGTGGTGATGGCCCTGCTGGACCTGCGCCTCACCCTGGTCACACTTCTCAGCGTCCCGGTGGTCGTGGCAAGCCTGGGTTTCCTGGCC
Organism: Candidatus Aegiribacteria sp. MLS_C; assembly: GCA_002030045.1. Lineage (GTDB taxonomy): Bacteria > Fermentibacterota > Fermentibacteria > Fermentibacterales > JCC-6 > Aegiribacteria. The sequence continues at coordinate 35,509 of LQBI01000011.1, read as the reverse complement.
AGGAGGATGCGGCAGGCCTACATACACGTGCAGCAGGAGATGGCGGCGGTGAACACCGGCGTGGAGCAGGGCGTGGTGGGCATGAAGGTTACTCAGTCCCTATCCAGAGAGTCCTTCAACGTGGAGCAGTTCGAGATGCTCAGCCTGAGGAACATGAAGGCGAACCTGAAGACGGCGGTCATGTTCGCCTCCCTCTTCCCCGTCATGACCATAAGCAACATGCTGAGCGTGGCCCTGGTGATAGGCTACGGAGGATCCCTGGTGGCAGGCGGGACTCTGACGATAGGCGTGATCCTTGCTTTCCTGGGTTACGTGAACAGGTTCTACAGCCCCATAAGGGAGCTGAGCCTGGTGTACAACTCCCTGCAGGCGGCGGCCGCCTCCCTCACTCGAATTGGCGAATACCTCGAGATGGAACCGGACATCCCTGAGCCCCCGGACCCGGAGGAACCAGCCGAAGGCTTCAGGGGAAGGCTGGAGATAAGGGACCTGGACTTCTCCTACGACGAGGAGCCGATCCTCAGGAATATCCGGCTCACCGTCGAGCCCGGCGAGACGCTTGCGGTGGCGGGACCCACCGGAGCGGGCAAGACCACTCTTGCCCTTCTCCTGGCCAGGATGTACGACCCCGCCCGTGGGGAGATCCTGATAGACGGCACGGACATCAGGAGAATAGGCAACCTGAAGCTGAGAGAGCTGGTCACCCTGGTGCCCCAGGAGACCTACCTGTTCCCCGACACCGTGAGGGAGAACATCCGCTACGGCAACCCGGCCGCATCGGACAGGGAAGTGGAGGACGCGGCGAAGCTTGTCCAGGCCCACGAATTCATTCGAAACCTGCCTGACGGTTACGAAAGCCAGGCCGGCGAGGCGGGGGCCCTTCTCTCCGGCGGCCAGAAACAGCTGGTCGCACTGGCCAGGGCGGTCCTGGCAGACCCGCTGATAATGATCCTCGACGAGACCACCGCCCACGTGGACGCCCTCACGGAGAAGAAGCTCAGGGAAGCCATGGAAGAGGTCTCCAGGGGAAGGACCACCATCATCATCGCCCACAGGTTCGCAACCGTGAGGAACGCCGACAGGATGGCGCTGATGGAGGACGGAAGGATAACAGCCGTCTCAACCCCGTCGGACCTGGCTCAAGCGTTCAGTAAACAGGCCCGGCAGTAATGACCTCCCGACCTGCACGGCCCGGACTCCAGTGACACCTGTCAGGGGGTCCCGGGGTCCTCAACCACGAATACCCTCGGCCAGGTGGACGGGTCCGGCACCCATGCGGCAATTCCGTTCTCCGAGATGCGGACCTTCATATCGTCGATATCGGGATCGTCCATTCGAAGGGACGCGGTGAAGAGAAGCTCACCTTCCATGTCGTACACTTTCCAGTAAGGATAACGGCAGGTTCCCAGCCTTACCCAGAGCCTGTTCATGGAGTCGAGACCCAGGTCGCTGACCGCCCTTCGCCAGGGGGCCGGCTCGAAGGGAACGTCGGCCCTGGAGACGCGCCTGCCGGACATGGTGGTGAACTCCTGGAAATCAGCCTTCTCCCTGGCTATCTCCTCCTCGGTCTTGGCTACCCTCTCGATCGGTTCACTGATGGATAGGAACTGCTCCCCCTCCGCCGTGTAACCGGTGACCTCGACTGCGTCGGTACCCGGCCAGGAGATGAACACACTGCCGTCCGGGCCGGAAACGAACACGGGATTATCGTCATTCGACGAAGGGCCGAACGTCGAGGGATCGAATGGCCTGAGCTCCTCCGCGTAGACCACCGAGGGTTCGGCGGACCCTTCCATCCGGGCCACCGAGAAGCCCCTGAGCCCCTCCTCCCTGTTGACCTCCGGGAGCATTCCCACGAAGGCCGAATCGCCCGCAGCAGTGATGAGGACCGGAGGACGGGGGAAGAAATCCGTGATGTTGGCCTTCCATCGAAGGGAATCATCGAACACGCTTACGACGCCTGCGGTGATGTCCGATACCAGGATGTCCCCGCTGCCTGTCACCGCCATGCCCCTGGGCATCTGGAACTCGCCGGGTCCGGCGCCCTGTCTGCCGGCGGTCCGGAGATGCAGCCCCTCCGGAGAGAATACACGGAGGTTCATGGTCGACGCGTCCAGTACCAGCACATTCCCCTCGCTGTCCCTGGCGGCGTCGGCGACGAAGCCGAACACGTACTCCGGAGCGCCAAGCTCGACCCCTATGGTGTCGATGACCTCCAGCTCCAGGTGCGAGGGGCTCCCCTCCCCGGAACCACCGTTGCCGGAGTCGGAAACTGCCTCGCGGTCGGTCTCTCCGTTCCCGCAGGAAAAAGCGACCGCCGCAGCGGCGAACATCATAGCGCAGGAAACAGATCTGCCCATCAAATGGACCTCCGATCGTTGTCTGGTCCGGAAAGGCAACCGGACACCAGGGCTCCAGCCGCCCGCCCAAAGGATCCTTTCGCTCAGATGATACCGAGTGGGCGTGCCGGTGCCGGATATGTCTGACCGGGAATGAACCTGTGAATTCCCGTTCCGGTATTCTACGCCTCGGAACCGGCACGGAACAGGACGCATCAGCTCTGCCCGAGGTGAACCGTCCCGGGGAACCCCGCGCGCCCCCGTGCCCGAGAAAAGGCTCAGGATCATCGTACCGCCTTCTGACAGCCCGGCCCGTATCGGACCGGGCTGTCAGTATCAGCGGTATTCAGGTCTAGTGACAGCCGCCGCATTGACCCCTGGAATGGGGATGCGGCACCCCGCCGTGTATCTCCTCGCAGCCGGTGCCCTCCTGTCCGATGACAGAACCTTGAACGCCTCCGCCGTCTCATGTGGATCCATCCGGGCATCCTCTGATCTCAACGTTTTCTGAAATGCTAAAATACTTGAATGCGTCAATACCCGCCGCCGGCGCCGTAACACCCTTGAACCGCCTGTAACCTGATGCGGTGAAAAGCGCCTGGTCAGGAATAGGCAGCAGAAGCTGCTTCTGCCGGCGCAACTGCGAAGCACGGACCATAAAACCGCGCTTTCGGCCCTCGGAATACGGAATCCGCCTCCCGGGGCTTCAGGAGCCGGCACTGTCAAATGAAAAGTGCAAAAGCAGCCGCAAGATCAAGGAAGAGAAGCGGCTACGGAGTTCTCCTTCCGGTCTTCGCGGGTTTTGCCTTCCTTTGTGCGGGTTCCGCCGGCCTTACCTTCCTTCCCCCCTGCCTGGGCTCCTTCATCATCTTCCTCGAAGGCTTCTCCGCTTTATCCAGGGGCTTAGCCGGCCTGTCCTTCTTCTGCACGGGCTTCGCCGGCTTCCCGGTCCCGGTGTGCCCGCCCTTGAGGGTCATCCGGTCGTAGACCCTGGCTATGCCCCTCACGTTCCCGGCTATCTGCACCGCCTTCTGCCGGTCCTCCTCGCTCGCGGGATAGCCCTTGAGAACAACCTTCTCTCCGTCAACGTCCACATCAAGACCCTTGACATCAACGCCCAGGGCGATGATCCGCTTCTCGATCCTTCCGGCGAGTTTTGCCTCCTCGCCCATCTCGGTCAGCTTCTCGCCCGCGTCCCGAATGAAATCCAGCATTCCCATTCCCCGCTCCTTCCTCCACCGCAGCGCCGATTCGCTGCAGAAGCACTATACATCAGAGAAGACCATCTGTCTATCAATGGCCCCGGCCGACCATCAGCCTCAGTGGACCTCGTCGCCTCCTATGTCGTAGGCCGCTCCTGCCGGCCTGTCCTCTGAATCGTAGTCGACGGTCACTTCGCTCAGGGTCTGCCCTGCATCCACCGCTTCCGAAGCGGCAGAGGTCAGGTGCAGGTCTCCCGAGCCGGCATCCTGGAACCACGAGGACTGGGCGGCGGTCACATTGGTCTCCACGGTGGCCGAACCGCCGTCACGGGAGGCTATCTCCCCGCTTGTCAGGTTGTTGACGATCTCCCCTCCCGAGGTCCCGGCGAAACGGTACTCTATGGAGTTCGAGTAGTCAACCGTGTAGAGGGAGTTGTTGTAGACGTCCACTCCCGATGCGTTCTCCAGGCCGATACCCACGTCCCTGGTGGTATGCACGAAATTGTTGCGGATCGTCCCCGGACCGTGGCCGCTGTCCCCGAGGCCGAAGCCTATGCCCCTGTCGCAGCTGGTGATGCGGTTGCGCTCCACGACCGTCCCCTCGGACTCCGACCAGAAGTGTACGGCGTGCTCCGCCAGGTCGGCCTCGGGGCTGATGATGCCGTAGAAGTAGCAGTCGCGGACTGTCCAGTCCCTGCACTGGTGTCCGTCCACTCCTCCGATGTAGTACTGGGGCCCGATCCCGGCGCTGTACTCGAAACTGCAGTCCTCGACGATGCCGCCGTCCGACCAGCTGCTCCCGAGATCAGTCGACACCTTCAGCATCTGCTCTCCGGTATCCACGAAACGGACGTTATAGAAATAAGGATAGTCGGCATCGGCATCCCCGTGTATCTGAACCGCGTGGTTGCCCACCCATCCGACGGTCATGTCCTGCACGGCGAAGTAGTCCCCCGCCACGTTGAAGACGTGGGAGACCCCGCCGGCCATCCCCTCCCCACGAACAACCACGGCTTCCCGGTTCCCCGACTGTCCCCGGAAACCCACGTTGACCCCGTCTATCCAGAGCATGTCCTCCAGCTGGTAGGTCCCGTCCGCAAGAAGCACCTCCACGTTCCCGTGGGAGTTTCCGTACTCCGCCGCGGCAAGCAGTTCCGACACGTTGCTCACGACAAGGGTGGTGTCGTAGTCCGGATGTTCCCACTCGCCGCCTCCCCCCTGCCCCGCTTCTCCGCCGGAGCCTCCCATGACATCGCAGCCGGCAAGCAATGCCACGGCAACCAGACTGAACAATGCAGGTCTCATGCCGCCTCCATTCTGGATACGGAATTCCACGCGATGATCATCAGTTCTCACTCCGGGGGATTCGGCGCACCGCCACCACCGTCATGTCGTCACGCTGTGGGCATCCCCGGGAGAACTCAACTGATGCCCGGAACACTCCGGAGACTATCTCATTCACCTCGGACCGGCCGCATTCCCTTACTGTCCCGGCCAGCCTGTCCATCCCGAACTGCTCTCCTGCGGGATCCTCCGCTTCTATGATGCCGTCGGTATACAGTACCAGGGTGTCTCCCGGGTTCATTCCTACAAGGGCATGGTCGTATACGGCGGAGGGGTCCGGCCCCAGCACGAGTCCGCCTTTCCGGAGTTCCTTCAGGACGCCGCGGCTCAGCAGCAGGGGCGGGTTGTGGCCTGCGTTGCAGAAGTCCACGCTCCCGTCGGGGTGGAACTCGCCGTAGAAGAGCGATATGAAGTTGCTGGAAAGCTCCGCCCTGTGCACGACCCTGTTCAGCTTTTCCACCGTCGACACTATTCCGGCGCCGCATTCGATCCCCATCCGCAGACCGGTGAATGCGTCCCTGGCCAGAAGCGCCGCAGGGAGCCCGTGGCCGGAGGCATCCCCTATGGCTATGCCCAGCACCGAATCCGGCAGCTCCATGTAGTCGAAGAAATCCCCTCCCACCACCTCTGCGGGCCTTGACTGCCCGTGGATGCTGTAGACGGAGGATTCGGGAGCGGATTCCGGCAGCAGGCTCTCCTGTATCACCCTGGCCTCGTCGATGATACCGGCGAGCCTGTGCTCCTGCAGTTTGAGATTGATGACGTGGCGCACCGCGGAGAGGGAGTACAGGATGTCCTCCTCCCTGAAGTCCCCGCTTATGGAGAAGGCGATCACGTGAGTGGCGCCGGGGCCAACCGAAATGGCGGCGAAGTTGGAGTTGACCCCGATGGCCCACTCGAACTGTTCGTCGTACTCCGGATCATCCCTGTCCATGACCAGCAGACCCTTCTCCAGCGTCCTCACGTGGGGTGGATAGTCACGGGGAACCTTGAAACCCAGCTGCACGGGACGGGAGCCCCCGAAGACCCCCCGAAGGTAGAAGTCCTCCCCCTCCCGGCGGTAGAGCCTGGCCATCTCGATCCCCAGGTCGTCCCGGAAATCCTGCACCAGCGTCTCCATCACCACCTCGAGCAGCCTCGTGCTGTCGCTGACCTGCTCGAACTTCTCCAGCGCCCTCTCTATCTTGCCGTAGAGCGCCTTGAAGTCGGATGTTGAAGTACCGCCGTATGACCCCATTCCCCCGCCTCGAAGAAGGTTTTGTCGCAGCACTCAGGAGACCCGGTCACATCATATCGGAGAGGTCGGAGCGGGTCAATCAGCGGAATAGCAGGTACATCTGAGTTCCGGTGTCAGTACCGATAGGGGAGGCCGTGAAAAAGCCATGATTCCCCTGTTCCTGAATCGGTAAGTTTCCAGAGAGCATTGGCTGATCGGTTTGGAAGATCGGCAACAGATCGGTATTTTTCGCCAGATACTTTCACAGAATGAAAGTATCTTCCCAATAATTGCCACTTTTTCTTTGTCTTAGTATGATACATTTACGAGTGGGAGGATAAGGATGGAAACACTTACAGAGATTCTCATCAAGAATGGAATGGCGGGAAGAGTTGTATCTACGTCGGCAGTTTCGGATCTGGTAGCTGGAAGCAGACAACGGAGATGGGGACTTGTCCACAGAGCACTGGAAAGTGGAGAGCTTATCAAGCTGAAAAGAGGGCTCTACCTGCTTGACCCGGCTCTGACCGGACAAACAGTAAGTGTCTATTCCATTGCGAACAGACTTGTCCCGGAAAGTTACATTTCCATGGAAACAGCTCTAAGCTATCACGGATGGCTTCAGGAGGCTCCGGTGGCAGTCCAGAGCTGCATTCCTTCGGGCAGGAGCCGCAGCTACGGAAATCCGATAGGTGAATTCGTCTACAGGACTCTCCCTGCTCTTGGAAGCGATTACTATCTTGGTGTGAATAGAAATGAGATCTCAAAAAATGTCTACATGATCGCGGGAATTGAAAGGGCTCTGGGAGATACCCTTTACTTCAGGCAGTCCGAATGGCGCGGGATTTCAGGGTTATGCGATGAACTGAGAATAGACATGAGTGTTCTCGAGGAACTGGATATCACTCTGCTTGGAAAGCTCGAGGAGTTCTACAGGAGCAGGTCAGTGAGACTGTTGTTACGGAGACTCCTGTCAGCCCTTGGAGGTGAGCAATGAACAGGATCATCGGGGAGAGACTGAGCGGATTCGATGAAAGAACCCCGGAATTCCGAATTCAGCGTTTCAGGGAGCTCCTGCAGGAAATGGCTATCTATTCCCTTTCTGCCCACGATTTCTTCAAGGAAGCTTTCTTTCACGGCGGAACGGAACTCAGACTGCTTCATGGGCTGCCGCGTTTCTCCGAGGACCTTGATTTCCTGCTTCGGGAACCTGATGAAGGATTCGACTGGAAGATTTACGAGGACAAACTCCTGGCGACCTTCTCCAGGTACGATATCAGACTCGAGATCCGGCGGAAACCCAGAGAAAAGGGCACCATCAGAGCCATAATGCTCATCGAAAGCTCTTTGGCAGTCAGTGATTCTTCAGGCAGACCGGGATACACCAGGATCCGTCTCGAGATAGACACTTCCCCACCATCTGGAGCAACAGCCGAGACCGGATTCCTGGACTTTCCGGTGCCGCATGAGGTATCGGTAATGGACCTTCCCTCCTCTTTCGCTCTCAAGTGCCATGCTCTGCTCTGCCGCAACTGGATGAAGGGCAGGGACTGGTTCGACCTGCTGTGGTTCTGTTCGAGGAATGTCAGGCCCAACCTCAGGCTTTTCTCCAGCTCGATGGAACAGACGGGTCCCTGGGCCGGACAGGCCGTCCCGGAATCGGAGGATTGGCTGGTTCAGAGACTGCGGGAGAAGGTCATGGAGACCGATCTCGAGCAGGCGGCCAGGGATGTCCTCCCGTTCCTGCGCGCAGAAGAGAGGGAAACAGTCCGGAACTGGAGCAGCGAGATGTTCCTGCACTTCATCGACAAGGCGTTCTGATATTCCAGCTGTCTGATCCATGCCTGGCTCTTGACAACGTCGGCTTCCTCTGAATCCAGTCCGGGTGTGTTGTGTTCTCCTGAGCAATGAATCATCTTGATTACGGTAAGGATTCTGTGTATTCGTCATTCCTGAGATGCTATTGCATCAGTGTTCGGACAACCCTTCAGACACCACTCAGGAGGACTCTGCTAAACAGGTGTCCCCTAGCTGCTGGGATTTGGGTGTCCATTTACACTGAACCCGACTTCTGCACAATCTGTCTTCCACGGTATTTGACCGTAATATGCTTCGGGAGTATGGTCGTTCAGATTGAATGACCCTTAAGCATGGATCAAGGCAGAAATGAAGAGAACTCAGCTGTTCATATCCTACGCATCACAGGACAGGAAAACCGCGGACCATGTCGTTTCATTCTTCGAGTCCAGGGGCATCGGATGCTGGATAGCCCCCAGGGACATCCCCCCCGCTGCCGATTGGGCAGAATCCATCATCGACGGGATCGACTCGTCCTCCTGCATGGTGCTTCTGCTTTCCAGGCATTCCAACAGGTCACCTCAGGTCAGAAGAGAAGTCGAGAGAGCTGTAAACAACGGCATAGGAATCTTCCCGGTCGTTATCGAGGAGATCGAGCTATCCAAGTGGATGCAGTACTACATATCCCCGCATCAATGGCGAGATGCCACAGACGTTCCCCTCGACAGGAGGCTATCCGAGCTCCTGGACCCACTGAGGAAGGAACTCTCCTTGAGCACTGGCGCACCCTGTGAAAGAGAACTCTCGGAACTGCTGGAGAATGACCTGGCAGCCATTTCCTCTGCGCTGGACTATGATGCCGGAGAAGGATCAAGGATCATGCTCAACGATGAACGGAGAATGGTCACGGTCCTCAGCGTCAACGCGGAGCTGAGAGGCGAGGATATCCCCTCCGCGGTGAGAGCAACCGTCGCACGCTCTCTGAATACCATCATCGAGCGCTATCTGGACCACTTCGGAGGGGCTTCCGGAGGAAAGTCCCATAACTCCTACAGGTGTGTCTTCGGACTTGTTCATGCGCAGGAGGATCACGGGAAACGGGCACTGGACTGCGGGATCTCGCTCCTGAAGGCGCTGTCTAGTATCGACTCGACCCTGGGCGGCAGGGAGATGAACCTGGCGTTCGGCCTGGGAGCAGCGTCGGGTATGATCGATGTTGATCCCTCGGCGGAAGAGCGCGTCGAACCCCGCGGAGAGGTGCTCGAGCAAGCAGCTGAATTGTCTGGAATCGCTTCCGGTTCTCTTCTGGCAACGGAAACGGTCCGTAATGCACTAAGGGATGAGTATACCTGGAAATCCCATTCTGAAGGAGTTTACCGCCTAGCCCGGCGCCATAGCGCGGTTCCGGGTGCCAGGATCCTGAGAATACAGTCACCATTCGTGGGCAGGGAAAAGGAACTCGAGAGACTGACATCTCTGCTGGAAAGACAGAGGTGCAGTTCACACAGACATGATCCTTCGTCAGCGAGTCACCTGGTGATGTGCATCAGCGGCGATGCCGGAATAGGTAAATCCCGACTGGTGCACGAGTTCATCGAGCAGAACCGTTCCGGTGACGAGATCGTCCTGCGGGGACAGACACTGTCATTCGCCCAGCCTCCTTTCTGGCTGTGGACAACACTTCTGAGGCACGCACTGGACATAGAACACGGCAGCAGGATCGATTACCGTGGATTCCTCGACAGGCTTGAAGACTACGATGAGGATGGAATCCTGGATGATTCCGCTCCCTTCCTCGCCGAACTGCTATCGATACCATCAGGTGACAGAAGGATGGCGGAACTGGACAGGAAGGCGATAGAACTCGAAACCAGGATCGCCTTCCGCGGACTCATCGAGGTACTTGCCGACGGGAAAATACTCCTGGTGATCCTCGATGACCTGCAGTGGATGGACGACAGTGACCTCGGGGTACTCGAGTTCATCCTGGACAATCTGGATACCGAGTTTCCAGTACTATTCGTGCTGATAGCAAGACCCGAGCGAGAGGACGGCTCAGCAGTTGAGTTCGAGAGCCTGGGAAACCACTCCAGCTTCGATCGGATGGAATTGACGGAAGTAGACCAGGAAGCCTCCACTGAACTAGTCAGGAAACTCCTTTCAGGTATCAGCGACCGAGGTTCAAGAATGGTCGCATCGGATGTCGTCGAATTCCTTCTGAACCGTTCCGGCGGCAACCCGTTCTACCTGCAGGAGCTGGTGCTGGACCTGGTTGAATCAGGTTCACTGACCGAGCTGGAACAGGAATGGAGGTTCGCCACACCGATCGGAGAGATCTTCGTCCCGGACACTATCACGGGGCTGCTGCAGTCCAGGCTGGACAGACTGCCGGAATCATGGAGAAACGTCCTCCAGCACTCTTCCGTCCTGGGAATGGAGTTCCAGCTCAGGCTCTACCACAAGCTGGCGGAGAAGCTGTTCCTCGGAAGGGCGAAGGATGAGGTATTCGAAGGCCTGGAGGAGAGGAAGATGCTCCTGCAGACCGGCAGTCCCATCGAGAGGTCATACGCCTTCAGGCATGTCCTGATTCATGACACGGCCTACTCCAGCATACACGAGATCAACCTGAAGCTTCTGCATAAAGTGGCCGCGGAGTCCATAGAGGAACTGCTTCCGAACGAGACCGATCGAATATCTGGAATACTCATGCATCACTACCAGAAGGCCGAACTGGACCACAAAGCGATCATGTGGGGGTTCAGGGCCATGGAGAACTACATGGGCGAAGAGGCCCTGAAGCTCTCCTACAGTCTGGAGGAGCTGCTGAACAGACAAAAGGACGACAGGCAGCTGGATGAGAATCTGTTCAAGCTCCTCTCCGGCCGGGAACAGGTACTGGACATACTGGGCGACCGGACTGAGCAGAAGAACACTGTCCGGAGGATGATCGATCTGGCGGAAAGGACCGGCTCAGATTACAGGATGGCCGTCGCACTCAAGAAGCGGGGCAATCTGGAAAGGGTCACAGGCGCTGTGGAAGAGGCCGGAACCAGCTGGAAAAGAGCACTGGAGCTTGCAAGGAAAGCGGGGAACCGGGCCTTCGAGGGAATAGTCCTGGGCAATCTCGGAGCGCTGAGCACGAACCAGGGTCGAATGGACGAAGCCGAGGACTTTTACACAAAAGCGCTGGAAATACACCAAGAAGCGGGTGACCTCCGGTCAGAGGGCGTCATTCTCGGGAATCTCGGTATCCTTTTCAAGACGAGGGGGCTCTTTGACGAGGCGCGGTCGTACTACGAACAGGCCCTGGAGATAGCTCGCAGAGTTGGTGATAGACGGTCCATCGCAGATGTGCATAACAATCTGGGTTCACTCCTGTGGTCCAGGGGCGACCTGGATGAAGCGGGGGAGTACTACGAAAAATCCCTTGTCAGACAGCGGGAGATCGGAAATCGGCGTTCCACCGGTATTATCGAGGTAAATCTCGGTATTCTGCGCATGTCGCAGGGTCGCTTCGACGAATCATTCAATCACTTCAGAAGGAGCCTGGAAGCTATCAGGGAGATAGGCGACCGCTTCATAGAGGGTAGCATTCTTGGCAATCTCGGTGTCCTCTACGCCGAAAAGGGATCAACTGACGAAGCTGTCGAAAACTACCTGCAAGCCCTGAAAATACATCGCGAGGTCGGGAACAGGATCAGTGAAGGGATAATACTGGGTAACCTTGGCAACGCATATATGAAGCTGGAACGCTATGACACGGCGCACAGTCATTACGAGATGGCGCTCGAAGTGGACAGGGAGACAAAGAACCTGAAGGAAGTCGCCAACGTGCTGGCCAACCTCGGATGTCTGCTTATCAGCATTGATGTTGATACGGGCAAAGCTCTTGAATGCTATACCGAGGCACTCACCATCGCATCGGACCTGAAACTTGACAGAGATTCACTGAAAGGTCTCGCGGAACTCCATGACAGGCTTGTCGCCTCGGTCTGCGCGGCGGAGGATGTACCCCTGCCGGCTCACTGGGATACCACTGGAGAAGCATAGGCATAACAGACTGTATAAATTCGATGCTTCCGTACTGTGTGCTCATCATCAAGAAATCCCAAGAATGAAGGTGCATCTCCTTAAATATTACTATGTCTCAATATGGATCCGCATCAGAACTATGGTTGCCGGTCCATGCAGCGGGGACAGAAAGAAGCGGATTCCGTAAAACCGGCAACCCTCTGGTAACGGCCATGCTTACATTCCACGCTTAGGCGAAGAGCAATGAAGACCAACCGATGTGCTCCGCTCACCGCGAGGATTCAGCCCGGTCAGTCGTATTTCTCGATCTCCCGTTCCAGCTCACCGAGGTATTTTTCCGAAGCTGCAAGTGTCTTCCTTACGAACTCGACCGCCTGGGACCTGGTCTTCTCATCGAGTTCCTCCTGGTTGATGATGCCGTCCAGGGTCTTCCTGCTGTTTTCTATCTCCTCCTCCAGTTTCCTCTTCTGGTTCAGGAGGTAGCTTGCCGTCGCCTTCCTGTGGCCCTTCTTCTTCTGCAGTCTCCTGAAGTAGGCGTAGGCGGCCGGAAGTGTGAACAGGACCGCTGCAGCCACCAGTTTCGTGGAGGTTGCTATCCCCGGCGCCAGGACGGCCCCCAGGAGCGGTATGGACATGGCCAGGAACGAGAGGAGCATTATTCGCTCGTTGACTTTCTCGGTCTCCTTCTGCAGCAGATCCTCATCGTGGGCCTCGCAGGGAGTCCTCAGGTTGGAGATGGAGTACTTAAGCGAATCCATGTTGCGGAGCAGGAGTTTCCTGCTCCTTTCGTATTCTTCTCGGACCGTCTCCGAATACGGCGGCTGCAGACCCGCCGGTTCCACGCTCTCCAGGGAGTTGATAACTGCATTGGCCGAGGCGAACGTATCGAGGAAGTTCAGGTCCCAGACCTCGAGCCTTCTCTTCAGCCTGCTCCAGTAGACCTTGTTGGTCTCCCCTATGTTGTCCCTGATGTACCTGGACTGCTCGCTCACGGACGAGAGCCAGTCGGACATCGTCTTGTTGAAGACACCAATGACGTTCTCGCGGTAGAGCAGGAACCTCATCAGGTCCAGGAATCCCTCATCCTCCTCCGGAGCGGAGAAGACATTGTCGATCATGCGAACCACCGACCCGCCCCGGTACACCTCTACAGCATCCTCCGGCGGTTCCAGTTCTCCGGCACCACCCACCAGAAGGACCGACTCGCTCACGCCCCTCCGGGTTTGCAGGTAGTTCTGGTCACCCAGGTAGCAGGAATCTATCAGAGCCGTCTCCAGAATGGCGTCGTGGGTCTCCCTCTGGCTCTCCTCCCTGAATGAGCCCACCTCCCCCAGCCTGGAAATGACCTCCTCGAAATCCAGCAGGTTGAACAGGAACATCCAGCCGTGCATCATGAGAGGGTTCTCGGAATGAACCCCTCCGGCGGATATGCCCACCTGCTCCAGCATGAAGTTCCCGCCGGTGACCATCTCCGGCAGCTGTTCCGCCTCCATGGCCACCTCGAACATGAACACCCCGTGATGCATAACGTAAAGGTCCATGCGGAAATCGATCTCAGTGCCAGCGACAGTAAGCGTGCCCCCGGATACGGGACTGAACACCCTGCACGGAATTGCGTCCTGCAGGGCGGAATCCTCCGCGGATATCCCGGGATGCCGCTCCGCCATCCTGCGAGTCAGTTCGTTGAGTTCGATGCGGCCGGTAACTCCGATGATGAAGTGCCTGTATGCTTTCATGACCCCTCCGAATGGTCCGTATCCATGCCTTCAGACAAAGATAAACCCGGCAGCGGATGGTGCAAACAGGTATTCGCCGGGGACCCTGGCGGCAGAAGAGAAAGAACAGGTTGCGGTTTCCGGTCAGATACTTCCGCAGAATGGAAGTATCGTCCGTAGATCGCCGTTTCCGGCGCTCCATCCGGTCGAAACATTCATGATGCAGCTGTCTCTAGAACAAGCCGGAATCCGCAAGCAGCCCCGTCATGTCCTTCCCGTTCAGGTATTCCGCCTCGGAAGGATGCTCGAGGAAGGGTTCGATATCTCTTCGGACCGCCGTCCAGTCAACCGAGAGGAACTTCTCCTCGAGCATTGCTCGCAGGTCCATCGAATCCAGCTCCCCGCCGCTCCAGCCGGTCTGGCGAAGTGCGTTCCGGAGCATGCTCATGTTGGGACCCGGCCAGCCTTCCGAGGTCAGGTACCATAGAAGGTCGTAGTAATCCCTGCCCTTGGGGTAGCTTCTCGAGAGCACCGCGTGGAGCTTGCCGGCAAGAAGGGATGCCCTGTCATGGTGCTGCAGCCGCATGACGGCGAACCTGCGGACTATGCTTAACTCCAGTACCGCCCCCTCCGGAGGATCGGTGTCCACCTCGATCTTGATTGACATTATCTGCGACTGTCTGGCTGCAAGACCCAGCTCGTAGGGTAGCCCGGGAAACCTGATGAGATGGCTCTCCACCGCCGATACATTCCTGCTAATCACGTGCACATCGTATCCCTGGCGGGAAAGCCCCCTCTCAACCCTGTCGACAATTGACCGAAGTCCGTCTTCCTCCATGCGCTTTTCCATGGAGAAATCCAGGTCCTCCGAGAACCGGGGAAGCCCGTACAGGAATCTCAGAGCGGTCCCCCCGCAGAAGGCCAGGGGGATCATGGCCCCTGCTTCCTGCATCAGTAGCAGGATCCGGGACTGCAGGTACTCGCGGGTCAGGTTCATACCGGCAAGAACCGAAGGAGCCGCCTCGACGATGCTCCTGAGTTCCTCCTTCATGTTTTCCTCCTGCTTCCCGACAGATAAGGGCGCAGATTCTCCAGTGCCCTTCTCATCCTTGGCCTGTCCCACATCTCCACCAGTTCCTCCAGAGATTCCTGGGATAGAATATCGGTGTTCTGGAGCCTCAGCTCCTCCAGGTATTCCGGGGAGTACCCTCCCGGCTCCAGGTAAATAAGGTCCAGCAGAGCCTTTTCTGGCGAAGCTACCCTTGCCTTCCTGCCTCCAGGCAGGGTCTCTCTCCTGTAGCCTGCAAGGAGTTCCCGCCGCATGTGACGGTAAATGAAGGTGCCCAGTTCGTTCCTTACTACGGAAGGCCTGCCCGGTGTAATGGAAGTCACAGCCCCGATCGTCTCCGGAACCAGCCCATGCCATGCCAGGGCAGTCTGGCAGCTGACATACGACCCCAGCTCCATGGCGTTGGCCACCAGGAATGGATGGGGAGGAGTATCCGCATAAGGTTCGGCAAGCGCATAGCAGCCCCTCCTGAGGCTGATGACCCTGCCTTCCCTCACCCACCTGGAGAGCCGAGCCCTGGCATTCTCCGCTGTGGTATCCCCCGCCAGCAGGATACCCGTGGAGAAGACCGGCTCATTCCTGACGATCTGCAGCAGTTCTTCAAATTTCATTGCAGATAAATAACACATATGTTAACATAATGCAATGGATGAGGATTGCCTGGAATTATCTACCCTCAGCGTTCCGGTCCGACCGACCCTTCACAGCTCGCCGGAGGGACACTGCAGCTTGTGGGTGACAGGCAGGAATCTGGTCATGAGATGTGAGTACTCGGAATAGAGGACGTCCCATCCGGCGCTGACGTATGCTCCCGGGTTCATCTCCACATTCCTGGAGACTATCTGGGAACACACTGCCTCGGCCACTATCTCGGCTATCAGGAGCCTGAAGTGCTTCTCGTCCTGGCCGGGATAGTTGTCCTTCTTCGACCCCAGATACCGCCTCAGCGACGGGTGGCCTGCCGCTATCTCCAGCACGTTCTGCTTCCACCTGTAACGGAAATCCCCCATGTCCGAATCCTCTATGCGTATCTCCAGCCCCGCGCCCAGGGGCTGGTAGCTCACCAGTTCAGCGGATGCGGTCTGACCGCCCGCTCTCGCGGTTATGGTCTCGGATGCCTCGGTACCGTCGGATACGATGGAGATCTTGCAGACAGCGATCCCCAGTTCCGATTCATGCCTGAAAATGTGCTGTCCCCGTACCTCGAAGGAATTCCCCGTTATGTCCAGTTCGACACTCGCATTGTCCTGAACCAGTTCCATGGGCGCGAAGAGCCGTATCCTCTTCCTTCCGGTATCGGTCCTCATTCTGTACTGCTTCTTCTGGAACCGCAGGGAATCTATGTCCCTGTATCTTTCCGCCTCGCTGGCCAGCACTTCAACAACACTGGAAGCGTATATCGGGCCTACCCGCACTTCAAGTCCGGTGGCATCTATTACATTCTGAGCTTTGACGCTCCAAACCGCCCTGACGACGTCATCCTGCCTGGGATGCCCGGAGAGTTCACAGGCGGTCTTCTCGGAGACGAGATCCGGAGTGACGCAGTTGATCTCGATAGAAGTACCCTCGCCTATCTCGGGAAAGGCTTTCTGGTTCACGTTGAACCAGAACTTCTGACTGTCGCCCACGACAATCTGCGCGAATGGCGGGTAGAGTATGAAACCGTTCTCCACGAACTTGCTTTCGGCTTTCCTGCTGTCCGGGTCCCTGGAGGGTTCCTCCTCCTCGGCGAACTCCATCATGAAATCCGTCGCCGCCTTTTCCAGAGCGTCCAGCCTCTTTCTCGTCTCCTCGCTCTCGACCTGGGTCCTGCGTCTCTCCTCCCTCCTTCTCTCCTCCTCCACCAGAGGCCTCAGCCGGTTCAGGACCTGGTCGAACAGCGCCTGCACGAAGGGGTGTTCCCTGGTCAGGCCGGTCCTGCGCGAAGGATCGATCACGGGGCACGGATTGTCCTCATCGTGCTCGATACCCTTCGCGTAGAGTTCGTCGTACTGGTTCCACAGTTCGTCTATGTACTCGCACCTGAGCTTGCCGAAGAACCAGAGCGCGTTGGGATCGTTCTCGAACGCGGGATCGAAAAGTGTTGCTTCATGGATCGCATGCCTGGACTGGATGAGTATCCCCCCCAGCCTGAACTTCGGCGCCTCCCTCTCGAAACGCTTTTTCGCCCGGCGAACAACGAGCTTGGCCTTCGCCTCAGAATAACCGGGGACAGGGAACGATATCTTTACTCTGTCCACTCCCTCTACGTGGGGAGGCTCTATCACGTCCTTCCGGTTCTTGCCGGTATCTCTCAGGACGACCTCCCTTGAAGGATCCAGCAGGATGTCCCTCAGGGGAACGAGCCTGCCGAGATGCTTCACCATGGTATCGTGCCATGGGATGCGGTTCTTCCTCTCCACTTCCAGAGTCACGAGAGTGCCGGTTCCCCTGGCTATCCCCATAGCCTTGCGGTGCTTCGCTCCGGCCTTCACCGACTCCCAGAGGGAAAACTCGAACTGTGGATCGATCTCGCAACGGTGGTAGAAACCGTCGCCAGCTATCGACTCGAAACGCACGAGACCAAGCGCGGCCACATCCTTGGCCCCTCTCGAATTCGTGCCACGGACCGACTTCCCGCTCTCCAGGCCGCTTACCCTGCCGCCCATTCTCGAAAGCTTCCTGTCCATGACCTCCGCCGTCATGCCGTCGGCGAAATCCCTTACCCTGAGCAGGCTCGGTTCCCCCTTGCGCCTGTCCACCTCGATCTCGATCCGCCCGGAGCATTCGAGTACCTGGTACCTGTCATCGGCATTGGTCACCAGTTCAACGATCGCGTCGTACACATCCCGAATGGCCAGGGAGGCGTTCTGCCGCAGCGTCCTCCTATCGACTTCCAGCTGTTTCCTCAGGACTCCACTCATGGTCCTGCCCGGGTCTCCCTTTCCTTCCGTTCCGTCCTTAAGGCAACCAGGGGCCGTCTTCATTGAAGCACGCCCATCGCCCCGTGAGGTTTACCTCATCATCCATGGCTTCCCTTGGGTAACTGCCTCTATAGTACCTAAGTGCATCCAGTATCTCATCTACTTCCATCGGTCTCCCACTCCTCCGATTGACAGACTGAACCTGCCCGGGAACCATACTCGGAATTGCTCCAGGACTCAATCCGTCCTGGGAAAGCCCTGTCAGTCATGCGAAGGGTAATTCTGACGATGTGCCTGTCGGCTTCCTCCAACCAGGATACACCATCCATTATTGGCTTCAGCAGCTGACAGGGCGCTGCGATACTCCCCGCCACATTCCAGCATGATACCGCAGCCAGTTCCAAGTACCGGATAACACTGACTTCAGTCGATTCTCATCTGATCGAACGCCGTCTTCGGAGAGCTATGATCCAGATAGGACAACGGCATTTCGTTTAGTCTGATGGAAGCATCGGTCAGGCTCATCATCCCGTCTGCCAGATACTGCCCGGCCATGAACACCAGGTCGTTCATGGAACCGGTCACGTTTCTATTGAGCGCCTTGCAGAACCTGATCTCACTGATCGAAGGCACGATAAGCAGATCATAGATCGTCCGATGCCCCCCATCCGCAAGAAACTCTCGTAAAGCGTGAAGCATCCGTTTATACAGAACATCCCAGGATCTGATACCCCGGCCGTATATAATGGTCGAATAGAGCGAAGCTGTGTTCGTGATCAGAATGTGCTCAACACGCTCGACCCTGAACAGACGGGCTGTCCAATCGGCAAAGGGATTATTCTCCAAAGGAAGCGATTCTTCCAGCGGTTCATCGATCTTCTCAGCAAGCCTGGCGGTAAGTCTGACAATCATTTCCAGCCTGTTCGATGATCAGGATGGTTGTCCCTATCCTCCAGCTTCTTGCAAAGCCGATCCAGGTGTGTGGTATTCTCCTTGGCCAATGGAATGCCTCCGCGAGGATTAGACAGTTTTCAGTGAACTTGCCAAAGATGCGTTGGTCTTAACTTCTAGACAACCCTTCGGACACCACTCGAACGCACTCTACTCTATCTTCTCCCTGCTTTCACCCATGGTGTGTTCGAGGCTCTCTATCGAGGAGTAGTGACTGCCTTGCGAAGCAGGTCTGTATCCATCAGCCAATAGCATGGCCTGTGCTACCACTAGCATGGCTTCATAGGCCAATCTATAGCGGGAATCATCGCTGATCTCAGTGGTGGAAGCATCTTCCAGATCACGACGGGCCACACCGAACTTGGCATCTATGTCCCGTTTCGTGGGCTTTGCTTTTTTCAGGTATCCGTTATCCAACCATTTCTTCAAGCTCATCCATCCCTCCCTTCAGGAATATCTTCTCTCCCTGGAGTACCCCCATGATGAACCCGGTTTCCTTCCTCTCCTTCAGGGATGCAGGAGAATAGACCGCAGGATTGATCTCTCTGCCTATCTCGTTCTGGACCGCCTGAAGTGCTACAGCTACTTCACTGAAACCCACATCACCAACAACCATCAGATCAATATCACTTCCGGTACCCAACGTTCCTTCAGCATAGCTTCCGAATATGAAAGCAAGGCTTGTTCTTCCATTAATCGGCTTCAGAGCCTTACGTAACAATTCAGGAACACCGGAGGTCTTCAGGAACAGTGAACGGAGTTCGCTGAAGATGGCAGAATCCCTGTTCGCCTGATACCTGGTCTGATTGCCCATCTCACGCCGCGTAAGTATACCCGCTTCAACCAGATTAGCGATTTCACGGTGAACCGCTCCCGAGCCGGACTCCACCTTGTCCCTTATCTCCCGGAAATTGAACGACTCGTCAGGGTCAAGCAGAAGAAGAGTGAGCAGCCTCCTCCTGACCTTGCCGAACAGCGCTCCCGCAGATTCCTGTATCAGTATCTTTCCCATATTGGGAATTATTGTTCCCTTTAAGGGATAAGTAAATATCATCATGATCCAGTATCTGAATGTGGCTATCAACATTCAGACGCTAGCCTGGGGATCGAAATGTTCTATGTATTTCTGTTCGATGCTTTCAGTATCTGAATGCTTCCTGCATTAACATCGAGTGGGAACCTAATGGCCAATGCTCAGAACAACATCTCACTTCCCGCAGCATTTCTTGTACTTCTTCCCGCTGCCGCAGGGACAGGGATCGTTCCTGCCCACCTTGGGTTCCACCCTCTTCAATACACGGCCGTCACGGTAATACTCTTCCGAGGATTCCAGTAGCTCTTCCAGTACGGGATGCCGGGTGAATTCAACATCGGGATGAAGCCAGTCATCCAGGATGGAGACCGCGTCATCAATCAGCCCCCGGCAATGGTCTTTCGCTCTTGCCATTGCTTCTTCCAGAGGCAGTGCCAGTTCCATATTCGCATCCGACGGAGTCATGTAGGAAGGATCCAGGAAACCTGCTTCGAACTTCTCGCGGATGTCATCCGCAAGTTCTACCGCGTGCAGATCAACCGCTTCGTTTGCCAGTTCGTCCCAAATGAACGAATAATCCTTCTCCAGGCCGCCCCGGAAGAGCCGAATGTAATAATCTGTCACTTCGGACCTGCTCAGCACTCCCGTATGCACCAGAATCTGGAGCGAGGTCAGGGCCGAAGCCCTTGCATACTCTTCCAGCGAGGCGTCTTCAATTACGGATTTTATCCTGTCCAGGTCACCGTCGAAGACCGAAGCAATGATACGATCCAGATACTCGGGCATGAAATCTCCGAGCAGAGTATCCAGATAATCCTTCGGAAACCTGCATACCTCCATGACCATTGGGTATGCCCTGGTCTCCCTGAACTGTGCAAGGAGGAGAAGAACATGAAGATGAAGCACCCTGTCCTCATCTTCGATATAGATTTCCGGTTCTGAGATGAACTCCTCGAGAATTTCCAGAAGACGGGGTGTTATCTCATCCTTTCTCGCAACAGCCGCCTTCAGAGCATACTTCTGGAATTCGCCCCTGTAGTATGTAAGTTTATGAAGAATGTCCCCGATGTCATCAAGATCATCGATACTGCCGGCTCCGGGCGCAGGAAGGGTCACGACGGCTGCCGGATGATCGTCATCGTATTCAGCAAGTGCATCAGATAGAGCAGACTCCGGATCCAGGAAATACACATCATCAACAGAGAAAGCCTCGGGATCGAATGTTCCTCCCAGCCATTCCATCATGCTCTCATGCTCCTCATGCTCATCATTCGAGACAATCTTCAGCAGGCGTTCATAACCCAGAGGACCTCCGCAGTCCTCGGGTGGACAACTCCTTGCTCCGTCTATGCAGCGCGGATACCTGGCTCCTTCCTCAGCTTCAAGTATTCTCTCGAGAATCAGGTCATGCTCCCATCCGTCCCCGAAATCGTAATCGTATTCAGCACGGTCACCCTCTCTGGTGAAATACTCATCTATACGAATGTTCCATGCCGGCAGGATCTCAACAGAATCAAAACCTTCAGGGTCTGGTATGCCGATCTCGATCCGCCCGCCCGGACCGGCAGCAGGAACCCTGAAACAATGCAGATGACCGTTCAGCCATCCCATGGCATCCTGAATGGCACAGTGGAGATACCAGAAACTGCTGTCAGACCTTATCTGGATCCTTCTCCATATCTCAGGTTCCACATCTCTCAGAGATATGCGGAATTCAAATATCTTCATCAGAGCCCTTCCCGGGTTTAAAGAACGGATCGCTGGACACACAATCATATGGCGTGGTATGGTCGAATCAGACAGTCGCATGAAGCTCCTGCCACCGGCACTTCTATTTGAAATGCGGGTGCACGCCTTGGCTGGACAGAAATACAAAATCCCGCCCATCGTAGCAAGGCTCTTCAGAATAATTTCCGCCACCAACTGAGACCTACCACAGATGATTGCAGAGAAGAAGTTCAGAGCCGACCTGTTCTTCCGCCTTGGCGCTTTGATCATCCGGATACCGCCGCTCGGACAGCGCCGGGAGGATATAACCTACCTTGCGGGTTCAGTAAGACGCGTCCTGGAGAAATAGCACGACATGGAGCTGCCGCTGTTAACCAAGGAGCAGGAACAGCTTCTGATGGAGTACGACTGGCCCGGCAACGTCAGGCAGCTCTACAACGTCCTGCAGAAGGCCTGAACCCTGGAGATGCTGGACGATCTCGATGCCCTGATAGATGAGCAGAGGCAGTACCTGGGACCCCTCAGCAGGGACCTGCGGTACGATATCGCCTCCCCTCATGGAGTAGAGCACTACGTTACCGGGGAGATCGACAGGCCCCGGGAAGTGGCGACCATAGAGCAGGTGGTCTCCAAGTACTCGAGGAAGGCCCCGGTAAGTTCGTTATTGCTTCAACGATTATCCATTTCTATAATATGACATGTTTGTAATAGAATGGAAATGATATGGCTCGTTTTCAGGAGTTCAGAAGGCTTGCGGAGAAACTGCCGGTAGTTTCTCTTGCCGACCTTGAAACCGCCCTGCCCGGTCTGCGCAGAGAGACAATCTACAGGTGGAGAAAGAGCGGATACATAAACATGGTTGCGCCTGGATTCTATGTACTTGCCGGTTCCATCGAAACAGAACAGGACCTTTTCGCAATTGCCTCAAGGTTGTACACCCCTTCTTTTGTATCGCTGGAATCGGCACTGGCATGGTATGGACTCATTCCGGAAACCCCGCTCGCGGTAACCTCGGTAACCACCAGGAAGACAAGGACGATTTCCTCCGAGATCGGCGAATTCATCTACAGAACGGTGAAGCCCGGCTACTGGTTCGGCTATAGCATTGAGGAAACACAACGCGGAAAGTTCATGATCGCGCGGCCGGAAAGGGCGATAATCGACCTGCTCTACCTAAGGCAGGATCTGAGGACGCCGGGGGATTTCATCGAACTGAGACTGAACGGAGAACGACTGGGACCCATAACCGGTGACCTTCTGGAAACTGCCGGGAGATTCCAGAACAGAATGCTGCTGAAGAGGTGTCACATGCTGCTGGAGGTAGTTGAACATGCTGGATCCTGAACTTGTATATTCGGCGTTTTCCGGTATTCCGAAGGGTTTCAGGAGAGCAATGCTCACCGAATACCTTCAGTGTAAAATCCTGGGATACATCTATGGCTCGGTCCTCTCGAAGGGTCTTGTTTCCATTGGCGGTACTGCTCTTCGGATTTTCTACGGCACCAGAAGGTTTTCAGAGGATCTCGATTTCGATTCCATCGATGTTTCCTTTCAGCGGTTCACGGAACTGATGGACACCGTCGGGAAGGAATTCGAGCTGGAGGGTGTGGAGTGCGAAGTTTCGGCAAAGAGGCCCGGCGCGTTCATGGGAACGGTCAGATTCACGGGAATACTTCAGGAATGGGAACTCACCGCCCGCGGGGATGAGGTACTGAGACTTAAGATAGACGCGGGATCGCAGAACTACAGCTACAGCCCGGAGATAAGAATACTCAATCGTTTCGACATAACCGCTACCATTCCGGTCGCTCCGGACAGCCTTGTCCTGGCGCAGAAGCTGAATGCGATCCTGGAGAGGAGCAGAGTAATGGCCAGGGATCTGTACGACTCGGTCTACCTTTTCGGCAGAACCGAACCGGACATGCGATACCTTCTTCAGAAGCAGGGCACGGATAACAGGCGGGAACTGGCAAATAGAATCAACAGAAAGCTGTCCCAACGCGACATCCAACGCCTGGCATCCGATCTGGCGCCTTTCCTCCCGGACCGGAAGGAAGTTCAGAAGGTGAAGCTGTTCCCTGAAATACTTCGTAACTGGGTGGAAGCTGATATCGCAACATGAGTATGGAAAGCTCTCCGTCATTAGCCGAAGCGTTTACTGCTTTGAGCCAAACAAACTTAAAACTGTCTTCATTGGCAGGAATATGCGTTCCTTGCCGTTATAGTCGAAAAGGTACTTAAAACCATATTTTGAGTAGAAACTGGATGTGCCAGAATTCAGACAATCGACTATCACAGCCCAGGCAGGCATACTCTCGCAGATTCCCGACATGTACTCCAGCACTTTGATACGTGTGATCTTTCCAAGACCCTTACCCTGACATTCCGAATTAACGGCCATCCGGGCCAACAGGTATACAGGAACTGGATAATGTGGTAGTTTTCCGGCCTGTTTCTTCAGCAGTTCGTTAACCGATATCGAACTGGGAGCCATTGTGTAGTACGCGCAAATCGGGTACTTTCCATTCTCCATTTTTTCATCAGCGGGATGCACCATAGTCTTGCTGACCCCGGCTTTCATATGCCTCGCCGCACGTAACCGGATGAAGGGGATATGATCCGCTGCGACATCAAAGCAGGCGCGCCCGTCAACACCGACGGGAGCATCAGCCTGTTTCATTATGCCGCATGGCTGGCGAGGGAGTTGGCGAACCGTGACGATTGACCCCAGACAACTCAAGCCCGCCGACCTGACGCGGCTTCTGAACTCGACGCCTCTGGGCACGGTTACGACCTGCGAGAGCTCGGTGGGATTGCCTTCGGAGTTGCGCGCACCTCGGCGGATTTGAAGAAATGGCAAGGAACAAGCAAGGAGAAGACCAAGGCAGCTCAAGATGTATTTTGCATAATCCTTGACATTTATTGATAAATGTCTATAATTACGCATATGAAGAACCGTGGTGGAAAGAAAGAGAGGATACTGGAGCTTGCTCGCCAATCGGGCGTTGTGAGTACCGCAGAGGTGCGTTCTCACGGTATTCACCATGAGTACCTGAGGCAGCTGTGCGCCAAAGGAGAACTCGTGCGAGTGGGTCACGGACTCTATAGCCTACCGAATGCCGATATAACGGTTCATCACGGTCTGGTGCAGGTGGCAAAGACCGCTCCCAAGGGAGTGATATGCCTGCTCTCTTCCCTTCGTTTTCACGAGATAGGGACGCAGGCTCCCCACGAAGTCTGGATGGCCCTTGACAGAAGAGCGGCACGCCCGCGAATCACTCATCCGAAAACACGGATCGTTCGTTTCTCAGGCAAAGCACTTACCGAAGGCGTTGAAGAACACACCATCGAAGGTGTTCAGGTGAAAATCTACAGCCCGGCTAAGACCATCGCGGATTGCTTCAAGTACCGGAATAAGATCGGGATTGATGTTGCGCTCGAGGCACTGCGTGACGTTCTGCATGGCCGCAAGTGCTCAACCGACGAGCTTTGGAAGTACGCGAAGGTTTGTCGGGTAACGAAAACCATGCGCCCGTATATGGAAGCGACCGTATGACCAGGCACACCCCGTCGAACATCGCGGCATCCGTTCGTCAGCGACTTCTGAACATCATCCGTAATACCGGAGACGATCCGAATTTCGTATGGACGCGCTACGCTACGGAACGTCTTCTCTATCGCCTTTCCGTTTCGGAGTATGCGGGAGAGTTCATACTCAAGGGTGCCATGCTGTTCATGGTTTGGACGGGCAAAACCTACAGGCCAACGTTGGATATGGACTTCCTCGGCTATGGTGACGATTCCAGCGAACGACTCGCGGAAGTATTCCGCAAGGTCTGCGGTGTAGGCGTTGAGCCCGATGGTCTTGTCTTTGATGCCGACACCGTGGCGGCTGTGCCCATCCGCGAGGGACAGGAATACCAGGGACAGCGCGTTACGCTAACCGCCTTCCTTGGCAAGACCCGCATTTCCGTACAGGTCGACGTAGGATTCGGCGACGTCGTCACGCCCAGGGCAAAGAAGACCCGTTATCCCACGCTCTTGGATTTTCCCGCCCCGAGCATTCGGGCATGCCCACGGGAAACGGTTGTCGCCGAGAAGTTCCATGCCATGGTCATGTTGGGCATTGCCAATAGTCGGATGAAGGATTTCTATGACCTGTACGTGCTGGCCCGCGACTTCTCTTTCGATGGCAATACACTTGTCCGTGCAATGAAGGCGACTTTCAAGAGACGAAAAACCGACATCCCCATCAAAACGCCGCTGGCCCTGAGCGATGATTTCGGCCGCGATGAAGTAAAACTGGTCCAGTGGACAGCATTCGTTCGAAAGAGCGGCCTCGACGAAGATGCGCCTGGATTCCTGGAACTGCTCTCGCGCCTCAGAGAATTCCTGCTGCTTCCCATGAAAGCGGCATCCGGTAACACCTCGGTTCCAGCAAAGTGGCCCAAAGACGGCCCCTGGTCGGGCCGTGAGGATCCATCCGATACTCGGGGAACCCGAGGAAGTACTGAAGGTACGGGTTCTCCTGTATGCGAAGAACCGTATCCTCATCTGTGAGACCTATCTGTTCCTTGATGTTCATGGCACCGAAAGCCACACGGGATGAACAGGCCTTCTGTCCTCGGGTAGGGCTGCTCAAACTCTCCCTGTACTTCTCTTCGATGAGCGCCCAGGGAATGACTTCCGACAGTCTCACCCAGCGATTGTCAGCCCTGAGATGTTCTCCGAAAGGGCTTTTGAATTCAACGAATTCCAACTGATGACTTTTGTGCTTGTACAATGCTCTCTCCAGGTGCAAGGGTTTTAGACATTATACGGTATTATCCGTGCATCAATGCACCTGTAATATATATCTATCTCTATGCAGTGTAAATAGATATCCTATGTTCAGTAGGCCCTATGTATCTATTACAACGTGATAGGTAATGCTGGATGGGCACCAGCTACACGCTTGTAGCGCTCTCTTCTGGAGAGAACTTCGTTAACCACCTCTGAACCTATGATGCAGGACATGGCCGTGATGTAATGACCGCCGCCCATGGAGAGAGTATGAAGATTCTCCTCGCTGCTTATTCCGGCATCGGTAACAAAAGATACAACGGTTCAGCTTCCAGCCCCGAAGATCATTCTTCACATGCTCGATAGTGGATACATCGGCGGCATTGCCGGGGAACACCCAGGATTTCACGGGGATCCCATCCCTGGTTACAGCAAGACCAACCACTATCTGAGGGCGGTCACCCTTCCCATCCTTGCTGTGACCCCGTCTCTTGAGATAATCCTCTTTATCTATCTCGAAGTAGACGCTGGTAGTGTCATAGAAGATCAGATCTGCATCAAGGTTCAGAAGATCACCTATACGCCAGTAAACCGCTTCCTCGATCTCATCCTTGTGACGATCAAGGAGATCCAGAGCCCTGTAGAGGTGATGAAGCTGCACTTCCCTGCCCTCGGTGAAGTAAACATCCTCAGCAAGCCACTGCTCATAGCAGCAGATGTCACGAATGACCGGCGCAAATGAGCCGCAGAGCGAAGCGGCGCGGCTTACTTGCGCACGTGTCCACTCGGTTGTTGAGTCGTTTTCCGTTTCTTCAAGTTCTGAAATCAGTCGCTGGAGATTCATCCATCAAGTCAAGCGAAAACTCATCGCATCAGAAGCGCATGAAGGCCAAAGAAAACCATCATCCCCACATAGAGAAGTGTAGCGATGCAACTGCGCCAGAGTCGGGCCGATGGTTTTTTCTCGTCCGTAAAATACCGATACCCATGTAAGCCAGCCGCTTGGAATAGGCACAGTGCATAACCGAAGAGCACAACTACTTGGGCATGGTTTCCCCCTACGGCAAGGACCGAAAGAAATCCCATGAAACCAAAAGCAAGGTTTGCAAAACCGACTTCAAACATCCAATCCGGTCTTTCTGTCTCCCAGCCAAGTCTATTAGCATCTGACTTATGAAGAATGACATGGCGGATAAAAGCTAGAGTCCCTACAATGCCTACTGTGGTGATGGTCACTATATTAAGGGATGTAAGCGGATCACTTGAAAGATAGAAGAATCCTAAAAATATACCGATTGCCCCGACCAACATACTGACGATACTTATGAGTCCTGCCATTATTGTTTCTTTCCTGTTATTTACCCAATAATCTGAATAACCAGCTCATACTTCTTAACCCCATGCGCTTACCAGCTTGCGTTTGGTTCATTCAGTGGTTAATGAGAAGATTGCGTTCTTAATCGTAAGCGAACTCCCGGGAAGCGCCAGGCTCTACCTTCGTCCTAGAGCCTCGATATAGAAGGAGGCCGAACTAGTCCTCCACTAGGAGGATGAATTCCCGGTTGACATAGAGGACGTGTTCCTCGGTGAAGCATGTAAAGTATTTCACCGGATGGTTCAGGTAGTCCTTCACTCTCTGGTAATCCTTGGGAAGATTCACAAATATCTCCGCCGTGATAGTCGTACCCAGAATAGTCGTCATCTTCACCCGGTACTTTTCGCCCATTCTGGCCAGTTCACCGGTGTTCTCCTCCAGGCTTACCCTTGCCAGCATCACCCGGGATCTGTTCAGCAGAAGGAATCCATCCGAACTCCGGAAAGGCAGGAACTGGTCACCCACGCTGAGCAGCTCGTCTATTCTCTGAATGCCGGCCCCGCTTTTGGAGTGCATACTGACGTAGACCTGGCCTTTGAGTTCAGACCCGTCGGTCAGGACGAACTCCACCTCTCTGGTTGCCATATCTATCCTTACATCGCTCATCTGTATAGCAGACCCTCTTTATCTATTGGGAACAACCTCTTGTCGGCAGCGTACCTGTGAGCTTCCTCCACAGCAATGATCTTCCTCTTGACGAACTCCAGAAGGTCCTGGTCCATCAGTTGCATTCCTCGATCCCTGCCGGTCTGAATGACCGAAGGTATCTGGTAGGTCTTACCCTCCCGGATGAGGTTGGAAACGGCGGCTGTGACGAAGAGTATCTCCACGGCGGCCCGGCGTTTCCCATCCACGGTACGGACCAGCTGCTGGGCCACAACGCCCAGAATTGATTCGGCCAGCATGGTTCTTATCTGTTCCTGCTGGTCGGTGGGAAATACATTAATTATCCTGTCCACCGTTTTCGCGGCGCTACTGGTATGAAGGGTCCCGAACACCAGGTGCCCCGTCTCGGCTGCGGTAATGGCCAGCTCGATGGTTTCCAGGTCCCTCATCTCGCCTACCAGGATGATGTCGGGGTCTTCCCGAAGAGAGGCCCTCAACGCCGCTGCGAACGACTTCGTATGATTCCCCACCTCCCTCTGATTGACCAGGCCGGCCTTGCTGGCGTGAACGAATTCTATAGGGTCCTCGATGGTAATGATATGGCTCTTGCTGTTACTGTTAATATGGTCGATGATGGAAGCCAGCGTGGTGGACTTCCCGCTTCCGGTGGGCCCGGTGACCAGGACCAGGCCCTTGGAGAACCTGGTGAATTCCAGCACCACCTGGGGCAGTTTCAGTTCACTGATGGAAAGGATTTCGTTGGGGATCAGGCGGAAGACGCCACTGATTCCGCGGTAGCCCAGAAAAACGTTCACCCTGAACCGGGAATCAAGTTCCGCGACCTCGTACGCGAAATCGACGTCGCTGGTTCTCTCGAAGTCCTTCCTCTGGGATTCGGTCATTATCTCCAGCAGTAGCGAACCGGTTTCTTCAAGCTGCATCTTCCTCTCGCCCAGAGGGAAGAGGTCGCCGGATATCCGCACTATCGGGGGATTCTCAGGGGATATGTGAAGGTCCGACCCGCCATTCTTCCTGAGAATGCCCAGAAGCTTGTCCACCCTAGCCATGGCCAGGCTCCGCCTGAAGGTCCGCAGGCAACGTCAACAGTAATGGTATGGCAGCTGACATTCTGACCTTCCCCGGAAGTAGCGAATCACGAATTCCGCCTCATCGGCAAACTTCCCGAAGGACAATACCGACTGGCAGCGAGGTTTGTCAATCACAGGAAAGGACCGATGGGCGTTGCCGGCGGTCTTTGACATCTCCGCCCGCCGCATGCAATAATACATGTGTGTCTTTGCCGCATGCCGCTGAAGGACTGGTGACTCGAAAATGGAACCCGATGCCTTTCCTATCTGAACAGGATTTTGCTGGATACATGATATGGACCGCATTCTGATCGTCGATGATGAACAGGACATGCTGAACCTGATCAGGGAACTCCTGGAAGGCTTAGGCTACGAGGTTGTGGAGGCGCTCAGCGGAAGCGAGGCTCTGCGAAAGGCATCGGAAACTCCTTTCAGCCTCGTCCTCATCGATGTGTTGATGCCCGGTATTAACGGACTTGAACTTGCCTCGATATTCATGGGCAAGTATCCTGATTCCTTCGTGATACTGATGACCGGCTATGGAAGCATCGATCTGGCCAAGGACGCCATACAGCGTGGCGCTTTCGATTTCATAACGAAACCCTTCAGCAGGGATGAACTCAGCAAGGCGGTGGAAAGGGCCTTGGAGATAAGGAAGAGGAAGCTCTCCGAGCTGCCGTCGCCTGAACTCACCGATCTGTACGACATGATCGTGGGCGTGAACATATCGGACAGTTCGTACCACGTGTATCTGAACAGTCTTTCGGCCATCATCAGAAAGACCTTCAGGGGAGATGCCTGCCGGATTTACATGACCGACGATCCAGACAAGAGGAAAATCTCGAAAGCAGCGGGATCCGGCAACGAGAGCCTGATGGGGGAGGAGGACTGGGATCGGATCATAGCCGAATCTCTGAGGAGCGGCAGGGGAGTTCTGGGAGATTCCCGCACCAACAATTTCATAACCGCGGATATGGGGGTCTCATCGGTAATGACCGCGCCCATACCCAGCTCTGACAGGCACATCGGTACCATCGCGATCGCAAGATCTGAAAATCCGTTCCCTTTCACTCCGAGGGACCATAAGCTCCTCAACCTGTTCACCGCCCAGGCGGGTAAGCAGCTCATCAATCACAGGATGACATCAAACCTTGAGAACAGGGCATCGATACTGGAAAACACCAACCTTCTGGCGGGGAATTTTTCCTCTCTGTCCCTTAAAAAGTCGCTCTCCTCGGTGTGCATCGGCCTCCGGTCCATGGTTCAGTTCGACCTCTTCGGAGTCCTGCTGAGGGGAGAGAACATGCTTCCCTTCAGCTATATCATGGCCAGGTCCGACCTGCCGTTCGATGTGCTTCAGACAAGCTTCAGAGAGAAGCTGGAGAGAAGTCAGTCCACTGATGATGTGAGCCATATCCTCCTGACCGGAGAAGTGGATTCCTTCGTCTCCCGCTCCATGTCCGACTGGGACTCCGTGCCGAGCATTGAGACTGTAGACCTGGGTGATGTCGGCTCACTGAGCGGAATCATAGTTCTCGCTTCATGGAATCCTACGCTCAGGCCCTACAGGGAATCGTCCCATGTGCATCTTCTGCTGAGGCACGCCGCCGCCGCGTTAAGCAACGCTTATCTCTTCGAATCAAGCAAGCGGAGTTACATCCAGACAATCGCCGCCCTGGCCGAAGCGGTGGACGCCAAGGACACCTATACGCACAACCACTCAAGGAACGTTGCCGCCTACGCCACCTTCATAGGAACGCATCTGGACCTGACCTCCAAGGAGATATCCAGGCTCAACCATGGCGCGCTGCTGCATGATATAGGTAAGATAGGCATTCCGGAAGCCGTGCTGAACAAGGAGGGCCCTCTTACCAAGGAGGAGTTCGAACTCATACGCTCACATCCGGAGACGGGGTACAACATTCTCAAGCCCATCACAGCCTTCAGCGATTTCCTGGACGCGGTGAGATACCATCACGAGAGGATAGACGGAACCGGCTATCCCCACGGCCTCTCAGGAAACGACATTCCTTTCCAGGCGAGAATAATGGCGGTAGCCGACGCGTTCGACGCCATGATCTCGGACAGGGTATACAGAAAGTCCCCCGGCCTCGCATACGCCATACAGGAACTGCACGGCAACCTGGGTTCCCAGTTCGACAGGGACATCGGGCGCGTTTTCATCTCCATCCTTGAAACATCAAGCCCCGCGGAGATAATCTCCAGCCACCAGTACCGCTGTTTCAGCCAACCGGTCTGACTGACCTCTCATAACTTCGCCGCAGGCGCCCGGTTGCGCCTTGCTTGACCATTAATCTACAAGTATATAGACATTAACAAGCAGGATACGTGCAACTCGAAGGAGCCAGAGTGAGATTTGTTCCAATCCTGTGCATTCTTCTTTTCCTTATCCCCTCCGGCCTTTCCGGTCAGGCCGTCCACTCCGGCTGCGAGGTCGACTACCCCCCATTCTGTTTTGCCGACGATTCCGGGGAAGCGGCCGGATTCTCGGTAGAACTGCTCACGGAAACCCTCGGCGCAATGGGCCGGGACGTTGTCTTCGAAACGGGCACGTGGACCGAAGTGAAGGGATGGCTGGAATCCGGGTCGGTCGACGCCCTTCCTCTTGTGGGCAGGACCCCCGAGAGGGAGGATATCTTCGATTTCACCTTCCCCTACATGACCCTTCACGGGGCTGTGGTGGTCCGCGCCGACTGCGATTCCATACTGTCCGCCGAAGACCTCTCCGGGCTGGTCGTGGGGGTGATGGAGGGCGACAACGCAGAGGAATACCTCCGAGGGAGCGACCTGGATGTCGAAATAGTTACCGAACCCACCTTTCTGGGTGCTTTCGAACAGCTCTCTGCCGGCTCCCTCGACGCTGTCGTGGTCCAGCGCATCGTGGCCCTCAGGCTGATATCGGAACATGGTTTCGTCGACCTGAAAGTGCTGGACTGGCCCCTGCTCGACTTCCGCCAGGATTTCTGCTTCGCGGTCCGAGAGGGCGACAGTGAGCTTCTTGCGCTGCTGAACGAGGGACTTGCCCTGGTGATGGCCGACGGCACCTACTCCCACCTTCACGCCTCCTGGTTCGCATACATGGAGATTCCCGCCGGCCGCAGGGTGATAGTAGGGGGCGACAGGAACTTCCCCCCCTACGAGTATCTCGATTCCCTGGGCAATCCCACGGGCATGAACGTGGAGATAGTGCGCGCCATAGCGGCCGAGGTGGGTATGGACGTGGATGTGCGGCTGGGGGACTGGTCATCTGTCATCAACAGGCTGGAGAACGGGACCATAGACGCCATATCGGGAGTGTTCTACTCCCCCCACCGCGACAGGCTCTACGAGTTCACCCAGCCTCATACCGCGGTCCACTATGTGGCCGTGGTGAGAGAGGGAATTCCGCCCTCCACTTTCGAGGAGCTGGAAGGGCTGTCGCTGTCGGTGGAGCGCGACGACATCATGCACGACCTGCTGGAGGAACACGGCCTGACGGAGGAAGCGAATTTCGTTCCCAACCAGGAAATGGCGCTGCGGGAGGTCGCTCTGGGTGCGTCCGACTGCGCCCTGGTGGGTCGAATATCTGCTTCCTACTGGATCGAGAGGAACGGCTGGGACCTGGAAGTGGGCTCCAACCCCATCTATACCGGGAATTACTGCATAGCCACGGCCCGCGGCAACATGGCCCTTGCCGCCCAGTTCAGCGAAGGACTTCGCATCCTGGTGGAGACAGGCGCGTACAGGCGGATATTCGAGAAATGGATGGGCCAGCCGCCCTTCGATGATCCGGTCTCCTTCGCCGAGATACTTCGCAGGTCGCTTGTCGTACTACTTCCCCTCGGTTTCCTTCTGATATGGATACTCCTGTGGCTCCGTCTCCTCCGCAGGCAGGTCCGGCTGAAGACGGTGGAGCTGCGACAGAACCAGGCGCTGCTGAAGGAGATGGAAGAGATTGCCGACGTGGGAGGCTGGGAATTCGACCCCGGGACCGGGGCGGGTACGTGGACCGACCAGACGGCGAGGATACACGGAGTATCGCCGGATGAGCCTGTGAGCCTCGATTACTTCCTTGGTTTCTACGGAGGGGATTTCGCAGGAATGATCAGCTCGGCGGCGCGGGAAGCCGTGGAGTCGGGGAAGCCTTTCGACCTAGAAATGGAGCTGGTCACCCCTGATGGCAGCCAGAAATGGGTCCGTGTTAAAGGAAAACCCGAAGTGGCCGGCGGAAAGACGGTCAAGGTCAGGGGTTCCATTCAGGATGTAACGGATATCAGGAATGCGGAGGAGAGGATAATCCACCTTAACAGGGTCCTTCTCGCGATCCGGGACATCAACCAGCTCATCGTCCGTGAGAATTCTCCAGAAAGGCTCATCAAGAACGCTTCGGAAGTGCTGGTTGCGCACAGGAGCTACCTGTCCTCACTAATCATACTGGTGGATCCACAGGGAAATCCCGTAGCATGGCACCAGGCGGGAATGGAGGATGTTCATGCTTCCGTTGATTCGCTGCTCGCCTCGGGTAAGCTGCCCGGCTGTGCCGCTTCCACGGATGACTCCGGAACACCGGTGGCAATAGAGGGGGACGACCGGAAGGAGATATGCTCCGGGTGCCCTCTTGAAAGGGAGTGCGCTGATTCCATCTCCATGTCCGTAGGTCTGGTGAACGCGGGTATCTGTCACGGATATATGGCGGTGGCTCTTGAGGAGAGCATCGCCCGCAATGAAGAGGAGCTGGAGCTGATCAGCGAGATGGCCGGCGACATTGCCTTTGCCCTAAATTCCATCGCTGACAGGGAGGCGCGGAAGCGGGCGGAGGAGGAGAAGGAGGAGATAGAACGACAGCTGATGCAGTCGCAGAAAATGGAGGCGGTGGGCCGTCTCGCCGGAGGAGTGGCGCACGATTTCAACAACATACTCCAGGTTATCCTCGGGCACAGCCATATACTTCTTGAAAACGATTCCCTGTGTCCAGAGGACAGCAAGAACCTGATTGAGATAAACGACGGCGCTCAAAGGGCGGCGGAACTGACGAAGCAGCTGCTTCTATTCAGCCGCAGGCAGGTCATGGAGATCAAACCGGTGGATTTCAATACACTGGTTTCAAGAACGCTGAACATGCTTCGAAGACTTATAGGAGAGGACATTCGACTGGAATGGCTTCCCGGGAACAACGTAGGTTCCATTCGCGCCGATTCCGGAATGATAGAACAGGTGCTGATGAACCTCTGCGTGAACGCCCGGGACGCGATGCCGAAGGGCGGATTGCTCACCATAGAGACCATGAACGTGGTGATAGATTCGGAGTACTGCGCCAGCCACGCCTGGGCCAGACCGGGAAGGTTCGTACTGCTTACGGTGACGGATACCGGACAGGGCATTGAGAAGGATATCATGGAGCACATCTTCGAACCCTTCTTCACTACCAAGCCGGAGGGCGAGGGTACAGGGATAGGCCTCGCTACAGTCTATGGCATCGTCAGGCAGCATGACGGCATGATAACCGCCTACAGCGAACCGGGAAAGGGCTCCATGTTCAAGCTTTACTTTCCCTTGAGCGAGCAGAAGGCGGTGGCTGTGGGCGCCCGCATAGAGGGAAGGCCTGAGGGAGGCTCTGAGACTGTCCTTCTCGCGGAGGATGACGAGATGGTCAGGCAGCTGGCGGTAATGATGCTAGAGCGTGTCGGTTACACGGTCCTCACCGCTTCCGATGGAGAGGAGGCGATCGAGGTATTCCGGGCCAATCCTTCCGTCGACCTGCTTCTGCTGGACGTCATCATGCCGAAGATGTCCGGGAACGAGGTCCTTCAAGAGATACGGACCATGGATCCGGATGTCAAAGCGGTCTTCACCAGCGGCTATACCCAGAACGCCATACACACCAATTTCATACTGCACCAAGGCATTTTGCTACTGCAGAAGCCCTACACCTCCGACAGACTTCTCAGAATGGTAAGACAGGCTCTCGATCCCGATAAGTAGGGACTTCCCCGCTCCGCAGATTTCCTTCGCACACCTGAGCCGGCGATACCTGAGACTGGTGTTTGACACGGGTGGTCACACGATTCCGCTGTAACTGATTACCACGTATATAGTAAGGTCCGCTCCCCTCGAAAGAGGCGTGTGACCATGTTTTTCAAAGGGGCTATTCGACCGAGAGGACCTGTTTCGGTGCCTCTATCTGCAACAGCTTGTAAAGCTTACAGACTTCGTGGCTCGGATTTGAAGCCTGATAGATGCGTCCCGAGGGCGTAAACAATTGACCAATCTTTTGTGTCCGGAGCGTGTTCCGGATCGTGCGCCAGGTTTCTCCCGTAGCCTTCTCCGCC
>LQBI01000010.1 GCA_002030045.1 Candidatus Aegiribacteria sp. MLS_C | reverse complement strand
CTGTTCGGGACTCCAGTCCTTCCGGAGAAGATCCTCGATAAATGGCCATAGGGGACTTGAGAATCGAGGCCGAACCTTCGATCTCCTGCGCTCCATGGCCTTCATATGCGCCTGACGAGGCCTATAGCCGCGTTTTCCAGTATTTCGCTGCAACTCCCTGCAAATGGATGATTTGTTCCGTCCAAGCACTTCCGCAATCTCAGTCTGATTATGCTCCGCTTGCAAAAGTGCATAAATCTGGTATCGTTCCTCTTGGGTAAGCTGTTTGTGTGACATAAGTGCTCCTTATGGTTGATTGATGGTCGACGCTGTCAATCCTACAACAGCTTACCCACCAACACAAACCATTTGCGTTGCACTTACGAGTTGAATTCAGGCGATACAGTCATCTCCCCTTCTTGCAGATGTTCGAGTATCAGGAGTCTGGTCTCGCTGGCCAGGGCGGCAAGTACTTCGGCCCTCCTCCTCAGCCTTTCACCGTTCTGATCGGTCACGGATATCCTTCTTGTTATTTGTATTATAGACCTGAATATATAATAATCATTAATACTTCCTGAATGACCCTGCAACCTACGGAATGATGCTCAGCGTCCTGTCAGTTCCCGAATCCTGTTATCAGCCAGTGGTCGTTCTCATCCCTGCCCAGTTCCAGCCGGCCGCCCTCATTGTTGTCACCGGGACCGAAGGGTTCGATCTCGGTGCTCCAGGCTGCGGAAGCGCTGTTGCCGTCCTCGGAT
The DNA here is from genome assembly GCA_002030045.1 of Candidatus Aegiribacteria sp. MLS_C. Classification (GTDB taxonomy): domain Bacteria; phylum Fermentibacterota; class Fermentibacteria; order Fermentibacterales; family JCC-6; genus Aegiribacteria. The sequence continues at coordinate 45,143 of LQBI01000010.1, read as the reverse complement.
ATGCGGACATCATCGATGACGAAACCTATTATCCTTTTCCCACCGAAATGGTGGTCCAGTTCGTCCCGAGTATCCCGGGAAAGGAGTTCCCGGGCCCTTTCCGGCTGGCCGTGCTGAAGGTGCCCGAAGAACTCCCTGGCCACCTCCCCCGGACCGGCCGGTTGGCTGCATCCGAAGTAGACGAGGAGCAGGAGAAGGAAAGCCGTAGCATGGCCTGTTTTCATGGTTCCCCCTTTTCAATGCATAACTCCGATGTTCCTCGACAGGTATTATATTCCGAAATCATCTGGAGGTAATCGGAACGGTCCTGTGTATTCACGGGACCCACTGGGTGAAAGAGGGACCGGAATGACATGGATGATTCTCCTGACAGGGTCGCTCGTCTTCCTGGCAAGGGTACTGGACGTTACCCTCGGCACTATACGGACCATCAGCATCGTGCAGGGAAGGACCCTCCTCGCCTTCATGCTGGGCTTCGTAGAAGTGAGCGTGTGGCTCGGTGTCATCTCAGCCGTGATCGGCCAGGTCCAGGCAAACCCGGTACTGGCTGTGTTCTACTCGCTTGGTTTCGCCACGGGGAATGTGGTGGGAATAACCATCGAGAGACGCCTGGCCATGGGCAGTATCGTCATAAAGATAATGGCGAGGGGTAGCGCATCGGAGCTTGCCAACAGGATAAGGTCCATGGGCTTCGGAGTTACTGAATTCCAGGGTTCCGGAATGACCGGTTCCGTCACGGAGCTATACATAGTATGCGCCAGGAGGGATTTCAAGGACATAATGCAGGAGGTCAGAGGGATAGATCCCGATATCTTCTTCGTCACGGAACCGGTGGGTACGCTGGGAAGCGGAAAGATACCCTCCACCATCGAATCTGCTCGGTGGAGGCATATCTTCAAGAAGAAATAGACTATTTATTCAGCGTCTGAGATTAAAACTCCTCCGTCCCCACGGGCGATGCTGTCCGCCGTGGCCTCCTCCAGGGTGTCCGCCAATGCCGCCAGGGTCTCGAGCCTGCCGGTGATCTGGTCCGGTCTTACCGTATACTCGTCGAAATCGCTGGCCAGGACCATGGATCCCGGTTTCGAGTTCAGCGAGTAGAATGGCATGAGACCGTTCATCACGGAGGTCACATCGCTCCTCTGGAAGAAGGAGTCGAGTCCGCAGCCTCCTGATACCCTTATTATGAAGCTCTGGTCGAAGACCTGGTCCTCGGAAAGGACCCGCCGCCCTCCCAGTATGTTCAGCCTTGCTCCGAGGGTGTTGCGGACGATCCTGAAGAGGCAGGGAGCCGAGCTCCGAATGGAGATGGTAAGCTCGCTGCCCCTGTGGAAGGAGACCGAGACGGGTCTTCCGCGGTAAGTACCCGCGCAGCTGCCCAGTTTCTTCTGTTCAGCAAATCCGGAGTAGGGATGTCCCGAATCCGAGAGGATCTCATCGTGCTTTTCCGGAGTGGCCGAGGATCCGCCCTTCGCACCGGGAACACCGTCAAAGCACGCGGCTACTTCTTCCAGCACCTGCTTCAGTCTGTCTGATACTGCGTTCATCTGCGGGCCCCCTTAACGGAGCAAGGATACATGCCCGTCGCATCTACAATGCCTGCATCACTTCTGCCGAGAGATCAGGCGACTATCTCATCCTCCGGCTCCTCGCTGATCTTCCTCATGTCCCAGAGGAGGAAGTAGTTAAGCACGGTCCTTATCAGCACGATGGCTCCCAGCTGGCCCAGCTCCGTCCAGCTCGGGTCAAGTGCGCTCTTGAGTATGTCGGCCCCTATCAGCAGCTCCAGGGCAAGGGACAGTGCGTGGCCCAGTCTCAGCCTGCCCCTGACATGCTGGTTAAAGTGGCACTTCATGCAGACGTTCCTGAAGATGTATATCCAGAGCGCCTGTACCATCCCGATGCTCACCACAACAGCCGCTGCCAGTTCTGCTGCGCCTGCGGCGTAGCGCATCACGGGAACCAGTAAGTTCTCCATACTGTTCCCCTCAGCCTACCCTGGGTTTCTCGACTGTGTCCCCAACCTTGCGGACAAGGAGCTTCGGACCGTGGGGTATGCTGCACATTACGCACGCCGGGGCAAGGGCCGCCGCGCTGAGGCCCTTCATCCCTCCCGCCACGTTGTGCAGCCTGGAGAATCCCATGGACATCAGAATGCTGGCCGCAAGGGTCGACCTGTGCCCTGTGCTGCAGACGATCATTATGTCCTCGTCCCTGTCCAGCTCGTCGGACCTGGCCCTCAGGTCCGGAGCTGGAAGGTTCTCCGCTCCTCCGACGTGTGAATCCTCGAACTCCGATGACGCCCTGACGTCCAGGAGTCTCATGCCATCCGAGTGGAGTTCTCCGGCCTCCAGCACCGAAAGCTGCGGAAGGTGGGCTGTGGGGAGTCCGTATGTGGCCCATGCGAACATGCCGCCGTCCAGCCAGCCCCTGGCCCTGTCAAGACCCACCCTTCGGAGCCAGACCACTGTCTGTCTCGCTTCCTCGGCGTCGGTGGCCACCAGGTAGATGTCCCTGTCCGGGGGGACGACCCATCCGGCAAATGTCGGAAGGTTGCCTGTGAAATCAATGCTCCATGAGCCCGGCACGTGCTGCCCTCCGAAGGCGTCGTAACGCCTGACATCAAGCACGAAACTGCCGTCCTTACCGGCTGCTTCCCTGAAATCCCCGGGGGACAGCTTGCTCAGGGGGTCGAAGCTGGAGACCAGCGCCGGTCCCCGCCTGTTTATGTCGCTGCACCTGGAGAAGTGGTCCGGCGCCGGCGGCATGTCTGTGGTGAGGGACCGTATGAACTCTTCCCTGTCCCCTATCTGCAGTGCGGGGTTGTACCTGCGTTCGAAACCTATGGTACTCCTCCACTTGGCCCCCATGGACCTTCCACAGAGGGAACCGGCCCCGTGGGCCGGGTATACCTCGCAGAAATCGGGCAGCGCCATCAGCTTGGCCAGGCTGTCGTATAGCCTGTCAGCAAGCTCCCGGGCCCTGCCGGGAAAAAGGTCGGGCCTGCCCACGTCACCAACGAAAAGAGTATCGCCGCAGAAGACACCCACGGGATCATCCCCCCTGGAAGTGTCCGTGACGACGTAGGAGATGTGCTCCGGGGTGTGGCCCGGGGTCTCTATGATACGGAGGGCCATGTCCTCCAGCCTGAACACGTCGCCTTCCGAGAGCGGCCTGTGGGGGAATTCGCATTCGGCGGAAGCCGGTGCGTATATCTCAGCCCCAGTGGATTTCGCCAGGTCCATGTGACCTGAGATGAAGTCGGCGTGCAGATGAGTCTCGAGTATGTGGGTTATTCTCAGGTCAAGCTCCTCGGCGGCGTCAAGGTATACCTGGACGTCCCTTGAGGGGTCTACAATGGCGCAGGTCCTGTCCCCAGCCAGCAGGTACGAGCTGTGGGCCAGTTTCGGTATGAAGAAATGCTTAAGCAGCATCGGTCTCTCCTTTCCTATGCGAAGAGAAGATACACAAGCGGCACGGCGAACGCTATGAAGAGAACCGTCATTATCCCTCCGACACGCATGTAGTCGGAATTCCTGTATCCCCCCGATGCCATCAGGAGGGCGTTCACCTGGTGAGTGGGCAGAACGAAGGAATTGGAGGCGCATATCGCCACCAGTATGGCCATCGCCCGGGGTTCGATACCCCAGTCGGAGGCCATCAGCATCGCCAGAGGTGCCAGCAGGACGGTCGCAGCCACGTTCGACATGAAGAGCGTGAAGACAGTCGCCAGGACGGCAACCGCTGCCATCAGGACCATTGGATGTGCATCGCTCACCAGTGACACGGCCGACTCGGCCAGGAAGGAGGCGGTCCCGCTCCTCTCCATCGCAATGCCCAGCGGAAGAAGGCCTGCCAGCAGGAAGACGGTCCTCCACTCCACTGCCCTGTATGCCTCGTCTATCGTGATCACTCGAAGAAGGACCATGGCGATGGCGGCGGTCATGAGGCTCAGGCTGAGCCTGAAGCCGGTTATGGCCAGCACCAGTCCGGCAGCGAAGAGCAGGACGGCGAGAAGCGGCCTCTCCTTCAGGCTCCTCGTCTCGGGGACCCTGCTTGCCAGCATGAAATCGCCGCCGCGTCCAAGTGCGGCTATGCTGGAAAAGGGTCCATGGATTACAATGGTGTCCCCGCCGCGCAGCGGCCGGTCGGATATGTCCCCCCTGAAGCTCTCCCCTCCGGAACCTATCACCAGAGGTTCGACGCCGAACCTCCTTCGAATCGCCATCTGTCGAATGGTCCGGCCCTGTGCTCCGGACCTGGGCCTAACGACTACCTCGGCGAAACCCGCGTCCTCCGATTCCAGTCTTCTACGCAACTGGCAGGGCTCATCGTCGGTCTCGAGCCTGTTGGCCCCGATGAAACCCTGGACAGAAGCCTGTTCCCCTATCAGGGCGTACCTGTCGCCGGCATTGAAGACCGTACCGCGCCAGGGCGCAAAGAGCACGTCACCCATCCTGGACTGGGCCAGGAGATGTATTCCCCCTGCTTCCCACAGGTCCGCCTCCTCAACGGTCCTGCCCACAAGAGGGCTGTCCTCCGGTATGTCCACTATCCTGACCGAGGCGGGAATGTCCCACTCCCGGGCCAGGTCCTCCTCCCTGTCCGGACTGGCGGCCTCGGGAAGGAGACGCCTGCCCATGGTGAGGAAATAGCCGATCCCCACCGCCAGGAGCACGAGACCGACAGGTGTCACGCTGAACAGGCCGAAGGTGTCCTGGCCCCGCTGCCGGAGAAGGTCATTAAGGATTATCATCGAGCCGCTGGCGACCATTGTCATCGTCCCGCCCAGGATGGCGGCGAAACCCAGCGGCATGAGCAGCCTGGGCAGGCTGAACCCGGATTGCCTGGATATCCTCCTTACCGCAGGAAGGAAGAGAACGGTGGCACCTATGTTCTGCATGAACGCCGAGGTAAGACCCACGGCGGCGGATACGATGGCCAGGAGCCTGGATTCGCTGCCGGCTGCCATCCTGGTGACGGGCGACGCCACCCTCTTCATGGCGCCGGATGCGTCGATGCCGTAGCCCAGTATCATGACCGCTATCATGGCTATCACAGCGTTGCTGGAGAATCCGGAGAAGGCCTCCATGGGCTCCACCAGACCGAGCCACGGAAGGAGCAGCATGATGATGACAGCGGTCAGGTCCACTCGAAAGAGTTCAGTCGCGAACAGCACCACCGCAAGACCGAGAACGGCCAGCGTCAGCGCGATATCGCCGGTCAGTTGCCCACCGCCTTCCACGCGTGCGAGGTTGAGGAGGACCTTCATCAATAACAGCGCCCGTAGCCGCATGCAAAACCGGAGGACCCCCTGGACACCTTTGAGCAAAACATGTTGCCGAAGCGGTCATGGAGACGCTGCTGCGGAGAAAAACCGGGTCAGTCCTCCCGGAGCAGTCTCCCGACCGCTTCGTCCAGAAGCGCTGCTATGTCCGGATTGGCCCCCACCTCGACGAAGGCCACCATGCCCTCGGGATCGATGACGTACATCGTCGGTATTCCCGACACCAGGTAATCCTCCGCCACATGGTCGCCATTCAGCAGGAGCCCGTAGGTGAAACCCATCTCGTCCATGAAGGCGGCTGGGTCCCCGTCCTCCCATACGTTAACTCCGAAAACAGCGACCTCATCCCCCGGGTACGATTCGTGAACTGCCTGCACGGCAGGCATGACCGCTTCGCATGGCCCGCACCAGGTAGCCCAGAAATCAAGGACTACGATCCTGCCCCTGAGGTCCGAGAGGGATACTTCCTCGCCGTGCCGGTCCGGAAGGGTCCATTCCGGCGCCGCAGTACCCACGGTCAGGAACGCGCTGTAGCCGATGACCTCGGATGCGGGCATCCCCATCTCGAAGAGCGAATCCGGCAGACCTGAGTTGATCTCCAGACCGCTTATCTCAAGGATCACGGACAGGGGTTCTCCGTCCCGACCGGTGATCATCCGCTCGACTCGACGGGGCAGATGGTCTTCGACCCCGAGGCTCCACAGGGCCCTTGAGCCTCCTCGGTAATCCACCAGCCACTGGGTGCACGGCACGCCGTCCACCTCGGCGTTACCGCTGAACAAGATGGAATCGGCACCTATCTCGTCCGAAAAGGGGCCGTCGATGAAGAACTCGTTCATTATCACGTAGGCGGCCGGTCTGAGGAGGTCGGTGCCGCCCTCATTCAGGGATCCCTTTTCCAGGATGCTGTCCTGCAGGTTGTAGGCGTAGGCGGAGTCAGTCCCGGATACCAGGAGCAGCGAGGCCTCCGGAGCTATACCGTCATCGGGAACGGAATCGTAACCCAGGCTTACCCTGAGAAGGGGCGCATCCTCTCCCTCAAGGACCCTGCCCGCCACGGTGCCGACCACCCTGGGCTCCTCCTGCAGGCTTCCCGTACCGTAGAGCAGGAACCCGTAACTGCATTCCGTTACCGCCTGAGCCGCGCTGTCGGCGTTGACGAAAGGAGCCTCCGCCGCTGCCGATTCGGTTTCGGCTGCCTGTCCCGGACCCTCCCGGCCTTCGCCGCACGACAGCACAAGTGCCGCGGCGGATAGAACGAGTACCCTGTCAACCGTCATGCCTGCTCGAGAGGACATTCCAACCTCGCAATCAAATTCTGGACGGCATACCATCGGCAATGCCGTCCGCTTTCCCGCTAGGGGTAGAGCCAGTATCTCGAGAAATCGTCATCGTAGCCGACGGGAAGGAATTCCCCGGTCTCCGGGACCTGGCGGTAGTCTCCGACGTATTCCCTGTTCCTTATCATCTCCAGGGCTTCCAGCAGCCTGTCCACATCCTCAAGTGTGCTGTAGCATCCGAAGCTCATCCTTACCATGCCGGGCATTCCCGATTTGTCACCCCTCAGGAACTGCTCCCGCCATTTCCTCATCTCGGGTTCCGATAATGCGAGCAGCTCCACGACGTAGGGATGGGCGCAGAAGCAGCCGTTCCTGACTCCCACTCCGCATTCGAATCCCGCTACTGCGGCCAGCAGGGAGTGGTCGGTCCCGGCGAGGTTGAAGGGTATCACTCCTACCTTCTCGCCGGCCCTTGCCGGGTCGGTCTCGCCGTAGACCCTCACGTCGGCCATTGCCCCCAGTCTCTCGAGTGTGTATTCCGTCAGTACCCTCTCGTGCTCAGCAACGGTCTCCATGCCGTGTTCCATCAGTGTCCGGGCGGCGGCTGCCATGGCCACGGCCCCCATGACGTTGGGGCTGCCGGCCTCGTCGCGGTCGGGCATACCGGCCCAGTAGACCTCGTCGGCTGTGACCACGTTCACAGTGCCGCCTCCGCAGTAGTCCGGCGCTCCGTCCCTGAACCCCTCCGTGGGGCCTATCAGGGCGCCGGTACCGTAGGGGGCGTACATCTTGTGGCCGGCGAGGGCCAGGTAGTCGATGTGGTCGGGAGCGTCGTCGGACCGCATGTCTATCTTCCTGTGGGGAGCCAGCTGGGCCGCGTCGACGAGTATCCTGGCCCCGGCGGCGTGGGCCTTCTCGGCAAGCCTGTGTACCGGTTGAATGAACCCGGTTACGTTGGATGCGCCGGTGACTGCCACCAGTGCTATCCTGCCGGCGTATTCCTTCAGTATCCCGTCGAAATGGTCCTCGTCCAGCCTTCCGTCCGCTTCCACCCGAACATGTACGGTCCGGAAATGGTCCCTCCACGGGAGGTCGTTGGAATGGTGCTCCATCCTGGTCGTCACCACTATGGATCCGTCCGGGGCCAGCAGCCTGTGTGAGAGCTTGTTGATGGCTTCAGTGGCGTTCTTCACGAATATCACGGTGTTTGTCCGCATGTCAGCACCGACGAACTCGGCTATTATCTCGTGTGCCCTGTCGTAGGCTTCCGTGCAGAGCCTGGACTTGAAGCCGGTGCCCCTGTGGACGCTGGAATAGTACGGCGCCAGATCGTTGATGGCCTTGACCACCGACTTCATGGGCGGAGTGCTTGCCGCGTTGTCGAGGTTAACGTAGCGGACGGTCCTGCCGTCCAGGAGGGGGACCATCACGTCGATACCGTGGATACAATCTCGCATTATCATCTCCGGTCCGGGTCGTCCGCAAGGGGTGCGGAAAAGTCATCCAGGGCATTTCCGAGCGACAGTACTGCTATCAAGCGACCTCACGCCGCGGCAGCAGTCCCGGCTCCCGCTGGCCCCGGCGATGACGGCGGTAAAGAGGAGTCCACCTCCCCGGCGCATGCCGGATAGAGCACCAGGGCGGCTTCCATCAGATATACCGGTGATCTCATGTCCATGTGCCCGATCAAATCCTGTCGATCATTTCCATATTAGAGGCGAAAGCCGGACGCTTCCGGTACAGTTGAAAACAATGAGCCATAATGTATATTAACAGCTGCTCACCGTAAATACCGTTCCTCCTCCTGCGCCGGGAGTTATCCTGTGGAAAACGATAGAAAGCATGCTGCCCTGGAACTGACGGACCTGGTAGGACTCCGGCGTTCCGTCGAGATCCGTGTAGATGCTTCCCTGACCGCCTCTGCGGTGGGGTCCGGAGGCGTTGACGTGCTCGCCACGCCTTCGATGGTACTTCTCTTCGAGAAAGCAGCAAGGGACGCCGTACAGGGCAGTCTTCCCGAAGGCTTCACCACCGTGGGTACCAGGGTGGATATCCAGCACGTTTCGGCAACTCCGGTCGGAGAAATGGTGACGGTAACGGCTGCTGTCACGGAGGCGTGCGGCAGAAGGCTCGTCTTCCGTGTCCGGGCCGCCGACAGGCTGGGCACGGTGGGCAGCGGGATCCATGAGAGGTACGTGGTCGATCTCGAGGAATTCATGGACAGAACCTCGAGGAAATACTCGGAATAGATTGGAATGCAATGGCCGACAGACCTACTTTGAGGAGCGAGGTACCGGAGGAAGCCAGATGGAACGTCGAGGAACTCTACGCTTCCGCCGATGAGTGGGAGAAGGACTTCGTGAAGACCGAATCCTTCCCCGAAAGTATACGCAGGTGGTCGGGAAGGCTCGGCGAGTCGCCCGAGGTCCTTGTGAGCGCGATCGAGGAACTGCTTGCGCAGCGCAGGCTCCTTGACAAGCTGCATACATGGGCGGGCATGAGGAGGGACGAGGACCTGTCCTCCTCGTATTACGGCGGCCTGGCATCAAGGATAGAGTCCAGGGTTTCCAAGTCTGCGGAGGCCTCCGCCTTCTTCACGCCCGAACTCCTGTCCATCCCCGGGGAGACAATGGATTCCTGGATGGAAAGCGAGACCATTGCGCCGTACAGGGTATGGCTGCAGGACATACTCAGGTACAGGCCCCATGTCCTCTCGGACGCCGAGGAGAAGCTCCTGGCGGGTATGGGAGAGGTGGTGGCGGGTTTCTACAACGCCTTCGGAAAGCTGAGCAACGTGGACATGCCGGCCAGGATGCCGGAGGTGGATACCGTGGACGGGACCGTACAGCTGACCAACGGCAACTTCAACGCCCTTCTGCAGAAGGGGGACAGGCGCGTCCGCAGGGACGTCTTCTCCGGCTTCTACACCGAGGTGCTGGGCAACGTGTCCACCATGGCGGCCCTTCTTGAGGGACACGTGAAGGCGGGTGTCTTCCGGGCCAGGGCCAGGAATTTCGGTTCGGCCCTTGAAGCCTCGCTGTTCAATGACAGGGTCGGAACCGAGGTATACGACGCGCTTCTGGAATCCGTACACCGCAACCTTCCCGCAGTCCACAGGTACTACCGGCTGAGAAAGGATGTCCTGGGGCTCGATGAAGCTCACATGTACGACGTCTACGTGCCCATCGTACCCGAGGCCAGGGGAGAGTACACCTGGGAGGACGCAGTGTCACTGACGCTGGAGGCCGTATCGGTACTCGGAGGGGAATACACCGAAGCCCTCCGGGAGGGTCTCGAGAACAGGTGGGTGGACAGGTACGAAAACACCGGGAAGCGCTCGGGAGCGTATTCCGGAGGCTGCTACGATTCCAGCCCCTACATTCTCCACAACTTCAACGGCACCCTTTCCAGCGTGTTCACACTGGCCCACGAGGCGGGGCACTCCATGCACAGCCTGCTGTCCCGCAGGAACCAGCCCTACCATATGTCGGAGTACCGTATTCTGGTGGCTGAAGTTGCATCAACGACCAACGAGATGCTCCTGACCGACCTGCTGCTTCGAAGGATGGATGATGATGCGTCCAGGGCCTTCCTCCTGGACCATCTCCTGGGGAAATTCAGGTCCACCATCGTCAGGCAGACCATGTTCGCGGAGTTCGAGAAGCTACTCCACGGCCATCTGGAATCAGGCGGCTCACTGACACCTGACTGGCTCGACGAAACCTACTACGGACTGGTCCGCATCTATCACGGCGACGCCTTCGCCTGGGACGGGGAGGACGGTCCGATAGCGTCCGAGTGGTCCAGGATACCGCATTTCTACTACAACTTCTACGTCTACAAGTACGCAACCGGCCTCTCGGCAGCTGTGGACATCTCCCGCAGGATACTCGAGGGAGTTCCCGGAGCAGTCGAGGACTATATGGAGTTCCTGGCCGGAGGGGCCTCCAGCCCCCCCCTTGAGCTTCTGAAAGGCACCGGGGTGGACCTTACCACTCCCCTACCGGTGGATTCCGCGCTGAATAAGATGTCAGGCACTCTCGACCAGCTCGAGGAAGTCCTCAGGAGGATTTAGCGCCGGAGTCCGCCGCAGGTCCGGACAGGAACAGTGCGAGGGCCGCCTCGAGTTCCGCGGGATCGACCCAGGTATCGAAGCAGGGTCCGTTGATCCACTGGTTCAGTACACCCACCACGGGTATCGGGCTGACGTCCAGGATGCCGAGCGATAGGTCGACCGGACAGGCCACCGCAACTATGAGGTCAGGCCTGGTCTCCCTAACTACCTTCCTTGCCGCGGTTCCTCCCGATACGATCGCAAGCTCCGTCCCGTACCTGTCCCTGACCTCGAGAAGGCCCGCCACCGGACATCTGCCGCATCGCCTGCATGCGTCGGGGTCGAATGTAAGCCTTATGGGGCAGGTATGGTCCTGCAGGCAGTGGGGCAGCAGTATCAGTGTCCGCTCCGGCCTGAAGCCACCGGCCTTCCCCAGTATCCGTCTGTTGTTCATGGCAATGACCATCTTCTCGGGAGCGTACTCCGGCAGCATGCGGGCCGCCTGCAGGAGCTTGAGGGTCAGGTAGGAGAGCCTCAGTATCCTGCCCCCCGATGAACCACGGTGCCCTATTCGGTAGAGGAAGGCAGTGAGCTGTGAGATCAGCAGCAGGGATACACCCGCCAAAACGGCGGTTGCAGGGCCGGCTCCGAGAGTGCGGAGCAGGAGGAGAAGAAGAACCGCAGGGAGGAGGAAGAACAGCGCCAGGCCTAGGTGGAAGAGGAGAAGGACCCTCTCAGGGGCTTTCAAATCGGGCTCCATCCTCCGGCAGGAACCCTCTCAGGAACTCCTGTGCCGTCATGGCGCGTCTGGAGGATGGCTGCAGCCTTAGGACGCGTAGTGAACCGTCGCCGCAGCCCACGGTGAGTCCATCCCGGCCGGCCACCAGCTCCCCCGGCGGAATGCCGGCAGTTCCAGCAACCTCGGCGGCCAGTATCTTGATCAGTCTTCCACGCAGGGTCGTCCTGGCACCGGGAGAAGGCTGGAAGGCCCGTACCATCCTCTCCAGCTCCGAGGCGGGTCGATTCCAGTCCATCCAAGTCTCCATGGTGCTGACCTTATCCGCGTAGAGAGCCTTCCCGGACTGGGGTACAGGTTCCAGGAGACCGGCTCCGTAGTCTTCCAGCACCTGGACCACCTTCTCTCCGGCAAGCCGGGCCAGGCGCTCCTCCAGTGTCCCGGAGGTGTCGTCATCCCTTATCCCGCATGAGAACACTTCTATCAGAGGCCCGGTATCCCATCCCTCGTCGGTCAGCATGAAGGAGACGCCGGTCTCCCCCCTTCCGTCGAGGATGGCCCTGGTGACCGGCGCAGCACCCCTGTAGACCGGAAGAAGGGACGGGTGCACGTTGACCACGCCGAGAGGCGGGGCGCTGAGCAGTTCTCCCGGCAGCCAGGCGCCGTAGGCAGCCGTCACCATAAGGTGCGGAGCCCTGTTCCTGAGGAACGAGATGAAATCTCCATCCAGTTTCTCCGGCTGATGGACATCGATATATGGATGACTGTCGGCAAGATAGGCGCTCACGGGAGGCTGTGTGAGCCTCTTTCCACGGCCGGCAGGCCTCGGAGGCCTGGTAACTGCAAAGAGCAGGTTGTGGCGCGAGCGGATAATGCTCCGAAGGCATGGAATGGCAAATTCCGATGTACCGAAGAAAACCAGGTCAAGCGGTCCCGTCAACGGAGCGCTCTCCCTAGAGTATCCTGGAATCGCCGGCGTACTCCCTGCGGATCTCCGAAAGCTGCTTCCTTATCAGCTTCTTCCTTATCGGGCTGAGCCTGTCCACGAAAAGAATACCGTCCAGGTGGTCGTTCTCGTGCTGCACCGCCCTGGCGGCGTAGTCGGTGAGTTCCAGGGTGAAACGGACGCCTTCCAGGTCGCTGGCGGTCACTGTGACACGGGAGGGCCGGCGAACCGCTTCAAATACCCCGGGAATGCTGAGACATCCCTCCTCGTCCTTGATCGGGGAACCCCCGGTTTCCACGCGGGGGTTCATGAAGACCCACCGTCCTCCCAGAGGGAGTTCATCCGGGTTGAGAATAAAAACCCTCACGTTGTCACCGGCCTGCGGAGCCGCCAGGCCGAGTCCCCGTTCCATCGTCAGAAGCTGTTTCATGTCCTTCACCAGTTCATGCAGGTACTCGGCCCCCTCCGAAGGATCGACTTCCACCGATTTCTTCCTCAGGATGTCCGAACCGTAGTACTGCAGTCTCCTGCTCATGCCAACACCCGCTCTTCCCCGGGGCTTCCCCGCCCCTTCTTCATTGCACGGTTCATGCACCTGCCGCGCAAAGCCCCTTCACCTGTCCGGCTGCCTGTTACTTGCCAGTATCCCTCTCAACACTGTCCAGGGTGAGGGAGTTCCTGTCCACGTCTATCTTGACGTTGTCGGCTATCCGGACCGTGACCACGTCACCCTTGAGGTTGGTTATCACCCCGTGGATACCTCCGCTGGTTACCACCCTGTCGTCCTTCTGTAATGCGTCGCGCATCTCCCTGAGCATCTTGGCCTGCTTCTGCTGGGGTCTGATCATCAGGAAGTAGAATATCGCTATGATCGCCAGCATGGGAACGAAGCTCATTATGCCGCCTCCGCCCATACAGGTCTGAGGCTGCTGCTCGGAGTTCTCCGCAGGTGCTGTTTCTGTCTGCAGTGGGGCTGGATCGACCGGAGAGGTCCTGGAAGGCTGTCCCGCCTGCTGGGAGGGAACCGCTTCCGTCTGCTGCTCCTGCGGGTCGGCAGGTACCGTCTCGGCTGTGGGCTGGACCGGCTGTTCTGAGGGTGCAGCTTCCTGGGCGACCACACCTGCGGTAAGGAGTACCAGCACCATGAGTGTTCTCGTCATCACGACTCCCATCGACTGTTCCGGTGGCGATCCCGCTCAGCGGTTAAACCGCCTCCCTGTTGATCCGATCACTTTTTGGCTGCCTTGAAAGGGCACGTTCAGCGCCGCGGCCTGGGAATGCCCGAACGCATTCCGATCCAGCTTCCGGCGGCGCCGGAGCAGGCGCCCAGTGCTAGCACAAGGACTATCCAGCTCCAGGGAAGGAACTCGTGGGGAACGCTGGGGGAAAGCATTACCGACACAGCCGCTGTCAGAAGAAGGCTTCCAGCGGAACCGGCCACACCGGTCACGATCCCCTCTCCGATGAACGGCATCCTCACGAACCATCCCGGTGCCCCTACTATACTCATTATCTGCACCGTGAGAGCCCTCTTTGCCACGGCCAGTCTGACTGTGTTCGCCACCACCAGGGACAGACTGACGGCCAGTACCAGCCCAGCCAGAAGCACCAGCTTCTCCAGCATCGATACCGCCCTGGTCAGGCCGGGGAGGTACTCCTTGCCGTACACGACGTCGTCGACGCCGTCCATTCCCGAAATCGTACGGGCAAGGGCCTCTACCCTCTCCGAGGTCCTGTACCTTGGATGGAGCTTGACCTGGAGCGAGGCTGGAAGATGGAACTGAGGTCCAAGAAGCGCTAGAAGGTCGGCCTGATCAGGCATGTCTGCCCGGAAAATGGCCTCGGCCTCCCTGGGAGAGACGTAGTACACCGACCTTACGCCCTCCATCACTGAGATGAGATCCGCCAGGTTATGGGCCTGGGTCTCGCCTGCGTCATCCATCAGGAATACTTCTATTCCCACGTTCTCCTGCTCGTGGCGAAGGACCGATCCGAGGTTCCAGGATACGACCAGGAAGATGTCGAACACCATGAAGGAGAGGCTCACCATGAGCAGGGTGATAAGGAAGGTGGCCAGTTTCCCACCGACGTTCATCGCGCCTTCTCTGATCGCGCTCCGAAGCAGGTGCATCACAGCTGATCGTACCCGTCCCAGGAATTGGGATTGACCATGTGTCCCCTGTCCAGGTAGATGAACCGGGCGACCCCGGCGGGGACCTGTCTCGGATCATGGGTTGCCAGCACCACGGAAGTGCCCGTCCTGTTGATCTCGACCAGCAGGTCGATCACCTTCCTGGAAACCTCCGGGTCGAGGTTGCCGGTGGGCTCGTCGGCAAGGAGGATCACAGGATGCGCCACCATGGCCCTGGCTATGGCGACCCTCTGCTGTTCTCCGCCGGACAGCTCGTGGGGGTATGAAGCCCTCCTGTGGTTCAGCTCCATCTCTGCCAGCAGGGAGAAGACCCTTCTTCTCACGGCCTTTGGGGATGTCCCGGTCACCTGCAGAGGCAGGGCAACGTTGTCGTAGACGGTCCGCTCGGGAAGGAGCCTGAAATCCTGGAAGACTATTCCCAGCTTCCTTCTCAGTAACGGCAGGTCCCTCCTGCCTATCCTGTCCGATGAGTGCCCGGCGACCTCCACCGTGCCCGAGCTGGGCAGGTCCCCCATCCAGATGTGCCTGAACAGAGTTGTCTTGCCGGCTCCGCTGGGACCCGAGACCACCAGGAACTCACCCTGTTCAAGCTGGAGGTTGATCCTCTCCAGCGCAGGCCAGTCGTTATAATACCTGCTCACGTTCTGGAATGAGATGACCATCAGGGATCCCCTCCGATAACCCTGTAGTAATCCCCCCGGTCCTTCCTGGAGACCTGTCTGCCTTCAGGGACCGCAACAACCTCTATGGTGAGCTTTCGCCCGTCGGGCCTGACCACCGTGATCTCGTCACCCTCACAGACGGTATGGGAGGGTTTCAGGGACCTGCCGCCGGAAAACACGAATCCGGAGGACGCGGCATTGCCCGAGGCGGACCTGGTCCTGAATATCCCGATCAGGTTAAGATAGACGTCAATCCTCAAGTCGGGATTCTTCCCCGGCTGATGTCCCGCCTGTCAGGTAGATCACGGGTATCTCCCTGGTCAGGGAATCCACCATGGATACGTAGGTTTCCTGGTAGACCACCTGCTGCACCAGGCTGTTCAGCTCCTCTTCTGTGTAGGAACTCCAGTCCACTCCCTCCCCGCCATCCTGGAGCTTGATCAGGGCCAGCGCCCCCACATCGGGAATGAGTACCGGATCGGAGCAGCGGCCCGGTTCCAGGTCGGCAGCTGCGTCGGCTATTGCAGGTATCCAGAACCTTAGTGGCTTCACGCCCAGGTCCCCCCCGCTTCCGGCCGAAGACCCGTCGATGCTGTACAGTTCGGCGGCCTCCTCGAAAACGATGGAGCCTGACTCGATGTCGTCCTTTATTCCACGGGCCACCGAGTCCGCCGCTTGAACGTCCGAGCTGTCTATTTCTACGACCCTGAGAATGTGGCTTGCCGTAATACGGCCGTCATCCTCCACCCCATCAAGACGGATCAGGTGGACACCGTAGGTAGTGGCCACCGGCTGGCTGACCTCTCCCGGCGCCAGTGAGAATGCGGTTTCCTCGAAAGCCCTTGTCATGTCACCGCGTTCGAAGGTGCCCAGGTAGCCTCCTCTGGCAGCCGAGGCATCGTCCGAGTAGACACCCGCCAGTTCCTCGAAGGATTCGCCGGCCATGATCCTGTCCCTCAGCTCCTGCATTTCCACCAATGCCGCCTGGAAGTCGGGGCCGGAGGGGACGATGGGAACCAGTATCCAGGAGACCCTCCTGGGCATCACAAGCTCCTCCACCTGACCGGTGCCATCCGAGAGGAACGTCTCGGGATTCATCGGCATCTCCGCGATGGCAGCCTGGACCTTCCTTCCCAGGAATACCTGGGCAGCCCTGGCATCCGCCACCATCGAGGCCAGCATTTCCTGGTCCAGTGCGGCCATGCCCGGTTCGTTCTCCAGTTCCTGCTCAACCAGCGCCCGGATTTCCTCGTCGGCAGGATAGTAACCCGCGTCGATACCCGCCTGGACCATGAGCCTGTTCTCCACGAGTTCGCGGAGAGCATCGAGATACTCCGGAGAAGCAGTTATTTCCTCGAAGTCCCCCTCCGGTTCGACACCTAGCTCCATAAGCAGTTCCATGACCTGTGAATGCAGGATCGGGCTGTCCTCGACCACCGCAACGGTCTTCTCGACGGGCATCATTGCGGCGCATAACGCCGCAGCCAGGATCGGGATCATCGGCTGTCAACCCCCTGTGTGTTCTGCACGGACCCGGCCGGAGCGGCGTTTACCTCCCCGTAGACGGGATCCAGGTATATCTCGCTGTTGATAATAGCTGCCTGCAGCAGGCTGTCCCTGGCCGCCTGGAGCCTTCTTCTGTGAAGGTCGTCGGCCACGGCCCTCGTCACCCTGGCCGTGTCCTCCATCGGCCTGGTCTCGTCAACCATGAATACATGCCAGCCGTATGAACTCTCCACAGGTACTCCCAGTCCCTCGATCAGCGCATGGTCCCGCGGGATCCCGTAAGCCATCAGTTCGCCGGCGGTCATGAAGCCAAGGTCCCCTCCGATCCCTGCTTTCTGCCCGAGAGAGAGGTTCTCCGCCGTTATCTGGAAGTTCTCGCCCCGGTTCAGCCTCCAGTGGACTGAGTCGGCCATCTGACGGTCGGCGAGGACCATCTCCCAGTAATGTCTCTCCACCAGGTAGGCCTGGCTGTCGGTCCGCATGAAGTCCATCACCTCGGCACTGTCGGGGAAGGGGACGGAGGCGTAGACCGACGACAGAAGCAGGTCCCTCAGATGCAGCTGCCCGGCCCTGTCCTTAATGAGCATGCTGACCCTAGGGTTATCCAGACCCCTTTCCACTGCCAGGTCCGCCAGCAACTGGTCCTCGATCCACTCCCGGAGTATGGCCGGATCGTCTATTCCGAGAAGTGCCAGGTCGTCATGGTATAGCGCTGAACCATTCACGCTGACAGCGACCTCGAGCTCCTGCGGCTCGGGATCGGGATCCGGGTCATGGAACTCCACGGTGTTCACTCTCCTTCCGGTGCCCAGGAGGATCGCGATGGTGGACACCGCCACTATGGAGGCCAGTACCCAGACTGCCAGGACCAGTCGCCGGTCGGAGCTAGATCCGTTCAATGAGCCTCTGGGGATAGGTATGGATCACATGGCCCTGTTCCAGCTCTCCCACTCTTTCCATTATCGCTTCCTCCTGCATGGCCTGAGTGAGTTCCATGGCCACCATCTGTTCGATCTCCTCCTCGGTGGGAGCCGGTTCAAGCGGCTGGCTCTCGATGACCTTTATTATATGGTAGCCGGCGCCGGTCTCGACCACTCCGCTGACCTCGCCCTCCGCCAGGCGGAAAGCGGCTTCATCGAAGGCCATGTAGCCCGACTGCCCCCTGGTGATCCATCCCAGGTCGCCGCCCTCGGCTCCGCTTGGACCCATTGAGTACTCGTTTGCGAGGGTGGCGAAGTCGCTGCCCGCACTGACCCTGGCCAGTATGGAACCGGCCAGGTTCGGGTCGTCCACAACGATGTGGCGGACATGGATGCTCTTCATGTAGGTGCTGAGCCACTCGTCGACGTAGTTCTCTATCTCCAGCTGCGAGGGCTGAAGGCCGTCGACTATCTCGGTCATGTAGGCCTCCAGCAGTATCTGTCTCTCGGCCTGTTCCAGGACCTGCTGTATCTCGGGGTCTGAAGCCAGTCCGGAACTCCTTGCGGCACGGACCAGGACTTCCTCCCTCACCCATGACTGCAGGACCTCCTCGGCGCTTGACTCCGAGGATATTCCCAGGTACGGCACGTTCTGCTCTCCGCCAATCATGTACAGGACGTCCTGCCATGTGAGTTCGGCGTCGTCTACGGTTGCCAGCACCTGTGCGGCAACGATCCCGGGCAGTGCAAGAGCGGCGAATGTAAGCAGGAAATGTCTCATATGTTCCTCCAGTGGAATCGGTCCTTAGTGATCGTGAATCGGCGTCAGTAGCCGGTCTCCCATGGGTCCAGCTGCCTTACCAGCGTGCTGTCTATCTCTATACTGTAGGCGTCCCAGAGTTCCAGAAGGTATTCTCCGAGCAGGCTGTCGACCATGCTCCTCCTGCAGTCCTCCATCAGCACCGGCATCATGAGAAGGGGGTCGTCGGTGCCGGCCGGAATTACATCAACCACCTCGAAGAACACGAAGACTTCGTCACCGGGGTATTCCACCGGGCCGGTGAAAACGCTCTCGGGAGCGGCGAAGACCGCTTCCCCGTAACCTCCGAACAAACCGGCCGGGCACGGATCCGTCGGTATGAGACGCCCGTCCTCGTCGGAGTGGCTGTAGTACCTGTCCAGCTCATCGAAGGAGCCCACCTCCCCCTCCGGCATCCATTCATAGGGTACGTAGGCTATCTTTATCGACCTCAGCTCGGGCATCAGGTAGAGTTCCCGATGTTCCTCGTAGAAGTCCAGTGCGGCGACGGTATCCACCTCCGGAACCCTTCCCGGGACCATATGGTTAAGCACACGGTCTGTCATGGTGAGGTTTTTCTCGGCATCCGGCCACTGAATGCCGCACCTGTCGGCCAGGTCTGCCTGTCTCTCCGTCTCCGCCATGCTCTCGATGTATGCCCAGAGGTCAATCTCCGGGGTCAGCATCGGTTCCGGAATACTGTACGGAGCGTAGTCCACGGGCACGCCGCTGAAGAAGCTGTCATCCCTGACCAGCCTCTGGTTCCTCAGGACCTCGTCGAGAGTGAGGGTACCGCCGGGATATTCGGCGAGGACCATCGAACCGTCCAGGTCCTGGACATCAACGAAGGAATACTCCCCGTCCGCGAGCCTGAAATGCTCCGCCAGTGCGTCGACCGCGGAGGAGAGAACGGTCACATCCCTTTCCAGGGCAAGCATGGACCCCAGATAGAACCTCGCAACGGCGGGTATGCTGTACTCTTGCAGAGCCGAGTGGACGGTATCCGCCTCCACAAGGGCCCATGTACCGAAGGCGGGGAAGATAGAGGGGCCCGTTCCGACAACCCCCAGGACCGAGGAGGCGAAAACCGGGTTGCCGGACCAGAGATGGAAGTAGTCTCCGTGGAACTCGAAGTAGCTGGACCCGTCCTGGCTCCAGGGGGCCAGCGCCATGCCGGAATCAGGCGAGGAAGGACCTTCCGAAACCCACAGTTCCCCTGCCCTTGCCGCAGAACCGCTGTCCTCCATCAGAACAGCGTGCACGGTCATTTCCACGGACATCATGCTCTCGACGGCGGCTGTGTCCAGACCCTCCTCGTACATCCCCTGAAGCTCCTGTTCGAGCCATGTGCGTGATTTCCAAAGCGTTTCAGAGATCTCCAGCCACTCGTCGATCCCGGGAAGCTGAATCTGTTCAGCCTCCCGAAGGAGGATATCCCTGTAGGCAAGACGCGTCACAAGGTCGAGCCTGCCTCCGGGCTGGAGCACAGAGACCTGGTCATCGGGAAGGAGGGTCTGGAACTCACGGTGGAAATCCTCCTCGGTGACCATTATCCCGTCACCCGTGGCGAGGACTCTCTCCCCTCCTCCTCCGCAGGAGACGAGAAGCATCGGAGAGGTGAGGAACAGTATCATCATCGCTGGTATCCTGGAATGGGGCACTTTACCTTCCTTTCGAGAGTTGTGCGGGAGCATGGCCCTGAAAGGGCGTCAAGCGCCCGAATGCGGAAATATAAGGGGAACAGACCGTTCACTGCCACCTCACGGGATGTTCAGTCTTCGGTGATGAACCTCAGGAGTTCGAGCATCCTGTCAGTCTTCCGTTCCTCCGCCAGGTCCACGAGATCGACCGTGACAGATATCCTGCCGGTCTTCTCGGGTATCACCCTCAACCTCAGGTTCTTCGGCAGGGTGCCTGACGAGGCGGCTCCCGAAGAGAAGACCAGTCTTCCGCTCCGTCCGCTGACCACAACCTCCTCGGCCCCCGACATGCGGGCCAGGAGGGCTATGCGGGCCCTGGTGACGGTATTTCTCACAGGTTCTTCGGGCTCTCCGTACCGGTCCCTGAGGTAACCGGCCCACTGGTCTATGTCCTCCTCGCTGCCGGCTCTCCAGAAGCACCTGTAGATCCTGACCCTCTCAGCCACGTCAGGCACATATTCCTCGGGGATGTAGGAATTCCCCGGTATTTCGACCCTCACTTCCCTTCTGGCATCCGGATCAGTCCCTCTGAGCCTGGAGGCCTCCTCCCTGATGAGTTCCTCGAACATGGAGTAGCCTATGGATATCATGTGGCCGTGCTGGGATGCACCGAGGAACTCTCCGGCGCCCCTGATCTCGAGGTCCCGCATGGCCACGTTCCACCCGGACCCCAGCTCGGTGAACCTCCGTACGGCGTCCAGCCGCTCCCGGGCCTCAGGATTGAGCTTCCTTCCCCGGGGGACGATCAGGTAGCAGTAGGCCTGGTGGTGGCTCCTTCCCACCCTTCCCCGAAGCTGGTAGAGGTCGGCCAGCCCGAACATGTGGGCGTTGTCGATCAGCATGGTGTTCACCCTCGGGAGGTCAAGCCCGGATTCGATTATGGAAGTGCTCAGGAGCATGTCGTACTCCCCCTCCATGAAGCGGTGCATGACCTCTTCCAGCTGCCTGGGACCCATCCTGCCGTGCGCGACCACTATCCTCACCTCCGGCAGCAGCGACTGCAGCTTCTCCCTCACGGACTCTATGGACTGTATCCTGTTGTGGACGAAGAAGACCTGGCCGTCCCTCTCCAGTTCCCTCTTCACCGCCCTGGCGACTATCCTGGGATTGAAATCTGTCAGTTCGGTATGTACCGGGTATCTGTCCCTGGGAGGCGTGGCGATAAGCGATATGTCCCGAAAGCCGGACAGTGCCATGTGAAGGGTCCGGGGTATCGGGGTGGCGGTCATTGCAAGGGTGTCCACGCCGATCCTCAGCTCCCTCAGGTATTCCTTCTGTCTCACTCCGAAACGGTGTTCCTCGTCTATCACGAGAAGCCCCAGCCTGTGGAAGCGGACGTCCCTCTGAAGAAGCCTGTGTGTCCCTATGATAACGTCCACCTCCCCCAGGGCGAGCTTCTCCAGTGTCCTTTTCTGCTCCTGGGGCGTCCTGAACCTGCTGAGCATGTCCACGTTGACGGGGAACTCCGCAAGCCGGTCCCTGAAGGTGAAGTAGTGCTGCTCCGCCAGTACGGTGGTGGGGACCAGCACAGCTGCCTGAAGACCGGCGTCCACCGCTCTGTATGCGGCCCTTACGGCCACCTCCGTCTTGCCGTATCCGACATCTCCGCACACCAGCCTGTCCATTGGCGAGTTCCGGGCGAAATCCTCCATGACCTTCTCGATCGTCTTCATCTGGTCGGGAGTCTCCTCGTAGGGGAAACTCTCGGAAAGTGTATCCACGAGATGTCCCGGGACCGGCAGCGGATCCCTGTGCATGACCCTGCGCTCGGAGTAGAGAGCGGCAAGCCTTCCGGCTATCTCCCCGGCCTTCTTCCTGGCCGCACTCACCCTCCTGTCCCAGGCTTCCCCCCCGATCCTGTCGAGTCTGGGGCTGACGCTCTCGGGAGCCATGAACTTCTGCACGGAACCGATCTCGTCCATGGGCACCAGGAGTCTGTCGCCGTCCCTGTACTCCACCGCCAGGCAGTCGAGGACCGTCCCGGAGGTCTCTATCCTCTCCAGACCGGTGAACTTTCCTATTCCGTACCTCCGGTGCACCACAAGATCCCCTGGAGATATCTCCGCGGAATCGGAGAGACCCTCCCCCCCCCTGTAGCGCCTGACCCTCTCGGGCCGCCGCCTGCCCGACAGGAGTCTCCTCTCCGACAGCACCGAAAGATGCCGGTCGGGCATCGTGAAGCCCTCGGCTATCGGCAGCACGCAGGTCTCCACCTCAAGGTCCCCGGGCAGCAGTTCCCTGAAGGTCTCCTCCTCAGCACGGGAATCGCAGAGGACCGCGGTTCGGATGCCCTGCTCCAGGTCGCTGCCGAGCCTGCGCAGCATCTCCTCCCTGTGGCCGGTGAAGCCGACCTGTGGAACGGTCCTGTAGAAGACGTCAACGCTGTCCGTTGGGAAGGGCAGGAAATGCACGGTCCTGCGGGAACCCTCCAGGCGCCTGCGGATCTCGTCGATGCCGAAGAAGATGGCGGAGAACCCGAAGGGCAGCTTTTCCGGATCGTAGTTCTGCATGTGGAAGCCGATAGTCTCCTCCACGCTGCACAGCACCCCTTCCGGATCTGACAGGATGACCGTCCCGTCGGGGGCGACGTAATCCAGTATGCTGACGCAACGGTCGAGGAAGACGGGGAGGTAATGCTCGATCCCCGGGAAATCGTTGGAGGTCCAGAGCCTGTCGCTGATCTCGTGCTCCTCGGGTACCACCTCCATTGCCCTGTTCCAGTGGTCAGGCGACAGTATCACCTCCCTTGCCGGAAGCAGTACGCACTCGGTCAGGTTCCTTATGCTCCTCTGTGACCTCTGGTCGAAGGAACGCAGGGACTCCAGCTCGTCTCCGAAGAACTCGAGCCTTACCGGGTTATCCATGCCGTATGTTCCAACGTCCAGTATGCCGCCACGTCTGGCCCAGCGAGCCTGTTCCCAGACGCCGTCCTCCCTGAGGTACCCCGCCGCAAGCAGCCAGGCCTCCAGCTCCGTAACGGAAAGCCTCATGCCCCTGTAGAGGCGCATCGTACCGAAATTGTCCGGGGGCGGGACCTTCTTTACAAGGGCGGATGCCGGCATGACCACTATGCTCCCGCTCTTTCCGGCCTTGAGCCCCGCCATGCATTCGATCCTGTCCGATACGACTCCGGGGTGCGCAGGTTCTCCCTCGAACGGAAGGGTCTCGTATGCCGGGAAATAGAGGACCTCGCCCAGGATACCCCGAAGGTCGTCCCTGAGGTTCTCCGCGTGAGTGGGAGTGGGCGCCACGAGCACGGTGGGTCCGGCCAGTCTGTGGACGGCGGCTGCAGCGAAGGAGACCGCAGAACAGCAGAGCCCCCCGACCCTGGTAGGTCCTCCGTCGGTCAGCGAAGCGAGCATGTCCGAGAACACGGAGTCCCAGAAGAACTCGTTGCGGACCCAGATTTCCCGCTCCATGTCCATGTCCGTGGCTGCCAAGGGCTCAATTCCTGCCGGTCAGGGGTTCATTCGTTCTGTGCAGGGGGTTCATTCCGCTCCGGAAGTATCCGCTTCAGCCTCGGGTACCGGAAGGCATCCGCCCGCCATCCTGCTCCAGGTGCTCTCCAGAACCGGCAGCTGCTGGTTGAACTGCTGGAGCTGCATGTCCAGCAGCGGGTTGGCCGGCGGCATTATCTCCGTGGCCGGGTTCACGTAGGAACCGTTCTTCTTCATCTCGAAATGGACGTGGGGACCTGTGGAGAGTCCGGTGCTGCCGACGAAGCCTATCACGTCACCCTGTCTGACGTAGGAACCCACCTCCTGCCCCGTCGCGAAGCTGCTCATGTGACCGTATCCGGTCTCGTAGCCGTTTACGTGCCTGACCCTCACCAGGTTACCGTAACCACCGCTCCATCCCCTGAACGATATGACGCCGTCACCCACCGCGTAGATCTCGGTACCCATGGGCGCAGCGTAGTCTATCCCCCTGTGGGCGCGTGTGTACCCAAGGACGGGGTGCATCCTGGCGTCGGAGTACTCCGAGCTTATCCTTCCGAAGGGTACCGGCATCTTGATGAACATCGTCCTGAGGGAGGCGCCGTCACGGTGGTAATGGTCCAGTATCACCGCGGTGCCGGCGGGAGCTATAGAATCCGGCCTGTGGAAGAAGGGTATCGCCTCGGTCATGCCGCCCAGCGCAAAATCGTACTTGGCTGCGATGATCCTTCCGAAGGAGGTCTCCTGCGACATCGGGTACCGAACCTCCTCCAGCAGCACCCATACGCTGTCCCCCGGCTGGACGTCGTAGTAGAAGTCTATGTCGTACACGAAGAGCCTGTTGGCAAGCTGGTCCTCGAAGCTCTTTATGTAGGCCACCTCCCGAATTGAATCCCTGGCCGTAACTATATGGCCGGTGGGCGTGAGGTCCCGGGGGACGCCGCCGCCTGCTATGCTCTCCCACACCGAACTGCTGACCACAAGGGTCACCGAACGCAGCCTGCGGTAGTTGTCCTCCGGGACCCATTCCCACTCCAGGGCCGCTGCGGACCTGTCGAAGAGTATTCTGAAGTACCCCCTGCGGTTGACGGGGATGCCCCTCACCTCGAACAGGGTGTCCCTTGCGTAGAAGGCCTGGAGGGTGTCCCCTATCCTGACC
This sequence comes from Candidatus Aegiribacteria sp. MLS_C, assembly GCA_002030045.1. GTDB lineage: Bacteria > Fermentibacterota > Fermentibacteria > Fermentibacterales > JCC-6 > Aegiribacteria. The sequence continues at coordinate 20,505 of LQBI01000010.1, read as the reverse complement.
GAGGTCCATCCCAGGCTGTCGATGAAAAGCTCACAGCAGCTCAGATACCTGGATCCCTCTATTCCGGTCTGGTAGAGGAGGCCTCCCAGGGTGCCGCCCTCCTCCACCCTGGCGGTCCTGATCTCCATGGTGTCCGCAAGGATCGCCTCGAGGGAGTTCCTGAACTCCATGGTCCTCCGCATGTACGCCTGGAAGGGCCAGGGATCACCGCCGGTCTGCCTGTGGGGGTTCCGGAAAAGGAAGGTGGCTCCCATGGCCACCAGGAACAGCGTTATGAGCAACACCCTGGATCTCATGGCACGGTAACCGTCACTTCCTGCCGAACACCCTGGACAGCCACGACCTGAACCTGGCCGCCCTGCCCGGTTCTCCGGCCTCCGTCCCCCGTACCGGGGACCTGACGGCTTCCATCAGAGCCTGGAGGTCCACACTGCACTTGACAGTCCTCACTATCTCACCGATCTTGACGGATTCACCCGGTTCCACCTTGAAGACCCTCCGGTTGAGTATCGAGACCGAGTCCTCGGCGCTCCTGCCTGTGGTGTAGAGAGGTATGCCGAGCCTTGCGCATCCCTCCGCCGTCTGGGGTGGGGACCCTGAGCCTGATCCGCAGAGGACGATGGCGCCGGGACCCTCTGCCAGGGCTCCCGAGAGCCTGCGGGCCATCACGGCATCGAGCACCTCCTCCCGGCATGCGCTGAGAAGCAGGGCGCTCCCGGGGTTCTCCGCTATTCCTCCGAGTATCTCCGATGTGCTGCCGAAACCCGCAATGAAGCCCTCCGCAGGATGCGGGGATGTCCCGGCCCCGTTCTCCTGCGCCTGGAAACCCAGCTCCCTTCCCAGCATGCCAATGGAAGGCCGGGCAAGGGACTTGACGTAGGGTATGTAACCGAACACGGGAATCCCCTCGGCCTCGAACCAGGGGTCCAGGTAGCTCCTCACCTTGTCCATCTTGCTCTCCCGGACCCTGTTTATCACTACTCCGAGGATGTGTACGGAATGCTCCCTGAAGAGGCTGCTGCACAGGGCATACCTGTCGATCGTACTGCCTATCCCGCCGTCCAGGACCAGGAGCACGGGCAGGTCGAGAAGCCCCGCAACACTGGCGTTGCAAAGGTCGAAGACAGCACCGACACCGGGGTGCCCGGTCCCCTCGACAACGACCATGTCGGACCGGGAGCGCAGGTATCTGTAGGCCTTTCTGATACGCTTGCCGATGTCACCCGGTCCCTCCCCCGACAGGTACTTCTGCGCAATGCCCGAGGACATTGTGAAGGGTGCGGTGAACTCCGGCGGCATGTCCAGTCCCAGGGAGCTGTTCACCAGGAACGTGTCCTCTCCCACGGACTCGCCGTCCCTCAGGAGGGTCTTCTGCCCCATGGGTTTCATGAAGGTGGCGCTTCCGGCGGAGTTCTCGTCAAGCCACGAGATCAGACCGAGACTGAAGGTGGTCTTCCCCGCGTTCATGTCGCTTCCCGCGATGAAGAGCCCCCTGCCGTCCATATCGCATACTCCTTAACACCGGAACGGGATCAGTTGTACAGACGGTCGCCGAAATCCCCCAGGCCCGGAAGGATGAACCACCTGCCGTCAAGTTCCCTGTCCACCGATACCGTGATCACGGTAAGGTTCTCGTAGGCACCCAGCCTGTGAATGCCTTCCGGGGCTGCGACGACACTCACGAGGGTCGTCTCGCGCACTCCGGCATCTGCAAGGTAGTCCAGAACGGCGCTGGCGGTTCCGGCGGTGGCCAGCATGGGATCCAGCACTATGACCTGACTTCCGGCAAGGTCCGGCACCGAATCGTAGAGCCAGTCAGGCCTGCCCGTGTCCTCGTCCCGCCTGAGGGCGACGAAGGCCACCTTCGAATCCGGGAGCAGCTCCTGGAAGGGTGCCAGTATGCCTAGCCCCGCTCTGAGAACGGGCATGATGACGGGACTGTCAACGGTGGTCTCGCCCAATGTGGGCTCCATGGGGGTTTCCACGTGCATCGGTGCCGTGCGTATGTTGCGGGTGGCCTCCACCGCCAGCATGAACCCCATCCTGTGCGCCAGTCTCCTGAACTCGTCCGGCCCTGTGTCCCTGTCCCGCATCCTGGTCAGGATGCTCCTGGCCAGAGGGTGTTCGAACTCGATGGTTTCCATTGTTCCCTCCGGTATTATGTTCCAGGTTACGACAGTCGGGAACATAAGAAGCCGGCGGGCCGTCTGCCAGTCGGGCCGGAGGAAGGGAGCTGGTCTTGGAACTGCTCAGGATACTCGGCGAGAGAGGGCTCATCTACCAGATGACGGCGGAGGAGAAGCTGTCCGAACTGCTGGACGGTCCATCGCTGAGTTTCTATATCGGTTTCGACGCCACGGCCGGAAGCCTGCATCTGGGACATATCGTGCCGCTCATGATAGCCAGACACCTGCAGGATGCCGGACACAGGCCGATAATAGTCATCGGGGGCGGTACGGCCCTCGTGGGTGACCCATCGGGAAGGAGCACAGAGAGGACCTTCGAGTCAAGGGACACGGTCTCCCGGTGGGCCGGGTCCATAAGGGAACAGATGAAACGTTTCCTGGACTTTTCGCAGGACAGGAAGAACGGTGCCCTCCTGCTGGACAACTACGAGTGGCTTTCGAAGCTGAACCACATTGAATTCCTGAGGGAAGTGGGCCGTCATTTCAGCATCAACAGGATGCTGGCCGCGGAATCGGTCAAGCTGAGGCTCGAGACCGGTCTGTCTTTCCTGGAGTTCAGCTACAGCCTGCTGCAGGCCTATGACTTCCTGCACCTCTACCGCAGTCACGGATGCGTCCTGCAGGTGGGAGGATCGGACCAGTGGGGCAACATAGTATCGGGCATAGACCTCATAAGAAGGACTGAAGGGGCGGAGACATGGGGCTTCACCTGCCCCCTCGTCACCACCGCCTCCGGCGAGAAGATGAGCAAGAGCCAGGCAGGGGGAGCCGTATGGCTGGACCCCGGGCTCACCAGTCCCTACGAATACTACCAGTTCTGGATAAACGTTGACGACAGGGACGCTGTCTACTTCCTGAAGCTCTACACCTTCGTGCCCATGGAGGAGATCAACGAACTTGCCCTTCTTAGGGGCGCAGACTTAAGGGTGGTGAAGGAGAGGCTTGCCCTCGAGGCCACTTCCATAGCCCACGGGACCGAAGAGGCGCAGAACGCCCGGAGCGCCTCCAGGGCCCTCTTCGAGGGCAGCGGTTCTCATGAGGAGGTTCCCAGCCTGGAGGTGCCGCGAAGCAGGCTGGAAGAGGGGCTGACATGGCTGGACCTCTTCGTCGAGACCGGCCTGTGCGCCAGCAGGAGCGATGTGCGAAGGCTTGCCAGCCAGGGAGGACTCTACGTGGACAGCAACAGGTTGGAAGATCCGGTGGCCGAGCTTGACAGCCGGTCCGCACCGGACAGCACTCTGCTGAGGGCCGGCAAGAAGAGGTACTACAGGGTGGTATTCACCGGGGCGAGGTAGGGCTGCGTGAAGAGGCGGTGAAGGGTCCGGGACCCCTCACCGCCGTTCCTTTCCGGTCGGCTACCTGCCGCCGGATGAACTCGAACTGCTGGACGTGCTGCTGGAAGTCCCTCCCCTGGTCCCGGTGGAGGATGATGTGCTTCCCCTTCCTCCCGAAGACGATGAGGAACTGGCGTTGCGGAGGTTCTGAACGGTATAGCTGAGGTTCTGAACCGTCTCCTCCAGGTCCTCCAGCTGTACGCCGAGGGAATCGTTCAGGGATTCGAGACTGTCTATCCTGAGGTTCAGCGTATCCACCTGCAGGAGGAGTCCCTCCATGGAACCGTCCATCTCGGTGATGTCACCGTCAAGGGATGCGATGCTGTCGTCCATGGCGGTCCAGAGTTCCTCCAGCGATTCGTTCAGGCCGTTTACGTCCTCCAGGCCTATTACGGACGGCTCGGCCGGCGGTGTAAGCGGTTCCTGCACCTGGACCGGAGCCGTACCCTCGTGGGGCTCGTTCGGGATCTCCGCCACTCCGCCGGTCTCGATGGCGGTTACACGCATGCCGAGGATGACGATCTCCTCCTCCACGTAGTCCAGGCGTTCCTTCAGATCGGAATCGTCGTAGACTGCGGTGGTCTCCAGATCGTCAACCCTCTCCTCCAGCTCTCCTACTCCCGGCAGCCTGCATCCCGCCATGATGATCACCATAAGAACCAAGAAGTACCTCATCAGCTTCCGGCTCCTTTCATTTTCTCGCCGAACACCTCAGCGGTGTATGTGTAGATCTCGACGCCCTCCCTCCGCCAGCTGTCCGGCGGCAGTCCCGCCTTGAGGCAGGTGTGGGCCAGGAACGTTTCCCTGTCCCATCCCTCCTCGCGTGCCACCTGTGGAAGCAGCGTACCGGACCTGAATCCATCCCTGATGTAGAGCCCGTGCTCACCGGGGACCACTTCCTCCGGCCGGGCCGGTTCCATCGGGCTCAGCAGCGATATCTCGATGGACAGCCGGCCAACCTCCTCCGGCCGCACGGAGGGGAACCTGGGATCCCCGGTGGCGGCTGCTGCGGCCATGTCGACCACCGTCCTGCCTATGGTGCCCGTTCCCGTGAAGTGGCCGATGCATCCGCGCAGGGAACCGTTCCTCTTGAGTGTGACGAATGCCCCTCCCTGAGCCTGGAAAACCTCTTCATCGGGTACTTCGGGAAGAGGTCCGCCGGTGGCTGCAGCGCTCACGGAGGCCCTTGCCAGCTCCAGGAGTCTACGGCGGTCGTCCTCCGAACGCATCATTCCACTCCTTCTTCGGCGCAGCAGCCGGCGAAGTAACCCACCACCGAGCTGCTGTCCCCGCTGGCTTCGGCGGAGGTGGTCCACATGATCTCCTCGAACCTGGTGCATCCCCTTATTCGGGCATACTCCATCAGGGTCCCGATGGGTCCGATGCCACAGGCTTCGCCACCTTCGGCGGCAGCCTCGCGCAGACGACGGGCATCCCCGCTGAGGAACGCGCGGATCATGAGCGAATCCTTCTGCCTGGCCACCGTCTCGGAGTGGTAGTGGGACAGGTCGCTGGAGGCCACCAGAAGAGGCCGCCGCTCTCCGCTCACCGCAGCGTCTATCGCCTCCGCCAGCTCCCTGCTGAAGGATGGCGAATCCGATCCCTGCAGCACCACTGCTATAGAGGCGTCGGGCCAGCGGACCTGGACGAAGGGCACCTGTACCTCCGCCGAGTGCTCGTTCAGGTGTGCCGCAGGCTGGAAGCAGAGCCCCGAATCCAGCAGGGACCCGGTCACCTTCCTGTTCACCGGAGCCACACCTATGGGCGTGGAATACCCTTCTCCGTCGAAGACCGATCCACCACTCACCGGATACCTGTGCGGAGGGGCCACGATGACAACGCAACTGACCGAATCGGGAGCCGTTGCGAAGGCGGCTCCCGCCACCGCCCCGGAGTAGACGTAACCGGCGTGGGGGCTCACTATGCCGGCTACACCGCTTTCCGGTGACCTGCCCGAACCTCTTATGTATCCCCTGACCGTCCTCTCGAGGTCATGCGCCCCTGCGGGATAGAACATTCCGGCCACGGCCGGTCTCCTGATCATGGTCCTGCATCCCCTCCCAGCAAGTCATCCATTGAGTAGAGTCCCGGTCCCATGTCCTTCACGAACTCGGCCGCCCGGAGGGCTCCCAGGGCGAATGTCCTCCTTCCGGTGGCGGAGTGGGCCAGGACCAGTCGCTCTCCCGGACCGAGGAGGTGCAGCTGGTGCTCCCCGGCTACGTCCCCTCCCCTCAGGGAGTGTATGCCGACCTCGTCCAGCCTCCTGGGTCCCACAGGTCCGGACCTTCCGAGTGTCCGGGTTGCGGGTCCGTTCACTTCCTCCCATATCTCCACCAGTTTCAGGGCGGTACCGCTGGGACTGTCAACCTTGCCTCCATGGTGCAGTTCCACGACCTCCAGGGAAAAATCCCCGCCCGTATCCCCCGCCGAAGCCAGCATCCTGGCGGCTGTTCCCAGCAGCCTGCCCAGGACATGGACACCCAGGCTCATGTTGGAAGCGGCGAACACCGCCCTGCGGGAAGCCCAGAAGTCCAGCATCTCCCTGTGCCCCGGACCGAGACCGGTGGTCCCCGTTACCAGGGCGCAATCAAGGGGCTCCAGCAGCCGGTCCAGGTCGTCCCAGGCTTCGGGCAGGGAGAAGTCCAGCATCACGTCCACATGTCCCGCCAGCGGGACCCCCGGAGGGGTCCCCGGCGGGACCGTATCGTAACAGGCAACCACAGAATCGCCGGCCTCTTCCCTGATGGCCCTTCCCATCCTGCCCTCGCTGCCGAAGACGCAGAGCCTCATTCCAGCAGTCCGGCCCCCATGAGGGCATTCCGAAGAGCCGGGACCAGTCCTTCGGACATTGGTACGAGGGGAAGCCTCATCTCATCCGTACAGAAGCCCATGAGCTGCAGGGCTTTCTTTACCGGAATCGGGTTGGTCTCGAGAAAGAGTGCCCTCATCACCGGGTACAGGAGGTCCTGTACCTCCCTGGCGTGTTCCAGATCGCCGCCGAGTGTCATGGATACCATCCTGGCAGTATGCCCCGGAGCAACGTTGGAGACCACCGAGATTACGCCCGATGCACCAAGGGCGATCTGGGCCATCGCTATGGGGTCGTCACCGCTGAGGATGGTGATGTCGCAGAGTCCGCGAATAGCGGTGACCCGCTCTGCCGACCCCGCGGCATCCTTTATCGCCACTATCCTCGGGTGTTCAGACAGACGGGCCACCGTCTCGGGAAGCATGTTCGTCCCCGTCCTTCCGGGAACGTTGTAGAGTATCACCGGGCAGTCGACCGCATCCGCCACCCTGGTGAAGTGCTCCACCTGTCCCGCCGGGGTCGGCTTGTTGTAGTAGGGGGTTATGAGGAGGACGCCGTCCACCCCCAGTCCCTCCGCCTCCCTCGAGAGGCTGATGGACGAGGCGGTGTCGTTCCTGCCGGTGCCGGCTATGACCGGCACCCTTCCCCCGGTGGCATCCAGCACCTTCTCGATGACCTCCAGGTGCTCGCGGTGTGTGAGGGTCGCAGCCTCCCCGGTGCAACCGCACGCCAGCAGGCCGTCTATGTTCTCCTCTATCTGCCAGTCCACCAGTTTCGCCATGGCCCCGCCATCGAATGAACCGTTCCGGAACGGTGTGGCGAGTGCCGTTATGGCGCCGCCGAACACGGCCGGCTACCCTTTGCCGCCCTCGAGCTTGCTCAGGAAGGGCTTCAGAAGCTCGATGGGCAGCGGGAATATGGTGGTGGAGTTGTTCTCCACGGCTATCTCGGACAGGGTCTGCAAGTACCTCAGCTGAAGGGCGACGGGATGGGCGTCGATGATGTCCGCAGCGTCGGCAAGCTTCTGCGCGGCCTGGAACTCGGCGTCGGACCTGATTATCTTGGCCCTCCTGTCCCTCTCCGCCTCGGCCTGCCTGGCCATTACCCTCTGCATGTCCTCGGGAAGGTCCACGTGCTTGACCTCCACCGTGCCCACCTTGATGCCCCAGGGGTCGGTCATCCTGTCGAGAATGTCCTGGAGCTTGGCATTGATGTCGTCCCTCTCCGAGAGCAGCTGGTCGAGGGAGGCCTCGCCCAGTACGCTCCTGAGGGTGGTCTGGGCCAGCTGGCTGGTCGCGTAGATGTAGTTCTCCACCTCTAGGACAGCGCTCCTGGGATCCACCACCCTGAAGTAGACCACGGCGTTGACCCTCACGGAGACGTTGTCCTTGGTGATGACGTCCTGAGGGGGAACGTCCATGGTCACCACCCTGAGGTCCACCCGCCTGATACTGTCGATCATGGGCCAGACTATGATCAGCCCCGGTCCCTTGAGCCCTATCACCTTACCGAGCCTGAATATGACCCCTCTCTGGTATTCCTTCAGCACCTTGAGGGCCGAAAGAAGGAATATGAACAGGATCGCCAGCACCACTATGATTCCTGGCCCCATTGCGACTCCCTTCCTTTTCTAGCTTCGCTTCTTCAGCTGTCCAGAACGTCGACTTCAAGTATCATCGAATCCTCGGATACACCCACCACGGTGACGGTGGCACCCTCCTTCAGCTCCACCCGCCTGCTCATGGGGATGCACCACCACAGTTCTCCCCTTATCTCCACCACCGAGCGGTCGCGGAAACCCTCCGCCTTCCTGACTATTCCAGTCCTTCCGACCATGGTCTCCTCACCTGTGACGCTGGGGCCCCTCTGGGCCCTCAGCCCGAGGTAGAGCTGGAGGAGACCCAGCAGCAGCAGTACGACCCCGCCGGTTATGACCAGCGGCACCGCGTCCAGCGTGATCCTGACCATATTCGCAACCATCACTCCATCCTCCAGTCAGATGCCGTCTCTATCCCCTTGAGCTTCAGATCGAGCTTCGTCGGGTTGGAGGCAGCCGCCATGGCTGTCTCCCTGTCTATCTTCTCGTTCACTATAAGGTTGTATACCGCCATGTCAAAGGTCTGCATCCCGTACTGGGTGAAGCTCTTCTCCATGGTCTCCGTCAGCAGGTAGGTCTTGTCGGGGTGGATTATGCACTCGGAGACGGTCGAGGACTGGACCAGGATCTCCGCCGCCAGCACCCTCTTGCTCACGTCCTCCTTTGACGGGAGGAGCCTCTGCGAGATGACCCCCACCAGCAGCTGCCCCAGCTGGAGCCTCACCAGGTGCTGCTGCTCGGAGGGGAAGACATCGATGATCCTGGAAATGGTCTCCACGGCGTTGGTGGTATGCAGGGTGCTGAGGACAAGATGCCCAGTCTCGGCACCGACCAGGGCCGTGGATATGGAGGTCACGTCCCTCATCTCGCCTATGAGGATGACGTCCGGGTCCTGGCGGAAGACGGACTTGAGGCCGGTGGCCCAGTCCTTCGTGTCGATGCCCACCTCCCTCTGACAGATGGTGGACCTGTTATCCCGGTGAAGGAACTCGATGGGATCCTCGATGGTCACCACGTGGGCGTCACGGTTCTTGTTGATGTGGTCTATCATCGCCGCTATCGTGGTGGACTTGCCGGTACCCGTTGCGCCTGTTACCAGTATGAGACCCCGTTGCTCCATGGACAGCTTCTTGACCACCTGGGGGAGGCCGAGCTGATCTATCTCCGGGACCTCGAAGGGTATCCTCCTCATGACCATGGCCGGAGTGCCCCGCTGATGGTAGATGTTGACCCTGAACCTGGAGCTGCCCTGAAGGGCGTAGCCCAGGTCAAGTTCCTCTCCGGCGGAGAACTTCTCCGCCTGCCTCTCGTTCAGCATCTCCATGATTATTCTGCGGAGGTGTTCGCTCTTCATCACCGAGAACTCTTCCACGTGGACTATTGAACCGGATCGTCTGACGATGGGTTTGCTTCCCACCTTGAAGTGGACGTCGCTCACGTCGTCGTCCAGAATGGCGCTCAGGAGTTTGTCAACAGCCTTTTCCTCTGGCATAGAGATCGTTCTCCCTTATATAGTCCCTTACTTTTTCCGGTAGAAGATACCGCGTGTTGAGACCTTCGGCAAACCTTTCCCTCAGCTGGCTCGAGGAGATGCACATGCCCGGCATGTCGAAGGTCTCCACCAGGGACAGTATCCCGGGCGCTGCCCGGGAGGGATCGAAGCCCGGTCTTGTCCCGGCAACCATGCGGGCAAGTGAGGCGATCCGGTGCGGGTCCCTCCAGGTGTGGAGTTCGGTAAGGCTGTCCATGCCCATGATGAAGCATATCCTCATCCCCTGACCGGAGAGCTTCTCCAGAAGGTTCACCGTCCAGGACGGCCCGGACTCGGATTCAAGGTCCTCTGCCGACAGCTCATCTGCGCCCTCCGCCGCCAGCCGGGTCATCTCCAGGCGGTGATGGAACGGAGTTACGGACCCGCCGCCCTTGTGGGGAGGCAACCTGGAGGGGACCAGGATGACCCCCCTCAGCGCGAACCGGGTGCATGCTTCCATTGCCAGCACAAGGTGCCCGTAATGGGGAGGATCGAAGGTCCCTCCCAGCAGACCGGTCATATCAGAGTTCATCGAGTCTTGACCGGACTTCCTCCAGCTGTTCCTCCGTCAGGTCGCACTGGTCCACCGCCCTCTGGTAGAACTCCCTCGCGGTGTAGTCGTTGCCCTTCGCAGCGTAAACGTCACCCACGGATATGAGTATCTCTCCGCGGCACTGCGGTTCACCGTAGTCGTTAAGGGCTTCCCTGAGGTAGAGCAGGGCTGCGTCGTACCGCTCCCGCCTTGTATAGAACCGTCCTATGAAGAGCGCCCTCCTGGCCAGGTAGTCGTTGACCCCGGACATCAGGCTGTCCGCATCCTCCACCAGCACCGATCCGGGATACCGGTCGTAGAAGTCCTCCAGCTGCTCCCTGCAGTTGAGCACCGGGGTCAAGTCCTTCCTGTAGTCGTACCGCTGCTCCCACCATACCCTGGCGGACTGGAAGGAGCAGTCGTCTGCCCACTGGCTCCTGGGATACTCGCTCTGTACCCTGTCGAAGTAGAACAGAGCATCGGCCCAGAACCTGTTGCCGGCTTCGGCCGTACCCATCCTGTACAGGTAGAGGTCCATCAGAGGAGAGCCGGGGTAGGTGAACATCAGTTCGGTGTACAGCCGGGAAGCCCCGCTGAAGTCGCCCTCCTGGAAGACCTGATCTGCCAGCTCCTCCAGCTGTTCCCTGTCCATGTTGCCGGTGTCGAAATTCCTGCCGCAGGAGATGGTCATGAACGCCGACATCAGTATGACGGCTGTAATTGCAGCCTTTAAGCATTTTCTATTGAACATTTTGCAGGGTCACTCCATCCCCGGGGTTGTCGTAGGTCAACGAATCCCTCCTTGCCGCAGCCTGCTGTGCCGCTGCCGAAGACGATCCGGGAGACACCGAGCACGCCCTCCTGTACCACATGAGGGCGGCCTCCACGTTGCCGTCGTCCTCCTCCATGAGTCCCAGCATGTACGCGGCCTCTATTCGCTCTCCGGATAAGTTGGAGTCCCATACCTCCAGCAGTTTCTGCCTGGCCATTGCGGGCATGTTCCTGGCGAGATCCTCCCCGGCGGCCTCGAGAAGGAGGTCGATCCTGCGGAGCCTCATGTCCGGTTCTATCCCGCCGAGCCTGTCGAGTTCCGTGAGCACCGCCAGTTCGTCCTCCCTGCGTCCGGTGTAGGGCAGCAGGTCCGCCTTCGCGCGGAGTATGGCCTCCCTGAGGTCCGTTCTGGCCCTGGGGATCCTGTCCAGTTCCACCAGAAAACGCTCCGCCGCCCTCTCCAGAATGCTGTCCGCCGCCGTACCGGTAAGACTGTCAGGTATTCCCGCGAGAAGCTCCAGGTGGTTGCCCGCGTAGGTTCCCCTCAGCAGCCACTCCGACTCGAAGATGTCCTGCAGGTCGAACTCCAGGGACCTCTCAAAACACTGGAAGGCCTGCAGTGAATCCGCGTGTCTTGCCATCTCCCAGGCAAGCCTGCGCCAGAGTTCGCCCACTTCCCTGGGATCTACGTCGCCCGGCCTGCCGGAGAGAACCTCCACAGCGACCCTTGCCTTCTGGCGGTAGAGGGTGCTCCTCTCGGACTGAGCGGCAAGGACCGCCGTCTCGGCGTAGTCCAGGAGCACGGAAGGCTGGCTGTCCCCCATCGCCACGGCCTCCTCGAAGAGCATCAGGGCCTGCACGTAGTTGCCGGACCTGCTGAGAAGACGGGCCTCCTCAACGGTATCGCCGGTGTCCTCACCGGGTGAGCAGGAGACCGGAACGAGTGCGCAGAACAGGACGGTGACCACCGACCGGGCAGTCACCTGGGCCTACTCCGCCCTGCTGGAATAGAAGAGGTACACCAGGCTGGCGACCACGCCGGTGACGACGATGGGCTCGAGTATTCCTCCGCCGCTGTTCTGCGGGAGTTCCCCCGACAGCCATTCCCATTCCGTCGATCCCTCCAGCAGTTCGGTCTCGGACCATGAGACCACGTCCTGGCGAAGACCGCTCGTCCTCAGGTTGAACAGTATTTCCCCGTCCCCGTCCAGCAGCGTGCTCATCAGTTCGCACTTGGCGATGCGCTCCACCCTCTTGTTGCCCACTATCCATGGTCTGCTGACGCCGCCGTAGTCCACTGAAAGCTCCATGGGCCGGATCCTCAGGACCATGGACGGATCCTCGGGATCGGTCCAGTCGGTGACGGTGATACCCGACTCGTGAAGCACGGACAACACGGTCTGCTTGATGAACCAGTTGCCGGTGTGTTCGCCGGAGACCTCCACGTTCACCTCCGAGGCCCCAAGAGCTGCCAGCTGCGCCGGAAGCTCCTCCAGTGCCATCACCAGAGCGTCCTCCGCCATCTCCATGTTGGTGGGCACGACGGCGAGGATGCCAGCGATCAGAATGGTATGCATATCAAGTCCTTCTCGTTCGAATACGGTTCTGCCCCCCGGGTCCCTGGTAATGCGGCGTCCTCGTCCAGGAAGGCGCCATCGCAGACACAAAGATAAGAACGGAGCGGCCGGGCCGCAAATCCCATCTTGCAGGCACCCCGGCGGTCAGATCCGGACCCTCATGGTCGGTTACCCTGCATTCCAGGACCGTCCTCTCCGGTATGTCGTACTCGGGCAGCAGCGGAGCGGCCGGGCCGCAAATCCCATCACGCAATCACCTCGGCGGTCAGATCCGGACCCTCATAGTCGGTTATCCTGCATTCCAGGACCGTCCCCTCAGGTTCGTCGGACTCGAGGAAGCAGGTGCCGTCAACCAGCGGAGCATCGAAGACCGTGTGGCCGGTGCCCGGCGAATCCACCATCACCTGCAGGACCCTGTCCTCCAGCCGTTCGCCCCAGTCACGGTAGTGCGCGTCAGCCGCATCGCCTACCTGCGAAAGCCTGGACTGGACCGTCTCCGGGGAAGGAAGCTCCCCGGGACGGATCCTGAAGTATTCCGTAGTACCCTCCTCCGGCCAGAAGGGGAAGGCGGCCACGGTCCTGATGCACCGGTGGCGGGAAAGGAAGCCCATCAGCTCGAGGAACTCATTCTCCGTCTCGCCGGGATAGCCCACTATGACCGTGGTCCTTACCGCCAGGTCCGCAACGGAGTCGTCGAAGCCCGTGAAGAGTTCCTCCAGCAGTGCGCGGCCGTAACCCCTGCCCATCCTTTTCAGTATCCTGTCGGAGCAGTGCTGTACGGGGACGTCCAGGTAGGGCATGACGTTCCCGTGTTCCGTCATGAGCCCGGCAAGACCCGGGACGATGTGGGCCGGGTGGAGGTAGTAGAGCCTGAACCATACATCCGGGTACTCCTCCGCCAGCGTGCCGACAAGACGGTGGATTCCTCCATCTTCCGACCAGGCGCCGGTATCCTGGCCCACCAGCCCGATCTCCCCTGCTCCCTGGTGCACCATCATGGCGGCATCGCGCAGTATCTCTCCCGTACTCCTGTCCCTCCTCGGGCCCCGTATCAGAGGTATGGTGCAGTAGGCGCACCGGTTGGAGCAGCCCTCGGATACCTTCAGGTACCTGAGGTGTCGGCGGCCGTAGACCCCGGGAACACTCTCAGGGGGAAGTCCCAGCCAGTCAAGGAGGCCGCCGGTATCGGCGGGTCCGATGATGAGGTCGAAGTCCGACAGTCCGCCGGAGCCGTCGTCATGGAACCTTCCGGGAAGGCAGCCGGCAAGTACCAGCTTTCTGGACCGCTTCCTGGATTTCCAGTCCAGGGCCTCGCCGATGGCCTCCATCGACTCCTCCACAGCCGGCTGTATGAACGCGCAGGTGTTCAGCAGGAGGAGGTCGGCGTCCTCAGGATCGTCGATCAGTTCCCATCCGGCGGCACGCAGGCACGCCTGGAAGGAATCCGAGTCCGCCTCGTTCTTCGGGCAGCCGAGGGTCAGGACGAAGGCTCCGGGCAAGTCAGGTCCCCTCGGGTTCCACGGTCTCGTAGCCCTCCGGGACCACCAGACCGAAAACCCCCTGGGGAACCGAACCGGAAGCGGTAATGCCGTGGAGCATGTAGGTGGTGCTGTTACCGTTGAGGTCAGTGGTGGAGAACAGGTAGGGGAGGCTGTCGGAGACGGTGAAACCCACCTCCATGAGGATTATCCCCTGGCCGAAGTCCCCCTCCAGTTCCACTCTGGTGCTGTCGGGCCCTGTGTCGAGAATGCGGCACGCGGTGGAATCACCGGCCTCTTCAAGCAGGTGCAGGAAGCTCCCGGGTTCACGGTCTCCGTAGATGACCACCTGTTCAACCTCCGGCTCGACCGTGTAGAGGACGGAACCGTCGAAACCGGTCTCGGCTCCGGCGGGGTCGTCGTAGGAGAGCCTGAAAAGGTCCGGCCTGGCCAGGTGCATTGTGCCGACGGAGACCTCATCCTCCAGCGTAAGCGCCCAGAAGTCAACCTGCCGAAAACTGCCCGTCATGTAAACCGCCGCCTCCAGCTTCGCCAGGAGCGGGTCCAGCGGCGAGGAGCATACGGCGGCTGTCAGCAGCAGCACTGGGATCATTGGTCTCCTTCCATCTCCAAGCCTGAGGCCGGCGGAAGGCACTCAGGGCCTGACGCCTTTACAGACATTTCCCGGTTGTATCTAACCCCGAGGGGCATCAGGGTTCCACGGGGCTCTCTCTCAGGAGGAAGGGATCGACGGTGGCGTCCTTGCCTATCACCACCACCACTCCCGAGTGCTGGGGGGCAACGGTCGATATGATGTCGCCGCCTGGCTGGACCGGTACCGAGGTATGGGAGGAGAGCCAGCCGGAAAGCGAGTCCGACACCTGGTTCGCCTCTTCGAGATAGCCTTCCGGATAGAGGACCAGCGTAACGTCGGGGGCGCCCGGATCCTGTATGGTCAGCGGAGGAGTTCCCGTGGCAGCCACAAGCCCCTCCAGCTGTCCCACCGTATGGATAACGGAGGGCGTCCCCACCAGGGCGACCGAGGGGAAGACCCTCCTGGGTACTCGACCCGTGTCGGAAATGACGGGTACCTCGCCTGTCAGGTCGGACTCTATCCTCCTTACCGCCAGCTGGGCGTCGCTCCGGAGCGGCGAGTCAGGGAACCTGTATATGAGGGAGTTGAAGGTCTCCCTGGAGCTGGTGAGGCTTCCTCTCAGGTACTGCTGGCAGCCTCTGGTGAACAGGGCCTCTTCGGTCTCGCCCGTCATGAACCCGGAACGGTCGAATTCCTCGCCTCCACCGCCGCAGGCAGCAAGAACGGCAAGTAGCGAAAGCAGCGCAACGGTACTATTCCTCTTCATCGGTATCATCCTCACCCTCAAGTTCCTCAGGGCTCATGAGCACTTCCCTGGCCTTGCTTCCCTGGAAGGGTCCGACCACCCCGGCCTGTTCCAGCATGTCGATGAGGCTGGCAGCCCTGGAGTAGCCTACCCTCAGCTTCCTCTGGATTATCGAGACCGAACCCTGCTGCGAAAGCACAACAACCTCCCGGGCCTTCTGGAACAGCGGGTCGCTTATCTCCGCCCCGGAGGATCCGCCGGCACCGATGGAGGTCTCCTGAGGAAAATCGTACTCGTAGGGCATGGATGGCTGGTCCCTCAGGTATTCCACTATGGTTCTGGTCTCCTCGGTGGAGATGAAGCTTCCGTGTATCCTTATGGGCTCAGGGGATGTGGCGGGAAGGAAGAGCATGTCCCCCTTGCCCAGAAGCTTCTCGGCGCCGTTCATGTCCAGGATGGTCCTGGAGTCGGTCTTGGACTGCACGTTGAAAGCGATGCGGGAGGGGAAGTTCGCCTTTATGACACCGGTGATGACGTCCACCGAGGGGCGCTGAGTGGCAAGCACCATGTGTATGCCCACCGCTCTGGCCATGTGGGCCAGCCTGGCGATGGCCGGCTCAATGTCCCTGGAGACCGTCACCATGAGGTCCGCCAGCTCGTCTATGAAGAACACTATGAAGGGTATGCGCTCGTCCTCCGATTCCGGGGTCAGCTTGGAGTTGAACTCCTGTATGGACCTTACCCCCATCCTGGAGAGCCTCTTGTAGCGGTTCTCCATCTCCCGGACAAGGGCATCCAGCAGCAGGGTGGACTTCTCCGTCTCGATGACCACGGGAGCCCAGAGGTGGGGTATCCCCTCGTAGATGGACAGCTCCAGCATCTTGGGGTCGATCATCGCCAGGCGGACCTCGGAGGGCGACTTGGTGAGGAGCATGGAGGCTATGATGGAGTGTATGCAGACGCTCTTGCCAGAACCTGTGGCTCCTGCTATCAGCAGGTGGGGCATGGCGGTGATGTCAGCCACGAAGGGTTCCCCCTCTATCTTCTTCCCCAGGGCTATGGGCAGCTCCTGGTCGTCCACCATGTCTATCACCTCCCGGAGATAGACGGTCTCGGGAGTGGGGTTGGGCACCTCGATACCCACGGCTCCCTTCCCCGGGACAGGAGCGAGTATTCTAATGCGCTTCGCCTTCAGTGCCAGCGCCAGGTCATCGGAGAGGGCCACGAACCTGTTGACCTTTATGCCGGGACCGGGCTCCACCTCGAACCTGGTGATGACCGGCCCGGGACAGGTATTGGAGACCGTGCATTCAATCCCGAAATCCGCCAGCTTCTCCACCAGCATGTCAGCCAGGTCGTCCAGCTTCTCCCGCGTCATCCTCACCCTGGCCTTCTCGTCGGGCATGTCCAGGCACGATAAGGGAGGCTTGCTGTAGCCGTCGGCGTCCTCGGAACCCTCGTGGAACGGAGGACGCCGCCCGAAGGGTTCCTCTCCCGGGCTCAGTCTCCTCCTGCCGGTCTCCGGCGCCGGAGTTACGGTCCCTCCGTTCGCGGCGGCCTTCCCATTGCCGGTCCCACCGCTATCGAAACCCAAAACCTCCGCACCTCCCCGGTCGGTGTTCCTGGACCAGGCGTTATTCGAACCCTGACGGGCCGTTCCCTCATCCGGCGCGGCAGCCTTCTCCCCCTGGACCGCCGGTCTCTTCTCCGGCTCGGAAGTTCTCTTCTTCCCTGAAGGCTTCTCCCCGGCCCTGCTCCGGTCACGCTCCAGGAGTCCCTGCAGCCCGTCCGCCAGCGATCGGAAGTCGTCGGCTATGTCCCAGCCGGTGAAGGCCACCAGCGACGCGGTGAAGGCGGTGAAGAGTATCAGGAAGGTGATGGGCGCTCCCACCACCGGGACCAGGAGGTCCCCTATGCCTCCCGCCACGGTGCCTCCGGGCTCGTTGTGGAACCCGTACACCCGCCTGCTGACCACGAAGTCCAGCACGGCGGCGAAGAAGTAGCCGGTGATGGCGATGCCGGAGAGCACCCTGAAGCCCGACCTCCTGAACTTGAGGTCCAGGAGCCATGCGCCGGTATGGAGGAGGAAGAGCGGGACCAGGACGGAAAGCCATCCCAGCCTTTCGAAGAGGAAATGCCTCACACTTCCGGCGAAACCCGGCGCCGGAACCGCGAGGACCACAGCTACCGCCACTCCCAGGAAGAGAACGATTACCAGCAGGATGTTCCTCGTTCTTCCCGGGCCCCTGCCCCGTGTCCTCCTGGATGCGGTGCGCCTCCTGGCGGCCATCAGATCTGCCTCACTGTGACGCCCTTTTTGTCCGATGGGAATGCGGGGTCGTTCTCCAGCCTGCCGTCTATCCAGTACTGGTACCTCAGGGTCTGGCCGGAGACCGCCTCCAGCTCACCGACCCAGCTGCCGTCGGGAAGACGCTGCATGGGGTTGCTGTTCTCGTTCCAGCCGT
The DNA here is from genome assembly GCA_002030045.1 of Candidatus Aegiribacteria sp. MLS_C. Taxonomy (GTDB): domain Bacteria; phylum Fermentibacterota; class Fermentibacteria; order Fermentibacterales; family JCC-6; genus Aegiribacteria. The sequence continues at coordinate 2,885 of LQBI01000010.1, read as the reverse complement.
TGAACCTGCCCACCACCGAGACCTTCCTGGCGTTCTTGGCCGAGAGGCACAGGAAGTCCACCGTGACACGCTTGCCCAGGCTCTCCTGCACCACGTCCTTCAGGTCCTTGTAGGGGCGGAACACCGGGCGCATCCTGGGCGGTATCTCTATCAGTCCCTCCCCCTGGGGATCCCGTGCCCTCCTCTTCTTCCCCTCCCTGGTCTCGAAGCACCCGAAACCCCTGAAGTAGACGTTCTCTCCGCTGCAGAGCCGCTCGGTTATCACTTCTATGACGGAGGAGAGGACCGTCCTCGCCACCTTCCTGCTCACGCCCGTCCTCTCGGCCACTTCTCCGGCCAGCTCGTCCCTGGTCATGAATGCTCCAATCAAGGTCTCGGGGCCGCCTTCCCCGGGGGCGGCGCGGAATGAAGGGCGAAAGCATGGGGAGCAATATTATCTCTCCATGGCATCGGCCGTTGGAACGACCGACGATGAAGTCAATACATCACGGGCTCCTGACCGTCAACCTGTCCGCCCTGTCTTCGGGTGATTCTGCGGATTATCATTGTTCAATGGATACACAAAGCACAGAAGCCCGTGTTTTCATAGGAGGTCCTCCCTTCTCCGGGAAGACCGCGGCGGGAGTGATACTGGCCCTCCAGCTGGGAGTCCCCTTCGTGGATCTCGACCGGGTGATCGAATCCGCAGCGGGCATGTCCGTTCCGGACATATTCGTCCGACTTGGGGAGGAGGCCTTCAGGGACCTGGAGACGCAGGCGCTGATGGAGGTGGCAGCCCGAAACGGAGGCTTCGTGGCAGCCCTCGGGGGAGGCTGCCTCCTGAGACCCGGCAACCTGGAGGCGGCGATGGCCTCCGGAGTGCTCCTGATGCTCACCGCCGGGGATGACGAACTCATGTCCAGGGCGCGCCTTCAGGAGGGCAGCAGACCCCTGGTGAAGGATGTCACTTCGCTGAAGACCCTCCTGGCGTCCAGGAGGGGACACTACGCTTCGCTTCCGGCCCCGATCGACACCACAGGGCTCGCGCCTGAGGAGACCGCCGGCAGGCTGCTCGAGAAGCTCAGGAGATCGGACGCCTGAGGGAGTAGAGCTTCCCCGGGTGCTGGACCACGATGCCGGTCATCTCAAGTTCCAGGAGTTCGGTCTGCAGCAGGGCCCTGCCCATTCCCGACATGCGCAGTATGCTGTCGAAATGCAGCGTCTCCTCGGAGAGAAGTCCCACTATAACCCTGCCGGTCTCGCTCTCCGGCATTCGGCCCTCCGGCGCGGTACCGTCGACTGGCAGGATGCCCAGGGGTTCCAGAACGTCGGAGGCGGTTATCACCACTCCCGCTCCGTCCCGCAGCAGCATGTTGGTCCCCATGGAAAACGCCCGGGTGACCTCTCCGGGTACGGCAAAGACCTCCCTGCCCTGGTCCAGGGCAGTGTTCACCGTTATCATGGTCCCGCTCCTCCTGCCCGCCTCGACCACAACCACTCCCAGCGAGAAGCCGCTTATGAGCCTGTTCCGCTCCGGGAACCGGTACTTCGCCGGAGTGGTCCCGGGAGGGTACTCGCTGAGGAGGACGCCCCTCTCCAGGATGCGCTGGGCCAGCCTGTCGTGCTCCGGAGGGTAGATAACGTCCAGTCCGCTCCCCAGCACCGCCATGGTAACGCCCCCGGCGTCCATTGCGCCCCTGTGGGCCTCCCCGTCTATTCCTCTGGCAAGACCGCTGACCACCGCGACCCCGGCGTCCGCGAAGTCCGCCGAAAGGGTCCTGGCCACCTTCCTGCCGTAGGCCGTGCACCTCCTGGAACCGATCACGGCTATGGCGGGCATGCCCAGGAAACCCTCCAGGTCCCCCAGGTGGAACAGCACCGCGGGAGGGTCCGGTATCTCCGACAGTATCTCAGGATATTCATCGCCGCCGTATACCACGGCCCCCATTCCCAGCTTCGAGGCCTTCTCGACGGAAGCGTCGACCTCCTCCGGGTCTGGTCTGCCCCCGGGGACCTCCCTCTCAAGGATCGCCAGCGCCTCCTCCGGCCGGTAGTTCCGCAGGAGCTTCCGCAGCTCCTCCCTGCGGACCCCCTCCCAGGATGCGAGGAGAACGGCTTCCCTGGTCATTCCGCCGCGCTCCTCAGCCTGACCACCGCCCCGGAGACCGCCCGCAGGAACTCATCGATGCCCCTTCCGGTAACCGCGCTCACCGGCAGGGCGCCTGTTGGAAGGGAGCCCAGAGCCTCGGACACTTCCTCCTCGGAGGCCAGGTCCGTCCTGGAGAGGACCAGTATCTCCTCCAGCTCCTCCAGCCCGGGGTCGTAGGCCAGGACTTCCTCCCTGACCGTCCTGTACTGCTGCAGCGGCGTCATCTCCAGGCCCATCCCCAAAACGTACACCAGTATCCGCGTCCGCTCCACGTGGCGAAGGAACTGCAGTCCCAGGCCCACTCCCCTGCTGGCCCCCTCGAGCAGGCCGGGAAGGTCCGCCAGTACGAAGCTGAAGCCCCGGTCCATCCTTACCAGGCCCAGCGCCGGGTTCAGTGTGGTGAATGGATAATCGGCTATTCTCGGCCTGGCGGCGCTGACGGTCGAAAGCAGCGTCGATTTGCCGGCGTTGGGCACGCCCACAAGCCCGGCATCGGCTATGAGGCTCAGCTCCAGCCGTATCCTCCTGTTCTGCCCCGGCTGACCCTTCGTGACCTTCCTGGGCGCTCGGACCCTCGGAGTGGCAAAGGAGGCGTTGCCCCTCCCCGGCTGCCCGCCCTGTGCGGCCACCAGCCTCTGGCCGTCCTGGGTTAGGTCGCCAAGCTCCTCGCCGGTTTCCGCATCGTAGACCACCGTGCCCGGAGGCACGCTGAGCAGCATGTCCTCCCCGCACTTGCCGGTACGGTTGTTAGGCCCTC
>LQBI01000009.1 GCA_002030045.1 Candidatus Aegiribacteria sp. MLS_C | reverse complement strand
GATTCCCAGGGAAGGCTTTGGGCGCGCAGGGGGACGGAGCTCGAGCCCGTCTTCGAGGGATTCTCTCCAGAAGGGGAGCACCTCTTCACGGCCCGTGTGCCGGGGGTAGGGGATGCCGGCCAGTTCTGGAGCTTCACAATAGAACCCGAGGGAATGGCCGCATTCTCCAGCAACCCGGAGCTGTTCCAGCAGGTTTTCATTCTTCGGCTGGAACAATGATATAGAGCAGTTCCGGATATTGCCGGTGACTCCACGACAGAATATGATGAACGATACGGTTTGACTTGCTGTACGCAACCATCGTAAATTCATTCGAATTTCGGAAATCTGAGAGGGTGGTGCATCATGAGGTTACTGTTCGTATCAATCGTTATCCTGCTGGCCGTTCCGGTATTCGGAGCGGAGAGGGTCGTGCTCATCGAGGATTTTACCAACTGCGGATGCAGTTACTGCTGGAACTTCGAACCCGCGCTCAATGGATTCGTCAACACCCACCTTGCTTCCGGGGAGATCGCCGTAATAAGGGTTCATGTGAACTGGCCTTATGCGAATGATCCCATATACCAGGCCAATCCCACCGAGCAGAACGCAAGGAAGAGCGCCTACGGGGTGAACGGCGTGCCCTGGGTACAGGTGGATGGCAAGATACATGCCTCCAGCAGCGGTCCGGGCCTGGAATCCGCCCTGAGCAGCCGGATCGGCGTACCTTCCTACCTGGACATATTCGTTGCCCGGAACGGCGATGACCAGACCGGCAACGTGAGCATAGGGCTCGTGGCCGAGGAGGACCTTGGACTCACCGACCCGATACGCCTGTTCGCCACCATCGTGGAGGACCAGGTGCCCGGAGTGCAGTACTGGGCCGGTTCCTACTTCGAGCAGGCCTTCAGGGACAATCTCTTCGGAGTTGCGGGACCGCTGGTCGAGTTCCAGGCCCCCTATCCCGACACGGTATACTTCCAGGCGGATTACGACATATCCAGCTGGGTCTCCGACAACCTGTACCTTGCCGTCTTCGTGCAGAAGTACACCAGTGCGGACAAGGAGGTCCTCAACGCCCGGTGGTACAAGTTCATGGACCTGATGACCGGTATCGAGGGCGGCGCGGAAGCGCCAGTCCAGCCGGACCTGGTCGCAGGGCCGAACCCCTCGAACGGCACTATAATGGTCACTCCAGTCCTGCCTGACGAGACCGGCGGGTACATCTCGGTCTACGACCTCTCGGGAAGACAGGTGGCAGGCGTGCCGGCACTGAACGGGCACGAGGAGACATTCGAACTGCCCTCGTCCGGTATCTATATAGTAAGGCTGGTAACCGGTTCGGGAATGACGGCGAACACCAGCCTGGTCGTGCTGAAGTAGGCGGCGGGCACAGGGCGTAACTGGCACCGAGAACAGGTTCACCGTATCTTTCGGTTCTTAGATATGAAGAGAGCCGGAAGAGAGAGGTGGAGAACTGACCGGGACCCTTCTGAACACCGCCGCGGTGATAGCGGGAGCCGGGCTTGGGACGCTCCTTGGCGACAGGCTCCCGGACCGTATCAGGCAGACGGTCATCTACGGCATCGGGCTCATCACACTTGTCCTGGGCATGCAGATGGCGCTGACCACCGGCAACATACTGGTAGTCCTCCTCAGTATTATGCTTGGTGGAATGCTGGGTGAGTGGTGGAGACTCGAGGAGAGACTGAACGGCCTTGGCAGGAGTTTCGAGAAGGCCGCCTCCAGGTATCCGATGCTTACGAGAGGTGATTTCACCAGAGGGTTCGTCACCGCCAGCCTCGTCTTCTGCATCGGACCGATGACCTTTCTTGGGTCCATCGAGGACGGCCTTACCGGCAATTTCAGGCTCCTTGCCATAAAGAGCGTGCTGGACGGTTTCGCCGGCCTGGCTTTCGCGGCGAGCATGGGTTTCGGTGTGGCCTTCGCCGCTTTGACGGTCCTCGTCTTTCAGGGCGGTATAACCCTCGGGGCCGGGTTCCTTCAGGAGGTACTGACGGAGTCGATGATCACCGAGATGACAGCGACCGGCGGCGTGATGATCCTCGGAATAGGATTTCTTCTGCTGGACATAAAGAAGGTCAAGGTGGCCAACTACCTCCCCGCACTGGCGATCGCCCCACTGCTCGACCTTCTCCGCACCGCCCTCCTCTAAGGGGGACGGAGCAATTTTATTTTGATAAACTGATTAAACCGGTTATTCTCGTCTTCCAGTCTAAAGAATCTTCAAGTGGTTACTTAGTTTTATTCAACAGACTTTCAGAATTTAGCTGATTTATTCACGAGAAAAAATAAAATTCCTCCGTCCCTAATTGATCGCGATGAAGTAGATCTTCTGGTAGTTCTCCGGGTTCTCCTCGTAGAGCAGCATCAGGTCACCCCGTATCCTGTATCTAAGGTCGCCGGCGGGAAATCCCGGAAGGACGCAGTTTCGAACGAACCTGCCGTCGGAATCCCAGACGTCGAAGAAGACCTCGTCCCTGTCACCTCTGAGCACCCAGAGGTTGCCTCTGTCGTCGGCCTCCATACCGGCTATGGGGAGGTGGAAGGGCCATGGATCGCAGCTGACGTCGTATGCAGGCTCGCCGCCCTCCGCCGTGGTAAGGTACTCTTCAATGTAGGCCCGCTCCAGACGGATCTCCTCCTCCGTCTTCGGAACGGGTTCTGTCTCCATCTCGATCACCGAGGGCTCTCCTCCTCCTGCAGGAAAGGCGAGGATGCGGTACCTGCCATGGTCGAAGGGCGCGGCGTAGACAACTCCTCTTTCCCGGTCGACGGTCCATTGCGAGTAGAAGAAGACCTCGAGCAGGAAGCCCGCAAGGGTCTCCGGATCTAAGGGTATGCTGTTCGAGACGTACTTGTGGGACGGTTCCCAGGACAGTGGAAAACGTCCCAGGAAAGCCTCGATGGTGGCCCGGTCACCATCCTGGACAGTTTCCGTCCTGTAGGCCACGAATGCGGTGTCGCCCGCCATCCTCGGATTGAAGGGGATGTTGTGCGTCATCTCCGCAGCCAGACCGAGGTATTCCCCTTCACTGGAGAACTTGAGCAGGCCGCCCTGGTAGGGATCGATGATGCCGATGTCTCCGTTGGACCATACCAGCAGGCCGTAGGGAAGAACCAGTTGCCCCGGTCCGGAACCCGGACCGCTGATAGTGCCGGCATGTGTACCGGTATCGTCGTAGAGCCGCACGCTGCACGCAGCCCTGTCCAGGACCGCGAAACCGCCGCCGGGCATGAACTCCAGGCCGAGGATCGCTCCGAAGACGTAGGCTGAATCACCAAGTTCGATCCCGATGGAATCGGTCACTCGCAGGCTGCAGGCCGGTGAAGCCTCAACCGCGGCCGTCTCGTCGCCGCCGCATCCTGCGAGAGCGACTGCAAGGAAAGAAACCAGTATGATTCTCATGGTGCTGGACTACCCTCCATCTGTTCACTGGGAATCAGGACCGCACCATATATAGACAAAAAACGCAAAGCGGCAAAAAACCGGTACTGGATCTCCGTCCTGCGGGAATTCCGGTCTCTAGTCCCCTTCCGGATACGAAGCGTCGATCAGAAGGAGCCTCTGCACCATGGATTCGTCCTCGTGCACCGCAAGGAAGTCACGGCACCATGGAGCGATGTAGAAGGTCAGGAACTGCGTCGGCGGGAGTTCAAGGTCAAGTCTGGCGGTGTAGAGAAGCTCGCCTTCCGGCACGCTCCACACGTCGAACTCCGGGACCTCCGTATTGCCCCTGAGCACCCAGAGGTTGCCGCCCCATCCCAGCCAGATCCCGCTGATGGGGGGCTTGAACGGGTCAGGCTCGTAGACCCATTCCATGACGTTGGACGTACCCATGCCGCGCAGGTATTCCTCGGTGTACCTCTTCACCAGGCCGATCTCCTCCGCCGTTCTCTCCACCACGGGGACATCGAGTGAGAGGGTGTCGAAGGGTGAAGCGTCGGGTCCGTAGCAGACAATGCGGTAATCGGGCGAATGCCTTGTCACGATGTAGAGGTTGCCGTCCAGGTCCCCTGCCATGTAGTGGGAGAAAAGGAATCGGTTTATGGCGTCGGTGTTCTCCTCGGGAGGCGCGGGAACGCGTATGGAATCGGCCAGGTACTCGGTGATCTTCGCCCCCTGAAGGTCGTAGGAGGCTATGAACCTGCGCAGAATGTGCTCCGGTTCGCGAAGGAACTCGTGCCAGCTTATGGCGAAGGTGCCGTTCCCAAGGGGGGTATGCATCGACGGCCAGTTGCCGGAATGAGTGAGGACGTGGCCTGTCCATCCGCCGTCCGGGGAATAGAGACCGAGGTCAGTTATGTCCTGGATCAGTATGGAGCCGTCGGGCAGCAGAGCGAGCCAGTGGGGCATGACCAGCTCGCCGGGACCGTCACCCCTTCCGCCTATGAACCCGGCCCATTCTCCGTCGGGTGTGTACTTCCGGAGTTGTGAACGGGACATGTCCAGGGCGTATATGATGCTGTCGGTCCGCGCCGCGTCGGCAAGGTATCCGAACACGTAGCACGAGTCCCCCAGCTCCACGCCGACCGTATCAGTGATGGCCAGTTCGATCGCGCCCGGGCCGGCGCCGGATCCGTACTGGTCGTCCGTCCCATCTCCGCAGCCCGTGCACGCAATCAGCGATAATAAGAGTACTGCAGGTTTTCTCTTCAAGTCGTTCCCCTCCGATCCTCATTCACACACTGTGATTCAGAACATCCACATATCGCAGTCCCTGAGACGGGCCAGGAAGCCTGTTTCCACCCGGCCCATACCGGCTGCGGTCAGCTCTCCGCTCCCGTCGGCCAGTATCCTGATGGAGGGCCAGAGCAGGACTTCGTTCTCGACTATTCCACATATCTTCCCACCCTCGTCCGTTACTGCGCTGCCGGCTATCCAGTCAAGCGCCAGCCCGTCCAGAAGGGCGGCGTTCTGCTCGTGTATCTCGTGCAGCAGTTCCGCATAGGTGTATTCCCTTCCTCCCTGAAGCGTCGCGCTGAGCTCGAAACGCAGTTCTCCGGCGCCATCCCCCTCGGCCACCGGATCATCAGCCATGGCGGAGTGATCCCGGCCGGCGAGGCAGCAGGTGATGGTCAGGTTTATTCCGGCATCGTCCCGGCCGGGTGAGACCCTGTCGAACACGCCGACGTTCAGCACTTCATCGTTCTCCAGATTGCTCTCCCTGGTACCGGCCAAGGACCTCTGCAGGAACAGGTTGCCCGTATTGCCGCGCTGGATTCGGAGGATCATGTTCCCGGCAAAGGGATGGAGATGAAGGTATTCCATCTGAATAGAAGTACTGTCGGGACCCAGCAGACCTTCCAGCCGTTCCAGGGCCAGGTCCCTTGTCAGTGTATGCTCCTCCATCTGTCCAGGCCTTGGACCCGCCTTGCTCAACATGGAGAAGGGGACCTCGAACAGCCCGCCCCGCTCCACGAAGGGAAGTAGACTGGACCTGACGAACTCGGGCCTCCACTCAACCGAAGCCTGGCGGAGCAGTTCCATCGTCTCTATGTACAGTGACCTCCCCTGTCCCTGAAGGTCCTGCAGTTCTAATCCTCCATCCAGCATTTCCTCGCTGAGGACGCGCCACATGAGGGCCACCAGGGAAAGTGACCGGCTTTCCGTCTCCAGTGCCTCACGGACAAGTAGGCATCTCTCGCGGATCCCGGCGGGCATCTCCTCCCGGGCGAAACGATCAATGAAAAGCCATCCCGGATCCTGCGTCTCCGGTACCTCTATCACGGGGATGTCCGTTCTCGTCAAGATGGCGGTGTAAATGGAGGTGATGGCTTCCTCGAACGAACCCGTGACCTGGACCCTGGCAGAGGGCGGCTCAGCCTGATCTGCTGGAGGATCCGAAGCAATCGCCGCGGGAGGAAGGAGAGAAGCCAATCCCAGGCAGACCGCTGCCCCCACCCTTGAAATGAGCGCGTCGGGCGTGCTCCATACGTCTCTGTAGCAGTGCCGGCCCGATTTCCTCTGCAGCCAGCAGCCGCCCCTGCACGCGGGGGAATACCTGCACTCAAGACACCGTCCCTCAGGCTGCCAGTTCCTCAGCTCCTGAAAACCGTTCCTCCAGATGTCCGCGAGAGCCGATTCAAGGCAGTTACCGGCACTGAAGCGCCTGTCCAGTGTCGTACACGGCATCACCGAGCCGTCCGGGAGAACGACGCACTGGGACCTGCCCGCGCCGCAGATGAGCGGCCGCTCCCTCACCAGAGGCTCCAGGTGACCCAGATAACCGATCTCGTCCGCCATCTCCACGTCGAAGTACTTCCTTTTCCTCGCCACGAAGCCGATAAGTCGCCTGAGCTGTTTTCGGGACAGGAACAGGTCGCGCCTGGCTGAAGCTCTCCCCTCGGGGACCGGAAGGTGGATTCCCCAGCGGTCCGCACCGCAGGACAGGACAACGCCGAAGGTCTCTTCCAGGTGCGGGAAATTGAAGGAGGTCACGGTTGTTCCGGCGCAGACGAAGGAACCCAGGGAAGAGAAATACGAGATGGCATCCCGCGCTTCCTCAAAGGCGCCCCGTTTCCCCCTGAAGCTGTCGTGGACCTCCCGTGGTCCGTCCACGCTGACAGCTACGAAGGCGGGGGGATGTTTTTCAAGAGCTTTTCTCTGGGCAGGTGAAGGCGTTGTCGCGGTATTCAGCGACCATACTATGCCCAGTTCACCGATACGCTGCAGGACCTCGGGAAGGTCCGCCCGGGCCAGGGGTTCTCCCCCCGTCACCAGGAACTCTTCGACACCCATATCGGAGACCTGTTCAAGGAGACGGAATACATCACCTATGCTCATGTCGTCGAAACCGCTGGATTCAGTTGCCGCAAGACAGTGAGGGCAGTCCATGCCGCACTTGAGAGTGGCGAACCACTGTACCAGGCGAGGTTTTTCCGTGTACCCATGCTCCCGGAAGAAATCGCCTGCACCGCGAATCCTGTGCGAACCCGTCATACTGCAGCTGCCCATGACGTTCCCCTTCCAGGTCCGGTTGCCGCTCAGTTCAGGCGTTATCACCCGGCGATCAGGTTTCAGTGATGATAACGCTATGTCATGGGTCGGACCATTTCTGCCGGAAAGTAGTCCGTGCAGATCCCTTATGTTCCTTCGGAACTCAGGCCGGCACGGTTTCCGGGACTGCCGGAGCCTGCCCGTGTCCTTCCCATTAAGCATTCGATCCGGATCCCGGAGCATCGGGCAGACGATCCCGAAGATCCACCTGCAGCGGTCGGGGTCCCCGTAGAATGACCTCGATATGCTGCCGGACAGCGTATAGCGTTCACCACGGTCTGACAGCGGTTTTCGAGCCGGCCTCCCCTGCTCTCCGCCGGCTGCACGTCACCTCCCGCCGCCGCAGTCCTCGCCTGCCTTCCTAATTGGATCCTGTTCGACGGCTTCCTTTCCGGTCTGCATTCTCTCAATTAATCGTATCCAGTATATAAGGATCCGTCGACGCTTGTACCCCACTCAGGAAGAGAGGCGTGCCAAATGGACGGAGGTCCGCTGGCGGCTCGCGATCTGCTCGGGTTCAGGAACCACGGCGGCCTGCTTGGCAAGGGCGTGTGCTGGTGGTACTCCAGGTTCACCAGGAACGCCCTCTACCTGGCCCGCTTCTATCCTGACCGCCCTCCCCCGTCCAGGGCGGAGGCACGCAGGATGATTTCATGTATCATGGGTGCTTCCGCCGTGACCTGCATTCCCGGCTTCTCATGCCTGAGGGATTTCTCCGCCGAGTACCATCATGAGATTCAGCGTGTACTGGAGAGGCGCCAGATACTCGAGGGAGTCTTCCTGTTCGCCTGGATCGACGGTCTCGCAGGAGCGTCCGGACTGGACCCCTGCAGTATGAAAGCCCGCATGGACGCCCTCTTCGATCTGAGTTCCCAGGGCTTGGTCTATGCAAAGTTCCAGACACCCGGACTGGACGCCCATGCCGTAGTCGTCACCGGCATGTCCGCTCTTCCGAAAAGCGGTTACGAGTTGCGTTACCTCGACAGCAACTGCATCGGTGAGCAGGTGCTCCGTTACCGTACAGGCTACAGCTGCCTGACCCTCTCCTCGGGGTTGAAGGGAGTGCCCTACCCGCAGCGAATGAGGGAACTCCATGAGTTGAAGCGCCTTGCGGCCGCGGGGCATGGTACGGACTGCACGGCCCCTTAACAGCATCCGGAAAGTGCTCATTTCTAAGAATGCGTTTCTTCCTCAGGTGACCCGGGGGAACGGCCGATAATGAACGATTGGGCGGCGATTTGCCCGCTAAGTGACCCTGAGTAACGGCCGGTCGTCGATGACCGTACGCCCCCGGTTTGCGACCCCCGGTTGCCGACCCCCTATTCGGAGATTCGGTCCAGGAAGGCGGCAATTCGGCGTCCGCCGGCGTCCATGTCCATCTCGCCGTCCAGGTCCGATGGATCGCCGAGGATGCGGTGCCTGCCGGCGGCCAGGTCCCTGTGTATCTCCTCTATGGCGGAACAGACCGATTCGGGATCGTGGGAAGCGGTGTAGCCTGCTCCCAGCTTCTCTATCAGTCCGGTCAGGTCCCCCTCCGGCGCCACCGCCAGCACCGGCCTGCGCGCCAGCAGATACTCCACGGTCTTCGACGGGTTCTTGAGCTCGTTCCCGGGCTGGGGCGGCAGAATCAGCAGGAGCACGTCGGAATCCAGCTGGAGTTCCCTCACCTCGGCGAAGGGAACGGTACCGAGGATATCCACACGATCCGTCAGACCCAGCTCACCGGGCAGATCGGAGAAGGCGCCGAAATCACCGACCACCCTGAACCGCAGCCGGCTCTCCGGGTGCCTGTTCACGAACAGCCTGAACCCCCTGAGGAAGTACTCCGGCGTCTGCAGTCCCATGAAGAAACCGGTGTAGGTGATCACTATGTCGTCCTCAGGTACCCTTGTTCCGGAGCGGTTCCACCGCATCTCCCTCTCCTCCAGCGGGACTCCGTTCCAGAGCGTCTGGACTGGAGGACACTCGTGGTCGTAGGTCTTCCTGAAGTAATCCGATGAACCTTCGGTGGTGGTGATTATTCCGTCCGCTCCGGACACCACCGCCCTCTCCATGAGGGGGGTCAGCCTCCTCCGCACCCAGCTGGTGTTCTTCCAGTCGACGTAACCATCCAGGGCCCAGAGGTCGCCGAAGTAGGCCACCCATGGCCTGCCGGACAGGAAGGAGCAGATCATGCCGGTGAGATGGACCGAATGTGGAGGGCCCAGGGTCACTATAAGATCGGCGCCGACCCTGTCTATCTCCGCCAGGGTGGCGGGAACCGCACCGGGCAGCCAGGTTACGTACCTGTCCGGCTGCAGAAGCGTCTCCAGGACGAACTTCCTCAAACCCCTCCGTCCCCCGGCGCCCGTTACGGTCCCTCCCCTGCCGGCTGCCTGCCCGCTTCCCCTGGCGGCGGTGCCTCCGGTACGTATCACCCGCACCTCCTTCGGAAGGAGTTCCAGCAGGGAGGGGTCCCTTGGCATGCTGCCCGTCCTCTCCGCGGTCACAACGGAAGGCATCCATCCGTTGCGGACGAGGATGTCGGCAAGCCGGAGGTTCATTGGAGCCGAGCCCGTGGATACGGGAGGAAATGTGTACGCTACGAAGACCAGCCTTCTCATTCCGCCCCTCCCGGCCCGGGCAGCGGCAGTCTCCTTCCCAGGAGCCTCTGGTAGATGCCGTGAAGGGTAAGCGCCGAGTTGTGCCAGGTATAGAGGTCCCTGGCGGCAAGGTATCCATTCATCCCCATCTCCGCTGCCCCTGCCGGGTCCGCAGCTACTCTCCTCATTCCATCGGCTATGGAGGCGGGGTCCCCGGCGTCCACCAGCACTCCGCAGCGGTGCCTGCGGACTACGGCGGATATCTCGGGCAGGTCGCAGGCCACTATGGGCAGGCCGGCCATCATGTACTCGAAGAGCTTGTTGGGAAGGGAGTAGGTATGGTTCAGACAGCTCCCCTGGAATAGGAGCAGACCGCAGTCGGCCGAGGCGGTTATTCCCGGGAGGTCCTCCGACGGGACCGGAGGATGGAACGTCAGCACGTCCGCAGTCATCCTTTCCGCTGCGTACTCGGGAATGACCCCGCGGGACCTGTCGTGGCCCACCAGGGCTATGCGGACAGGAAGGCCACGAAGCATGGCAGCGGCATCCACCAGCTCCTCAAGGCCTCGATGCAGCCCGAGGATGCCCTGGTAGAGGAACACGAAGCATGGCTCCTCCCATGCGCCGAGGCTTCGGCGCACCTCCCCGCTCTTCTTCATTCTGGGAATCATGGGGGGATAGTTGGGAACCAGGTCCGGCCCGGCCATGTCCGGGTACATCTCCCGCATTATACCGGCCCTTCCCGGGGTTACTGCGATGACGGCGTCGGCCAGGGGTGCGATGAGCTCCTCGGTCCATTTCTCCAGGACCCTGAAGGGCCTGGATGTCTCCAGAAGGTGCCTCCTGCTCTCCAGCCACAGTTCATGGGAATCGTACACCAGTTTTCCGGAGGTGAGGAAAGCCGCCGCCGCGCATACCGGCAGAGTGTCCAGATCATGTGAATGGAACACCTCGGCTCCCGTGGCCAGGGCGTGCCTGAGGAGCCTGGCCTGGTAGAGGAGAGAGTGGAACAGCAGACCCAGGAACTTCTTCATCGGATTGTGCCTGAGAGCGGCCACCATGCGGCGCAGAAGCCCCCTGTCGTCCTCCTCGCAGGAATCCAGGGCCTTCCTGAGCCTGGCCTTGAGCGCTCCGGACCTCGGCACGCGCAGCACCTGAACATTGTTCCAGACCTCGCTCTCCGGACGGCCCTCCTCGGGATAGGCGATTATCGTGACCGACAGGCCCATCCTCTTCAGGGTCGAGGCTTCCTTCTTGACCCTGGCATCGTTCCAGAGCTGGTTCTTGACTATCATGCATACTTCGGAACGGCACTCCCGGCCGTCCAGGCTCCTGCTGCGGCAGACCAATGTACATATCCTCCCTGCGGTACCGATAATGACGGAATGAAGGTCCCGGCGCCCATGAATCTACCATCGTGGCACTCAAAAACAAAGAAAGACGGCCCGAGTTTACGATCCTTCCGCCGGCGACCGGGCGCAGCTTCCGGTTCCGAAGGCAGGCAGGCAAGGGACCCATCAAGCGCGGCGCTGAAGGTCGGCGAAGCCTTGCCTGGTGGACCTTCCCCGTGAGGTCCCGCCGGTCTAGTCACATACGGTGAGCAGCTTCGAGACAGTCCTCCCGCATGCATCCACCCTTACCGCGTAGACCCCCGCGGGCACGCCGCCGTCCCATGAAAAGAGATGGTTCCCCGCTTCGAGGGTTCCCGAGGCTGCGCCGGACACCAGCCTTCCACCCAGGTCGTAGACACCGATGCTGAAAGGACCTCCGGCAGGCAGGAAGACATCGAAGGAGAAACTGCCCGTCCCGGGGTTCGGCGAGACCGAAAGTCCCGGCATCCAGGAGACGGATATCACTCCTTCGGCGAACCCCTGTAGGGAGTACTCCAGGCATATGGCGTAGTCCGGGCCGGGAACCGCGGCCATGGAAGTCTGCGTCTGATCGCAGTAGTCGAAGTAGACCGCGCTGCCGCTGAGGTCTTCGTACTCGCCGTCCAGGTGCATGCGGCAGGGCACGGCACCGTCGGGGCCCGTCAGCACCAGCCGGTTCCCATCGTCAGAGAATTCCAGGTCCACCACTGCACCGTGGGCCGTGTAGCTGTGAGTGGCGGTGATGTCGCCTGTTGCGGGATCTACCATCTTCACCTGGCGGTCCGAGTAGAGCCCCATGCCGAACTGCCCTGTAACCGGGTCCCATGCGACCCTGAGGGGGCCGTCCCCGGCGGGCCAGGTGCCCACCACCGAGGAGGATGCGCCGTCGATCTCGATGAGTGAGTAGGTGTCGCCCAGGTAGTTGGTGACCAGGGCCCTGGCGCCGTCGGAGCTGAAGGCTGTCTGGAGTGGGAAATCGCCCACGGTAAGGTCAGCCACGACGGTGTTCGTGGAGGTATCGATCACCTTCACCCTGTCGTCGAAGGAGGCGGCCACCAGGCAGTACTCGCCGGTGGGGCTCACCCTTACGTCGCTGCTGACGCCGCAGGCCGCCCATACCACACCGATGACGCCGCAGGGTATCTCGGCGACCTCGTAGCTGGAAGCTCCCGCCAGGGCCACCACCGAAACCGTGTTGGATGTGATGTTGCCGACGAAGGCGAAGGCATCGTCGGGGGAGATGGATACCACGGAGGGCCTGTTGCCGGTGGGAACGTTCGCGACTATGGCTTCCGCGTCCAGGTCGATGATCATCACCGAATTGGAGTTGAACCCGCAGACCACTCCCCACTGCGAGTCGCCGGTGACGGCGACGTCCTGGACCCTGTCCCCTATCTCGATGACCGCGGTGGTTTCAAGTGTGCCCATGTCCACGATGCTCACGTTGTCGGACATCGTGTTGGAGACCAGCGCCACGGTACCGTCGGGGGCAATGGCAACCCTCCTGGTCCCGTCGCCTTCCACCTGCGAGCCGGACATAACGTCCCCCAGGTAGTTCGCCGACGAGCCGTCGAAGGTGTAGAAGTAGACCCCCTCGTGCGTGGTGGGCGCATAGCTGGCCGTATGGTTCGCCACCGGGGAAACGCAGCCTATGTACTGTGAGTTGCCCTGGTGCTGTGCCACCATGGTCTCGGTGGCGAAATCGATTATGGAGTACCTGTACTGTCCGCTCACCGCCAGCGAGCGGTCCGGCGATACGCCGACCCAGAATGCTGAGTAGGTACCGGTGAAGGTGACAGCCTCCATGTCAACGAAGTCCACCAGGTGGCTGGTGTTGCTGCTGGTTGATATGAAGGCCTTGGTGCCGTCCTGGTTGACCGCTATGTCCCGGGTCATTCCGCTTGTGTAACCCGTAACGGCCACACTGTTGAGTATGCCGAAAGTGGAGAGGTCCACCCTGTGCAGCATCACCGGGTCGGTGGCGCTCAGTGCTATCAGCGTGGTGCCGTCCCCGGAGATGGCTACGCTTGCGCACTCGGGAATGTCGACGGTCTCCGCCACCGCACCGGTGGCGGTGCTGAAGAATAGGAGCTGGTCGTCTCCGGTACCCACTGCTATGAGGGAATCGCCCACGATCTCGAAACCGGAGAACACCGTGTAGAACCTGTTCGCCTCGCTGCCCCAGCCGTAGGAGGAGAGCCACACCGGGAAGCCGGTTATCGTGCGCTCGTGGGTCAGGGTGTTCAGGTCTATGACCTCGCACACGTCGTCTATGTCGCAGCTGACGAAAGCGTGGCCGCCGTCTCCGCTTATCCTTATCTCCCAGGGCTGCTCCCCGCAGGGGAAAGATGCGGCCAGCGATGCGTCTGACAGTTCGTACACGTCAATGCGGTCGGAGAAGGGCACCGCGATAACGGCGTACTGGTCCGAGCACGCGATGCCGCCGGGCAGGCCGTCGCCTCCCACGGTGGTGTCGATGGACATGGAAGCCCAGTCCATCACGGTGACGTTCCGGGTCATGTAGTTGCAGACCAGGACCTTCGAACCGTCCGTGGTGAATGCGATGTCCATCAGGTAGTCGCCCTCGGGTATGACGCCCGGTTCCACGTCGACCACGGTGTCCGCATCAACCGACGCGAGGAAGGGTATGACCTGGTCGGCTGTGACCCCGCTGCCCGGATCCAGGGTCTCGAAGTGCTCGAAAGGTTCCCCGTCCGGGGAGGTGACAGAGGCTGCGAGAGCACAGAGCAAAAGACTGATCATGGTATGGTCTCCTCACTGACTGGAATTGCATTGCCTCATGAAGATAAGGGATGGGCGGGAGAGACGTAAACAGCTCGACGGCCACGATGCCTGCTGTCCTGTTGCGGAGGGGCTGTTATTGTATTACTATGAAGCCTGTGCTATTTGAACCATTATCGGATGATGGATGGAAAGGAGACAGACGCATGAAATATTCGAGGTTCCTCCTGTTCTTCACGGCCGCGGCAATGGCGGCGGGCTACAGCACCTCCACGGTCATGGAGGTCACCCCCGAGGGCGCCTTCGCCACCCACCCCGCGGGGCCTTTCCCGGCACTCTTCCGAATGACCGAACCCCTGTCCCAGGACGCGGACCTCATCTGGCACTACACCGTGGCCACCGGTCTCACGCAGAAGATAAGCACCATGGGCGACCAGGGCTACTACGTGTTCACCGGAGGATGGTACGGCGGAGGATTGATGTTCCGGGGCCTGGACGGCGACGGTACCGTCTACTGGGAGACGGAGCCCGTCCTGGGCGACAGCCTGTACACCAAGAACCTTGCCACCGGCACGGCCTCGGCATACAACGTTGACGCATTCTTCCTGGTGCGCACCTTCGACGTATGGAACGACAACGGCACCCCCGGCAGCTCCGGGGACGACTTCCTGGTCTCCGAGGACAACGTGGAGGTGTGCTACTTCCTGGGGGACGACTCCGATCCTCAGTGGACCTGGGACGGCACCGGTATCTTCCTGCCTGCATCGCCGGACGAGCCGGGCACGTGCACCTGCACCGACGACGGCAGCGTCCTTGTTGTGGGAGGTGCCATCAACAACAATACCGGTCTCGCGGTTTTCCATCCCGACTCGGCGAACCCCTCTCTCCTCTACGAGAACGTGAGCTACCAGTACTTCCCCCGCCAGGTAAGGGTGACCGCCGACGGTTCAAAGATAATCTGCAGCGTGGCAGCCGACCTTCTGAGGGTTGACATCGCCACCGGCAACCTCGAGACCACTTACAACCTTGGCGCATCCACCGACTGCTTCGCCATATCCGCCGACGGTTCGGCTGTAGCATACGGGTTCACATCGGCCAGGCTGGCCCAGTGGAACGGCAGCAGCTACGCCCAGGCGTGGTCATATCCCATATCCGGCTACTACGCCGGGTCGGCAGCCATATCCGCCGACGGACAGAAGGTCTTCTACGGGTTCTACAAGAACACCTACCTCTCCAACCGTATAATCAGGTTCGACGCCGCCAGCCCTTCCCCGGTCTGGACCTACGACACTCCCTCGGGAGGCGGAGGATACCAGGACGTTGTCAGCTGGATGGACTGTACCCTGGACGGGAGCAAGCTGGCGGTGGCTTCATGGGGTTGCCAGAGCGGCGGCGGTGACGAGGTGATAGTCATCGCGGACGATTCCCCCGCTGAGCCCTTCTTCTCCGTGAACAGTCCCGGTTCAATGTGGCACGTGGACATCTCCCCCGACGGGAGCTACGTGTGCGCTACGGGCAAGCATGTCCACGCCAACGTCATGGGTTCCGGAGCCGATGTCTACATGGCGGACGTGAGCGAGACGGGGATCGAGGGCTCCGGCTATTCCGGACCCCTCGGTCTGTCACTCTACCCCAACCCCTCCTCCGGTTCCTCCGCCATCGGCTTCACACTTCCGGCGCAGGGGAACGTGGAGGTCAGCGTATTCGACCTCACCGGGAGGAAGGTCCAGCAGATGACGGCCGACGGACTGGCACGGGGGGACCACGCCATGCCCATATCCGCGGACCTGCCCAGCGGCCTGTACATAGTCAGCCTCCGCTTCGGGGAGGAGACCGTATCGCAGAAGCTGGTGGTCAGCAGGTAGACGGGCAGACAGGTATCAGGCCCGGCTGAAACGAAGGGTCCCCGCGGCGCCTCGGGGCACCGCGGGGACCTTCCTTATCGAATGACCTGCTGGAGTGGCTGCAGGTCCTCTCCGACCCCTCCGGCTATCACGAATGACCAGTCCCCCGTGAAGTACTTCCCGGCCACCTGCAGGATGTCGTCCACGGTGAGCCGGAAGGTGCGCTCCAGGTCGGCCAGGTCACGGTCAAGGGGGATCCCCGCCGCCTCGCAGGAGGCGAGGTACCTTGCCTGGGAGTCGTAGGAATCGTAGCTCAGGGCGAAGCGCCCGGCGGCCCGTGACTGCTCCAGCAGCAGCTCCTCCTCGGCCACCGGCTCCTCTGCCATGCGCCGGGTCTCGTAGACCATCGCCTCCAGCGCGCGGGACGCCATCGGGGCTCCCGTGGCAAGCATGCCGATGAACCTGCTGCCGCCTTCGGAACCGGTCGTCGGGCCGTCCACGCTGCTGCCCACCATGTAGGCCAGACCCTGTGTCTCCCGAATGTTCTGCCCCAGCCTGGAGCCTATTCCGCTTCCAAGTATCCGGTTCATCGCAAGGAAGGGAACGTAGTCATCGGAGAAGTACGAGGGCGCCCGGCAGCCCATCATCACACCCACCTGCACCTTGCCCGGCATGGATATCACCAGGGTGTCGGAGGGGCCGTCCCGGAAGGCCAGCGGCACAAGCTCCGGGAGGGGTTCCTCAGGGTCCCGCCAATCACCCAGGTGCTCCTCGGTCAGTGAAAGGGCCTCTTCCGGGCTGACGTCGCCGACCACGGCAATAACGGTTCCTCCGGGCCTCACGCAGGTCCTCCACCATACCTCTGCGTCGTCCCTGGTGACGGAGGAGAGGGTCTCGACGGTCTCGGTCCTGCTGTTGCCCTCTTCCAGGAGGACGTCGTCGAAGGCCATGATGGCGGCGTAGAAGGGCATCTCCATGCGCATGGCCATGTATCCGAGGAGCCTGGTCCTCACGCTCTGGAAGTCCTCCTCCTCCAGCGCCGGCCTCATGAGAAGGTCCGAGAGGGAGGTGAAGAAGGTATCAGTGTTCTCGCTGAGACCGTAGACGTTGGCCATGGAGTAATGGGCGCTGACCTGTATCCATGTGCCGCTGCCAAGGACCGCCAGCCTCTCGTGAAAAGCATCGTAGTCAAGTTCATCTGTACCCCGAAGCATCAGCTCGGCGGTGAGGGAGGATATGCCGCACATGTCAGGGTCCTCCCTGCGGGTGCACATGGGAAAGGCGGCCATGATCTCCACTATGGGGAAGCTGTGGTCCTCCTTCACCAGGAGAACCAGGCCGTTGTCCAGGACATAGCGCTCCACACCTTCGGACACGGAGGCCTCGGGGAGCACCAGTTCCCGGTCCAGGTCCAGCCCGCTCCAGTCGGTCACCTCGGGCACCACGGTCTCGGTGGTACCGGCGGTGGATGTCTCCGGGGCTCCCGACGCCCCTTCCGCGGCGTGCAGGACAGTGACCATCATACTTTCCGTCGTGAAGTAGCGGGACGCCACCTCCCGGAGGTCCTCCGGCGTCAGCTGCGCCATCCTTTCCAGCATCATGTCGTAGGCGTCTATGTCGCCGTAGACGGAAAGGTAGTACGCGTGCCTCCAGGCCTGGGACACAGGCGTGTCCACGCTGGTCAGCTCACGGGCCAGGGCGTAGCGCTGCAGCATGGAGACCCTCTCCTCGGGGAGAAGTTCCTCCGTCAGGGAAAACGCTTCCTCCGTGATGATGTCTATGACGCTGTCCGTGTCCACTCCCTCCGCCACGTTGCCGTAGAACCTGAACGGGGAGCAGTCCTTGCCGTGGGGGCTGCTGGAGTAGCCGGAGGTGAGGAGTCCGCCGTTTACCAGCTCCCGCTCCATCCATCCCAGCCTGCCGCCGCTGAAATGGGCGGACAGCAGCATCAGCGCCGGGATGTCGGGGCTGTCCGGTCCGCAGCCCTCGAAGTAGATGAGGATCCTGTCGGTCTCGGCGGGAAATTCGAAATCCACCCTCCCGGGGAAGTCCCTCTCGCCCAGCTCGGGCACGTTGTCCGGGACCGGCCCGTCGCAGAGTATGGAGCCGAAGTACTGCTCCACCAGGGCCCTGGCCTCCTCCGGCCGGAAGTCGCCGGCAACTATCAGAGTGGCGTTGGAGGTCCTGTACCAGGTGTCGTAGTACTCCCTGACCGATTCCCGGTCGAAGGCTGCGATCGTTTCTCCCGTGCCCAGTACGCTCCTCGAACTGGGATGGTCTCCGAAGAACTCCCGGTTTGCCCTGGCGTGGAGCTGGTTGTCGGGTGAATCCTGGTAGAGGCGCCATTCATCGGTCACCACCCCTATCTCCTGGGCTATGTCGGCGGAGTCCATCAGGCAGTTCCGCATCCTGTCGGACTCTATTCTCAGCGCCTTCTCCAGCATGGCCGCGGGGAAGTATATGTGGTAGCTGGTCATGTCGGTGCCCGTGCCTCCGTTGGCCATGCCGCCCTCCATCTGGACCAGCTGCCAGAACCTGGAGCCGGGCATGTCCGGCGTTCCGTTGAACATCATGTGCTCCACGAAGTGGCTGATCCCGGATATCTCCGGTGTCTCGTTCCTGGAGCCCACGTTGTACTGGACCATCACCACCACCGTTGGTGCGAAGTCCATCCTGTCCAGGACGACTCGAAGTCCGTTGTCCAGTGTGTAGACCTCTGGCTCCCCGGCCACGGACAGGCAGCACAGGAGCAGCAACGCAGCGACTGCAGCAGTTTTCATGGGGACGTCCTTTCCAGGACATGTATGGATATGGAATTCCTGATGGAATATAGGCCCGGGCCGTTCCGGGGGCAAAACACCGCACTCCCGCGGAATAATACGGCCCGCTGCCCGCGTCTGACGGGCCCCGCGTCCTGTGGCTGGACGATACCACGGCCGTGGTCTTCTGCTTTCGGAATGGATAGCCGGAGCGCCATTCACATATCCGGCGTCATGCCTGAGTTCAGCCCGGACGAGTCCGCCCTCTTCAGCGGCACGGGCCCCTTCTGGTACAGGTGTTACCACTACGGTACGGAAGGGAGATACACGATGGCTTCGGTCGAGGAGGTAGAAGCGCTCCTGGAATTCTACGGAGTCGACCGAATGGTGGTGGGTCATGCGGAGGTGAACGGCATCACCCCCCTCCACAACGGAAGGATTATAGCCATCGATGCGACGGTGGAGGAGCTGGGGGGTCAGCAGGCGCTGCTCATCGAAGGAGGGAGGCTCTACTCGGTCGACCACGATGGAGCCCTGAGGAACCTTCCCTGAGTAACTGCCGCGGAAGGGTTTCTTGACGGACTAGCCTTCTCCGGAATATGCTCCCTCTGATGACCGGGAAGGGGGTCCCGTATGGGAGTGAAGGTAACGGCAGGCGGATACCGGATGCTTCCGGCCGCCGCGGGTACGGCAGCTGCAGTTGCGATGATGGCCGCAGGCTGCATAAGCGACCAGGGGACCTTCAACCAGGTGGAAATAACCGGGTACGTGATGAACGAGGCCGACTCCACTCCCGTACCTGGTGCGTACCTGATCTTCGACCTCGATGTTCATTACTCTAAGGGAAATACGCCCTACACCGATTCAAGCGGGTATTACGAGTACCGTACCGGCACCTTCCCGTCACAGGACTGGAACCCCATCGATATAAAGGTCACCGTGACGGATGTTGACGGCGACAGCAACGGAGTGTTCATCTCCGAGGACACCACGCTCCACGAGGACAATACCGAGCATCTCTCGGACATCTCCTTCGAGCTTGACTTCTACGTTGAGTTCGTGGACGGGACGGCACCTGACTGCCGGGGAAGCCTCCATGAGATCTAAGCTCCGGTCACCGATGACTTCTCTGACCCTGGTCCTCGTCATTGCAGGAGCCGCTTCGGCCATTCATCCACCCCTGAGGAACGGGATACCGATTCCAGGATACGGGCCGGAGCAACTGGCCCTGGGCGGAGCGAGGTCACTGGGTTTCGGTGACCCGGTCTGCGTACTCACAAACCCCTCCTGCATATCGGACCTCCTTGATTGCAGGCTGCTCTCCGCGGCCTACGGACCTGTTTTCTCGAAATACGATATCACCGACGGCAACGGGAGCTACTCCGAATCGTGGACCGACTGGCTGGGAAGCTCGTCACTGGGAATGAAGGTGAGGCTCATCGAAGGCCTGAACCTGGGATTCGGAGCCACCGGCACTGCGGAGGTCCCCTTCACGAGGGTCGACTACATCCCCGGGGGAGGCGACAGTCTGCAGGGTTCAATGGAAATGGAGGGCTATTTCTCGGAAGGCGGGATCGGGCTCTCCTGGGATGCAGCCCGCTGGTTTGTGCTGGGGGCTGCCGTGGGACTGAGGGTCACGAGGCAGGAGTTCGACATATCCACAGAGGAGCCCGGTTACGGAATAGGTTTCCTGGGTTACGAGTGGAACGAGACGACCTGGCATCTTGGAGCCGCCCTGCCCCTGGAGAGGTTCACCCTGGGAGCGTCATGGGCTTCCCCCGGGGACTACACCCCCGGAATACTTGCGGCGGGGGGAGCGGTAAACATCACAAGCTTTCTCACGGCAGGAGCCGAGCTGGAGTCCTCAGTACTGGACGATGCGGAAGCTCTCACCGGCAGGGTCTTCTGCATGGCGAGACCGATGGACGACATTGTGCTTCGTACGGGCATCTTCCATGCGGCCCATACCGAATGTATAAGCAGGGAAGGCCTGGGGCTGGGGGTGGGCGCAGGTTACACCACTGGCATCTTCACCATCAACGCCGGTATCTCATGGTCCCCGGTGAAAGGCATGCTCGACCACTACGGCTACACCGGAATGGAATCCTACGAAGGCACCTCCACCGTCGTGTCGCTGGGCGCCACCCTGGACAGGCTCAACTGATGCATGTCCCCTGCTTCGTGGGCCTTGCCGCAGCCTGCATATCAGCGGCGGCACTTCCGGCTGAAGGATGCGGCTCTGAAGCACCTGCCGCCGGTGACCGGGTCATGACGGACCCCGCCGGCTACTCCCTGACGGTACCTGACGGCTGGACCGTCTCGGAGCACTTCGGGACTGGTGCGGCCATAAGGGCCGACCTCACGGGTGGTGACGACATGGGACTGCAGGTGAGGCTCGCCGATGTGAAGCCGTCCGGCTTCCTCTCCACGGCCGAGTACATGATCGCCGACTACGCAGGGGACATGACCGCCCGCCGGGGCGGATCCTGCGATGAGACGGAGAGGATCGATCCCGGGGTCGGATACCGTTCCGTGACGGCCCGGTTCCGCGGCCGGTGGCAGGACGGCGGGGACTGGTACCTGCAGCTGAGCCTGGTCGGCAGTGAGAGCATGCTGGTAATACTTCAGTGCGGCTGCCCCTGGGAGGAAAGGCAGCGGGGACGGGAGATCTTCGACGGCGTGGTGGGAAGCATCGCCTTCGCCGAGTGACCGAGGCCGCCGGTGCGGGCTTCGGGAATACGGAGGTCCACGACGGGATGCCCTTCCATTTTCTGACTGCCGGCTGGAAGTAACTTGCCCCGCCGCATATAATCGTATATTACTATTCATATTGGATCTGGAGCCACTGAAGAATACCGCCCGCAGAAGGAGGGAAGTATGGGAACCATTGTATTCCTGGTACTGAGACTTGTGTTCGGCTACAACCATCTGGGCGACGCCCAGACCGTCTCCACGCTGGTCTCCCTGGACAGCATCGCCCTGATACTTTTTCTGAAACTCAAGGGCAGGAAAGCCGACTGAAGGGGTTCGGGGACGACTGAAGGGGGTCGGGGTCGAGTGAACCCGATCCTTCCACGGCAGAGACCCGGTGAGCCGTCTTCAGTACTCGAGGGGCACTCTGTCCTGGAAATCCGGGCCATCGATCGAAGCGATCCCGTGAAACAGCCGAGACAGCGGCTGCGGCAACTGCCAGCCTTTCCGCCGACGTCTTTTCCCTATGCCGGCAACACGTTCATGGACGAAGGGAGATGAAGTGTCGAAGAAGGAATTCAAGCTCAACAGCGACATAACCGGGGTTTTCTGGTTCGCAGGATGGCTCTTCACGCTGGGTTTCGTGAAGCTGAGCTTCTGGCAGGGTGTTCTGGGCCTGATCATCTGGCCCTGGTACCTGGGCCGTTTTCTGGGACTTCCGGGCTGAGAGCTGCCCGAAGCAGGCCCCGGAAGACTGACGTTTCCCGGAGCGACTGACCGAAAGCACCTCATTAGTACGTGACGGTATAGAGCGGTTTTTTCATTTGCCCCGCCTGCGGCGGCGGCATTCGAACAAGTAACCCGGACCACTTCGAATGCGTTGAATGCGGAACCCTGCATCCATTCCGGGACGGGATATCGATTGCAAGTCCTAGTTCCAGACCGTGGTCGGCAGCTGGAGCAGCGGACCGGCCCGGCCGCCTGGCGCAAGAAGTGGACAACCAGGACGGAGGACCATGACGGACGAGGGAATGTCCCGGGAGTGGCACTCGCTTGGTGAGCGGGCGGTCATGCGGGAAACGGGCGCCGATGAAGGGGGGCTGTCCTCCGGCGAAGCGGACGGCAGGTTGCAGCGCTATGGCGGCAACGCCCTCGAGGAGGGGGAGAAGGTCTCCGTCGCCGGCATACTCATCAGGCAGGTCCATAATCCACTCATATACCTTCTGATAGGCGCAGCGGCCCTCTCCCTCGCCACCGGGCACACGGTGGACGCGGGGGTGATATTCGCGGTCATAATCCTCAACACATTGCTCGGGGCGGTCCAGGAGTGGAAGGCCGACAGGGCCATGGAGGCCCTCAGGGAACTATCGGTACCCCACGCCGTGGTGCTCAGGGACGGGACCGAGCGGAGCATCTCCTCCGAGGAGGTAGTCCCCGGGGACCTCCTGATACTGGAGACCGGTGACAGGGTTCCTGCCGACGCCCGTGTGCTGTCAGCCACCGACATGCATGCCGACGAGTCGGCCCTCACCGGAGAGAGCGAACCGGTCAGCAAGGAGCCGGGGACCCTGCCTGAGGATACCCAGCCGGCAGACAGGTCCAACATGCTCTGGATGTCATCCTCCATCACCTCGGGAAGGGGCCGGGCACTGGTGGTGGAAACGGGCATGGGGACTGAACTCGGCCGTATTGCCGGTTCAGTGAGGAGCGCCGAGCAGGAGAAGACGCCTCTACAGAAGCGAATGGACAGGCTCGGGCTGTTCCTGGGGGCCGGAGGGGTGGCGCTGGCGTTCGTGGTGTTCCTGCTTGGCATCCTGCAGGGCCATCCGGCGGCGGAAATGGCCCTCTTCTCCGTGGCCGTGGCCGTTTCCGCGATACCCGAGGGACTCCCTGCCGTGATAAGCGTGACACTTGCCCTGGGCGTGAGACGGATGGCCCGGCGCAACGCCGTGATCAGAACGCTGCCTGCTGTGGAGACCCTGGGCTCCACCACCGTGATATGCACCGACAAGACGGGAACGATAACGAAGAACGAGATGACGGTGACCCGCTTCTGGACCCTTTCCGGAGAAGCAAGGCCGTCAGGTGCCGAAACCGGGAAGAGTGAGGGATGCTCCGAAACCGATATGGCCATGCTGCACAGGATTGGCATCCTGGCCGGGAACGCCTCGGCAGGCGATTCCGGTGAGGTATCAGGCACGGCCACAGAGGCCGCTATCCTGACCGCTTCACTGGAATGCGTCCGGGACCCGGGGAAGGAGTCGGAGGAACATCCCCGCATCGACGAGATCCCCTTCGACAGCGGACACAAGTACATGGCAACGCTCAACGGCACCGGTGACCCGGACCGCAGGCTTGTCCTGGTAAAGGGAGCACCGGACAGGATACTGGATTTCAGCGACAGGGTACTGGTCGAAGGCGGGACGGAGCCACTGGACGACGAACGCAGGAGAGAAATAGAGCAGGCCATCGCTTCATACGGAGAGAAGGCGCTGAGGCTGGTGGCCGGGGCCTACAGGGAGGTGCCGGGGGACAGGGGGGAACTGGACCGGGAGGACGCCGAGAGCGGCCTGGTCTTCACAGGGATGTGGGGCATGGTCGACCCTCCCAGGGAAGACGCGGTTCAGGCTGTAGCGGATGCGCAGAGAGCCGGCATGAGGGTGGTCATGATCACCGGGGACCATGCGGCGACTGCATCGGCCATAGCACGGCAGGCCGGAATAACGGGCCACGGCGAGAGGATCGTCACCGGGGCGGAACTGGACGGGATGAGCGACGGGGAACTGGAGGAGCTGGCCGGGGACACAGCGGTTTACGCCAGGGTGTCCCCGGAACACAAGCTCAGGATACTCAGGGCGCTGAAGGGCAGGGGCGAGATCGTGGCCATGACCGGAGACGGGGTCAACGACGCACCGGCGCTGAAGGGCGCCGATATCGGGGTGGCGATGGGGAAGGCGGGCACCGAGGTGGCCAGGGAAGCCTCGGACATGATACTGACCGACGACGATTTCGCAACGATAATGCACGCGGTGGAGGAGGGCCGGACGATATTCTCCAACCTGAGACGGGTGGTCTTCTTCCTGCTTACCACCAACCTGGGCGAGATAATGACCCTGGCCGCCGCCCTGCTCCTTGGCATGCCGCTGCCCCTGACCGCGGTGATGATACTCTGGATAAACCTTGTGACCGACGGTGCCTGCACCATCCCGCTGGGAATAGAACCCCGCCACAGGAGCGTGCTGAGGCAGCCTCCCAGACCGCCCGGCGCCGGAGTCATGGACCGCCGTCTGATAAGGCGCGTGCTGACCCTGGCCCCCGTCATGGCCGCCGGTACTCTCCTGCTCTTCTCGAAGGCGCTGGACAGCGGTACGGAGGCCCACGCCAGGACGGTGGCCTTCACGGTCCTGGCCGCATTCCAGTGGTACCACGCCCTGAACGCCAGGTCGTCATCCTCCTCGGTGTTCTCCATCGGCCTCTTCAGCAACCTGTGGCTCTGGGGAGGGATCCTCGCCGCCGTTGTGCTCCAGGTCCTGGCGGTAAATACTCCCGTCGGCAGGAACATCTTCGGACTTGAGCCCCTGACCCTGGCGGACTGGGGGCTCGTGGCCGTCGCCGCCGCGTCCATATTCGCGGTTGACGAGCTTTTCAAGCTCATCGGCGCATACGGGAAGAGCGATGGAGGTAACCGCCGGGGGAAGGCGGACTGAAGCCCGGACCTACCTTCTCACCAGTTTTGCGGCGACCGCACCCTCCTGCGTCTCCATCACGCACATGTAGATCCCCGGGGGAAGAGGGTCGGAATCACGGTCGGTGCCGTTCCAGCTGAAGAGGTGCACGCCGTCGGACAGGTTGCCGTCTGCCGGGACGCACACCATCCTTCCCAGCATGTCGAAGATGCTCACGGTGACCGCGGTCGGGCTGGCAAGGACGAGCTCAAGATTGGCCGGTCCTGCGGAGGGGTTCGGGAACACCCGTATGACGCCTGCCGAAGCGCCGGATCCTCCGGGTCCCGGGGAGATCCCGGTTTCCAGCCGGACCTCCACTGAATCAAGCGCCGGGTCGCTCAGTATGGAGTCGCCGTAGCAGACCATGAAGTTGAGAGAAGAGGCGTCCCCGTGGAGGTATCTCTCGAAGTAGGCCGTCATGTAGAGGCGGATGGTCGCCTGCTGTTCCTCCCGGCTGATGGTCGCGGTGCCCCCGTCCTCCCACCAGTAGGAGTAGTCCATGGAGTACCCGTGGTTCGCGCCGTGTATGACCGCGAAGGCCCCCGGGGCCGGAGCTTCCGCCCACATGGCCTCCCGGACCTCCTGCCATGGAGCTGTGGTGTCGACTCCCCCTGCGAGGACCAGCTTGGGCAGGTCCAGTCCGGCCGGGCTGACCGGGGGTGTGGTCTGGGGCGAGTTGAAGGAGACGACCACCCTCAGCGTGTCGGCCAGGTCGAAGGTGTCGGCGGCCAGGAAGGCACAGCCTCCTCCCATGCTGTGGCCGGTGAAGCCCCAGTTCGTCTCGTCCACCTTCCCGAAGAAGAGGTCCCCGGGCTGGGTGTCCAGGCCGGCGGTGAAGAGGGCGGCGTCCACGATGCACCGGGCCCTCGTGAAGTGCTCCGGCTCTATCAGCGGGTTGGAGTAGGTCGGGAGCACCACCAGGTAGCCCCAGGTGGCCAGGTGCTCGGCGTAGCTCTCGTACCTGTCTATGCCCATCATGAAGCCGTGTCCGAGAACCACTACGGGACAGGGGACCGCGGACTGCGGGATGACGCCTCCCGAATCCGGGTAGTATATGCGGGAGTCCTCCATCGTCTCGTACACCCCGGGGATGTCCTCGGTGCGGTAGGAGTATCCGTAGTCCCCGGGCTCCTGGTACACCTGGGAAACGGTCTCCGGCGCCGCAGCCGCGAGCAGCGCCACAAGCACCATGAAAGAGCGGTTCCTCATGGTTCCCTCCCTGCCCGGTGTCCTGCCCTTAATCTACTCGCACCGTACCGTCTGGACCAGACAGCCTGCAGGCCGCCCGGCATCCTTCCCGACAGGAGCATCCGGGATTATCATATTGCCCCGGCAGGGCCGGCCCGGAAACCCGTGAGCCGGTGGGTGCTGTCCCTGGGATCTCGGAGGAGGGTACGTCTGGGATGATGGTCACCATAAGGCGCATAGGGTCGGGGGAAGCCGGTCTCCTGGCCCGCCTCCTGAACCGGGACGGGACCCTGCGGAGGGAACTGGGGTTCCCCCCCGACACCGGCATCACGCCGGGGGAGTTCGAGAAGAAGATCCGGGATTGGGAGACGGTCCAAGACTCCGTCTGCTACTGCATACTGGAGAACGAGAAACCCGTGGGAATGATATCCCTCAGCCACATAGACCTGAAGAGGGCCCGTGCCAGGGCCGGCTACTGGATCGGCAGCAGGTACAGGAACAGGGGCATATGCTCCGCCGCCTTCCGCCTGATCATGGATGTAGCGCGGGGTATCGGGCTGGCATCCCTCTCGGCGACGGTGGCCGCCGGCAACGGTGCATCCCGCGCCATATGGGAGAGGGAGGGCGCCAGGGGGGAGCTGAAGGCCGATGGCAAGATGTCCTACACACTGGACCTGATGCGGAACGGTACTTCCATGAAAGACGAGGCGGCATCAGGTATGAAGCATCACCGGAGCGGATAATGGAACGCGATACTCTCGGGACACTCCTGAAGCCCCTCCTCGCAGTGGCCGGAACCCTCAGCCTCGTCCTGGGGATCATAGGGATATTCCTGCCCCTGCTGCCCACCACGCCCCTCCTGCTGCTGGCGGCTGCCTGCTACGCCAGGAGTTCCAGGCGCTTCTACCGGTGGCTCATGGGTAACCGCTGGTTCGGCGAGTACGTAAGGAACTACCGGGACGGCAGGGGAGTGACCATGCCCCACAAGGTACTGACCCTGGCCCTTCTCTGGGCTACCATCGGCCTCACGGTCCTGCTGGCGGTCTCCGTTCTCTGGGTGGAGATCCTTCTCCTGCTCATCGCCGTCGGGGTTACCGTGCATGTCCTGAAGCTCAGGACCATGGAGCGGTAGAGGAACCGGCGCCTCAACCTGACCCGGGTCCCGGTATTCATTACGCTATCTGTGTAACGCGGTATGCGTAGAAGAGGGAGGGGCCTGAATGCAGAACCCCTTCACCTATGGCGGAATAGTCGGCGGAGACGATTTCTGCAATCGGACGGAGGAGATCAGGGACCTTGTCCAGGCGGGGCTCAACGGGGAGATGCTCTTCCTGCACGGGGAAAGACGCTAGGCAAGACCTCGCTCCTGAGGGCGGTCGCGAAGGAACTCCGAGGGGTCGGCGCCATTGTGGTTTTGAAAAACGTCTGGGAATGCGTCGACATTTCAGATACGATCGATCTGTGCGCATCCGAGTTCGCCGGGGCAGAAGGCACGGAAGGCGTTCTGAAGAGGGTGGGCAGGATCTTCGAGGGGTAGTCGCCCGCTGCAGCCGTGAGCGATGACGGCAGACCCTCCGTAACCCTGTCCAGGGGTCGCCGCGGGTATTCGCCGGACCAGCTGGAGAACGTACTGAAGGCCTCCTGGAGGATAGCCGACGCCAACAGCGACCGAAGGCTTGTGGTTATCTTTGACGAGTTCCAGCAGGTGAGGAAGCTCGGAGATGAAGGCATCGAACGGGTACTGAGAAGCGTGGTGCAGGAGAAGAACGATATAGCCTGGTTCTTCTGCGGGAGCCGCACGCATCTCATCAGGGAGATGTTCCTGGACTCATCCAGCCCGCTCTACAGGAGCGCCGGGCACTACCCCCTGGAGTCCATCGGAGAGGGCTGCTGGATCCCCTTCATCAGGGAGAAGTTCGTCTCCAATGGAAGGGACGTGCGGGACAGCGTGCTGAGGAAACTCGTCGGAATGACTTCCGGTCACCCCTTCTACACGGCAGATGCTCTGTTCCGCCCTGCATGACATAAGCGGTTCCGGGAGCAGGATAACGGAGGAGATGACGGACAGGGCCCTGGAAGTGCTGCTCGAAAGGGAACACTCGACCTACCTCACCCTCTGGGACTCACTGCCGGAGATGTCCCGGCGGATGCTCAGGGCCGTGGCCACGGAGGATCCGCTCCTTACCCCATACTCCGGCGATGTCCTCGCCAGGTATGGTTTCAGGTCCCCGTCCAGTGCCGGTAGGGCGATAGAGTACCTGGCAGCTCATGACATCATCATCAGGACCACTGACGGCGGATATGCCGTCATGGACAGGTTCCTGGGCATGTGGTGCAGGAGGAACCTCCTGACCGTCCGCTGATCCCGCTGGGCCGTTTCGGCCCGGCAATTCAATGATGCGGCCCCTCAGGCTGCAGCGATGCTCCGCAGGGAGCCGGATGGTCCCTCCGTGGTACTTCCCGGACGCGAAGTTCGCCACCATCAACGTTCCGATAGACGAGATGCACGACTGCGTGGACGTTCTGAGGAACGAGAAACCGGTATACGCGCACCTGAACAGCGACGTGCCCGGGTACAACGGTCTCTGCACCGGGAAAGAGCGAGCCGGGGAAGAGGAGAGCTGAGGAGACGGGCCGGCTTCAGGTAACTGTGCTCGTGCGGTTACCGCAGTCCTGTCGGCCCACCCACCATCTCCCGTCGGCGAGCATCGAGTCGATAACCGGGTCTGCGCCGGTTATCGAAGCCTCGTCCCGGTCTCCCTCCGCCATGACGACGACCTCCCGGCCGAAGGGCACGTCGGGTGTTCCGGTGCTCATGGCATGGCGGGGATCGGCCTCCTGCTCGGGCTGTACGTACTCGATGGCACCATCGATGTCATTCGAACGGACGATCTCAAAACAAGCAGATCCTACCTCGATCAACTGACTTTTCTGGAGAAGAACCATATTTTCTAGTATAATCAAGTGGGTAAGAGTGCCCTAAAATAATGCAGGATGGGGGGAATAATGGATACTCCTCACAGACCAGAGCAGCTTGAGAGGGATTCTGTCCTGGCGGTGGCCTGCAGGGTGGATCAATTCATCCATCTGAACGGTTCCCTTCCAGCGGCTTCGGACCTGGTCCTTCCGCCGCGCTTCATATACATCCTTGAAGGAGAAGGTTCCCGGTCACTGGAAACACACGGCGGTCTCCTGTGCATTTCGGACATGGACGCGGCAGCCTTTGGAAGAGGAGAAATATGAGGCCCCGGCGGAATGCCTTCTCCCTGATAGAACTCATGATCGTTGTTGTTGTCCCAGGAATACTCCCGGCCATTTCCAGGCACTCCGATGTGACTGAAAGCGCCAGGCATGCCGCATGCAGATAGAACCTCGGGAACACTGTGGAAGCACTGACACTTTGCAGTGCCGGTAATGAAGGATTTCCAGCGGGCAACGGCCGGAAGAAGCTTAGAACCATATCAGACTATGTTCATGTGGAACTCGCCCGCCCCTCCACCGGCGGCGAATACCGATACAGAATCACTGGCGGGAAGAGGGACACCCTGCAGGCAAGGTGATGGGACGCAGACTTCGGACGCAACCGCTGACAGTACAGCAACGGCTTCGTAGATTAAAAGCCTTACAGAACTGAGGAGCAGCAATGACCGCGCAGGAACTTCGCAGAAGCCTTAAGCTTCCCGACCTTTTCTCCGTTGCAACCGGTTCGATGATAAGTTCCGGCCTCTTCGTTCTTCCGGGGCTTGCCTACGCCTACGCCGGTCCTTCGGCTGTTCTTGCCTATCTTTTTGCCGGAATACTTATCGTCCCCGCACTTCTCAGTAAAATTGAACTGACCACAGCCATGCCGAAGGCTGGCGGAGACTACTACTTCTTGGACAGATCCTTGGGACATCTTGCCGGCACCATAGCCGGCATAGCCGCATGGTCCAGCATCAGTATCAAAACAGCCTTTGCCTTCGTGGGGATCAGGATATTCCTTCAGGCACTTCTGCCTCAGATCGACGGCCTGCTCTTCAGTCTGATAGCCTGCGCTTTTTTCACGGTTCTCAACCTCAGGGGAGTATCCCACGCGGGTAGGACCCAGGTAATCCTCGTTGTCGGTCTTCTGGCCATACTGCTTGTTTTCTCCGTGGTGGGCAGCGTTCACACATCGGCGGTAAGGATGACACCTTTTTTCACAGGGGGGATAAAGGGTTTCCTGGAGGCCACTGCGCTGGTTTTCGTTGCCTTCGGAGGACTCACCAAAGCAGCCAGCGTTTCCGAGGAGTCTTCAAACCCCAAAAGGGATATACCCCTGGGCTTGATAAGCGCCCTGGCGGTGGTAACCTTCCTTTACTTCACATCGGTTCTGGTCTGCGTGGGCACACTGGACGGGCCGGCGCTGGCGGCTTCCATGACCCCCCTCTCCGACGCGGGAAGAGCCTTCGCAGGCAATACAGGCTACATTGTCCTGACCATCGCAGCGGTTCTGGCATTTCTCTCCACAGCCAATGCGGGGATAATGGCCTCCGCCCGGTTCCCGATGGCAATGAGCCGAGACAGGCTGATCCCGGGCATAATAGCCAGAATTGGTACAAATCGGGGAACTCCCTGGGTTTCAATACTTTTAACCGGCGGATTCATCGCAGGTATGATGTTCCTTGATTTTGAAAGCCTGGTGAAAATGGCCAGTGCGATGCAGCTTCTGCTGTACGTGCTGAGCAATATCGCCGTGATCGTGATGAGGGAAAGCAGGATACACACATACAGGCCTTCATTCAGAACCCCTCTCTATCCCTGGACGCAGATAGCCGGTATCGTCACCATGACAGTTCTTATGATAATGATCGGGATGAAGGCGCTTATTGCGTTCCTGGCCATCTCACTGGGAGGTACTCTCTGGTATTTCATCTACTCAAGAAGCAGAGTCGCCAAGGATTCCGCCCTTCTCTGCCTGGCCGACAGGATATTTCCAAAAGAGCTCAAGCCCAGGGACGGGTCCATAGAAAAGGAACTCAAAAGTGTTCTGATGGACAGGGATGTGATAACCGAGGACAGGTTTGACAAGCTTGTTCTTGAAGCGGAGATACTGGATATCAAAAAGGCCCTTGGGCTGGAGGAGTTTCTTCACATTGCGTCCGAGAGGCTTTCGGAAAAGCTTGACATGGACAAGACCGAGCTTTTCAAACTGCTTCTGGAAAGGGAGAGAACCTCCCCCACCGCCCTGAGACCCGGGCTGGCCATACCCCACATCATTATTCCTGGTGAGCACAAATTCTCAGTCACCCTGGCAAGGTGCAGGGATGGGATTGATTTCGAAGAAGGCACCGGCCCTGTGCACACGGTGTTCATCCTTGCGGGAACCATGGATGAAAGGAACTTTCACCTGAAAGCGCTTATGGCAATCGCGCAGATAACTACAGCCTCCGGCTTCGACAGCGCATGGGAGAAATGCAGAACGCCCCAGGGGTTGAGGGATCTGGTGCTGCTTTCCAAGAGAATGCGCGAGGGATAAGCTACCGCGGAAGCACCACCGTCTGTGAAACGTTGGTTCCATGCGCACTCATAACAACAGTGTACTCCCCAGCTGGAGGAGAACTCCCCGGAATCCGGCAGACCTGATGAACACCGGCGGCAAGGTATTCCGAAAGAGGCTGTGCCTCGTGTTTGACACGGCCGGGAACATTTCGATGATCCGCGATCACGTAAGTCATTGTTGAAAAGTGTATCCTTCAGGATAGGTGAACGACACTGAATACATGTTCACGCGATTATTCATGTTTAGCTTTGCACATTTCTTGTGAGATTAAGTTTCCTGTTACTCGGCAGGGGAAGGGAGACCCGTCTTGCGTTCAGCCTGACGAGAGCCAGGATCACGGACGGCAGGCACGAAGAGACCCTCAGTGGATCCGCAGCGGCCGAAGGTCCGCCTGAGGATGTTCGAGCTGGCCTTCAAGACATGTAACGGACCGGAATGGCTCGGGAAGCCCTGGTCCTGCCGGGAGGGATTGCCGGTCAGGGCTTCCGGGGTTCATTCTCGCGGAAGGGCCTCGGTGGTTATCGCGGCCCAGCCCGATGAGCGCAGGGACATGCACCCTTCCAGGGCATCCGCATGACCGTTGACGATGTGGATTCCACTGTGATGAGGGCGGTGGCTCCCTAAGACTGGTTCTCATATGTTATTCAGACTGGAGGGACGGCTGTCATGGGATTGTTCGGAAGAAGGAAGAAGACCGTAAGTACGGCTCCGGAAGAGTGGCGCGAGATACGGTGGGAAATATCATCCCCGCTGATGGTGCAGTTCTCGGACGGCATCGGCAGCATTCGGGCCTTCGGCAGGTTCAGCTGCGAGATCGCCGACGCCGCTCTGCTGGCGGAGAACGGATGCGACGCGCATAGCAGCGATTCTCTGAAGCAATTCTCCAACTACCTCAGAGATCTGGTGGTCAGGTCCTTCAAGAATGAACTCGGCGCGGTGAGCGGAAGCATGACCGGGAATACTCTCCTCGGGAACTCGGAGCTGCTCTCCCGGGCGGCCATGGACGGGGCGTCGCCGGTGCTTGCCCAAAAGGGAGTATCCCTGGCCGGTCTTACAGTTGATGAACTCCTGAAAGCCTGAGCCGGGGCGCATGCCCTGACCCCGATGAGCCTTCCTGCAGCGCGATCGACGGCAGCGATTCCACCAGGGGCAGCCCGCAGGCGCCCGGCTGCCCATCCTCCCGCCAGGCGCCTTGCCTACCATGATCCGTGTTATTAACCGTTCCGTGAAGCATGCATTCATGATCGGTCCACCATCAATCTTGAGCCATGTATGCGGATGCTTATGCTCAGGGTCAGGTATGAAACTCCCGCGTCTTCGGTAGAGCTGTGCAGGCAGGGTCAGATTGCCGCCCCTTTTCCGCAGAACTGGAGAAGGCCATCTTCCTGAAGCCGTGCCCTCGCCTCCTGACGCTGCGTATTCCGGTTCCAGACGGCTTGCGGAATCCACGGCTGTCCGTATACTGGGAACATGGAACACGGCCCCGCGGAGAAGTATTCGAGGATGGCAGGCATCTACGACCTGATGGAATGGCCAATGGAGAGGCTGCTCTTCAGGAGGCTCAGGTGCAGGGCGGTCGAATACGCCGAGGGTCGTACGCTGGAAGTGGGTGTAGGCACCGGCAAGAACCTGGAGTTCTATCCTTCCGGCATGGAACTCTCGGCCATCGACTTCAGCCCCGGCATGCTGGAGGTGGCCGCGAGGAAGGCCGAACAGCCGGGCATGCCGCTCGTCGAACTCCGGGAAATGGACCTGGAGGACATGGACTACGCCGATGGCTCCTTCAGCACCGTGATCAGCACATTCGTCTTCTGTACCGTTCCCCATCCCATGAAAGGCCTGATGGAGATCAGGAGGGTACTGGAACCCGGAGGGAAGGCCGTATTCCTCGAGCACATGAGGAGCGGGAACCCGATACTGAACATCTTCCTCTGCGCGATGAGCAGATTCACGAGGCCGATCCTCGGCGACTCCATGGTGAGGAGGACCCTGAGCAGCATCAGGAATGCCGGCTTCGAGGTATCATCCGTCGAGGACAATCTGTTCGGCATAGTGAAACTGATCACAGCCGGCAGGGGTCCGGATTAACTCCATTGTTGGCGCCTTGCAGGAATCGGCTGGATTACGCCGGAGTCGGCAACAGCAAAGTACATTATCATGAAGGTAACGATAGAAGACGGACGCGTGAAGACAGCTCCGAGTAACAGGAACATCGTGGATGTCGCCGACCGTGCCGGGATCGGCATCCCGGCGCCCTGCTGCAGCCTAGGGCCCGAGAACAGGCCCTGTCCCTTCCTGCCCGTGACGGGGAGCCTTTTCTAGAGGTACTCCTCCAGGAATCCCACTATGGCGTCGTCGGCCGTTATCTGGTTGGACTTCTTCCGGAAACCGTGCCCCTCGTCGTCGAAGAGCACGTATTCCACCGGCACCCCGGCCTCCCGGACCTTCTCCACGATCTCGTCCGACTCCGCCTGCAGCACCCGCGGATCGTTGGCCCCCTGTATCACCAGGAGGGGTTTCCGGATGTTCCCGTAGTGGAAGAGGGGCGAGATGCTCCTCAGGTACTCCTCCTCGGTGTCCGGGTCTCCTATCTTGCGAAGGAGCACTTCCCTGTGGGCCCCCCACCAGACCGGCATCTCCCGGAGTGTCCGAAGCCAGTTCGATATGCCGAAGAGGTCCACGCCGACTTTGAAGGCATCCGGCCGGAAGGCTAGCGCAGCGAGGGTCATGTAGCCGCCGTAGCTTCCGCCCATGATGCCGACCCTGCCAGGGTCGACGAAGGGCAGGCTCCTGAGGTACTTTCCCGCCCAGACGCAGTCGTCCAGGTCAACTTCCCCGTGCCTGTGGTCCGCGGCCCTGAAGAAGGTCTTCCCGTAGCCCGAGCTTCCCCTGTTGTTCACGCAGAACACCGCGAAGCCGTGGTTGACCATCAGCTGTATCATGGGCGTGTAAAACAGCACGCTCTCCCCGCCGGGACCGCCGTGCACGAACACCACGGCAGGGACCGGTTCGGACACGGACGCATCCTGGGGCCTGTACAGGATGCCCGGCACCCGGAGGCCGTCAAAGGATTCGAACTCCCGGTAGGTGCCTTCGGTCAGGTCTTCCGGGTCCACCTCCGGGTTGAGAGCCCTGGTGACTCTCCGGAGTTCGTCCGATCCCAGTGACAGCACGTGGATGTCCTCGGGACGCGCGGAGGTACCGGCCACGAAGGTCAGGAACGTGTTGTCCGGTGAGAAGCGCGGGCTCATCGTCTGCCCCTTGGGAAGGCCCTTCACTTCCCTATCGCTGCCGGTGTCCATGTCCCGGATGAACAGGCCTGTACTTCCCTTGATCCCCGCCAGGACGGCCATCTTCTTACAGTCGTCGGAGAAGGAGACTCCCCTGACGTCCCCCTGGAAGACCATCAGCTCCTCCCTCTCCAGTGTATTCAGGTCCAGGACCGCCAGGTACCGGAACTCCCGTCCCTCGTCTGTGAGCATGAAGAGTCTCGAGCCGTCCCTTGAGAAACCCGCCGCGGAGAACTTCACCTCCCCCGAATGGGGCGTCAACAGTTTCTCCGTCCCGGTCTTCCCGTCGTACAGGTAGATGTCGCTGTCATTGCCGGTATTCTCCAGCTCCAGCGCCACCAGGGAACCCGACAGGTCCACTGCCCCTATGTTGTACCTGCCGTTCTCGTAGACCATCACCTTGTCCATGTTATCAAGGTCCATGTGCCACAGGTCGAAGAAACGGTTGTCCCTCCTGTTCCATGTGAAGAAGAAGCCGCTCCTGTCCTCGTTCCAGGTGAAGAAGTGGGCCACGGCCCCCCGGGCATCGGTGAGGTCCGTGCAACGGTCGCCGTCCTGCAGGTATATGTGGAACAGCTCGT
Organism: Candidatus Aegiribacteria sp. MLS_C; assembly: GCA_002030045.1. Taxonomy (GTDB): domain Bacteria; phylum Fermentibacterota; class Fermentibacteria; order Fermentibacterales; family JCC-6; genus Aegiribacteria. Next base: position 18,982 of record LQBI01000009.1, on the reverse strand, counting down.
TCCCTCCCTCGTCCTTCGCAAAGAGGAACCTGCTTCCGTTTCCGGCGTAGCCCATGGGATAGACCGGCTCCCCGGAATCCGTGAGCTTCCTCACCGAACCTTCACGCATGTCCATCTCGCAGGTGTTCGGCACCCCTCCCTCGTCGCTGGCGAACAGCAGCTTCATGTTGTCCCGGGACAGCGAGGGAAGGAGGTACTTCGTGTTCTTCATCAGCTGTTCAGCGGTAAGTGTCTTTCCGACGGCCATCGTATCTCCTCCCGGGCGGTTATGGCAATAATAACAGATACGCGGCTCGATCACACGGAGCTTTTTCCCCGGGATCGGCGGAGTGCTATGCGTACGCCAGCTGATAGAAACCGGCATTATGAGGAAACGATGCGGCAAGCCGGGCAAGCGATCGGAAGTGATGCGGCACAGCCGGCAACTCCCTCTACCGCTTACAGGGAGCTGCCGGAATGCACCTCGCGGAACCTGAAGGATCAAGCGCAGCTGACTCCCGCCCCGGTATCATTGGCGAGGCCCGGAATTGACGGGGCTGGAGGAGGAATGCAAATTCCCTGCGGAAGCGTGAAGCGGATTATGTAGAGACAGGTTTTCAGACTTCCGGTGTCGGCACCCTTTCCACAAGGTACCTTTCATAGGAGAATGGAATGACAGGGATCAGGAACGGCGAGGAGCTTGAGAAGAGGCTCCGGGAAAGGTCCGGCGAGGATATCACCGCCTGCGGATGGGGAACCGTCGGAACCAGGAACGTACTGATCGGAGCAACCCCTTCCGCCCTGGTCCTGGAATACGTTACCATCACCTTCAAGGAGAAGGAATTCAGAAGGATACCATTCGAGGACATCGAACTCATCTACCCGGCGAAAGGCGACTCCTCTACCCCGAAACTCCTGAAGCTGAACCTGCAGGGGGCTCTCACCCACGCCATCACGGGTTCCCTTCTGCTCAAGCTCCCCGGTGAGAAGCTGATGAACATAACCTTCAGCAAGCTTCCCAGGTTCAATGCCAACGACAGGGCCCCCTTCAGGATAGTCGAGATGGTGCAGAGGACCAGGCCCGAACTCGTCAGGGCGCCCGAGCTCTCCGGTGCCAGGGAGCCCTTCGACTTCGGAGGATGCCTGAAGAGGTTCGTCCTTCTCGGCCTGGTGCTGTCTGCCGCTGCGGTACTTGTTACGGGCCTTGCTACCGGTGAGTGGGGGTCGGTGACGCTTACGGCGGGAATCGCCCTGGGTGTCCTGTTCGCTGCCATATTCGCGCCGTTGTCGCACTGGTTCAGGAGGATGCTGACCGGCAGGGGCTGATCTCTGGAACGGACCGGCTTCGCCTGCCCCCGCCGGCTGCTTCATGGTAACCATGGCCAAATGGTTCCCAACCCGAAGACCTGTCCTCACGCGGATGACCGGACATCCCGTATCGAGAACGCCGGGATACGGTCAGAAATACCCCAGGTCCCTCAGCGCCGGGCTCAATGACTCATCCATACGGACCTGCATCGGTTCCCATGCCCTGGGAGTGAGCATGTAGTTATCCAGATCTCCGCTGTTCTCCACTTCCTCCAGCTCCATCTCTCCGGGGTCGGTGACCAGGTTCGCGGAGAAGTCGATGAACCGGGTTCCATCGTCCATTCGAAGGGTCTTTACGCCGTCGCGTACCACTGAGCATATCCAGTCGTTCTCCATGTACAGTTTTCCGCTGCTGGGTATGACCCTGGAAACCCGCGAAGGGCTGAACAGGTCGTTACCTTCCATGACTTCAGGGACCTCGATGTCCAGCATGGCCAGAATGGTTGGAGCTATGTCGAAATGACCGACCCAGGCAGTGTCCCTGACACCGGCGGGAATGGAAGCACCGCTTAAGATGAGGGGCACATGTACTATCTGCTGGTAGAAGGCGTGGCCGTGGCCGAAACCTCCGTGCTCGAGGAATTCCTCCCCGTGGTCCGCCACGACTATTATCATGGTGTTCCCGGCAAGCCCTTCGGACCTGATGAAGGAGAACAGGCGTCCCAGCTGGGCATCGGCGAAGGCTATCTCCCCGTCGTACAGATCGATGTAATGCTGGCGGTTCCCGGGGTCGCTGATCGACCTCCGGGTACTGTCCCTGCTCACGTCCCAGAAGGTCCTGTGCTCCTCCGCCAGGGGACCGAAGAGCGTATCGTAGGGTGAAGGCGGGTCGTAAGGCGCGTGGGGGTCGAACAGGTGAAGAAGGGCGAAGAAGGGCTCCTCCGAATCCGTGCTGTCCGCCCAGCCGATGAACCCCTGGACGATGACGTCCGCATCTGCAGGCGCACCCGTCTGGCAGGTGTATCGGTCGAAACCTCTGCTGAATCCGTGCACACTGTCGACATAAGCCGTATTGAAATGCCCGTAGGTCCGGTAGCCGTAGTCACGGAGAATGGTGGGAAGGTAGGGGGCATCGGGATGAAGCATGTTCTCGCAAGACCACCATTCCGATCCTTCATCCATGTCGGTGAGTTCAGGGTCTACACCGGCCCCGTGGGTCCTCTCCGATGTCCCGGTGAGCATTGATGTGAAACTCGGCAGCGTCCAGCTGGACTGGGCGATGCAACTGGTCCAGAGTGTCCCCGCCGCAGCCAGGCTGTCGATGGAAGGGGTGGTATTCCTTCCGTAGCCGTAGCAGGAGAGGTTCTCCGCCCTCAGCGTGTCGATGACTATCATGACTATGTTCGGCCTTGCCGGTTCGCCGCAGGATGAGAGCACCATCAGGATGCATCCGGTGAAAAGGAGGATTCTATGCATAATGACTCTTTTCCAGATTAGAAGGATCAGATGAGCGCGAACAGGCTGCCGTCCAGCCCCCCGAAGAGGACCATTCCCTCGTGGACTACCGGTGACGAGCTTATAGAGCCCTCTGTCACGTAGGACCAGAGGAGTTCGCCCGATCCGGTACTGAGAGCGTGAAGCGTGCCGTCGATACAGGTGGTGTAGACGGTCTCTCCGGATACAGCGGGGGAAGAGATCATCTCCCCTTCGAGGTCTACGCTCCAGATTTCATCGCCGTCCGAGGTCCCGAGGCTGTAGAACCGTCCTTCCCGGGTGCCCACGAACAGGGTCTCGGCCCTTACGGCAGGGGAGCCCACAACGCCGCCCTCGATCCCGCGGCTCCAGACTTCCTCTCCGGTTGCGGCGTCCAGCCCGTACATGGTACCGGCGTCGGTGCCGAAATACACCTTTCCATCGACTGCAGATGGAGTTGAGAAGATGTCGCCATCAGCCTTGTAGCTCCATTCGACCTGCGCAGTGGCTACGTTCACAGCGAACAGTATCCCGTCCAGGCCGCCGAAGTAAATGTATCCACAGTACATGGCGGGTGACGAGAAGAGTTCGGCTTCCGTGCTTACGCGCCAGAGTTCCTCTCCGGTCTCCAGTTCGATGGCCCTGAGGTAACCGTCAAAACCTGTTACGAATACCGTATCGCCCGATATCAGAGGCGAGGAGACCACCTCTCCGCCTGTCCGCAGCTTCCAGAGGGGTTGCCCGGTGTCCGTGTCCAGAGCGTAGATCAGCCCGTCAATGCTTCCGAACACGGCTATTCCCCCCGAGACCGCAGGGGATGAGGATATCTTGCCGTCCGTCCTGTATTCCCAGTTCTTCTCACCGGTGGCCGCGTCGATGGAATGCAGTGTTCCGTCCCAGCTGCCGAAGTAGACGGAACCTTCCCATACCGCGGCGGTGGAGCTTATGCCGTCTCCCGCCTGGTACCTCCATTTGAGGCTGTTGAGACTTACCGGACCCGATGGTTCATAGACTCCCGAACGGTTTACGTCACCGCGGAACATCTCCGCGGTGTCATCCTGCTGAAGAGAACAGCCCATCATTATGATGCAGATGAGAAGACAGGTGCCGGTTGTGGATCTGATGATGATGTCCTCCCGGAGTTCAGTAATGGAAAGGTTATCTGTGATTGTGAATTGGAGAGCACGTACGTAAATAAAATACTTATGTGACCCCTAAGGGTCAATGACCGTTCCCGGTTAATGCGATCGTTTATCTCATATGCAGCCCGGCCGCTCGGGTCCTCTTCTGCACCGGAATGATGTCAGCGCAACGGGAATGACCGGGAGGAACGCCTGCCCTCGATGGCCTCCCGGATTTGAATCTGCTGGACTTTTGGAGTATGAATTGAATGCCCGTGCGGACCGGGCCCGCTGATGGTGCCGCGTATATGCACCGGACGGCCTTGTACGCCGCTCTGGTCGGGAGGCCTTATGAAAAACGATTCGCCATGGATGAACTCACAGTAATGGTGTTATCGGTTGAGGGGGTAAGACGCTTCATTCGCACATGGGCCGGCCGCGGCTGCTATCGGGCTTGCGGGGGTTCCACGGTATGATATTCGGAGCGCAGATTGGAAGGGGGCGGAAGAAAGAAGCCTGTTCTGGTCGCAAGTGGGCGGAGGCATGTGTGCTGAAACGGAAGACCGGACCGAGGGAGGACAGACCGTGAGCATGATGAAGGAGTTCAAGGCGTTCGCCATGCGCGGAAACGTGGTTGACATGGCGGTCGGCATTGTGATAGGCGGAGCGTTCGGGAAGATAGTGTCGTCCCTGGTTGCGGATGTGATAATGCCGCTGGTGGGGACGCTCCTGGGAGGGGTCAGCTTCAGCGACCTGGCGATAACTCTCAAGGCCGCCAGCGGGGATGCGGCCGCGGTCACCCTGAACTACGGCATCCTGATCCAGACGATAGTCGACTTCGTGATAATAGCCTTCGCCATCTTCATGGTGATCAGGGCCATGAACGCCCTGAAGAAGAAGGAGGAGGCCGCCCCCGCGGCTCCCCCGGCTCCGACCGCGGAGGAGACGCTGCTCGGGGAGATAAGGGACCTGCTGAAGCAGAAATAGGCCCTTTCCAGAAACCGTGCCGGCAGAGTGATCGGGCTCTGCCGGCCTTCCACATGCATCACTTGACCCGTCATTACTTGCAGGCTTATTCTTGGCATAGGGCGGGGGTCCGATCCGGTGCGCTCATAGTGTGCCTGCACATCAAAAGGGGGTCAAAATGGGCATAATTCTGATGATAGCCGGTGTGATCACGGTAGCGGTCGGCATCTGGAGGAACAGGAATCCGGGAGGACCGATCCTGGTCGGGGATGTGACCGACTACGTCCGTGACCTGTACGGGGTAAGGAGGGCCAGCAGGAAACCCCTCGTCATCGGGTCGGTCCTGTTCCTGACAGGACTCGTCCTCCTGCTTGCACGATAGTGGACGGGGTCTTCGAATGATACCGATAAAGGAGGCTCACCTGTTCATAGAGGGAGGCGGGGACCAGGAGGTCGTCGATGAGACGATTCAGGTCCTGCCCCGGGAGTACGTCGAGATGCTCGGTCCGAGGATCTGCAGGCATGATGTCGAAGACTGGCCGGAGGAGCCGTTCAGCCATGCAGCCCTTGTTCTGGACAGAGAGCGCGGCATCAGGCTGACCCTGGAAAACTGCCTCATACGGGACGGCTCCACCTGCGGGAAGAGACTGTACCTGGTCATGCTCAAATAGCCTGTATGCTTCGGGCCACAGATGACATGGGATCCTGCCGGTGTCTGATGCAGCTCGCCCCGCTTCGACGAACCCCCATCCTTAATTGCCTTAGGGCCCCGAAGCGCCTGCCGGATCATCTTTCCCATTTGCGGGAGCTTAAACGCAACAGAGGCAACACCCGCGCAAAGGCGACACTGATGCGGTCGCATCTGAGGGATTCGGCCCCGGGTCTCCGGAAACGGCTGCCGGAAGTAGACATTCTTCAACTTCTTTCTTAGTATCTCGAGGAACAGCCATGATATATGTCACGGTTTCGGAATAATGGAGGAATCATGTCCCGTATGATGATCGTCGTCCTGATCGCAGTCCAATGGGTCCTGGCAGGTGGGATGGACTTTGAAATGGAATTCCAGAGGGAGGACCTTGAATTCTACATGTACGATGGATACCTGAGGATGCAGCTTCCAGGCTGCTGCGACCTGGCGGAACCCGGCCAGCCGCTCCTTCCGGTCCGGACCGTGGTCCTGGTTGTTCCGGCATGTGCCCGGGAGGTCAGTGTGTCCGTGGAAGCCACCGATGTCGCCGTTCTCGAAGCCAGGACAACCGTCCAGCCCTGTCCAGTCCCCAGGCCCTTCTCCGACTGCGGGGCTCCCCAGAGGGTGGTGCCGGACCCGCTGGTCTACGGGACCGCGGGGTTCTGGCCCTCCACCAGGGTTTCCGCCGTTCATGCCGGAGCAAGATCCGGGTACAGGCTGGTGAGCTTTCAGGTCAGACCCGTACGGTACGATCCGGTGGGCGGCCTGCTGGAGCTTGCGGGGAGCATTCGGGCCCATGTGAGCTGGACGGAGGGAACCGCGCCCTTCCTGTCCCAGGAGCAGACGGGACCGGCAATGGATCAGATACGGAGCTGGATAGACAATCCCCAGGACCTCTGGGCCTGTTCTCCCCCGGCTTCCGGCTCTGAAGCCGGCGTGGACATGGTGGTGATAACCACTGATGACTATTCGGACTCTTTCTCGATGCTGGTGGACTACAGGAATTCCCAGGGGATCGTCACCGAACTCGTTGATGTGGATTCCGTGATCGCCAACACTTCGGGATGGGACGATGCCGAGAAGCTGAGGAACTACATAATCGAGAGGTACCAGAACGACGGGCTCCAGTACGTTCTTCTGGGCGGGGACCAGACAGCGGTGCCCGTTCGTATGGTGAACCTCTACTGCGAGGGATACTCCGACAACGTTCCCGTAGACCTCTACTTCAGCGACCTCGACGGGACCTGGGACGCCAGCGGCGACCACGACTACGGACAACCTGACGATGACCTTGACCTGTACAGCGATGTGGCCGTGGGACGGGCACTGGTGGGATCCCAGGACCAGGCTGCCCTCTTCGTGGAGCGCACCATCGAATACCAGCAGAACCCCCCTTCAGGGGAATGGAGGACCACGGCCATGCTCTGCGGGGCGGGTCTCTTCACCGGTTACACCGGAGCCAAGGTATGCGATTCCATAGCCGTCAACCTTCCGGGGGAATGGACGGTGTACAAGGCCTACGAGGAGGCCAAATCATCGGACGGCTTCACCACCCATATAGATGTGATCAACGACGGCACCAACTGGGTCCATTACGCGGGCCACGGCAGCACGACGGGCATCTACTGGCAGGGCTACCCCTCCAGCATGATGACCAACTCCATAGCTTCCGCTCTCACCAACGGCTCCATGGCGGGTGTCCACCACAGCATCGCCTGCATGCCCGGGGCCTTCCACAGCGGGGAATGCTGCGCTGAGGCCCTCCTGCACAATCCGGCGGGGGGCGCATCCTCGGTGATGTTCAACACCAGCTACGGCTGGGAGGGTAACATCCCGGAGATGGGGGTCAGTGAATGGATGTGCGTGTACCTTACCGAAGAGGTGTTCCAGCTGGGCAACACCATGATTGGCCAGGCCTTTGCCACCGCCAAGGACAGGCGGGTCCCTCTATGGAGCGGCGGTTTCGATCGTGAACTCTACTGCATACACGACTGGCATGCGTTCCACGATCCCGCGATGCCGGTACTGGGCAGCAGCACCGGCATAGCTGATTCTCCGTCCTCCGTCGCTATCGGCGCCCCGGTGACCATAGGTCCGCCGGTACCCAATCCATCATGCGGCTCGGTGAGTTTTCAGGTGGGGCTTTCTTCCGCTGATGCCAGGATCCGGGTTTACGATATCTCGGGAAGGATGGTCTGGGACCGGTTCGTTCAGGAGGCGTGCGTCGTGAGCTGGGACTACGGCAGCTCACTGGCCCCCGGCGTCTATTTCGCCATGGCCGGGAGCGGCGGCTTCTCCGACTCCGTCAGGTTCCTGGTCGTTCGCTAGCTCGCCGGAACTTGGGAACCAGGGTCCCGACCGCCGGTTGGGAGAGGCCGAACCGGGATCGCCGGCAGCCGGCTTTATTCGGCACAACGGCAGAGGTGATGGAATGAGAACAAGGGAACCAGTGTTCTGGTGGACCATCATCGCGCTTTGTTTGGTATCCCCCCTGATCAGGCTCGTCTTTCCGCAGAAGGCATCCCTACTGCTTTACCCCGCGCAGTTCTCCTTTGGCGTCATGGCATCCATCGCCACCGGCTTCACCATAGTCCACTTCAGCTCCGAGAGGCGAAGGGTACACATAAGAGTGGCCCTCGTCTTCTCACTGATCCTGGCAGTGGTGCTGATCTGGCTTGCAGGCACCGGCAGCTTCGACCGGGGAGGCGGCTGGGTCCTTCTGCCCATCTTATTCCTGGGGCCCCTGCTGCTCCTGCGCGGAAGAGAGAAGGACAGTGATGACGGTGACTGACAGCCGCTGCCCGGGCACGGATCAATGGACCGGCCCGTCGCTGTATGCAGCCTGGAAACGATATGAATGCATCCTGCACCGCCCCCGGAACAGTGTGATGCCCCTGTTGAAGTTCCGCGAATCCATGATGAAGCCGGCAGGATGAGCCCGGAATACCTGTCATTGCTTCAGCAGCGCGATGCCTGGGGAACAAACTGAAATGCCCGTGATGGAGAAGAAAACCGCAAGACTGGCCCGGCCGGTAAGGTACATAGGCACCGACGTGCCCGAGGATAGGCCCGAGGAGGGTATCGCCCTGTGCCTCTCCGGAGGAGGCTACAGGGCCATGCTCTTTCATACCGGCGCTCTCTGGCGCCTTCACGAGACAGGCATCCTCAAAGAACTGGAACGCATCTCCAGCGTCTCCGGCGGCTCCATCACGGCTGCGGCCGCCGCCCTGCAGTGGGAACACCTGCAGGACCCGAAGGACAGGGACGCTTTCAGGCAGAGGGTCGCCGAGCCGATACTGGCCCTTGCCGGCAGGACCATAGACATCCCTGCGGTTCTGAGGAGCCTGCTTCCGCCCTGGAGTTCCAGCAGGGCCCTTGCTGCAAGTTACAGGCGACACCTCCTGGGCAGGAAAACACTTCAGGACCTTCCCGACCGCCCCATGTTCGTGATAAACTCCACCAACATGCAGTCCGGAGCCCTCTGGCGCTTCATGAAGCATGCCATGCGTGACTGGAAGGTGGGGGAGATAAGGAACCCCGCGCTGGATCTGGCTACCGCCGTGGCCGCCTCGTCCGCCTTCCCTCCGGTGCTTTCTCCCATGGTCCTCAGGTTCCCCCCCTCCGTGTACTCCCCGGATTACGGAGCGGTGGACCGAAGTGCCGGGCTGCGGGAGAGGGTCATCCTCACCGACGCAGGGGTGTACGACAACCTGGGTCTGGAGACCGCCTGGAAACGCTACCGGACAATACTGGCCAGCGACTCAGGGGCTCCCTTCAGGACCATGGGAAGCGTATGCCGCAACTGGCTGGCACAGAGCTGGAGGACACTCTTCCTCATAGACAACCAGGTGAGGACGCTGAGGAAGAGGCAGCTGATACAGTCGTTCGTGGAGGGGACCAGGCAGGGCACCTACTGGGGCGTCGGCAGCCATGTGGCAGACTACGGGCTGGACGACCACCTGGAGTTCCCCCGGGAAAAGGCTGAGGAACTCGCCCTCATACCCACCCGCTTCAGAAGCCTGTCGCCCTCCATACGGGCCGGCCTGGTCAACTGGGGCTACGTCATCTGCGACACCGCCCTGAGGAGGCACCTGAGGCCGGAGCTGCCAAGACCGCAGAGGCTGCCCATGGACACCTGTGACTGAGGGAAAACCCGCTCCGTCAGGTTGCTCACTCCATCGTCGGGAGGGACAGTCCTTGCACATCTTCCAAATCGAGTGTAATGTTCAACCGGGTCATCAGAAAACCCTTCTGCGTTGGTGGTGCAATGTCAGAGTAACAGGGGACCGGGATGGCCCATTCCTGCTTCCTGGGCAACCCCGAGGAAAGTGCGCACTATGTCGGACGCAACCCCATGCTTCGCGACTCGCATCTTTCATCCAATAGCATTGATCTCACTCTTGATTCCAAATACCGGACGGAACAGACCGGTCACCGGGGGATGATCGCTCTACCATATTATCGAGGAGTAGATCATCATGGATGAATCACCGCTCTCGGCTATACCGGTAGTGTAACCGAAACCGGTGTATATGAAGTTGTGATGGAAAGTGCATAGGTATTCATGTCAATAACAGATGATCATCGGGGCTTTGCCATTACTAAGGGGGTAGACCCGCTTCCGGTGGTTGCACATTGTCCAAGTGCTCGGCCAGGGGAATTGCCGGGCGAAAGGGGGTACTATTATGAAGGTGACGTTTGTCGTATCCGTCCTTATGCTGGCGTGTCCGGTCCAGGCCCAGTCCCTCTCCTCCAGGGATGCCCTTAACGGGACCTGGCTGGTTGCGGAGGCCGACGAGGGTTTCAGCCTCAGGCTGGTGATAACGCCGCAGGGTATAACTGCTTTCTCCCTGGATGAACCGGAAGACGCAGGGATGGAAGTCAGATATCTGCCTGAGATGTGCTCGGGGCCCATGCACGCCATGAAGCTCCAGGAAGGCAACATTTACTGGCTGTTCCAGGACCCGGACCAGGCCCTTGCCTGGATGCCCGATGATGATAACGTGCATTACGCGGTGCGCCAGCTTGAAATGCCCCCGGAGATGATGGGGGAATGGATGGTATGGACACCGGAGGGAGTAGTGGACTTCGGCAGTGTAACATGCAGCGCCGATTCGATAATCATGCAGAGTCCCAGCGGAACACAGCACGCGGCGCTCTATCCGGTCTACACTCAGGGCCCGCTACTGGGACTGGGGGTCAGGATGGATCCGGGCTACACACTGCAGTGGCTGCACGTCCAGCCCATGCCCGACGGTTCTCTGATGATGTGGCCCAACGGCGACGATGACTACATAATCCTTTACAGACAGGGTCACCGGCCATCCTGGATCCTGCCATAGGGTGAAACCTCCATAGAGAATCCAGGTACTCCTCAACGGGCATGGTCCTCCGCTACCATACCTGGCTCACCAATACCATGTAGGCATCCGGATGCGTTTCCAACGCTTTCTCCATGCTCTGGTATATGTTACTCTCTGAAGTGGCCATGTTAATATGGACAGCCTGAGCGGGTTTTGTGCTGGCGGGTATACTGTTGCAGGATCAAAGCGTCAGAAGAGAAGAGTGTGATGAGGCCAGCATACCAGGTCTGCACCGACCGGCCTCAAGTAAGGACTTGCCGGTCTGCAAGCCTCCCCCGGGAGGAAGATGATCAAGGTAAGACCCGAATGTCCGGAAGACGAGGAAGCGGTAAGGGCAGTCAACGGGAAGGCCTTCGAAGGCACCGCCTGGGCGGAGGTCGGCTTAATAGTAGAGGTGATGGTATGAGAACAAGGGAACCCGTACTCTGTTGGACCATGATCGCAGGCTTCCTGGCCTCGCTGGTCCTCGCCGCTCCCGACGCTACCACTGAGGACCGGTTCCAGACCTTCGGGGAGTTCGTCATCGATACCGCCACAGGCTTTCAATGGCTGGTGGGACCGGACCGGGACCTTGACTGGGCTCAAGCCCGGGATTGGGTGGACAGCCTGGGGAACGGCTGGCGGATGCCTTCCATCGATGAACTGGAGGACCTGTACGAAGCAGGGGTATCCGCGGATTCCCGGGGTCCTTTTGTCTGTGGCGGCGAATTGGTGTGGGCGGACAGCCCTGCCGCATGGGATTTCCTCTACGGCGGCGGGGTCGGGTATTCAACCGGCATGGAGCCTTCCGCCGGGCATCGGGTCTTTGCGGTAAGCGTTCCCATACTGATAAAAGAGCATTGAAATCGGTGGTAATCGGTGATATTACCCCGATCAGCATGGGCACAGATAAGATCTTGGAAAGCGTGTGATCCAGTTTCCCGTTGCTGAAGATCATGAAGAACAGTGAGTTCACGAGTATGGCTCCGAGAACCCTTGCCATGGACATCCTTCATACTGCCCAAGTGTGGAATGACTCTATTGACGGGGTCCGTTTAATGCTCCATATACGTTCGGTGTATTAAAGAGATACTTAGCCATAAAGCGACTGCAACCCCCTTAAGGTTTTGCATGCAGATTGCAGCCACCTGCTGACTACGTAGTTGAAGGACAAACAATGAGCGACATCTCGGTCGCTTCATCCAGGACCCTTTTCTCCATGAAGTTACCGTATCCCGCCCCGGGCGACTCCGTCTCCGTCCATAATAGATTCACGCATTCAGGAAGAGCATTTGCTGGAACTGGTGGTTCGGTTAAGCAACCGACCTGTCTTCAGGGAGCTTTCCGATCAGGCTTCAGGCGTTTGACAGACAGCGACGGCAAGGATTGTGCTTGTAAGACAGTTAATCTCTGAGAGGTGATACTCATGAAAAAGCGCTTCAGTGCAGTGTTCGCGCTTGTTCCAATGCTTCTTATGGCTGCAGCGGGGACCGGGCTGGCGCAGGTTAGCTATGAGATCCTGGCGTGGGGGTATAACTTGTACGGCCAGTGCGATGTGCCTGTGCCCAACGAGGATTTCGTTGCGACTGCAGCGGGATTCTTTCACAGCCTCGGACTGAAGGAAGACGGCTCAGTCGTGGCGTGGGGGAACAACCAGCAAGGCGAGTGCAATGTTCCTGCACCCAACGAGGGGTTCATGGCGGTATCGGGAGGAGGCAGTCACAGCCTCGGCCTGAAAGAAGACGGCTCCATCTGGGCGTGGGGGGATAATGTCTGCGGTCAGTGCGATGTGCCTGACAGTGGTCCTTTCTTGGCGGCAGCGGCAGGAAGCATGCACAGCCTGGGGCTGAGGGCGGACGGCTCCATCGCAGCGTGGGGGGACAACTACTACGGCCAGTGCGATGTACCTGCACCCAACGCAGGTTTCGTGGCGATAGAGGCAGGAAGCATGCACAGCCTGGGGCTGAGGGCAGACAGCTCCATCGCGGCGTGGGGGAAAAATGACGACGGTCAGTGCGATGTGCCCCTACCGAACAGCGATTATCTGGCCGTTTCGGCGGGAGGGATTCACAGCCTGGGGCTGAGGGCGGACGGCTCCATCGTAGCGTGGGGGAATAATGGCTACGGTCAGTGCGATGTGCCTTCTCCCAACAGTGATTTCGTAGCGGTTTCGGGGGGACATGGCCACAGCCTCGGGCTTAAGACGGATGGCTCCATAGTAGCGTGGGGGTATAACTTGTACGGCCAGTGCGATGTTCCTGAGCCCAACGAGCATTTCGTGGCCCTTTCGGCGGGGATCAATCACAGCCTCGGGCTGAGGGAGATCGACGTTCCAATAGGGGATGCTTCACATGAGATTGTTTTCCCTTCCTCACTATCCATTCAGGGGATAACTCCAAATCCGATGACCTCATTGATGACGATATCGTATCAGTCCCCCGGACTATCCGCGACAACCCTCGAGGTCTACGACACCGCCGGACGTCTCGTCAGTACACGGGACCTGGGAAGTTCTCCCGCAGGTCAGCACACGGTCTCCTGGGACGGAAGGAGTTCTCAAGGAGCAGAGCTGGATTCAGGTGTCTACTTCATCCGGCTCGTAACCGCCGAGGAGGGTGTTTCCGCCAGGGTCGTGATAATGAGATAGACGATTCCTGAATCCAGTACATCTTGCTGCGCAGTGTCATTCCCGTGATGCTGCGCAGTTCTCATGATACTTGAATTCCTGAGTACAGCGCCCTTTTCCGGCAATACAACTCCTGTGAAGAATACCAGTACAGACGATTGTACCGGACATAACCGAACAATCCGAGCACAACCATCCTGCGAGAGTGTTCAATGGATTTGCACACTAATGCGGGCTTGAACCTGATAATGTCCCTGCAGGGGACTTCGTTGAAGCGAAGTCCAGTGATACGAAGTGTCCGTGTCCTGTGCGAGCAATCAACCCGCAAGCAAGAGAGAAGCGATTAATGCCGTCAGCATTCGTTTCATGTATTCCATACTGTCCAGCTGTCAGTTCTCGATTGCTGTACTAATCCCTGTCCGGCAGCTTCGCCAGCCTCTCCTCGGCGTCCGCAAGCTCGGGAAGGTCCCTGTCCGCTTCCTTCCAGTGGTGCAGGAACACCCGGTACTGCCCGGCCGCCTTCTTCCAGAGGCCCTTCTCCTCGTACAATCCGGCCAGGCGGTAATGATACCGGGGATGAACGAGATGCCGGTCCCTGCTTTCAGGCTGGAATGTCACCAGGCCTTCATATTCGGAGATGGCCCCGTCCACATCCCCCTTCCAGTAATCGGAAGAGTGTCATCCCGGCATGATCAGGAGGATCCACGTCCCATGTCACCAAAAGGACCGGCAGATTCGAACTCCGTGCTGAAATTGCTGTCTGGGGGAACATGCACAGCCGGAGCAGCTGTACTGCGGCATGAGGTTTTACGCATTGACCGACTAAATATTATCATCTATGATAACAATATGAAGAGTATTGATAGTGTTTCCGAACAGTTGAAGAGGCGCAGGATCGAAATGGGGCTGTCTGTTTACGATCTTGCCAGGCTTGCGGATACTTCCCCCGCCACCATCTCCAGGTACGAGAACGGCTGGACCAGGTTCGAAATTGCAACACTTCGGAAACTGGCCATGGCCCTGGACTGCCGGCTTGATGTGAACCTTTCGGCTTGCCGCAATAGCACAGGGGACCCCGGATCTGCAGAGGACATCATCAAGCAGCTGAAGAGGCTTTTCTGGGATACCGAATTCAGCGGGGATACAGTTAAGGATCATTCAGTATGGGTGGTGGAGAGAGTGCTGGAAAACGGCAGGCTGTCAGATGTCCATGCCCTTCAGCAATTGATGGGGAAAGAACGTTTCCTGAAATCGGTACAGAAGGCTACAAGGCTGTCACCTGAAACCAGGGATTTCTGGAACGGTATCCTTCGGAAGGAGGGAATGGAATGCACGAAAAGGTCCTTTCGAAGAATTGCCTGGAATTCCTGAGAAGTTTGGAATCCGATCCTTCTTCCCTTCTCCGGGGATGGGTTCTGGCCGGTGGAACCGGTCTCGGACTTCAGCTGGGACATAGAGTATCCGATGACCTGGACCTCTTCCGGGGGGATGTTGAAGATGTACGGCATCTCCATGAGGGACTCCGCCGCTTAGGACCATATGAGACGCTGCAGGATTACGCTCATACTCTCACCGTACTGATAGATGGAACGAAGATGTCTTTTTTTAAACTGGATGCACCCTGGCTCTACGAGACAGTACCCTACAGGGATTTCTCCATAGCGGACATAAGGGACATCGCCCTGATGAAACTCATGGAAATCCATAACAGGGGCAGCCGGAAGGACTTTATCGACCTCTACACGGTACTCCAGGGCGATCTGCTGCTTCAGGACTACTTCACCCTTCTCCCCGAGAAATACGACATCTCCAGAATAAACCTCTACCAGACCCTGAAAAGCCTCAACTATTTCCAGGATGCGGAGAGGGAGCCCATGCCTGTTATGCTGGTGCCGTTCAGATGGGAGGAATGCAAGGCCTTCTTTATCCGCGCCGCCCACGGAATAGTCCTCATATGATATCGCAGGCATCTTGAATAGCTCTCAGCATTTCGCAGACAACTTCATTCCCAGTCACCAACCCGTTTCCCGGGTTAGGGGAGAAGGCGAGACCGGGTATCGTTCTAAACGGCTTGCTGCTTAGGTTTATCTGAAATCTCATGTGAAGACACTGGACGTTGGAAGTTATTGTACGTATTATAGGGACAATAAGTACAAAGTTGGAGAGAAGAAATGGAATTGAGTAACTCCAACCTAGAAACAGCACTAAGTATGCTCGGAGAACGACTGCATATAAAGAATGCCCCCCAATTATCGCTTACTTCATCGACCGTGTCGATCAAATCCACTTCAAGGTCTTTGCCGCAGCGGACAGCCTTGGAGTTCATGTAGATGATCTTATCCTGCTGGATCCTTCCCCCCGGGAAATGGAGAACGCTGCTCGGTGGAGCATGACACATGATCCCTCCGAAGGGTTCAGGAAGATCCTTATCTCAATGTATGAGCAGCTTGGATACGAAGATGTCGCTGAAAGACTGTAGACTCAGACTGCTGAATCGAATGCTTGACCTCGTCTGGTCGCAGTGGACCACACTGGGCATATCCGGTAATGCCCGTCCTGTGGAGAAGTGGGTACTGGATCCTGAAGCCCTGGTGCTCTTTACCTGCACAGTAGGCAGGTACGAACCCCGTATATTTGATTCCATGCTGGAGTGGCTGAGCTTCAATCAGCGATTACTCAATATCCAGCGTCTGAAAACCATTAATCGGCGCGGGGATTTCAAAGGGAAGCAGCTCCTTGCAGCCATTGCGCACCTTCTGATGAAACCGGCTTCCAGGTCGAAATGGGAGAGACTCAGCGAGGAGATATTCAGCGATTCGGCAAGATCAGAACAGCTTTTCAAACTGAAGGATGGCTCACCTCAGCCACAGCTTGGCGATTCTGACGATGCTTTCGAAAAAGCTGGTTACATCAGGCGGAAATTCAGACGACGTGAAGCAGTTGTACAGTTCAACCCGGATCTCTCCGCGAACCTGATACTAAAGCTCCGGGCTCTCCTCGGCTTGAATTCCAGATGTGAATTGATCACCTATCTGCTTACACACAAGGAAGCAAATCCTACCGAGATTGCTTCGGTAACAGGGTATTCGTCAAAGACGATCTACAATGCTATCTCCGATATGTATATGTCCGGGAAACTGATCAAGCGAGTTAGTGGAAAGGAATCCCTGTACAGCTTCGGGGACGATTCATGGGAGAAATTCCTCTGTCCTGCTGGCAGAACAGCAGACTGGATGGATTGGCCCAAGGCATTAAGAGCTCTTGAGAGCATCTGGATGGCTCTGAATAATCCCAGCCTGGAGAATGAACCGATCAGTACGATCCACGGTGAGCTGAGGCTGACAATTCATAAGGTCCTGCCGCAACTGCAGCAAACGGCTCCACTCCAATCAGCGCGCCTTAAACGGGCTATACAGCTTCCAGGACTCGAATTCGAGGAACTCTGCGGGCTACTGTGTGATCTGGTGGAATTCTATGAAACAGGCTGAGCGAAAATAAGCCTCTACCCTTAACTCTAGACGACGAAGCGGCAGGTCCCTCTAATTAGGCTTCTCCGAGGAGGAGCCCTATCCGGACAACCTGATGAAGGCTCATCTGGTGGTTGACAGAGCAGCCTGCCATGAGTATACGGAATGCCTCGACGGCGGCTACGGAGAACTGATCTTCGTATATGTCACCGGAAGGCCCGACATGGCCGAAACCAGGTTCTACTACGATCAGGGTGAGCTGATCAAACTGGTGGACGATTCCGGAATTCACACCAGTTTCGGCTCGGAACAGCTGGAACTGGCCGCAACCTTCACATACAGGGGTGAGCAGATGATGAACACCTTTCAGAGACTCTTCTACTAGAACCTTGGCTATACTGAAGAGGTTCGAAGAGACAGACACCATCAAACTGGCCGTTCTCCTCAACGAGGACGAGGCCCTGCGCCTGGATATGGGTTTTCCGGCCGGCTCCTACATCACCCCCCGGGATGCGAGAAGGAAGATACAGAAATGGGAGCGAGCCGAAAGGTCTGTCTGCTTCTCCATAATGGAGGGGTACAGCTTCGTGGGACTGTTTTCACTGAGCCATGTGAAAAGAAAGGCGGGAACCGCCCGGGTCGGCTGCTGGATAGGCAGCAGCTACAGGAACAGGGGAATCTGCTCTGAAGCCTTCGGTCTGCTCCTTCAGGAAGCCAGGGACAGGGGCATTTCCAGGCTCTCGGCAACGATCCGGAAAGACAACCATTACCTGCAGGCTATCTGGGACGGGGCAGGGGGCAGAAGCGAGACGGACTCTGAAGGCAGGCTGCACTACGAACTGGATATTCCGTCCGGATCTTGAGTGGCGCCGGTTGTGAACACGGACGGGCACCCATTCACGTAACGCGGTACAGATTGCAGGCGGTGAGGCTTTATGAATCCCGAAGAAGATTCGGGGCTTGGGGCGGGAATGATCCCGTTCAGATATTGCAGCTTATCTCCGTGCGAGTACATGCTGATATTCCTGAACCTGAATAATTCCGAAAGCATTGACTTGCACCTTCAATAATGACTTGAACCTTCAAAATCCTTAGCATTCTTTCTCGATTACCAGTAGTGTCCAAAACAGCTAAACCCGTCCGTAACATTTCAAGCATATCAATAACTTACGTTTCCGAGTAGTCCGATTCTCAGTTTGACCCCTCTTCGATATTCACCTCCTTCCGAATGCTGTCCAATTAACAGAAGGCAAGACTCAACTGATCCGATTGAGATGATCTGAGCAGTTTGCCTTCTGGATCACGCAACCAGTCATCTAAATCAATGTTGGACAGTAGAATGAAGCGCACCATGGCAGCAAGCACCGAGAATGACCATTCTGATCGGGATCGGTGCTTCAGCCAGATCAGGATCAGAAGCGATATCAATGCTGTCCAAATCTGGATCTCGAAGGCGTTCTTGCTGGTACCAACGAAGGTACGGATATGAAGGTTCTGTTTTATCTGACGGAAGAACTCCTCGATATCCCACTTTGCCCTGTAGATGTTCGATACGGTGGTAGGGCCGAATTGTAGGAGATTGGTCAGGAGAACGATCTCCTGACCAGTCTCCTGGTCTATGGATACCACTCTTCTGAAATAATAGCTGCTGCCGGTAATCCTGATCACCTGGTCGTCGGTTATGAGATGGTTGATGCTGTAGGATACCGATCTGTTCTCGATAACTTCATAGAGGGTATTGCTGCGCATCCTCGTCACGAAGTTCACCTCCCGGCTCGTAAGGTCATCGTAAAAGCCGTGAGAGTTGTAACCCCGGTCAAAGACAACGATGGTTCCTTCCCTGATCTTGAGGAGGTCACGGACCACAAGGTCGTGTGCCCGTCCCTCCGTGATGTGTACGAAGTCGGGCATTACATCCGTAGCATCGAGAAGTACGTGCATCTTGGCGGCACCTTTACCGGTGCGGTATACGGCCCACTCATAGGCGCTGTGACAGAGGGATATCATCGTTG
>LQBI01000008.1 GCA_002030045.1 Candidatus Aegiribacteria sp. MLS_C | reverse complement strand
CGGGAATTCGGGTGAACCCGGTCCTGAATTGCATGCACGGCAGTTACGGCGGTCTTTATCCCCGGCTTGTGGATGTCGAGACAGGAGAAGTCACTCCACTTTCCCTTCCTTCGGACTGCGAAGTCCTCGATGTAGATTTCTCTGCCGATGGCGGACATTTCGCCCTGACAGTGGCCCGGACCGACCATCTGGGACTCTGGGTGGGATCACAGGACGGAGGCCTGGAGGAGATGGAGGGGATCGCCCTTAACCCCCTTCTGGGAGATGCCGTGAGCTGGCACCCGGACCAGCGGCGCCTGGTGGTTCTGAAGGTCCCGGACCGAGGACCAGTCCCCGAGCCTCCGGCGATCCCGGCGGGTCCGGGGATAATGGAGGGGACCGGCGCTTCGGCCCGTTCCACCTACGAGGCAAGGAACCTCCTGGAGACCGCCTACGACGACATGCTTTTCGATTACTACTGCAGTTCCGAGATAGCCGTAGTCGATCCCGCGGACGGCCGGACAATGATCATCGGCGGACCGGCCCACTACTTTAACGCATCCTTCTCCCCCGACGGCCAGTACATCCTGGTCGAGTACCTGGTCGGACCCTGGTCCCACGAGGTGGCATGGTGGAGGTTCGCAAGGAACATCGAGGTACTGGATGCCCTGGGAGAACCTGTAGCTGATGTCGCCAACCTGCCCCTGGCTGACCAGGTTCCCATCCACGGGGTTCCCGAGGGGCCCAGAGGTGTATCATGGCGCCCCACCTCACCCCACGAGCTGTTCTGGATCGAAGCGCTGGACGGCGGCGACCCGGCGGCGGAGGCTCCCTTCCGCGACCGGCTGATGAGGCTAACTGCGCCCTTCACCGGAGAACCGGAAGAGGTCTACCGGGCGGAGCACCGCGCATGGATGGAAGCATGGGGCAACGGGGCCGGCACCCTCCTTCTCGGCCAGTGGGAGAGGATGCGCCGCTGGCGTTACTACTGGCTCCTGGACGTCGAAGAGGGCACCTCGAGGTTATGGTACGACTACGACGAGGACGACCGGTACGGCGCTCCCGGCAACCCGGTATTCCGGCAGCTCCCCGATGGCGGATGGGTGATGCACCAGCTCGGGGACTCGGTCTATTTCACCGGGAGCGGCGGCACTCCCCAGGGCGACAGGCCCTTCCTGGACCTCAGGGACATGAACACGGGAGAGACACGACGGCTCTTCCGCTGCGCCCCCGACCGCTTCGAGTACTTCGAGGCCTTCGCTGGGAACGATGACCGGTTCATCATCAGGTCCGAGTCGCCTTCGGACGTTCCGAACTACTACCTTGCCACCATGGAAGACGAGGTCGAAGCCGCGGAGGGTGAAGCGGCCAGGGAGATCTCTATGGAGCCGGTCACGGGATTCGAGGATCCCACGCCGCAGCTCCGGGAGATAGAGACGCGGCTGGTTCATTACGAGCGGGAGGACGGAGTGCCTCTGAGCTTCCAGCTCTACCTCCCTCCCGGTTACCAGGAGGGAACTCGGCTCCCCACGGTAATAGACGCCTATCCCCTGGAGTTCTCAGGCTCCACCACCGCAGGGCAGGTGCGAGGCTCGGCCCAGCGTTTTCTGCGGCTGTACGGATCCTCATCCCTTTTCTTCCTCCTTCGGGGCTATGCTGTCCTTGCCAGGACCTCCATGCCCATGGTGGGCGACCCTGAGACCACCTACGACACCTTCGTCCAGCAGCTGGTCATGGATGCCGAAGCTGCTGTGGGGAAGGCCGTGGAGATGGGTGTCGCCGATCCTGACAGGATAGGCATCATCGGCCACAGCCACGGTGCGCTTATGGTGGCAAATCTCCTGGCCCACACCGACCTGTTCGCAGCCGGCATCGCACGGAGCGGCTCCTACAACAAGACCAACCAGCCCTTCGGATTCCAGTCGGAGCGCCGGTCTCTCTTCCAGGCCAGGGAAGTGTACATACAGGTCTCCCCTCTCTTCTTCGCCGACGGGATAGACGAACCCCTGCTCATCATCCACGGCGGGGATGACTCCAATCCCGGCACCCGTCCCTACCAGTCGGAGATCCTGTACGAGGCGGTACGCGGCACCGGCGGGACAACCCGTCTGGTCATGCTGCCATTCGAGGACCACGGCTACAGCGCCCGGGAAAGCGTGGAACACGTGCTGTGGGAACAGCTGAGATGGTTCGACATCCACCTGAAGGGGGACGACATATCGGCTCCCTGAACCATATGTTCCGGAACACACGGGGCCATCTGCTGCCAGCTGTATCGAACACAGGAGGGAGCGTGATCGCCGCCCCGGCCGCAGGTTCATGGATAAAAATGATGGAATCCGCCGGGAGCAAACTCCCGGCGGCCGCTCCCATTTGCAGGGCCCTCGCGCCTGGAGCCGTGTCAGACATGGCCCTGAAGGAGGCATGATGGAATTCGAGTTCGAGCCGATCGGCATAATACATACCCCCTTCACCGAACGCGGGGACACTCCCGTCCAGCCGGCCGGAGGTGCCGGCATACAGGGCACGGTGGAAGTGTTCGAGGAGTACCGTCCGGCGCTCAAGGACCTGGACGGGTTCTCCCACATAATGCTGATCTGGGTGCTGCACAGGAGCGATGGCTACACCCTGCAGGTGGTTCCCCACAGGCACAGCGAGATCAGGGGGCTCTTCGCCACCAGGTCCCCGAACAGGCCGAACCCCATAGGGGTTTCGGTGGTGCGCCTGGACGGCATCGAGCAAGGGCTGCTGCACATAAGGGACGTGGACATGCTGGACGGGTCGCCTCTGCTTGACATCAAGCCCTGGGTGCCGGAGTTCAACGACGGCGATGAAATACGCGCCGGATGGCTGGAGGAGGAAGGCAGGACCGGTAAGGGCCGGCGGTCCAGCGCCGGGCTCCGCAGGAAAGGATAGGCCGTTCCGGAACCACCGGTCCCGAAGGGAAGGGCGCGATGCACCTCAGTCTTATATCGACAGCGATACTGTCCATCCTCTTACCGGCACTGGCCGCATCTCCATCCGTTGTGGATCCGGCGGCGTACGATCCTCTGGCACCCCTGTTCGAAGAATCTCCCCTGTTCCTGGACCTGACGATCACAGACCAGCGCAGGCATCGGGATATTCCTCTGAGGATCTACCTTCCACATGAAGTATCAGCTTCACCGGTTGTGCTGTTCAGCCACGGACTGGGAGGTTCTCGCGAGACCTGCGGCTACCTGGGGGAGCACTGGGCTTCCCGCGGTTACGTTGCCGTTTTCGTGCAGCATCCGGGAAGCGATGAGTCTGTATGGTCGGAGGTCCCGGTCTCGGAACGCATGGACTCCCTCGTCGCCGCAGCCGGCCTGGAGAGTTTCCTGGAGAGGGTAGGGGACGTCTCGGTTGTGCTCGACAGACTGGAGGAGCTTAACGCGGAGGATGGACACGAGCTTGAAGGCCGGATGGACCTGAACGCCACGGGCATGTCGGGCCATTCGTTCGGAGCGGTGACCACCCAGGCGCTCTGCGGACAGAGGACCGCCGGCGGAAGAAGCATCTTCTCCGACGAACGTCTGGATGCTGCCGTGATAATGAGCCCCAGCAGCCCCCGCATGGGAACCGCCGAACAGGCCTTCGGACAGGTGGAGATGCCCTGGCTTCTCATGACGGGCACCATGGACGATGCCGTGATCGGCGGCGCGGACGCGGATTCCCGCCTTGAGGTCTTCCCTGCGCTGCCCGAGGGTGACAAGTACGAACTGGTCCTGTACGGCGCCGAGCACTCGGCCTTCACTGAGAGGGCCCTTCCCGGCGACAGGGAAACCCGCAATCCCAATCACCACATTGTTATTATAGCCATCAGCACGGCCTTCTGGGACGCGTACCTTCGCGACGACCCGGCAGCTCTGGAATGGCTCCGGGGCGGAGGTCCCTCCTCGGTCCTTGAGCCGGACGACTCCTGGCGGTGGAAATGACGGC
The DNA here is from genome assembly GCA_002030045.1 of Candidatus Aegiribacteria sp. MLS_C. Taxonomy (GTDB): domain Bacteria; phylum Fermentibacterota; class Fermentibacteria; order Fermentibacterales; family JCC-6; genus Aegiribacteria. The sequence continues at coordinate 78,550 of LQBI01000008.1, read as the reverse complement.
ACAGGATGAGGGACGGGGAGTTCGTGCAGGAGACCATGGAGTTCCTGCATCAAGGTTTCATCTTCGAGGCATGGGATGAGATCGCGGAGGGATCAGAGGACATACGCGTTCATTATGAGCTTCCTTACGGCACGATGAGTACAGGAGGAGCATGGAATCCCATCATGCAAGCATACCCAGAGCATCGTCCAGGAAGGGGGAGACCTGGCAGAGGAACATGCCATGTACCGGGGAGGTTCATGGGAGTATTTTCGTACCGTCATCGGAATGAAGATGCGGAACGGTCACAGTCGATACGAAAAGTGAAGGGAGGGCACTGTGAAGGCATGTGCAGCGGTCCTGGTGCTGGCATTCCTTGGAACAGCCGCGGCAGTAGAGCTTGTGATAACCGAGGAGCAGCTGCAGGATGCCCTGGAGGCAGCCATTCAGGATACAAGGATATCCTCGGTCGAGGTGAACATCCTGGAAGGTTACATCTCGCTGACCGCAGTGAGGCGGGTCCTCGACCAGGATGTGGACATCGAGATCGAGCTCTGGCTCGATCCCGGGGCGGACGAGAACACCTGGACCGTGAGGAACGCCACCGCCAACGGCAATCCCATGAACGAGAACAGGATCGAACTCTGGAACATCTGGCTCAACACCGGAATGAAGAACATGGCCCGGACGGAGACGGGCAGGGCCGACACCATAACCATCGAACCGGGGAGGATCACCTTCGTCTGGGACTGATCAGGGGATCCATCCGATAAGTTTGGACTGCCGTGGTTCGACGTTGCCGCGGACAGGCGGAAAAATCCGCCATATGATACCTCACCTCGATCTCGACGGCGCCCGGCGAAGGGAGACCGGACCATGGACGACAATGTAAGGGATCTGCTGACAGATCCGGGAATGAAGCTGCAGGTTCACCAGGCCTTCTCCGCCGGCTGCTTCAACAGCTGCTGGACACTGATAGACAAGGGCGAAAGGTCAGAAGAAGAGGACGAGGAGATGGTCCTCCTTGCTGAAGCCTCGCTCTGGCACTGGAAACAGAGGACGGACTGCCTGCCGCTGAACCTGTCCATAGGATACTGGCTGGCCTCCAGGGTCCACGCGCTTGCCGGACACTGCGATATGGCACGCGAACATGCGGACAGGTGCCTGAGGATCAGCCTGGATGAGGACCTTCCCCCCTTCTACAAAGGATACGCCTACGAGGCTCTGGCAAGGTCCGAGAGCCTTTCGGAGGAGGAAGGCGAAACCCGCAGGTTCCTGAAAAAGGCCCGCAGGGAACTGGCGAAGGTGAAGGACCGTCAGGAGAGGGAGATGCTGGAAGCCGACATCGCCTCACTGGAGGGGTCAGTATCATAGGGGCCCGTATCGTCCGTTCCCGTTCGCGCTGCAAGGGTTCGAAGGACAATAGCTTCTTCCTCGACATCGATGGTGCGAGGATAGTCTGCTCCATCAGGTTCAGCGACAGGGCCAGACACCGCAGGATCGTGGTTCGGCCGGAAGGCGTGGAGTTGGTCGCTCCGGCAGGCGACAGGCCCGAAGAACTCCGCGGCATAATCTGGAAGAAGAGACACTGGATAATGAGGAAGAAGGCCGAACTGGAGGCAAGGACCTCCGCGGTCGAAAACCTCGTGGACCTGCGGCCGTCGGATGGGGGCTCGGTACACTATCGCGGAGAGCGATTCTCCCTCAGGATCGAGGACTCGGAGGAGGGACCCGTGCAGTTCATTCAGAATGAAGACATCAGGGTAAGGCGGCCTGTCGGAACCTCGGACGATGAAATGCTGGAAGCACTGGAGTCCTGGCTGAAGGGGAGGCTCCTCGAGGAACTCGCTCCGCTGGTGGAGAAGTACTCGGCGCTGCTGGGGGTCAGGCCTGCAGGTATTCGGGTCCGGAAGATGAAGACCAGGTGGGGCAGCTGCGGGAGCACCGGAAGGCTGACCTTCAACCTCAGGCTGGTACACCTGCACCCGGATGCGACCGAGTACGTTGTGGCCCACGAGATGTGCCATCTTCGGCACAGGGACCACTCCTGCAGGTTCCGGGAGCTGCTGGACTCGGTGCTGCCGGCCCGAATCCCCAGGACGAAGCGGGTGGAGGACCTCGTTCCCGGCAGGTGAGTTCTAACCCCCGCGCCCGGTTGTACATGCGCCTCCCTTTGAACATAATGCTTGCAGGTAAACCGATAAGGAGGCGTGGCATCATTAGCAGGTTGATCATTGCCGTAGTATGTACCGGTATCGCTTACGGATCCGTGGACATCGCGGGCTGTCCCTCGGGGGTCTCATTCAGGGGAACAGCCTCCACCGACCTCTGCCGGCTCAGCATGCCGGGCATTGAAAAGGTCAGCTCAGGGCGGCAGGGCATCAGAACGATAACGACGCCATCTGCACTTCCGCGGATGCCTATCTGCCCATGAGCGGCGGCATGGAGTGCAACGTGATATCGGCCGGGCTCGCCTGTGACGCCGCCGGTGACATTCACACTGCCGATACGCCCGGCGTGAGCATCGACTCCTGATCGGGGAGCATCAGTTCCTGTACCTGGCCCGTTGTCTGTGGAAAGGCTCCTCCCTCGGAGTTCCGGACCTTTACCGACTCATACGGAACACCTGGACCTACATCGTCCGCGCAGTGTCAGGCGATACCTCGACAACCCGCAGGCTGGCGGTAACCGGGCACTGACACCGGCTGTCCGGACCACTGCATACCGGGGACTCCCTCTCATCGGCTGTACAGTTCCCCGTCAGTCGATCAATACAACGGCCATCCGGAACCGGTGTACAGGACGAAAGGCCGTCAGTTCGGACAGAGGTGCGCACTTCCATCCTAAAGTCAAGATGTGGCTCGGAATCCCATTTCATCCCCTTCGGTCGAAAGAAGGATATTCACCGCCGGAAACCCTTATATTCATGCCGTGAGTCTGGATCGTATCATTCCAGACTGCCGGAAAGCCCGGCCGGGAGCATTTGGAATAAGGCCATTCCGTAATCCGGGACAGCGGGCTTACCGGGAGCTTCACGGAAACACGCCCCGGTAAGTACTCTTACGTATACTGGAACCGAAAACGGGCAAGGAGTGAGATGGAATACACTCTAGACCATGTCAGGCCGCTCCGGATCGGAGCGGAAGCGGCGAAGGAGATCCTGGAATGCATGAGGGACCTCCATCCGGAGCTGAGGAAGCTCCTGGACGCGGAGCTGGAGGCGGGGAACAGGGTGACGGACGCATCCAGGGACTGGCCCGACGAAGGCTCCATATTCCTTACCATGAGCGGACCCTTCCGGACGGGGTACGACAGAGCGGGACCGCTTCGCTACAACGAACCGGGCGACCCTCATTACTGGACCGCTGACTACTCCTGCGGCGACCCGCTGCACATCGTTGCATATTAGGTTACGGCAAGGTTCGGCACATGGGGAGACTTTGACGGGGCGGATCGGAAGAGCATGACGCACAGTAACGAGTTCGAGGGGATAACCGAATCCACCGGGAGACTGCTGGAAGGCCAGGAGGGCAGGAACGTTGACTTCAAGCTCGATCCCAGGGCGATAGACGCTGAGGACATAGTGGCTTTCGCCAACGCAGGCGGCGGGACCATACTGGCGGGAGTGTCCGAGATCTCAGGCGGGAGCGGCCTGCAGAGGGGCAGGATAGAGGGCTGCGAGGTGAACGACGGGATCAGGCAGGCCGTCATGGGCAGGGCCAGCAGCTGCAGACCCTCGGTGGACATAAGTATACAGGTGGAGAACACCACAGCGGGAAGACCCATACTCAGGGTGGACATACCGGAGGGCCGTACGAAACCATACTGCACGGCCTCGGGCACCTACAAGATCCGCTCCGAGGGAAGGAACGTGGCCATCGATCCTCCGCTGATGAAGGCGATCATACTGAAGTCGGAGGTGGACGAGTTCGTCGAGAGGTTCAAGCACGCGGGCAAAGAGCTGCTTGCTGAACTGAAGCGGGTAGAGACCGACCTGGCCTCGCAGCTGGAGACGGTGCAGCGAGCGGCGGAGGCGGCTGGCGAATCGGCTCGCAGGGCCGAGAAGGCGGCCCACGAGGCAATGACCGCCGCGGAGGACCTGATGGCCTGACCGGAGAAGGAGAACAGATGAACATTGCAGCATCCCTGCTGGCGTATATCCTATCGGCCACAGGCGTGACCATCACCTTCCCGTCGGACGGCGGGACCTACGACGGCGACTGGCTGATGCTCAGGGCGATAGTGGAGAACGACGACGAGTTGCCGGACTCGGTACTGTACGTTCTGAACGGGCAGGCGCCTGTCCCGGTGGAACGGCTGGTGACCGACTGGTACACATACATGCAGGACGACCTGCATCACGGGTACTCCGAATCCCCGGCCCCCCACGACGACACGATACTGTGGGCAGCCCCGGTCACCGGGGACTACCACGAGTTCCCGACGCCGGTGATAGTTGAAGGCGTGGTCTACTACCCCTCCAACTACGGCAAGGACTCCCTCTACGCCCTGGATGCCGCCACCGGTGAAGTTCTCTGGCGGTACCCCACCGGCTACACCGACGACGCCGTGACCGTGAAGGACGGTCTCCTCTACACCGCCAGCGACTCGCTCTGGTGCCTGGACTCGTCCACCGGAGCAAGGGTGTGGGCCTCGGCGGAGGCCGACGCCAACGGAAGCACTCCGGCGGTCTGGGAAGGCGGGGTCTTCGCTGGAACGGCTGATTTCAACCCCACCGAATCACAGGTATGCAGGTTCGACGCCCTGACCGGTGACATCGAATGGACGCGGACCCTCCCCGGGTACACCGCAAGCTGCCTGACGGTGTGGGACGGAATGGTCTTCGTGCCCACCTACGATGGCAACCTGTACGCCCTTAACGCCTTGGACGGCTCCATAATCTGGCAGAACTCCGACAGCTACGGCGGCTACTGGGACTCCTCCCCCACCGTGGTTAACGGCATCATCTACATAGCCGGGATCGACAGCAGGGTCAGGGCCGTCAACACCTCCAGCGGCAATACGATATGGGAGGTGGATATAACCCCGGGCACCTACATATCGGCAACCCTGGCCTACCGCGACGGCAAGCTCTACTTCGCCGACCAGGTGGACACCTACCACTGCCTTGACGCTTCCGACGGAAGCAGCCTGTGGTGGGTGCCCGGGGTCCATCACGGATCGTCGGGGCTGGCCGACGGTATAGCATTCTACGGCGAGGGCAGCAACTACTACGACGCAACTGCACGGGTAATGGCCATAGACTGGGACGACGGGCAGACCGTATGGAGCTACACCACCACATCGGGACCGTACGGGATAGTGTCCTGCCCTGCCATAACCGATGGAGTGATGTACATTGCCGCCACCGACTGGAACCTGTACGCCTTCGGAACGGGCCTGAAATACACGTACAGGGATGAGTACTTATATGCCGACGTGGGTCCAAACCAGCTCATCGTGACTTCCTTCGACGGGGGTACCGCCGTTGCGGCGGATACCGTCAGCTTCACCGTGACGCAGGAGGGTATCACCCTCGATCCCTCGACCAGACTGGCACTTCAGGCCTTCCCCAATCCTTTCCGTTCCTCCACCGCGGTCTCCTTCGTCCTGCCGGAACCCGGCGTCGCCTCGCTGGAGGTCTACGATCTCTCGGGAAGGCTGGTGAGGGTCCTGGCCGATGGTGGATTTGCCTCAGGGGAACACATCTTCGCCTGGGACGGCACAGACGAGGGTGGCAGGGAAGTCGGAGCGGGGATATACCTGTGCAGGATAACAGCGGGTTCCGTAACCGAGAATACCGGTCTGTGCCTGCTCAGGTAGAGTCGGGCGCGGAGCTGATGACGACGACGCCGGAAGGAGGGTGAAGGAGATGTCCGGAAAGATAGAGCAGCCCTCGGTGATACAGGCTCACGGCAGCAAGCCGAAGCTCATCGAGGAGTACGTGGGCAGGGTCAACTCAGGCACCGAAGGGGTCAGCATCACCAGGATGAGGAGCCCCGAGGGATGGGCCGAGCCGGGTCAGAGACCCGGGTTCGACGAGTACACGCTTGTACTGGAGGGGACACTGAGCGTCAGCACGGAGGATGGGGACTACGATATACATCCCGGAGAAGTATTCATCGCGGACAGGGGAAGCTGGGTCCGCTACAGCACTCCCTATCCCGGTGGCGCCGACTACATCGCCGTGTGCCTTCCCGCATTCAGTCCTGAACATGTCCACAGGGACGGTGTGAACGGGACCTGACCAGGGGGATAAGTGGTACTTTCCCCTCGATACCGATAATAGTATCGGGTCATGCATCATCAACTCCATAAATGCACTTGGTCCACTGAAAGGAACCCGAATTGAGTCCGGTAGTCAAGACTGTAATGTTACTGGTCTGCAGCAATGTCTTCATGACCTTCGCATGGTACGCGCACCTGAAGGAGATGAGCGCCAGGCTCTGGGTAGTGGCCGCGGTTTTCAGCTGGGGCATCGCGCTTTTCGAGTACCTGATCCAGGTCCCGGCAAACCGTATAGGCTACACGGTCCTTTCAGTCGGTCAGCTGAAGATGATCCAGGAGGTCATAACCCTCAGCGTGTTCGTTCCCTTCTCCCTTTTCTACATGAAGGAACCTCTGAAACTGGACTACCTGTGGGCTTCGCTGTGTCTGATGGGAGCCGTGTTCTTCGTATTCAGGAGCGAGATATGATATATCCATATATAATAACTACATCACACGATTGAATCATTTGTATATCACCGTATGTACGTGCACGGTCCGCAGCCCTTATCGCTTTCGGGGGCCCGTACGGTCACCTCGGGCGAAGGCCTGCCAGGATTCTGTTCCGGGTTGACACGGATTTCCGTCGATGAGAGTTTCCATCAGGAGTACTGGCATGTGCCGTACTGTCATCCACCATCTGGAGGGAAGTGGAGGAATGAAGACCGGAGTGCTTCTTGGTGTTATCCTTCTGACCGGTATCTCGGCCGGACATCCAGGCACGGCGGTTCGCGAGCAGGATACATACGGCGGACGGCTGCCCGGGGACCTCGTGGAGATGTCTTCGTTCGCGGATGAGCCTGTACAAAGGGTACAGAGCCACGACCTATCCTCGGCCGTTTCCGGAAGCCAGTTCTCGACTCCCGGAAACCGGGAGGAGAACAGGATGAGGAATGTCTGGTCGTCCGAACCGGACGGTGATCCTGGACTTCACGGTCCCGGTCACCAGGGCATCGATTCCATCCTCGCCATGGACACTTCCACCGGGGATGTACTCTGGGTTATCACCGGGACCGGATTTGATTACGGCTCCATCACAGAGAAGGACGGCAGGCTCTATTTCTACGCGGGTGGCTGCCTGGTCTGTGTTGACCTCCGCACCGGCGAGGTGATATGGACCTTCGGCAATGGAATCGGTGCCCGGAACTGCAGCGGAGTGCATACCGGGGGGTCTTCCTCTTCCAGGTACTACCCGGAGGGCTCCGTGACAGAATGCTTCAGTGTCATGGAAGAGCAGGGGACCGTGCTGATGTTCGCGGGAAGCACATCGAAGACAATCGCAACGAATACCGGGACCTCGCTCTGGATGACCGGTACGGATGACGAGAACGACGCCGGTCCCATTAGTTACTCGCGTACCGATCCGTGATATGAGGAGGTACCTTCAGGTTGTCCGCCATCGGCCTTCTCAACGAAAAACCCCTCCACTCCTCGCTGAAGGAATGGTACAGCTGCCCGGGAGACCTGCTGGAAGTACCCGTTGATGGTTTCGTGGTCGATATCGTAAGAGGGACCAGCCTCATCGAGATACAGACCGGGGGGTTCCACTCCATCAGGTCCAAGCTACGGAAGCTGCTGCCGATGCATGAGATAAGGCTTGTACACCCCGTACCGCAGGAGAAATGGATAGTGAAGGTCCCGCAGGACGGAGGAGAACCGTCCAGGAGGAAGTCGCCGAAAAAAGGCAGGGTAGAGGACCTCTTCTCTGAAATGGTGAGCTTCCCGGACCTCCTCCTCGACCGGAACCTCTCGGTGGAGGTACTGCTTACCAGGGAGGAGGAGATCCTGCGGTACGACGGAGCGAGGGGTTGGAGGAGAAGAGGATGGCTTGTGGAGGAAAGGAGGCTGCTCGAAGTCGTTGACAGCAGGCTCTTCACCCATCCCTCCCAGTGGCTTTCCCTTCTCCCTGAAGGAACAGCGGAGTTCACGACCGAAGACCTGGCCGCGAAGCTGCGGATGAGACGCGGGCTCGCACAGAAGATGGCATACTGCATGCGGATGTCTGATATCATCGTTCAGGTAGGCAGGAGGGGGAGATCGAACCTCTACAGCGTGGCGGTCCCGGATAATTCCTCCCGAGGACGGGGTTGCTGACAGTGCCGATGGGGTTGTAGCATATTCCCGCAGCATTCACAAAGGAGGAAGAGATATGCACGAAGGTTCGAATATGACACCCGTTCTTCAGCTGAGCGATCTTGACGCCCTTGAGGAGGCTCAGGAGTACCTCGGCAGGCATGGCTACAGGACCAGGGTGACCCCCTTCGGGGAACTTCCGGAATCTGAACAGCTGGACTGGATGATACCGGAGGACGGAGGCTACCTGATGTGGGTCGAATCCTCGGAGTACGAGGCTGCAATGGACATGCTGAACGACTTCTTCGGCTACTCCGAGGACACCGAGGAGGAGGACCTGGACTTCTACCCCGAAGACGATTACTGATACCGCCTGCCGGTCATCGATATCGGGCCCGGAGCGCTTTGCTCCGGGCCTTTACGCAAGGATGGCACTTTATCGGTGACAACGATGTTCTGCATGAGTGTACCGGAACGGTCGACCGTCGGACGGTCCCGCACGATCCGCTGTATTCCTCAGCGATCCGGTATGTTCAAGCAGTAAAGGAGCATCCGAATGGATCATGATCGATCTCTATGGAAGGGTCGTGGCGATGGGCGGCTTCGACGGATCGGATAGCTCACGGATGGACGTACATCATCTCCCTGACGGCGTCTATTCGGTGGTATCGCCGGGCACCGGCACCGTCCCCTGCCGGTTCGTCCTGTTGCGTCGGTGATGTCAAGGTCCCGGCCATCGGGACACCGTGACGAGAACTCTCCGACATCACCCCTGAACTACCGATCGTGCATATTCATCCTGTGAGCCGTCCGGCACCCTTGACGGAAGCATCCTGAAGAGATGCCGGGAGCAGAACGAGGGCTGTCCGCCGCTCCCCAGGATTCGGGATATGGGAGCAGCAGCCGTGTCCATCGAATGACAGGAAAGTAACACCGTGAGCATTCTACTCTTCGCCGCAGGTCTGGTATCCCTCGTAACAGGCGCGGAATCCCTCGTGGCCGGAGCCTCGAGACTGGCAGGCGTTTTCCGGGTCCCGCCTCTCCTGGTCGGCCTGACCGTGGTGGCCTTCGGGACCAGCTCGCCCGAACTGGCCGTCAGCATAGATTCCGCCCTCTCGGGCGAATCGGGCATCTCCCTGGGCAACGTGCTCGGCAGTAACATCTTCAACATACTCTTCATACTCGGCCTGTCCGCCCTGATCATTCCCGTCACGGTCTCGCGCAAACTGGTCAGGCTGGATGTCCCGGTGATGATCGCCGTGTCCCTGTTCCTTCTGATACTCTCGCTTGACGGGGAACTCTCCCGTTCCGAAGGAGTGGTCCTGCTCCTGTGCCTGGCAGCCTACATCTTCTTCCTGATCCGGCAGGGCCTCAGCGAGAAGACATTGCCACCGGAAGACGGAACCGGAGGGCGGCGGGCTAGGAGACGCGGATCCCGACCGGTCATCGATGCGCTGATGATAGTCCTGGGCTTCGCCCTGCTCGTCCTCGGCTCAGACTGGCTGGTCAGGGGTGCGGTCTCCATCGCGGTCTCCCTCCGGGTCAGCGGCATGGTCATCGGGCTGACGGTGGTCGCGGTCGGCACCTCCCTTCCGGAATTGTTCACGTCAGTGGTGGCGGCTGTCAGGGGAGAAAGGGACATCGCCGTGGGTAACGTAATAGGCAGCAACATCTTCAACATCATGGGAGTGCTGGGGGCCTCCGCCGTCCTCTCGCCCCGCTCCATACCGGTCCCCCCCGCAGTGCTGGGCTTCGATATGCCGGTCATGGCGGCGGCGGCCGTCGCGTGTCTTCCGATATTCTTCACAGGCGGCAGGATAAGCAGACCCGAGGCACTTCTCCTCCTCGGATACTACTTCGCCTACGCGGCCTATCTTGTAATGGCGGCCTCCCACCACGACGCGCTGGGCGGATTCAGCTCGGTGATGCTGTACTTCGTGATCCCCCTGACCATCGTAACCATGGCGGTCATTGTGCTTCTGGAGATCCGCAGACAAAGAGGAAGTGGACGACGGGAAAGCACTGCGCCCCCTGAGCATTTATGATATGACCGACCGTATCATCGAGAGGAGACCGACCGTGAATACCTTCGAGGCCATGACAGCCAGGCGAAGCATAAGGAAGTTCAGGGACGAACCGGTCCTGGAGGAGGACATGGAGAGGATCCTCACCGCCGCGACACGGGCGCCGTCGGGCAAGAACAGCCAGCCCTGGCGCTTCGTGGTGGTGAAGGGTGACCGGCGAAGCGAGATGGTGGGCATAATGCGCGCCGGCATAGAGGAGAAGAAGTCCATGGAATGGGACACTGGGAGCAGCGAGTGGACCGCTGCCATAATGGAGCAGGCCCCGGTCACGGTCTTCGTGTTCAATCCCGAAGGCACGCATCCATGGCTTGCCCATTCCATAGACCAGAACTTCCAGGACCTGGTCAACATCCAGTCAGTCGGGGCCGCCATACAGAACATGCTGCTGGCTGCCACGGACATGGGCATCGGTTCACTGTGGATATGCGACGTATTCTACGCCTACGAGGGGCTGGCGGCCTGGCTCGGGGAAGACTGCCAGATGGTCGCCGCCGTTTCCTTCGGATACCCGGCGGAAAGCCCCGAGGCAAGTCCGCGGAAACGCGTCTCCGAAGTGGTCAGGACGGTGGGTTCCTGATCGGCTGCCGACAGGGAGGGAGTATCCCATGAAAACAGATGAAAACCGCGAAAAGGCGAAGCGGTTCCTCCAGATCTGGGGAGATGGGGACCTATCCATCATAGACGATCTGGCGGACCCGGGAATAGAGGTCACGTACCCGATCCTTCCAAGGAAGGTCAGGGGCAGCAGGCTTTTCAGGAGGATAATGGAGGGTTTCAGGTCGTCCTTTCCGGATTCCAAGGTCAGGCTGGAGGAAACGGTGGCAGAGGGAGACAGCGTGGCCGTGAGGTGGACCTTCACAGGCACTCACAGCGGTCCGCTCCTCAAGTACCGGGCCAGCGGCGTGAAGGTTACCTGGACGGGTATGACCATCTACCATTTCCGGGACGGCAGGATAGTGAGGGAGACCGGAGAGGAGGATTTTCTGGGCTTTCTCAGGCAGATCGGGGAGATCGACGAATGATATCCCCCCTCTCCTCCGCCGCCTGCGGAATCGCATTCATCACCGCATCGTCCATACTGTTTGCCGAAGCATCCTCAAACCCGAACGAGGTGATAATCATGGAAAGGAACGAGATCGGAACGGTTCCCCTGGCGGACATCTCGATAACTGTCATATACGACAACACCTCCATCGTGGAGGGGGTCGAACCGAGCTGGGGTTTCTCCTGCCTGATCGAGGGCGCGGAAGAGGTCATCCTGTTCGATACAGGCTCCGACGGAGCGCTGCTGGAGACCAACATGCGGACCCTGGGATGCGATCCCGGAGCGGTATCCACCGTGGTGCTCTCCCACGAACACTGGGACCACGTGGACGGCATCGATGGATTCCTTCGCCTCAATCCGGAGGTACGGGTCCTCATGCTCGAGTCCTTCTCGGAAGAGATCCACGGGACCGTCGCCGGATACGGGGCCGAAGTCGTGGACGTGGAAGCTCCCGGGAAGATATGCACCGGGGTCTACACTACCGGTCCGCTGGGTTCGGACCCCGAGGAGCAGGCACTCGTTATGGCGACTGACCGGGGAACAGTGGTCATAACCGGCTGCGCACACCCGGGAGTGGTTGAAATAGTGGAACAGGCAGGTTCGATGACCGGACAGGATATCCTCCTCGTGATGGGGGGATTCCATCTGAAGAGCTTCTCCGACGAGGAGACGCTGTCCGTCATTCGAAGGTTCCGGGAGCTGGGGGTTGCTCACGCGGGGCCCGGCCACTGCACGGGCCGAAGGCAGATAGAGCTTTTCAGGGAGGAGTACGGCGGCAGTTTCACGGGGCTCGGAGCGGGAAGGGTAATCACCGCCGGGGACCTCGACTGATCCGGTCAGGGGAAGGAAATGGCAGGATGTCGGATACAGGGGTCTAGAAACTGGTGCAGGTCCTGGTGGAGTACTCCATCGCCGTGCAGGAGGGTGACAGGTACCGGTGCAGGGAAGCACCGTTGCCGAGCCTCTCATCAGGGAGATATACGCCCCGATCCTGAGAGCCGGTGGACACGCGCTCCTCCTCCTGCAGCTCCCGGGAAACAGCGAAACCTGCTTCAGGCTCGCATCGGACCGCCAGCTTGAGTTCATACCGGAACCGCTCAAGCTTGCCATGGAGACCTACGAGGCGGGGGCAACCATCATGATCGGAACCAGCAGTGGTATCCGGAAGTCCACCGGGTCGATCCTCTTCGACTAGAAGATGGACCGGAGTTTCCGGCCTGCCCTCGTTGCGGGGCTTCCGTAGACCGGCGGAAACAACAGGTCCGCCATCCACCGGGACATGGTCTGCGACCAGAGGGACGGAGGCGTAATAACGGTGGACGGGGAGACCCTCTGCCGTGACGGGGAGTTCCTGATAGATACTCGAAGGCCTGCCGGAAAGGGAATACTGTGATCACAGTCAGGCTTCGTGTGATCACAGTCATGGTTCGTGTGATCACAGTCAGGGTTCGAAAACCGCTGGTATGCCCGAAGTCAGCCCGGCCTGCAAAACCAGGGACCAAAAACCGTATGATTCACTGCAATCGATGACTTCCAGAGTTAGCTTTCTGATATGTTAACTTAGTTAACACACCTCGTCTGGTATGATCCCGCAAACCCCCGCTTAACAGTAATAAACCGCATCAGATAAGGAACCATGAGGTGCACGCCCCTGTTCCCGCAGTGTGTCGAAACAGGCCTCACCTTCTGTCGATACGGTTTGATACAGGTCCGGTTGCGCTTCCGCGACGGCGTTTCAGTCCACTGTACCGCAGGTATCCCCGGCCTGCCGGAAGCTCCCGAAGTAACCTTCCGGCACCGGCGTCCTGAATCGCAAAAGCTCATGGACTTCGGCACGGTTTCTGAGTTAACTGTTTCGACATACGGCTGTGAAACATGATATGCACTCGGAACGAAAGGATCTGCAGCCGTCCTGCCCGCCTTGTCGTAAGGGATGCACTTTTTCGGGAATTCGAAAACCATTATCTTACATTATCGGTCAATGGATAACTTTATTGATCCATGCATAGAGGCACGAAAAAATATGATGACACCATTCTCAACCCCGGCGTCGTTCGTGTCCGTCATCCCTCTATGCTGCTGCGTATCCTCCGCCGGTACGGCCTCGGCAGACCTGTATGTAAGCAATCTCGATTCTTCGGAGTATGTCATGTGGGTTCTCGATGAATGGGACCTTCTGAGGCTTGCCACCGCCGCGGGAGCGGACTATCTGGACCAGCTGGAGAAGGATGTCCTGCTCCATATAAACATGGCCCGTGCGAATCCCGCCGGGTACGCGGAGGATTTCATCGAGCCCAGGCTCCAGTACTTCTCGGATTACTTCTACAGGGAGCCCGGAAGACCCACGCTCATCACTGCGGAGGGACCCGATGCCCTTGTTGAATGCATCGAGGACATGGAGGGAACACGGCCCATGGAGCCTCTGACCCCTTCCCCGGGCCTGACCATGGCGGCATCTGACCATGCCCAGGACCTTTCCTCTACGGGGCTCACCGGTCATGTGGGCAGCGACGGTTCGATTTTCTCCCAGAGGATCGAGAAACACGGCCGCTGGCTCGCCACTGTCGGCGAGGTCATCTCCTACGGGCCCGAGACAGGTCGGGAGATAGTGCTGGGCCTGCTCATAGACGACGGCGTAAGCGACGACAGCCACAGGAGAAATCTTCTCAATCCCGCCTTCCGCCTGGCGGGCCTGGCAGTGGAGGAACACGAGGCCTTCGGCAACGTCTGCGTCATAGAGTTCGCGGGAGATTTCGTGGAAGAGTGACCGCTCAGGCGGGCGGTCGCCTTTCGACGGCCGCCCGGTTCCCTCACTGTGGTCTTCGCTAGTCGATCCTGGTGAGCCCGGCTGAACTGGTGCCCTCCCGGTCTCTTACGACAGCAAAGTACGTTCCGGCAGGAACACCCGGGGCGTTCCATGTGTGGACGCCGGTGAAGACACTTTCGTGGACCCTCCTGCCGGCGAGGTCGAATATCTCAAGAGTGGCGTCAGCGAATCCCCCGGCTGTGATGACAACAGATGAACTGAAGGGATTGAGGCTGAGGGTTATCTCCCTGTGGTCCCGGACCTCGGGCAACTCCCCGATACCTGTCAAGACCTCGATCTGGTAGATCCTGTCGTCGTCGGGGTTGGATGCCCAGAGGTAACCCTCACCGTCCATGGTTAGACCCATGGCAGCGCTGACCGTAGAACCGTCAACATAACCCACCAGCAGACCTGTTGTGTCGTATCCCAGGATGGGACTGTCCGGATCGTCCCTTGCTATCCAGATACCGCCGCTCATCCAGGCCGTATCGTACCTGGTGCTCCCGATGCCTGGAAAATCATCCATGTAGAGGCTGCCCGTGGAACCGGTCGAACTGAATTTCTGTATCACGGGGTCGCCGTAGTAGTCGTTTCCGTGAACAAGGAGGTAGGTGCCGTCGTTCGCCATACCCGTCACCGACGAGTACATGTAGCTGCCTCAACAGTATACGTCGAACTCGCCCAGGTAACCGCCACCGGTGTCGTACTTGTAGACCTTGCCGTAATTAGTGGAGTAGTGCATGGCCACGTAAAGCGTACCGTTAAGGAAGGTGGCTCCCCCCGGCACAGGGTCGTAGGCGGTCGTGTTGTCTACGATGTAGAAGCTGGAGAGGACCGTCCCGTCGGAGGGATCGAGCTGGTAGACGTACTGCGTGGTCCCGTCCACCGCCCATAGGCCGGTCCCGTCCCATGCCAGGGCCGAGATGCCGGTGTCCGGGGCATCGAAGCTGTTAACCACCGATGCTCCCGTAGCGAGTGCTGGAATGAACAGTATCAGAGGCGCTAGTCTCATCATCCGGTTCCCTTTCTGCAGCTTGCACCGTGCACCCGGCGCGGGTGGCATCGGAGTCACGTTTCCAGCAACCTCTTTCTGGCTGCCGGGCACCTATTTCCTAGTGGAACGATAATACAATACAGAATTCGAACCGGTCAATGGTCATCACATCACGCCGGGACGAGGAACGATCGCATGGTCCCCATCTTGCAGGATCCGGCATGATAGCAGAATATTCCACGCAGCAGTTCACCTCCGAGGAGAAAAAATGGCTATCGGCGACACCGACTGGTACGGAGTCGAGGATTACTGGACCTTCAACAGGGAACTCATATGGAGCGAGAGTCTGGTGGACTCCTCAGCAAGGGCAGCGGAAAAGGTGTTCTCCCTGCTGGGAATGAAACGGGGTCAGTCGCTCCTCGACCTCGCCTGCGGCTTCGGAAGGCATTCAGTGGAATTCTCCAGGCTGGGTCTGAGGGTGACAGGGGTAGATATCAACGGACCCCTCATCGAAGAAGCCTCTGAGACCGCCCGATCCATGGGACTGGACACCAGATTCGTACAGCGGGACATGAGGGATTTCCGGGAACCGGAAAGCTACGATCATATCATAATGATGTTCAACTCCTTCGGATACTTCCATGATCCCGGGGACGACGTCAGGGTCCTCGAGAACTGCTGCGGATCCCTTGTTCCGGGAGGCAGCCTGCTGATCTCTATCACCGGAAGGGAGATACTCGGACGGCACCTGAGAACAGGCAGGAACAGGTCCTGGAGAGAGGAGAAAGGCCGCATCGTGCTGGAGGAGATCGAAGTGAACGATGAATGGGACTGGATGACCACCAGTTGGAAGGTTATCGATGGTTCATCCAGGACGGAATGGCAGTACGGCATGAGGATCTACGGAAAGGATGAGATCGTCGATCTGCTCGAAGGCTGCGGCTTCACCGGTGCCAGGACCATGGGCAGGCTGGACGGAACGCCTTACGGGAGCGATGCTGTTGCACTGATGGTCCTCGCCGGGAAGCCTGCGGAGTGAACAGAAAGACAGGGCCGCGACAGGCCACCGGACCGAGGGTCGTGGCGAGGGGCCATTCAGCCTGCTATCCGGAACCTGTTGCCTTCAGCACCGGCGACAGCCTGAGCATCGGCGGGAACGACGACGAATACCCCGAATGGTTATGGGTGGTCACCTCCGAAGGAAAAGAGGGTTGGGCCCCGGAAACCTTCATTGCGCGAAATGGCAGCGAGGGAACCGCTCTTCGAGACTACGATTCCAATGAACTGGACACCTGCAGGGGAGAGACCGTATTCCTGCTCGAGGAGACCGGAGGCTGGTCCCTGGTACGCAATTCCCTTGGCGCTTCGGGCTGGGTGCCGTCCGAGACACTTGGCAACCGGCATCGGAATTGACATCATCATCATGTTACATACATCGCCTGGACAGCAGGGGTAGTGTTCGAGGAAACTGGATCAGCAATTCTGAAGTGTGGATGGAGGGGGCCATGCCCATTCGGGTCTGGATCGAGCCGGAACGGAGACTCGTCAGGATAGAGATAGAGGGGGATTCCACAACCGAGGACATACTGGACTCAATAGACGACGCCGTAAGTGATCCGGATGCAGAGCCGGGATTCAGCATACTCTCCGACCACAGGGCCGTCGGGGAACCTCTTACGACACCTCAGGTCCAAGCGATGGTGTCAAGGATGGAGAGCCTCAGGGAAGTGATGTCGGGCTGCCGATGGGCCGTGGTGACACACAAACCAGCATCCGTAGGCATGATGAGGATGCTGGCCGTCCTGCTCAACAGGATACCCATGACAATAGAGGTGTTCGGAACGATGGAAGAGGCGGAGGACTGGCTCTTCGGCGGCGATCGCGCAGCGCCGGCACCTGATGTTGTCGAGGAGGTATGAGAGGATGAGCGAAAGGGTCCCCAGGGATATCGAGAAGGACTATTCGAAGAAGGATATGGTGAGGAAGCTCCGCCGACTTGCCGACTGTATCGAGAAAGGAACGAGGTTCCGGATCCAGGTGGCCGGTGAAAGGGTTACGGTACCTCCCGATGCTGTCATAAACATAGAACATGAGCGCGGGAAGACCGGGGAGGAGATCGAATTCCAGATCAGGTGGAACCAGGTCCTGAATCATGAACACCACTTGGCGTTAACACATATCGCGTAAACACCATTGCCCTGTCCTGTACCGGTGTGAATCCGAATCCACGGATTCCTGCATTATCCCCCTGCCGGCCGATCCACCTGCTCGGAAGGGTCGCGGGCGATCAGGGAGTTCACGGGTCATCGATCTCATAGAACTCCTGACAGCACTCTGAAATGAATTCCTGACGGTCCATGCCTGCCTGCTTCCACAATTCGGGGTCGTGATATGGAGCCCCGTGTTTTTTTCAATTCACCTATCGAGAAACGTACGGGATCATGAAACAGTTGCGTTAACTGAGGTACCCGAATCCTGAAACCGGCTTCCGGCCCATCCATGGGAAGTCGAACGACCCCTCCTCCCCGTTCCCGGAAGCTGCGCTCAACACGCCGCTGAAGGAGGGCCGTTTCTTCACACTTGCAACCTGAACGCTTAGTGGTATGTTGATAATGGAGTTCACACCAGCGAAAGGAGCGGTCCGGCAATGAAGAAGAACGTCGGTAGAACGGACAGGATCGTCAGGGCGTCGTTAGCGGTCCTCGTCGGAATACTGTACCTGGCAGGCGTCATCGAGGGAACACCTGCAATCGTACTCGGCGTGGTGGCCCTGGCACTTCTTTTCACCAGCGTTACGGGTTTCTGCTCCTTCTACGTCCCCTTCGGGATTTCAACGGTCAAGGAGAAACCTATGGACCGGGACTAGGGGATTCGGCTTCAGTCGACGAACTCGATGTCTATCCTGTTACTCCCCATCCTCGTGATGACGAAACCGGTACCCAGCCCGTAGAGGTCGTCCATGACCTCAATGCCGGATGTCTCCGATACGACCTCCAGAGTCGCCATGGAACCGGTCAGCTCCCTTATCACCACGTCTGTGACGCCCCTGACCCCTTCCATAATCTCTGTCCTGAGTTCCTGCACCTTCTGGAAATCCGCTCCCGAGGCGACTATGACCGTTGTGTTAACGCTTTCCGTCCATCCCTCCAGGATTGCCGACTCCAGTCGGGCGGCTGTGCTGTCCGCGGCCCTGGAGCGGGCCTCCGCCCTGCTGAAGGGCAGCGCCACTGTAAGCGAGGCGCCGGCCAGCATGCTTCCCGTACGGGTGTTTATCGCACGGGCGCTTACGCTGTATTCGTGAACCTCCCTTCGAGTGCCGCCGATGTCCCTTGATATCCTGCTGTGGTCCACGGTGCCGCTCACCACTATCTCGGCCCCGGTTTCGAGCCCCAGGAGCACGGCGGTCTCCTCATCGCCGGCCAGTAAAAGCCTTGTCCTGTCATCGTCCATCAGTTCCCTTACCGCGGCGGCATCCACCACCGGGAATCCCCTGTTCCTGAAATGCTCAAGCACCGCCGTCTCGAAGAGGTCCGACCCTCCGGAATCCGACTCAGATGCTGAAGGCGCGGAGTACTCCCTTATCACCGCCATCACCCTGGGTCTTCCCTGCTGCCGGAGCAGAAGACCGATAGCGGCAAGGTCGTCCTGGATCCGGTCGGTCTTCACCACCGCCCTCAGGACCACCCGGTAAAGGTCGCCGTATACGCCCTCTTCTATGATCCGGTACGATGATACGTAACCCGAGGTCCTTGAGTAGATCTCGTCCGAGATCAGCTGGAAGCTGCTGACCCGTGTCTCGGAGTCGATGAAGGCGCCCACGCCCTGCTCCACGGCCTTCCTCAGAGCGTCGTCCAGGGCGCTGTCCCTGGCCATGTCCACCGCGCTCCCCGATACGGAGGCGACACCCTCTGCCAGCACTTCGGTCTCTCCGGCCGCGGTTGCTGGGATCTCCTGCACCGCGCCTGCCTGCAGCGCTCCCCCGCCAACTGTGGAGGTCGCCGCGGTGCATGCTGTCATGGCAAAGATGGACAGCATCAGCGCGATGCCGGCCGCACGCTTGAGGTAGGTCATGCTAGATAACCCCCAGGAGGAACTTGCCGGCGCTGAGCAGGAACGGAAGGGCGGATCCCAGCCAGCCCATCGCGTCCGATTCCTCCCTGCCGAGGATGATATCCGTGCCAAGCTGCCCGGTTACCTGTCTCACGCTCAGCACCAGGGGCGAACCGGAGAACGCGGGAAGGGAGAGCACCCTGTCCAGGTCCGATACGAACTGCAGCGCAGCACTGCCTCCGGAACCGAGGTAGGAGGCGTACAGGGAGGTATCCAGCAGAAGGTTGCCGTCGGCATCGTATATCTTGGGGTACAGGGACGGCTGCAGCCCCGCCTGGCTCCCGTCAAGGACCAACGCTGAGTACTGCTGGAGGAAGTCCCTGGTCTGATCCGACATGGATACCTGACCCGGGTCCGTTCCGGCAAAGGCCGTGCTCAGCGCACCGGCCAGGCCCCGGGACCCGTAGATCTCCATCTCCAGCTCCACCGCCACTGTCCCGGCGACGGAATCGTAGACGGCGGGGCCCGGCTGCCGGGCGTTCCTGACCACGCCCTCCACCCTCGTGTATATCACGTCGTAATCGGTCATGAAGTTCTCTACCCTTGTCTCCGAGTCCACGGTCACACCCTGGACGGCCTCCAGGAGGTTCCGCTGGGCGACCACCACCGCCGCCCTTTCCGCCATGAGCCTGGCCTGGGCGAGGTTCGGGTTACCGGTATCCACCACGCCGGTCCCGGTGGCCCTTATGCTGTTGCCCGACCAGTCTATCTCGCCGCCCGGCACAGTTTCCACGACCTCACCGGGAACCGCCGCATGGACCGGTTCCAGCAGTTCGGGGAAGAGTTCGACTTCGACGCCGGAGGGTACCTGTTCCTGCTCATCCGAAGTCTCCGCAAGCATGGGGACCGTCTCCGGACGTACTGACGAGGATTCGCTCCCCGAGCCCGACAAGGTAGTGCCGCATCCGGCAAGCAGGAAAGAGAGCGTCATCAGGCAGACAATGTATAACCTCATTCTTACCTTCCCTATCTGAACAGGCCTATGAGGGCCACTTCCACAGCCATCTTCAGAGCGTCCTCCGCCCCCTCGAAGCTGTTGCCCTGACCTGTTGCGGTATACAGCACCTCCGAGGTCTCCACCGATACTATTCTGACGTGGATACTGGCATCCCTCTGGCCCGGCTCGTCGGACCAGAAATCATCGTGGGAAATGGAACCCACCCGCACCGTCATCACGGCCTCGGCCCCCATTACCCTTCCCAGTTCCACCGCGGTGGACTGGTCCACTATTCCGGAGTAGGACAGCTCCTGCTCCTCCAGTATCTCGTCGAGCACGGACCGGTCGACAACGGTGAACTTCCCCGTCCGCAGAAGGGCCATTCCCGCGTAGTCGGAAAGCATGCCGAGATCGATGCCGCTTACGGGGACCGGGGACGCCATGGGCAGCACCGCCGTCCTCCAGTAATCCCTGGTATCAAGGACCGGGGACCTGGCGTAGTCGGCCGGAAGCCCCATGGATGCCATCTGGCCCGCGGTCCCGCATCCCGCCACGACTGCCGCCAGGACAGCGGACGAAATCGTCAAAGTGAAGAATTCCTTCAAACCGGCTCCTTTCGAGATCGTTCAAAAGTGCGATCATGCACATATAGAATCATTGAGGTCATCTTGTTCCAGTAGGACGGTTCTTCAGCGGTTGCCGATACCTTGAATATCCACACTATGCGACGGACCAGCTCGGGTTTCATTTTCGAACGCCGGGGTCAGTCCGTACTCTCAGGTAATCACGCCGGACGTTCTCCCTGTAGGTCCCGGGCTTCGTGCTGCCAGGTGGTCGAAGTTCCCGAAGGGCATCCATTATCCCTTCGAGACATTCCCGTGAGCCGTTGAGAAGCTTCGAGTCCGCAGTGAATGTCATGTCGGCAGGTGATACCGTTGCATCAAGAATGAGACTGCCCCGGTTCCGGCGCTTCTTATCATCATCATCTTCTTCTGGAGGATCATCATCATCCTGCGGAGCATCTTCATCGGGGAATATCCTCCGGTTGATCTCCTGCAGCGATTCCGCTGTGAATCTCTTCCGGAAGTGTGTCATGGAAGTCTGTAAGGATAGATTGATAAAAAGGGTCAGGGCCGGGATCGTTTCCAGTCCCGGCCCTGACCTTCAGTGCTTCAGAACCGCGGAAGCATGTGCCGTTCAGGCCTGCGCTCCCCTGCGACCCTGCTAATGTGCAGGTCTTACTTCTTCTTGGTCTTCTTGGCAGGCTTCTCGGTCTTTGCGGGCTTTGCCTTTTTCTCCGGGGCCTTCTTCGCAACCATTTCGACTCCCTTTCATGCACCCACCATTGGGTGCAAAAGTAATATACGAATAAATCCAAAAAAAAAGTCAATACCCTGGACTGGTTGTTGAATAACTGAGTATTTATTGCTCTTTATACAGTGTTTTAATTGTGACAGACCCTAATACCGCACCTGATGCGGTCCCGGTCGTTCAGCCGTCATTTCTCACGTGGCTCGCATTTGATGTATAATGCAGCTGCGAACGCACCAGGAAATGGAGTGCCGTGCGAGAAAGGAGAACCATGCCTACGATCACCATAGACGGCCCACCGATAGCCGACACCGCCATTAAGAGGGAGCTTGTACGGGATATCACCGACGCCGCCGAGAAAGCATACGGCATTCCACGGGAGGCTTATGTCGTTCTCATAAGGGAGTACACCCCGGAAAACGTCGGTATAGGCGGTGTGCTGCTCTTCGACAGGCGTTGAGACCGATGGGCGACCTCATCGAATCATGGGCGTCCTCGGAGAACATGCGTTGGATACGGGGCTGAAGAACCAGAAGTGAGCGGCTTCCCCTACAGGAAGCGAGCGGGTCGAGTCCTTGACCGCCAGACTGAATCAATGGATTGGCAGGTGGGAAATGGATGATTCCGGTTCTTACGGAAAAGCTCTTAAGGCAGCCTTCGCGGCGTCACTTGTCGGCGCTCTGCTGTCGGTTGTGTACCTGTCCTTATCGGTGACCCCTGCAGGGAACGGCCGATGTCAGCGCGGCCAGGGTCCATGAATCCAACCTCATCACAGGAGAGGCTCTGATATCGGTGTCCTTCGCTGTGGCGGCCGCCTTCCTGATGCTGTCCGGCCGCCGGGCGGGAAGGATGCCTTCCCTTCTGGCGGCTGCCGCCAGGATCGCCCTGGCTCTCTGGCAGTTCCTGCTGCACTGGAAGCCGGGATGGTACTACATAATGGATCCCGCCGGCGCGACGGCCGGCTGCTGGCTGCTTGTATTACTGGCACTGGTCCAGGTTTCGGCCTTCGCGACCGCCGCAGCGGTTTCCGGCAGGAGGAACGATCCATGAACAGGATAGTCGATACCTATTCAGCGTTCCTTTCATTCTGGGAAAAATACGGTGGTCGGAGCACCACCGAGAAGATCGACGGCTGGGAGAAGGAGTACATGTCCGCCTGGCCGGAACTGCTTCGGAAGCAGGTCGGTGACTACGAGGATATGGGCATGGACTGGAAGTCCGTGGCGGAGGACCGGGTTTTCCCATACCTTGGAGAGCGTCTGGAGAGGATGAGCAGGGCAAGGGCGCTGCTCTCGGTGCTCATCGACCAGGTGCATGCTTCCGCCGAGGAGACCTTCGCAAGGGATCTGGACATCACCTATGTGATCTACGCGGGCCTGGGCTGCGGTGCGGGATGGCTCACGGAACTCGAGGGAGGGACGGCCATACTGCTGGGACTGGAGATGATAGTGGAGAACGGATGGACCGAAGAGGACTCCCTGAGGGGGCTGCTGGCCCACGAACTGGGCCACGCCGTCCATGCTCTCCTCCGCGGGGAACCCGACCTCAGCCGCGGGAAAGGTCCCCTCTGGCAGCTCTACGCCGAGGGATTCGCCCAGAGGTGCGAGCACATGATCATGGAAAGCGAAACCTGGCACGCGGGCCTTGCGGTGAACCCGCCGGACTGGCTGGACTGGTGCGAGGACAACAGGGTCTGGCTGGCGGGCAAGTTCCTCCAGGCGGTGGCGCAGGGAGAGGATGTGAGGCCCTTCTTCGGCTCATGGTACGAGATAGAGGGCCGGAAGCACTGCGGCCACTACCTGGGACACGAAGTGATCCTGCGGCTTGAGAGGTCCAGCGATCTCGAGACCATAGCGCTCCTGGACGATGTGGACCGGGCGGTCACCGGAGTGCTGGAGGAGATGATAACCGAGGGCTGATACCCGAACTGCTTCTCGGCGGCGACCGCCCGCGTGACGGTCCCGTCCCGTTGGTGATTATATTCACAGCTTCATCGTGTTCCACCGGCATGCGTCCCGGAGGGGGTATCCTTGGGAATCATCGAAGTCGAGGGGCTCCGAAAGACATACGGGAACCTGGTAGCCGTGGACGGTATCTCCTTCGAGGTAGCGCACGGCGAGATACTCGGAATACTGGGTCCCAACGGCTCGGGCAAGACCACCACGCTCAAGTCCCTACTGGGTCTAATCACCTTCGATGCCGGTAACGTGAGACTGAAGGGCATCGACGTCGCAAGGAACAGGACCGGCGCG
The DNA here is from genome assembly GCA_002030045.1 of Candidatus Aegiribacteria sp. MLS_C. GTDB lineage: Bacteria > Fermentibacterota > Fermentibacteria > Fermentibacterales > JCC-6 > Aegiribacteria. The sequence goes on along the minus strand of LQBI01000008.1, from coordinate 54,692 downwards.
GTAAGGTACGCGGGAGCCATTCTGGAAGGCGCCAGGAACATCTACTGGTACCTCTCCCCGGAAGAGAACCTCATATACTTCGCCGGTATCAAGGGCCGTTCAAGGAGGTCGGTCTCCCGCAGGATCGACCAGCTGCTCGAGACCCTGGACCTGGAGGGGGTCAGGGACAAGGAGGTCAGGGAGTTCTCCAGCGGGATGAAGCAGAAGACGGCCCTGGCCTGCGCCCTGGTCCACGATCCCGAGGTGCTGCTCCTGGACGAGCCGACCCTGGGCCTGGACGTGGAGACCTCGGCCTCCGTCAGGAAGATGCTCAGGTCCCTGGTTCGCAATGACGGCAAGACCATACTCATAACGTCCCATGACATGTCCTTCGTGGAATCGGTCTGCGACAGGGTGCTCATCATAAGGCAGGGCAGGATAGTGTCCCACGAGACCATCGCCAGCCTTCGGAACAAGTTCTCCAACAAGATCTACTCGCTTAGAATAGCCGGTACCGGAGCCGATTCCTTCGCAGTCTCCATCGGGAACTCCCGTCAGGCGGCGGTCGAGCCCTCCGAGGACGGTTCCGTTCAGCTCAGCATGAGGCTGGAGGAGCCGATGCAGCTCCTCGGGATACTGAGGGACCTCGAGCGGGACGGACTGTCCCTGCTGGACCTCAGGGTTGTGGAATCCAGCCTGGAGGACATCTTCCTCGACCTGATGGGAAAGATATGGGAATAGTCAGCCTTCTGGCCGCGGAAGCCATGATGACCTGGTGGAGCATGAAGAGGTACATGTTCAACACGGTGTCCATGGTGGTGGTGATGTACGTCATCTTCATCGGGATGTTCTGGGGGGTGAAGTCCATAGCCGGCCCGGGAATGCAGGAGGGCTCGCTTGACTCCATGGTGGTGGGCTACGTCCTGTGGATGAGCGCCATGTTCGCCCTGCAGGGAACCGGGGGCATAGTCCTGGAGGAATCTCAGAGGGGGACCCTTGAGCAGCTCTACCTCTCCCCACTGGGCTCGGAGCCGATATTCCTGAGCAAGGCGATACTTGCCACCCTGTTCAACTTCTTCTTCATCACCGTGCTCCTCTACTCGGCGATGCTGACGACAGGCAGGTACCATTCGGTCAACCTGCCTTACTTCTACGGAATGCTGCTGCTCTCGCTTCTCTCACTGAACGGAATAGGCTTCATGCTGGGGGGCATAGGGCTGATACACAAGCGTATAAACGCTGTCTACGGTATCCTTTCCTTCGGCATGATCGGCCTGATGCTCCTTCCGGTGTATCCCTTCACCCCCTACTCCCTCCTACCTTTCCTGGCCGGGGCCAGGACCATCAACTCGCAGATAACGGGGAACGCCTCGTTCCCCCTCTGGTGGTACCTCTACATAGCGGCCAACAGCGGCTTCTACCTGGGTGTGGGAATACTGGTGTTCAGGCTCTTCGAGAAGAGGGCCAGGAAGCTGAACAAGCTGGGGCAGTACTAGCCGCTCCCATTCAGCGGAATGTGCTCACGGCGGTCGCGCCGGACCGAGATATTCCGGGATCCTCTTCCCGGCCCGTTCCAAGCATCCCGGTACCGCTTCCCTGTCCTCGGGATTCCTCGTGGACGGCAGCCGGTCGGCCAGCGTCAGGTCACGACCCGCCTTCCCGGTGCCGCTCCTTCACGAAGGTACCTCCGCACTGCCGCACCCGGCATCTTTCGCCTGAGGAAGACGACCGGAACATGCTCCAGGGGGAAGGCGACCCTGGAATGATCGGGTTTGTCAGACTATTCGATCGCCGGTTTCATTCCCATTGCCTGTCGGCAACGCAAGTGACATGTTATGAATCGTTCCAATCCTGCAACACACAATGAAAGGAGCTGAATCATGGAAGGTCAGGAGTTGAACATGCCCCTTCTCGGAGACCAGTTCCCCAGGATGGAGGTCAAGACAACCCACGGCCCCATGACCATCCCCGACGACCTGAAGGGAAGCTGGTTCGTCCTGTTCAGCCACCCGGCGGACTTCACGCCGGTCTGCACCACCGAGTTCGTGGCTTTCCAGAAGAGGTTCGAGCAGTTCGAGGAGCTGGGCTGCAAGCTCATCGGCATGTCCGTGGACCAGGTGTTCTCGCACATCAAGTGGGTGGAGTGGATAAGGGACGAGCTGAAGGTGGACATCAAGTTCCCCATCATAGCCGCCAACGACGCCATAGCCCTGAAGCTGGGAATGCTGCACCCCGGCAAGGGTACTAACACCGTCAGGGCGGTCTTCATAGTGGACGGCAAGGGTGTGGTCAGGCTTATCATGTACTACCCGCAGGAAGTGGGCAGGAACATGGACGAGGTGGTCCGCGCCGTGAAGGTTCTCCAGATAGCCGACAGGCAGGGCGCGGTACCCGCCGGATGGCCGAACAACGAGCTGATCGGCGACAGGATAATAGTCCCGCCGCCATCGGACGAGAAAACCGCGAATGAGCGCAAGGGCAAGCACGACTGCTTCGACTGGTGGTTCTGCCACAAGCCCCTGGAATAGCCGCGGCGGCAGCCATGGGAGGTCCTTCCCCGTTCGGGGAGGGCCCGTTCCCGTTTTCGGGGGTTGGTCACGGCATCTTGTATCCGTATACTGTAAAAAGAAGCAGGGATCAACAGCGACTTGCGGAGGAGAACCCCATGTCCAGCAGGTTGAGCGAATATTCAGGCAAAAGGGATCTCAGGAAGACGCCGGAGCCGGGAGAGGGCGAGGCCGACTTCGATTGGGCGGAGAAGAGACCGGTGTTCGTGATACAGAAGCACGACGCCTCCAGCCTGCACTACGACTTCCGGCTCGAGGTGGACGGGGTGCTCAGATCATGGGCGGTTCCGAAGGGTCCGTCCACGGATCCCTCGGTGAAGAGGCTTGCGGTTCCCACCGAGGATCACCCCCTTCCCTACGCCGATTTCGAGGGGACCATACCCGAGGACCAGTACGGCGGCGGTACGGTTATGGTATGGGACAGGGGCTGGTACAGGAACAACAAGGGAGTGGATGACGACGGAAACGTGCCGTCCGTGGCCGAGCAGCTGGAGGACGGTCTTGCAGCCGTCTGGCTGGAGGGGGAGAAGATATCCGGCGGCTACGTCCTTATAAGGACCGGCGGCGGGAAGAAACCCGGATGGCTGCTGGTCAAGATGAAGGACGACAGGGCCGACGCCAGGCGCAATCCCGTTTCCACGGAACCGGACTCGGTGAAATCGGGCAGGACCATGGAGGAGATAGCCGGCGAGGGGAAGGTGAAGGGTCAGGATGGGTGATATCCTGGAAGCACTCTCCAGGGAAGACATGGAACGGGCCGAGGAACGGAGAATGCCCGAATGGATGGAGCCGATGCTGGCGAAGCTCACCCACGACCCCTTCTCCGACGACAGCTGGGTATACGAGCGGAAACTGGACGGTGAGAGGGCTCTGTGCTACCTCGAGCGCGACGGAAGCACCCGTATCATGTCCCGCAACGGGAAGAGGACCAACGACAGCTATCCCGAGATTGAGAGGGTCCTGGGAATCCAGGCTCCAAAGGACTGCATAGTAGACGGGGAGATGGTGGCCTTCGGAAGCGACGGGACCAGCGATTTTCAGAAGCTGCAGCCCAGGATGCAGGCATCCTCCCGGGAAGCGGCCGGGAAGGAAGCGGTCAGAGTGTACTACTACATCTTCGACCTTCTCTACATCGACGGCAGCGACATAACCGGCTGCAGCCTGAGGGGACGGAAGAGACTGCTCAGGATGGCCCTGGACTGGTCGGATCCCCTCCGATTCACACCCCACCGCAACGGCAGCGGCTTGGAGTACTACCGCGAGGCATGCGGGAAGGGATGGGAGGGCGTCATCGCCAAGAAGGCCGACGCGCAGTACGTACACGGCCGTTCGGCAAATTGGCTGAAGTTCAAGTGCGTCCTCCGGCAGGAGTTCGTCATAGGCGGCTACACGGACCCGGGCGGGGAGCGCAGAGGTTTCGGAGCACTCCTTATCGGCTTCCACAGTGACGGCAGACTCGTATACGCTGGAAAGGTAGGCACCGGCTTCGACGACGAGACCCTGGAAAACCTTGGCAGAACCCTCGGGGACATCCGCAGGAAGACCTCCCCCTTCGCCGGTGAGGTCCGGGAAGACGGGGTGCATTTCGTGACCCCCGAACTGGTATGCCAGGTGGCTTTCACCGGGTGGACCTCCGGCCACAAGCTGAGACATCCCGCCTACAGGGGACTCAGGAGGGACAAGGATCCCGGGGACGTAGTGAGGGAAGACGCGGAGGCCGTGGCCGAACCGCCGTCGGGAAGGACCGGCGGATGAGGGTTAGAATAGGAGGAAGGGAGATCGACCTTTCCAACAGGGACAAGGTCTTCTTCCCGGAGAGCGGCATCACCAAGGGCGACCTGGTGGACTACTACCGCGGTGTGGCCGGCACCATGGTGCAGCACATGCGATACTACGGCGTAAGCATGCACCGGTACCCCGACGGTATTCGGGGAGAGGGCTTCTACCAGAAGGATGCGGGGGACTACTTTCCGGAATGGCTGAAGACGGTGAGGATACCCGGGAAGGAGGGCGGGAGTTACAGCGCACCCGTTGTGGACGGCGTGGCTTCCCTGGTTTACCTTGCGGACCAGGCGGTGGTCACGCCGCACCTCTACCTCTCCCGAATAGACGACCTGTCGCATCCCGACAGGATGGTCTTCGACCTGGACCCGCCTGAGAGGACGGAGGACTTCAGCGCCGTGAGGAGAGCCGCCCTTGACCTGAGGGAGATGCTGTCGGAACTGGACATCACCGCCTTCGTCAATACCACCGGTTCGAAGGGATACCATCTGGTGGTTCCACTCAAGCGGGGGCCGGGATTCGATGATGTGAGGGATTTCGCACGGGGGGTGGCCCGTGTACTGGCAGGAAGGCATCCGGACAGTTACACGCTGGAGCACCGGAAGGAGAAGCGCAAAGGCAGGGTGTTCCTCGACACGCTAAGGAATTCCTACGGAGCGACGGCGGTGGCCCCCTACGCGGTCAGGGCGCTTCCGGGAGCCCCGGTGGCCACTCCCCTGTCCTGGAGGGAGCTGGAGGAGGGGGCTGCCCCCGGCGACTGGGACATCGGGAGCATACCACGCAGGTTTGCGCAGACAGAGGATCCGTGGCATGGTATCCGCCGCCACGGGATCAGCATCGGGTCCAGGCGGGAAGCACTGGACCGTCTGCTGAACGGGACTGATTGACGTTGATCGGGACTGACGTTGATCTGGACTGGTGTTGATCTGGACTGGTGTTGATCTGGACTGGTGTTGATCTGGACTATCAGTAGTTGAATACCACCAGTACCGAGTCGGTGTCGGCGTCTATGACGGCCGTCATCTGCTCCGTGGTGTCCGGCAGCATGAACTGCAGCACCGCCACGTTCAGCACCCACGGGAACTGTGAATAATCGTTGCCCTTGACCAGAAGGGCGTACTCCTCCCAGTCGCCGTACTGGCTCCCGAGCTGCTCCCTTGCCGCCTCCACCCAGGGCCCGGCGTCGTCGTAGTCGGGCAGCTCGCCGTCGGGTACGGTGGGGTCCGACTCCCACAGGGTGTTCGTTGTACCGATGTACTGCACGATCACTATGAGCACGTTGTTCGAGTCGCCGGGGGCGCCGTAGTTGAACTGCCAGGATATCGCGGTCTCAGGCTCGCCGCTGTCGTTCACGTCTATGCAGGATATCATGTACAGGTAACCTTCCGGGTACTCGCTGTCCCTCACGCCGTCCGCTATTTCCCGGCCCCAGCCCAGGCTGTAGTCGTCGGGCAGTATACCCCCTGGACCGGTGGCGTCGTCGCCGCAGCCCGCAACAATCAGGCCTGAAGCCAGCAGGCAGGCCGTCACTCTGAGAATCCTCGGCATTCCGTCACCTCCTGGATGCTTGCTGATAGATAATACGCCTGTTGCGGGTCTGCGGCAATGAGGGCACTACGGGAACGCGCCGGGCATGCCGCTGATCCTTCCGTTCTTTACGATGAAGAACACCCCGGATATGTTCCTTCCGTAACACTAACCTTCGACGGGGGGATCCGATGAAAAGCAAGCAGATCGCCGCTCTTCTGCTGACGCTCCTGCTGGCCGTGATAATAGTACAGAACTCTTCGATAGCCGCTGTCAAGCTTCTCTTCTGGACGATCAGCATGTCCATGATCGTCATAATCTTCCTGGCGGCACTCATCGGTTTTGCCATAGGATGTCTTATCCGCCACCGTGCAGACGGCAAGAAGAAGGATAGATGAGCTTCGGCGGGGGTGACGACCGAAAAAGGACAGGCCCCGGCAGCAGGATAAGGTACTTCTTCAACAACCTCCTCATAAGGAACCCCGCCTGGCAGATGCTTGTCCTGGTTGTCATCTCCGCGGTGATAATCGCTGTCGGCATGCTGCTTGTGGGAAGTCCGGAAGAGGGGGGGTTCTGGTGGACCTTCACCAGGCTCCTGGACCAGGGAACCTTCATAAGGGACAACCAGTACCAGCCGGGAATGACCGCCGTGGGTGTGATGATCACACTTGGCGGAATTATTGTCCTCTCGCTCCTGATAGGTATCTTCTCCTCCAAGATCATCTCCCAGCTGGATGCGCTCAAGAAGGGGAGGTCACCTGTACTTGAAAAGGGACACTACATAGTCTGCGGCGAGGGTGACAGGCTTTTCGAGGTTGCCAGGGAACTGCTGCGGGCCCGAAGGGATCACAGCCTGAAGGGCGGGATAGTGATCTTCTCAGGTAGTTCGAGGGAGACCGTCGAGTCAATACTGATCCAGAGACTCGGCAGGAAGAGCGTCAGGAAGATCATCTGCAGGTCCGGCGACACCTCCGACGTGGACGCCCTTCAGCTGCCCTGCTTCCATCGCTGCAGGGGATTCGTGATAGTGGGGGACGACGACGACAGGATAATAAAGACACTGGTCGGCATACGGGCACTGCTGGAAGGCAACCGCCCTGTCGGGGTCTGCGAGCTGAGGGACCCTTCCAGGGACAGGATAGCCGGAATGGCATTCCATGGCATTCACTCCGTCCCCGTCAGGGAGATGGTGATGCGCCTCATAGTACAGGTCTGCAGACAGCCGGGACTGAGCGCTGTCTACAGCGAACTTCTCAGCTTCGCCGGGAACGAGTTCTACATAGAGCGTGTGCCGGGTACCCGCGGGCTCACCTTCGGAGAGGCGGCGTGCAGGATCCGCGGCGCGGTTGCGGTGGGCGTGATGTCCGATGCGGGCATGGAACTCAATCCGCCGCCGGAGAGCCCGATCGCGGACGGGGACAGACTGGTGTTCCTGTCGGAGAACTCCAGGCTTCCGGGACTGTCCGACGAGGAAACCTATCCTGAGCTGCTGACGGCATCCCCCGGCGAGACCTGCAGGCAGCCCCTCAGGATGCTGGTCCTGTCGGGCCAGAGCCGGAAGTTCAGACTGATGATGAGGCTGCTGGACCGGTACTCCATGGAAGGAGCGGAGATAGTTGTGGCGGGGTCCCTGCCTGCGGAGGAAGGCGAGGAACTGCTGGCCGGCGTGGAGATCACAACCAGCACCGTGTCCTACAGGAAGGTCGACAGGACAGACCCGGAATGCATGGAAGCTCTCCATCCCGAGGAATTCGACAGCATCATGGTGGTATCGGGCAGGAACAGGCACATGACCGACGAGGAGGCTGACTCCGAGTGCATAGTATCGCTTCTGATACTGAGGGACATGGCGGACAGGCTGGGAGACGCCTGGAAGTCGACGGTCGTGTCCGAGATCAGGAATCCCAGGAACAGGCGGTTGGCCTCGGCGGCGGGAATAGATGATTTCGTGATCTCCAACGAGGTGTGCAGCATGATAATGGCACAGCTGGTCATACAGCCGGACCTCAGCCCGCTCTACGAGGAGATATTCGATCCCACCGGCTGCGAGATACAGCTCAGGTGCCCGGAACTCTACGGCTGCGCCACCTTCGACGACCTGGTCCTCAAGGGTATCTCCAGAAGGGAAGTGGTGCTGGGATGGCTGACCGGCACCGGCACCGATGCCAGGGCGACCCTCAATCCCTCCCGCCATGAACCCCTGCCGGAGGACGGCACCCTCAGGGTGGTGGTCATATCCGAACGGTGACGGGTAATCGAATTCGAAAGACAGCCGTCAGGGCTCCGATCCATCGAGCATGGCCATTACCACCGCCAGGCTGTCCAGAGGCTCCATCCTGAGCACCTCGATCCCTGCGGGGAGGTCGCTGTGAAGGCCGTAGGCGAACACGATCACCGTATCGCCCTCCTCCACTGCCGTCTCTATGCCCGAGCCTGTAACCATCGGCGATTCCCAGACCTCCATCCCGTCTTCGTCGACGTAGGACCTGGGAACGTCGAAGGTGTAGAACACGAAGAGGCCCCCCGCGTTCACCCCCGTCCCCCGGAGCACCTGAAGCACGTCCATCTCGTATTCCACCCGTATCAGGTAGTCCATCGCTATCACCGCGGACTCGCCCATCTCCGCTACGAAGATGTTCTCCGCCATTCCCGCCGCCTGTTCCAGGTCCATGTAGAAAACCTGGCCGGCGCTCAGAACGGAAACAAGAACCACTCCGGGAACGGCCGCAAGCCTCATATCATCCCTTCTCTCCCTCTCTTCACTTCCTTATGATCTTTCCCTCCGCCATGACCATCCGCGGGAAGGCCGCCAGGTCCAGCGGATGGCGGTCCCAGACCAGCAGGCTGGCGGTCCTGCCCTTCTCGACGGTGCCGAGCCTGTCGTCGATACCCAGGATTCTCGCGTTCCTCCACGTTATCAGGGATATCGCCTCCTCGGGCTTCATGCCGGCGATGAGGAAGAACTTCAGGCTGTCCCGCAGCGCGGGCGACATTATCACCGGGTGATCGGTCATCAGCCCGAAGAAGGCCCTGGATTTCATCAGCAGCGCGGCGTTCTGGTAGTACGCGTGCTTCAGCTCGACCTTGTAGTTCAGGGAACCCATGGGCCCGTACACGACCGGAATGTCCGCCTTCCCCAGCTCGTCGAATACCTCCCTGTGGAAGACGTCGCAGGTGTGGTCGGCGGTCACCCTGAGGGAGTACCTCCTTGCCAGGTCGATGAGGTAGAGGACGTCGTCCTCCTTGTGGACGTGTACCTTGGCGGTCTTGCTGCCGTCAAGAAGCTCCAGAAGGGCGTTGTCCGCCGGAGAGAAGGTCTGCCGGTATTCGGTTTCGATCGCCTCCTCCAGGAACTTCCTCTCCTTCTTCGGCAGGTCCTTCTCCCTGGTGTCCTGCTCCAGCTTGTGGTGTTCCCTCTCCTTCTTCAGGAGAGCCTTCTTCCTCTTCAGGAGGACGTCATCGAACTTCTGCTCCAGCATGGCGTAGACGCCCATCCTGGTGCTGGGCCTGTCCCCCTTCCAGTCGGTGGTGGAGCGGGGGTTGTACCCCAGGGCCATCTTGAACCCGTAGTCGCTTACCAGAGCCTCCTTGCGGTGGGGCACGAAGTTCCTGATGACCCTGGCCCTTCCTCCCAGCAGGTTGCCGCTGCCGGGTACCACGCAGCTGTAGAGTACGCCGAAGTCCACCGCGTCAGCAAAGGCCCTGTCGTCGAAATAGATGCTGTTCAGGGGATCGTTCACGGGAAGGATCTGGTTCAGGACGTCGTTGGTCTCCGACTCGGTCCAGGGTTCACCCTCCCTGTCCATGCCGATGTGTGAATGGGCGTCTATGAAAGCAGGGGTGACGAAACCGGTGAAGTCGGCCTTCATCTTCCTGCCGGTGATATCTGCAACTGCGCCGTCCTCCACCACCACGGTGCAGTTCTCCCTGCTACCCCGTCCGTCGTAGAGGATCTCCGCTGATATGACCACCTGTTTTCTGGCTGCCATCATGTCGCCTTTCTGCATTTCCGGTGCGGGGGTCTTCCGCACTGCCCGCGAAGACTGTCCTTCAGCAAGAATAATAACTCCGTCACATCGAAGCCGTGAGACGCAGGTATACCCTTGCGCTCCCCACGCCTTCCCCCAGGGGGAAACCCACTGCGGCGTCGGCCTTGAAGGCGCCGCTCCTGCCCCTTATCCCCGCTCCGGCACCCGCAGGATACCGGGTCTCGTCCCCGTCGGTCAGCACTGCGGCCAGGTCGGTGAACACGTAGACCCTGGTCTCAGTCTCTCCCAGCGAGACCTCCGGCCTTGCTACGGCATACCTGACGCCCCTGAAGGCATCCTCGGGATATCCCCTCAGGGTGGACTGTCCTCCAAGCCGCTGAAGAAGACCGGTGAACCAGTCCCCCTGCATCACTCCGCCTGCCAGGAGGCTTCCGCCGTAACCGAGGGGTCCACTGTAACGGTCGTACCGAACCGTCATTTCGGCCATGGTGAGGATGCCGGTGGAATCCCCTCCGGTCCTGTTGCCGGTCCTGCCCTCCATTTCCAGGACCAGGCCCCGGAATCCCTGGGAAACCCGCCGCCTGGTTGAGTAGGAGATGCCGGCAAGCCCGAAGTCGTACCGCTCCTCGTCCCCGTCCGGTGGATAGCCCCTCCACAGTCCGGCGCCGCCCATGAGTTCGATACCGCCGAAGCTCCATATGCCTGTGAGGCTCCCCTCCCTGTTGACCCAGGCGCTCTCCGGAGTGTCCTGGGACAGCTCAAGCTGGAGAGAGAGGGGAATTCCGAATATCCACGGCTCGCGGTACCTCAGGTAAGCGTTGAACCCTCCCCATTCGGTGGTCCGTCCGGTTATCTCAAGTTCCCTGGCGGTACCAGCCAGGTTGAGGAAGAGGACCTCTCCCATGCCTTCAAGGTAATCGCCCTGCCAGTCCATGGAGGCCGAGAAATAACCCGAGCTGCCCTTCTCCAGGTCCTGCTCCAGGACCAGGTTACCCAGTCTGCCCAGAAGGAGCCGGGTCTGTCCCACCGATCCGACGAAACTCAGGTTCTCCAGCCTGGATACCCACTCCTCCACCGCCTCCCTGCTGTAGGGGTCGCCGGGCTTCATGGGAAGGAGCCTGACGAACACCTCGGGCCTGGTGCCGGGCATTCCCGATATCCGCACCTCTTCAAGGAGGGCCCTCCTTCCCGGCACGGCGTTCACCGCCAGGGTCCCCGGCGAGGACAGGTAGAGACCCGCCGAGGCGAAGGGATAGCCCTCCTCCAGGTACCACTGCAGCAGCCTTTCCTGAAGAAGTGCTATTGAGGAGTCTGAGAGGACCACAGAATCCAGGTCCAGCTGGTAGAGTTCCGGGACCGGCGGACTGCCCCCCATCTCCACCGACAGCATATCCCCGGCGGAGGGGGTCATCACGAGGAGCAGCCAGACCAGGTGCGGCATCAGAAGTTCACCGTCCCCTCCAGGCCGGCCCTCTGGCTCAGCTCGCCCCCTGCCGGTCTCCTCCCCCAGTAGAAGACGCTCATGTCCAGACCGGACGCGAGGCTCCTGCCCACTCTTGCAGACGCCCTCCAGGAAACCCCGAAGTCGTTTCCGTCGAAGAACCATGCGGGAAGGTCCCCTTCGCCGGGTATGTATCCTGCGGTCAACCTGGCGGTGGCGGTCCATCCTCCTCCGGTCCAGGATACGTGAGGCCCCGCCTCCAGCATGTATTCGGAAAGCCCCGATACGACCTCCCTGCGGGTCTCCCAGGCCCCCAGCAAACCGGGTCTGAGCCCGGCAAGCACCTCCAGGGCAGGGTCAACCTCCAGCCTCGTCCCTCTGACGTCCCTTGGGCTGTAGAGTTCGTCCTCCTCCCTCCAGATCCTGGCGGACAGGTCCACCACCAGTTCCTCGAAGGGGATGAGCTGAGGGGCCGCCCGAAGTGACCATGCCCTCTTCCGCCGCAATCCGGCGCCGCTGTAGGCCACCCTCTGGTCGCTGAGCGCCCCGGTGAAGCCGAGCCTGGCCAGGAATTCATCCTCCCAGCGGAGCCATGGGGATGACTCCAGGCTGTAGCCCCCTTCCTGTCCGCTGTCGAAGGCTCCGTAGAGAAGCAGGGCGCTGGACCGGTCCTCCGCGCTTGTGGAGGAGACGGTGGCCCTGGAACTGAAGCCGTGCGACGCCTCGGCCCAGGTGACGGTGTTCTCGATGGAGGCGGACGTCACCTTGCCTCCCTGTGTTCCCGGCTGGTAGCTTATCAGATAGTCCCCGTCGGGATCAGGGTAGTACTCCCCGCTCTCCGGGTCGTAGCTGTAGTCCCCCTCACCCTCTCCTGCGTACACGTACACTACGTCCAGTGAACTGCTGACGGTTCCGGAGCCGCTGTACACGGTCTCGGACCATACGCCCCCCGCGGTGCCGGAGAGGGTCACCCTCACCGCGTCGGCCTGCAGATTTCCTCCCGTGTCGTAGTAGGTGGAGGAGTGTTCCGCGCTTCCCTTCAGCCTGAGGCTTCCCGCGGGACCGGAACCCTCTATCCTGCCTCTCCATACTGTGAACGGGCCTTCGGAGGTCCCGCCGGTCCGGTCGTCCCTCTGGACCTCCATGCGGAGTAGACCCGTTGTGCTCCCGGCATCCAGGAGCATACCGGCGTGGCCGGTCCCCACCCTTCCCGAGAGGCTGTCCGTCCAGGCCTCGCTGTAGAGATCGAGGCCCGCGAAGGGCCTGAGCGTTCCATGGACCGGCATTCCCGAGACCCCGTACCGGGAGTTTTTCCCCTCGGACAGGCTGTCGGTGCCCGTTCTGCCAAGCCAGCCGCAGGTGGCGGTGAGCCCGACGCCTGCCAGTACGGGTCTCGAGACCACCCTGTAGCTCTCGATGATGCCCCCGGTCTCCAGGAACCTGCCGCCGCTGGAGAGAAGGAGCGCCTCACCGCCGATGCTCATCTCCACCAGCTGGTCGTTGCCCGAATGCCCGGGGGGCAGTGACCATGCCGCAAGGGAGCTGTCGGACTCCAGCTCCCCCGGAGGCCTGTAGCCCTCGGATACCAGCCTGCCTCCCAGCCCCAGTCCGGGACCGTCCTCCCAGAAGTCCATGAGCCCGGAGGCTTTCAGGAATACCCCCTCCCTGGTGGTTGCGCCGGGATTGAACATGTTCCCGGTCCTCCGGGAGACGGCCAGTTCCATTCCGAGGTGAAGCAGGTCCCCGTCCAGGGCCATGACCGCCCCGCCGGTCCTGTAACCCGATGGTATCTGCACGTACTGCCTGGGAAGATGGGTCCCCATACCCTCTCCCACCCAGAGGTAGCCTCCCAGGGAACTGTCGTATATGTAGTCGCCCGGGTCCTCCGGCGGACGGCCGAAGACCACCGTCCAGTCCCCCTGGTCGGGTCCCATGTAGACGAAATGTCCCAGGGAATCGAGCGTGTAGTTGCCCTGGCCCTCCCCGACGTACTCGGCCCCGTCCACCCAGGCTTCCGAAGGGTCCTCTCCGGCCCGGGAAAGCACCTCCACGGCCTCCTCGGTCAGCACGAAGCCAAGGGGAGAACCCCTGTCGTCCTCGGCGAGGAGACCTTTCACCTCTATGGTGAGGGGACCGCTGCCGTAGGAACCGGCCGCAGTCACCAGGTCCTTCCTGAACCCGTCCCCCCTCTGGAAGAAGGTTATCTCCACCCTCTGGTCGTTCCTGATGAGCCTCGAGGAGGTGAAGGTGACCAGGCCGGCCGAGTATTCCATGACGTAATCCCCGGTGGCGCCCCTGGTCATGAGTTCCCCGTCCAGCCAGACCCTCTCGCTCCCGGGGACCACCTCCCATCCGGAAGTAACCTGATAGGGTCCCTGGACGCCTTCCTGCGTGTAGAAAACGGTCCTCTGCCGTGAATCGCCGGAAGTGCCGTACCCGGCCGACGCCGAATACCGGTCCGAGAGCTGACCGAACCCGTCGATGCCGCTCACCTCGCGTCTCCAGGAGAGCGGACCGGTCTCCCCCCCGCCGCTGGTCCATTCCATGTCGCCCAGCCTGGCCCGCCACTTTCCGCCGTCAACGAGGAAGAACACCCTGTCCAGCTGGGATACCAGTTCCGACGAGTACTGCCCCGATGCCAGGTTCTGGTCGGTGACGCTTCCGGAGACGGTTATTCCCGGAGCCGCCGTACCCTCCACCGATATCCTCGTCCCCTGGTCCAGTCCGCCTCCGTCGCCCACGGAGAAGCCTATCCTCTTCGAACCCGAGATGTACAGGCCTCTCTCCATGAACGGGTCGGAGGAATGGACGGGAAGCTGCTCGATAGTCCTTCCGCCGGCGAAACCAACGTCCAGAACAACGGTGGAGGGCACACCCAGAGGGAGCGTGTCGAAGGAGACGATCACCCTGCTGTCGGTGGGAGGAGCCGGAGAGAGGAATACACCGGTCCTGGAACCGGAGGCTCCAGCCGTGACCTCTACGGTATCGCCGTCTACCGTTGCCGTGAGGGTGCCCGGTTCGATCCACAACGAGTCGGGGACCTGAAAGAACTCCCCTCCGTCGCCCCTGAACTCCAGGGTCATCGCGGAAATGGCCATCATGAGGACGGCTCCCTGGATCACCTCAGTACCAGAGCCTTCTCCTCTCCCGGCGACCAGAGGAGGCAGAAGGCCCCTCCTCCCGCGAGGGAGATCCTTCCGAAGGTCTCCCCGGGAGGCAGCCTGAAGAGTTCCAGGCCCTCCCGGGTGCATACGCACGAATCGGTCAGCAGCACCAGTTCCTCTCCGGCGGCAGTCCATATTCCCGAGGCGGGCAGGGGCAGGGGGGAGTTGTACTCGTCGAGCACCATGGACTCGTCCGGGGAGGAGTAGACGAACCTTCTCCCCATCGGAGTCAGCTGGCCGTCCCCCGACCCCTCCAGACCGAGAAGTTCCTCCTCCGGGTCCCTGACGGACCTCACGGTCCCGTCGGTACGGGAAACGTACAGTACGGACAGCCCTGCCACGCAGACATCCCCGGGAAGACCGGGGGCATCCCAGGATCCCGTCATCACTCCGTTCCTGTCGTAGCGGTACAGGGTTCCCGACAGTTCCCCGGTGGCGTACCATCCCCAGCCCTGGTCCAGGTGCAGACCTCCCGGAACGGTTATCTCCCGGAGATCGTACTCCTCGCTCGAGCCGTCGGCTCTGAGGACCACCAGGTGGGGCATCCCCCTCAGGAGGAGGTAGATGTCTCCGCTTCCATCGATGGAGGCGTCCACAAGGTCCGGAGGGAAGGTCACCCGGCGGGATTCGGCAAAGGCGGATACAGGTGCTGAATGGAGCGGCTGCAGGGCGACCAGCAGTGACAGCGCGGAGAGGATCCTCCTAGCGCACAACTGCGAACGAACCGGTCTCCACTCTTCCTCCCTGGGTGAACCTGTAGAAGTAGGTGCCCGAGGCGAGCTCTGAGGCTCCCGGGTAGGCGAGAGTGGCTTCACCGCCTGCAACTGAGGGGAACTCCACCGTCCCCACCAGCCCTCCGGTGACGGAGAAGACCGAGAGTTCGGCGCTCCCGCCGTCCGAGAGGAACTGCATGTAGAGGGTGCCCTGGCAGGGCTGCGGGTAGACGGCGAAATCATCGGAGGCGGACGCGACGGAACCTGCCGCCACATCCAGGTCGAGGCCGCTGAAGGAGCTGCACATGAGAAGAACGTCGCCGGTCTGGGGAAGTGAAAGGGCCACGTCGTTGGAGGATCCCGTGTCCAGTACTTCCAGAATACCCGCGGAGCCGTCGAAGAGGTACGCCCTCATGTCGCCCAGGCCCGACCCGTCGGCCCTGAAACTGCCGCCGACGCCCTGGTCGACCCGGTAGTAGCTTCCCTGGTAGGAGGACATGCGTCGGCCGGTATCGATGAAGGGGTCCGATTCGATGATGCGGGAGTAGTCGAGACCGGCGCGGTTCCCCGGTGACACTGTGTCGTAGTCTGCGATGCGGAAAGCGTCCCAGCCGTACCTTCCGTCGCCGAAACCGGGATCGTCGATCCAGCATGCCAGCATCCAATCGGCCAGCACCTGGTCCATGTCGGGCGTCTCACCGGTGGCGTTCCTTATGGCCTCGCTCACTCCTGACACTCCCCTGTCGGATACCCTGAGCGAGCTGTGCAGGAAATCGTCGCCGCCGTAGTTCTCGTAGAGGTAGGAGAAGAACAGGAACCCGGCTCCGTAGCCTGCCACGTACTCTATGTCGTCGGTGAGGCTGGTCCACTTGATGGGGGTGATGCCGCCCACCTCAAGGAATGTCTCCACCTGGAAGGCCGGGTATCCGCACACGAAGGTTCCCGACTGGGCCTGGTTCTCTATGACCCACAGCTCCTCGGAGCTGAAGGGCTCGATGCCCCACTGTATCAGGTGGACCAGCTCGTGGGAGGCGGTGTAGGCCGCATCGTACTGGTCCGAGGGGAAACAGTCTATGTAGAGCATCTCCACCTCGTTGGAATGCCCCCCGTAGTAGAGGTAGGCCTCGGTCTCGGTGAACTGGTTGTAGGGACTGAAGAAGCCGGCGATGTAGACTCCGCCCTGCTGGGGATCGAAGCCGTCCCTTATGTTCAGTACCAGGAAATAGACCCTGGGGTCACCGTCTATGGCGTCGGGAGGCTGCCCGAAGACTTCTATGTCCTTGTCCATGATCCCTCCCGGACCCGAGGGGGTCTCGGTCTCCAGCGCCGTCGCCAGTGCGCTGACCGCATCCTGGTCGTAGTGGACACCCCACTGGGAATCCTCCACGAAGATGTAGGTGTGGTTGCCCACGTACCTGCAGGTCGCCGGCGTCAGGTAGAACCTCGGAATGTCCTCGCTGTAGTCGATGGACCAGAAATTGATCGTATCGCCTATCTCGTGGCCCTTTGCGCCTGCCAGCGGTCCGGTGGGCTCGAATGCCGGGTCGTGGCGCCTGTCGATCTCCATCAGCCCCGGCACCTGGAGCGTGCCGTCGGTCCAGTACGCCCGGGGAGCCGTGCCCAGCAACAGGGCGAGCAGTAGCGGCGCCATCAGAACCGTGCCCCCACGGAGAACCTGAAGGAGGAGAAATCACGCTTCTCGGGGAACGAGAGCGAAGTGTACATCCCCGGTCGGTTCTCGTCCAGCAGTGATGCGTCGATGACGCTCACGGCCCTGTTGACCAGGGCGAAGGCGGCTATGTAGAGGCTCCGCCTGAACCACTCCCTGCTGTCCCGGAGTCGGCTTCCGAACATCGCCCTCGCCTCCTCGGAGGACCAGTCCCAGGAATCGTCGCCGTACCTTGCGTGGGACTCGTAGTACTGGCGCTGGGCGTCGGGATCGTCGGGGTAGTAGTACCGGGCCAGCCTGTGGATGTAGTCGTTGTACTCCATGCTGGAGTCGAAGTCGGATATGTCGTCCAGGAAATCCCCGGGCCTTCCGTCCACCGATATACCAGCCTCGGACACAGCAAGCCACGTGTAGTCGTCACGCCTGAACGTTCCCTCGAGGTAGGAGAGGCCCACGCCGGCCCAGGTGACAAGGTCCAGGCTCATGAACACTATTCCCCTGGTCCCGTGGCCCAGGTGCATCTGGCCCCATCCGGGCAGGACGGCGGAACGGAGCATGGCCCCGGCCCTGGGGTTGACCGCTCCCGATGGTCCCGCAGCCGCCAGCAGCACCGCAAAGACTGTCAGCAGGGTGGTTTTTCTCATCAGTTGATCACCGCCGCATGGAAGAGGGCTTCTGTGGAGCTTCCGCCGGTCCTCAGGCTCAGGCTCACGAAATAGACGCCCGGCGCCAGGTCCCGCGTGTCCCAGGTCTCCTCCCAGGCCGCCCCCCCGGGGGCGCTTCCGGTCATGTGGGCCACGAGGTCACCTCCCATGTTGAAAACGCGTATCTCCCAGGCGCAGTCTTCCCCGGGCCTGAACCTCACGATCCCCGACCCTCCGGTCACGGGATTGGGATAAACGTAGAAGGAACCGTCTTCCAGTACCCGGTCCGTGTCCTCGAGAGCCGGCAGGTCGCCGGTCCGCCAGCAGTTGCAACCGGAATGGTCCATTCCCGTGTGCCATCCCCGGGGCTCGAAATCGGTGTTCCAGCAGTAGATGGTCCCGTCAGCGGCCGCTGCCGCGACCCTGTACTGCCCTGAACCGTCAGGGTCCCACAGCAGGGGTCTTCCCGTCGGCCTGTCTCCCACGGATACCGGGAAGATGCCGCTCTGGGAGCCGTCGCCTTCAAGGAGGCATACCCTGCCGTCGTCCATGGTGACCATGACGAAACCTGAGCCTCCCACCCCGGCCCTTCCGCTGCTGAAACCAGCAGTCAGGCTGTCCTGAAGAATTACTGCGGGCCAGTCCTCCACGGTGGCCCCCGAGGGACCCACCGCGGATATCCCCTCCCATGTCAGGACCACCGTCTCCAGTCTGCCGTCACCGTCGGGATCGGCCAGACAGGGCGAGGAGAGAGGTTCAGCGGGAAGCGTGGACGGGAATCCCGGAAGAAGGCCTCCCCCGCCGTCCCAGGCGTAGACACAATCGCCGCTGACGGCCACCACGTCGGTGCTTCCGTCGCGGTCGATGTCCGCCGCAAGGGGCACTCCTATGGTCTCGTCCCCCGGAGTCGCGGGCCATCCGGAAACGACCCTTCCGGTCATGTCCCACATGTGGACCCTGCCGTCTAACGTGGCGGCCAGCAGCCGGTGCTCATCGGGGCCGGGATAGAGAGCCAGTCCGGAGACGGGAGCCGTGAGGGGGACCGGGAATCCGTCAACCGGTTCCCCGTTACCATGGTACAGATGGAGCCTGTCGTTGTCACATGCCACCGCGACGACGCCTTCCTCCTCGATGTACATCGCACTCGCTCCGGAACCCCCGCCCTGCAGCGTCACCGGCCATCCCGCCGGTTCGTTCCACCGGGTGTCCCGAAGGTGAACCTCTCCGTCGTCCTCGCAGACCAGGAGCCTGCTGGAGCTTCCGGTCCAGGCGGACACCGGGGGGGCGGTCACGCCAAGCCCCATGGAGAGAGGACCCTCACCGTCGGCGGTGTAGGCCAGCGCCATTCCGGTGCTGGTGGTGACAACCATTCTGTCCCCCTCTTCGTCGGCTTCCGGCCAGATCACCGGACCGAAGGCAAGGGGAGCAGTACTCAGGGGCCATCCGTCGCAGACGGTGGACCTTGATATCCTGACCTGCATCTCATCGGCCGGATCGTCCAGCACCTCCACCGTAACGAAGGTCCTGCCTCCCCAGCTTGCGTCGCTGGAGGGCTCCGACCAGGGAGAGAATTCCCATGCGTACCCCGACGGGAACCATGGATCGTAGCTGCTGCCCTCGTAGCCGTATATGTCAGGCAGGGAGTAGTCGAAATCCTGTATGCCGTCGGCCTCCTCCAGGTCCACCCCCTTGTGTTCGGGATCCACGTTCACGATGTTGGCCCCCACGTATTCCCCCAGTCGGGTCCTGTCTATGTGCCAGATCAGCACTCCGGAGCCTGCAAGACCGAAATCGTGCTCGTCCGTACCGCACATCCCGTCGCCGTCGGGATCCTCCTGCCTGTTCTCGATCAGCAGGTACTCGGTGCCGTTCAGCGGAACCATCAGTATGGAATCGTCAGCGGCCAGGGTGTAGGTGCCCTCCTCCACCTCCCGGGGTACCTCCCATCCCAGGTATACCCTGCACCAGGCGCTCGGCGCCGAGGGCCAGTAACCGCTCATCATCCACTGGCCGTAGCCCATCAGGCACCATCCGCCAACTCCCACCCTGCCCGTGTACGTGTCGTAGAGGTCCGGAAGACCAAGCTGGTGGCCGAACTCGTGGACTATCGTGCCCAGCACTCCCAGGCCGAAGCCGTCCTGTGATTCCTGTTCGGGCACTATCATCCCTTCCGCTACGTAGACGCCGTCCCCGGTGGGTATGCCCTGGTATCCGGTCCCCGCGCCGGGGAGGTAATAGATGAGATCCGTCAGTGTGAGGAAGACGGAACCTATGTCGCCGGGGCTGTCCCCGTATATGTCGGCCTCCTGGCCGGAGCCGGCATGTATCACGATCACCGCGTCGTACTGGCTGAAGTCCAGGTCCTGGTCGGCCGCCAGGACGGCATCCCGGAGCAGGAGGCAGGCGCCTTCCATGTAGGCGCCGTCGTCGCCGTAGTGGAGCATCTGGTGGTCCATGGTGTAGCTGTCATTGAATCCCGACGGGTATATGTCGATGTCCAGCACTACCTCCCCGCCGCTTACGTCGTCGTAGTAAGCGGAAAGGTCGTCGGCCAGACCACGGAAATAGTCCCTGTCGTGGGGCGGGTCGGCATCCAGGTCGATCAGGCCGCTGCCTGTGGTAAGGTCCGTGAAGTCCTCCAGGAACTGCACCCTCAGCATGCATACGCGCATGGTCTCGTCGGTGCCGTCCCTCGAGCCGGGCCCGGTTATCGCCCTTCCCTCAGAGGGTCTCTCATGAAGCGGAGGCACCGCACCGTGAACCAGCGGGGGGGCAGCCGCGGCGGGAAGCGCCAGCAGGAGGGGCAGGAGTACCCGGAAGGGACTGGACATCGAACCCTAGAACCTTACGGACAGCGAGTACTTGGAATTGTACTTGCCTGAACCCTGGAGGTTCTCCTCTACAGGTATGAAGGCCATGTCCAGCTGGAAGCCCGAGTACTGAAGACCGGCGCCGAAGGTGGGACCCTGTATGGTGGAGATGCCCTCGGTATCGTGTATGTAACCGGCCCTCAGGGCCAGCAGGTCGTAGTACCAGAATTCGGCGCCGGCACCCCACTTGTTCTCGTTGAACTCCTCACCGATGCCGTCGTCGACGTTCACCAGTATCTTGCTGTAGTCCGCCGTACAGCTGAGCCTCGTGAGGTGACTGTCGAACGGGACGTAGGCCATTCCAACGCGGAGAGTCCTGGGCAGCGGGTTGTTCTCGGTGCTTCCACCGTAGCTCATGTTGGGACCGAGGTTCGCCAGGCTGGCTCCAAGGTTGATCCGGCCTATGTTCCCTATGCCCAGCTGCTCCATCGGAAGCTGGTACAGGACGCCCAGGTCTGCGCCGAAGGAGGTCCCCTTGCCGGAATCCTCGTAGTAGAGATGATCGTATATGAACTTGAGGCCCAGTCCGACGGAGACTCCGGGTGCCACTTCGGTACCGAAGGAGCCGGTCAGGGCAATGCCGTATGAGTAGAACTCGCCGAGTTCCTGGCCTGATTCGGTGGTCTCCAGCTGCTCTCCCATGGACATGAAGGTTATGTTGCCGCCCACTCCGCCCCAGCCGTCGATGTAGTTCGAGTATCCGAGGAACTCGTAGTAGAGATCGTCCGCCAGCTGCGGCAGCCAGTTGCTGTGCTGCAGGGTTATCTCCTGCCCCGTGGTGTCCGCGAAGGCCAGCCCCGCCGGGTTCCAGTACGAGGCGGTGGCGTCGTCGGCCATGGCGGTGAAGGCCTCGCCCATTCCGTTGGGCCTGGCACCGGGGGTTATGGTCATCCAGATGACGCTGGCGGTGGATCCGCCGGAAACGCCGGCCAAAGCAAGAACTGCGAGAAAGAGAACTAGTCCTTTGATCATCGGTTCCTCCTGAGATACACCGAAGTCCTGCTTCGGCCTGAGTTATCCATACCAGTCAAGGAGCGTAACACGCCAGGACAGGTGCGGGTTCCTTCACCCGGTCCTCTTCACCGGACAGACCGGCCCATTCATCGACCGGTTCAGTCCTGCCCTCTGACCACCGCGATGATCCCGGTAACCGAAGATGATCCGGCATCGCCGCCGGGCATGTCAGGGGCAACCACGAAAATATACGATCCGCTGGCCACCTCATCGCCGTCAGCGTCCCGGCAGTCCCACCAGCACTGGTTATATCCTGCGCTCCCCTCGATGTTCCCGAAGGCGGCCACCCTTCTGCCCGCGACGGTGAAGACGGATATGCCCACGGTCCCCGGAGCGGTCTGGGTCCAGTTTATCGAAGTGCCGTCGGAGCAGGGATTCGGATAGGGAAATACCTCGAGTATCATGAAGCTGTTGTCCTCGGTAACCGTGATGTCGATCTCCTCCTCGGAAATGTTGAGGAGACCGTCCGCCGCTCGAAGCCCGAGGGTATGGGGACCCGGCTCAAGTTCGCCTATGTTGCAGCTCAGGCTGCCTGTGGTGCTGGATCCCCTGTCGTACTGAAAAAGTGACGAGACGTCCTGCGGCGCGCCGTCCACGTAGAGGACCAGCTGCCGTCCAACCCCTCCGAGGAGGTTGATGCCCGAGCTGTCAGACAGTATCGCACTGGCGACGATCTCACCCGAAACCTCAGGCCGGGTGGCGTACCTGTACCCCTCGATCCAGAGTTCGATATCCGGCCCCTGCGCATCCTGTCCCGGATCGCCCCGAAGCAGCCACCCCGGATACGAGGAGGCCGTCGAGAGGCCCCCGTCACTCAGGAGAACCATCTGCGTCCTGGCCGACCTGCCGGTGTCAGCATCGATGGGGACGAACATCTCGAGGGAATAATCCGGCTGGGCGGCGGCTGTGCCGTAGTAGTACCTCCCCGGTATGGACAGGTAGCCGATGGGCAGCGACTGCCTGAAGGTGTAATAGGTATCGGGAATGCAGGACTCCCAGGCCTCCACGATCAGGAGGCCCGGTTCCGGGCCGGTCCCTGAGAGCGAGTTCATCTCTCCCGCCAGCATTGTGTCCGCAGCCATGCCGAAGCTGTCCCATGGAAAGGCCAGTGGCAGGCTTCCGTCGCCGAATACAACGTACTGGGCGTTGTTGGTCGAATAACCGGCGTCGAGCTTTCCCAGCAGTATGGCCGTGCCCACGGATACTCCCGGTTCGACCAGGAGATGGTCGAAAATGCTTGCTATCAGGGTCTCGTTCATCGGGCCGGAGGTCTTGTCCGAGGCGGCGACGCCTATGATCGCCCCTCCCGATTGCGAGACGGTTACCTGCTGGCCTATGCACTCGGACGAAGGGTCCTGAAAACGACCCACGTCGCAGGAGCCGAAGAAGGCTACCGGAAGGCGGGGACCGCATTCCAGCACATCCGTGTCCTCGAGGTAGAGAAGCCCCTCGTCGGCCAGCTGATCGAAGGACCCGTGACCGAGGTAGAACGAGACGAGGGCTCCCTCGCTCCAGAGGTCTATGTAGTCCTCCCTGGCCTCGGGCTTGCTCCAGATGCTGTTCCAGTCGTAGAAGATCATGTAGAGCTTCTCGGGCCTGAGGATTTCTGGAAGCCAGGAGGTAAGGAGCCTTTCAACGCTCTGGGTGTGGTAGCGTTCGTCGCTCCCGTGGAGAGGCGACCTCTCGTCGTCGGCGGCTCCGATCACCGCCGTCTGCCAGCTCCCGCGGTTCATGCCTGACCTGTATTCGACGGATCTCTGCACCACCCTCTGGAGATCGGTGGCGTTGCAGACCCCTATCCTGGATACCGCCGTCTGTGGGGCGGTCATCCCGTCCACGACGGCGAACTCGTCGTCGCTGACGATGGTGGTGGTGCCCAGGTAGAGGACGTCTATAAGGGACGGTTTGGAGAAAACGAAATTCCTGGGATCCCATGTGCCACCCCCCACCAGGACCAGATCGGCGGGGATCGGGTCCCAGGAGGCCATCATGCGTGAGACCAGGGCCCTTATGGCTCCCGGGTCACGCACGCCGCCGTTGAACTCCTCGTACACCTCCGACGCGGAGAAGGAAAGGGTCCCGTACCTGTCGGAGAGAGGCTCGATATCGTCCAGGAACTGGTCTGCGGCGATGTAGACGCAACCGGCCCCTGTCACGGTCCCCGCTATGCGTCCCGGGGTCCTGTAGGTGATGGCCTGGGGTGTCAGAAGCCCGTTTTCGCCCACTATCCAGAGCTCCCTTGCCTCCCAGTCGGCCGGGACCTGGAACTCGAAGACCCGGGGATCGTCCGGAAGTACCCTCCGGGCCAGCGTATCGCCGCTCACCAGGAACACCAGAGCGTCCTCCAGGCCCTCACCCCAGTCAAGGGAATGCCTTTCGTACTCGGGCCACCATTCCAGGGGAACCTGGACCACGGGGGAAGACGTGCACCCGGTCCAGGGGAATACCTGGAACCAGTCCATGAATAGCTCGTCGCTGCCGTAATCCCGCACTATCTCCAGGGCCAGGCTGTTGCCGCCGGGCTGTATCCCCTCAAGCCCGCAGAAGACATCCATGAAGCCGGTCCCGGACCAGCTGGTATCGGCCATGAACTCCGAATTCAGGTAAACCCTGACCCTGTGCTGTATTCCCGTGGTGGAGGCCAGGCGCATCCTCAGGTAGCCGTCACCGGTGGCCCCGGGGGCCTCGAAGTCGAAGTAGTGCCAGCTGTCGGAACCTCCGGTGGAGCGGAGCCAGGCCCAGTCGTCCTCGAAACCCGCGGTCCCCCTGCACCTCTCGGTGTTCTGCTCCCGGTGGATCCTGCCCAGGAAGGTATCGGGCATGGCCGGGGCCCCGGTGAGTTCCCCGTTCTGCTCGGCCATCCTCTGTCCGTTCTCGCCGCCCCAGGTGAGCCAGTAGACGTTGGCGTCGTCGAACCGGTGTCCGTAATGGCCCGGCATGGACTGGCCATCGGCCTCCCACCAGGAGAGACCGCGGCCGAAGAAGATGAAACTGTCCCCCTGGTCGAAGGTTCCGTCCCCTCCGTCCAGCATCAGTATCGGCACTGGCCTGGGGGTGTAGGCGTTCTCCCAGGGGGCATCGCCCATCTCCCTGCCCATGCCGCAGAAGAGGGCAAGGCTGGCGGAAGGGGCTCCCTCGGCCTGCGGGACTTCGGAGCATTCGACACTGTACATCCCTGCGGTATCGACTTCCATGCGGTACCAGGGAAGACCCCAGAAGGGTCCCGGACCCTGTCTCTCGGGAGGGGACTGCCATACCCTGTCACCCCCCTCGAACAGGAGGTCGAAGATGGCGCCCGAGGTCCCCCCGGCGGGGGATGGCGCAGTCCTTCCATCGTAGGAAAGCCGCACGGTCAGGCTGCGGGCGGTCATGAGCCCGTCGCCGTCGAGTATCACCGGATTGAGCCTCACCATTGCGTAGCCGGCCCTCCTGAAGGTCCCACGGTGGACGATCCCGCCCCATTCAGAGGGCTGGCTTCCCGGTTCCGCGACGGTGTAGACGTCCATTCCCTCTTCGGAGACCTCCACATTCGCCACCTGGTGCCGGCCCAGGCTACGGGCGCCTTCCGGGAAAACCTCCAGCTCGCAATCCGAATCCGGAGGCACTGCGAAGAACAGGTAGGCGGCCGGAAGCAGGATACCGCCATCGTCACCCGCGAAGGAGCATCCTTCCGCCATGTATCCGACGACGCCTTCAAGGGGCACTTCAAGAGGTATCAGCTCCGGGCACTCCCAGATGAGGACGGTCTCAGACGCGCCCACCCGCACATCCGCCTCTGCAGCCTCACGCACGGAATCCCAGGCATTGCCGGTCCCGCCGTACTGGAGAACCAGCGCCGTCATCAGCAGGAGGTAACTCATAGGCCGCCCCTCATGTCCTTATAGTTCCGTGAGTTCCAGCAGTGGTGAATCGCCGTCCTCCTCCCCGGGGAGCTTCTCCTCCTCGGGAACCATCTCGGATTTTATCCTCTCCTCCTCCATGTCCAGCATCCTGTTCTGGGAATCGACGAAGGACCTTACCTGCGATAGTACGGACAGTCTCCTGTCCTGAAGCTCCCGAATGGTCTCCGTCAGGACCTGGACCCTCTCCCTGGCCTCGGAGATGAGGTTGGAGGCTTTGACCTCCGCGTCCATGATGATGAGTTCCGCCTCCCGGTCAGCCTCCTTGCGGGCCTGGGCGGCGCTCTGCTGCTGCTGGACCAGGACGTCCCTCACAGCTCCCTCCATGCGGTCGAAATCGGCGGCCCTGGCCCTGAGGACGCTGAGTTCCTTTTCCGCCTTGTCCAGGTCCTCCACCAGCTCCTCCCAGGCGGATGCCACCATCTCCAGGAAGGCCTCCACCTCGTCGACATCGTATCCACGCATTATCTTGCGGAAATTCTGTCTTCTTATATCAAGCGGCGTTATTCGCAAGGTGCATCTCCATTCCCTTGTTCGACCCCTTTACTCGGACATGTGCATAAGGCGGGCACCGCGACTGTTCAGACAGATATTAGTTCCGCCCGTTGGCAAGTCAATTCCGTCATCTCCTCCGGGGACCGAAAAGGAACCTGCCCAGCCGTACGGTAGTTGCCCCTTCCGCCGCTGCCAGCTGGAAATCGTCGCTCATGCCCATGGAAAGCTCCTCCAGCGGGATCCCGCACCTGCCGGCAAGTTCGTCCCGAAGCTTCCTGAGAAGCGCGAAGGCACTTCTCACCTCCCTGTCGGAGGCTCCCAGGGGACCGACGGTCAGGAGACCGGAGACGCGAAGGCCCATGCCTCCAATGTCGCCCAGGACATCCTCCAGCTCCGCCGCATCTGGAGGGTATCCGTACTTGGAATCCTCGCCGGAGGTGTTGACCTCCAGAAGAAGACCCGGCTGCTCCTCACCCTTCTCCACTGTCCTCCTGGCTATCTCGGATGCGATGTCGACCCTGTCCAGGGAATCTATCCAGTGGAAGTCGCGGACCGCCTGCCGCACCTCACCGGTATGGAGGGGACCTATCATGTGGAACTCGGCCAGGTCGCGGCCCAGGGCGCGGACCTTCCTGCCCCCCTCGCTTACCCTGTTCTCGCCGATCATGTCCGCACCGGCCTTCACCGCCATACCGACCACTTCCGCCGGATGCGTCTTGGTCACGGCCATCACCCTCACCGTCCCGTTCTCCCCCCCGGCTGAACGGATGGCTCTATCCATAAGTTCCCTGGCCAGTTCCAGGTTGCCTCGCACGCTCTCTACGCTGATGTCCAAATTCCACCTCCCGGTTGCTGGAATATGGCCAATACCGCTCTTGCTGTCACACCGCGACCGACTATATTATTGCAAACGCTTTGCGATAAGCCCGGGTCGCGGAAAGGACCCTGGAAGGTACTCAGGAGGCATGCGTGGAATCGAACAGGGCATGGGAAAGGCTCCGCGAACAGGGCCTGCGGATGACGCCGCTCAAGAAGGAGGTGGTGGGCCTCTTCCTCGACGGCGCCTGCGGCCTCACTGCAAGGGACATAATGGACAGGCTTAGCACCGGAGTCCACATATCCTCCGTCCACCGCTGTCTCGCCTCCCTGGAGAAGGCCGGCTTCCTCAGACCCGACAGGAACGATGACGGAGTCCACAGGTACAGGTGCTCCAGGCAGTTCTACCCCGACCACGGCCATTTCAGGTGCGCGGGATGCGGCAGGCGGTTCCCCGTGCACTACAGGCTGCCGGAGGCTTTTCTCCGCGAGATAGAGAGTTCGGGAGGCTTCAGGATAGAGGGTTCAGACCTTATACTCGAAGGGAAGTGCAACAAATGCGCAGGATCCGAAGACTGACCGCAACTGCCATCTGTTCGCTCATGGCGCTGGCCGCGGTTTCATCCTGCGGAGGGGCTTCGGGGGCCGGGGACGGATTGATCCGTGCAGCTGTAAGCGTTCTGCCCCAGAAGTACTTCCTCGAACGTGTGGGAGGGGACAGGATTCGTGTAACCGTGGTGGTGCCGCCGGGAGCGAATCCCGCCACGTACGAGCCTGCCCCGTCGGACATGAGGACCATGAGCGATACCCGGTTCTGGTTCACGGTGGGCGTGGCATTCGAGGAGACCTGGATCCCCAGGTTCAGAGGATCGAATCCGGACCTGATCGTAGTCAGTACGGTCGAGGGCCTGGAAAGGCTTCCCATAGACAGGTACTCGATCGAGCATTCAGCCGGCGGCGGGGGCCGGAATACCGGGCACGGCGGCCACAGCCACGGGGAGGGCTCGCCGGATCCACACGTCTGGCTGTCTCCGGAACTGGTGAAGCACCAGGCCAGGATCATGGCGGAGACCCTTGCCTCCATGGACACCACCGCCTCGGATCTTTACATGGAGAACCTGGAGGGCTTCCTCCGGGAGATAGACTCGCTTCAGGCCGGAATCCATTCCGCGCTGGACACCCTGGAATCCAGGAGCTTCATGGTGTTCCACCCGGCCTGGGGCTACTTCGCCGACGAGTTCCACCTGGTCCAGGTGCCTGTTGAGAGCGGCGGCAGCGAACCCTCACCCGGCGAACTGGCCGATCTGGTGGACTACGCCAGGCAGCACGGCATCGAGAGGGTCTTCGTGTCCCCCCAGTTCAGCACTTCGGCGGCGGAGGCCATAGCCGCGGAGCTGGACGGTGAAGTTGCCGTGATGGACCCGCTTGCGGAGGACTGGACCGGCAACCTTCTCAGGGTGGCGGAGGTCCTTGCCGGAGGGGCTCGAAGATGAAAGAAGGTCCGGCTTCACAGGAGAAGGTCATCCGCCTGGAGGATGTCACTGCCGGCTACCAGAGGGGGAAGCCCGTCATAGACGGAATAGACCTGGAGGTATGCAGGAACGATTTCCTGGCCGTGATAGGTCCCAACGGCGGAGGCAAGTCCACCCTTATCAAAGTGATACTGGGACTTCTGGAACCATGGCATGGAACCGTGGAAGTCCTGGGCGGACCTCCCGGACAGGCATGGGGTGAAGTTGGCTACGTTCCCCAGGTGATGCCCGAGGAGACCTTCCCTATCACGGTCATGGACGTGGTTCTGATGGGGCGGCTCAAGTCCGCCGGAAGACCGGGCTGGTTCGGCGGGAAGGACAGGAGAAGGGCCATGGAGGACCTGGAAAGACTGGATGTGGCCGACCTGGCGTACACCGACATGAACTCCCTGTCAGGCGGCCAGAAGCAGCGTGTCCTCATAGCCAGGGCCCTGGCGGGGGACCCGGAGATACTGATGCTGGACGAACCGGTGGCAAGCGTCGACCACGAGACCCAGGAGAGCTTCTTCAATCTCCTGGCGCGCATGAACGAGAACATGACAATCGTCATGGTCACCCACGATGTCGGCGCGGTATCCTCCCACATCAAGAGCATAGCCTGCATCAACCGCCTTCTGGTGAGCCACGGCGACACCATATCACAGGAGACCGTCTCCCGGGCCTACGGATGCCCCTTCGAACTGATCTCCCACGGCGGCGTGCCACACAGGGTGCTGGGCAGGAACGACGAGGGGAGCAGGCGATGAACGGCATCCTGTCCTATACGTTCATGCAGAACGCCCTGGCGGTATCGGTGCTGGCCTCGATCGCCGCCGGCATCATGGGGACTCTGGTCACCGTGAACAGAATGTCGGCCCTGGCGGGAAGCATCGCCCACGCCTCCTTCGGAGGCCTGGGTCTGGCCTACGCGGCAGGCTTCGACCCCCTGGCCGGGGCCACCGGCTTCGCGGTCCTGTCATCCCTGGGCATCGCGGCCATATCCTCGTCCAGCAGCAGGAGATCGGGCACCGCCATGGCGGCGGTGTGGGCCACCGGCATGGCGACGGGACTCGTCTTCATAAAGCTTTCGGGGACCTACGCGGCGGACCTGATGAGCTGGCTCTTCGGCAGTCTCCTGGCGGTCTCCTCAAGGGACATCCTGTACGCCGGAGCGCTTGACGTAGTGGTCCTGCTGGTAGTCACCGTCTTCTACAAGGAGTTCCTTGCGGTCTCCTACGACGGGCAGTTCAGCAGGCTGCAGGGAGTGCCGGTGAATCTCTTCCGTATAGTTTTCCTGGTCCTGACAGCCCTGACGGCTGTCCTCCTGATGCGCGTCACAGGGCTGATAATGGTTATAGCCATGCTCTCAATTCCACCTGCGATAGCGGAGATGTTCACGGGAAGCCTCCGAAGGATGATGGTCCTTTCCTCGGCGCTGGCCGCCGTCTTCAGCGTTTCAGGTCTCCTTCTGGCCACGGTGCTTGACCTTCCTCCCGGAGCGGTGATAATCCTCATATCAGCCCTCTGCTACACTGTGGCGCTCCTTGTGGACAGAGCCAGGTCCGCCCGGGCATGAGCCGGTTCACAGTGTCGGGGGTAATCACCATGATGAGGAATGCGAATGTGTCCAGGGGAATGGTATGCTGAGATCACTGGCCGGTAAGTTCCTGAGGAGGTCCACCCGCTTCCCCGGCTACCGTTTCAGGACCGGCAGGCGCTTCCTCACCGTGAGGATGGACACCACGAACAGGTGCAACCTCAGGTGCAGCATGTGCCCGATGAGGCTTTCGGACCGTGACCCCCTCAGGGTCTGGGAGGATATAGACCCGGAACTCTTCCACAGGATGGAGACCGAGGTCTTCCCCCTGGCGGTGACGGTGGGCCTGTCGTGCGGGGCCGAGCCCTTCTGCAACCCCCGTTTCCCCCTGTACCTCGAAGCCCTATACAGGGCGGACGTGCCGGTTCGGGAGGTTGTAACCAACGGCACCCTCATGGGACCCGCAGAGACGGCCGCCCTCCTCTCCACACCGCCCACATCCCTAACCGTCTCGATCGACGGAGCCTCGCCGTCGACCCATGCCGCCATCAGGGGAGGTGCCGACCTGGACTCGATCATCGAATCCGTAAAGGAGCTGGTGCGAGCCAGGGATTCCTCCGGGTCGAGGTTCCCCATGGTCGCCTTCAGCATGACACTGCAGAGAGGGAACCTTGAAGAACTCGACGGGGTGGTGGAACTGGCTGCGGAGACCGGGGCGGTATCCGTCGGAATAGTCCCCCTGGTCCCCTACGAGGGCCTGGGTATGTCCGGAGAGGTGGTCGACATGGCCTCCAGCCGGGTTGCATGTACGATCGAGAAAGCCTCGAAACTGGCCGGGAACCTGGGAATAAAGCTGGTGACAGCCACTCCCGAGTCAGAGGGGGATCGATGCGGGTTCATAGACGACTGGGTCTACATCGATCCGCAGGGGCGTGTGAACCCATGCCCCTACTGGGACACCTCCATGCCTCTGGGGAACCTCCGCGAGGAATCCTTCCGGGAAATATGGAAAGGCGCTGCTTACTCGGCCCTGAGGGAGAGCATCATGACCGGGAACTACACCGGCAACTGCCTCAGCTGCCCCGTGAACTCCTCCGCCGCCGGGGAACTCAGGAAGGTCTGAGTCCCGCCAGCTCCGACTGAAGGGATCGAACAGATCATCAGTGGTTCAGGGCAACTCAGCCAGGACCAGGTCCCCGCCGTCTAGGTACACCACCCCCGCATCCCCCGGCAGCTCATGGACGGCGGTTCCCGAATAGAGGCCGTCCAGCCAGGGCACGCGCACCGCGTCGGGTGAAGAGAAATCCGGAAGAGCAATGCTCCCGAGCATCACCGTCCCCCCCCCGTCATCCGTGAAGAGGAACCTTCCGTCTGACAGCCTGCAGTAGACGTCGACAGGGCTCCCGGGGTTCACGATGGATGTGCCGTCGGCGAACCGGAGCAGCTGGTTGCCGTCGGCATCCCGGGCCAGTCCGGCATCGGGCAGCACCCATGTATCGATGATGGCGGGACTGTGAATGGAGGTGTCCTCCAGCAGCACCTGCTGGGTCAGGATGTCAACTATGGTGTTCGGCGGGTACCAGCCGGCGGCCACGAGGTCTGAGCAGGGGTTCTCAAGAAAACCGTCGCCTATCACAGAAGGGTCGCCGCTCCTGGTACCGGTCGCGGCGTCGACCATCAGCCACGGGGTAAGCCCGCAGGAATCGTCACCTGAGAAGTAGCCGACGAAGGATGCCGGATCCGGGTCGCACTCCAGCCAGGGTCCGCCGTAGACGTACCTGGAATCCTGAGTGAAACAGAAATGCGGTCCGCTCCCCACCTCGAAGGACAGTCCCAGCAGTCGGGGGGCCATGCCGTCGGACCTGCAGGTGGCCACGATCAGGGGGTAGGGGACGTAACTGTCCTCCTCTACGTATTCCGCTGGTACCGCCACCATCTGCGCGAAGCAGATATTCCTTCCGTCGGGGCTGGCCGAGAGGTCGAATACCCGGCCGGTCTCGCCCCATTCGCCGAGTTCCCGGCCCCAGTCGATCGTCATGGTTATGGGATCACCCGTGTAGTCGGGATTGAGTATGCTCAGCAGCCCTTCCTCGTTCACGTAGATGACCGCACCCCAGTCGGTGACCGCAATGTCGCAGCAGTAGGTGTCAGCATCCTCCGTCAGAACGGTGGTCCCGCCGCAGAAGACTGTGGCGGCGAAGAACAGAACAGACAGGTATTTCAATGTATCCTCCCAATTCCTCAGGCCGGAGTCCTGAGACCCTGGACCAGCGTCCAGGCACCGATGATCATGAAGCCCGTTCCCGCTATCACGGTGATCAGCCTTCGGCTTACCAGACGGGAGATTGAGCCGCCGAGGAGCACCACCACCAGCGTGGACACACCAGGGCGGCGGATGCCGCCAGGAAGACAGCCAGACGGCCGTGGCCGCTGTTGGTCGAGAAGAGCATCGTAGCCAGCTGCGTCTTGTCCCCCAGCTCGGCAATGAATACGGAGAGGAATATCATTAGAAGAGTGCTTATCTGCACATGGACTCCTTGTCAAAGCGGTCCGGCGGGTATGTCCCGTTCTACTGTGTTCCCGTTATCACCAGCCGGGACTTCACGCTCCGGTCGCCTGCCAGGACCAAAGCTGAGTATATGCCGGCGGGCAGTCTCTCCCCGCTGCAGGATGTGAGGTCCCAGCCCAGCTCCAGTGTGCCGTCGGCGTCAAGCTGGCCCGTATGTGACCATACCATCCTGCCGGACAGGTCGTAGACCTCGATGACCGCAATCCCCATTGGATCTCCGGTCAATCGAAGATTTGCGAGAACGCCGCATGGGTTCGGGAATACCGATATTCCGAAAGGGAGCGAGGGAAGGTCCGCCCCCTCCGTGGAAACCTGGTCGGCGACCACCAGGACGTCGTCTATGTACCAGCCCTCCCGGTTGCCCTCGTCGTCGCTCCCGAATACCCATCTGAGCTGTCTCGGCCCGCAGAGACTGTCGGGTAGAGCAATGGTTACCAGCTGCCATCCCTCCGTGCCCGAGTATACACCGGTGCCCGGTTCGAAAGGGCCCGTCGTACCGGACACGATATCGTAAGGGTAGCCTCCCGGAGGGACCAGGTCCTGCCAGCGCCCGAACTGGCCTATCTGCAGCCTGCCGCCGTCAAGGGCCTCCGCGGCGGACCTGACGCTCTGGGCGTCGATCCACATCCAGAAGCTAAGGGTGGAACCCAGCGCAGCATTGAAGCATGGGGAGCCAAGACCGGAATACAGATGGTCGGCGTAGTCTCCGCCGCCTTCGTCGCCGCACTTGAAGCTTGCCGAACCGCCCGGGGTGTGGTTCCTCTGCCCCGTTACATGCCACTGGTCGTTCCAGCCGGCCTCCACAGGACTCCATGTCCATCCTTCGCCTCCGGTCTCAAAGTCGCTGCAGTATCCCTCCCCGAGAGGCAGGTCGAAGGAATGCTGGCTGAAGTAACCGCCGTCGGCGAACAGGCTCAGTACCATGGGATAGGTTACGCCTTCCGCCGCACCCGGATCGGCAGCGATAACGTAATCCGACCCGGACCAGGTGAATGAACCCGGCAGAATGGTGCCGAACTCCGCCGTGGCCACAGGGACGTCTATTTCCGGCGACAGCGACTGGAGGACCGCGAAGGCGTTCTCCAGTTCATCCTGCTCGCCGTTCCATACAGCAAGGCCGAATTCGATGGTCTCGCCGGCCTCGAAGGCCATGTCGCCGTCACCCGCAGAACCGCCCTGTGAATCGTCGTCGACGTCGCAGGCCCAGATGCCCGTCTCCGATTCGAGGTTCTGGGATGCCTGGAACCATTCCCAGCAGGCATGAGGTTCGTCTCCGGTCAGTAGACCGAATTGCCCGGTTCCCGGATCCGGATCGGTCGCAGACAGCTGCCATTCCATATCAAGCACAGGGGCCTCTATCAGGAACTGCAGGTCTTCGCCCTGGCATACCAGAGTCAGGTTATACTGCACATCCGAAGGGAAGTCGGCATCAATGGATGCCAGGATCTCTCCAAGGTTCCCGTTGCTGACGAGTCTTATTCTGGCTACATTATGGTCGGGTGATACATAACCCATTACTCCCGTATCGGACTCATCGAGCCTTGCTACCAGACCAATTACGTGAACAGCTGATCCGGAGGCCCGGATTGTGCAGTCTTCGGTGAAGATACTGCCGGGAGCTATGAGCGCGTTCGGGCTCGGACCCGACCAGCTCTCGCAATGTGCCATTCCATCCTGTGCATACCAGTCAGCCGGGTTGCACCTTTCCACCCAGTCGCCTATGTAATCATCCTCGAAATCATCAAAGAAATCAGCACCTGATACTGAAGCGGTGGCAATCATCACCAATATGCTGAAAATCTTCATAATGCACCTCCATACATGAATATACTAGAGCAGTTGAACCGCATTAGTCAAGTTCATGAGCTTTCAGCAGGCCCGGTCCGTTCCCATCGACCTGTACTGCACCGCCTCGGCTATGTGCTCGGGACCGATGCTGCCGGATCCTGCAAGGTCCGCTATGGTCCTGGAGACCTTCACTATCCTGTCGTAGGCCCTTGCGGAGAAGCCGTAGAGTTCCATGGCGGACCTGAGGAGCCTCCTGCTCTCGGTATCCAGTCCGCAGAACCGCCTTACAAGGGAGGATGTCATTCCGGCGTTGGAGTGGACTCCGGGCACCACCGAGAACCTTTCCGTCTGGGCCCCCCTGGCCCTTATGACCCTTCCCCTTATCTCCGACGACGGCTCTCCGGTGGGAAGCGAGCTGGATAGCTCCCGGTACCTTACGGGTGCCACGTCCACATGTATGTCTATCCTGTCCATCAGGGGACCTGATATCCTGTTCAGGTATCTCTGTATCTGCGGCCCGGTGCAGTTGCACGCATGGGAGGGATCGGTCAGGTAGCCGCAGGGACAGGGGTTCATGGCCGCGGCCAGCGTGAAGTCCGCCGGGAAGGTCATGGTCATCGAGGCCCTGGTTATGGTCACCGTTCCGTCCTCCAGGGGCTGCCTGAGGACCTCCAGGACGTTCCTCCTGAACTCCGGGAGTTCGTCCAGGAAGAGTACCCCGTTGTGGGCCAGGCTCACCTCTCCGGGGCCCGGTATCGCACCTCCCCCTATAAGGCCGGCATCGGAGACCGTGTGGTGCGGCGAACGGAAGGGCCTGGTGACGAGCAGGGAGTCGCCTGCCCGGAGGAGCCCCGCCACGCTGTGGATCTTGGTGGTCTCAACCGCCTCCTCCGGGGTCAGGGGAGGCAGTATCGACGGGAGCCTCCGGGCCAGCATGGTCTTCCCCGAACCCGGGGGACCTATCATCAGGATGTTGTGTCCGCCTGCAGCGGCGACCTCCAGCGCCCTCTTGGCGAACTCCTGGCCGCGGACGTCGGCGAAGTCCGGCTCGGAACCGGAAGGGACGGAAGGCGCCATCAGATCATAAACCGCCGGTTCAAGGATACTTTTATCCCTCATGAATTCTATAACGCCAGCCAGACTGTCGGCGGGGTAGACCTTCTGCCCTCCGGCCACCGCGGCCTCCCTCCCGTTGGCCGCCGGCACCACCAGCCCCTGGTGCTCTTCCCTCCGGGCCCTGTCGGCCATGGAGAGCACGCCGTTCACCGGCCTGAGGGAGCCGTCCAGCGCAAGCTCTCCCACGAAGTAGTATCCCCTGACCGACTCCGGAGCGACTATTCCGCTGGCGGCCAGGATGCTCACAGCTATGGGAAGGTCGAAACCGGGGCCCTCCTTCTTCCGGCCCGCCGGAGCCATGTTTATGGTGAGCTTCTTGCCGGGGAGCTTCAACCCCAGGTTGGACAGGGCGGCCATTATCCTCTGCCTGGACTCCCTGACGGCGTTGTCCGGAAGCCCCACGATGGTGAAGGTGGGAAGGCCCAGGGACATGTCGGCCTCGACCTCCACCGGGTAGGAATCGATCCCGAATACCGCGAGGCTCATTGTTGTGGCCAGCATACACCCTCCCTGCTATGTCCTCCGGAAGGAGTGTACTCCGGATGGTGCCGGGTTTCAAGGGGCGGGCTGCGTCACCTCAGGAGAAGGAACCTCACGGGGGGTGCTCCACCATGGAAGTCCACCACGTAGACACCGGACGGCAGTCCCGAGCAGTCAACGGTGGCCGAGCCGCCTGGATCCAGTGAGAGCCTGTCCCTGACCATCGCCCTTCCCGCCATGTCGTACACGGTCATGTCAGAATCGAAGGCGGGACTTCCCTGCGGCAGGGTCAGCACCAGGTTACCCCTGACCGGGTTCGAGGCCGTTTCCGGATGCGCGGCCATAAGGCCGGCACCTCCTCCGATACCCAGTTCGTCCAGGCGCTGGAAATAGACCTCCCAGCCGTCGCCGGAGTTCCCGGCCCAGCTGATCTCGCCGTCGGTCACCACCGGCGCCCAGGCGGGACCCTGGAACCACACCAGCTGCTCCGGTTCATCGGCCCCTGACGGAAGGGCCATTATTCGGGCGTTCGAGCCGACCCCCTCCTGCCATACCAGCCCCTCGCCGCCGGAACCGGATATGCTGCCGAAGGTCAGGTGGGATATACGCTGGCCGGTCTGGTGAAGGTCCTCCTCGCTCTCCCAGGAGGACCCGTTCCAGGACCTCATCCTGATGGAGGTGGTCGACGCGCCGTCCAGCCAGGTCAGGCACAGGGCCCCGTCGGACCATCTGGTGGAGATGGAGGGCGCGCTGCACAGCTCTCCGGAAGAAAGCTCCTGGGGCTGGCCGAAACCTCCGGCCCCTCCGCTGGACCACATTATCCTGCTGCCCTCCGGGGACCTGTCCTCCCACACCAGGTGAACCGTTCCGGAGGCATCCACCGCCATGCCGGGCTCCCGGCACCAGGTGTCCCAGTCGCTGACCCGAGTTGCAGGGAAGGAACCGTTCACCGATCTGACCATAACCGCCCCGCCGTGGCCGTCCCAGTCCAGCCAGGCAAGCCACAGGGTCTCGCCGTCGGAAGCCAGCACCGGGTCCACCTGGTAGCCTTCCTGTTCAACCTGAACCTCGACCTGGGAGAAGTCCGGCCCGCAGGCGGTCTTTATCCTGTAGCTGTAGGTCGCGTACTCGAAATCGCTCCAGGCTATCCAGGGCGAGGTGTCGTGGTAGCACGCGGAGACGCCGGTGTCCCAGTACTCGTCGGGATCCACGTAGATGACAGGTCCCCAGCCCGAGGTCCCGTCGTAGAGCCTGGCGGCCACGTCCAGCCTGCCGTTCTCCCCGCTGAGCCATGCCGCCACCACCCTGTCCGGTCCCCCGGGAGGGGCCGCCAGGGCCGGGAAACAGTCGGAGTGCTGGCTCGTCGAGAGCTGTGTGAAGTCGTCGGTTCCCTGCCCGGGGTAGTAGAGGCCGCTGCAGGCCATCCCTCCCCCGACGGGTTTCAGGGTAGGGTCGCCCAGCAGCGCGTTGCCGTAGAACCAGGCCCGTTCGTAGGAGGAAAACCCGCCCTGGGCCTCGTACTCCCACCACTCGCGGAAAGCCTCGCCGAATGTGAGTCCCGTTCCCAGCGGTCCGTAGTACTCCTCGAAGTCCAGCATCGAGCCGGTCTTGGCCGCCCCGGTCACGAGAAGCCCGTAATCGGTGCCGTAGAGGTACCAGTTCCCCAGGCATCCCTCCTCCACCCACCGGGCGTTGGAGCAGCTGAAGAGCTGCAGGAACGCTGTCCTGGGGTTCACCTCTGCTATCTCCGGGGCCATGACGGTGCCGGCCATGCCTCCCGGGACCTTGAAGGTATGCCCCCAGGGGCAGGAGTGGGACATGAGATGCACGAACTCGTATCCCTGGGAGAGGTAGTAGAGGTAGTTCTCCGCGGTGGTCTGGCTGGAGGAGTTCACCACCGTGACCCCCGCAGCGCCGTACACGGCGTCCAGCCCGCAGCTCCCGTACCCGCTCCAGTCGTCGTCTATGAAGGTGAGGGCCCTGGAGTTCAGGCCCATGGCTCCGGTCCTGTAAAGGTGGTTCTTCTCCAGATACTGCGCGAGAAGAGGGATCTCCGGCCCGTAGGCCGTATGGGCGTCGATGCGGCCCACCCAGATTTCCGGCGCAACGTCTCCGCTGTGGCCGTCGAAGAGGCTGTCCTGGTCGGAATCGGTCCAGGTCCCGTCCAGGTCCATGAAGTACAGCTCGCAGGGGAACTCCTCCTGCCCCCAGGAACTCTCCTCGAACCAGGCGCAGGGAAGGAAGCCGATGAAGAGCGCCCCGTCCAGGTCGGAAGTGTTCTGAAGGAGGGTCCGCAGGTCCTGCGCCGTTCCGCCGCCCATGACATGCAGCTCCACCGTCCATCCCTCCGATGCCATGTCGTCCTGCAGCTGCGAGAGCTGGGCCGAGAGGGGGCCGGCCAGGTAGTCCGCCACCACCACCAGCACCTTGTCACCCCTGCTCCCCTGAAGAACGGAAACCTCCGTGAAGGAGGGAGGCAGGTCCTCCAGCGGCGACCTCTCGACTACTGACATGGGCGCGGTCTGCGGCCCGGTGGGTACTACGGAGAAAGCTATCAGCATAGCTGCCATCAGGTGGAACATCGGTCTTCCTCTTCGGTGGGATTTAAACGGTACTCCGTCGGTATTCGGTCATCAACAATACGATAAGGGGCCTGCTTTCACCACGTCAATGAGATCCAGAAGCTGCCGGGGTCGGGCTGCCGGGGTCGTACGTTACTTCGGGTCACTTATAGAAGAACGATATCGCATATGAAATCGTTTCCGCCTAATAATTAATAATCCAAACTAAATAACCATATATATAACTATCATTTAAAAATATTGATAAATATAGATAAATATACAATTATAGAATACTAAGGAGTTTTTATTAAGGTACTTTAAATCTTCTGTTCGTTATATTTCGGTAAATGTAGTATGTAAGTGACCCGAAGTAACGTACGACCCCGTGTTTCAGTCTGCCCAGTCAACATGGTCCGGCTCGGTTACCACCAGTGTACGGGAGACCAGGTACGGAGGAAGGCCGGTCATGAACCCGTACCCCTCCCCGGGACTCACGTCGAAGCCCTCCCTGTCCAGTGCGTTCAGCAGCCCAGCCATTTTCGGCCAGAGTTCGTGCACGGCGGGAGTGACTGCCAGCAGCACGTCCCGGTATCCCTGAAGGGAGCCGGAGACCGCCTCGGTCATCCGCAGCACGGCGGGGTCGTCGTACTCCAGCAGGTCACCGTCGGCCATACCCCCTTCCCTCCGGACGGCGAGGGTGTTCATGGTGGAGAGCAGCACCAGCAGGACAAGGGCGGCCGGTAATGCCCACCTTCGAATGGCGGGCCTCCAGCGCAGGCCGGCCAGGGAAACCGCGGTAAGGACGATTCCGGTCCAGGAGACCAGGGTCATGGATGCGAACCATATGAACAGGTAGGAATGGGGCTCGCCCCGGACCATCATGACGGACAGGAAGGTGACGGGATGCAGGAGCAGGGCCATGCGGCAGAGCATTCCCTGGAACCTCATCAGCGGGCGGCCCGAGGTAGCCCTTGCGCAGAGGGCCAGCAGGACCAGCCTTGCTGCCACGATCACTGCGTGTACCCCCGTGAGGAGCCCCCGGAGCCTGAGCATGCGGGACGGAAGGAAGTAACCCTCGATGTTCGTTACGGCGCTGACCCAGACCGGAAGCGCCCCCGCGGGCCCCGCGGCAGGCGGACCGCTCCTCATGAAGGCCAGGATGCGGCCGGGATTGCTTCCGCCTCCCGGCGTCAGCCATGAGAGGGCTACCGGGAGCCACATAACCAGGAGAGCGATACCGGCCGGGAGGATCGACCTTCGCAGAAGGATCCGGAATGCACCGGGACGATCTTCGTCGTCTATTCGACGCAAGTCCATGAGGATGACCGCCAGAGCGAAAACGA
The DNA here is from genome assembly GCA_002030045.1 of Candidatus Aegiribacteria sp. MLS_C. GTDB lineage: Bacteria > Fermentibacterota > Fermentibacteria > Fermentibacterales > JCC-6 > Aegiribacteria. The sequence continues at coordinate 15,215 of LQBI01000008.1, read as the reverse complement.
AGGCGGAGGCCACCGCCGGGAAGGTACCCATGTGGGTCTGCACCGCGAAGGAACCGGCCACTGCCCCGACGGTCAGCCCGGCGGCGCTCCCCGCCGCCGCAGCGGCAAGGGCCAGGAAGGTCAGGACCACGGGGAAGAGTATCACGAAGGGATTCCAGTCGCTGAGCCAGATCGGGGGCCCGAGGGCCAGCATGCAGACCGCGACCAGCATGGAGAACACCGCTGCGCCGGAGTTCCCCGAGAATCCGGCCATGATCCGCGCCGAGGCGGCGATGCACAGGAAGCAGATGAGGCAGGTGGTGAGGTAGTCGGCTGAGGCGGACCGGCCGAAGAGGTAGTAGAGGGGTATCCTGGCGAAGAAGTAGGCCGGGCCCGGATGGTGGAACCCGAACCTGGAGTAGGGACCGGTCATGGTCTGCAGCCTGGCGGTGGTCCTGGTGCCCAGTTCGAGCAGCGCGCCGTCCCCGGACCTGTAGAGCTGTGGGACTCCGTTCAGCAGCACCGCCAGTGCCGCTGCTGCGAAAGGGACCAGGACGATGATCGTCCAGAGGTTTCTCCTGATGCCCGCCGTCGGGAACATCACCCTCCGGCGCCGTCCAGCGATGGGTTCATAGTGACCTCCCGTCAGCGGTCCGGGAGTAAGATAGCTGCACCCCGCCGGGCCGGGAAGCCCGATAAGGATAGAGTATCCTTCAGTCAATTCCCGGACGGAAGGCATCCTCGATATACTCGCCCATCCGCATGTCCCCGGAAGAGCCCCTTACCACAGCGACGTCGAACCGGACCTGGCCGGAAGCGGGGTTGGCGGACAGGTATGCCAGGGCGCCGCGGACTATCCTGGACTGCTTCACCGAGTCGATCTTCTCCAGCGCTATGGTTCTCGAACCGTCACCCGCGAACTTGACCTCCACGAAGGCGGTGATGTCCTCCCTTGCCGCTATCAGGTCGATCTCGGCCCTTCGGGTCCTGAAGTTGCGGCAGAGCACGGACCATCCCCGTTCCTCCAGCCATCCGCACACGAAGGACTCAGCCTCGGCGGAGAGGTCACTCAAAAGGGAGCCTCAGCTGGCGGTTCTTCCGGAGGGGTGAAAAAGAGCGCCTGTGTATGGGGCAGGGCCCCAGGGTGGACAGGGCCTGCAGGTGCTCCCTGGTGCAGTATCCCTTGTGCTTTCCGAAACCGTATCCCGGGTATGCGGAATCGGCCTCGATCATCAGCCTGTCCCTGGTGACCTTGGCGACTATGCCCGCCGCCGCCACGCACAGGCTCCTGGAGTCGCCCCTGACCACGAAATCCGCTTCGAATTGGAAACCCCTCACCGGAAGTCCGTCGATGATGAATAGGTCGGTGTGTACACCCAGGGAGGACGCCGCCCGCGTGAAGGAGAGCCTCACCGCTTCGGACATGCCTGCGGAATCCAACTCCTCCGGCTCGACTATGCCGACGGAGAATCCAAGGGCGTTCCGAACGATGAGCCCGTAGGCCTTTTCCCTTGCCTCCGGCGACAGGACCTTGCTGTCGTTTATTCCGTCAGGGTCAGCATCGGGGGGAAAGCACACCGCCGCTGCCACCAGCGGACCCGCAAGAGGTCCCCTGCCGGCCTCGTCGATACCGGATACCGACGCGAACCTGCGCCTGTAATCGCAGTCGAAGAGGAAGAGCCTGGATCCCGTGGTTCTCAGTTCCCCTGGCCGTAGGTCTTCTTCTCCTTGACCCTTGCGGCCTTGCCCCTCTTCTCCCTGAGGTAGAAGAGCTTCGACCTGCGGACCTTGCCGGCCCTGGTTACCTCTATCTTCTCGATGAGAGGGGTGTGGATGGGAAACACCCTCTCCACGCTGACGCCGCCGGACATCTTCCTCACCGTGATGGTCTCGGAAATGCCGCTGCCTCTACGGGATATCACCATTCCCTGGTACACCTGCGTCCTCACCTTGTCGCCCTCCCTGACCAGGAAGTGGACACGGATGGTGTCACCGGCCCTGAAATCCGGGTGGTCGTCCCTCATCTGCGCGCTCTCGACGCTTCTCATGATGTCATCCATCGTTCTGCTCCTTCTGCCGTTCAGCCGCCCTCATCGAGCGGGAGAACCTTTCTCTCAGGTCTTCGAGGGTACTGCCTTCCAGCAGTTCCGGACGATACCTCCTGGTGTTCTCCAGCGCCCTCTCGAATCTCCAGTCCTCTATCTCCGCATGGTTGCCGGAAAGGACCACCTCCGGCACCTTCATTCCCCTGTACTCGGCGGGCCTGGTGTACCTGGGATAATCCAGCAGACCCGTCGCGAAACTGTCCGAACCGGCGGACTCCATTCTGCCCAGGACTCCGGGCACCCACCTAAGCACCGCCTCCATGAGGAACATGGCCGGCACCTCCCCTCCGGACACCACGGCATCGCCGATGCATATCTCGTCGGTGACAGCCTCATCGCGGAAGCGGCTGTCTATTCCCCCGTACCTCCCGCAGAAGAGCACCAGGCTCCCGTGGGAGGCCAGCTCCCTGGCAAGGTTGTGGTCCAGTCTCCTTCCCCGGGGGGTCAAATATACCACCCTTGCCCCGCTCCTCCATTGAACCCTCTCCAGCGTCTCGAAAAGGGGTTCGGGCCTGAGCAGCATTCCGGCTCCGCCCCCGAACTGGTAGTCGTCCACGGAACCCCTGACGTCCACCGCCCTCTCCCGGATGTCCAGGAGAGTGATGTCCGCCAGGCCGCTCTCCACCGCCCGTCCTACCACACCGTGCTGGAGGAATGGCTCGAACAGGTCGGGGAACAGAGTGGCTACGGCAACGCGCAATTCAGGGCTCCAGTCTAGAGCGGGAGGTCCTCCAGGCCCTCCGGCAGTTCAACTTCGATCCTCATGCCGTCCCAGTCAACCCTGCCGGTCTCCATCACGAGGATGACGGGTACATGGAACACCTTTTCCCCGTGCTCCACCAGGAGCATGGGGTTGGCCCCCGAGGGTTCGGCATCAAGCACCTTCATCACCGAGCCCCTGGATTCCAGGGTCATTCCAGGGAATCCGTACAGGGGTATGAAATCCAGTTCCCCCATCGATGCCCTGGAGATGAACAGGGACGCGTTCCTGTGCTCCTCCGCCTCCTGGCGGCTTCGTACCTCCCTGAAGGTCAGGCTGTACCTGGAATCCCCGCGCTCGGTGCACCTGACTACAGTGACCGTCCCGATCCCGTCGAGGACCAGGGACGTGCCTTCACGGAATCCAACTCTTCCGTGCCCGACGAACATCCGGACACTGACAGACCCCTTGAGCCCGTGCGGCTTCTCTGCACGTCCGAGGAGCACAAGGTCCCCGGACCCCGTTACCGCCTGATCAGTCAATAATCCTGACAGTGGCCTTCTGGTCCATGCGGGCGGCAGCCGATCTCACGATCAGCCGCATGGCTTTGGCAATCTTACCTTCACGGCCGATGACCCTTCCGAGGTCGCTTTCAGCCACCCTGAGTTCGTATACTGTAACATCCTCCTCGATCGTCTCGGACACCGAGACGGTATCGGGATCTGCTACGAGAGTCTTGGCCATCAGTTCAACAAGCTCTTTCATGAGGACCCTCCAGTTTAGATGCTAGTTCAGCCTGCTTATGCACCAATGAGCCTTCAGGAAGTCCTGCTCTCCCCCTTCAGGAAGACCACTTCCGGCTTGACCTCCGCCTTCCCGGAAGAGAGCTGGTGCCACTTCTCCCAGGTTCCGGTTTTCTTGAGGATGTTCTTTACTGTATCTGTAACCTGAGCCCCTCTGTCAAGCCAGTGAAAGACCCTCTCTTCGTCCACCTTTATCTCCATGGGCTTGCGAAGGGGATCGTAATAGCCGAAGCTCTCGAGGAACCTGCCGGTTGGGGCCTTCCTCCTGTCAGCGGCCACTATGCGGAAAGAGGGCTCACCCTTGCTTCCCATTCTCTTGAGACGGATAACTACCAAGCTTCACCTCCGGTATCGGCGGAACATGCGTTCCGTATCAGCGGAACAGACCCTGGAGCCCCGTGCCCCTTCCGGCCTTAACCCGCTTCATCATCTTCTTCATCGTTCCGAACTCACGCAGCAGCCTGTTGACGTCGCTGACGCTGGTGCCGCTGCCCATCGCTATCCTCTTCCTCCTGCTGCCGTTGATTATCTCGGGGTGCAGCTTCTCCCTCATGGTCATGGAGCCTATTATAGCCGACATCCTCGTGAACTGCGACTCGTCCACCTCAACCCCCTGGGGTCTCATGCCTTTGGGCAGCATTCCCAGGAGGTCGCTGAGGGAGCCCAGCTTCCTGATCCTGCCCAGCTCACGGGCGAAGTCGTCAAGTGTGAAGGTGTTGGAGACAAGCTTCTTCTCCAGCTTCACGGCCTCGTCCATGTCAAAGGCCTCCTGGGCCCTCTCCACGAGACCCACCACGTCTCCCATTCCCAGTATCCTGCCGGCCAGCCTGCGGGGGTCCATGGCCTCCAGGCCGTCCACCTTCTCACCGGTGCCTATGAACCTTATGGGCTTACCGGTGACAGCCCTGAAGGAGAGTGCCGCGCCGCCCCTGGAATCGCCGTCCATCTTGGTTATCACCGCACCTGTGAACCCTATGCGCTTCTGGAACTCCTCCGCAACGGTGACAGCGTCCTGGCCCGAAAGGCCGTCCAGCACCAGGAGGGTCTCCCTGGGGTCCGCAGCCCCGCTGACCCTTTCAAGCTCCTCCATGAGGGCATCATCAACGTGGAGCCTTCCGGCGGTGTCCGCTATCACAAGGTCGTAGCCGCGGAGCTTCGCTTCATCCAGCGCCCCGCCCAGCACTGCCACCGGATCGGTGGTGTCGCGCAAGGCGTAGAAACCTGCGTCGGCGTCCCGGGCCACCTTCTCCAGCTGGTCCACAGCCGCCGGCCTCTGCAGGTCGCAGGCGGCCAGCATCACCCTCCTGCCCCGGTTCTTCTGCAGCCACCAGGCCAGTCTGGCCGCGGTGGTGGTCTTGCCGGATCCCTGCAGGCCCACCAGGAGGTATACAATTGGCGGAGTTCCCGATAGGTCCGGGGGCGACGGTTCCGTGCCCAGGAGGTCCACTATTCCGTCGTTCACGATCTTTATGACCTGGCTGCCGGGGTCTATGCTCTTCAGCACTCTTTCGCCAACGGCCTTCTCCGTCACCCTGTCGATGAAGTCCTTCGCCACCCTGAAGTTTACGTCGGCCTCCAGCAGGGCACGCCGCACCTGCCTCATGGCCTGCCTGACGTCGGACTCGGTGAGGACCCCCCTGCCGGTGATCTTCCTGAAAGTCTCCGAGAGCTTCTCGGTGAGGGTATCGAACAAAACTTCCTCCAGACAGCCTGCTCATTGTGGTTCAAATGGTCCGGCGGACCTCCAGTCCGCAGAGCATGCAACTATACTCCATCGAAGGGAATAGCACAAGTTCGGTCTGTCATATGCAAATCGATGAACCATAAAGGATATGATTCGAGTTTTCAATGCTTCTACGGATCATACATGCAAGATCCTAGTTGCCTTTCAGAATGCATAGTGTTAAAGACATATTGCTTGTTAAACCCACTATCTTGTCAGGAATTGACGAAGATGTGAAATATGTGATGTGGGTATCCTGAGAAGTCTTGCATATTATAGTTTATTGAATGTGGATAAATTAATACCATCGTTTGGCAAGAACTATGCTATTCATCAATTCAGAGCTTTAATAATGACAGGCCTTGCTCCGTATGGTAAACCGGGGTAGAATATGCAAGAGAGAAGAGGACAGGATAGTAGTGACGGAATGGTCATACCATTGACAATTATGAACATATGCAGTGGACTGACGGGAATTCGCAATGCATAGAATGCGCTTTCCCGAAACACTTGGCTCACAGGTCAGTTTTACCGCCATAGATTTCGAGACAGCAGACGACGGAATGGACAGTGCATGTGCCGTAGGATTGGTAAGGGTTGATAAGGGCATAATAAGGGAAAGGGTGGTCAGGTTGATTAGACCCCCTCGCCCTTCCTTTCGGAATACAGACATCCATGGAATCAGCTGGGAGGATGTGATCGGAGAACCGTGCTTCAGTAAGGTATGGGGTGAGATTCAATATCTTCTGGACGGGACCGACATGCTTGTCGCCCATAACGCAAGGTTTGACAGAACGGTCCTTCAAGCTTGTCTGCAGTCCTCAGGGCTGGAGGTTCCAGATATTCCATTCTCCTGTACAATGAAGCTCGCAAGAAGAGTATGGCGGCTCTACCCGACATCCCTGCCCGACGTATGCCGTTACCTGAATATCGGACTGACCCACCATGATCCCCTCTCGGACGCTGAAGCATGTGCCAGGATAATGATAGCGGCCATGGACCATACAAGTCGCCAGGAGCTGATGGAATGAGGGGATTCCCCACTGCTCCATGGGGTAAGCTCCGGTATGACGACCATGACGAGGTGGAGGCCTGGCATCCTCTCGAAGCACACTGCGCCGATGTTGCGGCCTGTCTTGAGGCCCTGCTCCGGCATACGCTGATGGGTAACAGGCTTGCCTGTTTGGCATCTCAGGACAGGCTAAGTGAATCGCAGGTATCCCGCCTCTGTGTTATAGCCGGACTGCACGACATGGGCAAATTCAACCACGGCTTCCAGGCCAAGGCACTGAGAACTCCACATGAAACCGCCGGACATGTCAGGGAGATGCTTGCTTTGATGTACGAAAAAGGTCAGTGGACCAGAAAACTGGTTCAGGCTCTTTCATATGAGGAAATGGTAAGGTGGGGCGACTCTGACAGTGTCATGTTCTCTTTGCTTACAGCGGCGGTCTCACATCACGGCCGCCCCCAGACGCCCACTGTGTTCCGGTCCGCGCTCTGGAAGGAATCCGGTGGAACCGATCCTATCGATGGTATTCGCGGACTGAGGGAGCTACTGCAGACCTGGTACCCGGAAGCATGGTCAGATGATGATGAGCTTCTTCCAGATTCGACCGAATTCCAGCACGCATTCTATGGCCTTCTCACTCTCGCAGACTGGATAGGCAGCGATGAAGAGCTGTTCCCGTTCGCCGAACACCTAGGTGACTCATACATCGACCATGCCCGTGACCGGGCTAAGAGGGCTCTGTCGCTCCTCTGGCTGGATCCCCGATCGAACATCCGGGAGTTCCCGAAGAAGGATGTCAGTCTGGACCTTATCCTTCCTGATGGCATGCCCTTCCCTGTCCAGCAGTCCGTGCTTTTACTCGATTCACCATCACCCGGTTCCATCACGATAATAGAGGCGGAGACCGGATCGGGTAAGACCGAAGCAGCACTGCTCCATTTCCTGCGGCTGTTCAGGAACGGCCAGGTGGACGGGCTCTACTTCGCCCTGCCCACCAGGACAGCAGCCACCCAGATACACAGAAGGGTCACCAAAGCAGTAGAGAACGCTTTTCTCGGGGATATTGACAGACCTCCGGTCGTAATGGCCGTTCCGGGCTATCTGCAAGTCGATGATCGCACATTGAGGAGGCTTGCTCCCTTCAGGGTACTGTGGAACGACGATGATGATGATCGCACAAGGTACAGGAGCTGGGCGGCGGAGCGTCCGAAGAGATACCTTGCAGGTTCGATATCCGTGGGCACGATCGACCAGGTACTGCTCTCCTCCCTCCAGGTGAACCATTCTCACATGAGGGCGGCAGCACTACTGAGACAGCTCCTTGTAGTTGACGAGGTCCATGCCTCGGATCGCTACATGAACCAGCTGCTGAAAGTAGTACTTGAGCGCCATGTGAAGGCTGGAGGTCACGCCCTGCTGATGTCCGCCACTCTCGGCTGCGAAATGAGAAAACAACTGCTGGGTCTTGGCCTGAGCAACAAGGAAACACTGGATCAAGCCATAAGTGAACCCTATCCGCTGGTGTCGATGTACTCCGGAGATCAGAAGATTCAGCTATACCCGCAGCGTGATGGAAGAAGGAAGTCAGTCGAGATAAGCATCATGGGTTCTATGGGCAAACCAGACGACATCGCTGATGAAGCGGTCGGAATGGCTGCCAATGGAGGCAGGATCATAGTCCTCCGGAATACGATCGCTTCCTGCATCGCTACTCAAGAAGCAGTCGAACGGTCAGCCCGTTCCCAGGGCCAGGAACACCTTCTTTTCAACATAGGGGGTTCTTTTGCGCCGCACCATTCGAGGTTCGCCCGTCCGGACAGGCAGATGCTCGACAATGAGCTTGAGGCCCAGTACGGCAAGGAACTTCATTCAGGAGGAATGGTCTTGGTTGCTACCCAGACGGTCCAGCAGAGCCTCGACCTGGATGCGGACCTCCTCATTACAGATCTGTGTCCCATGGACGTCCTCCTTCAGCGAGCAGGAAGACTGCACCGCCATCCCTCGAGGGACAGACCTGGTCCATTCAGCAGACCCCGCCTGATAGTGCTGGTTCCTGAAGAACGCGACATGACCCCCTTCCTGCGTGGTAAAAAGGGAGAAGCGTGGGGACCTAACGGCCTTGGCACCGTCTACGAGGACCTCAGGATGATAGAGGCGACATGGAGTGTACTGGAAAAGCGAAAGGTAATCGAGATACCCGATGACAACAGGTACCTTGTCGAATCATCACTGCATAGCGATGTCCTGAAATGCGTCACCGAGAGGAAGGGCGGCCCGTGGGTCAGGCATCAGCAGCATGTGCATGGAAGTTCAAGTGCGGAAGGACTTATCGCCGAAATGAACGTCTCCAACTGGTCCGATGATTTCCTTTCACGGGACAGGATCCTGTTCTCCGGCAGTTCGGACAGACACATATCGACACGACTGGGCGCGGAAGACCGTCTTGCCGTGTTCGATGCAGCTGTCTCGGGTCCATTCGGCAGAAACATAGAGGAATTGACAATACCTTCATGGATGGCTTCGGACGCCCGGCACGATGAAAGGCCGGAGGATGTAAGGAGTGATAATGGTTCTATCACCTTCAGGTTCGGAAGAAGTGTATACCTTTACGACCGCTACGGGCTGAGGTTTGCAGGGAACCGACGGAACGGACAAGGGGGGCGAGATGAACAATAATGTAGAGAGAGAATTCAACCTTATCATGGAACCGCTCATCCAGGTGAGAAAGGGGGATGAAGAACTCCGGATGAGTCTTCCGGAAGTGCTTGAACACCTTGGAAGAGGTACACGGGAAATCGATTTCGTGCATCTCCGCCCATTTCAGCACCACGCATGGTATGCATTCCTGGTTCAGCTCGCATCCATGGCCCTCATCTCTTCGGGAGAGAACGATCCCTGCAGGGATGCGGCAGAATGGACGGAATTGCTTCTGGGACTCACGGCTGAAGATGAAGATCCTTGGTGCGTGTATGTTAAAGATCTATCGAAACCCGCCTTCATGCAGCCTCCCGTCCCAGAGGGACAAATAGTAGACAGGTGGAACGAGATATATACCCCCGGAATGCTGGACCTTCTCGTAACATCGAAGAACCACGATGTGAAGATACAGCTGATAAATTCCCCCGCCGTGGATCACTGGTGCTACTCCCTTGTCAGCGTTCAGACAATGGAAGGATTCCTTGGCAGGGGTAACTACGGAATAGTGAGGATGAACGGAGGTTTCGGATCCCGTCCTTGCGTTACATTCGTCCGCAGTACCGAATGGGGGGCGCGGTTCGTCCGAGATGTGCCGATCCTCCTTGCGGAATACGATAACCTTCTGAATAGCTCTCTGCCGTATTCGGGCAGGGACGGTCACAAGCTCCTGTGGACTTTTCCATGGGATGGAGAGGGATCGATTGATATCGCCGAATGTGATCCCTACTTCATCGAAGTATGCAGGCGGATCCGGCTGAAGCGGAAGGAAGGATCGCTCACAGCTTTCGGTATAAGCACCAGTACATCCAGAGTGGCCGGAGAGGAATTGCACGGGGTGACGGGAGATCCCTGGACGCCGATCGATAAGATTGAAGGCAAGGCACTTACGATATCCTCTGCCGGGTTTACCTACCAGAAGCTCCATCAGCTCCTCATAGGCGGTGAGTACATGAACCCCTCCACCTGGCGGCAGCGAGGTGAGAATGGTGACATGTACCTTGTCGCTTCGGCCCTCACCAGAGGACAGGGAAAGACCGAGGGGTATCATCACAGGGAACTGCCGGTGCCCCAGCCGGTCCTGGGTATGCTTGAAACCCCTGAGGGAAGGGACAGACTGGCCGAGATGTCCGAGTCACGACTTCAAATATGCCAGCAGGTCAGGAACAACCTGCTGAACAGGGCACTCTGCGTCATCACACAGGGTGCTCCCGAAGGCAGGCTGGACTTTCGCGACAGCAAGACACGCCCCTGGCTCTCGGTACTGGACAGGGAGATAGACGCCATCTATTTCGACAGGCTTTTCGCACAGGTCGAACGGAACAAGGAGGAAGCGGACCTGGAATGGACAAGGGAGCTTCTTGAACTGGCCGAGGAGCAGTTGGAGGACGCTATTGAAAGCATACCGCAGCCCTCTCTCAGAAGATACCGCATTGAATGCGCCGCAAGACGGGTCTTTCATGGATCTGCCCGTAAAGCATTCCCTGATCTTTTCAAGAACGGGGATGATGGAACTGGAATGAACGGAGGAGAAACAGATGACTGAGACGGAAAGTGGATTGGTGGGCACACCATCAGAGAGCACGGGACCCGTACAAAGGTCAATTGCGAGCGTGACGGGACAGGTAATCAGGGCGGTTGATTCCCAGCTGCCACCCGGTGACATTGCAGAACTGAGGCGACTGACTCCGTCGGATCCTTTCTCACCTGCTTTCTTCAAACTGATGGCTTCCGCGGTGGACCCTGACCGGGAACTCCCTTCTGGCGGAAACAGCCGCGATGAGATCGAACGCCGATGGGCCGTGTTCATGCAGGCCGCGGCAGTCATGAGGAAGCTGAATTCGAGGAAAGTTGGCCTGGGCAGTGCCCTTGCATCGGCAGGTTACAGCGAGATCCGATTCGTCCGCCTCCTCAAGGCCAGGGGTTCGATCCTCTTCAGGGAGATACGAACTGCAGCACACTATCTTGCTTCAAAAGCTCAGATGTGCGACCTTGTAGACATCGCCCGTTTGCTGATGGTAACCGATGCGGAAAGAGCCGAATCAGTTCGAAGGAGCATTGCTCGGGGTTATTACGGACAAAGCGACAGTCCAGGAAAGGAGAACTGAAATGAAGAATGAATTCCTCCAGATACATACCCTGACGTCTTATCCTGCCGTTCTGCTGAACAGGGACGATGCGGGGTTCGCGAAGCGCATCCCGTTCGGGGGCGTGGTACGGACAAGGATCTCATCCCAGTGCCTGAAACGGCACTGGAGAACCTACTCGGGACAGGGCAGCCTCCAGGAGATAGAGGGAACGGACCTGAGCATACGCTCCCGTCTCAGTTTCAATGAATTCGTGTTGAAGCCTCTCCTGGAAGAGGGTGTTGATAACAGCATAGCTGTGGCAGTGGTGCAGGCGATAGTGTCCAAGGTGCTTGGTGAAAGCGAAAAGGCCAGGAAGTCCAGGACTGAGGCCTCCGATGAGGAGGAGGGAGAGGGCACTGTTCTACAGACAAGCCAGGTCACTGTCCTGGGCAGACCTGAACTGCGATTCCTCCTGGACACGGCCAGGCAGGTCTGCTCCGAAGCAGATGATCCTAAGAACGCCACAAAGATCGTGAATGACCTCTTCAAGAAGGAGACCGGCAAGAACCTGAAGGGTCTTAAGGCAGCCTCGGGACTCGATGCCGCAATGTTCGGAAGAATGGTAACTAGCGACATCCTGACCCGTGGAGATGCCGCCATTCATGTGGCACATGCCTTCACCGTTCACGGTGAATCCAGTGAGAGTGATTACTTCTCAGCAGTGGATGACCTGCTTGCCGCAGAAGGTGAACTGGGCAGCGGACACATCAACAGCGTTGAGCTGAACAGTGGTCTGTACTATGGGTATGTAGTGGTGGACGTACCGCTCCTGGTAAGCAATCTAGAGGGTTGCGAGCGTGACGACTGGCAACGAGTAGACCGTTCATTGGCTGCTGAGGTAGTCAAGCGATTGATATCGATCATAGCAACGGTTTCGCCAGGTGCCAAACTTGGTTCGACAGCTCCCCATTCCTACGCCCAGATGGTCCTCCTTGAGGCGGGTGATACCCAGCCCAGGACACTTGCAAATGCTTTCCTGGAACCCGTATCCGAGAGTCCTAACCTCCTCGCGAACGCTTACAGAGCACTGGGATACCATATCGCAGATCTTGACCGGGCATACGGTAAGACCAGCGAACGCCGTCTCATGTGCCTTGGACCTGTCGAGGAACTACAGGAAGGACAGAGTCTCAGTCTGGAAGAACTAAGCAAATGGGCGTCTGGTAAAATTATGGAGATAAAATGAACAGGTATCTTATACTGCGTTTCGATGCGCCGCTGATGAGCTTCGGCGGACCTGCGGTGGATAACTACGGACCCACCGAAAGGTTTCCATCCCTTTCCGCTCTGACCGGAATGGTAGCTAACGCCCTCGGATACTGTCATGAACAGTCCGATCTCATTCAGAGACTGCAGGAGCGTCTGAGGTTTGCCGCACGGTGCGACAGACAGGGCAGACAGCTCCGGGATTTCCAGACGGTCGACATGGGGCAGACATACATGGATACCGAACGGGCCTGGACTACATGGGGAAGGCTGGACCGTCGCAAAGGAGGTCCAGATGCCCAGAAGGGTACCTACATCAGGCTACGCGACTACCTTGCGGATGCGATCTATACCGTTTCGCTCGGTATTGAGAGCAACGACGAGAAACCCGACGTACTCGAGGTTGAGGAAGCCCTGAAAAGGCCGGCCCGACCCCTGTATATCGGGAGGAAATCCTGCCTCCCTGCCTCGCCCGTCCTGATAGGCTCGGTCCATGCCGAGTCTCCTCTGGAAGCCCTGCGCAGAACAGCACCCATTGAATCCTCCCGCAGGAGTCGCAGCCTGGAGGAAGGTATCTCGGTCTGGTGGACGCCCGAGGATGGAGGAGAACACCCGGGGCCAGTCAGGGAAATGAAGTACTCTGATATGCGCGACTGGCTCAACCAGGTCCATACCGGGCAACGCAGGATCTGTCACGGACTCCTCTATCTTGAAGGAGGGAACGATGACTGATCGATTGCACATGGTAAGCGCTGAACTGGCGATGGACTCCATGCTGGCACTTGCCAGACGCCGAAGGTTACCACTGAGAGAAACCGATACGGGCTATTTCGTACACATACAGCTCAAGGAACTGTTCGGTGAAAATGCTCCCGAACCATTCGCTGTCCGGGAGAATCACGGCCGGATGCTCAGGGTCCTCGGATACTCCAGTTTAGATTCGACTGCCCTGAAGGAGCAGGCAGAGAAATACGCCGACCCATCTGTTTATGCATCCTGCGACTGGAGAAGTCTTGCAAGCAAACCGATGCCGGCTGACTGGATAGAGGGACAGCAGTTTGGTTTTGAACTCAGGGCCTGTCCCGTAGTGCGAATGGCGTTAGATTCAGAAAAGCACCGCAAGGGTGCGGAAGTCGACGTCTTCCTGCGAAGATGCTGGGAAGTGGCCGATCCCGGGAAAAGGGTCGAAAGAGGGGAGGTATACAGAGAATGGCTTGCCTCACATCTCGATCGTAACGGAGGAGCAAAGCTGGTCGACTTTAGAATGACAGGATTCATACGTCAGAAACTCTTACGGCGCAGACATGTAAGCGATAGACGATCCTGTTCTATTGAACGTCCTGATGCGACCTTCCGGGGAGTGTTAGAAGTAGATGATCCCGAATCATTTGCGGAACTCATGAAAAGAGGAATAGGCAGACACAGGGCATTCGGTTTTGGAATGCTTCTTCTTAAGCCTCTGAGCTGATCTGAAACTCGTACTTGATCTGACCGGAGCGTGAGGGTTCATCGATAGGACCAATCTCATCGGATCTGAGGACAGGAGATGTATGGCATGCTTCCAGGCAGACTTGGACTGGAAACGGCAAGAATACCTCATGCAGATAGACATGGCATTCTCTGGCTGTGTAGAGGCAATCTAACCGTAACGAGTGGCACGTTGCAGTTTACGACAGTCGGATTCAAGGACCTCGAGGCAGGAGTGTACGCTATCCCCTTCCAGACAGTATCGGTCATCATACTTGGGCCTGGATGCACAGTGAGTCACGATGTACTCAGACTTCTCTCCCGTCACGGAACCGGGCTTATAGCAGCAGGAGAAGACGGTGTAAGATTTTACGCAGGAATGCCCTTCGGTCCAGATGATTCCAGACTGGCAAGACAGCAGGTCATGGCTTGGGCCGAAGTAAGCGGTAGAAGGATCGAGATTGTGAGGAGGATGTATGCCTGGCGCTTGGGAGAGATATTCCCGGGAGCCGAGATAGAAGTTCTAAGGGGGATGGAGGGCTCCCGTGCAAGGACTATGTACAAAAGGATTTCGGAACAGTTCAACATAACTTGGAACGGCAGGAGATACGACAGGAACAACCCGAATGCCAGCGATCTGCCTAATCAAGCGATCAATCATGCTGCATCAGCCGTCGAAGGCGCTGCGATGATAGCGGTATCAGCCACCGGTACCATACCACAGCTTGGTTTCATCCATGAGGATTCGGGGATATCGTTCTGCCTTGATATCGCAGACCTTTTCAGGGACAGCATCACCCTGCCCGTTGCTTTCGAAGCGGTATCTAAATTCAGACAACAGATGAAAGGTAGCATTGAGAGCATAACGAGGAAACTCGCGGGGAATGCAATGCGAGAGAAGAACGTTATACCTGAAATGATCGATCGGATCAAGAAACTCTTTGAGGATATCCCTCTTAAGAAGGATCCGTAAATGCCTATGACGGTTATAGTAACAAGAAGTGTTGCGCCACGGATCCGAGGGTTTCTGGCATCATGCATGTACGAGATCGGTCCAGGGATATATACGTCGCCCATAATGAACCAGGCTGTCCGTGAACGGGTTTGGAGAGTATGTTCTGAATGGTTCGAAGACCTGCATGAATCCGATTCTTCCATCATCATTACATGGCAGGACAGTAGAGAGCCAGGAGGACAGGGAATACAATGCTTGGGAGTGCCACCCAAGGTAATGACCGATCATGAAGGTTTTTTACTTGGTAAGTCTACTTGAGTTTCAAGTTATAATAGTAATACTACTATAGTAATTCCAAATATATTAAGTAATAATAGCCTATTACGATAGAGACATGATAGCTCAACAAGAGGCTCCCCCGCGCAGGCGGGGATGGACCCTA
>LQBI01000007.1 GCA_002030045.1 Candidatus Aegiribacteria sp. MLS_C | reverse complement strand
TGAGAAGTCTTGCTTCATGCGACTGCTCATTAGGTAATTCGGGAATACAGCACTGATAATGAGCCGGTTTCAGGGCCAGCCTAGGAGAAATCCTGCGCCCTGAATACTTTTTCCCCATCCGCAAGGAACTGGTTGAGGGCGTCGCTGAATATTTCGGGTTTCGCCTCGAAAGCCTCGGGGAAACGGGACTTCCAGAGTTCCCATGACTTCTGTATCTCCTGTCCCATCACCTCGGGGATGGTGCCTTTCATGCGGGCTTCCTCGATGAGGTCCTTGTTGTAGATGAGCATGTCGCTGGCAAGGACCCGGGCGAACCTGGCAGCCCTCTCCTCCTTGCTTTCCTCCAGGACTGACTGCTTCTTCTCGGGTTTGTCGGTCTCGGGAGGATTGATGATGAACACCTCTGAACACTTCCTGCAGCGAAACCTCTTGGGAGAGTCCCCTATCCTCTTCTCGGGAATGTTGTACTTGGAGTGGCATTTCGGACAGCTGACTATCATGTATCGTACCTCCCGCGCAGGAATCTTCCGAGTCGCCTCACACCTTCCCGAATATCCTCATCACTTGCCGCGAAGGATATTCTAATATACCCCTCGGCGCCGAAAGCGGAACCCGGTATGATCGCAAGTTCCTCCTTCTCGAGAAGTTCTCCACAGAACTCCGCACTGTCAAGCGTCCCTTCCACCAGGACCCTGGCAAACACGTAGAACGCTCCCTCCGGTCTCTCAAATTGTAAACGTTCTTCGTTCGAAAGTAAAGAACATATCAGGTCACGGCGGTTCCTGAATGCCTGAAGCATTTCTGCCCTCTGCGCTTCGGCACTGCCCTCCAGGGCGGCCAGGGCGGCCCACTGGGAGATGGAGCAGGGGTTGGAGGTGGTATGCGCCTGAAGCATGCCTGCAAGTCTTGACCATTCAGCGTTGCACAGGCAGTAACCTATCCTCCATCCGGTCATCGAATAGGTCTTCGACACACCGGATACCACGGCGGTCCTCTCCTTCAGGTCGGGCCTGACGTCCAGGATGTGGGGTGTTCCTGAGTCCAGGTAGCAGAGGTCCTCGTATATGTCGTCCGATATCACCCAAATCCCCGTATCCGCAACGGCGTCGGCGATATTCCTCATCTCTTCGACTGTTGGGACGTACCCTGAGGGGTTGGATGGATAGTTCAGCAGGACTCCTACCGCTCCTTCAGCGGCGGCCTTTCTTATCGAGTCCCCATTGATGTCTCCCTCGGGATACACGGGTATCCCTCCCCACGTGAGTACCATCTCGGGATAGCTCACCCAGTACGGTCTTGGGAGCAGGACCCTGTCACCCGGATTGATGGCCGAAGCTATAAGGATGGAAAGACTGAACTTTGCGCCGCAGCTGACTATTACCTCGGACTGGGACCATTCCAGTCCCCTCCTGGCCGAATAGCCGGATGCCACTGCCTTCCTGAGCTCGGGAATGCCGGAACTTGCCGTGTACCCGGTCTTTCCCTCGCTTATCGCCCTGAAGGCGGCTTCGGCTATGGGTGCCGGAGTCGGAAAATCCGGCTGACCTGCCGACAGGGAGACAACATCCCGCCCCGACTGCAGCATCTCCTTCGCCTTTGCGCTGAGCTGAAGTGTAGCGGAAGGAGAGAGGTGACCTATGTTCCTGGAGTATTGCATGTAGTCTACACCGTCTTTCCCTGGTCGGTTACCTTATCATCCGAAGCGTCTTTCGAGGGCCTTCCTGACGCATTCTGTAACGAGTGTCTTCACGTCTCCCCCGTACATCGCTATCTCCTTAACGAGCGTAGAGGAGAGGTACATGTTGTCCTCGGAAGGCATAAGATACAGACCGGTTATATCGGGAGCCAGTCTCCTGTTCATCAGCTGCATCTGGAACTCGTACTCGAAGTCGGAGTTCGCCCTGAGACCCCTGATGAACGTGGTGAGCCCCCTGGAACGCATGTACTCGACGAGAAGACAGTCGAACGAAGTCACGCTGATCCCTGATAGACCCGCCTCCTCCAGGGAACCCCTCATCAGCTCCACCCTCTCCTCTATGGAGAAACTGAGCTGCTTCCCCGAACGCCTCACCACAGCGACCTCGATGCCGCCGAATATCTTCCCCGCCCTGCGGATTATGTCCATGTGACCCAGCGTGGCCGGGTCGAAGGTGCCTGGATAGACTATCGTCATTCTCCTTCGCCGATCATGTACCTCAGGTAGCTGTCGCCGTACCTGCGGACCTTCCACAGGATGTCCGCCGGGGGAGTCTCTCCGTACTCGACGAATACCCCCCCGCCCGGAGCCAGTACCGAGGACCAGTCAGTGTCCTCTATCCATCTGTAGAGCCCGCTCATCGCATAGGGCGGGTCTATGAAAACAAGCCCGGGACGGTCTCCCAGGCGCCTAATATACTTGCGCAGGTCGCCGGTGATAACCGTAGCCGACTCCCTGGCGTCGTGCGCCCTCAGGAAACCGCGTACGAACGCGGTGCACTCAGGGTCCCGATCGATGAACACGCAGTGGGAAGCTCCCCAGCTCAGCGCTTCTATCCCAACTGAGCCTGAACCGGCGCAGAGGTCCCATACAACAGCACCCGACACCATCCGCTCTCCGGCGATATCCAGGAAGGCGCCCCTTACCAGTGAGGAGGTCGGCCTGCAGCAGCTGCAGGAAGGGCGGAGAAGGTGTCCTTTCCACTTTCCCCGCCCGATCCTGATCACTCCGGCCTGTTGTACTCTAGTAGGGCCTTATTATGTGAGGCGTCACGAAGATGACGAGTTCGGTGCTCTCCTCCCTCTCGGAGTTGTACGAGAAGAGCAGGTCTCCCAGCAGCGGTATGGCACCGAGTATCGGAATGGAGTTCCTTACCGTGGTCTGCCTGTTCCTCATGATCCCGCCTATCACCGCCGTGGCGCCGTCGTCTATCATCAGCGTCGTGTTGGCGTTCTGGGTCAGGATAATGGGCTGCTGGGCAGAGGTCGCCTCGCCGGACAGGTCGCTGACCGTGGGCTGCAGCTCCAGTGTCACGTTGTTGTCGGCGTTTATGTGAGGCGTGACGGTGAGTTCTACACCCACCTGGTAGAGCTGTATATAGGTGTTCCCGCTCTCATCCTGAAGGGTGAGGGGGATCTCCTTCCCCGATACCACCGAGCCTGTCATGTTGTCTATTATGGCGATCCTGGGTTCCGAGAGTATGTGGGCGCGGTTCTCGGATTCCAGCATCGTCAGTGCTGCGTTGACGTCCAACATGTTGGTGATGGTGCTGAAGGATATCGTTCCCGTCCGGTCTCCCACTCCCAGTCCGCTTGTGCTCATTCCAGCCCTGGTGATGTCGTTGGCCCTGTTCAGATTGCCAAGGGACCAGTCGATACCCAGCTCGTGGGCGTAGCTGGCGTCTATCTCCACCAGTTTCGCCTCTATCATGACCTGGGCCGTGGGGCTGTCGAGGATGGGCATCATTCTGCCCACTTCCTCCAGCTTGTACGGGATGTCGGTTATTATGATGGAGTTGGTCCTGTCGTCCACCGACACCTGGCCTCTCTCGGAGAGGGCCGTTCCGATGGCATTGCTTATGCTGTTGGCCGTTGCGTACCTGATGACGAATATCTCCGTCTGGAGTTCCTGCAGGTTCTCGCGATCGGCCCTCGTGGTCGCCATCTGGTTGATCTCATCGTAGAAATCGTCCCTGGGCATGACCCTGAGGACATTGCCCTGCATGCTGGCCACGAGTCCCTGTGAATGGAGTATCGCGGTGAGGGCGTCCCTCCATCCGACGTTCTGGAGCCTGGCGGTGACTGTGGCGGTGTAGTCCTCCGGAAGTATGATGTTCATGCCGCTGACGTCGGAGACAGCTCTCATCACCGTCTCGATGTTGGCATCCACCACGTCTATGGTTATTCGCCTTCCGCCGGTCCCGATCCATTCCACCGGGAAGCCGTCCTCGACCTGGTGCCCGCTCTCGCTGACGCGTATCCCTCTTGAAGAGGACATTATGGTCTGCCCGGAGAGGCTGGATCCTGCAGCTGAGAGAGGGGCCACGCTGCCGCCGGAGGTCACCGGGGTGACCGCAGCAGAGGAGGCTGCCCACTCTGCGAACGGGACGCCTGCGGGATCTGTCTGTATCTCCAGAACCAGCTGGCTGCCCTCCAGATTGGCGTTGTAGTTGACCAGCTCGCCGTTCACATCGATGATGATCCTGACTATGCCATCCGGCGGAGCCTTGTACTGGCTGGTCCTTATGGACATCACCCCGCCCCTGGCCACGGAGAAGTCCATGGCCGGGAGTGCGTGGACGGCATCGCCCATGTCCAGCACTATCCTCATGGGATCGGTCAGCAGGAACCGCTCGTACGAGATATCCCCGTCGGCGGTGATCGTAACCTGTGTCAGGTCACCGCTGGGTGCCACGGAGATATTGGTGACCCTGTATGCCGCCGCAGGCAAGGCAAGCAGCAGCAGGAGACTACATACGGTTAGCAGACGCATCACAGACCACCTTCTTCATGTAGACGCAGAGAGTAGATCGTCGGGATCGTGGTTTCCCCTCCGCCCCTAGCGCTGTAATCAACAATAACATCCTGTATCACGATAACTTCGTTACTTGTGATCTCCGCAACATGGGAGTTGTTGGCCAGAACAGTACCTTCGTAGATCACGTAGGGTACTCCGATGCCATCTTCCACCATTGCCTGGTCGCCGCCCACCGGATCGAGGGTTATGCCCACAAGCCTGAACTCCTCGACGGAGATGGTCTCGAGATCGCGCCTGGCGTCCCTTGTCTCCGTTGAGAACTCGGTGAACGGATCGGGCCTGATGGATACCGATTCGTAGATCCTGAAAGTGCCGCCTCCGGACTGGATCATGTCGCTGACGGAGGCGGGGCTGCCCTGCATGCCGCCGGAACCCTGTCCGGCCATGGAGCAGGAAACCCTCTGTGTCTCGTAGTAGGGGAGACTCGTCTCGACCATACCGAGGCTCGAGTACACCGTCATGCCAAGGTCGTCCATCGCCCATATGGGTTCGCGGAAACCTTCCATCGCCAGCATGCTGGACGGCGCGATGGCGGGGGAATCGGCTATGATGTCACCCGGTGACATTATGGAGGATACACCCGTCGGGTTCAGGACGAGCCCTCCGTCAAAGAGCTTCCCGCCTGCATGGAACGTCCATTCGCCGGGGGCCGTACGTACGAGGATGCTGTCGTTCATCCCGAGGAAGAGGATGTTGCTGGAGGAGGTCAGCATTTCCCCTGCCGGGGATTCCTCGAACTGCCAGAGGGCGATCGTGGGGTCGAAGAATACCAGGCCGCCTCCCTGAAGCATGTAGATCCAGTCGGGACCAACCTTCTGCAGGAAACCCGCAGGATCCACCTGTTCCTCGGGACGGTAGACCGAGAAACCCTCGTCGTTCATCACGGCTATGCCGCCGTCGGCTCCGAGTACCGCCAGGTCCTCGCCGCTGACCGAGAACTCCACCGGGTCGAACCCCTCGGGAAGAGTCTCGGAAACTGTCTCGACCTGTTCCTCGTCGAAGATGTGGATCCGGTCCTCCGTAAGGAGTACCGGGGAATCGCCGCAGAGCTGGAAATCCACCACTTCGCCGAGACCGTCGAGAGTGTAGGAATTCCACCTCCCGCTCTGAGTGCTGAAACGAAGCAGGTTACCCCCGTCGAACAGCATCCAGGCTGTGCTCTCACCGGTCTCCGCCATCACGGGGGGAGCCTGTGAGAGGGCCATCTCCATCCAGCCGTGCACATCGGGATCGGAGACCACGGTGATCGAAGTACCGGGGTCCGCGGAAGCCGCTTCCCGACCGCCGCTGTCGCCGCAGCCGGGCAGCATCAGGATCACAGCCGATGCGAGGAGGGCTGTGAAGGTCAGCTTGCTCTTAAGTGTCATCTCTCTATCCTCCCTCCCCTATGGCTGCACGAAGGCGGATACTGTGAAGTTCGCCTCCATATTGTCGTAGCTTCCGTCGGAAGCCTTCCTCTGAATGACCGTGAGATCGGTCACGGAGGTTATCATCATCTGCTGGGTCAGCTGGTCCAGGAAGACACCGAGCCTGTGGAAGCGCCCGGTGAGGTGTATCTGCCACGCGTACACCAGGAAGTCTCCCTGGGTGCTGGGAGGCAGCGGCGTCAGCTCGTATATCTGCAGTCCGCTGTTCTCGGCGTTCTCCGTGAGCATGGACAGTACCTCGTCCTGGTCGTAGCTCCTGGGAAGGTACCTGTCCAGTTCCGTCAGCTGCTGGTTCAGGCGGTTTATCTCCTGCTCAAGTATGGCCAGGTCCGAAGCCGTTCCCGCCTGCAGCGACGCCAGCTCCGCCTGTTCCATCTCCAGGTTCTGCTCGGCCTCTTCGATCCTCTGCTTGATATCTCCTGAGATCTCCCTGGGATACAGATATATCAATGCCGCGACCAGGATGATACCGACTATCATCACATAGAACCTGGGGTCTCTAAGATAGGCGTTCATATCTCAACCCCCCTTTATTTTCCTATATCCCATCGGGATCATCAGCTCACCGGTTTGAACATCGTGAGGTCGATGTCGTACACGTTGAGCGTGTCTCCTCCGAAGAGGGTGAACTCGAACTCGTCCTCGTTGCCGTAGATGTACTGGATAGTACCGGGCCCGCCCGTGTAGGTTGCCTGCAGCCCAAAGGTGACCGAGCCGGACGTCCCTCCCTGCTCGGTGCCCACTTCGGGGTAGAGCTGGATCTCGATGAAGAAGTCACCGTTCTCGTTGGTCATCGTCGTGTAGGACTCCTGGGTACCCATCGTGAAGACTCCGACGTCCTCAGCACCGGTGGTATGGGAAGCATCCTCGAATATCCTTCCCAGGACGTAGCACCTGGTGTCGTCCATGCCCACCGGGTTGCACCCGGCGGCGATCAGGACGAGCATAACCGCTGCCGTGAAAACGTAACTTCTCATGATTCCTCCCCTGTCTGCTCAGGACTGCTTTCGGTCCCGCCCGGTTCCTCGGTCGCTCCCGTAAATTCCCTGGACTCACCGGCGAACTCACCCACCAGCGGAGCCAGGGAGTTCGAATTCACTCCTATCACCATCTCGAAATTGTACCTCCTGCTGCCCGTCCTGGCCTGGTCGGAAGCAAGGGTGTAGGTCTGCCCGTATTCGTCAAGCGTGAAGAGCGGTGTTCTGCCGTCGGGCATTATCTCCACCACCTGCTGCTGGAATTCGATGATGTCGCCCCAGGTCTTGGCAACGCCGGCTATGCTCACCTGTTCCGGCATGACCACCATGCTGGTGAGATATATTCCCTTGTCGATCCTGGTGCCAGGGGTGATGACCTCGGGATACAGCGACCTGCAGAGGTACTCCACTACGTAGACGGTGTATTTCTGGTCGAGGGAGAGGTCGACAATCTGCTGTCTCTTCCTCTCCACAGCAGCCTCGAGCCTCTCGGCCTCAGCCTGCTGGTCCAGCTGGATCCCCAGCTGAGCGATCTGCTCCTGGACCTGCTGGATCTCCTGGTTGAGCTCGACTTCCCTGTCCTTCAGGTCCTGGTAGTCCATGTAGGCAAGTACGCCTCCGGCTATCAGGGCTATGAAGGGAATGATGGCCAGCACCGTGAGGAGCGCGGTTGACCTGGCCTCGGCCGGTGCCGCAGCTGCTTTCTTCTTCTTGCCTTCCGGCTCCTCCAGTATGTTGATGTCCACCAGACTGGGTTCGTAGTCGCGAAGGGCGAGCCCGGTACAGACCGCCAGGATCGCTCCCAGGGAGTCGACCTCGCTGTCGGAGATCACGTCCTCCGGGATGGTGATGTTCCTGAAGGGCTGCAGGTGCTCAACAGGGAGCCCGTGCTGCTCGCTGAGTATCGATGCGAGCCCCGGCATGAGGGCGCAGCCTCCGCTTATGAACATTTTGTCTATGCGGGTGTTCTCACCGGATGCCTGGTAGGTGATGAAGGAACGCCTGATGCTGGTGGAGAGTTCCTCTATGACCTTGCCGATGGCTGCGTGGACCTCGTCGGAGGATATCCCTTCGGGGACGTTGCCCTTGAGGACGCCCAGGGCTACATCGTACTCCAGACCCAGGGACCTCTGGAGAGCCTCGATGAACCTCGAGCCGCCTATGGAGAGGTCACGGTTGAAGCTTGGAAGACCGTTCCTGACCACCACCATGTTGGTGACCTCGGCGCCTATGTTGAGTATTGTGGCGCATTCGTCGGCAGCGGGTTTGTAGGCGTGCTGGTAGACTCGCTGTAGCGAGAACTGCTCGAGTTCGACTGTGGACGGCTTGAGCCCGGCGCCCTGGAGTATTCCCCTGTGGAGGTCGACCACTTCCTTCTTGGCGGCCACCAGGAGGACTTCCATCTGCCCCGGTGCGATCTCGGGGTTTATGATCTTGAAATCGAGACTGACCTCGTCGATCCGGAACGGGATGTGCTGCTCGGCCTCCCACTGTATGGCCTGCCGGGCATCCTGCTCCGACATCTTCTCCATCGGGATCCGTCTTACGATGACGCTCCTCCCGGATACGGCGCTGTGTATGCTCTTGACGCTGGTTTTGATGCCGGCCTGCCGGATGACATCGTGCACCGTATCTATCAGGTGTTCTCGGTTGACGACCTCGCCGTCCACTATGGTCCCAGGAGAGAGTTCCTGAATGGCATAGCTGGAGAGGGTGAGTGCCTTGCTGGACCCCGTCAACTGGACAGCCTTGATAGAATGGCTTCCGATATCAAGACCAACAGATCCCCCGCCTGATCTTCCGAAGATGAACATTATCTTCCTTTCTTCAGGTGGCCCTTCGACCTCATTTAATATTCCATCACCCTTCCGGCGATATTATCAGTGCGACATGAATAATTTATAGGGCATTCACGATCAGCGCAATGTTCCAAAATTCCCGCCCTTCATCTTCTTAATTCGAACTTTACCATGTTTCGGACCCTGCGTCAATACCCTAAATTCATAACTATGGAATTTCATACTTCACTTGACTGCCATTGTCAAACCCTGTATCTTCCTCACCCGGAGGTTGAAATGGAAACTGATCCGAAGAGCGCATCCAGGCTGATATCGCGGATATCCGACATCCAGGACCACGAGGAACCCACCGTCAGGCTCACCGTTCCGGTCAGGCCCGACCAGGAGGAACTCCTCACCAGGATAGCCAGGACCGTTACGCAGAACAGGGACAGACACCACAGGTCTCAGAGGATTACGAAGGCCACCATAATACGGGCATACATCGATGCCCTCTCGACACTCCCCATAGACCTGGACAACATCAACGACGAGAAGGTGCTCCTGAACAGGATACTGGACTCCCTGGAGGACTAGGCGCCGGTACGTTGCCCTGAAGAGATCTTTGCCGTCCTTGACAATTCACTTTAATATTAACAGACAGGTAAGTTCGTATCTGCGGCGGCTGCCTCACCGGCGCAGCCTGAAAAGGACGTAGCTGTCCACCGTCAGGAGGGGTTCCAGTCCGAGGGAGACGAATTCCCGCCAGTTCTCCAGTTCCTCCCCCTCCAGCACGGGCGGGACGTTGATCGAAGTCAGGAACATGTCGGCGGCGACCAGATCGATCCCCGCCCTGCTGAGTGAGTCCGATACATCTTCCGAGTCCATTCCTGCCCAGAACATCCGGACCAGTTCGAGCGGAGCCCTGTGCTCGTCGAAGACAGCGTGCCCGGGATAGTAGAAGACCCTGCCTATATTGATCATCATTGTGGTATCATCCGGTGAGACGAAACGGTCGCACTCCTCGAAGAACCGGTGATGGGGCAGTTCCCTTTCCAGGTAATCCCCGTCCGGAGGGAGATCGAAGGGTCTCTGGTCCACGTAAAGCCCTGCCAGCATCACTCCCGACCAGACAATGCACACGGAGGTCAGCGCAGCGGTGGAGGTCCTTACGAGACTGCTCCTGGAACGGTCGGTCAGACTGGTAAGGGTCTCGGAGACAGGGAAGGCCAGCATAGCCAGCCCGGGAAGCATGTACCGGGTCCTGACCGCCTGCCCCTTGAAAGCCAGTGCCAGCAGCAGGTACAGGATCGGAAGCATGAACTTCCTCCGCTTGCCCCTGAGGACGGGGAGAGCCATTATGGCCCCGGCCAGCAGAAGGGGTCCGCTGGCCCCGTCGAAGTGGACCGGGTCGTCCCACCTGCCGTGGATCGACATCCTCACGGGCAGCAGCAGGTAATCCAGGGGACCGTGCAGCGAGGTCCCGAACCCGGCGCTGGCGAAATAGCCGGCTTCCCTCGAGCCTGTCTGCGCTTCAGGACCGAAGAGGCCCTCCATCAGCGGGTAAACGGGATTACCCCACTGCAGCAGATTGGGCAGGGCCCACCAGCCGCAGACGAAGAGGGCGGCCAGCAGCGACGCCGCCAGTGCCTTTCTCGAGATGCCGCGGAAATAGTAGGGAAGCAGGACCAGGATTGAAACCAGGACCAGCATGCCGTTGTACTTGCAGCATGCTGCAGCCGCCCCCCAGACCACGGCCATCACGGGCCTGCCGCCCGGTCCGGTCATCTCCCTGTAGGAAAGGAGCGCGAAGAAGACGAGAAAGGAGTCCGAGTAGCTCCAGGAAGCGTTCCTGAAGAGTTCAGGCACGCTCAGGAGCACCAGGAGCGAGAAGAGCGCTTCACGCTTCCTTCCCCTGGACAGGAACCAGGTGAAGGGCACCGAACAGGCGGCAAGGAACCCCAGGAAGCTCACCGCTCTTGCGAACCTGAAGCCGAAGGTCCCTCCGGTCAGCGCGTAGAGTGTCTCCGTCAGGTAGGGGTAGCTGAAGAAGCCGCTCCATTCCGGTCTTACTATCCTGCCGGCGTCCAGCCACAGCCTGGCCTGGTAGAGGTGGTGGATCAGCGCATCCCTCGATGCCGGCGGAAGCATCACCAGCGGGATCACCGGAAGCCCGGAGAGGATGAGAAGAATCGTCTTTCTCGGCATTCCGAACCGTCCGTATATCGCCCAGAGAAGAAGCCCGGCTGCCAGGAACGTCCACAGGACCACGGGGACGAGGACACCGGACCATCCGGCGGCGGCGGTCAGGAAGAAGACCGTCAGTGTACCCGCCCCGAACCTCCGGGACCACTCGCCCTCGCGGGGCAGCGCCAGCGATCCCCATCCGCTGATGGAAAGTGCCGCCACCGGAAGAAAGATAGCATAGACCAAGACCGTCATCGGTGAATAAGAATACAAAACCGGCTCTTCGGCAAGGGACTGTCCGCGGCCCCGGTCATGGTATATCTTCCGCTCATGGAAAGAAAGGCTGACGTGCTGGTGGCCCTTCCGGCCTTCAACGAGGAGACGACGGTATTCCAGGTCGTGTCCGGAATACCCCGGGAGTCCTTCGGTGCAGGGATAGACATCCTGACCGTGGACGACGGCTCTACGGACTCCACCGCCGAGAGGGCCGGGAAGGCGGGTTCCAGGGTGGTCTCCCACGGCAGGAACCTGGGCCTGGGCGAGGCTTTCAGGACCTCCCTGGAATACGCAAGGGAACACGGCTACCGCGCGATGGTAACCATAGACAGCGACGGCCAGTTCGACCCCGCCCACATACCCCTGCTGCTTGGACCGGTGCTGGAAGGCAGGGCGGATTTCGTCACCGCCAGCAGGTTCTCGGACCGGGGGCTCCTGCCCGACATGCCGGGAATAAAGGTATGGGGCAACAGGAGGGTCGCCCGCCTGGTGAGCAGGCTGTCGGGCATCGACATCGACGACGCAACCTGCGGATTCAGGGCCTACGGTCCGGCTGCCCTGGAGAAGCTCTCCAGCTTCAGCAGGTTCACGTACACCCAGGAGGTTATAATAGACCTGGCCAGCAAGGGGCTTTCCATCATGGAAGTGCCGGTAAGGGTACTCGGCCGGCGGCCCCACGGCGATTCAAGGGTGGCCCGCAGCCTCTGGAGGTACGCATTCCTGTCCCTGGCGGCCATGTACTCAATTTCACACGACCACAGGCCCTGGAAGTTCTACGGCATCCCGGCCCTGGTCCTCTTCATCACGGGAATCGCCGCCGACCTGTTCGTCCTCACCAGGTGGATACTGGTGGGTCGTATATCGCCCTTCACCGCGGTAGGTCTGGGAGGGCTTTTCCTGATAACCTTCTCGGTACTTCTATTCCTCTTCGCCTCCCTTGCGGACACGGCATCCCACAACCGCAGGCTCATCGAATCGATACTCTCCGACCGGATAAGGTCCAAGAGGGAAAGGGGCGGGACCGGGGACCAGTGACCGGGCCCTCACCTCCTCGTGATCTCGCTCCCTCCGTCGGGAAGGTCCCTGGCGGTGTAGCCTATCTCCTCCAGACGATCCCGCATCCTGTCGGCTGCCTCGAAGAGCCTGCTTCTGCGGAGTGTCCCCCTGGCCTCGGCGAGGATGCCGCAGAGCTCCGAAGTATCGTCAGAAGATGCCGACCAGCCCCTGATGTCCAGGCCCAGGATATCCTCCGCCATGAGGTCCATGGCGCCGGCCATGGCCTTCCTGTCGGCTGGACGATCGTTCCCATCGAGTATTGAGTTCCCCGCCCTTACCATGTCGAAGATGGCGGCAAGCGCTCCCGGAGTGTTGAGGTCGTCGTCCATCGAACGCATGAAAACGGTTTCGGCCTCCCGCAGCATACCGACCGTATCCTCCGAAGGCGCTCCATCCTCCCCCTCCGGTTCTCCGAGCCTCGACCTGAACGCGGCCAGTCTTCGGAACCCGCTCAGCGCAGATCCCATACCCGTATCGGTGAAGTCCAGCTGGCTCCTGTAGTGGCTCCTCAGGATGTAGAGCCTGACCACCATGGGATGGAACTTCTCGAAGAGGTCCTTGAGGAGTATCCAGTTGCCAAGGCTCTTGCCCATCTTCTGCCCGTCCACGGTAAGCATGTTGTTGTGAAGCCAGTACCTGACGAACTGCCTGCCGGTGGCGCACTCGCTCTGGGCGATCTCCGACTCGTGATGGGGGAATATGTTCTCCAGGCCTCCGCCGTGAATGTCCACGGTATCGCCCAGGTACCTCATGGCCATGGCAGAACACTCCAGGTGCCAGCCGGGATAGCCCCAGCCCCAGGGAGAGTTCCACCTGAGGATGTGGTCGGGGCCGGCCTTCTTCCACAGGGCGAAATCCCTAGGGTCCCTCTTGCCCTCGTCGATCTCCACCCTGGTTCCGGCCATAAGCTCTTCGGGCCTTCGGCCGGAGAGTTTTCCGTACTCGGGGAAACTCTCCACGGAGAAGTAGACGTAACCGTCCACCTCGTAGGCATGTCCCTTCCGCAGCAGCGTCCTCACGAGTTCTATCTGCTCGGGCACGTGGCCGGATGCCCTCGGGGAGATATCCGGCCGCAGGACGTTCAGCGCGTCCATGTCCTCGAAATACGACCTGGTGTATTTCTCCGCTATCTCCATGGGTTCAAGCTTCTCCAGCCTGGCCTGTTTCTCGATCTTGTCCTCGCCTGAATCGGCATTGTCGGTCAGGTGTCCCACGTCTGTTATGTTCTGTACGTACCTCACCCTGTACCCAAGGTGGCGCAGGTACCTTATCAGCACGTCGAAGGAGACGTATGTCTTCCCGTGTCCAAGGTGGCTGTGCCCGTAGACAGTGGGGCCGCAGACGTAGACTCCCGCATACGGCGGGTCCAGGGGTTCGAACTCCTCCAGGCTGCGGGTCAGGCTGTTGTAGAGCTTCACTGCCGGTCACGCTCCTCGAAGTAGTCTATGTGCATGGCCATCCTGACCATGTCCATGGTCCTGCCGCCCTCGGTCCTGGCCCTCTCGGTCCCGGCCATAAGGATCTCGTCGACCATGCCGGGCCTCTGGAACTCCGCGCGCCTCATGCGTATCGGTTCCAGCAGCTCCTCTATCACCTGGACCATCCTCTTCTTGCATGCCACGCACCCGATGGTCCCCGCGCGGCACCGTTCCCCGATGTCGGCTGACTCGCCGCCGTTGAAGGCGCAGTGGTACGAAAAGATGGTGCAGATCTCCGGATGCCCCGGATCGTCCCTGTGTATTCTGGCGGGATCGGTCACCGCCGACATAACCTTGGTGCGGACCGCCTCCGTTGTATCGCTGAGATAGATGCAGTTCCCCAGGGACTTTGACATCTTCGCCTGACCGTCCAGGCCCACCAGCCTGGCCGTATCGCCGCTGAGGCCCTCAGGCTCGGGGAAGACCGTATCGTAGAGTTCGTTGAAACGCCGGGCGGTGAACCTCGAAACCTCCACCACAGGAAGCTGGTCCTCCCCCACCGGGACCAGGTCCGCCCTGCAGAAGAGGATGTCCGCAGCCTGGCTTACGGGATACCCCAGGAAACCGTAGGTCATGTTGTCCTCGAAGCCGTACTGACCGGCCTCGGTCTTGATTGTCGGATTGTGCTTGAGCCGGTTCACAGTAATGAACATCGAGAAGTAGACTGTCAGCTCGGCTATCTGGGGCACCATGCTCTGCACGAATATGCTTGCCGAATCGGGGTCGAGACCGACTGCCAGGTTGTCCAGGGCAACCTGGCGGACGTCCGCCGGAAGGTTCTCCGGATGGTCGAAATTGGTGGAGAGGGTCTGCACGTCGGCGACTATTATGAAGGTGTCGTACCGGTGCTGGAGCCTGACCCTGTTCTGCAGAGAACCCACATAATGGCCCAGATGGAGGGGACCCGTGGGCCTGTCCCCGGTGAGTATCCTTTTTTGGTGCGATCCGCTCATTATCTCATCTGCTCCGGACTTCGGGAATGTTGGCGGACCTGAAATCCCTCAGGTCTATCTCGCCGTGATACTTGTCCAGTGTTCTGTAGGTCTTCCTCACCAGGCCGTCGAGCTGCGGACATATACGTGCGTAGTCCGCCAGGTATCTCAGGGTCCTGGGGATGTAACCCAGGTATCTTGTATCCCCGGTTTTCCTGTAATGGAAACTGAAGGTGCCTGTGGCCTTCAGACTCCTCTGGCATGCGGTCCTTGCTATCTGGAACATGTTCATGTTCCCCTTGGCCAGCGTGAATTTCCTGGCCCTGTCCTCCCAGACGTGACCGGGATCGCGGTAACTGTCCCGAACAAGGCTCACTATGTCGTAGGCGGGCGGGCCGAACCTGGCGTCCTGCCAGTCGACCATGACCAGCCTGCCGTCAACCACCATGAGGTTGGAACTGTGGAAGTCCCTGTGGACGAAGACGCTTGAGGGATCGATGCTCTCGCATAGGGTCCTCATCTCCCTCTGAAGCTCCAGGAGTTCGTTCATCGGCACTCCCAGGAGCCTGAAGAAGAGGGTTTCCAGGGTGTTCTCCAGTTCCGCCATGAAGAAAGCCGGTGTGAAGCTCCTCCTGCCGGCTATGGAATCGGCGCAGGTCCTTCCGTCCAGTCTCCGCTGCATGGCGACGATTATGTCCGAGGCCTCGTCCAGGAGCTTCATGTACTGACCGTCGTCAACGTCCAGAAGCCTGCGGCTGCCCAGGTCCTCCTGAAGAACCCATCCACGCCGGGTATCGATCTCCCTTATGGCGGGGACCCTGAAACCGTTGGCCCTCAGTAGTTCGTGTATGTCGATCCATGGCCAGACCGGTATCTTGCCGCTGTCCATCAGGACATGCGTACCGTTCCCCGTGAAGACCCTCCAGAAGAGCCTTCCGGATACGTCACCGTGCAGTCTCTTCACTGTTACGCTGTCGTCCGTCCGGCCGCGCAGCCAGGACGCCAGCTCCGGTGACATCGCCTTCACCTTGGTTTTCCTTCCGGGCTGCTGCAGTACCAGGAAAGTATGGTACTCTCAAGCCTGCCGCTTTCCAGCGTCGAACCCTCCAGCATCACGCTGTCATGAAGTTCGGTCCCGCCACCAAGCATGCAGCCCCTTCCTATGTGATATGATCCGCTGAGGACCGCGTCGCTGGAGATGCAGGCCGTGGGATGAACGAAACTGCCTCCGCTGAGGATGTTCTCCCTGAGACGCTCCATCCTGCCCATGTCCAGCCACCGGCCTTCATGATGGAAGACCAGGAGGTCCCCGCATTTCCCGGCCGCAAGGGGCGCAAGTTCCGTGAAGAGCCCTCCGCTGCACTGCGTCTCCATGGCGAGCCTGGAGACCGAAGGCTCTATGAAGCTGATACCCAGGTAGTGAGTACCGGTCTCCCCGCCATGTCCGAACCTTCCGCAACGGTCCGCATGAAGGGGGCGGTAATCCCCTCCAGCAGGTAACACACCCGTCAGCGCCGTCCACGCCGCACCGCTCTCCCTGTGTCTTCTCAGCATCGCGTGAAGGTCCAGTTCCGGTATCACCATGTCGGTATTCCCCAGCATCCATGTACCGGAGGACAGCAGCCCGCAGTGCCTGGACAGCGTCGCGGCAGTACCCAGCGGCCTTTCCTCGAAATATAAGCGACATCTATCCCTCGGCCACACCTGGTCCAGCGCCGAGAGTACAAGCTCGGGACAACGTGAGGCGTTCAGGGCTATGAGGCCGGGATCCAGCGCAGCCGCCCTTTCCGCCAGGAAACCGAGTACAGTGGTTTCCCCCCATGGGAGAAGGCATTTCGGCCGGACAAGAGAAAGGGGCTCTGCCCTCGTGCCGAAACCGGCCGTGAGGAGTAGAGCCCCGGATGTACCCATGCTGCGGTACCTGTTTAACCGTAGATCTCTTCCCTGTTGCAGTCGCAGACCTTGACCCTGCGGCGCTGAGGTCTCCAGTGTCCGTCTTCGTTGTACCTTGCGGCGTAGAGGACCACCGGTACGAGTTCCTTGCCACAGACGGGGCAGTCGGTCTTGTGAAGCGTCCTGGCCTCGTGGGCCAGTTTCGCGGCAAAGGTCCTATCCTTCTTGGGCATCTGCAATATCCTCTCCGGTTACCACCGGTACTGTGAATGCGGATGTGAGCGCGCTGTCCAGCATTCCGCGGTCACCGGTCTCGTCGTACACGGCCCTGGCGGTCTCGAGAACGGCCATCAGGCCCCGGCGGACCTGAAGTGCATCGAACCTTCCTTCCGAAGCCCACCAAAACGGGCACGAGTATAACATCTTATCCGCATGTTTGGCAACCCTCTCCGAAGTACAGGACCGTGCCGCGGCCCTCACCTCCCGAAGCAGTTTCCAGAGATGTGCATGTATCCGGTTGTCCGGGTCGTCCCACAGCGGCCACGGAACTCCTCTGGCCATGTCCGGCGCCGTGGTGGACCAGCTGCCCGACGGCACGGGTACGGGCAGTTCCGGAAATATGTCCGGAAGCCTTCCCGGAGTCACGAGTTCCATGTCAGGGTTAACTTCGATCCTCTCCAGGAAAGGGGCCAGGAAGTTCTCGACGGCCCCCCTGCGGTGATGCCCGAATGTCTCTCCGTCCATTGCTATAAGCAGGTATGCGTCCCCCTCCCCTGTCCATTTCCTCATTCCGCTCAGGATCTCGTCAGCCGTCTTACTTCCGTCCTCACCGTGGAAGGAGATCCTGTTGCTCCAGAAATTGCTGCGCAGGAGCACGGAAACTCCCCGGGAAACGGGGATGCTGTCGCAGGGCACCTTTCTGCCGGATGACGCCCAGGGGAGGTCGTCGGTGACCGTCCAGCAGTACCCCAGGCTACGGAACACCGCGGGCAGAGCTTCTGAATAGGCCATCTCGGGAGGGAATACTCCGGATGGTGCGTAGACGCTTCCGAGCACCCTGGAATTCCCTTCCCTGTTGAGCCTGAGCTGTCTCACAACATCTTCACGGTCGACGAGGGGGAATATGGGATGGTAGGCTCCGGAGTCTGTGAACTCCAGGTCCACCGCGGAGGACAGCCTTTCCAGCGTGGGGGAACCCAGCCTCTCCAGGTGCTCGGTGAGGGAATAGCAAATGTTGAGACCGACCCCGTGCCCGGAGGAGGCGAGCAGCCCGGAAAGGGGACGGTAGCACTCCCTGTCTATACGTTCCACCAGGCGGATGTCCTGCGTAGGCGGCTGGTACACGTGCAGCAGCAGGCTGATGTACTTCATGCCCTGCTCAACCTCAACACGATCCTGTCCCCGGGAGAGATGCCCAGGACTCCTGCTGCGCTGCCGCCGCTGAAGGCCAGTTCCATGAACCCCTGGCTGCCCCTCAGGTAGAGCAGTCCCCGGCTGGTGCCATAGGTCGCCGCCGGTGTCAGTGACCGTTCCCCGCCGTCGGGAAGCACCACGCCGGAGGGTACCAGGTCTTCGTATTCATCGGGGTCCATCCAGAGCACCACGTTCCCGAATCGGTCCGTATGGATCACGGTCACCTCCAGCCCTCCATCCCTGAGCGAGGGAAGCTCCACACCGGTACCGACCATGGTGGACGGGCACAAAGGCCGGAGGGAACCGGTCCAGCCCGGGTCCAGGAGTATCCTCGCCGCGGACGGCGCGAAGAGATCCCTTCCGTGGAAGGTGCGGCTCGATCCCGAAGGCGGCGGAGGCAGCTCCCACGCTTTCTCCACTTCCAGGAGGCCGAAGAGCCCGTTGTCCGGACCGACGAAGTGTACACCCCGGGATATGACCGCCAGTCCCCTCCTGTCCGTACCCACTCCGGGATCGACCACTGCCAGCACCACCGAACCTGCTGGCAGGAAAGGCGCCGCTGCCCGGAGGTGGAAGGCGCCCTCGGTGACCGATCCGCGCTCCACTTCATGGGTCAGGTCGATCATTCCCGTTCCGTAGGGAGCCAGGGAATCCAGCACAGCCTTCATCTGCCCCACATAGGTATCCGATTCCCCGAAGTCCGAAAGGAGGTATACCGTGCGTCTCATCTTTACTTAAGCACCACCAGTCATCTTTACTTCAGCACCACCGATCATCTTTACTTCAGCACCACCGGTCATACTTACTTGAGCACCGCCGGTCATATTTACTTGAGCACCACCGGTCATCTGTACTTCAGCACTACCAGTGTCTGGTCGTCGCTCTGGGACAGTTCTCCGGCATGACCGTTGACTGCCTCGAGAATGCCGCTGGAGATCTGGTGGGCTGATAGGTCCCTGTTCTCGCGGACCACGCTCATCAGCCTTTCGGTCCCGAACTCCCTGCCCGAATGGTCCATGGCCTCCGTCAGGCCGTCGGTGTACAGCACCAGGACATCTCCCGAATCGACTCCAACGGATTCGTGCTCGTACCTGGCCCCGCTCGACAGTCCCAGAATAAGGCCGCCCCTGTCCAGCCACCTCGTTGCACCGTCCCTCTTGAGAAGGAGAGGGGGATTGTGGCCTGCGTTGACGTACGTGAGGGTTCCCGAATCGGTGTCCAGAACGCCGTAGAAGAGTCCGGTCATAATGGGATCCCCCTCTCCCAGCACCGACGACTCGTTGACCTTCTGCATGATCTCGCTGATCGAATAGATGCTCTGGACGTATGCTTTCAGGTTGCCTTTCAGGCCGGCCATGGTGAGAGCCGCCGGGATCCCCTTGCCCGCCACGTCCGCTATGGCCAGGCCAAGGTTGCGGTCCGGCAGCTGGAAGAAGTCGAAATAATCGCCGCCTACCTCCCTGGCGGGTCTGTAGAATATCTCTATGTCGCACTTGTCGGGGGTTGGAGGGCGGTCGGGCAGTAGATCGAGCTGTATCTTCCTTGCCATGTTGAGTTCCTCGGAAATGGCGTGTCCCGTGGAGAGCCTGTCCAGGAGGATGTCCGGCATCCTCTTCCTTATCACCTCGGAACCCAGCAGCCCTGGAGTATCTGTCACCAGGCGTACCACCTCCATGCGCACGTTCCTGTCGGGGTCGGCGAAACGGTCCGCAAGAATTCCGTCCACGCCCTCCGCAGACTGGAGGTCGGGGCGCCGCCGAAGTCCCTTGAT
Organism: Candidatus Aegiribacteria sp. MLS_C; assembly: GCA_002030045.1. Classification (GTDB taxonomy): domain Bacteria; phylum Fermentibacterota; class Fermentibacteria; order Fermentibacterales; family JCC-6; genus Aegiribacteria. Next base: position 69,741 of record LQBI01000007.1, on the reverse strand, counting down.
AGCCTCGATCCTGACATCGGGAGCCGGGTCTGAAAGCGCCGAGAGCATGATGGGCCTGAGTTTGTCCCGGGAGACCATCACGTTGTTAAGCAGACCGGAAAGACCGCTGAGACGTACAAAGGTATCTTCATCCCGCAGCAGGCAGGCCAGGACCTGGCTCACCTCGGGGGAATCCGCCTTCTCCAGCTCGCCCAGGCAGAGCGCCACCTCGGCCCTCACCGCCCGCTTCTCGTCAGATGCCAGCGAATCGAGTAGTTCCGTGAAAAACCCGTCTTCACCGCCCAGGTCCCTGATCGAAGAAGCCAGTCTTCTCCTGACGTAGGACGAGGGATCCCTTACCAGTGATCCGAGGCAGTCTTCCGCCGTACCGCCGAGGTCTTCCATGTTCCAGAGCAGAAAGAAGGGCAGCGCCGCCCTCTTCTCGAAATCGCTGCTCTTCAGAATGCTGGCGGCCAGTCTGGCCGAAGCCTCCGTGAGATCGGTCCTGCCTAGGCATACAAGCTGGCTCAGGGCGTCCCTGCCCTCGGGTCTGTCGGATTCCAGAACGCTGCGGAGGAGCCTGTCCCTCATTTCCTCCTCCATGATGTTGTAGTATCGGAGGACCATGCTGGCGAACTCCCTGTTCCTGGCTGTCCTCTCCCCTGCGAGTTCCCAGAGGGTCCTCTTCTCCTCCTCGAAAAGGAACGAGTAGTTCATAAGCATGCATCTCGTGACAAGGAGCGTGTCCTCCTCGCTGAGGTCGCTCCTCAGAGAAGCCCTGACTTCGGGACTGAAGAACCTGAGCCTGGCGCCTATCCTCCATGCAAGCTGTCCCTTGCCGCCGGGTGGAAGCCTCTCCATGAGCACCCACAGCAGGTCGTTGAACACCTGATTGAAATCCTCAGGTTTCCTGTCCAGGAGCCCCATTATAAGGCTGGTCATATGACGCGGGTCGCCCTTTTCCAGCACATCGTTGAGGACGGCCAGCTCCTTTGCATCAAGCTGTGGGAACTCGCTTCCCAGGTGGAGCATCAGGTCCCGCCGGACCTCGAAGGAATCATCCTCGAGGAAGGACCTGTACATCTCCATGCCCCTTCCGGAAATCCCCCACATAGTGAGGCCCTCCAGGAACCTGCCTCTTACGGAGGGCTCGGGGTCCTCTGCGGCCTGTTCCACGATGCCCCGGAGCCTTCGGGACTCCAGGACCCACTTCCGGCCCAGTGTCTCAGCTACCGATTCCCTCACCTCCCCGCTGCCCCTTGCCATCATCACACCGAACATGCTGACTATGGAATCGTCCAGGTCCTCCCGGCGGCTGAGCAGCGTGTTGAGAACATCCTGAAGCACGAGACGGGTCTTCTCCGATGCTATATGCAGGAGCAGTTTCGCCTTGACCTCGTCGGAGAGGCTTCCGTAGAAGCCCGCGAGGAAGTAGCCGGCCCTCCTGATGTTGGGCTCCTCGTTCTCCATCAGCGTATCGATGAAAGCCCTGATGACCGGGGAATCCTTCTCGAGAAGCTCCCTGATGCCCTGGTCGATGGCCCACATCTTCACCGAATCGCTCACGGCGAGGTACACTTCCCCCTTTCCACTGATCCTGCGGAAGGGAGCGATCCCTCGGGAAGCCATGCTCCTCAGATAGAAGTCCTCAAGCTCTTCACTGGTCGGGAACCGCTTGCGCTCCTGGACCATGAGCCGGTCCAGGAGCCGGAACAGGACCCTCTTGAAGACGGCCTCTGCCACCAGGGGGTCGAAAGCCGCCATGAGGAGCAGTTCGGCCTTGTCCAGGGAATCCATCTCCCTGAACCATTCCAGAGCCTGCCTGCCCTCCTCCAGCCTCCACCGTCTCTCCCTGGATGGTTCCGGCAGGTTCACGTGGGCGTCGTCGTGGCCGGCGAATATTCCGGCGATCTCCGTCGAGGAGGTGGCGAGTATGAGCCTGTGCCTGGTCTCGGTGGCCCTTATCATGAGGGATATCACCAGCGACCAGAGGCGGGACGGGTAGATGCCCACCAGACGCCTCAGAGTATCGATGTCGAGGAACACGGCGCAGTCCTCCGGACCCGTAAGCAGGCGTACCACTTCACGGAAATCCAGGTCCCTGGTGATCATCTCGACAGGATTGAGACCCGAGGCGAAGGCCTCACCGAGGAGCTTGCGGGCAATGGTGGTCTTGCCGGCGCCCAGTGGTCCGCTGAGGCAGACGAAACCCCTGCGGACAAAGACCTCCCGGGCCTTCTCCAGGGAATCGCTGTCCACCTCGAGTACCTCGACGTCACCGTAGGAGTCTATGAGGTCACGGCCCTCGGGGTAGGGGAAAGATTCCCGGTTGAGTCCTTTGAGCCATTCCTGCACACTGGTCCTGATCCGCTCACGGCCGTCGTTCACCGACATGAAGCTCCAGCAGCGGTCGGCCGCCGAAAGCGCCTTTACAACGGCGTCGTCCTCGGGTTCCCTGCGGTAGCAGAGCGCGGTGACCGGCACGCCGTGCCTGAAGCAGCGGTAGTAGTGGCTCCGAAGCCTGGGCGAGAGTTTACCGTTCACCACCAGGATAAGGCCGTCGGGAATACCGTTCCCGGGTTCGGTGATCAGGAGGGAATCGGCCCACCTGGGCGGTACCAGCTGCTGTACGTCGGCCCGGAGAACGCTCTCGATACCGCCGGGCAGTTCCCTGCCCTCGAAAACCACCGATAGAGTAAAGCTGTTCACTTGGAACGGTTACCTTCAGGCAATGGGCCAGATCAGCGTTACCCTGGTCTTTCCTTCCGGAGTAAGTCCGAATTCGACCCATTTGGCCAGATTGCGGGAGATGAGTATGCCGCGCCCCCTCGTGGAAAGGAGTTCGTCCCCCTCGCCCGGATTGAAGCCCAGGGCCTTCTCCGGTTCCCAAGTGCCCTCATCGTCTATCAGGAACCGTATTCTGTTGGGGAAAATGCTGAAGCTGACAGTCACCATCTTGTCGGGATCGTTCCCGTTCCCGTGCTCCATTGCGTTCTTCACCAGTTCCACAACCGCTACGGAAAGTGAGGACAGCTCGTCCTCCTCCACGTCGGCCGACCTTCCAACAGCTTCGATTATCTGCTGCACCGGCTCCAGTACCGACGGATCGCTGGGAAAGCGAATCTCAATGGGTAGCACGGTCAGTCTCCAAAGCTCTTCAGCGCTTCCTGCTCGTCAGTGTAGGTATCGAAGATGGTTATCAGCTTGGTTATTATGAAAAGCTCATGGATCTTCTTCGTGGCATTGAGGATCTTCAGCGCTCCACCGGCCCTGGAGAGGGTCGTGTGACCCGAGACGATCACTCCGAGACCGGAACTGTCCATCCAGCTGACCTTGCCCAGATCGAGGAGGACCTTGCTGTGTCCCTGGTCGACGGCTTTCTGGAAGGCGTCCTTGACCTCCACCAGCTCGGGACCACCGATAACCTTTCCTGAAAGACCTATGACCACCACATCGCCTTTCATCTCCTCTTTGATCTTCAATTTCAACCTCCCGGAAGTGTTTTGGTCACGATCTGAAAACCCTCGCTGTTTAATATATCCTAAAAGTTGAATTGACAAAATACCCGGCCCCCTCACGCGCAGGCCAGGAAATCGTGCCACTCCCTGAGTCCCATTCCGGTCAGCAGGTCTGCGATCCTTTTCCTGGCCCCGGGCTCCCTTGAAGCTATGACAACCGGTATTCCCCGCCTGTTCTCCAGGACCGAGGTGTCCAGTACCGGTCTGCCCCGCAGCCGGGAGCGCGACCCCGGGGGGCCGGGGACAAGGAAAGCCTCTATGAAGAAACCATTCTCCTGCAGGCATTTTCCCAGCCTGCGCGCTGTCTGCCCTCCTCCGGCCACGAACACCCTCCTCCCGGCCATGCAGGGCACGTATCGGAGATATCTGGCCTTCAGCCGGTAGAAGTTCGTGAGGGAATAGGCGGGTGAATGCCTCGAGAACCTGTCCGGCCTGTCCCTCCACCTGAGAAGGACCAGGGGGACCCTGCTGAAGCGGTATCCCCTGCTCCAAAGTCGAAGCCACAGTTCGTAGTCCTCCGGCAGAATGCGCTCCATGTAGCCTCCTTCGGAGATCACCCTCTCCCTGTGGTAGAATGCAGTGGGATGCGGTACAGGACTCTCCACGAAGATGTTCCTCTGGATTTCCTCGGGCGACACCAGGCTGTTGATCCATTCCTCGTACGACCTGTACCCGTCGGTTATTCCATCCTCGGGAAAACACCTGACCCTGCAGGTCACAACAGTTCCCGGGCCCCTGGCCATGGCTTCCCGCAGCTGCTCATCCAGTCTCCCGGGCTCGCAGACATCGTCGGCGTCCATTCTGGCCACCCATTCTCCCAGGCATTCTGAGAGTCCTGAGTTCAGGGCGTCCACAAGGCCGATGCCGGTGTTCCGGAGGATCCTGAACCTGCCGTCGGACCGGCACCTGTCGGCGGCTATGGCTTTCGAGCCATCGAATGAACCGTCGTCCACCATCAGCACCTCGAAGTCCTCCATCGTCTGGCAGGAGAGCGACTCCAGAGCACCGTCCAGGTACTCTGCGTCATTGCTGAAGGGAAGCAGGACGGATACGGCGGGTTTTCTCAATTTGCCAGGGAGCCCACGGTCAGGACCAGCTCCTCCGGTGTCCTCGAGATCCTGCCGCATGCGGAACCGATGCAGGGCTGGGCGTATGGAACACCTGTGAACGGAAGGTGGAGTTCCATCATCATGGCGCTGTCGGCCGGTGCCGCCGGATCGAAGAAATCGACTCCATCCTCGCCTGCGAGTTCCAGCGAGAGGTCCATCAGAGCGGCGGTCATGGAATCGCCGGGGGTTCCCACGAGGTTTATATGGAGCCGGTCATCGGAAGTCGTGCCGGTCGAAGCAGTGTCCTCCGGAACGATCCCGGACAGGGCCTCCAGGAAAAAACTCTCGTCCCTGACACCGGCCACCCTTACGGTCTCGGTTCCCTCGGCATCCAGCACGATGCTCACCGGAAGCACATCGGGAAGGTCCCACCTTCCCTTGAGGATCGCAGCGTCATTCTCGTCCAGCCATACTACGGGCATGGACAGGGACATGTCCTCCCTGAAGTCCAGTACCGTCTCGAGCCTGGGGTCGCCGATGTCGACCGCCACGGCGCAGGCCTCGCCCTGCATGGAGCGGTAGACGTTATCGATGCCGGGAAGCTCGCCGATGCAGGGGGTGCACCAGGTAGCCCAGAAGTTCATCAGCACCGGCCTTCCCCTGGAATCCTCCAGCAGGCTGTCCAGTGCCGGAAGCCCCACGAGCAGCGGACCCTGTTCAACGGGTCCGGCATTCAATGAAGGACCGGTCGAATACCTGACCACCGGATAGATTAAGCCTGCGACGATGAGTATCCAGAGGTAGTCAGACACTCTCCCGTAGCGGGGGGTCATTCAGCGTCCCCCCTCCTCGTGTCATGATGGATGGCGCCCACGGGACAGATGTCGATGCATCTCCCGCACCTTATGCACTCCGCCGAATCCGGTTCTTTGTATATGGCTATGTCCACCGGGCAGACATCCCGGCATCTGTCGCACCTTATGCAGCTGCTGTCCACCCTCATTCTGAATACCGACACCCTTCCCGCCAGACCCCAGAAGGCGCCCAGCGGACAGATGACCCTGCAGAAAACCCTTTTGGTGGTCACTGCCCACAACAGGACAAGCACCATGACAACGGTCTTCCAGGTGAACAGGAAGCCTGTCTGCAGCGTCTCCCCTCCATCGTGCAGAACCAGGGGTATTCCTGCGGTGAGGGTCCCGGCGGGACAGACGGCCTTGCAGAACCACGGGTCGCCGCCGGCCCCGGGTACGGTCCTGAGGGTGAGGGGCAGCAATATGACGAATATCAGGAGAACTGCATATTTGGCGTCCCGCCAGGATGAGGGGATCCCGAACTTGGGGGACGGTATGCGGTACAGCAGGTCCTGGAGAAGACCAAAGGGACAGAACCAGCCGCAGGCGAACCTGCCGGCCAGGAAGCCAAGGACCAGCAGGAAGCCCACTATTCCAAGCAGGATGACCGCGTCGGGCCGTCCCGTAGACAGGCCGCCCAGGAATCCTTCGTAGGACAGGATGTTCTGCATGGAACCCACCGGGCAGGTGAGTACGCTGGAGGGACAGGAATAGCAGTGGAGGCCCGGGATCGGGAACACCTTGGACCTGCCCGTGAAGATGGTCCCCTGGATCCAGCCCTGAAGGTACAGATTGGTAAGGACCAGGGTCCCCAGCTGGACCGACTTCCTGTACCTCTCCCGAACGGTCATTCCCCGGTCGGTCCCGTCACCCTACCCCGATGCACTCGAGACATATGCTTGCCGCCTTCTGCCATATCACCAGTGGATCGCCCCAGATGTAACCCGACACGGTCATGGCCGAAGCTGAAACTACCAGAGCTATGCTGAGCCAGATCGGGATCCTTCTCATGTCGACCAATCGGGAAAAGAGCTGGAGGCGGCGATCGGATTCGAACCGATGAATGGAGGATTTGCAGTCCTCTGCCTTCCCACTTGGCTACGCCGCCTCTTGATGGAGGTCAATAATACAAACGAGGCCATCAACGGGCAAGAGACCGGGACCTCAGTCCACCCAGTCCAGATTGATGTTCAGGGCACCGGAGTATGTCATCGGCCCCACGGGGGTGGATATGGTCGGGACCCCCACCACCAGTATCCTGCCCAGGTGGTCGTCGTCCCTGAGACCCGAGTCTATTCCTCCTATCGCCAGAGCCAGGTCTATGAACTGCAGCGCGCCCAGTTCGCTCATGAGCGCAACTGCGTCGAAGCTGATGTCCAGCGGCAGAAGGACGGTCTCCCCGGAACCCGGTATCTCCAGGGGCTGTGCCAGAGTCCCGGAAGCTACCCAGGTGGTGTCGAAACCGTCTTCGGGATCGGTATCGAGATAGAGGTCCCAGACGAACTCGGTGAGGGATACCGGAATGATGTCCGGACCTGTGGAGCCGTCGTTGGGATTGAAGATGCCTATATTGAGGGTGAAATCCACGGGTAAGCTGCCCGAGGCCCACAGGGAGACAAGCTCCGCAACCTGGGACGCTGACAGGGATTCCAGATCGTCCAGCAGGATCCCGGCCAGGGCGAAATCCTCGGTATTCTCGACCCTGAACCTGCACCTGAGCAGAGTGAGCGGATCGTCGATGCTGCATCCTGCGACTGATACCGCAAGGATCGAGAGGAAAGTCAGAGCAGCCTTTTTCTTCATTGGTCAATCCTCCTCTGTCAGGTTCTGGAATTATCGGGTCTGCATGGGCTACTCCAAGAATAACGGAAAAGTTCCATTCCGAAAATGTCCCATTCCGGTGCCGGCCGGAAGCTCGTGCCGGGCCCGGAAAATGGGACATTCCTGCATCGATTCCGGGCGGAAGCATGCTCCTGGCCCGGAAAACGGAACATTTGCGTTGCCGGAGTGTTGATATCGACTTCATTACAGTATGACGGTTTCAGGAGCGCTCCGGAGATCAGGAGTCCCGTATCAGCCCGTGGGCTTCCTCAGCCGCTTCTATGTCCCACTGGGACCGGATTATCAGGTTCCGGTAACGGAACAGTCTCATCCTGCTCCAGTCCGGGTTATTCAGCGCCTTCGAGATGATCTCCTCCGCCTCTTCGGTCCTGCCTCTCTCATGAAGCCAGCCGGCAAGGAGTCCAGCGGCCCTGCAGGATGCCCTGCGATTGAGACCGGGCATCATTCCGCGAATAATTGCCTCGAAGTCGGAACCTTCCATGAGAGAAGAGGTCCATGCTTCCTGAAGTCTTATCTCGTCCAGAGTTGTCATGACCGAAGTATCGATTATGGAACTCATGCTGCTGCCCTGCAGGAGATCAAGGGTTCTTCGAATCTCTTCGAGAGAACCCTCCAGATCATTCTCCTGTTCCAGCAGGAAAGAGTTCACAACTGCGGCTGCGGGGTCCTCCGGACGCCTGCACAGTAGTCCGTTCACTCCGTTCCTTGCAAGTCCAAGGTTACCGGTCTCCATGGAGAGTTCCACCCTTATGAGGGTTGCATCATCCAGGACCTTGAGTTCTCCGAACCTTCGTGCGAGATCCTCGACCTCATCAAGGATACCGGACGCCGCCTCCAGACGAAGGTCATGGAACAGGGCATCCGCCATTTCGGCCTTGATCAGCATGATACCGTGCAGGGAGGCGGTCAGTTCCGCTCTGTCCAGTGCCTTTCGGAAAACCTCCACCGCGTACCCCGGTTCCCCGGCGAGGAGGTACGTCTCGGCTATGTCGTAGAAGTTCCACCAGGGTATCCAGGTATTCCTCTCTGCTACCGCGAGGTTTTCGCGGATGAGTCCATCGATCCCGTCCATTCTCTCCACCGATATCGTGACGATGAGCCTTTGATGCAGGGTGTCCGCTCTGGCAACGGACGTGTCCCCGGTCTCACTCTCGAGGATGGCTTCGGCCCTGTCCAGTCTTTCCATCGCCTTCCCGGCCATTCCCAGTCGGCTCAGACTGTCCGCTTCCCTTGTCAGCAGGTCCACCAGAAACAGACCTTCCAGACCGGGTTCCAGTTTTTCAAGCTCGACCAGAGCATCCACATACCTGCCGTCCATCCTATGGCAGTCGGCGGCCAGGATCCTGCTGGACAAAGCCTTTTTCGTCCGTCCCAGTTCTTCGGCCAGGGATGCATGCTGGAGTGATATCTCTCCGGTTTTCTTCCAGTCCCCGGCGAGTCTGTAGGCGTTCAGCAGATCGTACTTGAAATCACAGAGTTCGCTTAAGGAGAGCTTTGCTTCCGGTATTTCGCGGCTGAGCCTGTCCGCCTGCTCCAGGCATGAGACTGCCGCGCCGGGAAGTCCCTTTCGCAGATATGCTTCGGCGCCCTCCCGGTAGATATCCAGGGCCTCCAGGTTCCTTCCCGCCCTGTTCAGGTGATAGCCCGCATTCAGATGGTCTTCTTCCCTAATCCTCCTTTCGGCCACATGCGCATGGTAACCTGTGACGGTCCGGCTTCCCGCGCTGGAGTAAACCTGTTCCCTGAAGGCTTCGTTCGTGAAGTAGAAGGACATGGAGTCTTCCGGACCCGTCCTCAGAATTCCACTGCGCTTACCCTCATCCAGGGAACTCAGGACCTCACCCTCCGTCTTTCCTGACATTTCTTCGAGCAGGTCCAGCTCCAGAGGTTCCTTCCTGATGACCGAAGCCTGCTGGAGCAGCTTCCTGGTCTCGGAACCCAGCGTTCTTATCTTCCTGGTGACTATGTTCCTTATTCGATCCGGAACTGAGGCCGGCTGGGCGAAGGGCAGCAGTTTTCCGTCATCGACCTTGAGCATGCCCGAATCCAGTATGGTCCTTATGTACTCGCAGGCGAACAGCGGATTACCGCCGGAAAATCTATGGACCGTACCCGCAAACTCATCAACTTCCCTTGAAACGCCCAGCCTGCCCTTGATCAGTTCCGATGTCTGGAACAATGACATCGGTCCCATCTCTATCTCCCGTGCGAAGGGTATCCTTCGCAGCAGTTCCGCTACCTCTCCACCGCCGTCATCATCCTCCTCGAGGACTGCGGCACATACGGAGAAGCCCGATACAACACCAGTCTGCAGCGCATAGCTCAGCATCGAAACCGTATCTCTGTCCAGCCACTGGGCGTTGTCGACCAGGCACAGCACAGGCGCCCAGCCCTGCAGGAGCCTGGAGAAGGCGTCCAGAAGTGCGAAACGGTCCATTATGCTGTCCCTGAGATCGGATTCGCCGAATACATCGGGCATAAGCCTTCCAAGCAGGTTCGACCAGAGGCTGGACATGCGCACTCCAGGGAAATCGGGCGCATGCTTCCTGATGGAGGTTGACAGTGCCGCCCATGGTATTTCGGACAGCTCCGGTCGACCTTCGATCCTGAGAACTCTCCTGTCCTCGAACTTCTCCCCGACGACACCCAGGAAGGAGGTCTTCCCCGATCCCATCCTGCCGGTAATCAGGAGGAGGGAGTTCCGGTCAGGGTCCCTCAGTATCTCCGTGGCCCTGTCGAGTTCACGGTTCCTCGCCAGGAACACATCCTCGTGCCAGAATACGCTGCTGCTCTCGGGGGAAGCCAACCGCCAGCACGACCTGCCGGAGGTCTTAGCGCAATACATGGCGTTGTCAGACATGGATATGAGATCACTGGCCACCATCGTGTGTTCCGGATAGCAGGCGATGCCTATGCTGGCTGATACACCCCACAGGGAACCAAGCTCCCTCTCGATCGATTCGATCACCTTCTCGGCCACCAGAATTCCTTCTTCCCGCTCGCCGGAGGACAGGATCACCACAAACTCGTCCCCCCCATAGCGTGCGACAAGGTCCCTTTTCCGCAGGGAGTCCCTCAGAAGCTCCCCCAGCCTTCGGAGGAGGCGGTCCCCCTCCTCGTGTCCCGCTGAATCATTAACCTGCTTGAAACTGTCCAGGTCGATAAACAGGACGCAGAACGGACTTCCGGTGTCTATCAGCTTGTCGAGTACCCTGCGGAGGAATCTCCGATTTGGGAGCCCTGTGAGGTCGTCGATGAAGGATAGGGAGGAGACCCTTGGTATTCCGAACCTGTCAAGAACCTCTGGTGAGATTTCCATGGGACCCCTTCGCGGTGATCGGTATCGGAACTGTGAGAATATTCAAACCCCGTCCGCGCTGTCAATCAGGTCGATGTGATACGGCGTACCATACCCGGACCCGTTGTTGTCGCAAATGATGCAGCATTCCATGACCCGGCGGGGACATGCGGAATAAACTGGCCCGATACCGACGCTCTTCGACCTCTCAATAGATGAATCCGGCCGAAGACGGTGCTTATTCGAGCCGGCCAGGTCATACACCGCCTTCTCAGTGAAGCTGTCCTGACCCTTCAACCCCGAGTACCAGGATGCCCGTGTCACCCGAACCCCTGATGGAAGTATAGCCGGACACGTAGAAACCACCACCGGGGGCATCTGTTATGTTCTCGGCAGCTTCGTTCCCCTGTCCGCCGTGATTCAGGGACCAGATCTCGTTCCCCTCGGGAGACAAGCACATGATCAGCAGATCGTTCCTCGCGGCAGGCGTGGACGCGGTACTTCAAGCTATCACAGGACCATCTATGGATGATACCGTTGAGAAGGAAATGTCGTCGTTCTCGCCGCCGAAGGTCCGGGAACCCGGCAGTTTACCCTCCACGTCCATCCTTCCCACCAAGATGTCGCAGCCATTCCTTCCGGAGGACCCGTAACCCGCCATCATGAGTGTGCCGTCGGCCATCATTGACATGTCGAGGGACCAGGAGCCCCCCGTCCCCCGTGTCCGGGGAGAAGAAAGCCTGTTCCGGCAGCAGGGATCCGAAAGTGTCATCGATATCAATACCCGGTACCACCGGTGCGGTACCCAGAAGAACGACAGGAAACGGTATCAGTACCCTCATTTGTCACTCTCCCCTCCCGATGATCAGTCCATGACCTGAAATGGCTCGACGCCCGCAGGACTCTACGGTAGGGGCTGTCAAGGGTAAGACCCTCCAGCAACGTTCCCGACGTTCGTTCAGACCCTGTCGGCCTGCTGCAAGAAAGCTCCATGGAACCCGGGAAGCTCTTCGGCACGACGAGAAAGCAGACCGGTATATTCAGATGATCCTTTCCGGCAGTTCTTCGGACCCTTCTTCAGAATGCGTCTGCGGGTATTCAAAGGATGACCGGCAGGAACCGGCAAACCCGGCGGGGCGGGCAGTCCTCCGGACGGCTCAGGACCGGTAGTAATCTATCCAGGTCACCGATACCGAATCCACCGGTCCCTCAAGAGGCAGCGTCATCGATCCTGCCTCCAGTCTGACCGAACCGTTGAAGAGGGTATCGGCATCACACGTCCCACTGCCGGCGACGACATCCAGGTATTCGCACATGGAATACCCAAGCCCTTCTCCGTACTCCAGGCTCACCCTCAGCGAATCCGCTGCAACCTCCCCGGAGAACTCCAGGATACAGGAACCGATACCGAAACTGCTCTGTATACCGATACTGAGCACACCTCCAGAGAAACCGGTTTCCAGGGAATCAACCCTGTCAAGGACCAGCTCATGGGACGGAAGTATCCTTCTACCGCAGGATATCAGGAGAATCGACACCAGAACGGTCGTTGCGACCGGCAAAAGCTTCATGCAAGCATCCCCCCGGTTGAACAGGTCCCGGAACAGCAGCTCTGACCTGCAGGATTATAATACTGATGACCCTGTGAACGGAGGTGTCGAAGTGGAGCTCCGGGCAGACCCTTCCCGGAGGAGGACGACTACAGGACGATACGGAACTTCCTCAGGGTAGTCTTCCTTGGCAATGGCAGGACAGCACCCAGCTGGAACGAGGCGAGACTGGACTGCCGGTGGTGGAACCGGACGGGAAGGCGGGCGGCTTCTGAACCATCTGGTATGATGATTTCACCTGTCTCAATGCAGACATGCGAAGGTTCCCGCCGAAGATCGTACCTGAGCATTCGGACATGCGCCCTGATGACCCCGTAGACGTTCACGTAACCCGCCTGTCCGGCGACGAACCCGGAATCGTCAAGTCCCCGGCAGAGAGCAGGGGTGTTGTCTGTGCACTCAACCCCGAGACCTGGGACGAATGGTCGGCGTTCCAGGTGAGGAATCCGCCCCTCCAGGGATCGATGACGCATATCCCGCCGTCGCCGAGGAGGGCGAAACCGATGGGATCCACGATCAAGGGGATCCTGATATCCTCGGAAGCTGGGGACGCCGACAGTTCGGCATCCCCGCCATCTCCGCAGGCGGTGATGATAACCAGGAACAGAGGCGCGAGGATCATCCACTTGCATCCAGCCACAACGACTCCCCTCCATGCAAGTGATGCGAAACGTATAAGCCTTCCTGAGCGAATGGAAGCTACTGTTCAGGGAACCAGAGGCATGTTATCAATACATTCCCGAACCAAGTCCCCCGTGGAAAGGCAGAGGATGCTGAGAACCGCCGCTACCGCCCTGACGGTCCTGAAGAGGAGGGGACCGATCTGGCCCCTCAAACTCCTCATCACCGCCACAGGTTGCAGAGTGAAAGGCATGCCCAGGGGGATAATGGTTGAACCCACCCAGGGCTGTACCGGGCATTGTACCGGCTGCGTCAGGCCTGAGGTACCGGCGGTAATGGCGCCCACCCTCCTTGAGGAATGGCTGGATTCGGCTCCTTCGAAACCTGTTACGGTGCATTTCACGGGAAGACATTCAGATCCACTGGCATCCCCGCTGCTGCAGGAACTGGTGGCCGCAGCCGCGGAACGGTGCATGATGACGTCCATAAGCACGATAGGTCTGGGATTGACAGGCGGGATCGCCGGGATGAAAGTCGACAGATGGATAGTGTCGATCCCGGCGGCTACGGAGGCGTCATGGAAGCCGCTGAGGGACAGAGACAGCTTCGATGATGTAATGGATGCCATCGACACCCTCCGCAGGCGCTCCCCAGCCATGGTGGAGGTCGTTCTTACGCTGTGGAAATCATCCGAGAGGGATGGAGAAGCATTCGAGGAACTGGCTGTACTCAATGGCTGGAAGAGAAGACAGGTCGTCTTCGGCCGATACGATCCGGAGGGTCAATCGATCGGCAGGGTTGAGAACCTGGCGCTTGGACATCCATCCTCTCCTTACACGCTCTCACCTGAAGGCCGGCCGGTACTCGTCCGTGAACCCAGGGGATGTCCCCTTGCCGGCTGCGTTTTCCTCACGGCTGGAGGCACATTGCTTCCGTGCCCTTTCCTGACAGGTGACGGACCGAGGGAGGACAGACCTTCAGAGGAAGCATGGCGGAGGGCCTCAGGCTGGAGGGAGGCCAAGGATTCCAGGAGCTTCGCAGCGTGCAGGTTCTGTCCGTAGTCCGTTACCGGATCAGTGGCTTCAGGTCGGGAGAATGCCCGATAGCCTTCGAATGCCCTCATGAAAACCCGCTGAAACGGGACACAGCCTTTTTGATGCCGCGTCCCGTCATTCTATCTGTGGGCCCTGACGATCCGGGCCAGATCGTCATCCTCCCGCACTGAACCGAACAGCCAGAGCATCTCCATCCTCCTGGGTCTGTCGTGGGTCCCGATCACGGATAGGTGGCATCCATGCCTGCCATAGTCCTCACAGAAGAAGACGCCTTCTCCCAGGGAGTATCCCTCTACGAAAGCGTTCCCCCTGGCCACCCGGGCCCACTTCCCCATGTCCGTCCAGGCTCCCGCATGGTCCCTTCCCTGGACAAGGGCGGGAAAACTGTCACAGGTCAGAAGTGCACCGTCACGGCTGCCGCCGGGGGCCAGGAATCCACGGAAGTCAAGCTCGCCTGGATGGAAGGCACCCGCCGTCGCATCCAGTTCAAGCAGTGTCCTGAGCAGAGGCACCGAGGGGAACAGACTGACGGTCCAGGTGAGCGACAGCGAGCCGTAATGCCGCCTGTCGATGCGCCAGGACATCCTCCACCCCCTTTCGCTCAGACCGGCATGTTCCCTGGTGTATTCCTCGACCAAGGGAACCGAATCCTGAAGCGGGTATGGGTGACCCCTGGTACCGGAGACCCTGGGTACGATACCGCCGAACCATGGTTTCTCCCAGCAGAACTCCGAGGGTACCGGATGCGACGAGAACAGGTACTCGGTCCCGTCCATCTCCAGCGAATGGACCTGTCCGCAGGCCCGGGGATCGATGACCGCCCTGACCCTGTCATTCGTCAGCAGCAGCTCGCCCGGGGGTTCTCCGGCTCTATCAACCGAGGAATTCTTCTGAACGAGGAACACGGGGTACTCCATGGACCTTCCGGCCAGCGAGAGTCCGACCCTGACGCGACCCTTCCCCTCGAGTTTCGCCGACAGCCCGTGGCCCGTCCTTACCTCGCCGCCGGCTTTCCTCTCACCGTCGATCTCCAGGGATCCGGTCCTCCCGCCGTGGAGCGGATGGCCCAGCGTGAACTCGGCTCCCGACCCCATGACCGGCTCGAGATCGTGCCGGAAGAAGGGTATCCTGCGGTCCCATCCGCCGGTCTTCCAGCCGAGGTTCCCGGCCCTGGCCAGGAGATGCTTCACACCGCCCTTCGAAAACAGTATCATGAAAGGCGGAGAAACGAGGGATCCCCCCTGAGGGATGGTCTCCTGCCCGGTGCCGGGCATGTCGTGTTCCAGCTCCGTCCAGCCGGGGAAGTAATTCATGGCCGAACCGCACCCCCCGGTGACACCAGTCCAGGGGGCCGCCAGTCCGGAAGTGGAGGATGTAAGGTCCTCGGCCCAGTCGGGCACCTGATTGTACACTCTCTGCTCAGCCATCAGCCCGTCGGGCATGGGAAGGAGGTCCGTCCTGGGCTCGAAGCACTCTGCCCAGCCGCTGTCGGCGCTGAACATGGCCGTCCTGGGCTCCGTCGATCCGTTGTGAACCCGCGAGCAGGTCTCGATGAATCCCTCCCGGTCAAGCCTCACGTTCACGAAGTGAGTCATCCCCGGTCTTGAGGGCCATGAGGCGCTTCCGGTGACCTGGCCCTCTCCGAGTTCTAGCTCATAGGTCTGCCGGGGAAGATCGGAGTTCCACGAGACCGGTGGACCGGCACAGATGAAGAAGCTTCCCAGTCTCTCGGGCTTTCCACCTGCGCCGGGTACCCAGACACTGGTTCTGCCACCCTTCCTGTTGAAGGAGAGAACCATGTCCCCTCCCAGGACCAGGGCGCTGCCCCTGGTGTCAACCGTTTCGGGAGGACCGGTGTGGGAACCCACTATCAGCACCACGGTCTCCGAATGGGAGGACTCCCCGAGACGAAGGGTCATCAGGTGCACTCCGCGACAGAGTTCCGGCAGCTGTAGAGTGAAGCTCTGGTAGGTATCGGCCGACAGATCCAGCTCATGCTGCCCGGACCTTCCCTCCACCGACCAGCTGAGGATGACGGAGGTCCTGCCTGAAAGCTTCCTGAGTTCGAAGGATACTTCACTGCTGCCCGGAGCCAGGTAGAGGAACGGTGGAGATGCGAGCCTGACCTCCTCGGAACCGCATACTCCCAGACCCAGCGCGGGAAGTCCGTCCGGGAGTTCCACCCTGAGCCTGTCAGCGATCTCGTAGGGGCTCTTCTCGACCCTGACGGCAAGGGGCTCCATGTTCAGCCTTCCGTCACGGATCCCGCTGCAGCGTATGGAATGGCTGTATTCCACTTCCACGCCAGCGGTGTCGAAACCATGGCCCGATATTTCCACGGTGTACTGGCGGCCGACGAAGTAGTCCCTTCCGTCGTCCACCTCGATGCAGGCCCTTAAACCGGGGTACTCCAGTCTGGACAGTATCCTGCCGCTCCTGTCGAACTCGGCCAGGAACTCCCGGTCGCCCATCCTGAACCAGTAGGTGAAGACATCCCTTCCGGAATCGGTACGCTGCCGATCCTGCTCCTCAGTAAGCTCCCTGCGCAGGCAACTGTACCAGTCCTCACCTTCCAGGAAATCCCTGAACTCGTTCATTCCCAGGAGAAAAGGCATGTAGTTCTGCATATAAACGCTGGTGTCCGGTACCCAGAAGAAACCGGTCTTCTTGTAGAGCGGGACCGCCTTCATGTTGGCCGGCCAGGTATGCAGGTCAATCCTGTAAAGGCCCAGCTCGGACGATCGAGCCACAGCGTCAAGTAGAAGGGCCTTGCCTATGCCCCTTCCGTGCATGTCGGGCACCACGTTTACCAGGTTCACGTAGGAGGCATCCGGCTCACCGCCGTAGGGGCTCACCAGGCAGTATCCCACGACCCTGTCGCCGAACAGCGCGAGGATTGTGAAGAGCTTGTTCGAACTCCTCTCCTCCCTGCGCACAGTCTCTGCTGTTATTCCGGACCCGCCGAAGAATCCCGGCGGCCAGCCATCCAGGCTCTCCCGCCACATTCGAGTGACCCCGTCGATGTCCAAATCCCGAAGTTCGCGATAAAGTATCTCTTCCATAAACCCTCCATGCTGACCACCGAGCCCCGCCCGTCAGAAGGGCGATATGCAGGCTTTATGTACACTCATACAACCCTTTAATAAGAAACCGGCAGGGGCACCCATACCCTGGGTACAACGCGACTCAGGCGCTGCGCGGTTACCCCTGCCGTCCTGCTAAGATGTAGTGTGAAGAGCTAAGGAGGCTAGGTAGCCCGACACCCCTGCCGGTTACGCAAATTGCTCATTGTACCTCCTTTCGTCTGTGCCGACCTGAGGATCGGCGTTGGAGTTGCTGGATTTGAAGCAGCAGCTTCGGCAAGGAATATACGCCCACCTAATAAATTGACAACCCTGAAAAATGTCCCATTCTGGTGCCGGGCCTGGAAAAAGTGACATCGAAAACCAGTTACGGACAGAAACCCAATCTGAGGCTGAGATTATTTGATAATGTCCCATTATCCAGGCCCGGCACGAAAATGGGACATCAGCGGTAGAAGAGCCGGCAGAAGCAGTGTCCCGTATCGCGTATCTCCTGGCGGAGTTCCGGGCATGGACAGACCGTGTCCCTCTCCGGGTCGAGCGGGTGGCTCTGTTTGCAGGGGCAGTAGTACTCGCCGGTTCCGGTGTAGTTCATTGTCATGAGACCGACCACCTTCTCGACCCGCTCGTTGTCAGGGTTCAGTATCCATAAGTTGTCGGAGGCCAGGGCCTCGGCCCTGGCCAGGGTCGTCCTGTACTCCTCAGTCTCCAGGACACCATCCCAGGAGTTCGACATGTGGTTTTCCTCCGATCCAATTCCTGCAAAGGTCTGTTCGAAACGGAGGAATATACTCTTTACAGAGATCCCGGGGGCTGCTTCAGCTCGAAGGTAACCTGGACGCTGAGGGATACGCTCTGCGCTCC
Source organism: Candidatus Aegiribacteria sp. MLS_C (assembly GCA_002030045.1). Lineage (GTDB taxonomy): Bacteria > Fermentibacterota > Fermentibacteria > Fermentibacterales > JCC-6 > Aegiribacteria. Next base: position 51,968 of record LQBI01000007.1, on the reverse strand, counting down.
AGCGGATATCGAAGGAGCCGTCTCGCCCCTGCTGACGGTAGTGAAATCCGCCGCTCCTGACATGGGATAGTAATAGTCCATGTACTCACTCACGTAGGTGGCTTCCCCCACTTCCATACCAAGCTCGGCAGCCAGCTGCTCGGCCTTAGTCCTCGCGTTCTCCATAGCCGACGACCTGGCGTCCTCCACCAGGGACCGGCTGTCTTCCACCCTGAAGCTGACGCTCTGAATCGTGTTCGACCCAGAATTCACCAGCTCGGAGAGAACCTCTCCGACCCGTTCGAGATCCCTCACTTCGACCTGAGCGTAGTGGGTCACATGGTAGTTCACGTCACCGCTGTACACATAGGTGGCGTAGTCGTACTGCTCCTCCGCCCAGAGGCTGTAGGAAGTGGTCTTCATATCCTCCTCGGCCACGCCCTGCTCAAGTGCTGCGGCGAATGCCCGGTCCATCAGTTCCGCCGCCCTGTCGACGGCAACTCCGGGATCTTCCTCGATGATGTCCACACCGAAGACTATGGACGCGACATCCGCCTCACCGTAGGCTGCGCCGCTGCCGGTTACGCTCACGGTGCCGTAGTACTCGGCCTCTTCCTTCCCGCAACCCCCGGTGGCAAGCGCCAGGGCCGCCATGAGCAATACTCCGCACAGGTACCTCATATCGCACTCCTTCCACATTGAAATGCCTGCTGTGATACACCTGTTACCGGGATATATTCCTCACCTCAACGGCCCCGACCGGCCGTGTATGAGTCGGAAGAGTTCCAGCATGTACTTCGATGTTCTGCAGAACCAGTAGCTCCCGGGACTTTCGGGCGTGAACTCCAGGGTATCGCCCTCCGCAGTGACTGTGAGACCTGTGCTCTGCAGAGGCAGGCCGTCCGACCAGTACCACGTATAGCTGGTTCCGTCGCCGTTCCAGTCATGGTGGAAGACGTACTGGTATACGGCCTGGTCCTGACCTGACTCGATCTCCGGAAAAGAGTGTTCGAAGAGTATCTCACCGTATATCGAGGCATTGGCTTGCTCATCGGTCCATACAGCCAGCAGCGGCCATGAGTAGCCGCCCTCGGAGGCCCAGTGGAATGTGACAGTCTCCTGGTAATGGCCGACGGCGGGGTAGATGGCATCCTCGGTGTTGACGGAAAGTACGGTCCTGTAAATGCCGTATTCGTCGTCGAGACGGTCAGTTACCTGTTCGTAAAGATCCAGTATGTCCGGTACACCGCCGGCGATCAGGGTTCCCGCAAGCATGATGACAGGCATCATTCTGAACCCGTGAGGTGTCATGTTCCTCCCTCATGACAGGGCTGTCCAGATGATCAATGGTGTATCGAAATGAACATCTCCAGAAGTTCCTCGTGGTTGTGGCCGTAGGATCTCTCCTCGCCCGCCTCGGGGACGAACCGTACTTCGCCCTCGGGGCTGCGGCTGATTCCGGAGGCCTCAACCAGGAGGCCTTCGTCGTAGTACCATCGGCTCTCGGCGCCGTACTCATCGTAGTTGTCGAAGGCTACGAACTGGAATGCGACCACTTCCGGGTCGCCCTCATTGACCTCGTCAACACGGTACAGCACCTCGCCGTACTCAGTGTGCGCCGCCCACTCGGAGGACCATGTTGCAAGAACGAGCCTGTCGAACCCGGCCTCGCTCCTCCAGTAGAACCTTAGCGTCTCCTGGTAGTTGCCCAGCGCCGGGTACATCAGGTAGTCCCGGTTCACCACGACCTCGGTAAGGTAATACCCGTCCAGATCCTCCTTCACTTCGTTGTAGAAAGCCCTCACCTCATCCACGGTACCGGCGGAGGCGCCTGCTGGAAGGGCAATCAGCAGGAAAGCTAACAGCGGCCATTTCTTCATCGGCCACACTCCGTTCTGACGCTACATCAGCATTCTGTAGAGCTTGACGGAAGCTGCGCCACCGTCCGTCACCATTCTCAGGATGTACACGCCCGGCGGAACGGGGTCTCCCCCGAGAGCCGTACCGTCCCAGCGGATCTCCCAGGTACCCGGAGCTACCGGAGCGCTTTGCAGTTCGCGCACCAGCCTTCCGTCAATCGAGAACACCTCTGCATCAACCGCTTCAGCACAGCCGACAGTCACCCTGCAGGAGCACGTGAAGGGGTTCGGAGCGGCCGAGAGGACCTGCAGGCATCCGGAAGATGCCTGCTGTTGTCCCACGGACTGGAACCCCTCGGTCCTCAGAAGCCAGAAATCGGTGGAACCGGCTCCGAAGGATCCGGTGCAGCCGGCAACGGCCACGCCTCCGTCGTCGGTCTCCACAATAGCCTCGCCGGTCTCGGATCCCGAACCGCCGAAGGTGGTATGCCACTGCTGTGATCCCGCGGTATCGGTGAGGAAGAGCCACAGGTCCTCATTGATCCCGCCAGATGGCTTGGTAAGACCGCACACGGCGACGTTCCCGTCGGACAGTATGCAGATGTCGTTGCCGAAATCGTCCTGCCCGTCGCTCCCGTATGTATTCTCCCAGACCAGGTTGCACTCCTGATCCGCCCTCACCAGCCATGCGTCGAAGAGACCTGACGCCGTCGAGTTGGTCTCGCCGACCACCATGAGATCGCCGTCCGGGAGCTGGGTCAGCGCCCTGCACTGATCTGTTCCGGCACCTCCTATCAGGGATTCGTCCACAAGGACACCGTTCTGGTCGGTGGTGAAGAGCTTCAGGTCGCAGGTCCCGTTCACGTAGCAGGTCCATCCGGCAACCGCGTAATCCCCGCTGTCCATCTCAATGACGTCCAGACCGAAATCGTCCCTTGCGCCTCCGAAGGTGCTGTCCCACAGGATATCACCGTCGCCGTCCGTCTTCAGGAGCCAGATGTCGCTGTAAGTCGTGCCGTTATTGTCGGTTTCCCCGGCAATCACGTACGATCCGTCGGAGGTCTGGATTACGGGATAGCACCTCTCGAAGCCGCTGGTTGTCCCGAACTCCCGGTCCCATTCCAGGTTGCCGTTCCCGTCGGTCTTGATGAGCCATATATCGGCCATTCCGGCGCCGAAACTGAAGGTCCATCCACCCAGGATGAAACCTCCGTCCGATGTCTGGGCGAGGGAGTATCCCCGGTCGTCGCTGGTTCCTCCGTAGGTCTGCTGCCATAGCATGTTGCCGGAGGAGTCGGTCCTAACCAGCCAGACATCGTCCTCCCCGGCCCCGGCGGAACTTGTGAAACCGACCATGGCGAAACCGCCGTCGGACGTTAGAACACAGTCGTAGCAGTGTTCCTCGAGGCTGCCTCCGAAGGTCTCCGTCCACAGGGTGTCCGGTGCCTGGGCCTCCATCGCTCCTGTCAGCATCAGCAGAGTCAGAGTCTCTACAGGGAATCTCATGCGCAATACCTCCTGCAGGATTTCGAAGATACTGCTCTCCGTATCAACTGGAGAACCATATCCAGCCCTCTCTCTTCGCCTTCTCGAAATCCTTCGGGCTGTGACATCGTTTCTCGATGAAGTCCGCCCCGGCCAGCACGCACATCGCCGCGTCCAGCATGTGGTCGTCGGAACCTGCCAGAAGGTCTATTGACTCCAGTCCGAAATCCATCTCGAGTATGGGGAGCAGGATGTCGCTCTTGGTCTTGAAGTTCAGTTTGGTGCCGGCACCCACCCTGCCGATTATGGTGGCCACCGGGTACACCTCTATCACACCGGACCGTTCCAGGGGACCCTGTTCCCAAAGGAGCGGAAGGTCCATCCTCAACATGACCCTCAGTGTCGTGAGGAGTTCCAGAGCCGCCGCAGCTGTCCTTGCTATCAGGTTGGCACCCACCTCCAGCGGGCGTTTCTGTATGGTCTCGTCTATGAACAGGTCGGTCGCCCTGTTGAAGAGGTCCTTCGATTCGGCTCCAAGCAGTTCACCTGCCATGTGCCCGGGCAGAACCTCACGCATGGTGTCCGGCCAGCCCAGCGGCGAATCCATGCAGAACAGGACGTTGTCCCCCTCCCCTATCCAGTCCTGGCAAAGCTTCGCCAGCGGATACCATCTGTGGTCGGGCAGCGGGCTGTAGTCGTCAATGTCACCGGCGTTGATGTGATGGACCAGATCGATCCTCCGGTTGTGGTACCTTGCGAAGACCAGACCGGTCCTGGCAGGCTGAGTGGAGCAGTCGATCCCTATTATAGAGTATTTCTGCTCATAGTCCATGCAAACTACAGCCTTTCCTCGTGCGGTATAACATCATGGGAATGATAATAGCATACACGCATGTGCGATGACCAGCCCTCTTTCCACCGGCTGTACCGGATAGATATGGCAGGATATAGTAAACAAGTGTTCGTGGAATTCCGAAGAGAGGGGAACAATGATCGGCATATGCATCGAGGCGGGACTGACCTGTCCCGGCTGCGAATCCTTCGTCCCGGTGAACGCCATGGTGCATTCGCTCGACTGCACGGCGTGCGGCAGGAAGATCCATCTCTGCCGGCGGAGGATTCAGCCTTCTCGGTCATTCCGGCTACCGGGTGGACACGATAAGAAGAACCTGACCCTATCCTTCGAAACCTTCACGGCAATGCCGGCTGAAGCACAACCGGGGAGCGGTATCAACCGCCCCCCGGTCTCCTCATTACGGCTTATCCTACCTGATAACCACCATTCCGGCACTTTCCACGAAGGAGCCCGAGGACAGCCTGATACGGTAGAGACCTGCCGGTACCGGCCTGCCTGAACCGTCCTCCAGGTTCCATACCAGACTGTGGGCTCCAGCAGCAAGCTCTTCCGAGGCGAGGGTCGCCACTATCCTTCCGGAGATGTCGAACACGTCCACCCTGGCATGTCCGGGAGCGGCAAGGCTGAAGCGGACCAGGGCGCTGCCTGCTGCGGGGCTGGGAGCTATCGGGTCAAGTCCGTTGCTCCAGACCGGTATCGGTGCCTCTTCCACCCCTACCCCGGTTACCGCGATGGCTCCGGAATAGGTGTCGTGGTTGTGGGCCCACACGTGGATGTCCATGGTGCCGGTCGAAGCCGGGTTCACGTATATGTCGGCAGCGCCGGAACCGTCGGTGTAAGCAACCTCGTATATGTCCCCGGTCTGCCAGTCGCCCTTCTGAAGACACACCCTGGCGTCCTGAAGGGGACCGCCACCGCTGGTAACCTCCACATGTACCACGCCTGCCTGGTTGATGCCCGCAGGATGGCTTACGGACAGGTCCATGGACTCCAGAGTCCACATGGGCAGCTCCGGGTCGCCGAAGAGGTTGTAGACCTTCAGGCACCAGTCCAGGGTTTCCTCCTCGTTGCCGTCGAGGTCGAAACTGTCAACGAAGGCGGAGGGCGGTGTGAAGTAGTCCTTGGCGGTCAGGTGGGCCATTCCCAGCTCGTAGTAGCCCTCGATGAGGTACCTGTAGTAGAACTTCTCGCAGATCCTCTCGCTGGGACCCATTCCCGGATCGCCGTAGTGACCCCAGCCTTCCCGGGCGTTCATCATGGCGAAGCCTCCGCCCTGGGGACTGGCCTGCCAGGCGTCGGTGAAGCACTCTGAGCCGTCAAGGTGCCCGGTGAGACAGCATATAGCGCTTATTATGGCCACGCTGCCCTGGTCGGAGATGTTGGTCAAACCCATGACGTCGCCTGTGGTATAGCTGCCCCCCGGTACCGAGAAGCTGGTCTGGCTTCCATGGGCAGCCACATAGGCGTGGTGGGGCCCCGCGTTGAACATAGCATCGGTTATGGCGTGGCTGTTGTTGCCCGTCATCTCGTAGCACTTCTCAATCTCCCACTCCGGCGGTACGTAGCCGGAGATGATCTCGGCGCTCACCGCGCCGTAGTACGGGGGCGAGAATAGCAGCTGGGTGCTGTGGCCGATACGCATCTCCACCGGAGCCGTGTCGAAGTAGTCGGTCATTCCCGGCCAGCTAGTCATGTGCTCGTAGAACAGTGCCTTCTGTACCCAGAGTTCGGCTTCCGAAACCGAGTTCACGCTGGCCCTGCCCACCCAGAGGTCGGGATGGTAGTCTATGCTGTCGGCGGGTTCCCCCCAGATGTGGTTGTAGTTGGTGTCCCACAGGTCAGCGCCGGGAGCGGTGTCGTTGATGTCGGAGAAGTAGAGGTCGGACGGGGCGTCCTCCAGGTACCCGAAGGTGGCGATCCGGGCGTCCCTGCAGGCGACCATGTCGTCATCGCCAACTATGAGTACGTAGTCTGCGCCCTCGTCACGGCAGTCGGTGAGGAAGGCCCTAATGTCCTGGGGAAGATCCCAGAAGGAATAGTTCTGCTCCACCCAGGTCGTGGTGTAGATCCTGGCCGGTATTCCCTTGGAGGTCTTCCAGGCGGCCAGGTCGTCCAAGGCGGCTTCGTAGTCCGGATGGGTCACTATCACGTACTGGCCGTACTCCAGTTCCCTGGGTTCGACGATTACGGCGCCGGAGGGGGACACGTCGGATGGGTTCACGACGATCCCGCGGACCATCTCCATGGCCCTTTCCTCGCTGGTCCCGGTTCGTCTCTGCACCAGCCGGACCGACTGGTCCTCCTCGTACTCCACCTCGATCAGCAGGTGGTCAAGCAGTTCCAGCTCGCCGCTCACCGGGTTCCACCTGGCGGGAAATACGGTCATGTAGGCTATCGGTATTCCCCAGAGAACACTGGAACCGTTTATCATCACCGGCCGTTCGGGAAAGAAACCGTCCCGGCTGTACACGTGAGGATCGGCTTCCGCGGGGACTGCAAGATCGGGCCTGGAGAGAGGGAAGCAGCCGGACGAGGGTGCCACGTACCTGGTACCGTCCAGTGTGGAGTAGCTCTCCTCGAGGACGGTGATTCCGGTGGCCCTGCATCCGGTGGGAAGGGCTACCCTTACCGGAAGGAACGGAAGGCAGGGCAGCCCAGGCGTGTACGTGACGTATCCCATGGGATGCACCACGGATGTGACGGGTCCCCTTTCCGAGACCGAGACCTCGGAGGGATCGAAGGGAATGTTCACCGTCATGCTGCCCGCCAGTACAGCCGCGGGCAGCAGGAATAACATGGCCAGGAAAGACAGCCTCTTCATGGAACGACCTTCTCTCATTGAACCGGTGATGGTTATTCGCCAGGACAGCAGTAGGGAACCGCATACCTAATACCATTGTAATCAATACTTTGACATAGGAGCATACTCCGCCTGAGCTGCCGCTGTCAAGCAGTTCATGACACCGGCAGGGAAGGGCCCCGGCCGTCCGGTGCCCGGGGTCCCTTGGCCTGAGGACCTTCCGCTTCAGAGCCTGACTATTCTCAGGCTTTCGAAGCTTTCTCCGTCCCTGACGACGGCAATGTAGGCTCCAGCCGGAACGGGTTTACCTGCACTCGAAGTCGCTGCCCAGGTGAAGGAACCGCAGAAGGGCGCGCTGATGACCGCCCTGCCGGCCATGTCGTAGACCTCCAGGAACGCATCGGGTGTAAGACCGGTCCCGGTTACGGTCACCACGGAACTGAAGGGGTTGATGTCGCTGCAGAGCGATACCGAGGTCCCGCAGCCGCCTTCGGCTGTACCGGTTGGATTCAGGTTAATCCTGTATATCCTGTCTTCGTACATGTTGCTCACCCGCATGAACTGGTCGCTCTCGAAAGCGAGACCGCGGGCCGCAGGTATGACCGTGTTCCGGATGCAGTCGGTGAGAGCACCGCCGGTGTTGAAGGCCTTAACCGGAGAATCCGCGTCGTTGCAGTCGAACCGGATGTCATCCTGCATGTATCAGATGTCGAAGAAGACCGGGAGCCCTACGGGCTGGAAGAGGTTCGGACCAGCCTGCTGCGAGCCTGTGTAGCTGTACCTCTCCACGGTCTCGTTCATGGTATAGGAGTCGATGCCGGCCCCGTAAAGGTATGTACCGTTGGTGGCAAGACCAGAAACCTCCTGGTCCGGGCCGCTGCCTCAACAGTCCTGCGAGAAGCAGCTTACGTAACTACCGGAGGACGAGTATCTGTAGGCGCAGGCGGCGGTACCGGTGGCAGTGCCGGCCGCAACGAACACGCAGTCGTTCAGGAATGTAAGTCCCGTGGGTATCCTAGTCCCGGTCTGGGTCACCGCCCATGAAAGGCTCACGGCTCCGGTGACCGGGTCCATCCTGTAAACGGTCTCCGAGGTCCTGTCCAGGGCCCGGAGGTAGCCGCCTCCTAACCCGAGGCCGGTGATATCGCCGGCAGGTGCGTCAAGCGTCCGGTCGACCACGGGATCGGCGGTACAGACCGCGACTGACGCGGCCAGAAGGAAAAATACGAGCAGTTTCATTCAACCCCCCTATTCATGTTTGAAAAGATGAAATGAATCTAGGCTGACGGAGACTCCCGGTCAATGTGTTTCTGGAAACTCCCAGTCAATGGCATGCGAACCGGTTACACTTTACGAAACACAGCGGGATCACTGTAAGCCTGGGGCAAGTTCGGAGTCGGAAGCTGATGATGCCAGGGGGAACAGTTTTGACGGACCGCGGAACAGGGTATATTGTCCTTCCGTAAATCCCCGCAGGAAATGGGCGGGAGGATAACCGGTCCTCCCAAAAGATAGACTGAAGGGACATGGAGGACTATCTGACGCTGACGGATACGGCCAGGTGCCTTGGGATGGGCCTGAAGGAGGCCTCCAGAGAGGTGGAGAAGGCAGGGCTCAGGACTGTCCTTCGCCAGGGCAGGCGATGCTATCTCCGCAGCGACATAATGGAATGGCTCACGAGGGAGTTCGGCAGCCTTGCCGCGGAGAAGCTGGCGGCGGCGGAACAGTCCAACGCGGAGACCATCGGCCTTGATCCCTCCCGGCTTCTCGTCACCGACAAGCTCTTCGGCCGAATAGTGTTCCCTCCCAGGGTGGGCACCGGGTCCAGCATGCTGAGGACCATGGCCGCCGAGGCGGTATCCACAGGCGCTATTTACGACGAGAAGGCCCTGCTGGACCAGCTGATCCGAAGGGAGGAGGCCTGCAGCACGGCCCTTCGGTGCGGAGTGGCCCTGACACATCCCCTGAACGTGAAACAGCTCTACGTAGAGCAGAGCCTTCTGATGCTCTTCCGACCTCCCCACCCTCTCCCCTTCGGCGAGGAACACGGCAGGCTTACCGCACTCTTCTTCCTACTTGTATTTCCCGAAGCCAACGAACATCTTCACGTGCTGGCCAGACTGAGCAGGATGCTGCGCTCGGACCGGTTCATCGAAGAGCTCCTGTCGGCTGCAGGCGGGGACGAGATGCTCGATATGATAGAGGAACGGGAAAAAGATCTCATCAGCAGGTCATGATACTCCGGACACAGGCACCTGACCGGGACTTCAGCACGAACACAGTTACGTCCACCGGAGCAGCGGACTGCTCTCATCTCGTACTCCGGTCCCATGGCGAGCAGATGAGAAACGTCTGACGACTGAAACTCCGCGCTCCAGGACCGACCGTCACCTGCAGCAAAAGGGAATACTCCCCCCCGCGGCGGTGTATCGTCAAGGAACTGATTCCGGTATGATCCAGTGATCCGAACCAGGTGAAAGGGAACCGTCATGAAAAGGGAAGCCTTCCTCGGAGCAGCGGTGCTGCTTGTGGTGACTGCCGGAACTGCGGTGCCGTCCATCATCGATCTCAAGACACTTGAGATCGACCTTTCAAACCATGCAGAAGCAATCGAACTGGCCTCCTGGTCGGATCCGGAAATAATCACCATTACTGCGGAAGGGCTCGGATGGGACGGGGACCCGCAATCCATCAGAAACGGCTGGGTCCGGACACGGCCCATGGCTCTCGGGCTTTCATGGAGGGCCCCTGCAGCAGTTCATTTATCAGTCGCCCTGATTCCGGCTCCCGGTGAGGTGGTCCTGGACAACGGCCAGACCATCACGCCGTACCGGGGAGACATTTACGTCAGGTACTCGGCGGACATGAACAACTGGTCGAGCTGGCAAGTTCTCAATCATGGAACGGATCCCGCGGCGACCCGCCCGGATCAACCCGGCAGCAACTTCTACGTTTACCTGCGAGTCCCGGCCCTGGAAACGGACGCCTACTCCGAACTCATCGCGGAATACGCCGAAATGGAAGTCCCATGGAAGAGCGACGAGGACGCCGCCTGCCGATGGCTAGAGCAGGAGCATCCCGGCTTTTTCAGCAGTCACATCCCTTTCATCGGGTATGTAGAGTTCCTCTACGAGGGACCCTTCCACGGCGGACGGAGACTCACGTCCCTGCGCGCGGAGGCGATCTATTCAATGAGCGGAATTCACTACCCTCCCGATGACCCCGGCACATACGAAGAACGCGACGCATCAACTTGGAGCTTCCATTCGAATCCGGAACAGTAACGGCCCGGGAAAGCGGCGAATCAACGGCATGAGATGATTCACCTGCTTCAGGTTGTTCACCGCTTGAGTTGATTCACTTTCGCAGGCCGAGTCCTCTATATTACTTCGTTCGTCATTAGCAACCGCATCCATGGAGAGGGGATCCAATTGAACGGCAGCGATTCTCAGCAGAACAGTGTCGATGGTCCCGTCCTGAAGCAGCCGCCGGTGCTCTTCGACCAGACACAGGAGCTTATCAAGGAGATCGACGGAATGCTGGACGGGGATCTCATCACCTACTGGAACAATCCCGACGGAAGCGTCTGCGGCAACGACGTCATGGGTTTCTACCAGATGCTGGAGCGCACCGGCAAGAGGAACAGGCTCTACATCTTCCTCAAGTCCAACGGCGGCAACGGGCAGGCGAGCCTTCGAATAGTGAGCCTTCTGCGGATGTACTGCGAGGAGCTGGTGGCCCTCATCCCGCTGGAATGCGCCTCGGCCGCCACCATGATCGCCCTGGGAGCCGACAGGATAATAATGGGACCCATGGCCTACCTCACGGCGGTGGATACATCAATAACACACAAACTCTCTCCCCTGGACCGTGACAACAACAGGGTGGCGGTATCCCTGGACGCAATGAACAGGGTTATCAAGCTCTGGCGCGACGAGAAGGACTCACAGTCCGGGAACCCCTACCAGTCGCTCTACCAGTACATACATCCCCTGGTGATAGGGGACGCCGACAGGTCCAACTCCCTTTCCGTGAAGCTTTCCAGGGACATACTCAGCTTCCATATCGAGGACGAAGGCACCATCGAGAGGATATCACACGCGCTGAACTCATGGTATCCATCCCACGACTACCCCATCATAGCCAGGGAGGCCAGGGCGGTGGGCCTGAACGCCGTGGACATGGACTCCAGGATCCACGACCTGCTGCTGGACCTCAACGAGGTGTACTCCGAGATGGGCCAGAACGCCATAACCGATTTCGACGCCAACCGCTACCACAACAACGAGATAGTCAACATCATAGAGACACGGGACCTTCAGTTGTACTACCAGGTGGACAAGGACTGGCACTACATAACGGAAGAGCGGCGCTGGCAGGGCCTGAACGACCATAGCGGATGGCGCAGGCTGGAGCTTGATAAGGGCGAGATAAGGAAATCCATGTTCCACATTTCCTGAGGTCGCTGAAAGATCAGCTTCCGAAAATGACGCTCTCCCTTGAGAAGACCCTGGAGCATATGAACAGCCCAAGTGCCGCGTACAGGACCAGAGATGCGTAGACCAGGCCTATCAGCAGGGGGTCCGCATGTCCCGCGATTACCTGCTTCGTAGCCAGCGTGACGTTGAGCACAGGTATCACCGCCGTGAGCGCGTTGAAGCCTATTCCCGGGAGCATGCCTATGAATGCGGGGATGATTATCACCGGCATCAGGGGACCGAGCTTGCTCTGCGCCTCCTTGTACGACCTTGCGGTGAAGGACAGCGACAAAAGAAGCGACGCGAAGAAAACGGTAAGGGGCAGGAGCAGGGTCAGGAGGAACAGCACCGTTCCAGGTCTGAGTATCGACAGTAGCAGGTGGAAGAGCTCCGGGGGTATCGATCCCATGTACCTCACACCGGCGTAGAGACCAACGAAGGAGACCGCCGCCGAGGTGATGCCGGTGAGTATCACCACGCCCACCTTGCCCACCAGTATCTGCATCCTGTTCACCGGAGAGGTCAGCAGCGTCTCCAGGGTCCCCCTCTCCTTCTCACCGGCGGCCAGGTCGATTGCCGGGTACATAGCTCCCATGAAGCAGAAGATCACGAACATGTAGGGCAGTATTCCGCCGGCCACGTCGGCGAACCTCTCCCGCACTGTGGCCATGTTCACCGTGTCCACCTCCAGCACCTGGCAGACGGATACTTCCAGGTCAAGCGAACGGAACCTCTCCTCCCGGAGCGTGTCGCCGTAGGCCGACAGTGCGTCCAGCAGCCTTCCCCGCTCTATCTCGCTGTCCTCCGTGAGCTTGATGCACAGTTCGACGCCGCCGGTGCCCAGGTCCCGGACAACTCTGTCGAAATCCTCCTCGAAGACTATCACCGCGTCCAGACTGTCGCTCCGCACAAGCTCCCTGGCCTCGTCCAGGTCCTCTACAGGTAATATCTGCACCGACTCGCTCCCCTCCAGGAAATCGGCGAATCCCGGCCGGTTGCCCTGCATGAAGACCGCCACGGTCATGGTCCTCTCATGGGCCCGGGCCTCGTGGGAGGCTATGAAACTGGATGTGAGCCCGATCAGAACAGGGAACATCAGCATGGGAAGGACCACCAGCATGAAGAGGGTCCTGCGGTCCCGGAGGGAGTCCTTCAGTTCCTTGCGGAAGATCGTGAATGCGATGCCTATTCCTCCACCTCCCCGACCAGTACCCTTACGAACTCCTCCTCAACCGACGGAGTCTTCATGCCCCCGGTGAAGGATTCGTACGTGTCGTTGTAGAGCAGCCTGCCCCTGTGGAGTATGGCCAGGTCGTCGGAGAGCCTGCTCACCTCGCTCATGATGTGGGTGGAGAAGATGACCGTCCTTCCCCTTTCTTTGCAGCTGTGGATCAGTTCTATGATGCTGCGGGAGGTGATCACGTCCAGGCCCACCGTGGGCTCGTCGAATATCATGACCTCTGGATCGTGTATCACGGTCCTGACGATGGAGACCTTCTGCTTCATGCCTGTGGAGAGCTTTCCGATCCTCCTGCCGGCTATCTCGTGCATGTCCAGCATGTCGAACAGCTCGTCCCTGCGTTTCCTGTAGTGGTCCGCCTCCATTCCGTGGAGGTCGGCGTAGTACCTGATCAGTTCCGAAACCGTGAGCCGGTCGTAGAGACGGGTGCTGCCGGTAAGGAATCCGATCCTGGCCCTGACATTGCCCGGCTGCTCGACGGTATCGAATCCGCAGACGCTTATGCTGCCCGAATCGGGCTCCATGAGGGTGGCTATAATCCTGAGGACGGTGGTCTTGCCGGCGCCGTTGGGCCCCAGCAGCGTGAATATCCTGCCCGGCCTGCAGGTGAAGCTGACGCCTTCGACCGCCCTTATCTCGCGGACGTCCTTCGGCCAGCCCTCCTCCCTGCGCTGCCTGCGGGTGAGCCTGAAGGTCTTGACCAGGTCGCGTACCTCTATCAACTCATAAACCCCTCTCGAACGACAGGGCCAGAATATACACGGAAACACCGAATCGTCATTTCCTGGAGGAGTCTCCCACCAGGTACCCGGGTCTCACGTCCATGGGATTCCTCCAGGTCCCCACCGCCTCCAGCAGGGCAGGATCGCCCGCTATCCCTTCGAGGAAGCTCTCCCACGCGTCCTCCCGCAGCAGTGCGTAGTCCCCTGGCAGCCTCCGGTACAGACTGTCCATGGCTCCGCTCCCCAGATACCAGGCGAACTCCCCCCTCATCACCCCCGCGGTGACACGCCATACCCTTTCCCGTGTGAACCTCTCCTCAGGGGCCCATGGCAGGGCGTCGATACCGTGCCTGAAGGTAATGACCTCCGCCAGAGAACGGTGAGCGACCACAAGCTCGAAGTCACTGCCGGAAAGGAGTTCAGCCACCCTGTCAGAGATCTCCTCGTAGCGGTCGTAGGGCGGGTCGTGGAGAACCGGGTCGTACGACGGAGCCGTCAGGAACGACATACCGGCCAGGACAGCCGTGAGTCCCACCGCCGGAAGGACCCTTCCTCCTGATCTCCGGCGCAGGAACCGCACCGTCCCGACCAGCCACGGAAGGCATACCAAGGGGAAGAGCAGGAGTGTTGCGAAAAGGAGCCTGTACGCAAGACCCGTCAGGGAGAACTCCAGGAATGGGAACAGCCCCACCATCGACAGAACAAGCACCGAGGCGTATCCCCCGCCCGGACGGACCCTGTCCCGAACCGCGGGGATCAGCAGGAGTACCGCGGACAGCACGGGTGCCAGGGATGCTGCCCCGGTCTCCAGCAGCCAGGGAAGGGACATCCTGAAACTGCCGAAGCTTCGCACGAATTCCAGGGGTACCAGGGAGGGTGAGGCCGACAGGTCCCCTGTAACCCTCTCCAGGTCCCGCAGCGAGGGTGCCAGGGGAATCCTGCCGGAGAGGACCGTCAGGACGGCGAGGAGCAGAGCAGCTGCTGCCGTCGCCACGGCGGGAATCCGTCTTTCGGAACCACGGAAGACCGGGGGAACAAGGTACAGCAGCATGAAGGCCACTGCCAGCACCGCGGAGAAGCGGTGTGTCAGGAACGTGGCGGCGAAAAGGAGCAGGGAGACCGAAAGACCCGGTGCGTTAACCCTGAAAGCCCCCCTCTGCCACCGGCCGGACAGGACGATGACCGAAGAGGCGAAGAACAGCAGAAGACAGAAGCCCAGCAGGTTCTTGGGGAACTGTGCGGAGAAGAAATCCAGCGAAGGGCTCATGACCGCCATCGCAGCCGCGGCCAGGGCCGTTAACGCAGGTTCATCCCCCCCTCCTCCCCACGACCTTACGAGGGTCCGTGAAAGAACGAAGACCGACAGCACGAAGAGCACCCGCGCCAGCACCGCCGTGAGCCTGAAGGCCCACAGGCAGCTGCCGGTCAGCAGCCGGAAGAGGATCATCGGTATGTAGACGGGGGAGTACTCCGGCGAGTGCATTTCGCCCTCCGAGAGCAGGGTCCGGACCTGCACCAGGTAGTAGTAGCCGTCCCAGCCGGTGGGATGGTCGCTCCGCAGAACTGCAAGCAGACCGGACCCGGCGGAAACGGCGAGGAGCAGGAGCAGCACCGGGAGGTACCGCGGCCCGAGCGGTTCGCGGGACAATGACTGTCTCCCCTAGAAACTGAAGTCCTGGAAGAGGCCCCTGTCGCTGGAGACCGTGTTCCCGCTCATGCGGAGCGTGTCGCTGAAGACGGTGAGACGCTGCGTATCCTGTCCCTGGTCGGGCCAGGAACCGGCGTAGGGGTCGTAGGGTTCCATACCGGTCCTGGATACCCTCTGCAGACGGCCGAAGATGCGGACCGTGCTGCCGTCGATGACCTGCCAGTTGCCGTCGGCGTACATGTGTTCCTCGCCGTCGACCCAGTAGTCCTCCATCCAGACTATGAAACTCCCGTTGGAACGCAGCACCAGTGTCTGTGCATGGGGTTCCCAGCTGTCGCCGTTCTCCATGGCGCCGAGGTAGAGCTGCCGGTCCAGAATCCTCCCGAACTCGGCGCCTTCGGCCCATTCCAGTATGGCGAACTTGCGCTCCTCGCTGGTCCCGGTATCGAGTATGAACCAGTTCTCGCCGTCGAAGAAACGGAACTCGCTGATGACCAGGTCCCGGTAGACTTCGCCTGAATAGACATCCAGAAAGTCCAGCTCGAAGCAGTCGCCCTCGAGAGGATGGTCAAGGGTCACCACCTGGGGCTCCATCGAATCCTCCAGCCGGTACACTCCGGGATTCTCCAGGCAGGTCCCGAAGGAGATACGGGAGGCCCTCTCGTTGTGCAGGAAATGCGTCTCGGACCTCTGGTAGCCGTTCCATATCCTCAGCTGCTCTATTCTCACGGGCTCGTCCAGTGTGAAGACCAGGTTCTCCCCCTCCCCGGTATCCTCTTCATTGCCGTCGGCCCAGCCGAAGGCCGGACGTGAATCGAAAAGGAAATCCGGCGAGTAGGCCTCCTCGGGCTCGAGGCTCGAACTGGCCCTTACGCTTCCCGCCGCTCTGCCGATGGGGACGATCCTCAAAGGGGCGAGATCTCCCGCTTCTGATACCTCCACCGTCATTGTGACCTCCCTTATGCCCACAGGCAGGTCCCCGGTATACCGGATCCCATCGACGTCCAATTGCATGGAATCCGTCGTGTTTATCCTGATGAACAACGATTTCACACGAGTACTGATCCAGACGGGAGCGTCGCTTCCCGAGTAGGTTCCGCCCTCCAGGCCGTTGACGTAGATCTGGTATGTCTCTATCCCCTCGTAACCGTCCCCCGCCGGAACCAGGTCCACCATTATGGTGCTGATCGTTTTCGGCTCGACGAAGGAGAAGAAAAGCCCTTCGTCCGGAGCTGCCCCGGGCATGGTGGCCCAGCAGGTGGCGGTGTCCCCGTCGAACACGTTCTCGGGACCGAACTCCGTCTCCGGCATGTTCACCGAGGTAGCGTAGCAGAGTTCCACTCGAGCCTCGAGACCGTCACCGTTCACTGCAAGGGCAGGTGCGGAATATACAAGGAGAAAAAAGGGCAAAGCTGCGATGATCTTCATAATACCCTCCATGGAGGCCAGCAACGGCGGTGTTCAACGCCTTCCAGAGCCATCGGCTTGATCTGCAGGTCGAAATGCTGGTAGTCCTTCTCGGTCCAGTCCCCTCCCCATCTCCATCCCAGCTCCTTGAAGAGCAGCACCACGGGATGCCCGGCATAGAGCGTACCGGAAACGGAAGGATCGTGGACCGCCCCGGCCGGAGATATCCTGTCGCCGGTGCAGTACGGGTTCTGTACCGGGTTTATGTCTATGGCCAGGCCGTAGGCGTGGCGGGAAAGTCTGTCGGTGCCGGCCACGGTCCTGTAGTTGAAGCCCGATGTGTTGTTGTCTGCCATGGATAGACCGTCGTCCCAGCCGTACTCGCATATCGGGACCACCGACTCAAGGGGGAATCCAGTAAGCAGCATCTGAGTGAACACCAGCTGCAGATCGACCACGACCCGGGCATCCACGACAAGCTGTCCGAAGTGCACTTCCCCGTCGAATCCCACGAATGCCACGTCCATAAGTACCTGGTTGTCCGTTATCCACCCGGGGCAGTCCTCGCTGACCCCTTCCAGAGACTCCTCGAAGGTCATCGGGAACCATTCCTCCGACGAGGCTGTTCCCTCCGTCTGAACACCGGGAACGGCCAGAGCGGCCAGCAGAAGAAACACTGTCCTCATACCTCCAATGGATTTGGGGCCATAGGAAACCCGTCGGCCGTGAAGGCGCATTTACACTGGAAAGATACCCGGAAAAGGACACAGCGGTCAATCATGATGCATGCTCGCACGGTCCGTGTCCGCCGCCTGGAACGCGTCACGAACAGGTTCCCCATACGACGGCAGGAGTCCCTCGGAACAGGCCTGCTTCCGCAGGATAAACTCAACTGAGCAAAAGTACGGCATCGCCTGGCGGTAATCTACCGTGTCTCAGGGTCCCTCCATACGGATATACCGGCCATCGGTCAGTATCCAGAGGCCGATGGCCGTATCCGGTTCCGCCCGGAACGGGAAGTCCACCAGCAGCAGCTCAAGAGTGTCGGGCAGCCCGGAACGTTCCATGTCCAGGACAGGCAAGGGGCCCTCGAGCAGAGGCTGCAGGCCGCATGCTTCAAGGGTGTCGAGGTAGTCGTCCGGTTCCACCAGCACCTCACCGAATACGCAGAAGGAGTCAGGCAGACCGGTGCCCATATGGTCCACCAGCGCAAGGTGGACGGAATACCCGTAGCCCATGGACTGGCTCAGTACATAGAGTACGGGGAATTCTCCGCCAAGCGGAATGAGGGTATCGACCCCGGCCGGTGTCCAGACGAAGAGGTCGGCCGGAGCAGCCGCTGCGAAAAGGAGCAGGAGTACCGCTGCAGGTGCCACCCTGCCGTCTTTTACGCGAGTCACGGCACTATCACGAAGTCCGCCAGCTCCGGTGAGTACTCCTCCCCATCCGTAAGCATCCTGACGGTCAGAAAGGTGGTACCTCCGGCCAGCTGGTCGGGAATGCCGGACCTGTAGTCGCTGTGGAAGCTCCCGCAGACGAAGACGCACCTCTCGCCATCGACTGATCGGGCCATTACCGCGTCCTTGAGGCTCTGCGCCCTGTACATGTTCATGGGGTCCATGGGCATCTCGTGCATCTGCCCCCCGACGATACCCATGGTTTCCAGGAAACGCTCCCTGTAGCCGGAGTCGGAGGAATCCACCGTAACCTCCCTGAACCATTCCTCATCGGACAGAGCGTCCCACCCATCCCTGGCCACGTCCGAGGCGAATCGCCTGGGCACGTTGGCGGCTATGACCCTGTACCCCTTGAGCCTGGCGTACTCCACCATCAGCGAGTAATCCGTTGCGTAGTTGCTCCAGGGCCTGCTCCCCTCCAGGAACTCCTCCCGTGTGACTCCGCCGGAAAGGTAGCCGTCAAGCAGCTCCTGCACGTCGGTCTCGAACATCTCCAGCGCCAGTGCCCTGTCGGACCCGGCCAGGCGCGTCCAGATGAAGAGTTCCCACCTGTGGGCCAGCGGGTCGTCGTGCTTCTCCCCCAGGAAGACCACGTCCGCTTCTGAGAGAGCGGACAGCATCTCCTCGGGGGTCACTGCCGAGTCGCTGCGGAGGATGGTGCCGGGTGGCGTCTCCAGAAGGCTTCCTGCGTATTCCATGAAGCCACCCATGCAGCCTATGATACCGATCGCGGGCAAGAGCATAATGTCCCCCAACGGAAAAGGGGCGCAGCGGTATGCGCCCCTGTGGTCCAGGAATACTGTCAGCGGATCAGGACGCAGGACCTGTTAAGCGCCTCGCCGCCTGCCGTGAGCCTCACAAGGTACATTCCTCCCGGTACAGGACTTCCGCCGTCACCGGTTCCCTGCCACTGTACGGAATGGGATCCAGCCGGCTGCTCTCCGGAGACCACGCTTGTCACCAGCCTGCCGGTGAGGTCGTAGACGTCCAGCGACATTCGGCCTGACACCGGCAGGGTGTAGCTGAATGTGGCCGCCGAGGAGAACGGGTTGGGTCCCACGGACAGACTGAACACGCCGGGGTTCGTTCCCTCCTCGACACCCAGGCCGGATACCGGAACGGAACCGACCCACGGGTAGAGGTTGTGGGCCGTGGCCGTGACCGTCACCCAGTCGGTGCCGGGAATGGCGGGGATATCCAGGGCTGCCGCACCTGAAGCGTCCGTGTAGCCGCTCTCGAGGAAGGTGGTGTCCTGGACTATTCCAACCAGGGCGCCTTCCACGGGAACGCCGTCGGCGGTCACGGTCACCGTCCAGGGACCGGGTTCGATGCAGTCGGGGTGGTCGACGGCGAGATGCACCAGCGGTCCGGTAGTGCAGAAGATGTCCATCTCCGGGCAGCCGAAGATGTAGTAGGCCATGATCTTGCCGTAGTCGAAGGCGGCGCCCATGTGGTACATTTCCTCTTCGAAGTACCCGCGGAACTGGTAGAGGGCCAGGGAGTCGGTGGGACCCACCGGGCTGCCGGTGGTGGCACCCATGAAGCCTATGGCTCCCTTCGGGTCGTTTACGTCCCCCTCGTTCATCCAGGCCTCGCCGAAACAGGTCGTGCCTCCCTGGAACTCTGAGTTGTAGCAGGCTATGGAGCTTATCCACGGCAGCCTGCGGTCGTTGGAAAGCGCGGCAACATCGCTGTTGCTGAAGCCGGTTGTGCCCCAGGACTGGGTGCTTCCGTGGCCGATGTAGCTGAGCAGGGAGATACCGCTGTTCACGTCGGCGGATATCAGGGCTATGGTAGGCGGTATGCCGCCGTAGGAGGTGTTGTTGCAGTAGAGCGTGGTGGGCATGCCGTGAGCCTCGAATATCTGTTCGTACCTCCAGGACATCCAGGGATCCTGGAAATCAGTCGAGCCGATGCTTATGGCGTACTGGAACCAGCTGGGATCCGGCTCGAAGGGATCGTTCTCGTAGGCCTCTATCTTCCAGCCCACGTAGGGGAGGTCGCCGGTGTCTGAGCAGAGCCTTCCGATGTGGACGCTGGGGTCGTATCCGGTGCCGATGACCCCGTACTGGTTGTCGGCCGCGGTGCCGCTGGAGTAGTAGACCGGCACGTTGTACTCGTCGCCCACCAGCAGCACCCATTCGGGAGGGTTCGGCCATGTGTTGTAGGCGTCCTCTATGTAGTCGTCTATCTCGGCGGCCGTCCCGCCTATCTCTGGGACGGTGCCTATGAAGACCTCCAGGCCCTTCTGCCTCTTCCATTCCACAAGGCCGGAGACCAGGTCGATCCCCTCCTGGGGCCCGATGACCAGGTAGGAGCCGTCGATGACGTCGGTGCCTCCGCCCTGGAAGCCCAGCACCTGCTCGTACAGGGGCATGAAGCTCCTGGTGTAGCCCCTGAAGGGCCTGTATATCTCGTTCTCGCCGCTGCCGGAGACCACGAGCCTGGCGGTGACCGATGTGTTGAGCAAAGTCTGGCCGGTCACGGGATCGTACTGCACCGGTGAGAAGTAAACCCAGGCCACCCTGATGTCCCTGAGGATGCTTATCCTGTCCAGGACCACCGGCTGGTATGGATACAGATCCGAACTCGAGTATATGCCGTCGTCTATCCTGTAGGGGGCGGCTCCGCCGCTCCTGATGGGGAACTCCTGGAACGGAGGAATGTCGTAGATACCGAGAGAGGTGCATTCGGAGGACACGATCTCGATCGAGACGTCGCCTGTATTGGGCAACAGGACCATCCGCCGGATCACCGGGAGGTCCGGAGCGCCTACGGGCATTCCTACTCCCTCTCCGGGGATCCTCATCACGGTGCCCGGACCGTATTCACCCACGACCAGCTCCTCCGCGGTCAGCGCGGGCAAGTTGAACTCGACGAGAATGCCCTCGCCGTCAGTGCCCAGGTACAGGGCCGGTTCCACCTGCTCCCCGGATCGATAGAGTACTTCCGCGAATGCGAAAGACGCAAGGAGCGAACAGGTAATCATCACTCTGAGCATTTCGACCTCCAGGGTCTGTAATTGGGTTCCGAATGAATTGCATACTTATAACACAACACGAAGACCGGTGAAAAAGTTCTCGAGACTCTGCGGGCAGACACAAGATGCAAAATTGATGCACCCGCGGCAATGGTATACCGGAAGGCTCAGGAATTCCGGCGGCAATGGAATACGACGGCTAGATCGGTCCTCCCCGCGCGGTTCACGGCACCGGCCCGCATCACTCGTACCAGATGAAACGGACCGGGAGGAAGCATCCGGACTCCTGCAGTACGAGCTTGACGGTGAAGAGGTCCCGGAGAGACACGATGGCTATCACAGGTGACGCGTAGTCACCGTCGAGATAGTAGTAGCGGTCCGGCACCAGCCTCTCCGCGATGGTCCTTCCGCCGTACTCCCCGGGTGGCAGGGACCTGGCCAGCATGATGGATTTGGTATAGCCTGCGGCGATGGCCGGGTCCCAGAAACGGAGCAGATAGAGGTATCCGTCGAGATCGCCGGTACCCTGCTCGGCCAGCAGGCGCATCAGCCCCAGGGCCTGGATGTCCACCCCATCCCTCTGGACCATGCCGTCCAGTATTCCCTGGTCCACCGCCGGGAGCATAGCCGTGAGTTCGACGGCAAGGTCGTGGATCGCCCCGGCTCCCGTGGAATAGACGCTGCCCGCGATCACCGCCGCTTCCTCCATCAGGGTCCCCGTTCCGACGGAACCGTAGTCGCTCGGAATGATCTCCATGACCATGCTCCGGTACTGCTCGTCAAGCTCGTCGAGGAAATCGTCGTGGGGAACCGTCAGCACCATCGCGATGCACAGGACCTGGATCATGTCATCCTCCACGCCGGGAAAAAACACCTCCCGGAACATGATGAGCCTGCTACCGGAGGCAGCGTCATTGGATCCCCCTGGAATAGTCGTAGTAGAGGCTTATGTAGTCCATTATGATACCGATGGCGTCGCCGCGCATGTTCCGGTCCAGGTCCTCCCTCATGACTGAATCGCAAAGCTCGAAGACCTTTCCCCAGTCGTGGCCCATGGCCTCCTGCGACAGTATCAGGGCGCTGATCAACCGCACGGTGAAGTCCTCGGGCACCCTCTCGGCCGCAAGCCTGGCCAGGTCCGCGCCGGACATTCCCAGTACCCCCTCCCCATCGGTCTCTATGGGGCTCATGGTGAAGTAGTCGTCCATGCTCACCATGTAGGCCAGAAGCAGAAGCTCCTCACCGGTCATGTCCTCCGGCACGACGGCATCCAGACCCGTGTCCTCCATGAAGTAGAACATGAACAGCGCCGCGTTGCTCTGCCCCCCGAAGTCCCACCCCATGGCGTTGATAAGCGCCGCCTTCACATGAATCGGGTACTCTTCGGAACGGAGGATACCGTATATGTCCCTGTTCATGACGCTCCCGACGTGCCTGTTGATCACCGGCAGGTCCATGTAAGCCTCGTGGAAGGGAGTGGACGTCAGGGGGGAATCGGCGTATGCCGCGGAGGAGACCGTCGCAAGCAGGATGATGGCACCGGCTGTCCTGGCTGCAGTTCCCATCGTACCACCTCTCATGATCCTGACAGGATCCTTATTGTACGGCCGGGATGATACATACAGGAGCAAATCCCGGTCACGGGACCGAATATACATCCATTCCCGCTCAGCACACCGGGTTTCCGCACAGTGCATCCGCTCACGGGCAACGTGAATTGAACGCTCAACATGCCTGCTACGTTCTGAAGACGATGGACCTGTTCCCTGAGCAGACCGTCAGTTACCGCATGGGCCAGCTTCCATTACCTGCCGGCGAGCCACCTGTCGATTCCCTCGGCGGCGGTCCTGGCGTCCCGGATGGCCGTGACGGCGTCCATGTTGACGTTGACGATGTCGCCTCCGGCGAAGATCCCTCTGATGGAGGTCATGCCGTTCTCATCCACGCTGACCTTCCTTCTAGGAGTGTACTCCAGGTCCTTCAGCAGCTCCTCCGGAATGAAGGACAGGTCCGCTCCCTGGCCGATGGCCTCGATAATCATGGACCCGGGAATGACCATCTTCTGCTCTTCGTAGAAGGTGGGTGCGAAGCGGCCCTCGCCGTCGAATACAGACCTGACCTTCTTGCACTGCAGTCCGATGATGCCGCCGCCGCCGTCCAGCAGGACCATGTCCGGACCCCAGGCCGGATTGAAGACTATTCCCTCCTCACGGGCTTCCCGGATCTCCTCCTCGGTGGCGGGCATCTGGTCCCAGTCCTCCAGGGAAACCGTCTTCACGCTGCATTCGACGCCGGGGTGCTGGATGTACTGGAGCCTCAGAGCCTCCCGTGCCACGTCCATGGCCACGTTGCCTCCGCCTATGACTATGACTTCCGTCGTCACCTTCACCGGGTCACCGGTCTTGTTCCTCTCCAGGAAATCCAGCGCCAGCAGGCACCTGTCGGCGTTCTCCACCCTCGTGGAGCGGCTGATGGTATAGCCGGTCCCTATGAAGACCGCATCGAAATCATTCTGCAGGTCGGCGAACCGGATATCCCTGCCCACTCTGGTGTTGAAGCGGAACTCCACTCCAAGCGAGGCTATGTAGTCCACGTCCCTGTCTATGCTCTCCATGGGCAGCCTGTACCGCGGAGGCCCTGTCCTGATTATTCCGCCTCCCGCCTCCCTCTCGTCGAACACGGTGACCCCGTGTCCCAGGAGCCTCAGGAAGTAGGCGGCCGACAGGCCGCTGGGACCCGCGCCCACCACCGCTATCCTCCTACCTGTCGGTTCGCCGGGAGAGGCCTCCAGGGCGTCACGGAAGCTGCGCACCGAATCCGCCGCGAACCTCTTGAGCCACCTTATGGCCACGGATTCACCCCTGAACCTGAGAGAACAGGCGTCCTCGCAGTGCTTCATGCAGATCCTGCCGCAGATGGAAGGTATCGGATTGTCCTCCAGGATTATCCTCAGAGATTCCTCCGGTTCGTCCCTGTAGATGGCCTCCACGTACTCGGATATTCTCAGTCCCGCAGGACAGGCCTCCTCGCAGAGACGGCATTCCAGGCATCTCTCGGCCTCTCTGACCGCCTGCTCCCTGCTGTAGCCGAGCACCTGTTCTATGAACGACTTCTTCCTCTCCTCCGGCGGCAGCTCAGGCATCTCCACCCGCTGAGGGTCGAAGAGCGCGTAGTCCAGGTCGGAGCTGAACCCCTCGTAATCCCTCTTCCTGTGGCTGAGGCTGGCCTTCAGCACCGAGTAGCCCTCGTCCGGCACGAAGTTACTGTCGTCTGTCTTCTCGTCCCTGGGAGTGAAGACAAAGGTGCCGGGATCGAAATGTATGTGGAAGTAGTCCCGGGAGAGCCTCAGGGAGGCCGGCGGGCATATGTCGACGCAGAGCCCGCAGAAACAGCACCTCCCGTAATCGAGGCGCGGCCTCTCGTTCTTGGTCCCGGGTTCCGGGATCAGGTCGGGCTGAGGAACCATCTCGATGGCCTCGTTGGGACATATGTCGGCGCAGTTCCCGCACCCCGTGCAGAGGTCCCAGTCGTTCAGGTGGAAACCCCTGTACCTTGCGGCCGGCTCCTTGAGCTGGAAGGGGTACCTGAGCGTCCTCGGTTTCCTGAACAGGAACCTCACCGCCCTGAAGGGCTTCAGCAGACTCGGTCTAGCCATTGTCGACACCCCCGCGCATCATTCACCTGTCAATTTCCGGAGCGACCACGTAAAGACTTATCATGATGTTCCCCACATCGGATATGTTCGCCCCTTCCAGGGCGTGTTCCAGCACGGTGAGCCCGTGGGGGTAGGAGGGCGTCCTGAAGTGGGCCCTGTAGGGCTTGTCGCCCCCGTCGCTCACCAGGTACAGTCCCAGCTCTCCCCTTGAAGATTCACAGCGCACGTAGGCATCCCCCTCGGGGATGCGCCACTTGAAGGGATTCGGTATCCGCGTGTAGACGCTGCCTCCCGGCATGGAGTCAAGCAGCTTGAAGATCATGTGGACGCTCTCTATCATCTCGTCACGAACTACCCATATACGGGAGTAGGCATCGCCCTTCTCCCTGGTGGGCACTTCCCACGGCACACTGGAATAGGCGGCGTAGGGCTCGGCCTTGCGTACGTCGAAGGGTACGCCGGTGGCCCGCAGGACCTGTCCGCTGCCGCCCATCCTCAGGGCCTGTTCCCTGGTCACGGTACCCACTCCCGATGCCCGGCTGCGGAAGAGGGAGTTGTTGAAGAAGGTGTCGTCGTAGTCGGGCACGCAACCGCCTATGGAATGTAGGGTCTCCACCATCCTCTTCTCGAAGCCGGCGGGGAAGTCCCGCCTTACGCCTCCCGGCCAGATGTAGATGTGGTAGACCCTGCCTCCGGTCAGCTCCTCGAAGAGGTCCAGGACAAGGTCCCTGTGGTACATGGCCCACTGGGCAACCGTGTCGAACCCCAGCATGTTGGCGTAGGCCCAGAGCCCGAAAAGGTGGGATCCGACCCTTGCCAGCTCCAGGTAGATGCTCCGAACGAACTGGGCCCGCTCCGGGACCTCTATTCCCGCCAGCTTCTCCACACCCATGGCGTATATCATCTCCATGGAGTCCGGCTCCACCACGTTCATCCTGCACACCATGGGGAAGTTCTTTATCCAGCTCCTCTGCTCCATGAGCTTCTCGAAGCCCCTGTGCAGGAATCCCGGGTTGGCATCGGCCTTCACCACCCTGTCGCCCTCCACCTGGAGGGTTATGCTGAAGTTGCCCACCATGCCAAGGTGCTGGGGACCGAAGTAAAGTTCGAGTTCTCTCATTGTGCTCCTCCCTCCTCTTCCACAGGAGGGATGCTGTCGAAGAAATCGCTCACGTACTTCCTGGTGTCGAAGTCCTTCCTGAAGGGCGGGACCGGATATTCCCGCTCCAGCAAAAGCGGCGTGAGACGGGGATGGCCGTGGAAGTCGACCCCGAACAGCTCATGTATCTCCCTCTCGTACGGTTCCGCGCATTCGTAGAGCGGTATCACAGAGACCGTCCGTGCCCGGTCCCTGGGCAGCTCCACCTTGAGGATGCAGTAGAGGAGGTCCCCGCTCCCGCCATCCGTGGAGGGATAACTGGAGAGAACGTACACCAGCTCCATACTGCCGCGGTCGATCCAGTCCACGCAGGAAACCATCTGAAGGAAGTCAAAACCTGAATCCCTCAGGAAGCTGAGGAGGGACATCACCGATTCCTTTTCCGCCTCCAGCCTCATCCTGCCGTCATCGTCCAGTCTTGCCCGGACCCCGTCGAAAGTCGAGGTCAGCTGTTCAAGCAGTGTCCCCATATCCCTCATTCGGAACCCTCCAGGGGAAAGAGCGGCGGCCAGTCAAGACCCGGCAGGGCCTTCTCCTGGTTGGCCCTGTAGGCGGCGTAGTGCTTCCTGTACCTCTTGTAGCCGTCCGCCATGTCCTTGTCTATCAGGGTCCAGAGATGGGTCACCGCAACGAATATCGCCTCGGGACGGGGCATGCATCCCGCTATCCAGCCGTCTATGGGTATGTACTTGTCCAGGTGCTTTATGGTGTTGTAGGAGTCCCAGTACATTCCGCCGTTTATGGGACACGAACCGAACCCTACCGCGTACTTGGGCTCCGGCATCTGGTCGTAGGTCTGGATGATCGCCCGGAGCGTCTTCACGGATACGTAGCCGGTTATCAGGAAGAGGTTGGCATGCCTGGGCGAGGCGGAGGGCAGCACGCCGAACCTCTCCGCGTCCCACCTTGCCGTTATGGAGGGCGGGACCTCTATGATCCCGCACCCCGTACAGAAATACACCGCGTGCAGGGAATACTTGTGACCCATCTTCGCGGGAGACTCGAGCCATTTGACTAGTTGGTTCCGGTCCATGCGCTAACCTCCCATGAGTACCGTCAGCACCAGGCCCGCCATGGCAACGAGGGCAGGCCAGCGCCAGAGGTACCGTATCGCCTGGTCCACTCTGAATCGCGGGAAGACCGCATGGACGCAGAGGCACAGGACGAAGACCACCAGCATCTTCAGGAGGAAGAATACGGGATTCGAACCCCCTCCCAGCATCAGGTTCACGAAGAGGGAAAGGCCGATGTAGGTCGTCAGAGCGTGCTGAAGTGTGGAAAGGGCCAGGTGGGGTCCGCCGAACTCCACCACGGGTCCCGAGGATATCTCCTGGGCGGCGCCCACCACCTCGAAGGGCCTCATTCCCAGGATGGCCGGAAGGATGAGGATGTAGGCCAGCGCCGAGAGAAGGAGCGGGAAGGTGGCGATGGCCCATCCCTGGGCCTGCTGGATCCTCACGACTTCCACGATGGAGATCGTACGGTATCCGGTCATCACCGTCAGCACGATGAGCAGCAGCGGCAGCTCGTAGCCCATGGCCAGCATCAGCTTCCTTGAGATGCCGATGCTGGCGTAAGGATTGGCCGCACCCCCGCTGCTGAAGGCTATTCCGAGAGGGCCCAGCAGCATCACGTAGAGGATCACCAGAAGCCCGCCGGACCCGCTCATCGGAGTGTACTGGCCCAGCGGGAGGAAGAGTGTGAGCACCAGGGATCCCGCCAGCGAGAGTATCAGTCCCGAATCGAAGAGGAAGCCATGGGAGGCGCTCTTCTGGCTCAGGAACCGGATCAGGTCGATCACTGGCTGCAGGATCGGAGGACCGACGCGCCAGTGGATCCTGGCCAGGAGCTTTCGCGACAGCCCCATCAGGAGTATGCCCACGACCAGTGCTATCAGCGGTGAAAGTACATACCAGATCATCTTCGTCACCACGGATTCCAGGTTAGATGGATGAAGATCATCGCCGAGATGAAAAGAAGAATGTACATGACATAACTGGAGACGTACCCGGTATAGATCATCCTTACGGCTTCGCACAGGGAGCCGATCCCCCGTGCCAGCCCGTCGTACAGGGTGCTGAAGAAATCCTTCAGGTAGGGGGAGATCATTCGGAACAGCGGATCGTAGTACCTTGCCGTGTAGTTGTAGCGATCCCGGGGGACGCCGCATCCGGCGGAGTAATTGCTGTCCTGGCCGACCCTTTCGCTCCTCCCAAGTATCCGGACGAATGCCAGGACCACCAGGACGCCCACAGCAAGGGCGGCGAAGAGGTTCACAGTGTTGAGCGTGCCCGCTTCGGAGGCGATACCCCAGAGGGAAACGTCCAGGGACGGCAGACCGAAGGAGACGACGATGCCGTCGATCACCTTCAGAGGCAGGCCCGGAAGGATCCCGAACAGGAGTATGGCGAAGGAGAGCACCAGGATGGGTATCTTCATGCTGACGGGCGACGACCGGACATTCTCGTACTTCGATGGCAGCTGGCCCAGGAAGACGTTGTGCAGGAACTTGTAGACCGAAAGGATCGTTCCCCAGGACCCTATTAGCGCGGCGAACGCCAGGAACGGCGCCCCGCCCAGGATCAGTGTCCGGTAGATCATCCACTTGGAGACGAAGCCGTTGGTCAGGGGCACACCGATCAGGCCGGATATTCCCATCAGGGCACCGATGAAGGCCACCGGCATCTTCCTGGCCAGTCCGCCCAGCGAGTTCAGGTCCCGCACGCCGCCGGTCCGGTGCTGGACCGCCCCCACGCTCATGAAGAGCAGGACGATGTAGATGGCGTGGTTCAGTGTGTGGAAGATACCCCCCGCCAGGCCCATGCCGGTCCCGAATGCCATGCCCAGAATCATGTACCCGCCCTGTCCGATGCCGTGCCATGCAAGGAGTCTCTTGGCGTCGTTCTGAAGCATTGCGATGAACGTCGGGACGACTATGGTTACGGCTCCCAGCCAGGCGAGGACCACGTTGTACGTCGGGACCGTCGATCCCGGTGAATGAAGCACACGGGCGGCTCCTGCCATAACGTAGAGTATCAGCAGGAAGCCGAAGATGCCCATTCGCGTCAGCATGCCTGAGAGGACGGCGGTGAACGGGGACGGGGCCTCGGTGTAGGCGTCCGGCAGCCATGTATGCAGCGGCATCACGGCGTTCTTGATCCCGAAGGCGATGCCGAACAGGAGAAGGAGTACGAGCTGATGACCGCCGGAGGCGGAGGGTATCAGCTCCGACAGCCGGGCGATGTTCAGGGTCCCGAAGGCGCCCAGCAGCCACCCGATCCCTACAAGCATGGCCATGGATCCCACAAGGGACATGACGATGTACTTCAGGCCGGCGTTGACGCCCTGTCCCCGGTTGAAGCTTATGAGGAGGAAGGTGGACCAGCTCATTATCTCCCAGAAGATGAAGAAGGAGAGCAGGTCTCCGGAGAAGACCACGCCCAGCATGGCTGCGTTAACCAGCAGGAGCATCGTATTGAAGAACCCGGTGTTCTTCCGGTCCTTCATGTAGCTGAGGGAGAAGATGCCCGAGAGAGCCGCAAGCACCGTGGTGGCCATGGCGAAGAACCAGGAGAGGGAATCCGTCCTCAGGCTCATGGGAAGGCCCAGGAAACCTCTGTAGAAAACGGTCTCGTACACCCGGCCGTGCAGGAGGGCGACCAGGGCCGTCAGAGCGAGGAGTACCGCCACCGCGAACGCGCTTCCCGCGGTGGAGGAGGTGCGGCCGATGAACCAGGTCAGAAGGGCTCCGGCGAATGCCGCTGCAAGAATGATCTCTACACCCGTCATCACAGCACGCTCCCAACGTGTTCAACCGCGCCCATGAGGTCCGAGGCGGCGGAGCGGAGGAAGGTTTCCGCGAACTGCGGATAAGCACCCAGCGCCAGTATGAGCATCATGAGCAGTATCATGGCCACCGCTGCCGCCGCCGGGGCCCTCTCGCCGGAGCCTCCGGATATCCCTTCCCGGAAGTAGAGCGCCTGCACCACCCGGAAGAAGTAGGCACCCTCCAGGATCGTACAAAGCAGCACCAGGCCGGTGAGGACAACTATCACCGTCCCTCCCCGTTCCAGCGCACCGCGGACGATCAGGAACTTGCCCGGGAAGCCGGCGAAAGGGGGCAGGCCCACCAGGGAGAAGGACCCCACGGTGAAGGCCAGGGAGGTGAGGGGCATTCGACGCCCCATCCCCTGAAGGGAGGAGATCTCCATGGAACCGCTTCGGTAGATAAGGTAACCGGC
The DNA here is from genome assembly GCA_002030045.1 of Candidatus Aegiribacteria sp. MLS_C. Lineage (GTDB taxonomy): Bacteria > Fermentibacterota > Fermentibacteria > Fermentibacterales > JCC-6 > Aegiribacteria. Next base: position 22,002 of record LQBI01000007.1, on the reverse strand, counting down.
GGAAAGGAACAGCAGCCCCTTGCTGAAGGTGTGGTTGACGAACTGGAAGAGGCCGCCGGTCACCGTGACTCCGGACGCCACGGCCAGGGCGAAGAGGATCAGCCCTATCTGGCCGATGCTCGAATAGGCCAGCATCCGCTTGATGTTGCTCTGGGCGAAGGCGCACATCTCCCCGATAAGCAGAGTGAGGACACCGAGGAAGGCAAGGAAAAGGAACAGGTCCGAGATTCCGAAGACGGTGAAGACCATTCGGGCCACCGCGTAGAGTCCGACCTCGATGGCTATGCCTGACAGGACGGCGCTGATGGAAGAGGGGGCCGAGGAATGCGCGTCCGGCAGCCAGGCGTTCATCGGGAAGATGGCGGCTTCCACCCCGAGTCCTCCCAGCATGAAGATCAGGGGGACGAAGAGCACCCCCTGGTCCACCATACCCACGCTTCGGGCGATGTCCGCCATATTGAGGGTCCCGAAGATTCCGTACAGCATTCCGATGCCGACAAGGAGCATGCTGGAGCCCACCGATCCCTGAATGAGGTACTTGACCGAGGACTCGAGTCCTGCCCGGTCACCGTTGTAGGCCACAAGGGCATAGGAGGAGATGCACAGTATCTCGAAGAAGACGAAGAGGTTGAAGAGGTCCCCGGTCAGCGCCACGCCTGTGGCGCCCACCAGGAGCAGGATGTAGAGCATGTGGTAACGGGCCAGGGGTCCGGTCCGTATGTAGGTCAGGCTGTAGACGGAGATCACCAGCCCGGCCAGTGCGATCAGACCGGCGAAGAACAGCCCCAGGGGCCCCACGTAGAGGTTGATGCCGAAGGGCGGTACGAATCCGCCCAGCTGGACGATCACGGGACCTTCCAGCACCGCGGGAATGAGCCTCACGCAGAGGACCAGGTTGAACAGCATGGCCGCAACGGGCACCCAGCGGGAGACCCTGCCGGTGATGCGTTCGATCACCGGTACGGTGAAGGCAAGCCCCATCGGCACGGCCAGGAGAAGAACAGGGTTTACCATTTCAGCTCCTTTATTCTGCGCATGTCCAGGGTGCCGTAGTGCCCATGGAGCCTGATGGCCATTCCCAGTGCCATGGCGAGGACGGCGACCCCGATGACGATGGCCGTCAGGACCAGCGCCTGCGGTACCGGATCCACCATGACGGTTCCGGCGCCGCCGTCCACCGGGAAGATGGGGGCCGTACCCCTTGAGATGTAGCCGATGGCGATCAGGAACAGGTTGATGCCCGTCTCCATGATGCTGAGGCCGATTATCAGCTTGATGAGATGGTGCCGCAGCAGGATAGTCAGAAGACCGATGAGGATCAGGCCGAAGGCTCCTATGTAAAAGGCGTACTCGTTCAGGAAGGTCATTCGGTACCCCCCATCAGGCTGTCGATGACCCCGGTGAGTTCCACTCCGACCTTGAGGCCGATGGCGACGTAGATGATCGGTATTATTCCGGCGCTCAGCAGCTGACCCGGAACACCAAGGGGAAGGAAATTCGAGAGGAACCAGTGCCCCGCCGCGGTGAGCCCGGCCAGTCCAAGCAGGACGAAGGTCAGACCTCCCCCGGTCTCGATGGAGGCGGCCCAGTTCTTACCGAGACGCCGGTCCCTGGAACCCAGGTAGACCAGCAGGTATCCCGACGCGATGATCGCTCCGCCCTGGAAGCCTCCTCCGGGCGTAAGGTGCCCGTGAATGAAGATGTAGGCACCGAACAGGAGGATTAGCGGGAACAGGAACCTGCTTCCTGTCGTGAGGACCATACTGGCCTTCTCCAGCTTACGGGGAGCGTTCTTCTCCCCTGCGACCAGGAGCGCCCCCAGACCAACTGCCGCAACGAACAGCACCGTTACCTCCCCGAGGGTGTCGAAGCCCCTGTAGCCAAGGACCACCGAGGTGACGATGTTGGCCGCGCCTGTATCCTCCCTGCCGTTCTCGACGAAGTGCGACCCCAGCCGACTGGAGTTTCCGCCGAAGGGAACGTCCCGAAGCACGGTGACGATCCCGGCAGCAAGGACGGCGACCACCGCGAGACTCAGAAGAACTCTCATTCCTCGTACCTCCCGGTCCTTCGAATGGCTATGATGAGGATCGCTGTGAGCAGGGCCGCCCCTATCGATGCCTCGGCCATTGCCACGTCCGGCGCCTGGAGGAGGAAGAAGATGATGGATGCGATCAGGCTGACTATGCAGGAGGCTATCACCGCGCTGAGCAGGTCCCTGAAGAAAAACGCCGCGATGGCTGCCGCCAGCATGACCAGCACAAGGAATGCAACCAGGAAGATCATTCCCCCTCCTTCCCGTATTCGCCCAGGGAATCGGTCATGTCCACTACCGACCTCCGGCACAGTTCCACGCCGCTCTTGCGCGAAGCCCTCCCCAGGGCATGGTTCGAGATGGGGTTGGTAAGGAGTATGAACCCGGCTATCAGCAGGGTCTTGGGCAGCCACGAAGGCTCCATTATGCCGACTCCCACGATGGCCAGGCACGCACCCAGAGTGGTGCACTTCGTCCCGGCCTGAAGCCTGTTGTAGACATCGGGCATTCTGAAGACTCCCAGGCTTCCCACGAGGAGGAATGCCGCGCCGATGCCTGTGACCACGGTTCCCACGGCTTCCAGAACCATTCAGATCCCCCTCTCGAGATAGCGGGCGATGGCCACCGCGCCGATGAACGTCAGAAGGGCGTACACGAGCGACACATCAAGGTAGATGTACCTCTTGAAAACGTGGGCCATCAGCACCAGAAGCGCCGTGGTTACGGTGCATGCGGTGTCGGATGCGACAGCCCTGTCAGCAGCCGTGGGGCCCATCAGGAGCCTCAGAAGGCAGAGCAGGATGCCGAGGCCCATGACTCCCGCGTATACCAGTGCCACTGTCTCCGTCATTCGAAGATCTCCTTAAGGTAACGCTCGAACGTCCCGCTTATTATTCCCGTGGCCTCCTCCAGGCCTTCGGCCCTGACGTCTATCCAGTGGATCAGCAGCCTGTCGCCTATCACGTCCAGGGTGAAGGTGCCGGGAGTGAGGGTTATGGAGTTCGCCAGCACCAGCTTCGCCATGCTGCTGGTGAGCCCGGTCCTTATGACCACTATGCCGGGCCTGATGGGAAGCTTCGGGTTCAGTATCCTGATGGCGACGTCCAGGTTGGCCTTGATGATCGCCCAGCCCAGGACCACCACGTAGACAAGCATGTACCAGAGCCTCCTGGGGGAAAGGGTGGGAAGGCCGATGGCCCTGTAGCTGCCTTCGAAGAACAGGGTTATCACCAGGGAGACCACGGCACCGGCTGCCAGCTCCTGCCAGTCCAGGCTGAAGGTGAGCAGTATCCATGTAAGGAACAGCAGAACGAACATGTACAGGGCGCTTCGAAAACCGCCGGTCCCTGCCGCGCCCTCGTCGTCCACCGGTCCCGCCGCCGCGCCTTCTCGTTCTTCAACGCTCAACTCAGGGTTTCCTTTCCTTCTTCTTCCTTGTGACGGTCTGCCTGGAATTGTAGAGCAGACGCGCCATTTCCATGCTCAGGTCGACGCATGTGACCTTCACGTTTTCAGGCATGCAGAGTTCGCAGGGTGCGAAGGACAGTATGGAGATGATGTTCGTGTCGGCTATTATTCGGGCTATCTCCGGAGCCACTTCCTCCGGCACCGCCAGGATGGCCAGGTCTATTCCCTCCTCCTCGACCCTGTCGGGGAAGTCCATCATGTCCTCGACGGTTATGGAGCCGACCCTTGTGCCGATCTTCTCCCGGTCTATGTCGAAGGCCATGGAGATGTTGAATCCCTCCAGCTGGAAGGACGAGTGGGTTATCAGGGCCCTTCCGATGTTCCCGGCTCCGATCAGGGCCACGTTCACTGACCGGTCCAGCTTCAGTATCCTGCGAATATGGTCCAGGAGTTCGTTGACGTTGTAACCCACTCCCCTGACGCCGAACTCCCCGAAGTAGGACAGGTCCTTTCTCACCTTGGGCGCGTTCACATTGCAGATCTCAGCAAGGCGGCTGGATGAGACCGTCTCGGACTTCTCCCTCCTGAGGCATGTGAGAGCCCTCATGTAGAGGAAAAGTCTGTCCATCGTCTCGGTGGGAACGTCCCTGTACGTCATCCAACCTCCATGTGATTGTGTTCACATTCACAATTTAAGCGAAGATAATCCCCCCCGATTTCCGGTGTCAAGTGGGTCGTTTCGAGCACGCGGTATCTATCCGGCTGCACCGGTTTTTCGTTATTCTTCCCGGTACCGTCAAGGCCCGCGCCCCCGGCGGCGGGATTGCGCAGAAGACCCCGGGACTGATCGACATCCTCTGGAAAAGGACGGTCATGACGAATTTCAGGAAGCTCGGAGTATACCTCGGGACCCTGGGAGCAATGTTCTTCTGGGGAGTATCCTTCGTATGGACCAAGATAGTCTTCCAGTACTACGGGCCCTTCACCACCCTCCTTTTCAGGCTGGCCATCTCCGCCGTCTTCCTGAACCTGTACGCGAAGTTCACGGGCAGGGGCGAGAGGGTGGACAGGAAGGACTGGCCCATGTTCCTCCTGCTGGCCTTCCTGGAGCCCTTCTGCTACTTCATCGGCGAGAGCCTGGGCCTGCTCAGGGTCTCCTCCACACTTGCCTCCATAATGATAGGGCTTATACCGGTGGTCTCTCCCTTCTTCGCCTACATGGTCTACAGGGAAAAGCTCTCCATGGTGAACACAGCAGGGCTTGTATTCTCCTTCCTCGGCCTGGCGGTGTTCACTACCACCGGCGACTCCAGGCTGGAGGCTTCCACCGCCGGGCTGCTGTTCCTCCTCTTCGCAGTGATATCAGCGGTGGGTTACAGTCTCGTCGTGAAGAGGATGTCCCACCGCTACAGACCCCTGACCATCGTCAGGATACAGAACACCGTCGGGGGTTTCTACTTCCTTCCGCTGGTTCTCGGATTCGAACTGGGGGACACCCTGGCGGTGGACCCACCGACCCATGTGATCCTGGACCTGGTCATGCTTGCCGTGTTCGGATCCTCCCTGGCGTTCATCTTCATAACCGTGGCCATAAGGGAGCTGGGAATAGGCAGGACCAACATCTTCACCAACATCATACCGGTGGTGACCGCGATAACCGCCTATCTCATGCTGGGTGAGACCTTCACGCTCAGGAAGACGATCGGCATGGCCATAATCATCTCCGGCATATTCCTCTCCCAGGTAAGGAAACGCGCCAGGGCCGCAGTGATACACGAGAGGTGACCATCAGCATCCCTTTCCGGCTCACGATCCCCGGTTCCACATGACTTCCAGGACAACAGCGTACTTCGCAGGCTGGAAAGGATGCGGCAACGGCAGGACACCTCGCCATCCTCGCCATTGCCGTGTCCGCCGCGGACCCGCTGAATATCCTGAAGGTTGAACGGTTGCCCCGCCGCGTCCACGACTTTACGGGGACTCCACCTGCGAGGTCCGCATCTTCCAGAGCAATGACCTGACCCTCCGGAACCCCGTTATGCCGGAGAACGCATGCATGGAAGTCCTGTCCAGGGACGATGGGCCGGCGTTATCGCTGCAGGCCTGCGCCCGGGGTCCCCGGAAGGGCATCCGCAGGCAGAATGGTCATGCGGCCGTGCTTCATCACATTTCCGACGAATGCCGCCGAATCATGTCTTCCTCCTTCCGAACGCACTATGCGGATGCCGTTGTACCGCGATCCCGAACCGCTCTGCCACGGGGCTTGCCATTTGAAAAGCGGAGTGTATATTGCTCCAGCAATGTGAAAGATGGTTATTTGAACAGTTCTTATGCTTCAAGGCTTTTCACCGGTTTCTGAGACCTTCCAACCTCATTAATTCGGAACTGCGGCGACATAAGATGAATAACAACTGGTTTCACATGGGATTGCTGCTGTCATGCAGCACGGTGCCGGGCCGAGACCCGGTTTACATGCCCCCACCGGGGGCGGATGCGGTCCGGGAGCCTGCGGCGAGAATGCCGGGTTATCAGGGGCGCACGGTACTCAGGGACGGTAGGTCCCGGGAACAGGAGTTCGAATGGGTAAGAAGCTGTTTGTTGGAGGGTTGACCTGGGGCACTGATGACGAGAGTCTCGAGAAGGCTTTCGAGAAGTTCGGTGTCGTGGAAGAGGCCAACGTCGTCACCGAAAGAGACTCTGGCAGGTCCAGGGGATTCGGTTTCGTGACTTTCCAGACGGAGGAGGCGGCCAAGGCCGCCAAGGACGCGATGGACGGAAAGGAACTCGACGGACGTCAGGTCAGGGTCGATTTCGCCAACGACAAGCCGAAGAGAAACTAACAAAGTAATCTTCAGGTAGATCGAGGGGGAGGCATTCGTGCCTCCCCCTTCTTTATATGCCTGGATACCCTCATTGGAGAGCACGGCGGGAAAGACACACTGTCCACTCGATACGTCGGCTGGAGTATCTACCGGCACTTAATCGAAGGTTAACACAGAGGTCCTATCTTCCTCCGGCCTGGTCTTACACAGGAAGGATGTCTCATGGACCGGACAAGGGTGCTCTTCCTATGTACGGGGAATTCCGCACGCAGCCAGATGGCGGAGGCGTTCCTCAGGGAATACGGCGGCGACCGCTTCGAGGTCTTCAGCGCAGGGCTGGAACCTTCCCCGATACACCCCCTCACCCTCAAGGTGATGCGGGAGAAGGGACTGGACCTGGAGGCAATGGGGCACCGCTCCAAGAGCCTCATCGACGAGTTCTTCAGGAAGCAGGTTCACATAGGCTATCTCATCACCGTCTGCCGCAAGGCCGAGGACAGGTGCCCCATCTACCCCTGGGCCGGGGTCAGGGAGTTCTGGGACATCGAAGACCCGGCCTCCTTCCAGGGAAGCGATGAGGAGCGGCTGGAGTTCTTCCGGAAGACGAGGGACCTCATCGAGGGGAAGGTGAAGGACTTCATAGCCGGGACCGGCGGCTGAGATCAGTCAGAACGGCAAATCATCACACCGACTCGGGTCAAGATCGCGGCGAAGTTTCGGCGGTATGGACTCAAAGGTCATTTCCCGTCCCGGAGAGGAAATCCACATGAAACACCATCGCTCATCATAGACCGGACAATCCTGCCGCAATACCCTTCTCCCGGGAACAGCGGGATCATCCTGTCTGGCATCCCCTGCAGATATGACCGGGAGGCATGAAGTTACAGCAGCGGATCAGGGGATCTGGCCGGGGCTTGCCAATCAAATACTTAAATGTATATTACCACAGTAATATGAAAGATAGATATTTTTAATACTTTTTCCGTGTTTCAAGATAGTCTGCGTGATTTCTTAACCGGCTTTTTTGTAAAGAATTCCAGGACCATCATCACACACTGAGAAAAACACTCTTCAGGAAATTGCTGCGGTCATGCAGCACGGTTCCGGGCCGCATCCCGGTTAGCGCGCCCCTGCTTCAGGGGCAGAAGCGGCAATGATGCCGCTTGGTACGGAGGGACGGAAGTCCCGTGAACGGAGTTCGAATGAGCAAGAAGCTGTTTGTTGGAGGATTGGCCTGGGCGACTGATGACGAGAGTCTCGGCAAGGCTTTCCAGGAACACGGTACAGTGGAAGAGGCCAAGGTCATCTGTGAAAGAGACACTGGCAGGTCCCGGGGATTCGGTTTTGTGACCTTCGAGACCGAGAATGGTGCGATCGCTGCCCAGAAGGCGATGAACGGACAGGAAATGGACGGTCGTCAGCTCAGGGTCGATTTCGCCAACGAAAGATAGAGAACGAACTGACTCAGTTCTTCTTTAGAAGGGGGAGGCTTCGTGCCTCCCCTCCTTATTTCTTGTCTGTGCAGGGGAGGCATACGTGCCTCCCCTTCTTTGCATGGGCATACCCGGGGGAGGCATAAGTGCCTCCCCTTTTCTTCGGCAGACATTCATTTTTCTAATGACCCCCGGCTCGTTGACCCTCTGGACCCGCTTCGGTATCATGTAACGAGGCAATGAGAATGACTTATCTAATTAGGAGGATATTTCTTACAGCAGGGTTACTCATGATCTCGTGGAGGAAGCGAGGACCAGTCTCATGCTATCCTGCTCCTCCGGGGAGTATTCGGGAACCGATGGAGTGAAGGAAACAACAGGCCGGACCGGAGAGCGGAAGAGATGACTGCAAAGAACACCTCTCGATGGGAGATCGCATTCGTGCTGCTGACCGGTCTCGGCAACTTCATCCTGGCCGACCGGCTGGACCTTCAGCTGGTATATGTTGTGGCAGCTTCCCTCTTCTGGACGGGTTTCGTTCTGGTCCGAGCGTCATCCGATCCCTCGGCCCCTGCCGACTGGGGATTCACGAGGAGGGGGTTCGGACGCGCCATAGGGCTTCTCACACCTTTCATGGTCCTCTCTGTACTTGGCTTCGCGGCGTACGGCAAGCTGACAGGCAGCATGGCGCTTAACTGGCACATTGTGCCGGTACTCCTGCTCTACCCTCTGTGGGGACTCGTCCAGCAATTCCTGGTAGTGGTCCTGATCGCCGGCAACATAAGGAAGCACAGCCGGTTGCCCGAATCCGTCACGGTCATCCTGGCAGCGCTTCTGTTCGCAGCGGCCCACGCTTCCTCACCGGCGCTGACGGGAGCCGCCTTCGTTCTGGCGCTCATCACTGCCACCGTCTACTTCCGGACCGGGAATCTCTGGGCCCCGGGACTGTTTCACGGCCTGTTCGGAACGTGTCTGTACTATTTCGTGCTCGGGCGGGATCCCCTGATGGAGATAATTCATGGCCACGGCTGATGACCGGAAGCCGGGGAACGAAGATTCCCGCCGGGACTGGCTGACCCTGGACAACGCGGCGCGCATCTATCCCGCCTCCCTCTCGGACTGGTCACCGGACGTCTACCGGCTTTCGGCGACGCTCGACGCTCCCATCCGTGTTGCCGCTCTGCAGATGGCGCTTCGGAAGGTCTTCCCACGGTTCCCCTACTTCCAGGTCCATCTGAAGCGCGGCCTCTTCTGGTACTACCTGCAGCGGGACGATGAGATACCCGAACTTCGTCCGCTCGGGGATGTGCCGGGTTCGGTGCTGCCGGGGCCCACCGGAAGCGGCCACCTTCTCCGGGTGCAGGCCGGAGGCAGGACTATGGCAGTTGATTTCTCCCACGTGCTCACCGACGGCTCCGGAGCCATGCGTTTCTTCGGAACCCTCGTTACCGAGTACCTTCGGCAGAGAGGTATCCGGGTCGCGAGCAGTGAACCTTTCCTCGACCCGGACGAACCGCCCTCGCCGGAGGAATTCGAGGACGCTTACTGCAGGTACTGCGACATAGACGTGCCCGGCCCGAAGAGACTCTCCCCAGCATACCACCTTCCCGACCCGCCGCTGTCGATCTACCGTGTGATCACCGGAAGGATGCCCGTGAATGAAGTCCTGCTCCGGGCCCGCGGCCATGGAGCCAGTCTCACCGAGTACCTGGTCGCCGTGTACATGCATGCACTGGCACGGGTCCGGGCCGGCGGCACGGATGGTTCAGAGGGCAGGGGAATCCTGCGCATCGAGGTACCGGTCGACATGAGACGGTTCCATCCCTCCAGGACCATGCGCAACTTCTCCCTCTACGTCTCCCCCGAGATCGATCTGAGACTCGGGGACTACAGCTTCCGGGAGATCGTTCAGAGGGTCCACCACAGCATGGTCCTGCAGGCTGACCGCAGGGAGCTGGGACGGCAGATAGCGAGGAACGTGAGGGCGCAGAGGAACCCATTGGTCAGGGTCCTGCCGCTGTTCCTGAAGGACCTGCTCCTCCTGTTCGTTCGCAGATGGCTGGGCGAGAGGCTCTACTCCGGCGTGCTCACCAATCTCGGGCGCATTTCCGTGCCGGAAGGGACGGGCCCTCACATCGAGAGGTTCGGCCTCATGCTGGGTCCGAACACCAGGATGAAGAGCAGCTGCGCGGTATTCAGTTACGGGGATGAACTCAACGTGAGTTTCGGGAGCGTGATCCGCAGCAGGGAGACGGAGATGCTCTTCTTCCGTCATATTTCAGATGAAGGCGTGCGGGTGAGTGTGTCTGAAAGGAGCGGTAATCCATGAAGCTCTGCGAGCACTGCAAGGTAGAGGTTGAGGAGGACTCCCGCTCCTGCCCGCTTTGCGGGAACCCCATTCCTCCCTGGACCGAAGAGGACAGAGTGACTCCCGAGCAGCTCCAGCGCAAGGCGCGGGAGGCGGAACGGAGCATTCGACGATGGCTTCTGGAAGCATTCTCCCTCATGGCGGTGACTGGTATCCTGGTGGTGCTGGCCGCCGACATGGCTTCAGGCATGTCCATTTCCTGGGCACACTACCCGGTGGTCTTCATCGCGTTCACCTGGGTCTCGGTGATCATGGGCGCGCTGCTCTCCCGCAGAACATGGGTATACCTCCCGGCCCAGACCGCCGCGGTCTGCCTGTTCCTCTACTTACTGGACAGGTTCACGCCGGGGCCGGCCTGGTTCCTTCCCCTGGCCCTCCCGGTGACTCTGCTGACCGGAACCGTCCTGGCGCTGGCCCTTGTCACGGCCAGGAAACTGAAACTGTCCGCCATCGGAAGCGTCATAGCCTCCATGACGACCGGGGGCGTCCTGGCTGTGGGGCTGGAGCTTCTCATCAACCGCCATTTCCACCGGAGCTGGCACATCAGCTGGTCCGCGGTCGTATTCGGATGCCTGGTCCTGGTGGTCCCCCTGCTCCTGTACTTCCGCAGGTGGCTCAGGGTCAGGAGGAACGAGATCCGAAAGCTCCTTCACATTTAGGTTTTCCTCCGCATGTCACAGGTCGGCAGAGTCCTCCCCTGTGCCGTGGGGAGTCTGGAGTTAGAACGAGCCGGCGCTCCCCGGTCGCGGCATGCGGTTCCCCGCGGATGATCACATCTGCCTGCAACTCGGACCCCCGGATCCCTGGGCGATCGCGGAACAGAACATTTGCACCATACCCCCGGCGAAAAGTGCCAGCCAAGCATGCTTCCGCTGGCGACCGTGCTGCTGGGCTCTCGTCCCGCCCCTTCCGACTGCATAGCACCTTCCCGACGGATCTCTTTCTCCATCCCATGGCAGGCCCCTCCATACATAGAACGGATCATTGACAGCATCGTCAGCTCAGACTTATCTTGATATGAATTCAGGGGCTGGACCATGAACCGTCAACCAAGGAGGAGAAGATGACGAAGACCGAACTGGCCAGGAAGCTCGCCAAGCAGGCGGGACTCACTCTCAAGGACGCACAGGCGGCCGTTAACTCGCTTTTCGACGCCAGGCCCGGCAAGGGGATCATCGCCGTGGAACTCGATGCCGGAAGGAAGGTCACCATACCCGGGTTCGGCGTCTTCAAGACCGCCAGCCGCAAGGCAAGGACCGGCATCAACCCCAAGACCGGTCAGAAGATGAACATAGCCGCCAAGAAGTACCCGGTATTCAAGGCCGGCAAGACCCTCAAGGAGAGAGTGGCGAAGTAGCAGGCTCAGGCGACTGTCAGAAGGCCCCGTCCCTTCCGGGGGACGGGGCTTTTCCGCATCAGTCCTCCAGTTCCTGAAAACCGGGGTCCGGATGAAATGGACGGACTGCCGTGGTCTTCCCTACTCGGGGATACGCAGGACCTGTCCGGGGTAGATCTTGTCCGGATCGGCCAGCATGGGCTTGTTGGCCTCGAAGATCCTCATGTACTTGTTGGCGTCGCCGTAGAGCTTCTTCGAGATGCCGGACAGGGTGTCACCGGACTGCACGGTGTGGAACCGGGTCTTCGAGATCCCGGCCTTCCCGGGCTTACCGTGCTCCATCTTGAGGCTCATCTGGTCGGAGACCTTCGCGATCCCCCTGACGTTGCCGGCGATCAGGAGAGCCTTCTCATGATCCTCCTCGCTTGCCGGGAAGCCCTTCAGGACAACTTTCTCGCCGTCCACGGCAACCTCGAGGCTCTTGACCTTCACGCCAAGACCGCTGATCCTCTTCTCGATCCTGTCGGCGAGTTCCGCCTCCCTGCCCATTTCCGTCAGCTTCTCTCCGGCGTCCTTAATGAAATCCATCATTCCCATGACATGCCCCTTCCGATTCCGCAACGGTCATCCGCTGCCAAGTCACTATAATAGATTAGAATATCTGCGTCACAATCTTCAGAATTGCCCTCTTGGAGAGCATTCGTCAGAGGTGGACCGTTCATATCGTTCCACCTGTATCCCGGCTGTGCCGCCTCCCGTGTCGGAATTATGTTCCAGAGGGAATAGAATTGGCCTCATTGAAGGGAAGATTACATGGTCACCCTGGGAAGGGATCTTGGCAAGGCCCTGGGAACACTTGTGGGCGGCGGTCTTTCGGGCAGCGGGAAAAACCCGCTTGGCAGTCTCCTGGACGGTCTGGGCGGCGGGGATCAGGACAGGGAATCGGACATGCTGAAGTCCGTTCTGGAACTGGTGAAGGGAAGCGGCGGCCTTGGGGGTCTTCTCGCGCTGTTCGACAGGAGCGGCCTGGCGGAGAAAGCGCAATCCTGGGTCAGCAGCGGACCCAACGAGGAGATAGAACCGAATGAGGTCCGCGGCGTCTTCGGCGATTCGGCGATAGGCAGGATAGCATCGCAGCTGGGACTGGGCACCGGAGAGACCAGCTCCCTCCTGGCAAAAATACTCCCGGAGGTTGTGAACCAGGTAACCCCGAAGGGAGAGACCTCCGGCGAACAGGACGACCTTATCTCAAGGGGGCTTTCTTTGCTGGGAGGCCCGGGAGGGTTCTAGGATTCAGCCGGTAAAGGCCGGCCAGACGGGGCCGCGAAAACCCGCAGTGCATCTCCGGGGGCGGGTATCGTACTCGTACGGACCACGTTGAAGAAGCTACCGGAAGGCGGGCGGCGAATGGACGATTTCGAGAAACTGGGCCTGTTCTACCTGGGAAGGGATTACGACGGGAACAGTAAGGAGGTGCTGGAACGCCCCCTCCTTCTGGAATCCAAGGACCTGACCACCCACGCTGTATGCATCGGAATGACCGGCAGCGGCAAGACCGGTCTCTGCGTCGGCCTCATCGAGGAGGCCGCCATCGACGGCATCCCCTCCATAATCATCGATCCCAAGGGCGACATGAGCAACCTTCTCCTCACCTTCCCGGGACTGACAGCCGGGGAGTTCCTGCCCTGGATAAACCACGAGGAGGCCGGGAACAGGGGAATATCGCCGGAGGAGTACGCCGAGTCCCAGGCGCAGATGTGGCGGAAGGGCCTGGCAGAGTGGGGCCAGGATGGTTCAAGGATAAGCCGTCTCAGGGAGTCGGCGGAGTTCAGTGTCTACACTCCAGGCAGCACCGCCGGAACACCCGTGTCGATACTGGGTTCCCTCTCCTGCCCCCCACCGCAGGTCACCGGCGACGGCGACCTCCTGGCCGAGGCCGTGAGCGCCACCGTCACCAGTATGCTGAGCCTTTTGGACATAGAGGCCGACCCCCTGCAGAGCAGGGAACACATCCTCCTCTCGAACATCCTCAGGAACTCCTGGGAGAAGGGTCAGGACCTTGAACTCGGATCCCTCATAGGTCTCGTGCAGAACCCTCCCATCAAGCGCATGGGAGTGATGGACGTGGATTCCTTCTACCCCCGGAAGGACAGGTCCCAGCTGTCCCTGAAGCTGAACAGCCTCCTGGCCGCCCCGGGGTTCCAGGCCTGGCTGGAGGGGGAACCCCTGAACATAGACCGGTTCCTGTACGACGATGCAGGCAGGCCCAGGGTCTCCATTTTCCACATCGCCCATCTCAGCGATTCGGAGCGGATGTTCATAGTCTCCCTGCTTCTGACTTCGCTGGTGAACTGGATGAGGACGCAGCAGGGCACCACAAGTCTGAGGGCCATATGCTACATGGACGAGATATTCGGCTACTTCCCTCCGGTGGCGGAACCCCCGTCCAAGAAGCCCCTTCTCACGCTCCTGAAGCAGGCCAGGGCCTACGGCCTGGGAATGGTGCTCACCACGCAGAACCCGGTGGACCTGGACTACAAGGGGCTGGCCAACACCGGCACCTGGTTCATAGGACGCCTTCAGACCGAGCAGGACCAGGACAGGGTCATTGACGGGCTCAAGAACACCGCGGGCATGACGGGGGGAGGAATGGATTCTTCGGACCTCAGGGATGTCCTGGGAGGACTGGACAAGAGGGTGTTCCTTCTGAACAGTGTCCACAGGGACTACGCTCAGGTGTTCTACACCAGGTGGGCTATGTCCTACCTCAGGGGACCCCTCACCAGGGAACAGGTGAAGGAACTCAGCGGCAGCGGACCGAAAAGCGCCCCTGAGGAGCCCGCAGCAGCAACTGCCACGGCTTCCCCGCAGACCGCGCCGAAGGCGCAGTCGGAAGCCCCCTCAGCGGCACCGGACATCCCGGTTCTTCCGTCACATCTCCAGTCCGGCTTCCTTCCGGTCCCCGAAGACCTGCAGGAGGACCAGGGATTGACCTACCGTCTCGGCGTCCTCGGGGAGGGCACCGTGTACTACCTCGACTCCCGCAGGGGAATCTCCTTCGAGGAATCCATCGGCCTTCTGTGCCCTCTGGACGACAGCAATCCTCTGCCCGACTGGTCGGGCGCTTCGCGGACGGACATATCCATCGACCTGCCAGGCGGCAGCCCGGCGCCGGGCGCCGCCTTCGCGGAGCCGCCCCGCTACCTCTCCGACGGTAGGATACTGAAGACCTGGGAGAGGGACCTGAAGGACTGGGTCTACAGGAACAGAACGCTGGACCTTCTGAAGAGCTCCTCCACCGGCCTTCTATCGGAACCGGGGGAGGACGAGAGATCGTTCAGGATAAGGCTCCAGACCGCGGCCCACGAAAAGCGGGACGAAATGATGGAGAAGCTCAGGGCGGACTACGCGAAGAAGATCGAGTCCCTCGAGAACAGGGTCTTCACCGCCGAGCAGAGACTGGAGAAGGAGAAGGAGCAGCAGAAGCACCAGAAGGTGCAGACGACCATCTCCCTGGGCGCCACCCTGATCGGCGCGCTCTTCGGCGGGGCCAGGTCCTCCGTTGGAAGGGCGACCACTTCAGCCAGGAGCGCCAGCAGGGTCATGCGGGAGAAGCAGGACGTGGATATGGCTGAGAAGAAACTGGAGAGGCTGAAGGAAGACCTGGAGGAACTGAACGAGAAACTGGAGACCGAACTCGAAGAGATGAAGAAATCCTTCGACCCCGCAAGCGAAGCGCTGGAAACCTTCAGCGTGAGACCACTGAAGAAGAACATCTCCATCAGGAGAGTCATGGTGGTGTGGGTCCCCGGCAGCCGATGAGGACCATGCAGTCAGTACATACCTGAAGCTGCCCTGAGGTGGTACCGCCGCCGGTGGATCACGGCGGTGCTTCCCGACGTTCGTGCCGGGGCTTGCCAATGAGAATCCTAGGAGTATATTGCTCAAGTAATGTGAAAGATGGTTATTTTAAACAATTCTTGTGCTTCAAGGAAGTTTCCCCTTTTCTGAGCATATCAAATCTCATTAATTCAGGAACTGCCACTGCATAAGCGAAGAATAGCTTGCTTCACAAAGGATTGCTGCTGTAGGCAGCACGGTTCCGGGCCGCATCCCGGTTAGCGCGCCCCTGCTTGAGGGGCAAAGGCGGCAGAAGGCCGTCTGGTACGGCGGGACGGAAGTCCCGTGAACAGGAGTTCGAATGGGTAAGAAGCTGTTTGTTGGAGGGTTGACCTGGGACACGAACGACGAGAGCCTCAAAAAGGCTTTCTCGGAGTACGGTACCGTTGAAGAGGCCAAAGTGGTCGCCGAAAGGGACTCGGGCCGCTCGAGAGGGTTCGGTTTCGTGACTTTCCAGACCGAGGAGGCAGCCAGGGCTGCCAAGAACGGCATGGACGGACAGGAACTCGACGGCCGTCAGGTCAGGGTCGATTTCGCCAACGACAAGCCGAAGAGAGACTGACAAAGTCATTTCCCGGTAGATCGAGGGGGAGGCATCCGTGTCTCCCCCTTCCTGTTTCCCTCCTCCTCCCTGCCCTTCACCGTCGGTGCGCGATGAGCGGCGCGCGACAGCTCCCCGCTGAGCTGACCGCCTAATAGATAGGTCATCACGGAACACCTGTCCTGGCGCTTCGAACGACTCCACGGGAAGGATGTCACATGGACGGGACGAGGGTGGTCTTCTCTGTACGGAGATTCCGTCCGCTGTAAGATGGCGGAGGCTTTCATCAGGGAGCACGGCGGCGACAGCTTCGAGGTTTTCAGCACAGGGCCGGACCTGGAGGCCATGGGCCACACGGTCCCGGGGTCACCCCCCGTCCGTATTATCCGACAGCATCCGTGAAAGGGTGTCGTAATCCGAAGTTTCCACCACGGCGGAAGCGGTCTCCTTCCCGTGCAGCATTCCAGCTACCACCGCCAGCCTGCCCAGATGCTCCTCCGGGGTCTCGCCGGGGGTACCCAGCAGAAGCAGCAGTATCCTGGCGGTTCTTCCGTTCAGGTCGAAGCCATTCCGCGCCGTCGCGAGCAGGGCCATGGGTGCGGGGGGACCCGCCTCGTGAGTATGCACCATGACGCAGTCCCCGGAAAGCCACAACGGCGATTCCCTCAGCTGCCTCAGACACTCCTCCTCAAGAGCCTCGTCCTGACCGTAACCTTTTTTTATCAGGATGCGCAGGGCTTCCTCCCCGTCGGTCTCTGTCATGTGGAGGAGGACCCTCCCCGGCGGGAAGATCTCCCTGAAATCCACCGCCGGCCTGGATTCGGCTTCCGCAGTCTCCCATTTCATTTCCGGCGGATGGAGAACTATGAGCTGCAGAGCTTTCAGTTTTCGTTCCAGCTGTCCAATCATCCTCTCCTGGGACGGCTGCCAGGCCAGTCTGCCGGTCCTGGCCGCCATTATCACGAGAAGATCGTCCATCCCGTAGAGCGAGAACAGCATGTCGGCAGCTCCGTGCCAGTCTTCAAGGTAGGCGGTATCCGCCCTGGACAGCAGGCCGTCGCTCCTTCCAAGGAGCCTCCTCATTGAGAGCAAAGTGGCCTCCTCTCCAATGATGAGAGGATGTGCGCCTGTCTGCAGCGCAAGCCTGCTCACCGCCTCCCAGGCCTGAGCAAAGCCGGACTGCTTCTCCATGAGGGGAGGAACCGCCACCAGCATCCTTGCAGCGGTGTTGAGACTTCCGAGGTTCATTGCTCTAAGGACCATCTGTCTGTCCGCATCCGCGACAAGCACGGGCAGGTTGGCAGGGTCCCGCTCCATTGCGTAGTCCTCGTCGAGGATGATGGTTGATATCCGTGAATCCCTGGCCGCGGCCATCAGCCCCTCCAGGGTGGCTCCTGCCAGGCGAGTCACGGGCCGGACCCCCACATCCGCCTCCACCGCCATCACGACCGCCCCGGCCAGTATCCTCTCGGCCTCGGCCAGCATCTCCTCGCTGTCATCCGAGCTTCCCACTATCATCGTCGGGTAGAGGTCCTGTCCTGCTTCCGGGTTTCGTACCAGTACCGCAAGGGACATCAGCGGTTCGATCTGGTCCGCCGAGCTGACCGGTATCATAACTCTCTCCGGTGCCCCGGAGCTTGACAGGGGCTCCTCTCTGCCCTCCATGGCCAGTGCTCTGCCGTGCCTGTCGGTGATTATCGGACCCATGGCACAGGTGGCCAGTATCATCAGGATGGTTCCGTTCAGCACGTCCTCGGAGAAGATGCCCAGGTTGACGCCAACCACTACAGCCGCCAGGGTGGCGGCGGTCTGGTTGACGCTCAGGCCGAAGAGGAGCCCCGTCTCGCTGGAACTGAACCCCAGCAGCCTGCCGGCCAGCCTGGCCGCAAGGTACTTGGCCATATAGGCTCCGGTCACCATGAACACCAGCAGCACCCATACCCTTCCCGAATCCAGGAGGGTGGATACGTTGACCATCAGGCCCACGGATATCAGGAAGAGGGGTATGAAGAAGGACTCCCCGACAAAACCCAGCCTTATCATCAGCCTGCTCCTCTCGGGAATGAGGAGGTTCAGGGCCAGTCCGGAGAGGAAGGCGCCGATGATGGGCTCCAGGCCGGCAAGGGGCGCCAGGGCGGCGAATGAGTAGGCGATCACGATGACGAACAGGAAACCCGGCATCGATTCGTAGGAGAATCGCCTGAAGAACCATCTTCCCAGAGCCGGTATGGTCAGGAATGCGACGGCGACGTACACCGCAAGGAGTACCCAAAGCCTCACCCAGAAGCCTGTGGAAAGGTCCCCTCCCGCCGATTCGGCCACCACCGCCAGCACCAGCAGCGCCAGGGTGTCGGTCAGCACCGTGCCCCCAACCGCGGTGGTTACGGACCTTGCCTTCACCAGTCCCAGCTTCTGGACGATGGGATAGGGGAGCAGCGTGTGCGAGGCGAACATGCTGGCCAGCAGCAGGGCTGCCGCCCAGTCCATTCCCAGCATGAGCAGGGCACCGGAGACGCCGACGACCATCGGGACCAGGAACGTTATTCCTCCGAAGACCAGGCTGTTCCGCTTCTCCCTGCGGAAGCGGTGCATGTCTATCTCCAGGCCCGCCAGAAACATAAGGTAGAGAAGTCCCACCTGTCCGAATGGCTGGACGAAGCTGTCGCTGTGTATCAGTCCCGTGGCGTGGGGACCGAGGACTATGCCGGCCGTTATGAGTCCCACAATATCCGGGAGCCTGAACCTTCTGAAGAGCATCGGCACCAGCAGCACCGCGGAAAGCGCCACGGCGAAGGTGAAGACCGGATCGTGGATATCCAGGTGCATCCTCATCCCTTCCCACAGGAGAGCGGCCGGCGCTCCCCGGTTTCTGCATTCGGATCCGTGCGGGTGATCGGATCAGATAGTGCCTCGAACCTGAAAAACACTCCGTGATCGCGGAAACCCGGACGTTCATACCATACCCCCGGCAGGAAGTGCCGGCCAGACATGATACAGCTACTGCCGGTCCTGTGGAGTTCCCGCCCGGCCTGACCGGACCCGTGCCGACTGCTCTTACGATAACCTCCACCGCTCCATAGCAGGAGGCTCCGTTCCCCGAGGTATTGTTTACGGCATCGTCCGCTCAGATATATCCTGCCTGAGTTGAGCGATTCAGGGTGAGGCGCCCCACCTTTCATGCGGGTTAAGCTGTTGTCATATCTGTTTCTAGAAAAAAACGATCCATTTGAAAGCACATCATGGAACAAAGGGGACCGTCCGTGTTGTGCGGGGAAATGGATGTCCCTTGACACCTGACAGTCATGTTGTCCTTCTCCGGGAGGCGGTCCGGCCTGCCGGCGGGATACTCGCCGCGGAAGAGCTTCTCGAATGGCGGTTGCTTACCTTCGTGGCAGGGCGGCAAGGCCGCCGGCACTTCATTCCACTTGCAATCGGGCCGTGATTGTATATCATTCAGGCAGTCTAAGCATAAGGATCTCGGTTTATTGAGACTCACCGCAAACCACTGGGAAGGATTTGCAAATGCCCAAGTACGTTGAGTGTCCGGAGCCCTTCGCGGGTCTTTTCGAACAGGCTGAGAAGATACTTGAACCGGTATTCCAGAACATGAGGATAAACAGCGAGCAGGGATCCATCACCGTAAGCGACGAGCGTTACGTCATGTACAGGGGGGATTCCATGGCCGTGGCGCTGCGAAGGCAGCTGGAGAAGGTTCTGGGGGCCAGCACGCCTACCATCATCTACCAGTTCGGCAAGGCCTGCGGCAGCGCCGACGCCAGGTACATGTTCGGCAAACTGGGTATAGAGGACCCCGCCCTCAGGCTTGCCCTCGGACCGGTCTCCTTCGCCATGGGTGGATACGCCAAGGTAAAGATCCTCCCTCAGAGCAAGCCGGCCCCCGATGACAGTTTCATCCTGGTGTACGACCACCCCAACAGCTACGAGGCCCAGGCGTTCATCAACGCCGGTATAGAGACGGACAAACCCGTTGACCACATGAATGCAGGCTACTCCGCCGGGTGGTGCGGTGAGGCTTTCGGGCTCAAGCTGGAGGCGAAGGAGATCCGCTGCCGGGCAATGGGGGACGACCAGTGCCTGTTCGTGATGGCTCCCGGAAACATGGTCAGGAAACGCGCCGCCGAAATAGAGGAGCTTCTCTAGTATTTCGCGCCGCTTCCGCCAGGTCTCTCCAGCATGTTCGGGCAAATCGACAGGAAACTGGATTCCACGCCTTCCGTGAGTTGCTCCGTCACCATGCTTCCGTCACCATGCTTCGTGATCGCACGCTCACCTATTCTGACCGATTCCGGTGCTTGATCGCAGAATACGGAAACGGAAACGACCGGTCAGGCAGAGTTGGATCCCAGTATTATCCATGACCATGCCGCAGAAGCATACCTATTCCCATTGGTTGATACCGGATTAATCCGATTTCCACCTCCGGCACGTTGCCTCTCCAGGGAACGTAGTCCGCGCATGGTTCACAGGCGAGTTCCACAGGCAGTGGCGGAGGCCATGAACAGCCTCACGCCGGGGGCAGCTTGTAATGAACGCGATCCGCAAGGAGAACTTGGACAGTCAATACCTTCTGGAGCTGGATTACACACGCCACCCGTGAATGTAGAAGGATATCAGGAGCGTGGCAAACGTAAGCCTCCGGGACATATCGGAGTTCCTGGAGCTTTCCGGAGAGTTGCGCATTCAGCCGGAGGTGACGGAGTATGCGCTGGAGGACGCCGACCGGGCCCTGGTTCTGCTCCGGTCGGGGGGGTACCAGGGGGGCAAAGGTACTGAAGATGACTTGAATTCCTGTCCCTGCACTCCGGCTGGAGCCGCTGAATGCAGCTGCATCCTGTTTCCGGCTTTTTGACACTGCGCTTCGCAGGGATTAGAATTATGATGTTATTGAAACAAGACAGATGGAGGAAAAAAATGCGATATCTTGCCGCTCTGATATGTTTTGCTGTGTTGGCATTCGCCGGAATGGACGGGCAGACCGGTTCTTCCGCACCGATGGAAAGCCGCCCGGTCCATGGGACCGACGGAATAACCCTGACTGTGGAGAACACCTTCGACCCGGTCACGAAGGCCCTGGGCCTGGACATCATCGAGGATGTCACCTTCACTTACGTTCTGGGGACCAACAACGAGGACCTGGTAGTGCAGGCCTACGATGCCTACACAGGCAACCCTCTGGGAAGTCTTCCGCTGGACCCCGCAAATGGCAGCTGCTTCGGAGTCGCCTGGAACAACGACCTTGCGGACGACACATACTACACATCGGATTGGAACAGCACCAGCCTGTTCTATACCGATGACTTCGGATTGAACTGGAGCACCTATCCCAGTCCGGCGGGCGACAGAGCCCGGGGCATGGACTTCGACGGAACCGATTACTGGACCACCAACGGTACCGGAGGGGGACTCTGGAGGTTCCAGCCCGGTGTCGGCGAGAGCAACCTGGCCATTCCCGAGGTCACCGGCCAGCCCAGCGGCGTTACCACCTTCCCCTACGAGGGTGACGTTGGTGTGGCGGTAACCACCTATAGCGACCACAGTGTCTGGTTCTACGTATGGGACGGCGCTTCTCTCACCTACCTGGGTTCGGCACCGTGTCCCCTGCCGTGCTCATCATCCTACGGACTCGCCTACAGCTCGAACACGGACACGATTTTCTGGAGCTACCGCGATACCGGCAACAACTACAAGATATCCGAGCTGTCCTTCGATATCAGCGTAGCCCTGCAGCAGGAAACCTGGGGATCCATCAAGACCACGTTCTAGCCTGACGGTCCTCCCGGAACATTCTGAGACCCGAGCCCGGGCAACATGCCCGGGCTCCTCGGTTTCAGCCCCGCGGCCCCTGCGCCCTAAATCCGTACTTTCCCGCAAGGAATCACATGCATTCTTCAGGACCGTGACAATAGGAAACTCGATTCCGCGTCTTCCGTGAGTTGCCCCGTCACCATGCTTCCAAACCTCCCTGTCCTGCAGACGGTGGCGGTGGTGACGGGTGCGGCGGGGATGCTCACACTTGCCGACCGCCTGCTGAGGCGGCGGCTCCTCGACTTCGTACAGACAGGCGGGGGGGGGGGGGGGGGCCCCCCCCCCCCCCCCCCCCCCCCCCCCCCCCCCCCCCCCCCCCCCCCCCCCCCCCCCC
>LQBI01000006.1 GCA_002030045.1 Candidatus Aegiribacteria sp. MLS_C | reverse complement strand
CACGTCGAAGTTCATCCTTCCGTAGACCAGGGCCATGCTGCCCGCGGCCACCAGGATGAACCTGGGAACGGGCACCTCACCGTACCTCCGCCTGGCGGCGCCGTACCAGAAACCCACCAGTGCCAGGCTCAGGGAGCAGTTCACCAGACCGGCAGCGACCTTGCCCGCCTCGAGCCCCATGGCCTCTCCCGCCAGCGCCGCCGGGACCAGCAGCACGGAGTAGCCCGGCGCATGCGGGACGAAATGGCCCGGCCTCCTGCCTTCGACGATCCATCCGTGGTCCCCGGAAACCGTCATGAACGGGCGCAGGCCGGCGAGGGAGCCTGCCACCTCGTACTGGGCGAGTATGTCCGTGGAGTACATGCGTCCGCTGAAGGTCATCGCCAGGAGTCCCGCCCATATCAGCAGGACAGCCTTCCGTGTCCTTCCCGGGGTCCTTTCCACTAAACGGTTCCGAAGAGGGTGTTCCTGAATATGCCCCTGGCGGAGAAGGACTCCTTGAACCTGCAGAGGCCGTAGTTGACCTCCATGTCAAGGGTGAAGGTGCCAAGGTCCATGTAGTGATACCCCATCTGCTTGGCCCAGCTTATCACCTCCATGTAGACCAGGTTCACCGGCCTGAGCGCCTGGTGCTCCCGGTCGTGGGATATGTAGAAGGCGAGTGTGACCCTGGGATTGCAGTGGAACATCACCATACCCGCCATCACACGGCCGTCGTGTACGGCGACGAACTGTCTTATCCTGTCCCCTCCGACCAGGTCCCGGAGCCTTTCGAGTTCCTCCAGGGAATGGGTGGGCCGGACCCCGTGACGCTGCTGGAGGTTCGACTCCAGCACGGGGTAGAAGAGCCTGAAATCCTGCTCCTCGACTACCTCCACACCGCTCTTGCGGGCCTTGCGGACACCCCTGAGGGCGGAGGAGCGGAAACCCAGGTTCAGTTCCTCGCCGAGGCGGCTGAGGTCTATCACCGCCGTAAGCTCCCTCTTCCTGTAGCCGAACCCCCTCTGGAGCAGGGCGAACTCGAGGTAGTTGTGGGGTCTCCTGTAGTACACGATGGGGGGCGGTGTCATCTCGACGCCCTTCCATCCGCGCTTCCTGCAGTAGGCGAGGAGGGCGTCCAGCAGCCTCTCGATGCTCTTCAGGCCGGTGGTGTCGGTGATGACAGGGCCTCCGTAGGAGGCGCCCGGGTATGACCTGTACCATATCCCGTCATCCCTGCGGGAAAGGGCACCGGGTATCACGGAGACCGGTCCGCCGCCGTCCTCGGCGATCAGGTGATGGTTCTCGAAACGGCCGAGGGGATGGTAATCGAGGAAATCCGGCAGGTGGAAGATCGTGCCGTTGTTCGACCTCTGCACGAAATCCGTCCAGATACCCCTGTCGGCCTCGGTCGCCTGCCTGAGCTGCATCATCTCACCAGCGCAATCTTGTCTGTGGTTGTCCCATCGTCCGTCTCAACGATCACGAAATATACTCCCGAAGCCACCGCATCCCCATTCAGCGAACCGTCCCAGCTCCAGACATCCCAGGAGGATGCCTCCTTCTCTCCAAGATAGTCTCCGGCAACGGTGAAGAACCTTGTCCTCACTGTACCCCTCGAGCCCGACCAGGACATCCTGAGGTCCCCGCCGGAAGGCAGATAGGGCTGGGGATAGAAGATGGGAGACGGTCCCTGATGGGACACGCTCCCGGGTGTGACGGACCAGAGACCGACCAGGGAGGAGAAGTACAGCGTACCGGTCTCGCCGTCGAGGAAGCTGAACTCGTTCTCCGTCCTGCTGGTGGGTATGTAGATGGAGTTGGACTCGTTGTAGACGGCGGTACCGGAATCGTCCATACGGTACATGGCTTCCCCTGTCGTGCACCAGACGGCGCCGCTCCCGTCCACTCCGATGGACCTGACCGAGCCCGGAACGTTCCCCGACCCGACGAAGACGCTGCCGTTCCATGCGCATACACCGTTACCGGTCCCGAGGAGTACGGAACCCTCCGCATCGCGTGCGAAGCAGAACACCTCACCCGAAGGGAGACCCCAGGAAGTGTCGTAGGCCTGCCCCGGCGCCGGGTACCAGCTGTCCCCGGACTTGTCCAGCGGATCGCCTCCATGCACCAGCAGCTGGCATCCCCCGCCTGAGGCGAAAGCTATCCAGAGGCTGTCGCCACCGCATGGGAAAACCCTCCGGACGTTCTTTCCCGCAAGTCCGTCCGCCTCGGTCCTGGTCGTCCACTGGAGGCCGCCCTGCTCCGGGTCCCCGGAGACCGCGACTATTCCGCTCGGCTCGTCGGGGGTCTGCCAGAAGGCCTCCTGGGCGACCCATAGGTCGCCCTCCTGAACGGCCAGCATGACGACCTGGTTGTTCAGCAGCGGAGAGAGCACCTGGACCACTTCCGGGGGCAGGTCCGGAAGGGAATCGGAGACGAAGGTTACAACAGTGTCGTCATCGGTGGAAAAGGTCCCCCCGTCACCTATCCAGGTCAGTCCCCAGTGGTAGCTGCCGGTCCAGACGCCGGAAGCCTCGGTCACGGCAGCCGAATAGCAGCGGAGACCCCGGGGCATGTCCGCCGTCATCCTGTTGAACTGGGTCCATCCGTACTCCGGATAGTACGCCATGAGCCCTACCAGATGACTGCCCAGGTAGGTCCTGCCTTCCTCCACCGCCATCTGGTAGCAGCTTGCCCCTCCCATTCCGGGAACGGGCAGTTCCTTCCATTCTCCGCCCTCGAGATAGCCGAGGCCTCTTCCGGCGTTGGAGGAGGAGGCGTCGATCACCCCGTAACCGCACCAGATGCGCCCAAGGGCCTCGTGCAGGCACGATCCGTAGCTCTCCACCGGATAACCTGAACCGTAGTGCTCCCAGCCTGTGCCGGTGTAGCGGATCACGACCCTGGCCGAGGCAAGCAGACCGTCCCCGGTGAACAGCAGGCCGGTGACCACGGAATCCTGGCTCATCGAATAGTCCAGCAGCCTTGTCCAGCCTGAGGGGGTCATGAGCGAGACCCCGCCGGGACCGTAGCCGAACACCGAATCGGGGGAGTGGGCCAGAATACCGCGGATGCCCAGAGAGACGGTTGACGGATAGAGGGTCCAGGACGAGGGGTCGAAGACGCTGCCTGAAAGATCGAGAGAGTAGACTCCCGCGTCCGTAGCCAGGTACATGGTATCGTCCAGGTGGTCCATACCCGTTACCTCGCCGGCGTCGAAAGCGCCTCCCGTCACCTCAGAGTCTATGACTATGAAGCCCCCGTCACCTCCTCGGGCGAGGCCTCCGTCGGCCCCGGCCCATATGTACCCTCCGGCGTAATGCACTGCGTACACCGTGCCACCGCCGGGAACGCCCTCGTAGGATGTGAACACCTGCCAGTCCGTCCCGTCCCCCAGCGCCAGGCCCCCGCCGTCGGTGGCCACCCAGAACAGAGAATCCTGCAGTATCAGGTCCAGGGCGCCGGTCCACGGAAGTCCGTCGGGATATGCGAGTGATTCCAGCCAGCCGGCGGAGGGGTCGTAGCGGACCATCCCGCCCGAGGTGGCGCACCACATTGTGCCGTCACCTCCTTCGACTATGGCGTTCACGTGGGACTGGGATGTCTGGAAGCCCCACTGGTAGGAAGGGGCTGCGAATACGAATGCGGCCAGCATTACGGCCGTCAAGGTGGCGCCACCCTCAGAAGAGCCAGGGGAAGCGAAGGTGCCAAACCATCCATACGGCTTCCCATACGATGCTTTTCGTCATCTTGGACGTCCCGGCGTGTCTGTCCACGAAGACGATGGGAACTTCACCTATTGAGCATCCCGCCTTGTGGAGCTTGTAGGTGACCTCGATCTGGAACGAGTATCCGTCGGACTTGATATCGGCGAGGTCCAGCTTCGAAAGGGCCTCCCGCCGGAAGGCCTTGAAGCCTCCGGTGGCGTCCTCCACCGGAAGCCCTGTTATCAGCTTCGTGTACCTGTTCGCGAACCAGGACAGGAGAAGGCGCGACAGGGGCCAGTTCACGACGTTGACCCCGCTGCAGTATCGGGACCCGATGGTCACGTCATGGTCCTTCAGGGCGGACACCAGTTCCGAAACCTTCTCGGGATTGTGCGAGAAATCGGCGTCCATCTGGATTATGGGATCGTATTCCTCCCTCTCCAGGGCCCAGCCGAAACCGGCGATGTAGGCCTGTCCCAGCCCGGATTTCCGGGGACGGCCGAGGAGGTGCACCCTTCCGGTGTCACCAAAGGAGAGCACGGCGTCACCGGTGCCATCGGGACTGTTGTCGTCCACCACGAGGATATCAGCTTTCAGGGACAGGTCCAGGAGGACTGGCAGCAGCTTCCTTACGTTCTCCACCTCGTTGTAGGTGGGGATCACTATCAGTGGCTTTTTCAAGGGACCTCCGCCTTCCGCTTGGTCTCGATTTAATATACATGTGGCCAACTGGGCGGTACACCTGGAGCGGGCATCGGGAAGCCGCCACCGGCGAACATAATAAGATAGTCCGTTCATGCGTCCGGGTTTCCGCCCGCCTGGCCGACGGGGGCACCGGTACCGTTCCCGGTGTGCTATACTTGTTGCTCAAGACCGACGAAACAAGGGATTTGAACTTTCAGGCAGGTAATATGAAGATCGGAAGCACCCTGGCTGCAGCAGCCGCCGCGCTTTTACTGGCAGGTCCCGCAGGCGGATGGAAGGTTGTCCCTCTGCTGAGCTACAGCACCAGCTCGGGAGTCCTGCTGGGCGGCGTGGTCAACCACAACATGGTACCGCCCTTCAGCCCCTTCGCCTTCAGCACCATGGCCTACGTCTATACCGACGGCAGCGTGTCGGCCGGGCCGCAAATGCTCATTCCCTCGGGCAACGGCGTGTTCCACGCAGGCCTGAACTACCTGGCCGACAGGAAGAACAGGTTCTACGGGTGGGGGAACGCCGGCTCCGACGAGACCTACGGGGAGTATTCCGCCGAGACCGCAGAGGCCACGGGCTCATACAGTTTCAGACCACTGGAGTGTTTTCTCCTCTCCCTCGGGGCCTCATGCAGACACAGCACCGTCTACGACAGGACCGGAGAGGACCTCTGGGCACAGGCTCCATCCCGGAGGTACGGCTCCGCATGGACGGCGGGCCCCTTCCTCATGGCAAGGGTATCGATACCCGGACCCCCGGCGTGCTACATGGCCGGAGAGGCCGGGGTCCAGACCGACGGGGAAGATGTATACACCGATACCGAAGTTTCCTCCGCGGTCTTCGTCCCGATCGGACCCTCCACGGTCACCGGTCTCAGGATAAGGCTCGGCCGGCACACCGGCAGCGGGTCCACGCCCTTCTCCTTCCTTCCGTCCCTCGGAGGCTCCTCAGGCCTTCGAGGCTACGGCGATGGAAGGTTCACGGGTGACTGGACGCTCCTGGCCAACCTGGAACTCAGGCAGAGGCTCTTCTGCATTCGTCTCGAGGAGGCCGGCAGTCTGGAGTTCTCCGTCGTGCTGTTCGGGGATGCGGGCCAGGTTGCCGACAACCTTGGCGGGATGGGCTGGGACCGATTCCATATGGACGGCGGGATGGGGTTCAGGATGTCCCTTCCCGAGGGAGGTGCTCTAAGGGCGGACTTCGCCCTTTCACCGGAGGGCCTGGGCATTCAGATGGGCCTGGGTGAACTTTTCTGAAACAGGGAGGAGGAAGGGGCGCAATGGACCGGTCATTCCTTGAGAAACTGCCGAAGACCGACCTTCACGTTCATCTCGACGGCTGCGTAAGGCCGTCCACGCTCATAGAGCTGGCCAGGGAATCGGGCATCGAACTGCCGTCCTACACCGAGGAAGGACTGCGGGAGACGGTCTTCAAGGACAGCTACGACAGCCTGAACGAGTACCTCAGGGGTTTCGCCTATACGAACGAGGTCATGAAGACCAGGGAGCAGCTGGAGAGGATAGCCTACGAGGTCGCCGTGGACAACCAGCTGGAGGGGGTCAGGTACATCGAGGTGAGGTTCGCGCCGCAGCTCCACGCCAGCGAGGAGATGGACATCATCGACTCCATCAGGGCCGTTGACGACGGGCTCGGGAGAGCACAGCGGGAATTCAATTCCAGGCCCGAGGTCGCCGGCGGGGAGGAGCCGCCATTCCACTACGGCATTATCGCCTGCGCCATGAGGTTCTTCACCCCCTCATTCTCGGACTGGTACCGGCGGTTCTGCGCAATGCACAGCTACACAAACCAGGAGATGGTCTTCGCCCTTGCCTCACTGGAGCTTGAATCGGCGGTGGCCAGGGCCAGGTGGGACGAGGGCCTTCCGGTGGTGGGAATAGATCTGGCCGGTTCCGAGGACGGCTGGCCGGCGATAAACCACCTGGAGGCATTCAGAAGGGCACAGAGACACTTCCTCAAGAAAACGGTCCACGCCGGGGAGGCCTACGGCCCCGAGAGCATCTACCAGGCAATAACCGAACTGTACGCAGACAGGATAGGCCATGGTCTCACCCTGCTGGACCCGGGTTCGGTGAAATCCGAGTACATCAGGGACCCCCGGAAGTACGTTGACTCACTGGCGGGTTACATCGCCGACAGGCGCATAACGGTGGAGGTGTGCCTCACCTCCAACCAGCAGACCAATCCCGCCTTCAGAAGGCTGGAGAACCATCCCTTCGGCAAGATGATGCAGAGGAAACTGTCGGTAACCATCTGCACCGACAACCGCACCGTCTCCAACACCACGGTGACCGACGAGCTGCACAAGGCCGTCACAACCTTCGGCCTCAGCAACTACGAGCTGAGGAACATCATAGTCTACGGCTTCAAGAGGAGCTTCTTCCCCGGCAGGTACGACGAGAAGAGACGCTACGTGAGGCAATGCATGGAATACTTCGAGAAGATCGAGAACGAGTACTTCGGGAATGATGCGCCATCCTTCGAGGAATGATGCCCCATCCCCTTGAGAAGGTCCTGGAATGGAGGGAGCGGGGAATTCCCTGCTGTCTCCTGCTGGCAGCCGTCACCGAGGGAA
This sequence comes from Candidatus Aegiribacteria sp. MLS_C, assembly GCA_002030045.1. Taxonomy (GTDB): domain Bacteria; phylum Fermentibacterota; class Fermentibacteria; order Fermentibacterales; family JCC-6; genus Aegiribacteria. The sequence goes on along the minus strand of LQBI01000006.1, from coordinate 50,429 downwards.
GCGGGCCGGGAACCGCGGGATCTATGATGGCCGTGTCCGGGACAGGTTCCTTCGGTACCGTCGGCGGAGGTCCCATGGAGGAGGACCTTGTTCGCAGGGCACGCATGAAACTGATCCTGGGGGGCTCCGCCCCGGAGGCGGCAACACACCATCATTCCCCCGGACTGGAGACCTCGTCCGGCATGGTATGCTCAGGGTCCCAGATCACCCTCCTGCTGCCGGTCACCGCCGGGGTGGCTGCAGCCGCCGACAAAGCCGTCCGGATCATCCGGTCCGGCTCCACCGGCCGGTTGCGCGTCACCGAAAGCGGCATTTCAGTCGCCGAGGGGGATCCCCCCGCCGGTCACAGTTTCACCTTGAACGGTGACGAATGGGAGTATTCGGGTCCGTTCGGAATACCGGACACAGTCTACATCATCGGCGGCGGCCATGTGGGCGGTGCGCTGGCCAGACTGCTTGATGGCCTTCCCTTCGTGCCGGTGATACTGGATCCCCGGGACAGGGACTACCTGGGCGACCCTCCGCCCTGCAGGTGGATAGTATCCGAATGGCTGAACGCATACGAGCACGTTCCTCCCGGAGAACGCAGCTGGGTTGCCGTCATGACGCCGGGACACGATCACGACGCGGGAGTCCTGCGGAGCCTGTTCGGCATGGAACTGAGATATCTGGGCCTGATGGCCGGAAGGTCCACGAAGGAGGAGATCTATTCGAGGTTGATTGAAGAGGGTGTCAGCGAAGAATTCCTCCGGGGCATACACTGTCCCATCGGTCTGCCGATCGGCAGCAGGACCCCGTGCGAAATAGCGGTCAGCATCGCGGCTGAACTCGTAGGGATCAGGTCCGGAACCCGGTCCTGACCGCTTCACTCAAGGGATGGGATCCCCGGGATCAGGTCCGGGACCCGGTCCTGACCGCTTCACTCAAGGGATGGGATCCCCGGGATCAGGTCCGGGACCCGGTCCTGACCGCTTCGCTCAAGGGATGGGATGCCCGAAATCCACCGCCATGCTGCTTTCGTCCGAAGGATCCACGCTTGCCCTGAACCGCCTGCCGGCGACGATGTTCCCCAGATGAAGCAGACTGACGCATGATACCATCTCCACCTCCACCGGTCGGCGGACCCCGCAGGTCACCTCAAGCCTGAACCTGCACTCCGGCAGATTGTTGACGGTGGTTCCGGTCTCCTCCACCGACAGTATCCTGGCAACCGCCGGTATGCCCTCCGTTTCCAGCCTGTCGGCCCTGCGGGCCCGCTTCCTGAGGTTCAGGAACACCAGCAGCGAGAAGACCGAGGACACCAGGAAGAATGCGCCGGTCTGCAGCAGTTCGCTCCTGCGGCTGAGCCCGAGTGCACCGGGACCGGCCGCCGTCGGCATCTCCAGTGCCAGGAGGACTATGCCGGTCCCCACTGCTATGATGGTCGCTATGGGGATCAGCCAGATCCACCATGCGTTCCCGGTCGGTTTCCAGACAGTGGCCATACGCCTTTAACAAGGAGTGTATACAGGTGGGACCCGCACCGGACCATCCTGGAGGGGTGTAGGATGTTACCGTCCGGTGCGGGACCCGGTCCCCTTCTACTCCGGGGAGAACTGGTCCTTGCTGACCCCGCAGACCGGGCATACCCAGTCGTCGGGGATGTCCTCGAAAGCTGTTCCCGGTTCTATCCCGCCGTCGGGGTCACCGACGGCGGGGTCGTAGACGTATCCGCAGATATTGCAGACGTACTTCTTCATTGGGGTCCCTTCCTTTCTCTCGGGTGTGCTTTCCACGTCACAGGAGGCCGCCAGGTGAGAAGGAGCCGTTGGCGGGGTCTTTCCGCACAGCACCTCCCGATAGTAGCTGTAGGACATGGGAGTTCCCTCCCCCGTTATTCCGCAGTCGGTAACCTCGCCGATGAAGACCGTATGGGTGTGCACGTCCACGGTACCGGTTACCTTCAGGTCGATGTAGGCCAGTATGTGTTCCTCGGGCAGCGGACAACCCGACGGAGTGAGAATGTGCGGGATCCTTGCGTACTTGTCGATGTCCCTGCCGCTCCTGAAGCCGAAATTCCCTATGAAGGGCATGTCCGCATCCTGGCCCAGTATCCCGATACAGCACTTTCCGGTTTCGCTGATGATCTCATGCGTGAGTTCCGTCTTGTTGATCGAGACCGCAACCCTGATCGGTTCGGAGGTTATCTGGAAGACGGTGTTGGCTATCTGACCGTTGAGCTTGTCTCCCTTTCTCGAACCTACGACGTAGAGGCCGTAGGTAACCGCGAGCAGAGGTGCGACGTCCATCATTCGTTCCCCCGTGTCATTGCCTCTAGTTCTTCCGCCACTCCGGCCCCGAGATCAAAGCACCGATCGAGGATTTCGGGACCCGGAACGTAGAGCGTCCTCAGTCCCTCACCGAGCAGCCTGACCTTCATTCCTTCGAGAATGCCGTTCAGTTCGCGTACGGCTTCGCCGCTCCAGCCGTAGGAACCGAAGGCGGCCCCCACGAGGCCGGCTGGCTTGAGCCCGCCCAGGTAGTTGAGGCACTCCGCCACCGATGGGAAGATCCTGCCGTTCAGGGTAGGACTCCCGACGAGGAGCGCTGAAGCCTCCAGGACTTCCGCCGCCACGTCGCTTATATGGGTAGCCCGAAGGGGCAGCAGCCTTACCGAAGCCCCGCCGGACCCCAGTCCCTCGGAGACTGCATGTGCCATGGAGGCGGTACTGCCCCACATGGTGTCGTAAACCACCACGGCCTTCCTGGAGGGAGGCTTCTCCGCCCATCTATCCCACATGCCGGTTATCCATCCGATATCGCTGCGCCACACGGGACCGTGGTCCGGGCAAAGCAGTTCGATCTCCAGTCCCGATCTCCGTATGTCGGCCAGGAGCCCCCTGACCAGCTGCGAGTAGGGCATCAGTATGTTTGCGTAGTATTTCCTGGCCTCGGTCTCCAGCAGGGTCCTGGGAACCTGGTCACCGTACCTCTCGCTGGTGGCCAGGTGCATTCCGAACCCGTCCTGGCTGAAGAGGACCTTCTCCTCGGGCATGTAGGATACCATGCTGTCGGGCCAGTGGAGCATACGGGTCTCCCTGAACTCGAGGGTGGCTCCTCCCAGGTCCAGTGTATCGCCGGTCCCCACGGTCCTCACCGTGTCCTCTTGCCAGTGGAAGTGAGCCTCGAGGGCCTTTGCCCCCATTCTGGAGGCGTAGACAGCTGAGGGGCCGATCCTTCCGATGGTCTCGGGAAGCGCCCCGGAATGGTCCATCTCCGAGTGGTTGCTGACTATGATGTCTATGTCCGAGGGGTCGCATACCGATGCGATCCTGTCCATCATCTGACTGAGGAACGGACGCTTGACCGTATCTATCAGGGTTATCCTGTCGGCCATCACCAGGTAGGCGTTGTAGGTCGAGCCGTGGCCGGTGCTGTAGCCGTGGAAATCCCTGACCGCCCAGTCCACGGCCCCCACCCAGTAGATCCGGTCAGTCAGCCTCTCGGCCTGGAATACACTCATCCTGACTCCTTCTGCGTCTGCCCGTGCCGGGTTTCGCGGACCTTCAGCCCCTCAGCCTGTTCCTCTGTCTCTCCAGGTATGAGATATGGCCGATCTCCTCGTCTATTACCGTGTAGACCCTTTCCTTCCCCAGTCTCGGCGTCACGAGACGCTCAAGCCCGAGGAAGAACAGCAGCGAGTCCTTCTCGAACCTGATCGCCAGGTCGATGATCTCGTCGGTGCTCTTCCCCCTGACCATCTCTGAAGGTGTGCCGCCGGTCTTCTGTCTGAAGACGTGGTCGTCGGCCATGACACTCAGGTACATGCCGGATTCCCCGTAGGGATCTATGGCCGTACCGGAAGCCTCCTCCTCGGACAGTTCGTCCTTCATGGCCGCGAAGAGGGATTCGTGGCCGTGTTCCCATTTAGCCAGGTCGGCCAGGAGAGTGGAGACCTGGGCGTCGTCAACCGCCGCCGAAGCCTCCCTGTAGAACTCCTGCCCGTTCTGCTCGATCTGGATGGCCATGGTCAGGACTTCCAGCGCGTTGAACTGGTCAGCCATTTCCCACCTACTCTCCGCTCTCCGTCGCAGGATCCGTTCCCCTGCGCCCCAGCTCGTTGTCTATCATGAACATACCGCCACCGGAACTGCCCGCGAGCTTCAGCTTCCTGACCACTTCCGCGGCGGAAGCCTCCTCCTCCACCTGTTCAGCTACGAACCACTGGAGGAAGTTGTCGGTCATGTGGTCCTTTTCCTCCCTGGCCAGAGTAACGAGGCCGTTGATCATGGAGGAGACCTTCTCCTCGTGTCCCAGCGCGGTCTGGAAGACGTCCAGAACCGAATCCCACTCCGAGGGGGGTTCCTCGATGGCTTTCAGTACGACCCTGCCTCCCCTTTCGTTCACGTAGTCCATGAACTTCCCTGCGTGGACGAGCTCCTCCCGGGCCTGGGCCTTCATCCAGGCCGCAGCTCCGCTCATGTCCGCGGACTCGAGGTACATGGACATGGCGGCGTACAGGTAGGAGGAATACAGTTCGGCGTTGATCTGGTCGTTGATGGCCTTCCGCATCCTGTCACTGAGCATCTCCTACCCCTTCCAGAGATGGTGGATGTTGCAGTACTCCCTGGCCCATACGTCGCCCAGATCACCGGTGATGAACTCCGCCACCGGGTCCATTCCGGGCTTCAGGTACTGCCGGTGGATACTGTCACCCGAGATCAGCTCGATCCACTCGATGTAGTGCTTGTCGATCATGGGGTGAAGGGTGCTGCCCACGGTGACCCTGTAACCTCCATCGATCCTCTCGATCACCGGTACGTGCTTCTCGGTGGCCATCTCCGCCGTCTGCTCCTCCATCCTCTGCATCGGCTGGCCGCAGCACACCAGCTGCCCCTCCCCGCCGTGGGTCATCTCGACGATGTTCCCGCAGACCTCGCACTTGTATATCTCCATCCGTTCGGTCATTCCGTTGCCCCTTCCTAGTCCTCGGTGAGGACGTGCTCGTCGTACTCTATCTCGAATCTCAGCCTGTGGTTCGCCTCCTGGCTGGCGAGACCCTTCAGCAGTTCCCTGAGGTTCGGGTCCGATGCCGCCTCGGCCAGCCGCATGTACATCATGTATGCGGCCTTTTCCTTCTTCATGGCGAGTATCAGGGCGTCCTGGTAGTCCATGTGGTCCGTAGGCGCCACGTCCACCAGTACCTCCTCCAGGCCGAGGTCCATGACACGGTCCCGGGGCAGGTACTCGACGCTGCCCAGCTTGATGTTCTCCAGCTTGTTCCTGTGCTGAAGCTCCTCCTCGCTGAACTCCATGAACATCCTGCGTACCGAGGGGCTTTTCACCTGGGCTGCAAGGGCGGTATAGAAGTCCGACGCCGACTGCTCCTCGCCTATGGCAAAATCCAGGATCTCCTCCGTCGAGCTGAACCGCTTCATCGCTCCTCCTACCAGTTCTCGGCAAGGAGTTCGAAATGGGCCTGCGGATGGGCGCATGCCGGACAGAGGTTTGGAGCCTCCCTGCCCTCGTGGATATAGCCGCAGTTCCGGCATCGCCAGATGACCACGCCGTCCTTCCTGAATACCTTGCCCTCGTTTATGTTCCTCAGCAGACCCAGGTACCTCTTCTCGTGCTGCTTCTCGGCCACGGCTATGGCCTCGAAAACTGCCGCCACCGCGTTGAAACCCTCTTCCCTGGCGATCTTAGCGAACCCCGGGTACATCTCGGAATGCTCGTGGTTCTCCCCGGCAGCCGCCGCCTCGAGGTTCTCGGCGGTGGTCCCGATGATCCCGGCGGAATAGCTGTCGGTTATCTCCACCATGCCGCCCTCCAGGAGCTTGAACAAACGCTTGGCGTGCTCCTTCTCCTGGTCCGCGGTCTCCTCGAATATCCTGGAGATCTGTACGTAACCCTCCTTTTTCGCCTGGGATGCGAAGTAGGTGTACCTGTTCCGTGCCTGGGACTCCCCGGCAAAGGCCCTGAGTATGTTCTTCTCGGTCTTCGTGCCCTTCAGGCTCATCTGATCCCGTTCCTTTCCTTTTCCGCCTCCGCGCATTCTGGACATATCCCCACGAGGTTGACGCTGATCTCCTGCAGCACGAAGCCCGAGAGTTCCTCCGGGGACAGCCTGTCCTTATCTAAGGGATGCACATCAACATCGCAAATCCTGCCGCAGACCGAACACCGTATATGGCAGTGATCACTGTTGTTGTGATCGTAATGCACCTCCTTGCCCGCTCCGGTCACCGTACCCAGGATTCCCTGGTCGGCCAGGATGCCCAGGTTCCTGTAAACGGTACTTAGACTCGTCCTGGGCAGTTCCCGCCTGACGCGGTCGAATATCTGATCTGCCGTGGGATGGCATCCCAGTTCTTCCACCGCCTTCAGTATGAGCTTTCTCTGCCTGGTGTTCCTTCTGCCTGTCGATCCGTCCATCGTTCTCCTAAATAGTAATAGGAATTATTACGAATATATGAGCGCAAACTTAGCCGTCAACCCCCTGTCTAAGTTGCGCTGACCGGTTCGCGGGGCTATTATCACATGGAGAACCGCTACGGAGAAAGGAAGGCACACGATGGCACGGCTCTTCCCGTTCGAGTACATATGCATACCGATGATCCTCTGCGCAGCAGGGACGTCTCCGGCGGGGGGTCCCGATTTCGTGACCGATTCCGCTCCAGAAAATCTGGCCCGGGGCAACACCGGTTTCGCCGCGGACCTATACCTCAGGCTTTCGGAAGAGGAGGACGGCAACCTGTTCTTCTCCCCCTACAGCATCTCATCCGCCCTTGCGATGACCTACGCCGGGGCGAGGGGCGACACGCGGGAACAGATGTCCGATGTCCTCCATTTCAATCTTGAAGACAGCATGCTTCATTCCGCTTTCGCCAGCCTGGAGCTTGAGATCGAATGGGACAGCCACACCGGGACCGGTCTCATCCTGCGCTCGGTGAGCGCTCTCTGGGGCCAGGAGGGGTATCCGTTCCTTCAGGAATACTCGGACCTCCTTCAGTCGTACTACGGTGCCGGCATACGGCAGGCGGACTTCTCCTCGGAGCCCGAGGAGTACAGGGACCGAATAAACGAATTCGTCAGTGAGAACACGGGGGGCAGGATCCCCGAGCTGATCCCCTGTGGAGTGATAACAACTGCCACCAGGTTGGTCCTCTCCAACGCCATCTATTTCATGTCCGACTGGAAGGTCCAGTTCGACCCCATGGCAACAGCACCGAGGGGTTTCACGCTCCTTGACGGGTCCAGGGTGGAGGTACCCACCATGACCGCGTCAGAGCATTTCCGTACGGCGGCCGGGGACGGGTGGAAGGCAGTGGAACTGCCCTACAGCGGCGAAACCGCCTTCATGCTGGTCATCGTACCCGACAGCGGAAGGTTCGGCGAGATCGAGGCCCGCATGAGCACCGGCTTCATCGAGGAGGTCAGGGGGTGTCTCAGGGACGAGAACCTCATGCTGAGGATGCCCGGTTTCCAGACCACATCCGCCCTGATGCTGGAGGAAACGCTGGAATCCATGGGAATGACCGACGCCTTCGGTCCGGGGGCAGATTTCTCCGGCATGGACGGGGCAGGATGGCTCTACATCTCCAGCGTCGTCCACCAGGCGACCATAACCGTGGACGAGCAGGGGACGGAGGCATCCGCCGCCACCGCGGTGGTCATGGTCAAGCTCAACGGCGAGTCGGTCACATATTTCAGCGTCGACAGGCCGTTCATCCATCTGATCATCCACGGCGGCACCGGCTCCCTCCTTTTCATGGGAAGGATGCTGGACCCCCGGGAATAGCCGGTACCCTTCAGCCGGACTTCCGGACGACCCTGTAAGGAGAATGGGACGAGTGCTAAACTCCATTCGAGGAGACTCCCGGTCAGTATCCCGTGCTGGACTCCTCCTTAAGAAGGTTACGCCTGGAAGTTCAGGATGGATCTCTCCCCAGGAAGCTTCTGGCCAGTTCCCTCGCGTCCCGGACGAGTCCGCCTCCGCCGCTGAGCCTGATGTGCTTCCATAGGAGCCTGGGGACCCTTGTGAGCGGTTTCCTGAGAAGATACCCCCTGCCTATCCTGCCCTGGGCCCATTCCTTCAGGCGGTGGAGTTCATGGTCCGGCATGTCGGTCAGGTTCACGAGCAGATGGTCCGCCGCGTTCATTCTCTCAAGAAAGTCCTCGATGTCGTCAATCAGGCCCTTCTCCAAAGCTTCACCGAAGATCTCGGTACCGGGATAGGGGGTGACGAAGAGCATCGGAGCCGTGATGTCCGCCCTGCGGCAGAACTCCACCGTATCCCTCACCGTCTCCTCCGTCTCGCCGAACATGCCTATCATGAAGGAACCCTCAGCGTGTATGCCCGCCTCCCGGGTCATGCGGATACCCCGGAGACAGTCCTCGGCGGTGACCATCCTCTTCATGCGGTCCAGCATCCTGTCGCTACCGGACTCTATTCCGTAGGAGATCCAGTCGCAGCCTGCCTCCCTCATGGCGGACAGCATCTCGGGGTCCACCATGTTCACGCGGCCGATGCAGCTCCACCTTATATTCGGCAGTCTCTGCCGCAGAAGCCCGCAGACCTCCATTACGAACTCCCTGTCGCTGGTGAAGAGGTCGTCGGGAAAACCCGTGTACTCGATTCCGTACCTGTCCACCAGCTCCTCGATCTCAGCGACCACGGAACAGGGAGACCTCCTGCGGACCCTCCTGCCGTAGATGTGGTAGCAGTACACGCAGCTGTAGGGGCATCCCCTGCTTGCCACCACCTCCATGTGGGGCTGCGTCTTAAGGCGGTGGTCCATGCTCCTTATGTAGCTCTCCACCGGGAAGAGGTCCCAGGCGGGATAAGGCAGCGAATCAAGGTCCGGCAGCAGGGGCCTCGGAGGGGAATGGACGGTCCTGTCGCCGTCCTGGAAAGCTATTCCGGGGACTTCCCTCCATTCCGAACCTGAGTCCAGGGCCGAGACAAGCTCGAGGGAAGTGGCCTCCCCCTCCCCAAGCACAACAGCATTCAGGCGGCATTTTTCCAGGTAGAGCCCCGGAAGTGTCGAGGCGCCGCTGTTGCCGGCCACCATGAAGACGTCCGGCAGGAGGGAACGCACCCTTCTGCCAAGTTCCCTGACTATCCTGTACCTGGTGACCATGCCTCCGAAGCCAACGATGTCGGGATCGCTGTCCAGGATCCTCCGGACGGCATCCTCCACGGAGAGGTCATCCCCTTCCATGTCCACAACGGACACCGCCACCCCCGCCCGGGACAGGGACGCGGCGACGTAGGCCAGTCCGAAGGGGAAGTACTTCGACCTCTTCCCCGAACCGTAGTTCGGATAGACCAGCGTCACCCTCATTGTGCCTTCCCTTCAGGGACCCGGAACCGGACATGTAATATGCACTCCTGGTCCACGCCGGGGAACACCCTCCCTCGAGATCAGGGACAGCACGGATGGAAAATGGCGAGGTTATCGAAAAAGCAATGGCGGAGAATTTTGAAGCTGGTGATAACCTTCTTTCTGCCGGAATATACGGAAGATGATTGAATTTCTTTAAGATTCAGGCGGGAAACCTTGACCACCGCGCACATCACCCGGACTCCCGGCTCATGGAGTTCAGCGCGCGGCGCCCTCCCGCTGCTCCTTCACAGGACACTGTCCGGCGACTACGCAGGAGTTGTGACCGGTGGTCACATATTCGATGTTCCTGTTGGTGAATACAGCTCTTTAGTTTCTGATTCTTTTCTGTCGCATCATGGATTATTCAAGCTAACTGCAGCTTTGCAGTTTTCCATTGTGAGCCTCACAAGTGAACTACGGTCGCTTCTCCTACATTGCTGTATCGCTCCGGTACACATGTAAGAATTATGATCTGGCACTCCTTGCCTGCCCTGGCAAGTACCGCCCCCATCAGCTTAAGCCGCTCCGGGTCCGTGTTACCCAGTGCATCATCAAGTATGAGAGGCGCGCCACCACTCTCGGAAACTGTCATAGCGCAGGCCAAACGGGATATCAGTGATATCTGCTCCTTAGTCCCTCCGCTAAGCGATTCGAAAGGCACCTGGCGACCATCGAGCACCCGGCTTGCAACAGTCAGGTCCTCATCTATTTCAACCTCGAATGTACTGTTGAACACAAGTCGGCCGAGTCTTTCGATCTTAGCTTTGAGGGGAGCTACATAGGCAAGCCGCGCCTTATCCCGTTCCTCTTTCATGACGGTATAGAGTAATTCTGCAGCATCGGCTCTGCGAATCGTCGCTTCGTTTTCGCGTTTCACATGATCAAGGTGCGCCTGAGCATTGTTGAGTTTTTCATGCAAGCCCTCTTCTCCATGAAATTTCAAGCGAGTTCGAACCTGGATATGTTCTTCCTTCAGATCTTCCAGTTCCTTCGATACGGTCACCAAAGAACCTTCTGCCGTCTCCAAAAGGGCTCGAACCTTAACAGGATTAAGATCCTGCAGAGCTTCATCAGCAGCATTAACTCTCTTCTTCTGCTCATCTGCGCGTTCTGAGAGTTTAGAGTACTCCTTCTCAAGATCATCATCAGAAGATTTCTCCCTTTGAAGAGCGAGTTTCTCTTCGTCTCGTTTTAGCTCTTCTTCCTTTAGATCAAGCTTTATTCTCAATTCCTGATGCTGTTCTCTCAATTCGTCCCGAACCTTGCGCGAGTATTCCTGATTGGACCTTGCCTCTTCCCATGCACTGGAGGTTTCGTCCAGAGTTATCTCTGCCTTACGCAGTTTCTCTTTAGCGGAATCCAGGTCATCCGGAAGTTCGCAGTCTGAAGAGCGATTCTCCAAATAAGCGGGCACTCCCTTCTCAAGGGTAATGATTCTTCTCTCGAGATCATCGTAAGACAGATCGCGAAGGTTGTCCGTCTTGATTTCTTCCTCTTTATCAAGTGTTTTCTGTGCTTCTATTCTTGCATTGTAGGACTGTCTGGCCTCATCCGCACTGCTCACCCCGGCGTCCTCGCACAGCCCTGAAAGTTTTCTCTCCGCCTTTTCCACGTCATCCAAAAGCTGTGACGCACTCGAGCCAGCCTCGACCTCTATCTGCAGGGATCCGGGAATTGTAACACTGAGTCGATCGGAAACAGGGAAGGTTTCCACTTCATCCAGCGAAATGTGTGCTGACCTGCCATCGATCTGATACTCGAGATCATTCAGACCTCTCAGTTTCACGCTGGGAGCTCCCGTATCAAGCTTCGCCTTTGACTCCAAAACTCTGCGTTCGGCTTTCTGAATATCCTTCAGTGCTTTCTCATCTACGCGATTCTGTTCAAGGAGTTCTTCAGCCATGGCCGCAGCCTCTCTGGCCTTATCGACCCTGGCCTTGCGTTCCAGCATCTGCACCAGATGCAATCTGTCGTTGAAATAGTCACAGTCAGCCTGGCAGAGATCGCGATACTCTCTGGCTTCTTTGAATGTATTTTCAGCTTCGGCCGCATCGGCTTTTGCCTTCTTCAGTGAGTCCTCGGCACCCTGCAGCGATTCGATGGATGCAGAACTGGATCCCCTGAGTTCAGACAGCTCCTTCTGGGCTGCGGCAATCCTCTCGCAAAGCTCCCGGCGCTCCTGCAGGTCTCGCTCCGCCGTCAGCTTTGATTTCTGTTCCGATTCCAGTTTGAGTTTTGCGGAGGCAAGTTCGTTCTCCAGCTGCTCAATATCGCTGAGGGACTGCTTATACTCCTTTACCTGATCCCTTAACTCTGTTTCACGCGAATTGAGATTCTCAAGTTTATTCTCCAGTTCTGCAGCTCGATCGACATCATCTTCCAACTCGCGAATTCGAGTCTTCAGCGATTCCACCTTCGACTCCGCCTCCTCCAGCGCATTATTCGAATCCTGAAGTTCCTTCCTCTCCCTGCCTGTTTTCGTATAGTAGCGTTCGTACTCATTACTTACCTTCTCAAACACATTATCACCGGTCGGATCTGCCCGGCCGCCACCGGCTGCATCATCAAGTGCCGCAGACAATGATGCCTGGCCGGAAAGGTCGGCCTGCTCCACAGCTTCACCCTGTTCAATGTTCAGGGCTTCCCAGAGATCGACATCGATGGTCTCCTGGAGTATTTCAGCTGCTCGATCATGAGCCTCTCGCCCTGTGTGGTTCTCAACACCGGGTTCTGTTACTTTCAGGACGGTCTCCGTATTTCTGTTATACGTTTTGGTGTATGTGAAATGATATTGACCGGTCTCCATTTCAAGCTCTATCTCGGACCCCACGTCCCTCAATACAGGCTTGATGGCTTTAACAGCACTGCTCCTGCCGGAAGCAGGATATTTGAAAAGCAGTCTGATGGCTTCTCCAAGGCTTGTTTTCCCTGCTTCATTAGGCCCTTCAACTACTGTTATACCATTCGAGCCGAATTTCACCTCAGAATCAGCAATACCCCGGTAATTGCGTAAGCGAAGCCGGATCAGTTTCATGAATCCCCTCCGGCGAGTCTTACAAGAAGAGCAAGTGCATCCCGGGCACCGCTGGAAGAAGAGTCCGAGTTGGCATCCAATTCCCGAAGACGCTCAACGGTCTTCTGGGCAAAACCGGACAGCCCCAGCTCGCTGAAGTCCGAGTCCTCCGGAATAACAGTCAAATCTTTGTAACGTGTCTCAACGGCACCGGCTATTTCCTTTGCTCGATCGACAAACTCCATCAAATCACGATGAAGGGACAATGAAACAGACCCAACAAAACGCAGCTTCAGAACCAGGCGTTCTTTGTTCTCCAGCCCCTCGAACCACTCCCGCAAAGCCTCCAGATCCTCCTCTGTGTTCATGTCGATTCCAGCTCGTTCTATGAAGGACCACTTTCCGATCTTCACTTCCTGTACGGAAACGTCTTCTTCGCTGACCCGGGCAACCAGTGCGAATCCGGATTTTACCTCTTTGAAATCGGTAGATTCGGGAGTACCCGAATACCAGATGTGCCCGGTATCACCAACATCGGTAACTGAATGCCTGTCTCCAAGAGCCAGGTAATGAATCTTACCCCGGGAAATGGCTTTATCAGCAGCCCCAAGTGAAATGAGCTCGGGACTATCGGGGTCGGGAGCTAAGGAATCCACAATACCGTGAGCAGCACAGATGCGAACAGTACTGGCAGACTGTTCTAGACCGTCCAGTACCGGAGTAACAAGATCTCTCATGGGACGCTTCGAAAACCACGGCACACCAACGATCTCAAGGCCTTCCTCGACTGTAATGGGATCTGAGGAATCGATCACATGTACATGAGCTGGCTTTCTATCCAGGAAAGCGCTGCTGCTATAGACAGAAGCCGCATCCAGCGGATCATGATTACCGGGAAGCAGATATACGGGAACAGGCAAATTCTTGAGAGCTTCAACAGCCCGGGAAACTGTTTTTCTGTCAACGTAATTCGAGTCAAATACATCCCCGCAGACTAGCATGAAGCTGCACTCTTCCTCCTCGGCAACTCTGCCAAGCTCACGGATGGCATCGACCCGGGATTGGGTATACCTTTCCCCAACCCCTTCGGAGAAGAAGTGCCTGGTCATACCCAGCTGCCAGTCTCCAGTATGCAGGAAGCGGATCACAGGTATGCCCTTACCATTTCACTTCTCCTGTCGGTCAAGGTTTTCCAGCTTTAGCCAGTAATGGAACGCCTCAATATTAACCGCTTTCAATCTGTCAAGAACATGCCATTTCTCGATTCGCTTATCGCGCAGTTCATCAGCTTTATCCCGATTGAACCGGGCACCTGCAATATCTGATGGAATCGCATCCTGTTTCAGTAAGCCTGCCAGATACGCAACCCTGGCTGCAGATACCTTTGCGTCATCAATTCTGTACGGGGGACCTATGAGATGATTTTGTATACGTGAAATGCCATTCGAAATCAGTCTTGTGTGATCATTTGCAATCCCGCCCTTAAGATTCAACTGACATATCAGGGCTGAAGTATCAATCGTATCATCAAGAGCATCCATCAAAGAAAATCGGTTCCCTCTGTAACCGTTTTCAGCAGTAAAGATATCGTTGTATGCTCTCTTCACCATTTCAAGGTTTTCGATGACATTGAAGAGTTCGCCAACATCAAAAAGCTGCTTTGCAACCTGCATGCTAGATTCTATTTTGAGAGGAACTCCCACCGTACCGGGTGCGAACGCAGTAAGTTTATCGCCTGTGAGGCAATCTATGGTGGGAACCCGAACCATAACCTCTCGGTCAACCTCTACAAATGGTGTTCGAACAGGAAGCAGCTGTGTCTCAGGAAAATGGTTCTCTTCCTCAAGGATATCGAGAAGAACATAATCTTCCCTTTGCGAGTAGGTAGAATTATAGAAGAATTTGAAATGTCTTCGCCTTGGCAGCCGACCATCACCTCGCTGATCTTCTTCCTGCCTCAAGAAGGGATAGGAATTGCCTATGTCTTCAAGCATGGGCATATAGACGTCTTGCTCGACAGAACTTACTATATCGATATCAATTGACAGCCGGCGAATATCCTCCAACAAAAGAACAAGGCTTGTCCCGCCTTTGAACACAAAGTCGAAGCCGCTCTTTTCTGAGAGGTGGCCAAGCAACTGCAAAGCATGGATGCATTTTTCAAGAAGGACAGGATTCCGGACTCGCAGCTCACTCCGCTTGCTGTCAATCCATTCCTGATCAAAACACTTTCGAGATATCATGCAATCCTATACGTTCCGAAATCAACTATCTCCACTTTCGCGCGAAAGTGGAGATGATTGATTGCGGTTCCTCAAAGAGGTCTCCTGACTCTATTTTTCGACGCCGTGCATAACTTAAGAGCTTTGCCATATCAATACGCTCAGACATCACCAGGTTCTGAGCCATTCTCTGAAATTCAGAGCGATCCATAATTGGAACTGATTCCAGTTCAACACAAAGATCCACCAGTATTTTCTCAATTGGAGCGTTATGATCACGTCGCACTGGTGACTTTGAGATAGTAGGACGAATCACAACGACATCCTTCTCTATACTGAAGCTTTTATCCACTTCACGCCTGGTGGGATTGAGATACACATCATAACCTGAATCACCGAGATAATTAAAGAGAGAGGGCATAGCATCTTTATCAGTGTAAACATACCGAACGTATTTCGCCAGAAGGTGATGCATGAACCGGTTGATCTGCTGGGTTGACCAGCAGGAATACTCAAGAAGAGGAAACTTCGTATCAATAACCGAAATAATCTCTTTTACCGATTCAGTACCGAGTTGGAATTTCTTTTCAATACTTGAGTACCATCCACGACCCGCGTTGTATATACAAGAATCTTCCATGAGCGTATGCAAATAACGAGTCAGTGTTTTATGCTCAATTCGAATATCCTCTTCACGGAGCAGCTGTCTGATACTGGTTACATCGAAGTAGAAACTGCGATGCCGCAATGCGGGAATTGCTTTATCACGCAGGAACATTTTAGCATTTTTAACGGGCACATATCCTCCGAACTGGATTCTGCTCCTTTATTACGCAGCAGCTCCGTACTTGTCGAAGTGTCTTTCCCATCCAGAATATAGAATAGAAATCTATCAAATGTACACGTCCTCAATTAGTGCCTCACGGAAGGTATTTTCCGTAAAGAAGCTTGTTTTTCCAGTTGTTGTTCTGGCATGCATCCTGTTTTCAGGAGGCAGAGCAGCGGCATGGCCGGTGTTTTCCGATCCTGTTGCATATCCTTTATCCGTCAAGCCGCATGACATAGACCATGGTGACTTCAACGGTGACGGCAACATCGACCTGGCTTTCGGGTGCATTGACAGCTGCTACGGAGTGATGCTGGGCAACGGGGATGGTTCATTCACTGAAGCCATCGTATACCCTGATGAAGCATTTCTATTCTACACTATCTGGCCTGTGAACGATGACGAGTATCTTGATATTGCAGGATGCTGCAATTACTCGCTGAGGGTAAGGCTTGGCCTGGGGGATTGCACCTTTTCCGAACCATATACTTTCCCTGCGGGAATTGATGACGTTTATTCCGTTTCCTTCAGCGACGTTACGGGTGATGAAGTGCCCGATGCCGTTCTGCCTGGAACTTCATACATCGTTCCCTATTCGTCGTTTTCGATTCTGCCCGGACTGGGGGATGGTTTATTCGGTGACCCCGATGTCTATTTTGTCAATACTTCTCTTATGAAGCACTATGCCGCCTGCGCTGACTTCGATGGTGATGGCTGGCGTGATGTGGCCTTATCGAATGATCCAGTTAGTCTTGTCGGCAGCACACTGGAAGTGCTGCTGAACCAGGGTTATGGAGTGTTTCCGGAGGTTCCTGAGCAGATACTTCTTGAAGGGTATGCTGGAGAAGAGCTCCTGACAATTACCGATAGAGTATTACCAGTCACAACTCCTGCGGAGTCGCTGGAAAGTGTCCAGGGACGGAGCAGTCGGAGGGCGCCGCACGCTGAACTCCATGAGTCGGAAGTCCGGGTGATGTGCGTGGTGGCCGACAGTACCGGAGCGGAGCGGCTGGCGGAGAGGGAGGGATTTGAACCCTCGGAGAGGCTCAACGCCCCTCATACGCTTAGCAGGCGTACGCCTTAAGCCAGCTCGGCCACCTCTCCGCGTCGACGGGACGCAATTATCGTAAAGTATGTGGTTCCGGTCAAGGCACATTCCCCGTTAGGTGCCCGATCCACTATAAATACCGGGTTGGTCGAATACCTGCAGCAAGGAGGTCCCGTTGCCCCGAGTAGACCGGCTGGTACTTGGAATCTTCGGAAGGATAAACGCCGGCAAGAGCACCCTCATGAACCTGCTCACCCAGCAGGAGACCTCCATAGTCGACCCCGACCCTGGCACCACCGCCGACATAAAGAGTTCACTGATGGAGATACACGGCCTGGGACCCGTCCGGATACTGGACACCGCGGGACTGGACGAGGGCTGTCAACTGGGAGAGAAGAAGAGGCGCAAGACCCTGTCCGCCCTGGAGGAAGTGGACCTGGCCATCCTGGTTATCGATCCGGTACAGGCGTTCCTTTCCGGGAACCTGGACGTGGAGACCTCCGTCTCGGCAATGGCGAGAAGGTCCGGCAGGAACCTCTGCGCGGTCTTCAACATGCACGCCGACGCCCGGGAGAAGCTCTCCGGCAGCGGTGCTACGCTTGACGAGGCGGTGGATTTCTGCCGCTCCGCCCTGGTGGACAGGTCGGGCACCCCGCAGGCCAGGCTGGACCTCTGCAGGGGAGAGAACGTAACGGGCCTCGTTGAACTCATCAGGCAGGCCGGACCCCGGCAGGGGCGGCAACCAGAGCTTCTGCCCTTCGTTGCCGGGGGTCTTCCGGTGCTCCTTAACATTCCGCTGGACGAGGAATCACCCGGCGGCCGCCTTCTCAGACCCCAGGAGATGGCCATGGAGTACCTCCTCGGGCTCGGTGTGCCCATCGGTATCTACCGGACCGACCTGATGCTCGCCAGGAGCAGCTCGAAGAGGATCTCCTCCGGCGAGAGGGAAAGGTTCCAGTCGTTCCTGGGTTCCATAGGCGGTTCACACGGAGTTCAGCTGGTTCTCACCGATTCCCAGGCGGTGGACGTGATGTCCAGATGGGTGCCCGAGGAGATCCCGCTGACCACCTTCTCCATCATGATGATAAACAGCACCTCCGGCGGGAACCTCCCGCTGTTCGCCGAAGGAGCGGCGGCCCTTGACCATCTCGGACCTGGGGACAGGGTCCTGATAACCGAGGCCTGCAACCACGACCGCGTCGCGGAGGACATAGGGACGGTGCAGATCCCCCGAAAGCTGTCCGAAGCCGTGCCCGGAATAGGGATCGAGCACGCCTTCGGTCGCGAGTTCCCCTCCCCCGAGGAGCTGGCTGAATACAGCCTTGTCATTCACTGCGGCGGGTGCATGATAAGCCCGCAGAAACTGTCGGCCAGGGTGGCAAGGCTTGCCGAGGCCGGAGTCCCGGTGACAAATTACGGCATCGTCCTCTCCTGGCTGGAGGGCCCCGATGTCCTGGAGAGGGTCCTGAGACCCTGGAAGGAGCAGTCATGAAGATCGTGCTTATCCTGGCGGTACTGGCTTTCATTGCTTCAGGTGCCGCCGGCTGCGGGTCGGGCAGCGGTGAGGAGGCCGAAGCTCCTGAAGACGGGGCATCTTCGGAAGTTACGGCCGAAGGTGACTCATCACAGGACGAGTCCACCCTCAGGGATGCCGCCCAGGAGATACTAACTCCCCGGCAACCTCCATCTGGCGCCGCGGCCCTGGTGCACGAGGCGCAGTCCGCGACCGACCAGGCCAACCAGCGCACGGAGGAGCTTCAGCGGATGATGGAGGGCATGTAGTTGGGGCTCCTGGCGGCGGCGGCCCTGGCGGCAGTGGCAGGAGTATCCGTCTGCCATCTCCCCTCCCTCGGCGGGACCGCCGACATGATCGTAGTGATGATGGAGGACGGCCTGCTGCCGGAGGAACCGTGGGAGGGCCTGAGTTCCTACCAGAGGGAGGAATTCTGGACGCTGGCCTGCAGCGGCATGATGGTGCAGAGGGCTGCCTGGTCGGGCTACGTCATTATCTGTCCTGCAGGCACCGGACGGCATCTCCTGGAGACCGCCGGTACGCTGGCGGCTGCGGATGGTGTTCCGGACGGTTCCTCGTTGTGCGCGGGGCTGGAGCTTGTGCCTGCGTCGGAATGCTCCTCTGTAGTTCTTCTGTTCAGCGGTGATGGTTCAGCGCCCTGCCCCGGGACTCTGCCCCTGAGGAGAAGCCTCTGGCTGGAGCGTGAGCCCGACACGCTGATGATACAGTCGCCGGAGGAGGGCAACGCCTTCTTCTGGACGGGACATCCCGATGATGCACCCCTGGCCGGGGCGGCCTGGCGCGGCACGGGAACGGAGATGCTGCCTTCGGGTGAGGGCTCGGTGGAACTTTCGTTCTCCTGTGTCCACGGCAGCGTACCATCCAACCTGCTGGGAATCGTGTTGGACCCTCATCCCATGGACGAAGTGTACATGGAGACCTGGGGCGCGGCCTTCGCCGCCGTGGACAGTCTTATCGCAGGCCTGTACCCGGAAGTCGACGACAGCGAACACCTGCTCTGGATAAGGGGCGAGGGATTCGGAAGACCCTGGAGGACGGCGCCTTCACCTACGCCCCCCCCCTCCGCCTCCTACGGGGTTGTCATGCCGTGTGTACCTTCAGGTCCGCATCCCCTGCTGGGCCTGGGCGGTTCAGTCATTCCCAACGCCGAGAGGCTGGAACTCCCGGGAGTTCTGGAAAGGCACTCCATGGCCCCTGTGCTGGAGGCTGTCCTGGAGAGGATGATAGCCAGGGACCTGCACGCCGGTTCAGGCCAGGAGCTGCTTTTCGACGTGGAGTTCGAGGCCGGAGGCACGGTGGCGGTATGGCTGGTGGCCGGTGGCGGTATGAATCCGGCTGCGAACCAGCTGGACATTCTTCAGGATGTCCTGCGTAACTCTCTGCTGGTACCCCCGGGAAGGACCCTCATCGGCAACTCGGTGATCAGGGCGTCCTTCATGGAGGGCAGGATTGTGGATTCCGTGGGTGTCAGGGAAGTCTCCATGGAACTCATGAACATCCTCTACCCTGAAGAGTGAACTACCTAACGGAATCGAGGGGTTTTAAATGAAGATCAGGGATTTCGCCTGTCCATCCTGCGGAGCCTCGCTGAAGATAGAGGAGGGAAAAAAGACACTGACCTGTCCCTACTGCGAAAGCACGGTCATAGTCCCGGACTCGATCTCCGGCGGCGACCGGTACGCGTCGAAGGAGACACCGCCTACTGTGGTTCCCACGATCACTGTGGACACCTCGGCCGCCCGCCGCACCTGCTCCACCGCGGCAGTCTCGATGGCGGTATTCCTCCTGGGACTCGGAGCGGCGATCTTCTTCTGGATAATAAGATCGAACGAGGTGAAGCAGGCCATAGACGGCTCCCTGTCAGCTCTGGCGGGCGGATCTTCCCTCCCGGTGGCGATGGAGTTCGGCGGTGAGGGCATGAGGGCCGGCTTCTTCCAGGATGCTCAGCATATCTGCGTCGATCAGGAGGGCCGCATCTTCGTCGGTGAGTACGAATCGGGCAAGGTCCAGATATTCTCCTCCGACGGCAGCTATCAGGGACAGTGGGACATAGCAAAGTCCGATGCCGTCTACCTGTACGGAATGGACATCTCCCGGGACGGGAAGCTCTACCTGGTCTACGACAGCGAACTCTACGTGCACGATGCGAGCACTGGAGTGCTGCTGGGCCAGCTGCAGCACCCCGACGGATGGGGATTCGACGACGTTGCAGTCTGCGACGACGGCAGCGTGGTGGCTGCATGGTACTGCAACAGCGACGACATTCTCAGGTTCCACCCGGACGGCAGCCTGGACTTCGTCCTGAGGGAAGCAGTGAGCACCCAGGGAGGTGAATGGGAGATGGATCCCAGCGTCATCGTCGATGGCGGGGGAAACATCTTCGTATACGGCTCCTTCAACGGCAGCTTCTTCAAGTTCAGTCCCAACGGCCGTTTCCTGGACAGGTTCGGAAGCAGCGGGGACAGGCCGGGCCAGTTCACATCCCCCGTGGGTTTCTGCACTGACCCGATGGGCCGGGTATGGGTCAGCGACTTCGGCGACCTGCTGGTCTTCGGCAACGACGGCACTTACCTGGCGACGCTGGATCCCGGGAGGACCCTGTACGACATCTGCATCTCCGACGACTACCAGCTGTACGGCATCACCTACGAAGAGACAGTGGTGCAGTACGACCTGAGGGAGACCCTGGAGGATCTACAGTGATACTCTGAGGGCCGAATGCCATCAGTCCAGATCAGTGGATGTCTGGAGGACTTCGGCCTCCATCACGTCACGGACCAGGTGCCTGCCCCTCCTCTTCCAGCTTCCGGTTCGGAACCATATCCAACCCGTGACCGCCGTGATCGTGTTGGACATGAACATGGCCCACCAGATTCCCATGGTCCCCATTCCCGCGGTCAGGGCAAGGAGATAGGCGCCGGGTATCCTGAGCAGCCATAGGCGGGACATGTTCAGAACCATGACCGGCATCGTGTGACCTGAACCCTGGAAACTGCCCAGAATGACCTGCAGGAACCCGAAGACGAACACCGAAGGGGTAGTTATTCTGAACATGGTCCTGCCCAGGGCGATGACGGTCGGATCGTCAACGAATGCCCTGGAGATGTCGCCCCCGAAGAAGAACATAAGTACCGTTATGGGCAGAAGTATAATGCCTATAAGGAACATGGAGCTGTGCACAGAACCCTGGGCCCGTGCCTCGCTGCCGGCTCCCAGGTTCTGCCCCACGGCGGTGGCGTTGGCCTGGCTGAGTCCCATGGCTGGCACCATGGCCATGTGGATTATTCTGTTCCCCACCCCGAAGGCGGCGGTAACCGCGCTCCCGAACGAGTTGACTATGCCGATCATCACAGTGAATCCCATGCTTGTACCCATCTGGCCCATTCCCACCGGCAGGCCGATCTTCAGGATTCGGCCTACGGTGGGAGCGTCGGGACGCAGGTGGGAGAGCCTTATGTCCAGGCTCCGGCTGCCCCTGAACAATCTCGCAACGCCTATCACCGAGGCTATGCCCCTGCAGAACACCGTCGCCACGGCAGCCCCGGTCACTCCCATGGGCGGCACCGGGCCCAGGCCGAAGATCAGTATGGGATCCAGTATCACGTTCAGTATCACGGAGACGAGGTTCACCTGCATGGGTCCGACCGTATCTCCCAGTCCCGTACTGACCCCCTGGTATACGGTGAAGGCAAAAAGCATCGGTATTCCGGCCCATATCCAGCGCATGTAGTCGTAGGTCATGCTCCATGCGTCGGGAGGCGTCTGGAGGAGCCTGAGGATGTGGGGAGTGAGCAGGAAACCGGCAATGCCCAGGAGCAGACCTATTCCGGTCAGCAGCGTCAGAAGCTGTCCCGCCACACCAGCTGCCAGGTCCTTCCTGCCTGCACCGGTGTACTGGCTGACAAGCGTGGTCCCCGCGGCACCCAGGCCCATGGCCAGTGCGAAACCGATGAAGACCACGTGCATGGTTATCGTTGGTGCTGTCAGTGCCTGCCTGCCCAGCTTGCCCAGCCAGAAGGCGTCGGCCAGGTTGTACAGGGTCTGAAGAAGATGCGAGAGCATCACAGGCCAGGCTAGAAGGAGCAGCTTGCCCGTAACCGAGCCGGAGGTCATGTCAACGTTCCTGGATGCCGGGGCCGGTCTCACTCGGTAACGCTCTTCAGGTTCGGGTGGGGACCGGGACACGCCGGTCCGGAAGCGGAACACAGGGGTGAATATAACAGGCTTCCGGCACCGTGCGCGATCGCACCACGGTCAGCCGGTCTGGCGAGGAAGGTCCGGTCTAGCCCTCCAGTTCCCCGGCAAGGCGGTCCCACTCCTTCTGGTGCTCCTGGATCTCGTGTGAAATATACGCGTGCTCCTTCTGCAGCTCCACCAGCCTGCGGGAGTCGGCAATGACCACCGGGTCCTGGAGCATTCCCTCCAGCTCCTCCCTCTTCTCCTCCAGATGAAGCAGCTTCCTCTCTATCCGTTCTATGCTCCTGCGGACCTCCTTCTGCCTTGCGTAGCGGTCCTTCCTCTCCTCCGCCTCCCTGCGCTTCCTCTCCCTCTCCAGCTCCCTGGGGGACCTGCCGCCTTCCTTCCTCTCCGAAGTCTCGAACTCCCTCCGCGCCAGCTCCTGCCTCTTCTCCAGGTAATACTCGAAGCTGCCGTCGAAGAGCCTCACCCTTCCACCCTCGACCTCGTATACCTTGTCCACCAGGGCCGAGAGCAGCTGCTCGTCATGGCTTATCAGGACCAGTGTTCCTGAGTAGCTCTCAAGGGCCTCGCACAGGACCTTCCTTGAGAACAGGTCCAGATGGT
The DNA here is from genome assembly GCA_002030045.1 of Candidatus Aegiribacteria sp. MLS_C. Classification (GTDB taxonomy): domain Bacteria; phylum Fermentibacterota; class Fermentibacteria; order Fermentibacterales; family JCC-6; genus Aegiribacteria. The sequence goes on along the minus strand of LQBI01000006.1, from coordinate 27,615 downwards.
TGGTGGGCTCGTCCAGTATCAGGAAGTTAACCGGGCTCATCAGTATCCGGGCAAGGGCGAGCCTGCTCTTCTCCCCGCCGGAGAGTACGCCGGTGGACTTGAACACGTCGTCCCCGGTGAACAGGAAGCTGCCGAGTATGGACCTCAGCTGGGTCTCGGAGCTGTTCGGACTGACCGCGGCGAGCTGCTCCAGCAGGGTCAGTCCCGGGTCCAGCTCCTGGTCCACCTCCTGGGTGTAGAAACCCACCTCGACCCCTGAACCCGGCCTGACCTCCCCGGAGGATGCCCTCTCCGTCCCGGCCAGTATCCTGGAGAGCGTGGACTTGCCCTGGCCGTTCCTGCCCACGATACCTATCCTCTCGCCCCGGTTGATGAAGAGGTCCACCCCGCTGAAGACGGTCCTGTCGTACTCCTTGGAGACTCCCTCCAGCCTGGCGACTATCTCCCCGCTCCTGGGCGGGTCGGGGAATCGCAGCCTCATGTGCCTCGGGTCCCTGTGGGTCTGGATGACCTCCATCCTCTCCAGCATCTTCTCACGGCTGCGCACCTGGAAACGCTTGCTCTCGGTGGCCTTGAACCTCTTGATGAACTTCTGTATCCTGTCTATCTGTTCCGCCTGGTGCCTGGCCTGCTTCTCCCTCCTGGATATCTCCTCCTGCTTGGTGCGCTCGTAGAAGGAGTAGTTGCCGGAGTAGGTCTCCAGGCTGCCGAACTCCAGCTCGTGCACCCTGTTCACTATCCTGTCCAGGAAGCCGGGATCGTGGGAGATGATCCATACGGCGCCGCCGAAGCGGGTTAGGTACTCCTCCAGCCACAGCCTGGCGTCCAGGTCAAGGTGGTTGGTTGGTTCGTCCAGCAGGAGCAGGTCCGGGTTCGATAGAAGCAGGGAAGCCAGCTGGGCCCTCATCCTCCATCCTCCGGAGAAATCCTCCAGGGGCTTCTCCATGTCCGAAGCGGTGAATCCCAGTCCGAAGAGGACCTTCTCCGAGTTGGACCTCAGCCTGAAGGCGTCGGTGGAATCGGCCAGGTCGTGGGCCTCCGAGAGTTCCTCCAGCAGTCCCCTCACGCTCTCGCCGTCGCCGGCGTCCTCCAGGTCCGAGTGTATCCTCCTCATGCGGCTCAGTGCCCGTTCGGCCTCCCCGGCCTCCCTGCACACCGCTTCCTGCAGCGGACCCCTGGGGAAGCTGCCCATCTGCTGTGGCAGGTAGGCGATCCTGGTCCCGGCCGACACGTGAAGCTCCCCCGAGGTGGGTTCGATCTCTCCGCTGATCATCCTTATGAGGGTGGTCTTGCCGGCTCCGTTGACCCCGACGAGTGCGGCCCTGTCGCCCCGGCTGATGGAGAAGCTCACGTCGTCGAATATCTCCTCCGCCCCGAACCTCATCCCAAGGGAGGACCCGTTCACCAGCATCGTTACACTTCCAGTTCCAGGGGACGGAAGTCCAGCCGGTCAGCGGAGACCAGCCTGTACTCCACCCCGTCAAGCTCGCAATCCAGGCCGTCGGGCCACGTGCCCGGGGCCATGTGGATGTGCCCGTAGAGGCAGAGGTCCACCCCCCTCTCGGAGAGCATCCTCGAGAACTCCGTGGGCCTTCCGCCGACCACCGGCGGGTAATGCATCATCGCCACCAGCCTCTTCTTCCCGTCCATGAGCTTCCCGGCAGCATCCAGCGCCATTCCCAGCCTCAGCAGCTCCCTGCGGTACACCCTGCCGTCGTCATCCCCGGAGTACCCCTCCGAAACGGGGGTCAGCCAGCCCCGGGTGCCGGTCACCACTGCGGGACCCGCATCCAGAGCATCGTTCTGCAGAGGGACTATGCTCTCAGGCAGTATCTCCCTCATCCTGGATATGGAACTCCACCAGTAGTCGTGGTTCCCCTTCACTATCACCTTCCTGCCCGGCAGCCCGTCCAGCCACTGCAGGTCGGCCATGGCCCCGTTCATGTCCATGGCCCAGGATATGTCTCCGGGGACCAGCACGGTGTCACTGGTGCCCACCACCTCCCTCCAGTTCCTCTCCAGGACGATATGATGGTCCTTCCAGTGGTCACCGAAGACGTCCATGGGCTTGTCGGAACTCAGGGACAGGTGCAGGTCACCGATCGCGAACAGAAGCATTTGAACGCCTTATCTGTGGTTTACCTGTATCACTCTGTCACTATGAGTACAATCGTAAACTTGACGTATATCTCTGATGCGCCGAATATAACCGAGTTGGCACTTATAGGGGTTTGCACTACTCATAACGAGAAGGGAATTATGGTTCCCATACTTATCATCTTCTCCTTTCTATCTATCGTACCGGAAGCTGTTCGCAGCGGCGAAGGTATTTACGATATGGAGGGATATTTCACTCATGAAGAGTGGCGAGTGAATCCGCAGGATTACATCGATTGTGATGAGTTGTCTCGGGGCAAAGCGGTGTATATTGAAGGCGATGAGACCTCGTACTGGCAACTCTACCTGGTAGATCAGCAAGAGATCAGGATTGTTTCTCAACTTACCGGCGAAGTGGTCAGCTATCATCATGGTTTCAACTGCGACGAGATCCGTTTCTCACCTAATGCCGCGTACTGTCTTCTTGTGAACCGTCAGAGGGAGGAATGCGCCAGGATCGATCTCAGTACCGGCGACATGGTTCTGTTCAGGCCCTACGATGAACGACATCCCACCGGAACCCGGCCGATGATGGCAAGGATTTCCGACTGCGGTTCCATGCTGTTCCTGAGCGATAGGGAACTTAGAATACTCGATGCGGAACTTCACCTGATAGCCGAGAGCAATGACCAATTTCCAATGAATCCTTCTGTCAGTTATTCTCAGCATGGTGACTTCTTCTGCTTGACCAACGGTGACCACATCGATGCCTACGATGAAGATGGCCTTGCCTGGTCGATTCCTGCAAGAGTAATCCCAAGTCATAACTTATGGGGTCGGGTTTATGTCACTCCCGACGGCCGCTGGACTCTTGCGTGTGTCAGTGACAAGAGCCAGATCCTTCTATTGGATAATGCAACTGGTAGAGTTCAAGAGACTATTTACCTTGATGGTGCTCTTTATCGGCATATCTATTTCAGCCCGAACAGCATGCTCGCTATTTACAATTCAATTGACCCTGAAATGGACTCTGATCTGGTCCCTGAAACCTGTGAACTTCTTGTCCTTGGACAATCCGGAGATATCAAAACGAGCTCGATCTCATATTCATATGATCGTTCCTGGGGTTTATGGACTCATAGACCTCTGGCCGTTGCAGACAATGGTAATAGCTTATGGTTGTTTTCCAACAGGCCAGGGTTCTATAGATTGATCCTATACTCATCGGGTTTCGATTGCATTTCAGCATCAGGCTGGATCACGTCACACTCCACTATTCCCGAGTTCGGTTTCAGCAGTTCACTGCTCATAGAGGGAAACGGATATTGTACCTTTGACGGCTGTGAACTTGTGTTCTTTTCCTTGATGCCCGATTGAGTTGGGGGCGTGTCGACCGCATAGCGCCGATCCATAACACAGCTCTCAGGATAAGGGAGGAAGCTATAATGACCAAAATACTATGCTTGCCCATCCTACCCCTATCGTAGTGCCATCAGCTGGTGAACGTTAACCGTGGAACAGCTTGAGGTTATCCATTGACTTGGATTGCCCCGGTTCGGATAGTAGTTCCGATGTACGCTCACCCAAGTATCATGTAAACCTGCCAACCAGGGAGTAGATATGAAAGTCACTTTCTTTCTTCTGACCATGCTGCTGCTTGTACAGGTGGCCCATGGGGACACCGTGTACCGGGCGCCGGGACCAGTCGAGGAATCTTCCCTCCTGGGATCCACCGCCGACGGCAGAGTAGTCCAGTTCAACCTTCAGGCCCTGGAGGCGGTGGATGCCAACCTGCAGGAGTTCGGACCGGGAACGGTGTTCAGGATCCCCGAGGACGGGGGATACCTGGCCATGGTGGGCTCCCCGGACCTCCCGGTTCTCCGCAGAATGGTACTGGTCCCCAATACCGGCGACATCCAGCTGGAGATACTGGAACAGGAGGTGCAGTACCTCGGGTCCTACTCGGTGGCGCCCTACCAGGAGCCGCCAACCTGGTCCGAGGACACGCCGGCCTACCGCATCGACGGTTCGGTCTACGGCACTTCGCGGATGTTCCCGGCTTCTCCCGTGGAGATAGAGTCGGTGACCATCCTTCGCGACATCAGGGTGGCCTGGATCAGGTACAGCCCGGTTTCCGTCGACCCGGTGTCAGGGGAGACATACATCACCACTTCAGTCACCGTTAGCGTTGGAAGTGCCGGGGGCGTCGGTGAGAACGAGCTCCTGAGGAACCCCCAAGGCTATACCAGGAGCTTCATGCCCATCTACGAGCATGTGCTCGGTATGGAACCGGTTCCCGAGACCGACCTGGTGGACGGGAGCTACGTCTTCATAGGCTCCGAGGAGTCAATCGCCCTCGCCCAGGACCTCATAGACTGGAAGGCCCAGAAAGGCTACCAGGTCGAGATCGGCCTCCTGTCCGAGATCGGCGGCACCACCTCGGCGATCGACGCCTGGCTGGAGGACGCCTTCAACACCTGGCCCAATCCTCCCGAGTACGTACTACTGGTTGGAGGGCACAATGTGGTCCCCACTCCCCAGTACTCGGGCTCCTACACCCATGCCGCGGACAACGAGTACGCGGTGGTGGGCAGCGGAGCGCTGCCCTCGATGAACATAGGCAGGATCTGCGGCAACGACACCGACGACCTGGCCTACATCTCCTGGAAGCTGGTACAGCACGAGACCGATCCCTATCAGCCCGCCGGCGAGAACTGGTTCATGAAGGGCTTCAGCATGGCGTGCACAGATTTCGAGGCGCCTGAGGAAGCTCTCAGGATACACCAGCTCTTCCAGGCTCACGCCATCGAATCGGATTTCTACTGCTCCGCTCTCGGCGGCACCACACCCTCGCTCTCCCAGATAGTGGCCGACATTAACGAGGGCAGGTCGGTGATCTCCTACATCGGCCACGGCGATGCCACCTCCTGGGTGACCACGGGCTTCAGCAACTCCAACATCGCCTCCCTGACCAACGGCAGGAGGATGCCCTGGGTCTACACCATAGGCTGCCAGAACGGTCAGTTCGACGACTACTACTGCTTCTGCGAAGCCTTCCTCTCGGAGGGTTCCACCTCGACCCCCAGAGGGGCTATAACCGTCATGGGATCCTCCACCTACACCCCCGTGGGTCCCGGGGACACCCTGCAGGTGCATACCTTCAGGGGTTACTTCACCGAGGAACTCCACCACCTGGGAGCCGCCCACACATGGGGCAAGCTCAAGTGCAACGAGTACTTCGGAAGCGGCGGCAGTGACATGATAATGATGGCGCACCTCTTCGGGGACCCTGAGACCGCCATCTACAACGACACATCGCCGATCCCGGTCCTGAGCAACTCCCATGCCGCCACCATAGGGGTCGGCAGCTTCCCGGTCACGGTCACCGACGACGGCAAGGCCCCGGTGGAGGGGGCCATGGTTGCCGCCTACTACGCCGATACCGGCGAGCTGCTCGATTCAGACTACACGAACTCCTCCGGCATCGCGTCGCTCTCCATAGCTTCCATTCCCGGAGCGGCCCAGGTCACCATTACCTCAACGGCTTACAGCAAGGTCCCGGCGGTCACTTACGCCGATCCGGCCGTTGGGACCGGTGGCGGTTCCATCATGACCTTCCCCACGCTGTTCATTGACAATCCCGTACCGAACCCGGTCACCTCCACCGCCTCCATCGGCTTCGGTCTTCCATTTGCAACCTGCGCGGAGATCTCCGTCTACGACCTCACCGGCAGGATCGTTTCATCCATTGGTCCCGGGGAACTTGGTCCCGGAACCCATTCTGTCACATGGGACGGGAACTCCTTCGACGGAGTGCCCGTGCCCAACGGCATCTACATGCTGAGGCTCACGGTGCCTTCCGCAGGCAGCGTGACCAGAATGCTCGCCGTGGTCCGCTAGACCCGGACATCGTCAATGAAGGGCCGGCAGTCTTCCTGCCGGCCCTTTCTCCATCCACTTCCTGAGCAGGCAGGAGCAGCGGAAAGCTCCGCCGGCGCAACACGCCGGCCCGCATGTGTTATGTTCCTTACCGAGCGAGGACACGGTACAGCGGGGAAAGGTGATGAGAATGAGTTGCCTGCTTCTTTTCCTGTGCACGGTCTCATGCATGGACGGCGGCCTTCTTGTCGTCCGCACGGACATCAGGGAACTCGCCGGACAGCCGCTGCCGGAGGGACTGTATGTCCTCCACATCTCGAACGACTGGTTCCTGGCGGTGGGGGATCCCGAAGGTTTCGGAGAGTCCTGTCAGCTCCTGGACAGCGGACCCGTGGACCTGGAGGACTACAGTCTCGTGCACCTCAGGGTACCCGATGACACCGTGTCGGCCTCGGCGGTGGGCGAGGTGGTCTTCTGCCGCGGGCGGACCGCTGTTGTACGGCGCGGCGGGTGCGTGCCGGACGAACCGGTCTTCCCGGGAGTGCACATGGTGCAGCCTCTCAGAGTGTACTCGGAGCGCGCGATGGAACCCTATCGCTCAACTACAGAAAGCGCTCCGGAAGATGCAGATACTGTCGATGAAATGGACCGGGAGTCTGCCTCGACTCAGGGAGAATGACCATCCGTCCGGGCATCCGAAGAACCGGTTCTGGCTTTTCCGCCGGGACCGCCCGGCATTCTGCATGACGTTCCGGAAGGTCCAGCTGTATATGCACGTCTTTCCGATATAAATGCTGCTTCCGGTGGATTGGAACGATTCTTGCATGACTGCATGGTGGTACGAAGGGGACTTCCGAGTACCCTTATTACCTCCAGTAGCGCATGAATGCGAGCCTGCGCTAGGAAGCGGGCCAGCGGGCACCGGGTGCAAGCTGGCCCCTTTCCGTGAGCCAGAGCCTGGCGGCATGTGCCACCGCTCCCCGGTAAACCGAGGTCACCTCGGTGAAGCTGGTCCTCAGGTGCTCCGGCGAGTCCTCCACCACGTAGGCGGAACCGGCCCACTCCAGGAGGTCGTGGTCGTTGTAGTCGTTGCCAACGGCGGCGACGTTCTCCCTGGATATCCCGTGCCTCTCGGCCACCCACATGACACCCCTGCTCTTGGACACCTCTGGAGGGAACAGCTCGATCCACAGTGATTCGCCGTCCAGCGGAGAAGTGGACCTCACAACGCTGCAGCTGTCCCCGAGGATCCTCGAGAAACCGGCCACGAGGCTTGCCTCGTCCCTCCCGGGAGGGACCACCACCACCAGCTGGCTGCAGGGCTTCCCCTCCTCCCGCTCCGTCAGTGGCCTGCAGTACCCGTCGTAGAGCCTTAGCCGCCGCTCGAGATCCGGATTGGAGCCGGACTGGTAGCAGTACCTGAAGACGTGGTTCGATGGAATGGTGTCCTGTACGCAGAAGTCGTAGCCCTCTTCCATGAGCAGGTCCACCAGTCTGGACGTGGAATCGCCGTCCATGGAGGAGGTCCTGAGGTACTCCCCGGTGGAGCTGTCGATGATACAGGCCCCGCTGGACAGCACCAGGAAGTCAACCGGCAGCCGTCTGCCGTCCAGCATCCGCATGAAGGAGAAGGGCGACCGGCCGGTGGCCACCACCCTGATGAAACCCATCCTTCCCAGCTCCTCCAGAGCGAGGAGGTCGAGCTCGTGGAAATCCATTCCCGGAAGCAGCATGGTCCCGTCCATGTCGGTGGCGAAGAGTCCCGGCGGAGCCGCAGCCCCGGCCTTCATCGAATGGCTTCCTCCGGAGGACCGTCCAGGACCAGGCTGCCCATCGAATACCCTGAATGGTCGGCGACCAGTCCGCACTTGACCCTGAACAGGAAATGCACTCGGGAAGTTCTCCCGGAGAGGGATTCGTAGTTTCCCTGACCCTTGGCTATTATCAGGTCCGCCTCCTCGAAGAGCCGGATGAATTCCGCGGAACAGTCGTCCAGTACCGTTGCGGGAGCATTGGAACCGTTCTCCACCAGCTCTGCCACCAGGTCCAGCCCGGCATGCACAGCGTCCTCCATGGTGGCATCGTTCAGCGCGGGTCCTCCCCTGACCGCCACCGTGGTCCTGCCCGGCGGAAGCAGTTCTATGAACTTCCTGTCGAAGACGGTCTCCCCCGCATTGTCCGCCAGGTACAGTATCCTTCGGGCATTCTCCGCCCTTATCTTCAGTATATGCGGATGAATCCCCGAGATCGGCAGCTCCGCCGCCTCCCTGAGAACGGCGGCTATCTCACCCTGGTCCACCCTGCTCCGGGCACCCAGGTCGATGATGTTCCCCGCCGCCGCCAGCTTGAGACCCGTGACGAATGGATCATCCGAGCTGCGGATCATCGAGTCCATTTCCTCGATCATGCCGAGTGCGGTCTCGGTATGGTCCCGCTTGACCCGGGCGTAGGGATCCCTTACCCCCGTGACCCTGTGGAAGAGCATGCCTATCTCCCCCATGATCTCCGGCGGCGACCTGTACAGGTCCGTCCGTGACATGAGGGCCATTACCTCCCGCAGCAGCTGGAGCTGCACTTCGGGTCCGATCTCCGACATCCGCGCCATCTCCACGGCCTGGCGCACCAGACAGGGCAGACATTCCAGCTGTGCAAGCATCATTCCCTTCCCATGAAAGAATCCCGAGGGCCTTTCCCCTACAGGTGAATAATAATCAAACTGCGCTCCATCAGCAGTTTTCGTATATTCCCGGTCCACCCTGGAAGGGAGCGGCCTTGGCTTATTCAGGAACCGTCATCTTCGATCTGGACGGGACCCTGCACCGTACGGAGACCGCACTGGTCCCCGCCATACAGAGGGCCATGGAGGACCTGGGCTACGCGGCGGCCGCACCCGAAGCCATAAACGCACTCTACGGAGAGCCCCTGGAAGTCTTCAGCCGGGAGCTGCTGGGCCCGGGCGGCAGGCTGCACCTGGCATTCATGGAGGGTATAAGGAAGCACCAGCTCGTAACCCTGGCCGAGAGCGGGTCCCTGTATCCCGGCACCGTTGCGATGCTTCAGGAGCTTGCCGGAATGGGCATGCGCATGGCCGTCTGCTCCAACGCGGGAATGGACTACATAAGGCTGGTCACCGGCACACTTGGAATGGCCGGTTACTTCTCCATGATGGTGGGAAAAGACGGGCAGACATCCAAGTCTGACCGAGTGGCCGGAATACTTGAGGCCTTCGGCGGAGTTCCCGCTGTCATGGTAGGGGACCGCTACCACGACGTGCAGGCTGCGAAGGACAACGACATACCCTCGATAGGATGCCTCTACGGGTACGGGGGTGAAAGGGAGATGGCTCCGGCCGACATCAGGGTGGACAGCCCGTCCGGCATACCTCCCGCAGTGAGGGAACTGATGGGACAGGACAGTAAGACCTGAGGCTACTCCAGCTCCCGGTAGACCGCCACCACTTTGCCTACGACCCTTGTCTCCTCCGAGCCGTCACGGCAGACGATGGGCCGGTACCGGGGGTTCTCGGAATGCAGCTCGACCCTGTCTTCGTGCCTGAAGAACCTCTTCACCGTGGCCTCGTCCCCTATTCTCACCACGGCTATCTCTCCCTGCTCGACGAAGGGCTGCGGCCGGACCAGCACCAGGTCTCCCTCGAGTATGGCGGCGCCGGTCATGCTGTCGCCGGATACTCTCAGGTAGAACATGCCTTCGGTGCGAGTAAGGCCGGAGGGAACGGGCAGGTAGTCCTCTATGTTCTCCTCGGCCAGAAGGGGCATACCGGCTGCCACCGTGCCCACCAGGGGCACCACGTCCTTCATGGGTGTGCCTGTCAGCGGGTCCTCTCCGACCAGTTCCAGGGCCCTTGCGGCGCCGTCCATGCGCCTTAGGTAGCCGTACTCGACCAGGCGGTCGATGTGGTCCTTCACGCCCTTGGTGCTCCTGAGGCCGAAATGGGCCTGTATCTCCCTTATGCTGGGCGGAAAGGAGTGGCCTGCGATGTAATACCTTATGAAATCCAGGAATTGTCTCTGCCGGTCCGTCAGTTCCTTCACTGTACACCTCCCGATGTTCTATACATATGTTTACCGGACGGCATGTCAAGGCTCTACCCTGTTCCAGACCATGGACTATATTGCAGCGGAAAGTCCGTCCGCGTCCGTTTTTCCGGGAGGGTCCCATCGACTACAGGCTGGAACACAGGGTATTCATGCCCGGTTACGTGCATCTGGACAGGGAGCGGGAGCTCCGAAGCCTGACCGGCGGCGTTCTCTACGACCACAGACTTGCCCTCAGGCTCCGCACGGAAGGATTCGAGGTAGAGTGCTTCGACCTGGACACGCTTCCGAGGCACGCCAAGCTCCTGAAGTTCCCGGTAACCTCCAGGCTCCGAAAGATAGCCGGGAGTTTCGACGTGCTGCTGACGGACCTTGGGAACAGCGCTCTGACCATGGGCTTCCAGGAAAGGGCCTCCAGAGAGGGCAGGCTCACCGTGTTGATCTGCCATCATTTCAGGTCCGGCCTGGAGCCCTCTTTGCTGCGGCGGCTTATGTACCGGTATTCCGAGAGGAAGGTTGTGGCCTGCGCCGGTATCCTGATAGCGAACAGCCCTCATACCGTCGGCTTCCTCGAGAGCATGGGCAGGAACCGCGAGGACATAGTCCTTGCCCCTCCGGGGCTGAGCGTGACCCCTGTTTTGGAACCGGTGTTCAGGGAATCACCATCCCGTATCCTCAGCGTATGCAGCATCGAACCCAGGAAGGGGGTCCTCGAGATGGTGAGGGCCCTGCACGGATCGGGAATCCCTGCGGCCACCCTCACCATAGCGGGCGATCCCAGGAGGGGCTCAGTCTACTCTGCAGAGGTGGAGCGGCTGATCTCGGAACTCGGAATGGGATCAAGGGTCTTCATAGCCGGAAGGCTCTCCAGGGAAGACCTCATGGAGGAGTACAGCAAAGCCGACGCCTTCATGCTCCTCTCGAACTGGGAGGGCTACGGAATGGCCATCGCGGAGGCAATGGCATCCGGTCTTCCCGTTATAACAACCAGGGCGGGAGCCATACCATGGCTTGTTCAGGACGGGAGGAACGGTATCCTGGTGGAGCCCGGCGACTGGCGAGCCGCAGCAGAGGGTGTCCGAAGAATGCTGACCGACGGTGGTCTGCGCATGAGGCTGGCGTCGGAAGCCCTGAAAAGCGCCGCCTCCTTCCCGTCATGGGACGGGACTACCGGACGCTCCGTCGAAGCGATAAGTAAGAAGCTCACCTCGGGATGAGAGGACCCCTCGTGTCCGGCAGGGGAACCTGCCCACCGCCTTATTCTTATATTACCGGATGATCCTGACATCACCGGCCCGGGGCCGGGGGCAGCAACTCGAGAAAGGAAGCCTCCTTGAAAGTCTCCCTCGTATACCCCAGATGGGACTGGATCGAATACAACGGTCTTGCGGAGCCGATCGGACTTCTCCAGCTTGTAACCGCTCTGCGGGACGCGGGGCACCAGGTCGAGTACCTTGACTACTCCTTCTGCAGCAGCCTGGACCAGCTGGACGGTAGGGCGGCCGGGTCAGGGCTGGTTGGAGTCGCCATATCGGCGGCGGCGAAGATGAATCGCGCCGCCGTGGTGACGGAACATCTGAAGCGTCTGCTCCCCGACGCCGTCTTCGTTGCGGGAGGCGCCTACCCGAGCATCTTCCCGGCCGGGACGCTGGAGGAGATCCCCTTCGACGTTGCCCTGACTGGAGAGGCGGAGGAGTCCATCGTGGAGCTGGCCGACGCGGTGGGATCCGGCGGGGATTTCACCGGGATCCGGAATCTGGTCTACAGGGACGGTGACAGTATAAAGGAGAACCCCAGGAGACCTGTCCCCCCCGACCTCGATTCCCTCCCCTTCCCTGCAAGGGACGTGGTCGACTACGACACGTACCTCAGGGAAGGTATGGAGGAATACGGCATGGTGACCACAAGGGGCTGTCCCTTCAAGTGCATATACTGCAAACCCAGCACCGACCTGATCTTCGGCGGCAACATCAGGTACAGGAGCGCCGGCAACGTGGTGGAGGAAGCCGTCGGCATCGCCAGGCTCAGGTCCCTGGACTGCCTTCCGGTCTACTTCAAGGACGATACAATCACAATGCATCCGACCAGGTGGTTCGAGGAATTCAGGGACCTGCTGAGGGAACACGGTCTGCGAATGGAATGGCACTGCAACAGCAGGGTAGACACCGTCACCAGGGACAAGGTCAGAATAATGGCGGAGAGCGGATGCCGCTGCATATCCTTCGGCGTGGAGAGCGGCAGCCAGAAGATACTGGACTTCTACCAGAAGGGAACAACTCCGGAACAGGCGGAGAGAGCCTTCAGCTGGTGCCACGAGTTCGGCGTGGAGGCCACGGCGAACCTCATGATAGGCTTCCCCATGGAGAACGAGGACGACCTGAGAGCCACTTACGACCACCTTAAGAAGATCAGGCCCGACGATATAATCGTCTATCTGTCCACCGCGATCCCGGGAAGGTACATCCATGACTGGGCCAAGGAGAACGGCTACCTGGCCAACGACACCAATCCCGAACTGCTGGACCCGGCCCGTAACAGGGCATGCGAGGTTATGAACATGCGTCTCCCCTTCCTGTCGCTGGAAGATGTAGTCAGCTGGAAGAGGAAGATCGAGAGATACAGGAGCTGGAGGAAGATGACCAGCTACGAGAACATCAGGGACTGGGCCTCGGAGATGGTGCGGCATCCGGGGACCGCCGCAAGGAAGGCCCTCAGGGTGGTAAGGGGACTGGGCGGCAAGGGAGAACAGTTCAAGGAGCGCTAGGTCCTTAACGAAGAAGGGCCGCCCGAATGACACCCGGCTGCAGCCGCATGCTCCCTGCTGAAGTGAACCCCCTGCTCAGTCTCCTCAGTCGCTGGATCGCAGTATATCGCTGAAGAAAGCCAGGAAGACAGCTATCCTCTCCACCATATCGTCATGGGTCCCGTCAGCGTACAGAATGATCTGGAAACGGGCGTTCTCAACGGTCCCGTCGCTCTGTATCTCAGCCACCTTCCTGAAATCGGCGTCGGTAAGCCTTCCGCTCCCGTTCACGGAGTAGATGTCCTCGTATTCCGCATTCTCGATGTTTCCTTCCTCGTCGATGTATCCGAGGGTATGGAAGGAATCGTCCTCTATCCTGCCGTCCTCACGAATGAAGCCGATCGTCTTGAAGGAGGCATTTTCTATCTGTCCGTTATCCCTTATGTAACCAACCGTGGAGAAACTGCTGTCCTCGAGCCTGATGTCACCGGCCACGGAGGCGGCGAACAGGAGAAGCACCAATGTGGATGTCGCAAGTAGGTTCCTCATCAGAACCCCCTTTCAGGTTATGACTACGCTTAACCTCGAACAGGGGAATGTCAAGTAATGCACGGCCTCTTTGCTATTTTACTTTCGTTTTCTTTTATTTCAAGCAGGCTCTTCGATCTCAACACAGCGGACGCCAGGCTGCTGGAGACCGTCCCCGGGATAGGACGGGCCACCGCCGAGGCAATCGTCGACCACCGTACCGCATACGGCCCCTTCATGGATATGGAGGAGCTGGAGTTCGTAAGCGGCATCGGCCCTTCCACGATAGAGGCACTTTCCATGCACGTTTACATAGACAGCTCCTCGGTCCCCGCTCCGGACAGGTCTCACTGGCTCCCGGAGGTGGATGCGCTGTCACCGTCGATAGAAGTCTTCTTTTTGGATGTCGGGCAGGGCGACGCCATCCTCGTCCGTGCCGCTGAAGGTATGACCCTCCTGTTCGACGGAGGTCCCGACGGCGGAGGTCCCCTGGAGCCTCCAGTTGTGTTCAGGCTGAGGGAGCTGGGGGTGGACACCATCCATGTTCTTGCCTTCTCCCATCCCCATGCGGACCACATAGGAGGTCTCCACTCGGTGCTGGAGAACTTCACTGTGCTCCAGGTGCTCGACCCGGGCATGACCTTCCCGTCGCCGGTGTACGAGGACCTGCTGGAGACGGTCCTGGAGTGCGACTGCGACTACGGCCTGCTCAGGGAGGAAAGCAGTTTCAGGCTTTCGCCGGAGGTCCTGGTGACGGTTGGAGGCTCGGACCTGCGGGGGAGCAACCTCGACCTGAATGAGAACTCCGCCCTTCTTACGATCGAATGCGGGCGGTTTTCCGTGCTCCTGACCGGAGACATCGAGGCCGGCACGGAGATGGTCCTCACACCTTCGGCGGTACCGGTCACAGTTCTCAAGGTCCCTCACCACGGCAGCTCCTCCTCCCTGTTCCCACCCTATCTCAGGAGGCTGTCGCCGCAGCTGGCGGTCTTCTCCGCCGGTCGGGGCAATCCCTTCGGACACCCCAGTCCGGCGGCGATAGAAGCCTACTCCGGGATGGGATGCGGAATCTTGCGGACTGATGTCCAGGGAACTATTGTTGTCCAGTCTGACGGTGAGGCTTTCAGTTCGTCGGCCATACCGGCGTTATATCGACATGGGGACGGCTTTGAGCATTAGAAACAGGATCGCTCCCTACCTGTACCTGCTCCCGGCACTGCTGGTGGTGCTGGTGTTCAGGACCCTGCCGATCCTCAGCTCCTTCACCGCTTCCTTCACCGATTACGACATCGGAGGTTTCCACGGGTTCGTGGGAATGGCCAATTACGGCAGGATGCTGTCAGACGCCAGGTTCTGGCAGAGCGTCCTGAACACGGTATACTTCGTCCTCGGTGTAGTCCCCGCCAGCATGATCATCCCGCTCTTCCTGGCGATGCTCCTCAGGCGGAAGCTTGCGGGAAGGAGCTTCTACAGGACCCTGTACTTCCTTCCCGTCGTCACCTCGGCGGTGGCAATATCAGTTGTATGGACATGGCTCTTCAACCCCGAGGCGGGGCCGGTCAACCAGGTCATAACCGCGCTGGGCGGAGAGCCGCTTCAGTGGCTCCGGGAACCCCGCGGCATATTCGAGATGATGCTGTCCCCCCTGGGCATCCGCCCGAGGGGCATTCTGGCCGGGCCAAGCCTGGCCCTGGTATCGCTGATGATAGTCAGCGTATGGAAGAGCACCGGCTACAACACGGTTCTCTTCCTTGCCGGACTGGAGAACATACCGGACACCTACTACGAGGCGGCGAACCTTGACGGAGCCGGGAGGTGGGGAACTTTCAGGCACATAACCTGGCCCCTTCTGTCCCCCACCACCTACTACGTGCTCATCATGAGCACCATCGTTTCCTTCCAGACCTTCGCCCTGGTCTATGTGATGACCCCGCCTCCCGGCGGAGGTCCCCTGGGGACCACCAACGTGATCGTCTTCTACCTGTTCCAGAAGGCCTTCGACAGGTTCGACATAGGGTACGCCAGCGCCATATCCGTGTTCCTTTTCCTCATCCTGCTCACCCTGACCATCATTCAGAGGAGGGTGGCGGGAGGAAGGGTGCATTACTCCTGATGGCGCTGGATGGAAGGACCCTCGCTCTCAACGCCGGGAAGCACCTCATGCTGATACTGGGTGGAGCCATCATGCTCCTCCCCTTCCTCTGGATGGTCAGCACCTCCCTGCAGCAGGGCGGTTTCGACAACTACATTGAAGCATGGACCAGGGTCCCCTTCGGCCGGTACTTCCTGAACACCCTGATAGTCACCGTGCTGACACTTGCCGGCGTTCTTGTAACGTCCTCCCTTGCCGCCTACGCCTTCGCCACCATGGAGTTCCCGGGAAGGAGCGCCCTCTTCCTCCTTTTCCTCTCCACGATGATGGTGCCCCAGCCTGTCTATCTGGCACCCTCATACGTGATACTTTCCAAGCTGGGCTGGATAAACACCTACATGGCCCTCATAGTCCCCTGGACGGCCAACGTGTTCACCGTATTCCTGCTGAGGCAGCATTTCAGGACCATTCCGAAGACCCTCTACGAAGCAGCGATCCTCGACGGTTGCGGAAGGCTGAGATACCTCTGGAAGGTGGTCCTGCCGCTGTCGAAGTCTGTGCTGGTGACCGTGATGCTCTTCAACATCATAGGTTCATGGAACAGCTTCATGTGGCCCCTTGTGGTCACCCATTCGGAGGAACTGAGAGTGCTTCAGGTGGGACTCTCCTACTTCAACCAGGAGCAGTCCAGCAACTACCAGCTCCTTATGGCAGCCTCCACCTTCTCCACAATCCCGCTCATACTTCTCTTCCTCGCGGCGCAGAAACGGATCGTGGCAAGCTACAGCCGGTCCGGCATCAAGGACTAGCGTGGGCCGGCTTTCCTCTGCCCTGCTCCTGCTGCTGGCGTCATCAGCCGCGGCGGCGGACCTCCGCTCCGAGTCCGAGGCCTTTCTGGATAGGCTGTCGTCGAGAGGTTACAGCATGGCGGCCATGCTCGAGCTGGAACTTGGGCTTATGGAGCCCTGCACCCTCCTTCTCTTCCCGCCGGAGGGGACATGCTCCGGAGGATACTACGCGGGTCTCGGCGGGAACAATATCCTTGATCTGTATCTAAGACTGGAGGGCGAGGGCTGGTTCCTCGAGGACACCTTCCCCGACGACGTGCCTGTACTCAGGGTGGATTCGACCGCACTGGCCGAAGGCCGGCGTCTGATAGTGTGCGCCATGGACATGATAAGGGGCGCCACCGCTGACAGCGCTGTGGTGGTATGGGCATACGCGCCGGTTGACCGGAACTTCTGAAGGAAATAGTCTATATGTATAGTCGAGAATACCGAAACGGAGATCAGCAATGAGAATCACTTTGGCAGCGGGGCTGCTCTTTCTTTCCGCCGCACCCTTGCTGGCCGGGACAGCCGGTTTTGCATTCCTTCAGGTCCCTGCGGGAGCCAGGGCGGTTGCGATGGGGGGAGCATTCACCGCAGTACCGGGTGATCCCATGGGCCTGTACTGGAACCCGGCCACACTTGCCGGGCTTCAGGGTCAGATGTTCACCTCCACCTACACCGGATACCTCATGGATATGCAGGCAGGTTTCGCCGGCTGGGCGAACCCCTCAGGCGGGGACATAGTCGGAGTATCGGTCAACTACTTCTACGGCGGCAGCTTCACAAGGACCACCATGACCGAACCCACGGGCACCGGTGAGGAATTCAGCACCAACAGCGTTGCCCTCGGGGGAACCTATGTCCACAGCTTCGGCCCCGACCTCTCTGCGGGAACCACCGCCAAGTTCGTCTATTCGAGCATAGACACCTACAACGGCACCGCATTCCTCGTGGACCTGGGCGCATGGTACAGGCCTTCGGATATCTCCCTCGGGCTGGTGGTCAGGAACGCGGGTATTCAGACCAAGGCCTTCTACCGTGAGAACGACCCGATGCCCACGGAGATCGCTGCCGGAGCTTCGGCATGTTTCCTGGGCGACAGGCTGCTTGTTGCCCTGGACGGCAGCTATCCCTTCCAGGGGGATTTCAACGCCGCCGTCGGCCTCGAGTACAAACCCATGGAGATGCTGGCCGTCAGAGCGGGAGGCAATCTGAGGGACCTTGACGCGGCGGACAACGCCGGTGGCGGATTCCTTGACGCGCTGGCCTTCGGGGCGGGTACCGGATGGAACAGGTTCACCCTCGATTACGCCTTCAAGCCCCTGGCCGATCTGGGGAACATCCACAGGTTCAGTGTCGGCATAGCTCTGTGAACCTGGCCGCTCCCCGGGCACTGTTCGTATCTTTCCTCCTCCTTGCCGGCGCCTGCGGCGGGGAGACGAGGGAGGAGGGCAGAAGGGACAGGCTGGAGACTTTCCGGGCGGCTCTTCCCGACAGCGTTCGGACCGCCTTCGATTCCATCTCCGGTGAATCGGACTGCCGGGAGGTCGGGGAAATGCTCTGGAGAGCAAGGGGATCTTCCCCGGAACTGTCCGCCAGGCTTGATTCCATCGCTCACGCCGAGCTTATAGATACTTTCACCGAAGAGGAGATGGTCCGTTTCTTCTGGTATTATTTCGATCATGCAATCGAGACCGGTTCCGTCAGGGGACCATGAAGGGAGGCCGGCCGGTCTGACAGGACCGTGAACGTAAGTGACCCAGATCACTGTCAATGGCGATACACTCCTGCTGGGCCTGGGAAACCCGATCCTGGGCGACGACGGCGTGGGCTGCGCGGTGGCGGAACTGGCCGGCAGGATCCTTGAGAGGACGGAGGGGCTGACGGTCATGACCGCATCGGTGTCTCCCGTGAGGCTGGTGGACATCGTGACCGGGTTCGAGCGCCTTATAGTCGTGGACTCCGTCACCACCGGCGAACATCCCCCGGGAACCCTCATGGAGATGGACTTCGTGCGGGAATCCCTCCATCCGGCTTCCGTACATCACTTCTCCATCGGTCTAATACCGGAGATCGCAAATGCGCTGGGGCTCCCCTGCCCCGAAACAATCAGGGTCTACGGCATAGAGATCGAACCACCGGGCTGCTACACGGACAGGCTTTCTGCGGAGATCGGATCCATGGTGCCCTCGATCGCAATGGAGCTGGTCGACCTGGAGTTCAATTACATGAAGGACGAGCATTCCAATGGAACACCGAGAGGAGAACTGGCTGTATGAGCGATAAACCGGGTCTGGCTCCTCCAAAGAGCCCTCCGGTCCGGCTGAACCGGAATACGGTCAGCGCCGGATTCAAGAAACGCGTGAACGAACTCAGCGGCGAGAACCTCGATTCATGCTACCAGTGCGGCAACTGTTCTTCAGGATGCCCTCTGGCCCAGGAGATGGACATCCTGCCCAACAGGGTGATGAGGCTGGCCCAGCTCGGCCTGAAGGACGAGCTGATCCATTCCGCAACCATCTGGATATGCGCCAGCTGCTTCCAGTGCACCGTCAGGTGTCCAAGGGGCATCGATATCCAGGGGGTCATGGACACCCTCAGGCAGATCGCCATGGAAGAGGGAGTGGACCACTTCGGTCCCGACCAGATAGACCCCGAGCAGGCGGCCACGGTGCCGCAGCCGGGCCTGGTGGGGGTCTACAGGAAGCTGTCAACCTAGAACTGGAGGCAACATGGCCAAGGTCGCTTACTATCCGGGATGCGCCCTGAAGGACAGGTCCTCCCACCTTGACAGGTCGGCCCGTGATGCGGCGGTCAGGCTCGGGTTCGAGCTGGACGAGCTTGAAACCTGGACCTGCTGCGGCGCAGTCCCTCCGGTCTCGGAGGAGAGGGTGATGAACCTGATAGCCTCCTCCAGGATACTGAAAAGCGTCAGGGATTCCGGCAGGGACACGCTGGTGACCATATGCGACTTCTGCTACAATACCCTGAAGAGGGTGAACTACAGGATAAGGAACGACGAGGTCGCAAGGAGGAGGGTCAACTCCTACCTTGCCGAGGAGGCACCGCAGAGGGACTACATAGAGAAGGATGACTCCCCCTGGAACGACTACCTGGGGGAGGTCCGCGTACTGCATCTCATGGAGTACCTCAGGGACGTCGTCGGCTACGACGGTATAGCGAAGGGGGTCGTCAGGTCTTTCAAGGGTGTCAGGATCGCTCCCTATTACGGGTGCGTGATGCTTCGTCCGCATAAGGAGATACAGCTTGACAACCCCGAGAACCCCTCCATAATCGAGGGTTTCGTTGAAGCCCTGGGAGCGGAGGTGGTCAGGTATCCGTACAGGACGGAGTGCTGCGGTTCCTATCTCTCGGTCTCGAGCCCGGACACCTCGACCAGGCTATGCTACAGGATACTGACATCCGCCCAGCAGCACGGTGCACAGGCCATGGTCATGAGCTGTCCTCTCTGCTTCCATAACCTGGATACGAGGCAGAAGGCCATATCGGAAGCGTATCCGGACTTCCGCCCCATACCGGTGTTCTACTTTTCACAACTGCTTTCCCTGGCCCTGGGAGTAGGTGTCGAGGACCAGGGCTTCGAGAAGCACTACGTGGATGTCACCCCGGTCCTAGAAATGATTCGGGACGGGTCGGGAAGGGTGGACACGGAATGAAGAGGATCGGAGTCTTCGTCTGCCACTGCGGGATCAACATCGCGGATACGGTAGACGTTAAACGTGTGGCCGAGGAAGCCTCCCGTATGCCGGGAGTGGTCTTCGCCCGGGACTACATCTACATGTGTTCCGATCCCGGCCAGGCACTGGTCAGGGAGACGATAAGTCAGGAGAAGCTGGACGGGGTCATCATTGCCGCCTGCTCACCCAGCCTTCACGAGTCCACCTTCAGAGCGGCGGCTCAGGAGGTGGGGCTGAATCCCTGGCAGGTTGAGATAGCCAACATTCGGGAGCAGTGCAGCTGGGTCCACACCGACAGGAAGAAGGCGACAGACAAGGCTATCCGCATAGTCAGCACCATGGTTGAGAAGACCCTGCTGAACGAATCACTTTCACCCATACCCGTACGGATAACCAAAAGAGCGCTGGTGATCGGAGGCGGTATAGCGGGCATACAGGCTGCGCTGGACATTGCCGATTCCGGCCACGAGGTGATCCTGGTGGAGAAGGATTCATCCATAGGCGGCCACATGGCGCAGCTCTCGGAGACCTTCCCGACCCTGGACTGTTCCCAGTGCATCCTTACGCCTAAGATGGTGGCGGCGGGGAAGCACAGGAACATTCGTCTTATGACCTATTCCGAAGTTGAGGAGGTATCCGGCTACGTCGGCAACTTCAATGTGCGCATCCGCAGGAAGGCGCCCTTCGTCGACTGGTCAGTATGCACCGGGTGCGGACTGTGCATGGAGAAGTGCCCGGCAAAGGTTCCATCGGAATTCGACAGGGGGCTTTCTACTCACGGGGCAATCTACGTACCCTTCCCCCAGGCGGTGCCCAACAAGCCGGTGATCGACAGGGACAGCTGCATCTACTTCCGCACGGGGAAGTGCAGGCTCTGCGAGAAGGTCTGTGAGATAGGAGCGATAAGGTTCGAGCAGGAGGACGAGATCATAGAGGAAGAGGTCGGGGCGATCGTTGCAGCACCCGGATACGATACACTGCCTGTGACGGAACTTAAGGAGTACGGCAGTGGCGAAGTCCCGGACGTGATCGACGGCCTGGCCTTCGAGCGCCTCCTCTCCGCCTCGGGACCCACAGGCGGCGAGGTGAGAAGACCCTCCGACGGCAAGGTACCGAAGGAAGTTGTGTTCGTACAGTGCGCGGGTTCCCGAGATCCTGAGCGTTACAAGCCGTACTGCTCGAAGATATGCTGCATGTACACCACGAAACACGCCCTGCTGTACAAGCACCGTGTCCACGACGGGCAGCCCTACATCTTCTACATAGACATAAGGACCGGTGGTAAGGGTTACGAGGAATTCTACCACAGGGCTGAGCAGGAAGAGGGAATAATCTACCTCAGGGGCAAGGTCGCCAAGATCTTCCAGGACGGCGACAAGACTGTCGTATGGGGTACGGACACCCTTTCCGGCAGGAACGTGGAGATAGAGGCGGACCTGGTGGTACTTGCAACGGCCGTGGTATCAAGGGACAGTACCGGGGAGCTGGTCAAGAAGCTCAGGATACAGACGGGTCCCAACGGCTTCCTTTCCGAGGCCCATCCCAAGCTCAGACCGGTGGAGAGCATAAACAGCGGCTTCTTCATCGCCGGCGCCGCCCAGGGTCCCAAGGACATCCCGGAGACCGTCGCTCAGGCCAGCGGTGCCGCCTGCAAGGTGATATCCCTGTTCTCCAGGGACCACCTCGAGCAGGACCCAGCCATAGCATGGGTCGACGAGGAACTCTGCGGAGGCTGCAGGATCTGTGTATCAGTCTGCCCGTACGACGCCCGTGAGTTCGACGAGGAGCGGGGCATTGCCACGGTCAACGAGGCCCTCTGCGAGGGCTGCGGCTCCTGCGTGGCCGCATGTGCCTGCGGAGCCACGCAGCAGCGCAACCTCTCAGATTCACAGATCAGGAGGATGGTCACGGCGAGTCTGGGAGGTGAGTGATGCACGAACCCAGGATAG
Source organism: Candidatus Aegiribacteria sp. MLS_C (assembly GCA_002030045.1). GTDB lineage: Bacteria > Fermentibacterota > Fermentibacteria > Fermentibacterales > JCC-6 > Aegiribacteria. The sequence continues at coordinate 5,744 of LQBI01000006.1, read as the reverse complement.
TCTGTTTTCTGTGCACCTGGTGCACCAGCGCGGGAGCCGACCTGGCCGGCACCTCCCGGCTGCAGTACACGCCCAGCGGTGTCAACATAAGGTTCATGTGCTCAAGCAGGGTGGATCCCGAACATGTCCTCTGGGCCTTCAGGGAGGGCGCGGACGGTGTCCTCATCGGAGGATGCCATCCCGGAGACTGCCACTACCAGGACGGCAACTACAGGACCCATGCAAGGGTCGCACTGCTCCACAGGCTGCTGGACGATTTCGGCATAGACAGGGAGAGACTCAGACTGGAATGGATATCCGCGGCGGAGGGGACCAAATTCGCCCGGGTCATGAACGAGTTCACCGAGGAACTGCGTTCCTTGGGACCGATCAAACTAGCGGCAAGGGAGATGGCAGAATGACGAAACCGTCCGAGAAGCCGATGGACGAAATGGTCCCCATCTTCTTCATGGGGAAGCGGTACGAGGTCCCGGCGAGCCTTACGATACAGAAAGCCCTGGAGTACGCCGGGTACCAGCACATAAGGGGCTGCGGCTGCAGGGGTGGAGTGTGCGGTGCATGCGGAACGGTGTACAGGACCCCCGACAGCTACAAGCTCCAGGTGGGACTGGCATGCCAGACCGTGGTCCAGCCCGGGATGCACCTCATGATACTCCCGTACTATCCCAGCAACAGGGCCGTCTTCAACATCGAGGAGATGAGGGGTACCGGAGGAGAGCTGGCCGAACTCTACCCGGAGATATTCAAGTGCATAGGATGCAACGCATGCACCATGGGATGCCCCATGGACATCGACGTGATGCACTACATGGCGCAGGCCATAAGGGGAGACGTGAAGGGGGTGGCGGAGACCTCCTTCGACTGCATCATGTGCGGGCTGTGCGCATCGCGCTGCCCCGCCGAGGAGGTCCAGTTCAACGTAGCGATACTGGCCAGGAGGCTCAACGCAAGGTACAGGGTCCCCCGGGCGGAACACCTGAGGAAGAGGGTGGAACAGGTCAGGGAAGGTCTCTTCGAGGAACCTCTGAGGGACCTCATGGGGAAGTCCACCGAGGAGCTGAAGAAGATGTACAGCTCCAGGGAGACGGAGCCGCAGATGGCGGAGGATGACTGGACTCCTCAGGATGCGAGGTACGTCTGATGGGAAAGACATCCGGACTGGAGGTGGGCAATGGCTTATCCTGAGTCGCTGAAGAAACTCATTGAGAAGGTGGAGGCCACACGCCCCGCCAGGGTGGAACGGAAGAAGAAGGGGGAGGAATTCCCTGCCCTTAAGCTGGAGGAGCGGGACCCCGTCCTCAAGGCTTTCCACCCGGACTTCATACAGGGCACCCGCCGGGAGATAAGGGTCGGGCCCAGCAGGGGCTACAGCATAAGCAACGAGATCGTGGACCTGCTTGAGGCGAAGAGCAGGATGGACCCGGATTCGGTGGACCTTTCGAATCCGGACTACGAGACCGACGTGCTGGTCATCGGGGCCGGCGGCGCCGGTACCGCGGCAGCAATACTGGCGGCCGAGAACGGCGCCAGGGTCCTGATAGCCACCAAGCTCCGCCACGGGGACGCCAACACCATGATGGCAGAGGGCGGCATACAGGCGGCGGACAAGGTGGGGAAGGACTCGCCCTACTGGCACTACCTGGACATCCTGGGCGGCGGCCACTTCGTGAACGATCCCGAACTCGTCTACACCATGGTGACCAACGCTCCCGACGCCATAAGATGGCTGGAGGGTCTCGGCACCTCGTTCTCCAAGTTCGAGGACGGCACCATGAGGACCATGCACGGAGGCGGCACCTGCCGTAAGAGGATGCACTACGCCGCCGACATCACCGGCGCCGAGATAATGAAGACCATCCGGGACGAGGCCAGGAACCACAAGGACATGATAGACGTGGTTGAGTTCTGCCCCGCCGTTGACCTGGTCCTGGACGACCAGGGCCGCTGCATCGGCGCGGTGCTCTACAACCTGGAGACAGCCGAGTACCACTACGTGAGCGCCAAGGCCGTGGTAATCGCCACCGGCGGAAGCGGAAGGCTCCACATACAGGGCTTTATGACCACCAACCACTACGGGGCCACCGCCGACGGCATAGTCATGGCCTACAGGGCCGGAGTCCCGATCTCGTTCCTGCACACGGTGCAGTACCACCCCACCGGAGTGGTTTTCCCCGAGCAGGCGGAGGGGATCCTCATAACCGAGAAGTTCCGCGGAGCTGGAGCCAACGTCCTCAACGTCCACGGCGAGCAGTTCGTCTACGAGAGGGAACCCAGGGACGTGGAGGCAGCATGCATAATCAGGGAGTGCAGCCCGAAGGGCAGGGGCAACGGAGTTCCGACGCCAACCGGCAAGTTCGGAGTGTGGCTCGACTCCCCGATGATTGACCTCCTCAGGGGAGAAGGTACCGTCAGGAAGGAATTCCCCGGCAAGCACATCCTCTTCAGGCGCTTCGGCATCGACATATCCAGGGAACCGATGCTGATACACCCGACCCTGCACTACCAGAACGGCGGCCTGAAGATAAACGCTAGCTGTGAAACACGCATCCCCGGCCTTTACGCAGCGGGTGAAGTCGCTGGAGGTGTTCACGGCGAGAACAGGCTCATGGGCAACTCGCTCCTGGACGTTATCGTCTTCGGCCGTATCGCCGGGACCGCTGCCGCGGAGTACTCCAGGACAGTCGGCGAGACCGGCAAACCAAGCCTGGAACACGTCAGGCGCTACAACCGCGAGGTGGAGGAGGCCGGCATAGAGGGGCAGAGGATAGCCCCCATGATACTTCCCGATTACAGCAATCCGGAGGTTCGGGAGAGACAGCTTACCAGGGACTACTTCGGGACGCTTTCCGGGTAACGGGAGAGGAGGCTCCATGAGCAAGCCCAAGGTAGCCTTCTACTGGGCCGCCAGCTGCGGAGGGTGCGAGATCGCGGTACTGGACATAGGCGAAAGGATTCTGCCACTCTCCGAAGCTGTGGAGATAGTATTCTGGCCCTGCGCAATCGACGTCAAGTACGACGAAGTTCGGGCCATGCGGGACGGTGAGATCGACCTCTGCCTCTTCAACGGCGCCATCCGCAACTCGGAGAACGAGGAGATGGCGAAGCTTCTCCGTCGGAAGTCGAAGATCCTCGTGGCCTACGGTTCATGCGCCCACGAGGGGTGCATACCTGGCCTTGCCAACCTCAAGACGAGGCGGGAGATACTCCACCGGAACTACATCGAGATACCCTCCCTGGACAACCCGGACGGGACGATGCCCCGTACCAGGACCGTAGTCCCCGAGGGCGAGCTGGAGCTGCCGGAACTCTACGACACGGTCCTCACGCTGGACCAGGTCGTAGAGGTCGACTATTACGTCCCGGGCTGTCCTCCGGTGGCCGATCAGACCTGGGCGGTCCTGGAGGCGGTCCTGGAGGGGAACCTCCCGGAAAAGGGCAGTGTAGTGGGAGCGGGCACGAAGATCGTCTGCGACGACTGTCCCCTGGAGAAGAAGGAGACCAGGATCTCCGGGTTCGTCAGGCCCCACGAGATCGTGCCGGAACCCGGCCGGTGCCTGCTCGAACAGGGGATCTACTGCGCCGGAATAGGCACCAGGACCGGCTGCGGGGCACTGTGCCCCTCCGTGGGCATGCCGTGCAGGGGCTGCTACGGTCCGCCACCCGGGGTGCTGGACCAGGGCGCCAAGATAGTCAGCGCCCTGGGCTCGGTCATCGACTCGCAGGACCCGGAGGAGGTCGAGAGGATCATGGCCCAGATACCCTGTCCCGTGGGGCTCTTCTACAGGTTCAGCCTGCCCCATTCGATACTCCGGAGGAAGACCACAGATGACTACAAAGATTAGCATAGATCCGGTCACCAGGCTGGAGGGTCACGGGAAGATCGAGATTTTCCTCGACGACACGGGAAACGTGGACAACGTATACTTCCAGGTACCCGAGCTCCGCGGCTTCGAGACCTTCTGCGAGGGACACCCGGTGGAGGAGCTGGCCCGTATCACCACCAGGATATGCGGTGTCTGCCCCGAAGCGCATCACTTGGCTTCGGCGAAGGCCGCCGACGCTGTCTACGGAGTGGATCCGCCGCCCACCGCCAAGAAACTGAGGGAACTCCTCTACAGCGCCTTCTACGTCACCGACCACGCAACCCACTTCTACATCCTTGGCGGACCGGACTTCATTGTGGGTCCTGATTCGGACCCCAGAGTCCGGAACATCCTCGGCGTCATCGGCAAGGTGGGCAGGGAGGTCGGCCTCCAGGTCATCAACACCCGCCACCGCTGCCACCAGGTCATAAAGACCCTTGGAGGCAAGACCATCCATCCCATATCCTCGATCCCCGGCGGAGTCTCCACCGGTCTCAAGGAGGAGGACAGGCGGGAGATAGAGGCCACGGCCCGTGACGCTGTCGAGTTCGGCAAGTTCAGCCTGAAGGCCTTCGAGGACATCGTCCTCTCCAACAAGACCTACGTGGACATGATCATGCACGACGGCTACAGGCACGACACCTACAACATGGGCACCGTCGACGTGAACAACCACATCAACTTCTACGACGGAATCGTAAGGGTCACCGACCAGGACGGCAACGAGTTCGCCAGGTTCCACCCGAAGGACTACCTGGACCACATCGCCGAGAGGGTCGAGTCCTGGTCCTACCTGAAGTTCCCCTACCTGAAGAAGGTGGGATGGAAGGGTTTCGTGGACGGCAAGGACAGCGGCGTCTACAAGGCCACCCCGCTTTCAAGGTGCAACGCCGCCGACGGCATGGCAACGCCGCTGGCCCAGGAGCAGTACCAGAAGATGTACGACACCCTGGGAGGCAAGCCGGTCAACGCAACCCTTGCCACACACTGGGCCAGGCTGGTGGAACTTCTGTACGCAGCCGAGCGCATGCTGGAGCTGGCAACCGACCCGGAGATAACCTCCGACGACTACAGGACCGTACCCACCGGTATACCGTCGGAGGGCGTAGGAGAGGTGGAAGCGCCCAGGGGAACTCTGTTCCACCACTACATCACCGATGAGAAGGGCATAGTCAGGAAGGTGAACCTGATAGTGGGGACCACCAACAACAATGCCGCCATCTGCATGTCTCTCAAGAAGGCTGCCCAGACGGTGATAAAGGACGGGAACATAGGCCAGGGAATCCTCAACCTGGTGGAGATGGGCTTCAGGGCGTACGATCCCTGCTTCGGTTGCGCCACCCATTCCCTGCCCGGCTCCATGCCTCTGATAGTCAACGTTCACGACAGCTCCGGGGAGGTGATCGAGACCCTGAGAAGGGACTGACCGGATAGCCCCACCCTTGACAGGAGGCGCATCTTTCCTATAATGCGTACCTGCAGACGCGGGGTGGAGCAGTCTGGTAGCTCGTTGGGCTCATAACCCAAAGGTCACAGGTTCAAATCCTGTCCCCGCTACCATGCCGATTTGAACACCCGTCTCACTCGAGGCGGGTGTTCTGCTTTTCTTAGATATTAACTGTTCCGGGCAACTGAACAGGTGCATCAGTATGTCCCCTGTATCGGGATCCAGGTCGATTCTCTTGATGAATAGTCTTGTGAAGTCTCTTCTCTGCGCATTTGTACCTTTTGAGAATACCTCCTTGAATCGATTCTTCAGTTTCCTGACTATTGAGAGATCTATAGATATTGGTTTATCTACAGGATTATACTGCAGCTTCTCATTAAGGAGTTCATTCTTCTCTTCTCGCAGATGCGCAAGCTCGGTATTCGCCCAGACAA
>LQBI01000005.1 GCA_002030045.1 Candidatus Aegiribacteria sp. MLS_C | reverse complement strand
ACACATCAACCCTCGCCGGACCTGAGGATGCCAGGCTGAAGGGGATGGTGGCGCTGCTCATGGCCGGGCTGGGATAGACCGAGCCGGTGGCGTTAACCGCAACGATGCCGGTGTCGCCGTCGCCGATGCCCACACCGGTGACGTTGATGCTGCCGATGTAGGAGATGCGGTCGCGGGCCCAGGCCACCACGGACATGCTGCCTGTGGTCATGGGGTTGACGTAAAGCGTTACACTTCCGCTGGAGTTGGTGGTGCCTATCTCGTAGACCTCGCCTGTCTGCCAGTCGCCCTTCTGAAGGCAGACCCTGGCGCCGTTCACCGGCGAGCCGCCGGAGGTTACGGTGACCGTTACATTGGCCGCGCCGGAGATGCTGGCAGGATGAGAGGCGCTCATGGTCGGCGCATCCTGGAACCAGAGAGGCAGCTCCGGATCGCCGAAGAGGTTGTACTCCTTGACGCACCAGTCGTCGTAGTCGTCTCCCGGAGGGGACATCTGGTCGCTGCCGAGACCGTGCACCACTCCCAGATTATAGTTGTCGTCGTTCCACATTACATCGTAGAAGTACCTGCAGAGTATCTCGCTGGGACCCTGGGTCGCCGTGTAGGAACCCCATCCATACCTCGCGTTGAAGCAGCCGAATCCACCTCCGTTGGGAGAGTTGAGCCAGGCGTCACCGCAGCATTCGTAGCCGTCGAGATGGCCTATGAGACATGAAATGGAATTCCAGATGGCGGGCAGGTTGCCGCTGGAGATGTTGGTCTGTGCCATGATCTGGCTGGTGGTGTAGTTGCTGCCGTAGGAGGTGTACATGGAGGTCTCGGCGCCGTGGCTCGCGTGGTATACGTGGGCAGGCCCGGCGTTGATCATGGCCTGGGTTATGGCGCTGCTGTTGTTGTTCGTGTACTCGTAGCACTTCTCCTCTTCCCAGGAGGAGGAGGGTACCCAGTCGGAGATCAGCTCGGCGTTGGAGTATCCCCATACATCGGGATTGGCGTCGAAGAGGAAGCCCGTGGTGTAGCCGACCCTGAGTTCAATGGGTGCGGTGTCGAAGTAATCGGTGGGGTTCACCTGCTCGTAGGCGTAGACCTTGTTGTTGAAGATGGTGCACTCGCCGGTGGTGTTCACGCTGGCCCTGCCCACCCAGAGGTCCGGATGGTAGTCCACGTCGTCGATCCCGTACTCACCCCAGATATGGTTGCCATTGCTGTCCCAGCGGTCGGCGCCGGGGGCGGTGTCGTTGATGTCGGCCCAGTAGAGATCCACAGGAGGGTATTCGGTATAGCTTCCGGCTTGGATCTTCGCGTCCCTGCCGGCTATCCTGTCGTCGTCGCCGTAGATCAGGACGTACTCCGCGCCCTCGTCCCGGCAGTCGGTAAGGAAGGCTCTTATCTCCTGCTGAAGGTCGTAACAGGAATACTGGCTCTGTATCCAGGTGGTGGTATAGACGTTGGTGGGGATACCCTTGGATGTCTTCCAGTCGGCCAGGTCCTGGGCGTAGCTTTCGTAGTCGGGGTAGGTGATTATCACGTACTCGCCGTATGCCAGGTCCCTGGAGTCAACGATGGCCGCGCCGGAGGAGGATACTCCCTCGGGGTTGACCACCGAATTGCGCACTATATCCTGCGACCTGGTCTCGCTCTGCAGGCTCCTCCTGCTTACGGTGCAGACCGAGGGGTCGTTCTCCCAGGTTACGCTGACGGTGAGTTCTGTGAGGATCTCGATGGATCCGTCGAATGGGTTCCAGCGTACGGGACTGACCTCAAGGTAGGCGAGGGGAATACCCATTATTACGCCGGAGGAGGTGAGCCGTGCGGGTTCCACGGGATAGAACTGGTTCGAACCGTAGATCCGTGGATCCGGTTCCACCGGGATGGCCGTGTGCTCCACCGAGATCGGCTGCGGCGCATCCTGCGGGAGGACCGTGTAGCGTCCTCTCACAGGAGTGTACGAAGCCTGGTCGATGATGATCCCGGTTGCCCTTGCGCCGGTCGGCAGGGCTACCCTGGCAGTGAAGCAGGGCAGGGCCGGCTGACCCTCGCCGCCCATCACGTTCATTCCGGCACCGTTGACTATGGTATAGATGCCGGCGTCCTCCAGAGTGATGGCGGACGGGTCCAACGGCACCGAGACCGTCAGTTCACCCGCGCCGGAAGACATTGCGGCGATCAGCAGGATGCTGAAAAGAAGGTACTTCATGCTCTCCCCTTTCCTGAAGCGGTCAGTGAATTCTGCTTTTACGATTCGTTTGCTCAACACCGATTTACGAATATGATTCCCGTTCCGTCCGAAGAAAAGGTCCCCCCTCAGAGCAAATAAGGTTGACGATAATGCAGTCCTTATCTAAGCACACCGGAGCGGACGAGTTCAGCCGCCACCACCACGATGCTGCTGCCGGACTGGTCCGTGGATGTCCAAAGCAACGAATCCGCCGTGGCGATCCCGTAGGTCACCAGGGTGTCGTTCATGACCTCCTGGAAGACCAGGTAGTCAATGTCGAAGAACTCCTTTGCCAGGGCCGCCCTCTGTACGGGAGAGCCGGAGCCCAGGTCCACGGGATCGTCGTATACCGTCATGTCCTCGTCAATCAGCTCCCGCAGGGCACCGATGAGCTGCTGCGTCCTCGCGGGTCCGTCGGGTCCCGGAAGCAGGGAAACGGCCACTCTTAGAACGCCGTCGGTGCCCGAGGGCATTACCCGGTTCCAGTCCACCCCGGTATCGACTACACCTGTGTCTCCGGGATGCGCCTGGACATCCTGGCCGGCGTCGGCTATGGCGTCGTATATCAGATACCCGCCCACTAGGACGGCCAGGGCGATGGTCAAATAGGTCATGTCGTTGGTACCATCGTTCTGCGAGCTGTCCCCGCCCCCGCCGCTGTCCGCCAGGGACGCTGCCGGGACCAGAAGCAGGACGGCGGCCATCAGGGCCGCCGTCGCCGTTCCGAATCCGCCGTTCAGGAGCCTGCAGCTCATGGTCATTCTTCCTCGGAGCGGGCTTCCTCCATTATCCTCTCCTGGATGTCCCTGGGCACCGGTTGGTAGCCCTCGAAGCTCTGGACGAAGCTTCCCCTGGCCTGGGTCAGCGACTTCAGCGTGCTTGTGTACTGGAAGAGCTCCGCCTCCGGCACGCTTGCCCTGATGACCTGGAAGGCCCCCTCGGCCTCTATTCCCTGGATCCTGCCCCTCCTGGAGGTCAGGTCGCTCATCACGTCTCCCATGAATTCCTCGGGAACGGTGACCTCCATGGTCACCACCGGTTCCAGGAGGCTGGGACCGGCTTTGAGCATGACGTCCTTGAAGCACCTGTTGGATGCTATCTTGAAGGCCATGTCCGAGGAGTCCACCGGGTGGTACGAGCCGTCGTAGACCACCGCCTTGATGTCCACCACCTTGCTGCGGGATATGGGGCCGCTCTTCATCGCCTCCACCACGCCCTTCTCCACGGCGGGTATGAAGTTCGTGGGAACGTTGCCTCCTACCACCTCGCTGGCGAAAACGAATCCCTCTCCCCTGGGAAGGGGTTCCAGCCTGAGGAAGACGTGGCCGTACTGGCCCCGTCCTCCTGTCTGCTTCTTGTGCTTGTAGGAGCCCTCCGACTTCTTCGTTATCGTCTCGTGGTAGGCTATCCTGGGCTTGAAGGTCTCGGTCTCCACCCCGGTGGCTTCCTTCAGCCTGCTGAGCATGACCTGCAGGTGCAGCTCACCCATTCCGGAGAGGGTGGTCTGGCCGATCTCGGATTCGTTCCTGAGTATCAGCGTGGGGTCCTGGGCGGCGAGGACGGAAAGACCCTGTCCCATCTTGTCCTCGCTGCCCCGTTCCTTCGGGGCTATCGCCACCCTGTAGACCGGCTCCGGGAAGGTGATGGGGGAAAGAACGATACCGCATCCCTTCTGGGCCAGCGTATCGTTGGTGGTGGTGCTCTTCAGCTTGGCGATGGCTGCTATGTCGCCTGTCACAAGCTTTTCGGCGCCGATCCTGTTCCCGCCGGTCATGAAGTAGTAGTTGCCCAGTCTCTCGGAGGAGTCCTTGGTCACGTTCACTATGTCGGTGGTGCCCTCAACGGATCCGGAGCAGACCCTGACGAAGACTATCTCGCCCATGTGGGTGTCAATGCGGCTGTTGAACACCCTGGCCACGAAGGGACCCCCGGGATCGGGGGGAAGCTCCTTCTCCTTTCCGCCTTCCATGGCGGGAAGCGCGGGTCCCTCCAGAGGCGAGGGTATGAAATCCGGAATGCTGTCCAGAAGGAAACCCAGCCCGACCGGTGGTATGGCCAGTCCGGCGAAGACCGGGAAGAAACCCCTGGAGGCCACCGCTGTCCTGAGTCCCCTGTTCATCTCCTCCTCGGAGAGGGACTCGTTCTCGAAGAACGATTCCATAAGCTTCTCGTCGGTCTCGGCGGCCGCCTCGGTGAGCATGAGCCTGTAGGATTCGAGATCGTCGGCTGCGCTTTCGGGCAAGGGCGTCTCCTTGCCCTGGGCGTCCACCGCCATGCCGGTGAGTACGTTCACCACACCCCTGAAGGAGCCGTTCTCCATCACCGGGAAGGTGACGGGCACCGCGCTCCTGCCCAGGCTGTTGCGTATCTCCTCCAGCACCCGTGTGAAGTCGGCGTTGTCACGGTCGACCCTGTTGACCCATATCATGACGGGTTTGCCGTTCTGCGCGGCGAAGTCCCATGTCTTCAGGGTCCCGACCTCGACTCCGTCGGTCCCGTCGACCACCAGTATGACACCGTCGGCGACGGTGATGGCACCTATGGTCGCGCCGTAGAAATCGGCAAGTCCCGGGGTGTCGATGATATAGAGCTTGTACCCGTCGTGCTCGATGATGCCCGTCGAGGATGAGAGGCTGTGCTTCCTGTCCCGGCTCTCCGGAGCGTGGTCGAAATTGCTGGTTCCCTTGTCGACGCTGCCGAGGCGTTCCACCGCTCCGCCCTTGAAGAGGAGGGCGTCGCAGAGACTGGTCTTGCCTACCGATCCGTGTCCTATCACGGAGATGGTCCTCAGCTTGTCAGAATCGTAGTTTTTCAAGTCTGTACTCCTGTTCCGAACTTGTTCGAAGAGGGAAACGTTACTAGTATTCATGTTGGTCTTATGGGAACCTATTACTTACGCACGAAAGATGCTTCTGTCAACTGTTGCATCGCTGTGAACTCCCTTTCAGTCCGGAGGGACCGATGACCGCAGCGCGGCTGCTCCTGATACTGGTGGGTGCGGGGTTCCTGTACTTCGTGGTCCGCCAGCTGGTGGAAAGCTGGCTCCGGCCTTCCGAGAGGGAGAAGGAGTACAGGGAGATCGACGCGGAGGAGCGGGCCATCGAGAGGGAGGCCGGGGACGATATTCCGGTATGCCCGGTCTGCGGCTCTCCCACGAAACTTCACAGGTACCCCCACATAACCGTCTGGCGCTGCGTCGAGTACCCCTCCTGCAGGGGGTTCGTCAGGGCCAGGAAACCGAGGAGGCTCAAGTTCGCCGAGGAGTGGAACCGCAGAAGAAGCAGGAAGGACGGCTGAAACCGTCCGTCCGGCAGACCGTTGCGCCATAAGGCGGGCGTTGATAGATTGGGCCTTCCCCGTCCATGATACATAAGAAGGAGGAGCGTAATTGCCGTCCTGCGACAAAAGGATAGAGAGACATCCAATTCTTCCCTCCCGAGAGACCAGGAAGGTCGCTTTTACCTTCAACGGAATGACCCTGACAGGTGTCGAGGGTGAAGCGGTATCCTCGGCTCTGTTCGCCTGCGGTATACAGATTTTCGGTCACCATCACGCCGACGGCAGTCCCCAGGGGATGTTCTGCGCCAACGGGCAGTGTTCACAGTGCACCCTGATCATAGACGGAGTTCCTCTCAAGAGCTGCATTGTCCCCCTGGCGGAGGGAATGGTCGTGGAGAGCCTTGAGGGGCTCCCCGAGCTTCGTGACCTTCCCGGTCCCGAGGTCAGGCCCCCGGTCGAGGTGAAGACGGGAGTCCTCATCCTCGGGGGCGGTCCCGCCGGTATGGCTGCCGCGGTGGAACTGGGCGAGCGGGGAGTGGACACCATAATAGTCGACGACAAGGACAGGCTGGGGGGGAAGCTGGTCCTTCAGACCCACAAGTTCTTCGGTTCAGTGGCCGACTGCCATGCCGGCACAAGGGGGATCAGGATCGCCGAGATGCTCCAGGAGAAGATACTGGGCATGGACCCGGTCAAGGTCTGGCTGGAGAGCGTGGTGCTGGGTGTATACAGCGACGGTACCGTGGGAGTGCGCTGCAGCGACGGCTACAGGATCGTCAGGCCCGAATACCTTCTTGTTGCCACCGGAGCAAGGGAGAAGTCCCTTCCATTCCCCGGATGCACGCTTCCCGGGGTTTACGGCGCCGGTGCCTTCCAGACCCTGGTGAACCGGGACATGGTGAGATGCGCCGAGAGGATCTTCGTCCTGGGAGGCGGCAATGTCGGCCTCATTGGAGCCTACCACGCCCTGCAGGCGGGAATGACGGTGGTAGCCCTGGCGGAGGGAATGCCCTGCTGCGGAGGTTACAAGGTCCACGCAGACAAGATCAGGAGACTGGGTGTCCCCATCCTCACCAGCCATACCGTGGTTGCCGCCCACGGGAGGGAGAGGCTGGAGGCCGTAACCGTAGCCGCGGTGGACGGTTCCTTCAGAACGATTCCTGGAACCGAAAGGAGCTGGGAGGTGGACACGCTGCTCGTCGCAGTGGGTCTGGAGCCTGTCAACGAGTTCTACCGGAAGGCCGTGGATTTCGGCATGAGGGCCATGGTGGCCGGGGACTCGGAGGAGATAGCCGAGGCCAGCGCCGCCATGTTCAACGGCAGGATAAGGGGTCTTCAGATAGCGGCCGAACTCGGGCTGGAAGGGGTCGTGATCCCCGATGACCTCCAGGAGAAGGCCGAGGTTCTGAAGAGCCCGGGAGGGAAGGTCTTCCCCTACCGGCCTCCGGATGAACTGAGAGAAGGGGTCTTCCCCGTGCTGCACTGCATGCAGGAGATACCGTGCAACCCCTGCATGACCAGCTGCCCGAAGGACCTCATAGGTACCTCGGGCCATCCCATAATGGGCATTCCCGAGTATCACGGAGGATGCATAGGCTGCGAGAGATGCGTTGCGGTATGTCCCGGGCTGGCCGTGACACTGGTGGACTTCCGTCGTTCGGCGGAGAGACCCACGGTCACTGTGCCTTTCGAACTGGGAGAGTGGCTGCTCGAGGAGGGCAGGGAGGTCACCGCCACGGACTGGGAGGGCGAGGTACTGGGCAGAGCGGTTATAAGGGGATGGAAGAGGGCGGCGGGATACTCTCAGACACTTCTGGTAAAGCTGGAGACCGAGGCGGCGGCAGCGGCCAGGGTGGCGGGCTTCCTGGTGCAGGACCCGTCGGATATCCAGCCCCTTCCGGAACCGCTGGAGACCCCCTTGCCCGACGAGGCGGTGGTATGCAGGTGCGAGAGGGTCACTGCCGGTGAGATAAGGGAACTGATAAGGTCCGGCATCCGCGACCTGAACCAGCTGAAGGCCATTACCAGGGCCGGTTTCGGGGCCTGTGGCGGGAAGACCTGCTCCGGCCTGATAAGGAGGATCTGCAGGGAGGAGGGGATCCCCGACGATGATGTGACCCCGTTCACCGACCGGCCCCTCTTCGCGGAGACACAGCTGGGATGGTTCTCCGGAAGGGAGGACTCCAATGGCCGCCGCTAACTACGACGTAATAGTCGTCGGCGCCGGAAGCGTGGGCACCCCTCTTGCCATGAGCCTGGCGGAAAAAGGTATCAGCGTCCTCTGCGTCGATTTGAAGGCGTCCGCCGGACAGGGGAACAACAAGTGCGCCATAGGCGGAGCCAGGGCGACACACGGCGAGCCGGCGAAGGTGGTCCTGGGACTCAGGTCGCTGGAAGTCTTCCGTAACTGGAAGGAGGAGCACGGGGACGACATAGGCTGGTACCAGGGCGGTTATACCTACGTCGCATACGACAGTGATACGATGGACATCTTCCGGTCCAACGTACCGAAGCAGCAGGCCGCCGGGCTGGAGATACGGCTGGTGGACGCGGCGGGGATCATGGACATTGTCCCGGGGATCAATCCGCAGGGGTTGCTGGGAGGGACATGGTCCCCCAGGGACGGCAGTGCCAGCCCCATGACCAGCTGCTACGCATTCCACCGCAGGGCCATGGAGCTTGGAGCCGAATTCAGGTTCAGGGAGAGGGTCACCGGCATGGAGGTCTCCGGAGACAGGGTGATCGCGGTGATCACCGGCAGGGGGGTGTACGGATGCGGCGCTGTCGTCAACTGCGCCGGCTCCTTCGCCGTCCAGGCGGGGAGGATGGCGGGGGTGGAGCTGCCGGTCTTTCCCGAGAGCCACGAGGCCGGCGTCACCGAACCGGTGAAGAGGCTCTTCGATCCCATGGTGGTTGACATAAGGAAGGCCCCGGGCTCGGCCAACTACTACTTCTACCAGCACGAGACGGGCCAGGTGGTTTTCTGCATAACTCCGGACCCGCCCATTCCGGGGACCGACACCGACGAGACATCCGAATTCCTGCCCCTGGTCGCACCGAGGATGACGGGGCTCTACCCCAGGCTGGCCAATCTCAAGGTGCGCAGGGTATGGAGAGGCGTCTATCCCATGACACCCGACGGTTCTCCCATACTCGGCAGTGTGGGTCCGGACAACCATTTCGTGGCGGTGGGCATGTGCGGACAGGGCTTCATGCTGGGTCCCGGGATCGGCGAGGTGATGGCCAGGTCCCTGTCAGGCGAGGCTACGGAGGAGGACCGCATGGTACTGCACGAGCTGCGCCTGGACCGGCAGTTCACATCCGAGGAGACCCTTAAGTAGATCTGTTGGACCCGGCGGTCCGTATTTCCGTACGAGTATGTTCGCATCAAGGTTCTGCCGCCGCAGCTGCCGGCCGGTCAGAAGCAGAGCAGTACTCCCGCCACCAGGGCCAGCACCATCCCCGTTCCCCTGGCGACGGTTACCCTCTCCCCCAGGATTATGGCTCCGTAGAGCACCGGTATCAGCGGATAGAGAGCCGTCAGGGATATGGAGGAACTGAGTGGCCCGCATGAGAGGGCCTTCTGGAAGGCGGCAACCGCCAGCCCTCCGGAGAGGCCTGCGGCCACCGCCAGCAGCCCTCCTCGAAGGGGCAGATGCCGCAGGGAGGAACCCGAGAGCGCGAACATGGTTGATATGATGATGAATGACACGGCGGAATAGAGGACGAGGGACGGCCAGTGCCCGAGACGGTCCGCTGCGAGTTTGGCGGTTATTCCCCAGACGCCCCAGAGCAGGGTGGCGGCGAGACTGAAAGCAATTGACCTGGGCATGGATACTCCCTCTTCCCCGACAGGTTTCTTATACTAACCGTCAACACTCTTTCGCGAATGCGTTTTCAATTACAGGACCATGGAGGAAACCAATGAAGTATGCATTCCTTCTGCTCATTCTCGCAATGACCGCCTCCGCCGAGCTATCGGTCTGCGGCACCGAGGAACTCCTTCCCATCGGGTTCACCGAGGAGGAACTGACCCGCCTGCACGAGATCGGCGTCAACACGGTCCCCACCGCGCCTCCGCCGGACGGCACCGTCAATCCCGCCGAGTGGGACCCGGCTACCGGCGTCTTCATCCGATGGCCCCTGGGGCTTCCCTACGAACTCATCGTGGCCTTCTCCCAGGAGACCACCGTCTGGGTCATCTGCGAGGAGAGCCAGCAGGGCAGTGTCGAGTCGGCATTCACCAGCGCCGGCGTGAACATGAGCAACGTGGACTACTTCTTCGCCACCACGAACTCCATATGGGTCAGGGACTACGGGCCCTGGTTCGTGTTGCTGGAGGACGGCACACAGGGCATATTCGACTACGTCTACAACAGGCCCAGGCCCGACGACGACCAGATCCCGGTGGAAGTCGGTGCCGCGTGGGGAATACCCGTCTACATATCTGACATAGTGCATACCGGCGGCAACTACATGTCCAGCGGGTTCGGGCAGGCCATGTCCACCAACCTGGTATACGACGAGAACGGCGGCAACGAGGACTGGGTGGACTCCCAGATGGAGATCTACCTCGGCATCACCGACTACGTCACGATGGATGACCCTCTCTCCTACGTGACCATAGACCACATAGACTGCTGGGCCAAGATGCTGAGCCCCGACAGGGTGCTGGTGCTGCAGCTTCCCCCGTCCCATCCCAGCTATGCGGCGCTGGAGACCGCCGCCGACCTGCTGGCCGGGACACAGAGCCCGTACGGGGGCGACTGGGAAGTCATCAGGGTGGCCAGCAGCGGCAGCGAGGGCTATACCAACAGCCTGATATGCAACGACCATGTATACATCCCCCTGTTCGGCTCGTCGCTGGACGCCGCCGCCCTGGATGTGTACGACACCGCCATGCCGGGGTACACCATCGAGGGATTCGAGCACAGCGGGTGGCTGCCGGACGATGCCCTCCACTGCAGGACCCGTAACGTCATGGACAGCGAGATGCTCTTCATCAGGCACGTCCCGGTGGCGGACGAGCAGCCGGCGGACATTCCGGTGACGGTGGACGCCAGGATCACCTGCCACCCCTCCAACGCCCTGACAGGGCACAGCGTCCACTACAGGACCGGTATGTCGGGCTCCTTCACCGAGCTGGGGATGACCTCCACCGGTTCCGATTCCTTCACGGCGGACATCCCGGGTGTAATAGGAGGCCAGACCGTCCAGTACTACATCGCCGCCGCCGATGATTCCGGCAGGAACGAGTCCCTGCCCAGGTTCGCTCCGGATACATGGTTCTTCCAGTACCAGACCAGCGCCACGGGGGTAGCCCATGGCGGTCCAGCGGCCCACGGGATAGACATAGGCAGCGCCGGGCCCAACCCGTTCAGGGGTTCTGTATCGATACCGTATACCGCCTCCTCCGCCACCGCAGCATCCGTGACCGTATGGGACATCGCCGGCAGGGTCGTGCACAGGGAGACCGCCGAGCTGGAAGGGGGAATCGGAAGCGTATACTGGATGCCGGATGAGGACGTACCTCCCGGACTCTATCTCATCCGCCTGGACGGTCCGGAATGGAGCGCTACCCAGAGGGTGACACTGATCCGTTAGTGGGGAGCGGGAAGGACCTGCCGGAGAAGCCGGGTTCTCTCGGGGAATGCCTGGAGGAAATCTACAGGACCTACAACCGCCGGGAGATGATCCACCCGGACCCGCTGGAGTTCCTCTGGCGCTACGACGATGTGGGCGACAGGGAGACTGCGGGGATCGTCTCCTCGGGTCTGGCCTACGGCAGGGTGGCACAGATACTGGCGAGCACCGGCAGGGTCCTGGACATGCTGGGACCCTCGCCCTTCTCCTTCATCGGGGACATGTCCGGGAGGGACCTCCAGGAGGAGCTGAGGGGCTTCAGACACCGGTTCACCACAGGCGCGGAGATGGCGTCGCTCCTCTCCGCCGTATCTTTCCTTCAGCGGGAATGGGGCAGCCTTGGCGGCTTCCTGGCCTTCCTGGCCGGAAGGGCGCCTTTTCTCGAGGCCCTGGACACTTTTGTCGCCACCTTGCTGGAGAAGGCGGGTCTGGACAGGTGCAGCCTGCTCCCCAGACCGGGCCTCGGGAGCGCGTGCAAGAGACTCCACCTGTACCTGAGATGGATGGTGAGAAGTGACGACGTGGACCCCGGCGGCTGGGAGGGAATACCCGCATCGGCACTGATGGTCCCGGTGGACACGCACATGTACAGGCTGGGAAGGGCAATGGGCTTCACCCGCAGGAAGGCGGTGGACCTCCGGACGGTCATGGAGATCACCGGGGGTTTCAGGAGACTGAACCCCGCCGATCCGGCGAAGTACGACTTCGCGCTTACCAGAATGGGTATTCAGGGCAGGGAGGGGGACCGGCTCTTCACCGATCTCATGGAGCGCCACTGCCCCTTCATTGACAGAGAGTGACGGCGGGGAATATTCTCAACCGGTCGCGAAGGCCGGTTCCGTGACAGTGACCACACTTCAATGGAGGCCGCATGCTCATCCCGATGTTCGCCTCGATCCTGCCGGCGCTCCTGTGGATGATCCTCTTCTACCGGAGCGACAGGTACGCTCCGGAACCCCGGAAACTCGTGGCCAGGACATTCCTGGTGGGAGCCATCGTCGCTGCGGCCATGGTCTTCTCGCTGAAGGAACTCCCCTTCAAGCTGGCGCTGATATACTCGTCGGTCCTCATCGCCCCGGTGTCGGAGGAGACAGCGAAGTTCCTCTGCGTGAGATGGACCGTATACGACAACCCGGAGTTCAACGAACCGATAGACGGCATGGTCTACGCCACGGCGGCCGCCCTTGGTTTCGCATCCGTTGAGAACGTCCTCTACGTGCTGAACGTCTGGGTCGCCGGAGGAAAGGAAGCCGGCGTCATGGTACTGGCGGGAAGGTCAGTGCTCAGCGTGCCGGCCCATGCTCTCTTTTCCAGCCTATGGGGGCTCGCCCTGGGATGGCACAGAAGACTGGGGACTCGAAAGTCGGGTCTCATGGTTGTCCTGGGTCTTCTTGGCGGAATGCTTCTGCACGGCCTGTTCAACCTGCTCACCGGCAGCAACATCTTAGGCGGATTCGTATTCCTCGTCTTCCTTGCCCTGTCCTGGCGCATGGTCTTCGTCCTCATACGAAGGTCCCTGATACCCGCCGGGGCGGCAGGGAAGGGAACCTGACGGTCAGCGTTCCCCGAGTGTTTCTCCCGTCACGCCTAGAGTGGCCGAACTGAGGGGAGCCGGGTTCCACAGCGGCGATACCTTCCGCGTCCGAAACGGCGGGTCCGAAAACCGTAACGTGATCCCGGCAGCCGCCGGGAAGGTTGCGTCTTGCGGCTTCCCCGTCGAAGGGTTCGGTTTTCCTCTCCTCGAAGGAGATGGCATCCCCGGAACATGGACCGATGCAGTCACCCAGGCCGTCGCAGTAGGATTCTTTCACCAGCCTGGCTTTGCCGTCCACCAGCCTTATGGCCTCCTGGTGGCATGCATCCGCACGAATGCCTCATCCGTCGCACTTCTCCCCGTCTATCCTTATTATTATCCTTGCTTGACGCGTCAGTTTCCTTTCCCCATGAAAAGGCCGGCCAGGTCGGCGACTGTGGTGCGGGAGAAGTAGTCGCCTATCAGGTGAGCGGCATCCGAGGCCACTGTACCGAACACGCATTCCCGCATGCTACATCCCCTTCCGGCAAAGGGGCAGACGGCGGACTGGAAGGTGCCCTCCAGGGCTATCCAGACATCCATCAGCCTGATGTCGGAGGGATCGACTGCCAGCAGGAACCCTCCGCTCCTCCCGCGTCTGGAACTGACCATCCCTGCGGCCACCAGCTTCTGCATGACCTTGGAGAGATGGTCCATGGACCCGGGACGGACCATCAGGTCCCCGAGCTTCAGGACCGAGTCCCTTTCGGCCGCCATCCTGACCAGGGCGTGTACCGCCAGGGAGACCGATTCGGGAATGGACACCGGTGATGGCATACTGTTCCCCTTCAATGGATGCGGGTTAATTGTCAGTATTTTAGTAATTCACTACCAGAATGTCAATATATGGAAGCATTCTGATGTTCTAAGTATTCGTCTATTGACAGTAAGTGGAGTGAATATATATTTGGTACTGTAATACCAATATTGTCATGAAAGGAGCCGCCATGTTCTGCTACCAGTGCGAACAGACAGCCAGGGGGACAGGCTGCGACCGGTTCGGGGTCTGCGGCAAGGACCCGGAGACCGCGGCGATGCAGGACCTCCTGGTCCATGTGTCCAAGGGCATATCGATGTGGGCCGACCGGCTGGGAAGGATGGGAATAAGGGATCGCGAGGCCGACAAGTTCGTCATCGAGGCCCTCTTCACGACCGTGACGAACGTGAACTTCGACGCGTTCACCCTGGCCCTCCTTGTGAAGAAGGGCAGGGGTGTCAGGGACCGTCTCGAGGAAGCCTACCGGAATGAGTGCCGGAAGAGGGGGCTTGAGCCTGAGGAACCCGAGGGTCCAGCTGCGGTTGATATTCCCGATGATACAGAAGGAATGCTGGACCTTGCCGCGAGGATATCCATCACCGAACGGATGGAGGACAGGGGGCGGACGGTGACCGGTCTGGAGGAGCTGATCACCTACGGTCTCAAGGGAGCGGCGGCATACGTTGACCACGCCGGAATACTGGGAGTCGAGGATGATGGCGTCTACTCCTCGTTCCATGGAATGATGGACCTCCTGACCAGAAGGGAGTCCGCCGAGGAACTCTTCGCGGCGGCCCTGGAGGTGGGCGAGCTGAACATGCGGGCCATGGAGATGCTGGACCGTGCCAACACCGGTACCTACGGCCATCCCGAGCCGACCGAGGTAAGGGTGACCCCGGTGAAGGGCAAGGCAGTAGTTGTCTCCGGACACGACCTCCGTGACCTGGAGGAACTGCTCAAACAGACGGAGGGAAAGGGCATCAGCGTCTACACTCATGGCGAGATGCTGCCCGCACTGGCCTATCCGGGCCTTAAGAGGTATTCGCACCTGGCGGGCAACTACGGCGGGGCATGGCAGGACCAGCAGAGGGAGTTCGACGAGTTCCCGGGGGCGATCCTGATGACCACCAACTGCATACAGAAACCCAGGGATTCCTACAAGGACAGGATATTCACCTGCGGACTGGTCCAGTGGCCCGGCGTGGTGCACATTGACGACCGCGACTTCACCCCCGTCATCGAGGCGGCCCTGGCTGCCGAGGGTTTCACAGAGGACGCCCCGAAGAGGACCATAACCACAGGCTTCGCCAGGAATGCGGTGATGTCCGTGGCAGACAAGGTAATCGAGGCGGTGAAGTCCGGCAGCATAAGGCACTTCTTCCTGGTGGGAGGATGCGACGGGGCAAGGCCCGGAAGGAACTACTACACCGACCTTGCCCGTGCGATCCCGGATGACTGCGTAATACTCACCCTCGCATGCGGCAAGTACAGGTTCAACAAGCTGCAGTTCGGCGACATAGGCGGAATACCCAGGCTGCTGGACATCGGCCAGTGCAACGACGCCTACTCGGCAATACAGATAGCTTCAGCGCTTGCGGAGGCCTTCGGCTGCGGGGTCAACGACCTGCCCCTTTCCATGGTCCTCAGCTGGTACGAGCAGAAGGCTGTGGCAATACTCCTCTCACTGTTCTACCTGGGGATCAGGGATATAAGGCTCGGGCCCACGCTTCCCGCTTTTCTGACTCCCGATGCGCTCCAGGTGCTGGTGGAGAAGTTCAACATAATGCCCATAACCACTCCGGAGGAGGACCTGGAAAAGATCCTGAACGCGTAATGCCGGGGATCGAACAGGTGACATGCAGGGTCGGGGAAGGAGAAACATGAACACTGTAAGACCCGAGGACAGGCCTCGGGACGAGAACCCTCACGGGGTCGACGTCAGGAGGCTCTACGAGACCGGGCACGCCCTTGTGAGCCATCTGGAACTCGGGCCCGGGGAGAGGCTGCTGAGGCACATCACCCCGGTGGATGTCTTCTTCTACGTTCTGGAGGGCCGGGGGATCGTGGAGGTGGGCGACGAGAAGCGGGAGGTTGTCAGGGACACACTGATAGACAGTCCCGCGGGAATACCGCACTGCTGGTACAACGAAGGGGATGAGAAACTGAGGATCCTCATAGCCAAGGTACCCAGGCCCGAGGGGAAGACAAAGCTGCTGTAGAGGGAACAGTTCCTGACGTCGCAGGGGTCCCCCGTAGCGGGGACCCTTTCCGCCGCGTGCGATCAGGCCTTAAGCTCTTCTATGGCCTTGTCGAAGATTTCGGGTTCCGGAAGCTCGATGGACACCATCCGTCTCTTGTTGCTGGTGGTCTCCCTGGCGGGCTTCAGGACCAGCATCGACCAGTGCCGGATCCCGTCCTTGCCGAGCAGACCCGGAGCGAAGTGCAGGGCCGCGATCTGCCTCAGGTACCAGACGGATGAGAGCCTCTCGAACCGCTCTCCCGTGTCGTATACCTTCCGGTCCCCCGTGAACCTGCCTGGTTTGAACCCGGCAAGGGAATCCCTTGCAGTGACCAGCATTTCGGCGAAGATCCTGTCAAGGTCCCTGAAGACCTCGATGTAACCTTCGGAGGAGGACCCGGAAGAAGCGGCGGTCCCGGCCAGGAACCTGGTGAAGGCCTCCACCATGGCCGAATACTGAGGATAGAGGGTGTTGCCCACGACATCCCTGATCTCAAGGTCCTCGATGGCCCTGTTTCCCTTGAAATACTCCAGGGATTCCTGAAGGGTCCTTCTGACGCTCTCCGGCTTCAGGTCTCCGGCGAGACCCGTTTCCGGCAGGATGGCCGAGACCAGCGAGTAGAAAGCTCCCGACCTCTCGGGAAAGCTGTCCACGTCGTACCAGAAGATATCCCTTGGATCGATGCCCTTGACACTTCCGTAGTAGACAAGTCCCACCTTGAAGCTCCCTCCGGAACCGATGAACTTCAAGTCCAGGAAATTGGAGGCATTGTTGGCGCTCAGTTCCGTCACATCTGAATATGGAATGGATTCCTGTCCCTTAGAGCTTGTTGAACCCGCCGTTGGACCTGAACCTGATGCACCTGTCCCTGAGAAAAAGCTCGCCTTTTCCTCCCAGCATCTTCTTTTCCACGAAGGCAAAGGGCAGACCCCTGAGGTCCTCACCCGTATTGAGAAGAGAAGAGACCCTTGCACCGTAGGTGTCCAGAGCCGCCGGAACCTTCGACAGAGTATCAGGTTCGAAGTTCATTTCCACCCTTCCTTTGTCAGTGTTAATGAACGAAAGAATTATAACAGGGAGTCAGGGAACGGGAATACGGCGTCTCCGCCAGGGATTTACCGCGGGTCCGGAAGCAAGGGGACGCCCTGGTTCGATTCCCCGGTGTACTCGAAGGCGGGTTCCAGCAGGAGAACCCTGGGCCATGTGGTTGGATCCGGGACCCAGGCCGCCATCCCGTTCTCCGTTATCCTTACGGTGAGCTGGTCGATGTCAGGATCGCCGTTGTCGAAGGAGGCCGTGAACAGAAGGTCACCCTCCATGTCGTAGACCCTCCAGTAGGGGAACCTGCGGGTTCCCAGCCTTACCCAGAGCCTGTCCTCTCCGTCGACGCCCAGTTCCGAGACCGCCCTTCGGCAGGGCAGTGGCTCGAAGACGGCATCGGCACCGCGGAAGCGCCCTCCTCTGCCGGCGCTCATCTCCTCGAACTCGGTTCGCTCGGCTTCAAGCTCCTCCCCGGTCTTCTCGACCCTGTCCATTTCCTCGTCGATCCGAAGGAAGACCTCCCAGTCCGGCAGGTATCCCGCGACGGAGATCCCTTCCCATCCTGCCTCGGCTATGAAGACCCTTCCGGAAGCGTCGGAAGTGAATGCAGGCTGTCCCTCCAGGGCCATGGGTCCGAACCTGGACGGGTCGAAGGGCTGCATATCCTGAGCGTAGACGACTGAAGGCTCGGTACTGCCCTCGAGCCTGCCAATGGAGTAGCCTGTGAGTCCCTGTTCCCTGTCGAACGCCGGAAGCATTCCCACGAATGCGGAATCCCCCGCGGATTCTTCTCAGCCCCTGCTATAACCCCGAAAACCAGATCGGGATGGCCAAGCTCCACGCCGATGGTGTCGGTCGCGGCCAGTTCCACGTGCTCCACCTCCCCGGTCCCGGCGCCGGACCCCGGGGTGCCGCCGTCGTCGTCGCCTCTGCCGCAGGAAAGAAGAACGGCAGAGGAACAGAGTATCATGGTCAGCCTTTTCAAATCGACCTCCAGCTCTGTCCGCCTTCCATGTCCGGACCGTTATTCTAACGATGGACAGCGGATGTTGCGAGTGTGTTCCCCGACCGTAACGGGACTTTGCACCGCCGGATTTTCAAGGAACGTCCCGCCTTCATATATTAGTCCCTGTGCTTTATATCGATACATCCAAAACGATAGGCAGGTCCATACATGACAGATCCGGATAAGATAAGGAAGGACATCACCTCCAACATCGCCAGGATATCCTCGGAAGGCGCCGACTACGTGGACGCAAGGTACTACATGGAGGACAGCTCCGAGACCCTGGTCCTCTACGACGGGGACCTGGAAGCCAACGACACCACTGTCCAGAGCGGTGTGGGGATCAGGGTCCTGTGGAACGGGGCATGGGGTTTCGCCGCCACCAGCGATCCATCCGGAATACATTCCTGTTTCGACAGGGCCGCGCAGAACGCCAGGACGGCATCGGAACTCGTAAGGGTGCCGGTTTCCATGGGCCGCCTCGACCCCGTCAGGGGAAGCTTCTCCACTCCGGTGGAGGTGGACCCGTTCACAGTGGACCTGAAGGACAAGATGGCGTTCCTGACGAAGCTGGACGACGGGCTGAAGGACGACTTCGTACTGAAGCGGGTCGTATACGCCAACTTCATGAAGAGGCGTATACACTTCCAGAACAGCGAGGGATCGGAAATACGAAAGGACCTCGTGCACACCTTCGGCATGATGATGGCGATGGCGCTGGATACGGACGGGGAGATGCAGCGAAGGAGCATGAACCTGTACACCACAGGAGACGGCAGCGCCGGCTGGGAGCTGATGGCGGACCCGAAGCAGTTCCTGGAGAACACCGACAGGATAAGGTCCGAGCTTGCCCAGCTGGTCAGGGCGGAACCCCTGGAGTACGGCAGGCGGACCGTCATACTCCTTCCCGGACAGGGCCACCTCCAGGTACACGAGACCATAGGCCACCCGCTGGAGCTGGACAGGATACTGGGATACGAACTCTCCTACGCAGGCGGATCCTTCGTGGACCTGGATTCATTCGGCAGGCTGCAGTACGGCAGCGAGAAACTCTCCGCGAGTTCCTACGGCGGAATAGCAAACTCGCCCGGATCCTTCGGGTTCGACGACTACGGCACTCCCGAGCGGGATTACCTGCTCATCGACAGGGGTCTGCTTGTAAACGCCCTCACATCAAGGGCGATGGTCAACGAGGCAAACGAGAGGGCCGGCAGGAAGGTGTTCAAGCACATCGGAGGAGCCGCCAGGGCCTCCGCCTTCTACAGGGCGCCCATAGACAGGATGACCAACGTGAACATACTGCCGGGCAACGACGGGACCCTCGAGAACATAATCTCTGCAACCGATGACGGCATTATCGTCGACAATCCCGTCTCGTGGTCCATAGGCTCCAACAGGGAGCATTTCCATTTCGGCTGCGAGATCGCATGGGAGGTGAAGGACGGCAGGAGGACCAGGATACTCAGGAACCCGACCTACCAGGGACATACCCTCGACTTCTACCGTTCCCTGTCCGCCGTGGGTGACAGCTCCACATGGAGGGTGGAGCAGGTGAACAACTGCGGCAAGGGAGAGCCCAACCAGGTCATGCAGATAGGGCATGGCGTACCCGTGGTCAAGTTCGACGACGTCATTTCCGGGGAAAGGAAGTAGAAGATGCTGGACGCGAACATCAGGAGCATCCTGATGCAGGTCAGGGACGAAGCCGCCGGTGAAGGCATCCAGGCCTCCTTCCTGCTGCACCACGAGAAGAGCCATCTCATGCGGATCGGCAACAACTCCGTATCCCTGAACACATCCGAGGACCTGCTCAGGCTGGACATCGTCGTCACCGACGGCAGGCGGCAGGGGAGCCAGACTTTCCTGGGTGCCGTCGGTAGTGCGGATACGGTAAGGGAAGTTCTTGCCTCAGCCAGGGAGAAGGCCAGGCTGGCGACCCCCAAGACCTACCAGCCGATACCGGACGAGGTACAGGTGACGGTCAGCGAAGATTCCCAGTTCGACATCGACCTCGCCGACCTGGACCCGGCGGTCAAGGCAGGCGCCTACGGCGGTATCTTCTCCGAACTGGGGGAGGAGTACAATTACAGCGGTTCCTGGTCCAGCGGCGCCATGGAGATCTACCTGCTGACCACATCGAACAGTAACGAGGCCTACCACAGGGGCACCGACCAGCTCTTCTCGGTCGTCCTCAAGCATCCGGAGAAGAAGTGGGAACTGACCCATCAGCAGACCGGATGGCGGGCGGGGGACTTCGACACCGGCAGGACCGTTGCGGAGATCTCGAAACTCCTTCCAGCCTACGAGAACAGCCCGGGATACAAGGTGGAGCCGGGGGAGTATACCGTGCTCTTCGGAGCCCCGGCACTGGCGGAGATAGTGGAAATGGCAGCCTGGACGGGACTGAGCGGGCGTTCCTGGGAGGAGAAGCAGAGCTGGACCGCGAAGAGCAGTCCCGGCCAGTCGATCCTGGGCGAGAACATCTCCATCGCCGACGACCCGGGCAATCCCGAAACCTTCATGTTCGGGTTCGACAACTGCGGCAGGAAGCGCAGGATCTTCCCGCTGGTGGGCAATGGAGACCTGCTTAGCCTGATGTACGACTCCGGAACCGCCGCCAGGTACGGCAGGGAGCCGACGGGTCACGATACAGGCTCGCCAAGCCTGGTCATGGACACGGGTTTCGGTCCGGGGGACCCGCTGGAGGCGGTCATGGGGATGGGCAGGGTCCTCTACATACCAGCCCTCCATTACGTAAACATCCCCTCCCGCAGCAAGGGCATCTTCACCGGGAGTTCCAGGTTCAACGCCGTGCTGGTGGAGAACGGTGAGATCGTGTCGCCCATCTTCTCCACCAGGATAACCGATTCCTTCCAGAACGTGCTGGGCAACGCGGCCGTCATCTCGTCCAGGTCCGAGTCGGTCAACGGTTCCAACACCTACGGCAGAAGGACTCCGGTGGCTATGAGCGTACCATCGTACATGGTCTCGGAGGGGGTGAAGATCACGGATTCCGCCGACTCCTTCTGATGCCGCCACGCATCCCGTGAAGGGGGCCGAATGTTCTACGACCTGAGATGCGGCAACGAGAGGACGCTGGTGGTGGGAGGGGGTCCCGCGGGGTCCGCCTGCGCCTGGAGACTTGCGGCTGCCGGAAGGCCCGTGATCCTTGCCGAGAAGGAGAACATGCCCAGGAGGAAGGTGTGCGGCGGCATCCTGAGCAGCAGGGCCGCCGCCTTCCTGACGGGATCGGGCATGGTTACTGCCGAGGAGATGGACGGCCTGACCCTTCGGACCCACCTCACGATCTCCTTCTGGGACCGTGGCGAGCACCTAAGGACCTACACGGCGCCTGGGAGGCCGGTCAGGATCGTTCCGCGTGCCGGGTTCGACGCCTTTCTGCTCGAGAGAGCAGCCTCCTGCGGGGCGGACGTGCGGACCGGCTGCAGGGTGGAGTCCTTCTCCGATCCACGGACGGCGGTCACCGGGAGCGGAGAACGCCTGCGCTTCACCCATCTCGTTGGCGCCGACGGCTGCGTGAGCATGGTCCGGAGACTCATTTCCGGCAGGCGGAGCAGGAAGACCGGCATGGGGCTGCACTACGATATCCCCATGGAGGATTTCCCGTCACCTCCCGTTGACCTGGAGGTCCATTTCGGCCGCATTCCCTACGGATACATATGGGTCATTCCCGGAAGGGAATCGGTGAACCTGGGTGCCGGAGCCCTGGGCAGTCCCGCCTCGCCTTCGGACATAGTGAAGGCCCTCGGCCGGTTCATGGAGGAGAAGGATCTTCACGCCGGCGACCACGAACTCCACGGTGCTCCAATACCCTCCCTGAACCTGGACCGTTCGCTTGGAAAGGGAAAGGTATACCTGGCCGGCGACGCCGCAGGGACCGTGGACCAGGTCTCGGGAGAGGGGATCGGGCAGGCCCTGGAGAGCGGCATGATGGCGGCGGACTGCATCTCGGCCGGAGACAGGAGGGAAGAGGTTCTGGCAGCGCCGGGCAGCTGCCTGGAATCCGTGAGGCAGTCGGTCTTCTACCGTCATCTCCTGCACGGCCGGCTGACCCGCGGGACCGCCATGAGGGCCATCCGGGACAGCGAGGTCTTCGCCGAAGCCTACTGGGACATCATATCGGGCAACGGATCCTACAGCGGCATTTTCCTGAGAGTTTTCAGTTGATCTCGTCTGATGCCGTATCCGGAAAACCTGCATGGTCACGAAGAATGATCGGCGGATACTCTCCAGAAAGGGATCATTCTGTCCCGCATTGAACCACCGGCCGGGAGATACAGCCGTGTCCTGTTCTGGTCGGTGATCGTCGCAGGCATGCCGGTCGCGTATCTGACGGCAGTAGCCGGCGGTATCCCCGAGTATCCCCTGGACCTGATGTCGTACATCGGCGGCTATTACGCGGCAACCGATGGACTGGATGCCTATGACGCGGAAGATGCAGTTTCCGCTCTCCGGTCCGGAGGGTTCGACCTGGATCATGTATACACGTATGTTTACCCCCCTCCTCCTGCTGCTCGAACAGCTTCGCGCAGTACCCTACCGTTCATTTCGTCTTCTCTGGTACCTGATAGGATTTGCGGCCGTCTGGTCGGGGATGCTGCTGCTGGGGCTTTCTCTCGGAATCGAAAAGAGGTTCCCCTTCGTTCTTCTGGGAACTCTGTTCCTGACGCTGTCGTCGGTCCTGAGGGACTCGCTGTACTGGGGACAGGTCAGCGGATGGATACTCCTGGCTCTTTCCATTGCCGTCTTTAGAAGGTACAGGGGAGTTCTGTCCGGTATCGCCTCTTCCGTGGTTCTCCTGCTGAAGGTGGGGTTCATGCCTTTCGTCTTCTTCCTGAGGGGAACGCGTGCGTGGACCGCTCTTGCTTCCATCCTGTTCGTCCTTGCTCTGTCGGCAATGCTGGTGTACGGTCCGGGAATCTATTCGGACTGGACCGGGAGCATGGGCTTGATAGGAAGAACCTGGAATGCTGGACTGAGTAACAACCTCAGTTTCTCACAGGCGGTAAGCAGTGCTTCGATGCTGCTGGCGCCACCGTTCGACCGGCAGAGAGCGGGGGAGGATCACGACTACCGGCTCCAGATCGCTGTCGAAAGGAGAGAGACGGTCCGTCTTGCATCCTGTTCCGTTAATGCTGTACTGCTTTCATCTATCATTGCGGGACTGGTTCGCCTGCGGCGGAAACGCACACCGCTGACCAGGGACTTCCTCATGTCCCTGTCGCTGATGGCCTCTCTGGCCTTTCTGCCTTTCGTATGGCTTCACTACGGACTGTCGGCCCTGGTCCCTGTCCGGTATCTGGCGGGTCAGGACAGGAAGTACGCCGCCTGTGCGATGACGGTGTCCATGATCTGCTGGGGTCTGCCCCTGGATCCATCCCCGGGACCGTGGACCGCGATTCCCGGAATCAGGGCACTGATACCTCTTTCATGGACGGCATGGATGCTGACGGCGGGCATTCCGGACAGGGGGCATGAAGCAGGGTCCCGAGCCGAGACCGCCGGCTGACCTACTCCGTTGATCCAAGCTCCTCGACGACGAAGTCAGCGATCTGAGATGGCAGCAGACCCGCCATCCTGTAGAGGTCCTCGGAGGAGCCGGAGCCGCCGTAGCCGGAAACACCCTTCCTGCGCAGGTTGATCGACCTCCGGAAGCAGGCTGTGGCCATGGCCATCTTGGAACCTATTCCCGTGTCCATGTCGTGGTCCTCGTAGGTCACCACCAGCCTGTGGCCGGACAGTTCATCCAGGAACCTCGGCCCTATGCAGAGGGGGCAGCTGACTCCGTATACCGCGGTGGATATTCCCTTTTCCTCGAGAATGGTCCTGGTCTCCAGGGCCTTCGCCACCATTCCGCCCATGGCGACAATGGCTACGTCCGTGCCATTCCTTATACGGTCGTGCATGCCGTATACGAAGCGGTAGTTCCTGCCGAAGAAGGGTTCGCCGTTCTCGTCGGTGATCACCGGCACCTTCGACCTGCCCATGGCTATGAAGAAGTTGCCGGGATGGGTGGCCGCGTACCTCACCACCCTGTCCGTCTGGTTGGGGTCGGCGGGGACCACGGTGTTGTAGTGGTAGAGGGTTCCCATGAGACTTATGTAGTTGATGCAGTGGTGGGTCTTCCCGTCCTGGCCAACGTCCAGTCCGCAGTGGGTGGCCACCACCTTGAGGTTGGTCATGTTTATGTCGTTGAGCCGGTGCTGGTTGAAGGTCTCGTCGGCGGCGAATACTCCGAAGTCGGACCAGAAGACCACCTTTCCGGCGATGGAGGCCCCGCCTGCCGCAGAGGCGGTGTGGTGCTCCATGATGCCCGACTGGAAGAAATGGTCCGAGTACTCCTCGCCGTACTCCTCGGTCTTGACCGAACCTGCAAGATCGCAGTCGAAGACCAGGGGGAGGTCGTCCGCGTTCATTCTTGCCAGGTCCATGAGAGCCGCACCGTAGGCGCTCCTGTTGTCGCCCCGGTGGTCGGCATCGTAGATGATCGGGGTCCCCTCAAGGTCAAGTATCTCGTAGGGGTGCCTCAGGTTGAAGTCGCCCTTTCCCTTCCAGCTCGCCTTCCGGAGTGTTTCCAGCTCATCCAGGTCGTTCTCCAGATCCAGCTCCCGCAGGGCCTCCGCGGCCCTGTCATGCTTCAGGGCGCTGCCGTGGTACTTCGGGTCGTTCTCCATGAAGGACACGCCCTTACCCATAACTGTCATGGCAAGGACAAGCCTGGGCGCCCTGGAGGACTGGTCGGGGCGGAGCGCTCTGTACAGGGATGCGAGATTGTGGCCATCCACTTCCGTCACGTCCCAGCCGTCCGCCCGGTAGCCCGCCGCTATGTCGGTGTACATCACCCTGTCGGTGCGGCCGGATATCTGGAGCCCGTTGCAGTCCACCACAACCGTCATGTTGTTGAGACCGTAGTTGCGAATGAACCTCCTTGCCTCAGCTATCTGGCCCTTCTGGTGCTCTCCGTCGCCGGTGACGACCCAGACCCGGTTGTGTATGCCCCTGCTCCTGTCGGCCAGGGCCATTCCCGCCGCCGCCGACAGTCCCTGCCCGAGGTTGCCTGTTGTCAGTTCGATCCCCGGAATGGAGCGTTCTATGTGGCCTTCGAAGGGACTCCCCGCCCTGCGGAAGGTGGCCACCGCCCTTCTGAGGTCGAAGAAACCCAGCCCGCCGAGTGTCGCGTAGACTCCCGGGGAAGTATGGCCGTGGCTGACCACGATCCTGTCCCTGCCCTCCTTGAGCGGTTCCCGCGGGTTCACGTTCGCCTGGGACCACAGCAGGGCGAACACTTCCAGGGAGGACATGGAGCCTCCCGGATGACCGCTGCCCGCAAGTGTGGTCATGCGGATGATGTCGCCCCTGGCGTTCCTGCAGAACTCCCTGAGGGCCTTCTGGTTCTCTGCAGATAGATCCAGTGGTCCGAACAGCGTCCGTTCTATTCCTCCCAAGAGCCTCCGCCCTCCACTTTCCCCGCCAGCTTCTCCTGTACCCTCTCGAAGATGCTGTCCGCCCTGGCGACAGTCTCCTCGAGGTATTCCTCGGCCTTCTTCATCGTCTCTGAGGCGTATTCCCGGTCCTCCAGCTCGCACAGGTTGATGAGCACGTTGTAGTACGCCCCCACTCCGGCGGCCCTGGCAGCGGCCGCGGCCACACCCGCATCCGATATCGATGCCTGCAGACCCTTCTCCTCGAGTTCCGAAGCCAGCTGGATGATCTCGGGACACCGGGCAAGGACCCTCAGTGGCACTTCGATGGCTCTCCTGACCGCCGACTGCACGTCTCCGCCGGACCTGGCCGCGTCCATCCAGGCGTTGAAGGCTTCGGTGTCGTCGTCCATGGCGTTCAGCAGGTCGTCCTTGATGGCCTGCGCCCCGGGGGCTATTCCCCTCATGAGTTCCCAGTGCTCCCGGCACTTGCGCTTCTTGACCGACAGGTTCGCCACCATGGAGTCCAGCGAGGCCCCCAGCGCTCCCATCAGGGCCGCCGCGGAGCCTCCTCCGGGCGCTGGAGAATCCGTGGAAAGTTCGTCGGCGAAGGCCCTGCATGTCATTCCGGACAGGTCGACAGTCTTCTCCTCCACCATGAACTCGATGATCTTCTCCCTGGGGTCGAAGGGAGCGACATCCCTCAGGCCCATGGACCTGATGGCGGTCTCGATGAGTTCGGCCTGCGGCACTCCGGTGGTCTTGCCCTGCCGTCCCGTCCCGGACAGACCGCTGTGCTGCCTTTCAATGTAGAAGCGTCCCGCCTCCAGCATTGCGCTCAGGGGCAGGAGACCCACCACCTCCGAGCCGGTCACTCTGGCTCCCAGCTTCTCGGCCTCCTCCTTGACCGCCTCGAATCCCATATGGAGCGGAGTTACCGAAATGTCCGTAAGGTTCATGGTCACCTGCGCGGTCTGGTACTCCTCGATGAACCAGCCGGTTGCCTTGCAGCACTGGAGCTTCCCCGGCTGCTTCAGTTTCTTTCCGTTTCCGTCCCTCACGAACTTCCAGTTCTCGTCCCTGAGGAACCGGCCGGTGTCCCTGATGGTCAGTCCGATGTCCCTGGCGACGCCGGGGTCCCTGGTGTTGAGGTTCACGTTGTAGGCGATGAGGAAATTCCTGGCGCCTATGGTGCAGACACCGGTCCTGGCCACCCTGTCGTTCCACTCGTTCGGTCCGAAGTCCGGTTCCCACTCGGGCTTTCCCAGCTTGTCGGGAAGGGCCTCGTACTCGCCTTTCCGTATATTTGGAAGCTTCTCCCACTCGGGCCTGGATGCGGCCTTCTCGTAGAGGTAGACCGGAATGCCCAGTTCCTCCCCGACCCGTCTTCCAAGGCTGCGGGCGTACTCGGCGCAGTCCTCCATGGTTATGCCGGATACCGGCACGAAGGGGCAGACGTCGGTGGCGCCGTGCCTGGGATGCTCGCCCCTGTGCTTCCGCATGTCGATGAGCTCCGAGGCCCTGCGTATCAGCTGGAAGCAGCTCTCGATGACCGCCTGGGGCTCGCCGGCGATGGTGATGACGGTCCTGTTGGTGGCGGCTCCGGGGTCCACGTCAAGGACCTTGCATCCGGATACGGAACCGGCCGCCGCCGCCACTTCGTCTATTATCTCCCGGTTCTGTCCCTCTGAGATGTTCGGGACAGCCTCTACTATGTTCCTAGGCATCGAACCCTCCTGATGGTCTTCAATGATGGTATTTCCGGAAATGGGTATTCTCCTGTAGATTCAAGTATCAAAGCTAGGAAATGGGA
Source organism: Candidatus Aegiribacteria sp. MLS_C (assembly GCA_002030045.1). GTDB lineage: Bacteria > Fermentibacterota > Fermentibacteria > Fermentibacterales > JCC-6 > Aegiribacteria. Next base: position 60,589 of record LQBI01000005.1, on the reverse strand, counting down.
GCCTGGAAGTCAACGACGGAGGCGGGTCCGGAATGGTTCGAGGGGTAGTGGAAGGGTTCTACGGAAGGCCGTTCACCGGGGGCCGCAGGGCCGAACTTATAAGGCATCTGTCGGCGCTCGATGAACCCGCATACCTTTACGCTCCCAAGAACGATCCCTTCCACAGGATCAGGTGGAGGGAGGAAAGCCCCCCCGAACTGGTGGAGGAGCTGCGACGCGACATGGAACTGGCCGCCGGGACCGGGGTGAGGTTCATATACGGGATCAGCCCGTGGGGTTTCCGTGACTACGAGCATTCGCTGCTCTCACGTAAGGCTGAGAACGCCCTCAGATTGGGAGCATCGGGAATAGCGGTCCTCTTCGACGACATACCGCAGCCCGTTGACGGCGGCCTGGCCGAAAGACAGCTCCGTCTGGCCACGTCCGCCCTGGAGGGGTTCGACTGTCCCGTATACCTTTGCCCTACGGTCTACTGCGGAGAACTCCTGGACAGGTACGATGGCGGGGAGTACCTCCGGGGCTGGAGACAGAACATGCCGGGAGGCTGGATGTCCTTCTGGACCGGTGATGCCGTGGTCTCCAGGGAGCTGTACGGACCTTCGCTGGACCGGGCGGCGGACCTCCTCGGGTGCCGGCCGGTCATCTGGGACAATCTCCTGGCCGACGATTACTGCCTGAGGCGCATATACCTGGCCGATCTGAAGGACAGGATGCACGGGGACCATGAGTACTTCCTGAACCCGCCGGAGTGTTTTCCCGTTGCGCTCTACGGGCTCTACCGAATGCTGACCGCTGCGGGTGCCGAACCGGAATGGCCCGGGGAGCTGGGAAGCTTCCACGAGGGCTGGGAAGTCCTCGGATGGTTCCATGATACTCCCTGGTCGGTGTCCGGAGATGCTGCCGCGCTCATCGAGGGCATAAGGAGCGGCATGGTCCGCGGACCTGACAAGGGTACCCTGGCACTGCTGGAGAGATGCCGCGGAACGGCGTCCCGGTTCCTGGAGGAGCTGGAGGGTCTTGCGTGGGGGTACGAGCTGGCCCCATACGTCCGCGACCTGTCCAGGCTGTTTGGCCAGTGGCGCGAAATACTTATGTTAGCCTCTCCGGAGCTGAGGAGGGAGAGGCTGGACCACCTGGTGTTCAGGAGACTCCCCTACGAGCATCCCCTGGCGGCGCTGGCTGCCGAGCTTAACCTGGAACGCACCGGAGGCGATGCATGAAGATACACCTTGCCGGATTCAACACAGACGTCCAGTACGGGGGGACCACTCCCGAGACCCTGTCCGCCGCCTACGCCAGGATAAGCCGCGACCCCCGGCCGGTGCCGGAGCTGAGGGCCGAGGCCTGCAGGGAAGTGGACAGGGCAAGGGTTTCCAACCGCCGCATCGTTTTCGACTACGGGCACGGTTCCGTCGCCGAGCACGCCGTACTGAACTTCGACCTGCTGGATGTCTCAAGGCTTGCGGCTGAGGAACTGCAGAGCTTCAGGCTGGCCAGTTTCACCGAGAAATCCCAGAGATACATAAGGATAGGGGAGGACCTGGTGGTGCCTCCGGACCTTCCGGAGGGAATGGAGGAGGGATTCGTCGGTGCGGCCCGGGGTCTCTTCCGGTCCTACGCCGATGTCTGTGATGCGCTGGAGGGGAAGGGCTTCGGAAGGGACAGGGCCAGGGAGGACGCACGGTACCTCCTGCCGCTGGCCACTTCGTGCCAGATGGGAATGACCGTCAACGCCAGGGAGCTGGAGCACATAATAAGGAGGCTCTCCTGTCATCCCCTTGGTGAAGTCAGACTGATCTCGGAAAAACTCCTGGAACTCGCCGTGGAAGCCGCCCCTTCGCTCTTCCTCTTCCTTGATCCCACGCCCATGGACGGATTCGCCCACTCTCCCTCGCCTGTGGAGGAAGTTCCCCCCGAAGAGGTGATGCTGCTGGAGTGCGACGGCGATTCCAGGGTGGGTGCGCTGCTTCTCCAGTGGAGGGACGGCGTCTCCCTGGACAGGGCGCAGGACCTCTGGGCATCAATGGACGGAACCGGAAGGCGCGGTCTGTTCGAGGAGGTCCTGGAAGGACTCGGAATACACGACCAGGTACCCAGGGAGTGGGAGTTCTTCAGGGCCGTATTCCAGCTCGTGGTATCCTCAAGCGCCTACGCACAGTTGAAGAGGCACAGGATGTGCACCAGGCTGGTCTCCGTCTACGATCCCTCCCTGGGTGTCACAGTTCCTCCCAGCATAGCGGAAGCGGGCCTGGAGAAGAGGTTCCTCTCCGCCGTGGGACATGCGGAGGGATTCTCGGGTGGTCTGGGTATCCTCTATCCCTATATGCTCACCAACGCCCACAGGCGCAGGGTGGTCATGTGCATGAACGGCAGGGAACTCTACCACTTCTCCAGGCTGCGGGAGGACGAGCACGCTCAATGGGACATTCGCGGGACCGCCCGCAGGATGATGGGCATTCTCAGGGAGAAGGCTCCACTCACCTTCAGCCTTGCCGGGGGAAAATCGGATCTCGGTTATTCCTGAGCCGTTCCGGCTTACGGATCCTTGGTCAGTCCAGCTCTATCTCCAGGATCCTGGGAGCGCCCAGCAGTTCTTTGGAAACGGGAGTGATCTTCAGCATTACGCCCCGGTTCGAATCCGGCGGCCATTCATCCATGTCCTGCTCCGAATTCCAGGTGAAACTGCCCTGGTATCCGGAAACGCTCCTGGATGCCAGGTCCCCCGTGACGGTGGCGTCCCGCCATGTCCGGCCCCGGTCGGAGCTGTATGTGACCATCAGGTCGAGCGTACGTTCCCTGGGATCCGAGAGTTCGTAGGAGACCTCCACCGTTCCGGCATGGGGCGACACTCGGCTCACCGCTGCCTGCATCGCGGCGGGGAGGCGGGAATTGTCAACAGAAATGGGACCCACTTCGCCGGTAAAGACTGTATCCCTGTCCGTCGCCCCCAGGCGTATTCGGAGTTCCAGCCGGTCGGATCCCGGCAGGTCCTCCGACGAATTCCATGTTAGCGACGAACTGTAGGTCGAGTGGGGATAGTAGCCGCTGGGTATGAGACCGGTGGCAGGTACCCAGGCCGGGGTGCCCTCGATCCTGTATTCCAGAAGCATCGAGATGGAATCCCCCTCGGCGTCGGAGATATCGAAGGAGATGGGCACGGATCCGCTGAAGTGGTCCCACCTGCCCGGAGACCTGATCTCAAGGACCGGAAGTCTGTTGTTGTCCACGTGGAATGGGGATGAGTGAAGTGAAGCGTCCCCGTCCTCCGATCCCGAGGCCCTGAACCTGACCGAGGCCGCATCCAGCCCAGGTATGTCGACGGATGAGTCCCATGTTATCTCGTAGTGGCAGTTGCCGGTCACAGGCACCCTGCTGCCCGTCACCGTAGCCCTCTCCCAGCTTTCTCCGCCGTCCGTTGAATACTCCCACAGGAAGGACATCGGATCGTCCTTGGGATCGGAGAGCCTCACTCCGAGCCTGACTTCGTCGGAGACCTCCTCTGAGGGGACGACGATCTGAGCCACAGAGTGGTCACGCAGTCCCTCGTCCAGGGAGATGGCGCTCCAGGGTCCCGGGTCCGCGTCCGCCGCCCTCATCCTCAGCAGCACGTCCTCGACCTCGCTCAGTCCTTCCACGGAGGAGGCGTCCCATCTGACCGGGTCGCCGTAGAGCCAGGACGGTATCTGGAGCGTGCTTCCCGAAAGGTCCGCGTTCAGCCAGTGTTCACCGCCGTCGGAGGAGTACTGCGCCTGCAGCTGTATGATGTCCCTCTCCGGGTCCTCCACCGAGTAGAAGATGAGGAAACGGCCGCTGGACTCCTCCTCTATCGAAGAGATCGAGAGGGTGGGAGGTGAGTTGTTGTCCAGGTGGAATACGTTGGAAAGCCCGCTGGTGCCGGGACCCGCCGCGCACCATGGCGTGACCTTCAGCGCGCATTCCCTCTCGTCATGACCGGGAAGGTCGGCTTCACTGTACCACTCAACGTTTTCGGCCGTAGTGCCGAAACTGGTAGTCTCCGTCCAGGAGTAGCCGGCGTTGGTGGAGTATGCCAGGGTCAGCCGCTGCGGGGCGGTACCCTCCACGGTGTACGGCAGTACCACGGTCCCTGATGCCTCGGAAGCGACGGTACCGGCGGTCAGGCCGGGAAGGTGGGACGTTCCGAAGCTGCCGCTGTTGAACTGGTCGCAAAGTATCTGCTGCCATGTCTCAAGGCGGCCTCCGCTGCCGGAGAGGGAGATGCAGGCCATTGTCCCCGATCTTCCCAGCACTATCAGTTCGATGCTGCCGTCGCCGTCGACGTCGCCGGCAGCCGGTGTCCTGGAGACGGCCTGGCCCATGGCCACCGGGAATCCCTGTATCCCGTCTCCCTGGGCGTTCCACGCATAGACGTACCCGCTGTCACAGCCTGCGATCACCGCGGGGTTCCCTCCCGAGGAGGATATCACCGGGGACGTCGGAACACCGGCGGTGAGGTTCGGCCATCTCCAGGTTCCCGCGAGACTGCCGCTGCCCCTCAGCAGCGTGACCTTGCCGTCCATCGTAGAAACGGCAACCTGGAGGTTGCCTCCTGTCAGGTCCAGGTGCCCTATCGCCAGCGCTCCTCCGGCGACCCTGTCGTCCAGGAAGAAGGGCCATCCGTCTATGACCGCTCCGCTGCAGTTCAGTGCGTATACCCTGTCGTTGTTCGTCGAGAGCACCACGTCCCCGAGGCCGTCCGCGTCGATATCTCCGCAAACGGGAGTGCTGCCCAGCGTGAAGCCGGTGCTCACGGGCCAGCCGGGAAGCACCGTTCCCGAGCGGGAGAGCAGGTAGAGCTTCATGTTGGCCAGCCCGCAGACCAGACCGTAGCCCGAATTCCCTCCGAGTGAGAGCTGCGAGGGCTGCCACTGCATCCTGGACGGCAGCTCCACCGGCCATCCCTCGGCGGGTCTTCCCGAACGGTCCACCAGATGGACCATGCCGTCCGAAGTGCCGAAGGCTATCTCCATCGTGCAGTCATCGTCCAGGTTCACAACGGAGATTCCGGTCACCACCGAGCTTCCGGTCTCCAGGGGCCACCCAGGGAGTTCTATGCCTGCACGGTCCACCATGTGGACCGCGCCCCGGTTGTCGGCGTATACCAGAGTACTGCCCGTTTCAGGCGAGTAGAACGCGGCGGGTCTTCCGGAAACCCCCTGTTCGGAAGAAAGGGGGAAGCCCTCGAGGGATTCGCCTGTGCCGGTCCAGCCGCCCAGACCCCGGTCGCCCAGAGCAACGAAGATGTCCATGGATCCGCTGCCGTTGTCCACCAGCAGAGGGCTGCTGAAGGGAAGGTACCCGATGTCCGTCTCCCATTCCACGGCCTGCGAGAAAAGGACCAATGCTGCCAAGAACACAGGGGACATCTGGACCTCCGGAAATTCCTCTGATGAATTATAGTATTATACTGGATAAGGAACAAAACCGTCCCGTTGTTGTTCCTGGTATACCGGACCGGCGGACTGGAGTACGCGGAGGTTGACTCGAAACAGGTACAGGTCAATAATTGTAGTCTGCAGGGCAATAGCCATACAGGACGACAGCATTACCGGGCATTGTTGGAGTTGGTTTATATGAAGACATGTATGATCATAGCCCTTTCACTTCTGGTTCCGGCGGTCCTGGGTGGGTCACTTCCGTTCTCCCGCTCGGGAGTACTGGATACTCCCGACGCCTACTTGCTTCAGCACACGGAGGTCGAGGTGGAACTCGGGGCTTCCGCCTACACCATCGAGGATTCAACCGGCTCGTCGAACAGCGAATTCATGGTGACCGGCCACCTGGATGTCGGCCTCTTCAGGTACGGCCAGGTGGGTATCTCCTACCTCGGGGAAGGCGGCATCGCAGGCAACGCGAAGGTGGGTCTCCTCTTCGAGGGGATCACGGTCCCGGCCTTCGCCGTAGGCCTGGAGAACATCACCGGAGAGGAATACATCGACTGCTTTAAGGTCGATTCGGCTGGAGTGGAGGTCTTCTACCCCTACGACCACGCTCAGAACTGGTCGGCATACGCCGTCCTCTCCAAGGACCTGAGCTACCTGATGGGCATACCCGCCACCGTGAGCCTCGGGATCGGCATAGGCCGGTTCGTGGGAGTTATAGACAACGGTGCCATGGGCATAGGCAGCTCCATCGCCAGCGGTCTCTTCGGTTCCGTGGTCTACAGGCCCTCGGAACCCTTCACCATAGTGCTGGAGCAGGACGGGCGCGACCTCAACCTAGGGGCCACCTACGACGTGAACCGGTACATAACCCTCCAGATGGCATGGGCGGAGTTCGAGATGACGGTCTTCCCTCCCGAGAACCAGAACAGGGCAGATATCATGCAGAACTCCAAGGTGTCCATCGGTATAAGGTCAACCTTCGGTCCCATCTTCGGGGCCCGTCAGCTGGCTCTGGAGAGAGAGCAGCAGAGGATCGAGAGAGCAAGGGAACGTCTGGAGGAGCTTGAGGCCCGCAGGAGGGCGGCCGAAGCCGAACTCCAGAGGCTTCGGGACCTTCTTGAGAACCGCTGACGAGAAAAAGGCCTTTTGAGATGAAGCTCCTGCTGATCCCGCTGATGGTTCTGCTTCTGTCGGGTGCGGCGCATTCCCAGCCCGGTGACGCAGCGGCTCCGGAGACTGCTCTGGAGGACCCCTCCGATCTCACCAGCGATCTGATGGCAAGGGCGGCCGCCGAGCTGGAGGAGATCGAGACCCAGATCGAAAGGGAAGAGGAGAGGCTGGACGCGCTCATGACCGAGCTGGTCCAGCTAAGAAGACTCCATGCCATGCTCTCCAACGCGGAGAGTGCCTACCTGCTGGGAGAGGAGCTCTACAACTCCGGCTCCATAGTGTGGGCCATGGACGCGTACCAGTCGGTGGTGGAAAACTTCCCCGCATCCGATTATTACGAGGATGCGCTGTTCAGGCTGGAACTGATATCCTTCGAACTGCAGGACTACGACGGTGCCCTACGCTACTTCCAGGACCTCCGGCAGGCTGCCCCGGCGTACGAGTACATCGATCTCGCGTTCATAGCCGCGGGTCTTTCAACGTACAACAAGGGGGAGTTCGCCGGTTCAAGGGTCCTCTACGGGAACGTGCTCCCGTCCAGCGACTATCACGTTCTATCGGAGTATCTGGAAGCGGTGTCCTACGTGGAGGAGGGGGACACGGACGCGGCCATATCGGCCCTGGAGGGGATCATAGAGGGCTCGGGACATTCCTCCAGCGAGACCGACCTGGCGGACAGGGCGCGAATAGCCCTGGCCCAGATACTCGTTGACGAGAGAGACGATCTCGAAGAGGCTCTGCAGCTCTACTCGAAGGTTTCGCCCTTCAGCTCCTATTACGACATAGCCATGCTGGGCAAGGTATGGACCCTCATGATGCAGGAGGAATACCAGGAAGCCTACAACCTGGCCGAAATGGTACTCGAGGAGGTTCCCAACTCGGAACTGGTTTCGGAGTTCGAACTTGCCCAGGCCAACTGCGCCCTCGGCGCCGAGGACATAGACATAGCGGTGAGGATGTACCAGGACCTGCTCAGGGAGTACGGCGAGACGGATGACTACTACGACCTGTTCCTTTCCGAAGGGGAGACCACAAGGGACGAGTTCGAGCTGGAGCGTGAGCGTCTCGACCGGATCAGGCTGGGTCTGTCGGAGCTGAAGGAGGAGGCCTACACTCAGGGTGATCTCGAGCTGGTGGAGATGATCGAGGAGGAGGAAGCCTTCATCAGGGAACTCTTCGCGGAGATAGGATACCTGGAATCTGTGCTTTCCCTTCCCATGGAGATGGATACCGAGACCATGGCGCAGGAGCTTGCCCGCCTGATACAGCAGAGCCGGAGCCAGACCGAGGTCCTTGCGCTGGCCGTGGGAGACCTGATGGAGACCTCCCGGCCCACAGGCACCGAGGAGGAAAGGCAGGACCTGGCCAGGGTGGAGGGTGAGGTGGAGCGGATACGCCTGGCACTGCAGGACCTCGCCTCCAAGTTCGAGGGAGGCATGACGACCCAGCACAACTGGGTGCAGGAGACGCAGTACGGAATAGCGGTGGCGACCTTCATGGAGAGGGAACTGAAGCGGGATTCCATAGAGTACCTTGGAGGCTACTACAGGAACGCCATCGAGGAGGCACTGGCGGAGGGTGACACCGCGGGCGCCGCGGCGCTGGACACGATGAGGTCCAGGGAGATACAGGGGCTGAACAGGAGGATCGACGAGGCCGCGCTGGAGTGCGCCGGCTACTTCGAGGACTACCTTGCCAGCTATCCTGATTCCAGGTTCATACCCGACGTCCTGGTGAGGCTGGCTCAGCTCTATTACGACATAGACAACCTGCAGCACAGCCAGCGGCAGGCGGCGGCGGGAACGGGGGAGTACGTGCCCGAGGACTATTCCAGGTCCATAGAACTCTACGAGAAGATACTGACGGAATACCCGGGCAGCGAGGTGGAGGATGTGGCCCTCTATTCCATGGGCTACTGCCTGGAATCAATGATGGATTTCGAGGGTGCGGTGGATAATTACAGGACCCTCCTTCAGGATTACCCAGGAAGCGAACTGGCGGCGGAATGCAACATAAGGGTGGGCAACTTCTACTTCGACATGCTGGCCTACGATTCGGCCCTGGTCTACTTCGAGCGTATACTGGACTACCCGGGCAGCAGTCCGAACCTTTTCCAGCACGGTCTCTACAAGCTGGGGTGGACCCTCTACCTGGAGAAGGACTTCGAGAGGTCCGTCGCGACCTTCGCCTACCTCCTCAGGGACAACATGAGGATCGACAGTCTCGGGATACGCAGGCGCGGCGACATCAGGATCCTCAACGAGGCAAGGGAATACATGGCCTACGACTTCCTGGAGATGAACGATATGTCAAGCTCCGCAGTACCGGTGGCGGTGGATTTCCTGAAGGACCTTGACGATTCGGTCACCACCATCAGCGTTCTCGGCATGATGGCCGAGATATCGGGAGAGATGACCAACTGGTACACCTCCATAGATGCCTACGAGGCACTCCTGGATCAGGATCCCTACAGCACCAGGGCGCCGGTCCACCAGCTGAGGATAGCCCAGGCTTACGAGGAACTGGGCGAGTTCGCCCGGGCCGCCGACGCCCGGGACATGCTGGTGGCGGCATACGGAAGGGACGGCGACTGGTACATGAACGTGGGGGACAGCTCGGCCGTGTCCCTGGCCGATTCCCTCAGAGGAGCATCCTTCGAGGAGGCCATCCAGTACTACCTGGAGCAGACCGTTGCCGCAAGGGAGGACCCGGTCGCCTACAGAGAGGTCAACGAGGCCCTCATAGAGAGGATAGAGAACTACCTCCAGCAGTTCCCGGCTTCGGGAAAGAGGTACGAGTACCAGTTCTACCTCGGTGACGCCCTCTACCATACAGGTGAGTACATGAGGGCCGGCGACGTATACTACGCCGTAGCAATGGACAGCACTTCCTTCGTCAGGCAGGAGGACGCCCTGAACAACGCCTTCTCGTCATACCTCATAGCCTACGAGGAGACACCGGGGATCGACAGTCTCGGCACCAGGGAGAAGCTGCGGGAGACCGCCATGCTCTACCATCAGCTGTACCCGGACGGCGAGAATGCAGCCTTCTTCCTCTGGGCGGCTGCACCCAAGTTCTACAACGTCGGGCAGTTCGAAGCCGCCAGGGAACTCTTCGGCATGATCTACGACGACTACAGGGGTTCCGGGTACGAGGCCAGGGCCGCCAAGTTCATAGCCGATTCCTACCAGCAGGAGGAGATGTACTCAGAGGCGGAGGACTGGTACGGGAACGCCGCCGGCGCCGCAGCTGCAAGCGGAGAGGACCTGGGTGCCGACATCGAGTACCTGGCGGCTTCCTCCGCCTACAACGATGCAGCTTCGCTGGCTGAGAGCGAGAGCGTGGAGGACCTCATGGCCGCCGCCAGGAGATGGGAGGAGACCGCCATGGAGCACGCCGGGACGGAAGTAGCGCCGGTGGCCATGTACGACGCTGCGGAGACCTACGGCAAAGCCGGTTCCATCAATGACGCGGTCAGGCTCTTCCAGGAACTTGCCGATACCTATCCCGGTTACGAGAACGCTCCCGCGGGACTGCTCAGGGCAGCCTATCTCCTGAGGGAGGACCAGCAGTACGCAAGGGCCGCGCAGCTCTACCTGGAAGCCTACGACAGGTACCCGGGGGCTACGGACATTAACGCCGCCCTGGCCAGTGCGGCCGGAAGCTACGAGGAGGCGGGCAGCGAAGAGCTGGCCATTGGAGTATACCAGAGGATAGCCGACGAGGGCGCCGGCACAGCTGCAGCGGTGACCGAGGCATATGCGAAGATCGGTAAGTACAACTACGACCGGGGCAATCTGAATCTCGCCAGGAGCAGTTTCGAGAGCTGCATGGCGATATACGACCAGTACCGTGACGGCAGGGTCACCTACCCGGCCATGGCTGCCTATCACATGGGGGAGCTGGCCTCCAGGGACTACTACGCCCTGACACCGGTGGACACGGATAACGTGGAGGTCAAGACACAGCTTTTCAACGGCGCCGTTGCCAGCTACAACCGTACATTCACCTACCTGGACGACGATTACGTCTTCAGGGCGGTGCTCAGGATAGGGAAGCTGCAGGAGGACTTCGCGAACACGGTGGGATTCATGGATGCACCGGAGGGTCTGACACCGGATGGGGAGGAGGCCTTCTACAACACTCTCCTGGAGGCTTACGACACTTACATTCAGAGGGCTACCTCCACCTACCAGAACGGTCTCCAGCTTGCGGTCACAAATGGGATCAGGACCGAACACACCGACTCGATAGCCACAGGCCTTGACCTGCTCCTGCCGGGAGCCAGCGTGGATATCGGCTATTCTCCGGCTTCTTCAGACACGACCCTGGTGACGGATTCAACTTCCGTATCCCCGGAGGAGGGGGTCGGTACGGAAGACCAGCTGAATGAGGAAGGATCTTCCGGGTTCGATGATCAGGGAGCCGATACCGGGCTCATGGATCCGGATTACTACCGCCGGGAGGATGAGGAGGAAGAAGGGGGAGGAGGCTGCTTCCTATGGCCGTTCTGACACCTTTCGGTTTCCGGTCTGCCCTCCGCCGTCGCCTGAACCCGGTCATCGCCGCGGTCCTGCTGATGGCTTCCGTTATTCATGCTCAGGTGGACATGGACGAGAGCGGAGCGACCTGGGAGGGGGGCAGGCTGGTCCTGGAGGAGATAACCATCCGGGGTGAGCTCAGGACCCCCCAGGCACTCTTCATGATGCTGAAGGCTACACCCAGTCTTCGCAACGTGCTCCTCGAGAGGAGCTTCATAGAGGATGTCATAAGACCTGTATACCCGGGAGCCTTCTCGGACGAACCGCCTATCGGTGCTGGAAGGGAGATGATAGTCTTTCCAGCCTGGATAAGGTACGGTTCCGTGGCGGTACTTGGTAGTCTCTCGGTATATAGATATTATCAGAATGACGATGAACAGGGTCTGATATTCGGCGTTGCCGCGGGTCTCGACCTGGTGGGCAACCTGGTGCTTGACCTGGTCGGCAGATGACGCCGATCCTGACACTCGAGAGGAGATCGTAGATGAAAGGGTTCACACTTCCGTTCCTGCTCACTGTTTCCCTGCTCGTCATATGCGCGGCATCCATGGCGCAGCAGCCGGACGAAACTGCCGTTGACAGCCTTGGAGTCGACACCACCGCGACTGCGGTAGAGGACACCGTTGCGGCCGAACCCGTCCAGGAGCCGGATGACGCAGCCGGAACGATGCAGGACACCGGTGAGGAAGCGGAAGTGGAGATGGAGGAGGGAGGGCTCTTCTCGGATATCGCTAAGTTCTTCCGCGACGGAGGCCCTGCCATGTGGGCCATCCTGCTGTTCCTGGCGGTGGGAGTGGCCATCTCCGTGGAGCGTTTCATCTTCCTTTTCAGCATAGCGGACATGAAACCGGAGAAGTTCATGGGCAGGATCGCCGAGCTGATCAGGAAGGGCAGCATCGAGGGGGCGATAGCATCCTGTGCCGACAGGAGCGCACCGCTGGCCCGTATCATCGAGGCGGCGCTGAGGAACTACAGGAACACCGAGAGGGACATCCAGAACGCCGTGGACGAGATGGCTCTGGCGGAACTCCCAAGGCTGAACGCCCGTACCGGTTACCTCGCCACCCTTGCCAACGTATCCACAATGGTCGGGCTCCTGGGAACCATCTTTGGTCTTATTGCCGCCTTCGAGGCGGTGGGAGCAGCTGATCCGGCAGAGAAGAGCATAATGCTGGCCAACGGTATATCCATGGCAATGAACACCACCGCCTTCGGACTCATATCGGCGATACCGCTGCTTCTGGTACATTCCTTCCTCACCGCCAAGACTGACAGTCTCGTGGATGACATCGACAGGTACTCGGTCATGGTCATCAACATGCTGGCCCAGGCCAGGAAGGAAGCCTGATGGCGAAACCGGCATCCGGCAGGAGTCACAGGATCAGGCATGTACCGGAGATCGATCTCCTCCCGGTGATGAACCTCTTCTGCGTGATAATACCCTTCCTGCTGCTCAGTGCCTCCTTCCTGGAGATAGCGATAATCGAAATGGCCCCGACGGAAGGCATCAGCACTTCGGGGGCCGGGACCACAAGCCTTGCCCAGTCGGAGGAGCAGCAGCTGCAGCCGAAGGTGATAATGACCGGTCGGCAGATGTTCCTGGGCACCGTCTTCGGTACTAATCCGGTATGCGATGTCATGCAGGAATACCGGGACGGACAGCTTGTGAACGCCTACGATCTGGAAGCGCTTTCCGAGGCCCTGGCGGAATTCCGGCGGGAGCTGGAGCAGAAGTTCGCCTCCATTCCGGTCCACAAGATCACCATACTCACGGAGGACAACGTCCGGTACGACAATATCGTCATGGTCATAGATGTCTGCGCGGACCACGGATTCGACCAGCCCGGGCTTCAGGTGGCGGCCTACAGCGTCCTCCAGAGCCAGCTGGAAGCCGCTTCCGCCGGAGGAGGTGAGTAGACAGTGAGCAGCGCTCCCTCGAAGAGACATCTGCCCCTTCTGCTGGGCTACAAGAAGAGCAAGGCAATGGTCAGGGGCAAGGACAAGAAGGTCAGTCTGAACCTGACCTCCATGATCGACATGTTCACAATACTTGTGGTCTTCCTGATCAAGAGCTACAGCGCCGAGGGACAGATAGTAACGGTAAGCGACGCTCTTACGCTCCCGCAATCCAGGTCCGACCGGAGCGTCCAGCTCAACCTCGAGATAGTCGTTACCGGCGACGCCATCGTAGTCGACGGTGAACCCGTCGTGTACGTGGACCGGGAAGTACTCAGCAGGGGCAATCCGATTCCCGTCCTGGTTGACCGTCTCTCCGACCATCTGGAATACACCCGGCTCATGCGGGGTATAACAGACGGCGAGGAGATGAAGGTGAACATAGAGGGTGACGTGGCGATACAGGCGATACTCCTTCAGAGGGTCATGAGCAGCTGCGCAGCAGCCGGGTATCCCACTCAGAACCTCACGGTCATCAAGGTCGAGGAAGGCGGCGAAGTGGAATGACGCCGGAAAGGAACGAAGAGAGGAAAGTACTTGCCATCGCCATAATGCGAGACGGCAAGGTGGTGGGCAAGCTCATCCCCGGCAGGGAGCCGGTGAGGATGGGGATCGGCTACAACAACAACATCGTGGTCGAGGGATCCGGACTTCCGGACAGCATGGTGCTCATCACCCAGGGCGAGGACTCGGAGACATGGCTTCTCAGGATGGCGGAGAGCATGGACGCTGTCATAGAGTCCATCGACGGGACCACCCTCAAGTTCTCCGACCTGCGCGACCTTGGCATCTTCCCCATGGACCCCGACGGTTTCTACATGCTCAACGTCAAGTACCTGGACCAGGGCCAGATAATGGCTGGACCCTTCGTCATCCATTTCGGTTTCATAGCTCCCCCTATGGTTTCGAAACCTCCCGAGAAGAAGGAGAGGAAGCAGAAGCCTGAGAAGGCGGCCGCAGAAACCGGGGAGAAGCGCGACGACAGGGTTCTGAAGATCGTTGTGGAAAGTCCCGATGGGAAACAGGAGCTGGTACCTAATGCAGGTCTCATGACCGTAGGCGAAGCCGAGTACAACACCGTTACCGCAAAGGGCATAGGTCTTCCCAGGATCCATACGCTGCTCGAACCCCAGGGCAGCAAGTACATTATGCGGCTCATTCCCGGTATAAAGGGTGGGGTGGAGGTGAAGGGGAGCGTGATCCCCTTCCATACACTTATCGAACGTAACCTGATGCAGCAGGAGAAGCCCGGAGAACCCTATGTATGGGTCTTCGACAGGGGTGTCAACGGTGTATTCACCCTGGGCGACAAGGAGATCTTCTTCAGTTTCATCGAACCGGATGCCGTCCCCGGCAGGAAAGATGAGAAGGAGAAGGCGGTACCCGAGATCCCCAGGAAGAAGTACGTCGCACCGGAGTACGACTGGGAGAACTTCGCCACCAGGCCTCACGAGGCGATCGCGATGAAGGGCCAGCGGGAGGAATCCGGAAGGATAGCCATAATCCTGGGCCTGGGCCTCGCCGTAGCCCTGCTCACGGGAGCCGTCTTCGACAGGTTCGTCACAGTGGTGAACGAGACGAAGGAGCAGAAGCTCAGGGCCGCTCCCACCGCCAGGGTGGCCACACTGGCAAGCTCGAACCGCCAGACCCAGGGTATCGGCGAGGAGATCATTACCGATATGAGCATCGGCGAGGAAACCGTGGCGGTAGGAGAGGGCGGCGGAGGCCCCGCCGGCAGCGGCGGCGGCACCGAGGGAGGCACCTCAGATGGTGCTGCAGCAGGCCAGGCCGTTCTCCAGAGCATTGGTTTCGCGGCTTACGGCACGGGAGGCACGGGAGGTTCCGCGGGTATTGCCACCGATCTTCAGGCTGCTGCGTCCTCAGGGGCGGGACTCGTTTCCGGCGGCGGAGGCGAGGCGGTGGTTGCAGGCGCAAGCGGGGGAGGCTCCGGCGGAATAAGCGGGCTCATCGGAGAGGGGGGAGGTCCCAGCGCCAGCATCGAGGGAGTCTCCTCCAGCGAGGTCGAAGCGGTCCACAGAGCGGCGGAGGTATCCTTCTCCGCGCATTCCTCCAGCTCCCAGATAGGCGTCCAGGGCAGGACCATGAGCGACATAAGGCGCAAGACCAACATGATAATCACGAGGATAAAGAGGGCGTACGAAGACCTGCTCAGGTCCAACCCCACCGCCGGCGGGACCATCAACGTCAGCTTCTCCATCACTCCCAGCGGTTCGGTATCGGGAGTAAGCGTCTCGGCAGGCGGGAGCCTCGGTTCGCTGGAACCGTCTGTCAGAGCCGCCGTGCAGTCGCTCAACTTCGGACCCTCAAGTGAGCAGACCGATAATATACCGATGACCGTTCCAATAAACCTGGTGCCTCCGGAATAGGATCCTTCGAGGGACGGAGGGATCCCTCCGGTCCCCGGGATATGGAAGAAGCCCCGGACCTTGACGGCCCGGGGCTCTTTTCGTGTGCAGCCCCGCTTCACGGAGCTGTCTACCTGGTCTAGTACATGTCCCCCATACCGCCTCCGCCTCCTCCGGGCATCGGCTTCTCGGGCTCGGGGATCTCCGTCACGATGCACTCGGTGGTGAGGAGCAGGCTCGAAATGCTGGCGGCGTTCTGAAGAGCGGTCCTGGTGACCATAGTAGGATCAACCACGCCTTCCTCGAACATGTTGCCGTATTCATTGGTCTGTACGTTCAGTCCCGAGTCCCTGTCCAGGCTCCTGACCTTCTCCACCACTATGGCACCCTCGAGCCCGGCGTTGAGTGCCAGCTGCCTGAGGGGTTCGGAGAGTGTTCTGCGGACTATCTCGGCGCCGACGGCCTCGTCGCCTTCCAGTTCCAGCTTGTCCAGGGCGGTCTCGCAGCGAAGCAGGGCTGTGCCGCCTCCGGGGACTATACCCTCTTCCACGGCTGCCCTGGTGGCATGGAGCGCGTCCTCCACCCTGGCCTTCTTCTCCTTCATCTCAGTCTCGGTGGCTGCTCCGACGTTGATCCTGGCCACGCCTCCGGCCAGTTTGGCAAGCCTTTCCTGAAGCTTCTCCCTGTCGTAGTCGGAGGTCGTGTCCTCTATCTGCTTCTTGATCTGGCCAATTCGGCCCTGGATGTCGGAGGTCTCGCCTCCGCCGTCTACTATTATGGTGTTGTCCTTGTCGATCCTGATGCTGGCAGCGGAACCGAGGTCCGACAGGGTTATGTTCTCCAGCTTGATGCCGAGATCCTCGGTTATGGCCTTGCCTCCTGTGAGGACGGCTATGTCACCGAGCATGGCCTTCCTGCGGTCGCCGTAACCGGGGGCCTTCACTGCGGCGACCTGCAGCATTCCCCTCATCTTGTTGACCACCAGGGTCGCGAGGGCCTCTCCCTCGATGTCCTCGGCGATGATCAGCAGCGGCTTGCTGAGCTGGGCTATCTTCTCCAGGATGGGAAGCAGGTCCTTCATGCTGGAGATCTTCTTCTCGTGTATGAGGATGTAGGGCTTCTCCAGGACCACTTCCATGTTTTCGGCGTCGGTCACGAAGTAGGGGGAAAGGTATCCCCTGTCGAACTGCATGCCCTCGACCACGTCGAGAGTGGTCTCCATGGATTTGGCTTCCTCCACGGAAATGGTTCCGTCCTTGCCGGCCTTGTCCATGGCCTCGGCGATAATGTCGCCGATCTGCATGTCGTTGTTGGCGGAGATGGACGCGACCTGACGGATGTCCTCCTTGCCGGAGACGTCACGGGAGAGGTTCTTCAGCTCCTTTACGACCTCTGCTACGGCTATGTCGACGCCCCGCTTCAGGGCCATGGGATTGGCACCTGCGGTGACGTTCTTAAGTCCCTCGCGGTAGATGCCTTCCGCAAGCAGCGTGGCTGTGGTGGTTCCGTCACCGGCGACATCGCTGGTCTTGCTGGCAACCTCTCTGATGAGCTGTGCACCGATATTCTCGAACTTGTCTGGCAGCTCGATCTCCTTGGCTACCGTGACTCCGTCCTTGGTGATCGTGGGGCTTCCCCACTTCTTCTCCAGGACCACGTTCCTGCCCTTGGGTCCGAGGGTGACCTTGACCGCCCTCGACAGCTTCTCGACCCCGGCAAGAATGGCGTGCCGTGCGTCCTGCTCGAACTTGAGTTCCTTTGCTGGCATACCCGTCTACCTCCAGATCACTTGTCGAGCACGGCGAGGATGTCATCCTCCCGTACTATCACGTATTCATCGTCCAGCACCTTGACGTCGGTGCCCGAATACTTCCCGATCAGCACGCGGTCGCCCTTCTTTACCACAGGAGCAATGAAACCGTCTCCGGCTTCGTTCCGCTTGCCTTCTCCAACGGCCTCCACGACGCCTTCCAGGGGCTTTTCCTTGGCCGTGTCCGGGATGACTATGCCGCCCTTGACTACCTCCGCTGGCTCTTCACGCTTTATGAGAACGCGATCGAAGAGCGGGCGAATCCTATGATCACCCATGTGATATTCTCCCTTCCTTTGCATCTGTTGACAGTCTGTCCGGTTGTTCGTTTGCATACGCACTGCCATGAAGAGCAAGGTCGGTGCCAACAGAAGGGCCTTCACGGTAACGAAGGTAGATTCACATGCATTGCAATGTTATAGGTGCATCAACTCCCGGGGACGGGCAGGTCCCGGGAGTGCGATGACCGGGTCATGAGTCATATTGGCACATCGGTCAGGTTGAACTTGCTCTCCTTCCCGGTCTTATATTCCAGGTGAGGCAGGCTCGGAAGAACCTACGGGTAACAGGCGCAAAAAGGATAGAGGCTGGAGAAGAAATGGACAGAGTCAGGATCGGTAATAACGGTACGGTAATAGGGGATGTGGCCGCAGTGGCCGAGGGGGCCGGTGCGGAACTCACAGGTGAGGCGAGACAGGCGGTCCGCAGGGCCAGGGAATTGACGGAGAGCGTGGTGAAAAGCGGTCAGCCGGTATACGGCGTCAACACCGGTTTCGGAAGACTGGCCGGCACGATCGTTGCTCCGGACGAGCTGGAGACCCTTCAGAGGAACCTGCTTCTTAGTCACGCCTGCGGCACCGGTCCTCTCTGCTCCAGGGAGGTGACCCGGGTGATGCTGTTCCTCAGGATAGCCTCCCTTGCCAGGGGCAGGTCCGGCGTGAGGGAGCGTACACTGGACCAGATGCTGGCCATACTCAACAGCGACCTGTACCCCGCGGTGCCCCTGAAGGGTTCTCTCGGCGCTTCCGGGGACCTGGCCCCTCTGGCCCACCTGAGCCTGCCTCTCATAGGCGAGGGAAGGTGCGTCAACGGCGAACGGATCATAACCGGTGCGGAAGCTCTTGGAATACTGGGTCTGGAACCCGTTGAACTGGGAGCCAAGGAGGGACTTGCCCTAATCAACGGAACGCAGGCCATGACCGCCGTCACCTCGATGGCCTTCATCCTTGCCGGCAGGCTCGCGGACGCTGCCGACGCGGCAGCCGCCATGTCCCTGGAAGTGCTCCTGGGGACCGTGAAACCCTTCAGCGCGGAACTGGTCGGTCTGAGACCCCACCCGGGAGCGATCAGGACGGCCGACAACCTCCTGAGGATGATGAGGGACAGTGAGATCCTGGTCTCGCACAAAGCCTGCGACAAGGTCCAGGACGCCTACTCGCTCAGGTGCGTCCCCCAGGTCCACGGAGCTTCCAGGGACGCCCTCGGTTACATTGGCTCGATACTGGAGATCGAACTCTCGTCGGTTACGGACAACCCCCTGTTGATGGAGGACGGTACCTTCGTGAGCGGAGGCAATTTCCACGGTCAGCCCGTCGCCTACGCGGCCGACCATCTGTCGGTGGCTGCGGCGGAACTGGCCAACATCTCGGAGAGACGCATAGAAAGGCTTCTCAATCCTGACCTGAGCGGTCTTCCCGCATTCCTGACGCAGGATCCCGGGCTCAACTCCGGCTTCATGATAGCCCAGTACACCGCGGCAGCCCTGGTCAGCGAGAACAAGGTGCTGGCGCACCCGGCCTGCGTGGACAGCATTTCGGTCAGCGGACAGCAGGAGGATCACGTCTCGATGGGCATGACGTCCGCCTACCACGCGATGGCCGTGGTGGAGAATTCCGTGTATGTCCTTGCCACGGAGCTGGTCTGTGCGGCCCAGGCCGCGGAGTTCATTCACAGGGGACGTCACGGGGCGGGCACGGAGATGGTCTATTCCAGGGTGAGGGAGGAGGTCCGGCCGCTGGGGGATGACAGGCAGTTCGCCGAAGACATCCGCAGGGTGGCTGCGATGATATCCAGCGGCACCTTCACCGATATACTCGCCAGCGTTTAGAGGGACGGACCTAAATTCATCAAGTTACTGTCTGGAGGGACGGACCTGAATTCATCAAGTTATCATCAGAATGTCCTGAATGATCCTTAATACAAAATCATCGGGTTGTTACAAGCATCAGTAACTTGATGATTTTAGGTCCGTCCCTGAACTCTTCGTCCCTGAACTCAGGCTTCGTAGAGGCCGGGGTCTCTAGAGGGGGGAGACATACCCTCGGCTCCGATATCCAGACCCGACTCCTCCAGTTCCCTCTCTATCTTTTCGGGGTCCTCGCCGGCCTCCAGCCTTGTGAGAGCCTCGTCGACCTGAGGACCCAGATCCTCTCCCATCTCATCGGCCATGTGGCGTATGGCCCTGGCCATGGCCCGCGGGTCATCCGTGTCGAGACCATCAAGGGACGCATCGTCGGCGATGTCATCGAAAGAGGCCGAACCCCTGCCTACCGAGAAAGTGCTCATCACGCGCTCCATCATGTCTGATTCGTGGCATCTGGGGCAGCGGGGGCTGGTATCCGTCGAGGGATTCCTGACCAGGAACTGGAATATCGTGTTGCACCGCCGGCACAGGTATTCGTAGATGGGCATGGTCAGCCGTCCCTCCTATCGGTTGCGGGCTCCATGAGACCGTGTTCCTCCAGGAACAGACGGTGCACTCTCCCGTCGGCCGTGAGTTCGGGATGGAAGGAGGAAAGCCAGAGGTTGTCCTGCCTTAGAAGTACCGGGCCGTCCTCCACGCTGCTCAGCACTCTGACCTTTTCGGAGAGGGGGTTAAGCAGGGGAGCTCTGATGAAGATGCCCTTGAAGGGGCTTGAGAGACCCTTTATGTCCAGCGACTGGACGAAGCTGCTCCTCTGTCGTCCGAAGTAGTTCCTCACAGCTCTGACGTCGGCCAGCGCCAGGCTCTCCTGACTGATGTCGTGTTCCTTCTCGAGTACTTCCTTTGCTAGAAGGATCGCACCTGCGCAGGTACCGAAAACGGGCAGGCCTCTTCTGCACAGGTCCCTGAGAGCGGGAGTCACCGACCACCTGTTCATGAGGGATATGAGAGTGGTTGATTCCCCTCCGGGAAGGAAGACGGCGGATACATGGCTCAGTTCCTCGGGTGTACGCACCTCCCTTACGGTGCACCCCAGTGACCTGAGGATCCGTACATGCTCCGCCACGCCGCCCTGGAGGGCCAGAACACCGACGGGAGACAACTGTCACCATCCCCTGCGAGCCATTCGCTCTTCTTCACCAAGGGTGGTTATGTTGATCCCTACCATTGCCTCGCCCAGGTTCTCGGACACCCTGGCCAGCACATCGGGGTCGTCGTAGCGGCTCACCGCTTCAACAATGGCCCTAGCCCTCTTCTCAGGGTTGCCGCTCTTGAAGATACCGCTTCCCACGAATACACCGTCCATGCCCAGCTGCATCATCATGGCGGCGTCAGCCGGAGTTGCAACTCCTCCGGCGGCGAAGTTCACGACAGGAAGCTGCCCGTTGCTGTGAACATATAGCACCAGGTCGAAGGGCGCTCCCATCTCCCTGGCAATGGACATGAGTTCGTCCCCGGGAGTCGCGGCAAGCCTCCTTATGGCTCCCAGTACGGACCTGGCATGACGTACGGCTTCCACTACGTTCCCCGTTCCGGCTTCTCCCTTGGTCCTTATCATGGCGGCACCCTCGCCGATCCTCCTGAGAGCTTCTCCGAGGTTTGTGGCACCGCAGACGAATGGGACGCTGAACTTGTGCTTGTCCACGTGGTTGCTCTCGTCGGCGGGAGTGAGTACCTCGGACTCGTCGATGAAGTCCACCGCCATCGCTTCCAGTATCTGCGCCTCGACGAAGTGCCCGATCCTGCACTTGGCCATCACTGGGATGTCGACCTCCTCCTGTATTCCCCTTATCATCTGGGGATCGGACATGCGGGCGACACCTCCCTGTGATCTGATGTCAGCCGGTACACGCTCCAGTGCCATCACGGCGACGGCGCCGGCCTCCTGGGCGATCCTGGCCTGGTCGGCATTGACCACGTCCATGATCACTCCACCCTTGAGCATCTGGGCAAGACCCTTCTTGGCCTCCCAGGTTCCTTCTTTCCTGGCATCGTTCATTGGTTTCCCTCTTCCGATAGAATGTCCAGCAGCGTCATCTGAGCATGACGCCAGGTGGAATCAGCTGTTATCAACCTGTCCTCCATCTCGATGCAGGTGAGACTGTCGGGCAGGGAGGTGGTGTGATAGAGACTCTGTATATCGCTGTAGATCCGAAAGATGCTCTCCGTACTCGACGTGAAGTCCCTCCAGACGTTCAACTGGCTGTCCGGCAGGAATTCCTCGGCATCCATCCCGAGGAGACTGTCAATTGCGGCCCCTGCCCGCAGCCACGCGAGATCGAGTACCCAGACCCGGATCGGAGTATCGGACCTGACCGGGCACTCGGGAACAGCTTCGAGATAGGCGTCCAGAAGTCCGGAAACCTCCCTGTCCAGATCGGCCAGCACCTGCAGATGGCCGCTCCCGACCGCTTCCGCGCCTATCACGGTCAGGAGCACAACTGTCAGAGCGATCGTCCTTGGTCCCATATACCGAATATAGGTCCTTCCCGTACGAGTTTCAAGAATCCTGCGGACTTTCCAGCCTGCTGCCTCGGTTGTAGATTACGATCCGTATTCCTCTGCATCCGGGAAAGGCGAAGGTTTGAAGCTTCTGTACCCTTTACTCGCCGCCGCTGTCATGCCGGCTGCGGCTGACCTGCTTTCCGACCTGACAGCCGCAGGTGTCCCGGCAGACTCGGTATACATGCTCGACACCATGCTTGTGGTGGAGATGTCCGGGTCGCTCTCCGAAGGTGATTCCCTCCTCAAGCACTACGGCGGGGTCTTCTACACCTATGTGGACAGCATGATCGCCGGCTGGGATGTGATGGGCATCGCCGTAAGACTTGAAGAGGCCACCCTGGTCTTCCCCAGGAGTGACATGCTCAGAATGCTCGACTGGATCTCAGAGAGCGCCGGGGATGAAGCGATAGCCGACTGGGTCCTCAACCATACAAGGGTCGTCAGGGAACAGCAGGAGGTCCAGGACCCCTAGAGTCCGCCCTTCCCGAAGAGCATCATGGGGAAGGTCATCAGTATCAGGCGCAGGTTGAGACCGTCCGTCCTCGAGATCACATATACGAAGTCCAGGAACTGCGATTTCTCGAAGCTGAGCCTGCTCCGGCCGTAGACCTGCCATATGCCCGTCAGGCCCGGTTTCACGGTGAACCTCTGCTGGAGCCATTCCCTGTCGTAGTGCTCCAGCTCGTAATCTATGCAGGGTCGGGGGCCCACGATGCTCATTTCACCCTTGAGCACGTTGAGCATCTGAGGAAGTTCATCGAGAGAGGTCTTCCTTATGATCCTTCCCACCGGGGTGAGTGCTCTGGGGTTGACCGATTTGAAGACCTTGCCGTTCCCTGTGTCGGAGGCGGCGCTCCCGCTGACGTATTCCCTGAAGTACTTCCTGTGATCGGTATGCCTGTCTTCGGCGTCGGTCCTCATGGACCTGAACTTGTAGAACGTGAAAGGCTTCCTGTCCCTGCCGATCCTTGTCTGCCTGAAGAGGACTCCGCCCCTGCTGGTGAGAGCTATGGCGGGTACTGTAAGAAGGATGACCGGCAGGAACAGGACGATCCCTGTAATGGAAGCCGCCAGGTCCACCAGCCGCCACAGCCTCCTGAAGTTCGCGGTCCATCCCCTGCTGCAGAAAGTCATCGCCCCGTAGTTTCCCGTCGTGAGCCAGGGATCGAAGTATCCCAGTTCCAGTATTCGGGTGGAGAAGATCACGAAGGGAACCCCCGCACGCCTCGTGAGCATCGAGAACCTGGCGATGTCGTCGAAATCCTCGTTCCCGAAGACCATCATGATCTCACGGGCCCTTCTCTTCTCCATGATATCCATGCATGCCTGGAACTTCCCGTCGGGATCGTCAGGCAGCCGGTCGCTGCAGATGCTGAGATCCAGCAGTTTTGCATATGCGGTGGACCTCATCATGGAGTTCCTGATGCTCTGCGAGATTCTCTCATCACCGAAGATGATGATCGGGACCCGGTTCATACCCAGCAGTCGTGCGATCAGCGAGAAGGTCCGCGGGACCAGCAGCAGCCTGGAGACCGCCGTCAGCGAAATCCAGAAGAACATCACATATATGATGGTCAGCCTGCTGCATATGTAGGAATCCGAGGGGAAATGCGCCAGGAACAGGTACAGTATATACAGTACCGTGATGGCGAAGATCATCCTCACCGTCCTGAAGATGTTCATGGACCTGTTCACCGTGGTCCTCACCACGTACAGGTTCTCCACCATCATGGCCAGCATCTGGAAGAAGTTCAGGAAGACCCATGTGCCCACCATGGCAGTGAGCGGGACCTCCGGTGACACGAACTGACCGAACCTCATCCTGACGGCGATCAGGATCGAAGCCGCTATTATGGCGAAATCGTAGAACAGCAGCGTCAGGAAATACAGTCTGTTGATCTGGTGACTTCGCCTGAGGGGCAAGAGTCTACCTCCCGGAGAAGAATTCCACGATTCCCTGCGCCACGGTCTGCAGCTGCTCGGCCGTGATATCGGGGAACATGGGCAGCGTGAGGTTGCATTCGCTGTTCCATTCCGAGACGGGGAAATCTCCCTTGCCGTACCCCAGATATGCGTACGCCTTCTGCGTGTGGAGGGGTAGCGGGTAATGAAGGCCGGATGCCACGCCTCTTTCTCCGAGGAAAGCCCGGAGTTCGTCCCGGTCCGGCGTGTGAACGGCGAAGAGATGATAGACGTGCCTGACGTCCCCGGACTCCTCGGGCAGTTCCAGTGGCAGGCCGCTCAGAAGACGACGGTATTCGGACGCCGCCCTTATTCGCCTGTCGTTCCAATCGTGTATACGGTCGGCCTTGACACCCAGGACCGCTCCCTGGAACGCCGACATCCTGTAGTTGTGCCCGATGAAGTCGTAGTAGTACTTCTCACGGGAGCCGTGGTCCCGAAGGCACCTTGCCCTTGCTGCCATGTCGTCCGAATCGGTGGTGACGGCGCCTCCCTCTCCGAAGGCTCCCATGTTCTTGCCGGGGTAGAAGCTGAAGGCTGCGGCGCTCCCGAAGCTTCCGGCGGCCCTGCCCTCCCTCGAAGCGTCGTGGGCCTGGCAGGCGTCCTCGAAAAGCAGGAGCCCGTACTCACCGGCTATTCTCTCCAGCTCCGGCAGGGCAGCAGGCTGTCCGTAAAGGTCGACCGCCAGGATACCCCTGATGACCGCGCCTGTCTTCGGGTCCACCGGCCTTCCCTTCGAGTCGGCGGAACCCTTCAGGAGTTCGTTGACCCGGTCAGGAGAGAGATTGAGGGTGTCCCTGTCGACATCCGCGAAAACGGGAACGTGGCCGGCCAGGACAACGCCTTCGGCTGAGGCCGTGAAGGTGTTGGGGGGCAATATTATCCCGCTTCCGGGCTCCAGGTCGGCAGCCCATAGCATGAGGTGCACCGCCGCGGTGCCGCTGGACACGGCTATGCAGTGCCTGGTTCCCGCTATTCCGGCGAACTTTTCCTCGAAAGCCGCAACCTTAGGCCCGAGCACGTAGTGGCACGTGTCGAGGACTTCCGAGAGTTCCCTGTCTATCTCGTCCTTAATTTGGAGGTACTGGGTTTTCAGGTCAAGGAAAGGAACCGTCATTTAAAACCTCCTGAGCGGATTTGTCCGTATCATTGGATTGCTGAATCTACTACAAGCGGCTTGCCGTGGCAGCCCCTGATCTGTAAATTCGGCTGATGAGAGCGATAACGCACATCACGGCAAGCGCCGCCGCTTCGGCAGTCCTGGCGGCTGTGGCTGAACCCTCTTCCGCACTGGGTCTCCTTCTCTTCGGAGGTTTCCTGGACATAGATCATGTACCGCGTTTCCTCTCCTCCGGTCTTCCGGCCGGTCCCGGTCCAATGCTCAGGAGCGTCTTCAGCAGCGAGGCCCAGCTCAACAAAAAGTACAGCGTCAGGGTCGGAGTTCCCGGGAACATCCTGTTCCCGGCGTTGCACTTCGTGGAACTGGCGGCGCTCCTAATCCTGGGAGGCCTTCTGTCCGGAAGCGGTTTCCTCGCATGGGCCGGGGCCGGCGTCCTCCTGCATCTTCTGATGGACTTCAGGAGCTATCCCTGCAGCCCGTGCTTCTTCAGCATGACCTGGAGACTCCTCAACCGTGGAAGGCTCATGGAGGCCTGGAGGGAACACAGGTCGCGGGTCAGCTGGTGATCGGGCTCATTCGACCAGGATCCAGTTGGAGTAGCCGCCTATCTTCCTGCCTATGAGCCTTTCCAGGAAGGAATGGAACCTGCACCAGGGTCGAAGGTGCTCGTGGTCGGGCGGATGATCGGGGTCCGAGTAGTCCTCGGCGTTCCAGTCCTTTGACGCTATCCTGTCCCGCATCACTTCAGGATGAGAGCCCCCGAAGAGCGGTATCCGGTCCAGGGGTCCGTAGTCCCATGGCCTGCCCGGGTCCTCGTGCTTCCTGTTCACCCACTCCCGGTCGTGATGCAGGCTGTCCAGGGCTATCTGCTTTCGCCGCATGACCTCCGGGTGCCTGACCCAGCCGTAGTGGTATATCCAGGCGCCGCAGTCGGCCACTCTCAGTTTCCTTCCATCCCTGCGGAAGCTCTGGGCGCTCCTGTAGCTTCTGATACCCCTGCCGTTCTTTATGGCCCTTATGTCGCGGTCGTACCAGTTGTGTCCCCGGTGGACCCTGTCGTAGCTTCCCCAGAAATGGTTGTAGTGGAAAAGGAGGCCGTCAACCTCATCCCGGGGGCCGTATTCTTCCATGGCGTCCAGGATCCTTTCGTGATCCTCCTCGTGCAATACCTCGTCGGCCTGCAGGTAGAGGCACCAGGGGCGGGTGCACTGGTGGAGTGCTATGTTCGTCTGGTCCGCGTTGGTAGCCCCGGCTACGAATCTCTCGGGATTCCAGTCCGTCCTCAGTATCCTTATCCTGGGATCGTCGATGGCCTCGATGACTTCCAGGGTGTCATCTGTACAGTCCCCGACGTTCACCACGTATTCGTCGACGATGGGCAGGGCGGACCTTATGGATTCGACTATGGGATAGTCCAGTCTCACTGCGTCCCTCACGAACGTGAAGCCGGAGACTCCGGGTCTTGCCTTCATTGTTCCCCCGTTCCGATGTATCGCTGGAACATACCTTCCCGGCCGACATCACCTGATGTACCCGTCATGCATGCAGGTGTCTCAGGTCAATACAACCGCCGATACCGCGATCATGGCCACCCCGAGGATGACCCTGGCGACGAAGAGGTACCAGAAGTAGGCCGGACTGGCATTCCTGTACACCCTTCCCCTGCCTGTCGCTCCCCATGTTCCGCCCCTTGCCAGCTGCACCGCCGCACTGACTGCCAGGACAAGGCCGATGAGCATGATGCCCATCGTTATCACAGTTTCCTCGATACCTCTTGCTTCGAGTATCATAACACCCTCCTCCGGAAGCCGGGAAGACGCTCCATCGGGCGCATCCAATCGGGGAGCTTCCTCTGAGCCCGATCCAGGGAGTATACAATTTACTCAAGGGAGGAAGGACCCGGTGAAGGTCGATGCCGGGAGCGACACCGCATTCCAGCGGATATGGTATCATGAAGCGGAGGACCGTTGCTTTGCCCTTCTGCCCGGAATGCTTGCCCCGCCGGGTGAGGCCACTTATCTTCAGCAACCGGAAGGAGGCGCCCAATTGGACCTGTCCCTTGTGATCGTCACCCGGAACGAGGAGAAGCACCTGGCCAGGTGCTTCGAAAGCGTTCCCTTCGCCGGAGAGGTGTTGGTCGTGGATTCCGGGAGCACCGATTCCACGATCGGGATCGCCCGTACCCTTGGCTGCAGGGTGATGCACCATAGCTTCACGGACTACTCCAGCCAGAAGCAGTGGGCCCTTGAACAGGCAAGGTACGACTGGGTCCTGTTCCTGGACGCCGACGAGTACCTGGACCCGGACCTGTCCGGTGCGATCCGGTCACTTCTTCTGAAAGGACCCGATCGGGACGGTTACAGGCTCCGCTTCAGAATGCTCTACATGGGACGCCTGATGCGATTAGGTCCCTGGTCCGGCGAGAGCCACCTGCGACTCATCAGGAAGGCCAGCGCTTCCTTCAGCGGATCTCATGTTCACGAGGGGCTCGTCCTGGAGAGCGGTCGACCCGGTATCTTGCGGAAAGGCCACGTGGTCCATGAATCCTACGAGGACCTCTCAGAGCAGATCGATAAGATGAGGGCCTACGCGTCGATGTGGGCCCGGGGGGAACATTCTGCAGGAAGGCGTGCGGGTCCTTCCCCGATGATCCTTCGACCTCTCTGGCGGCTCTTCTCATCCTGTATCCTGCGCGGAGGTATTCTGGAGGGCGTTCCCGGTCTTACCGCTTCCGTTGTCGCCTCGTTCTACGTATTCCTCAAATGGTCCATGCTCAGGGAGATGACAATGCGTTCGAATCCGGGGGGAGAGGACCGAGTACGATAAGGGAGCCGGGGCTTCCAGCTGTCAGTCCCGAAGCATCCTTCGAGCCCCTGAAGGATGCTCCCACAAGGAACGGTCCCGGTCCCGGAAGACCGAAATGCAGCACCTGTCCGTTCTGTGCGGTGGTTCCGCCTCCACCCTCCACCTGACGCATCAGAAGGTGGTCTCCCTGTTCGATGAAGACGGTGCATCCGATGGCAGATGGATTGCACCAGTCAGGAGGGGACAGCCTGACCAGGGCCCAGTTCCCCGGCGGGGAGACGTTGGACAGGAGTACCGGACCGTCAGCCGTCCCAACCGCAAGGTCAAGCCTTCCGTCCATGTTGTAGTCGGCGGCTGCCGCTCCCCATCCGTTCATTACTCGGGCGCCGGACAGCCAGGTGACGTCCTCGAAGGTACCGTCGCCCCTGTTCAGATATAGGAAGCTGCGGCGGTCGGGGTAGACGGATGTGATGAAGAGGTCCAGCAGGCCGTCGTTGTCGAAGTCCCCCCACACGGGATTGGAATGGGTCTCCTCGAACTTGATTCCCGCCTCAGCGCGCACGTCCGTGAAGACACCGCCGTCGTTCCGGTAGAGCATGCTCCTGTCGGAGAAGGTGATGTAGCGCGGATGGGCGAGGTTGGCCGAGAACAGGTCCCAGTCCCCGTCGTTGTCCCAGTCGGCCCAGGCGCTCCCTATCGTATGCCCCCACCAGCCGTCCGTCTCGTTTCCAGCGATCCCGCGGCGAAGAGCGGTATTCTCCGCAGTCCCATCCCGGTTCTCCCAGAGGATGTTCTCCTGCAGCCTGTAGTTGGAGACGAAGATGTCAATGTCTCCGTCCCTGTCGAAGTCGCACGGACTGACCCCCCTTCCGCACAGGTCGATGCCCAGGAACGGTATCATGCCGAGGCTGTCGCCGGTCCTTCTCAGGCCGTCGGGTCCGCCGAAGTAGAAGAAGTCCTCCGTCCCCGTGCCAGGCTGGCCGGGCAGCTCGTAACCGGCGAGGTAAAGGTCGAGCCAGCCGTCCCCGTCCCAGTCCAGTATGCCGACCCCCTCGATGGAGGATCCGGCGCTGTCCGGCCCGGGAAGAGGGTGTTCCGCCATCACTCCCTGACTGTTGAGGAACAGCTGCGGCGGATTGCCCGCCGTGACCAGATCGGGCCACCCGTTGCGGTCGAGGTCGCCCCAGATCCCGCCGTTCCCCCTGCAGCTGTCCAGTCCCGCCCGGGATGTCACATCGACGAAACCCGATCCTTCCAGGTTCCTGTAGAGACGTCTTCCGGCGTAGAGGTCCTGCCAGCCGTCGGCGTCCCAGTCGCACCAGGAGACGCGGCTGCCTCTCAGAAGGCTGTCGGGCCCCAGAAGCGGCGTGAGGTCGGCGAACACCGGTCCCGAGTAACCGGCAGCATCCCTTGCCCAGTCCAGCGGGCTCCTGTCGGGGAGGAGTATTCCCTCCATAGCTTCCAGTGACATTCCGCTCCACCTGTCGACAACGTCGCCCAGGGCCGCCGATGCCGAGTAGGAAGACAGCGCCGCCGCTGTGTCACCGAGCGCGATGAGAAGCTCACCCCTCAGCCAGTGGAGCGACGAGGCCGTGCCGTGATCGTCCGCGTCAGCCTGGAAACCGTCTATGACCGGATCAAGGGATGCCAGAGCCTCTTCGACGTACCCAGCTCCCGCCAGGGCCTGCAGGCTTCGAAGATGGAGCCCGGTCTTCAGTGAGGGACCCGTGAGGGCCCATTCCTCCTCGGGCATTCCCTCCGGCCGCCAGCCTCCCTCCATCAGGGCCAGCCCTCTCTCCGCTTCCTCCAGTGCATCACTGAAGGCGGAATCCCTCTCGATCATCAGAGCCGCTCCGGAAAGGCAGGCCTGTGGATCCTCCGGACAGCTTACCGTCCATTCCTCCAGTACTTCTCTCCAGGATGAGGAATCCGCCGTTCCCAGGGTGGCGGAGAGCAGGCTCCTGTAGGCCGCGGACCTCCAGGTATTCGAAAGCCCGCCCCGCTCCAGGATGAAATCCCTGATCACCGGGACCCTTGCGGAGTCGTCGTACCATACCGGGTACAGACCGTCGTAGAACTCCCAGCCCAGGACCTTGTAGGCCTCCTCCGACCCGGGGAAGAGCGAGAGGAGCTTCTCGGTGAGGATGTCCGAGGTGGCTGTGTCATTCAGGAGAATTGCGCTTCCCGCCAGTGAAAGCAGATCCTCGGGACCCCATTCGATGGCGTCCTCCCATCGCCGGATATCCTCTCTCAGCCATCGGGCGGCCGCCGCGGAGTCATCATCTGTAGCGGCCGCTTCAACTCCATCTGCGGAAGCTGCAGCCTCCCACATCAGAGCAAGGAGCGCCGCGGAGGGACTTTCCAGGAAGGCCCTGCGGAACAGGACGGCGGCCGAGGAGTCCTCCCCGGCGCACATGTGCACCACAGCCCTCATGGAGTCGTTCTCCGCAAGCTCCAGTGCGGGACCGAACTCCCTCACGGATAGGAGGGAATCGAAATCACCGGCGGATACCGAGAGGACCAGGGAAACGACGAGGGAAGCCGGGCCCACCGGTCACCACCCGGCCGGATGACGGTCTTCCGGTCCGAAAAGAGACTCATTATTCTTCGTCATTCGATACCTTCCAGTGTCATTATCTGCCCGGGACCGGGCGGGATCCTGTGAATGTGCCGGTAAAGCTCCTGCCGGTCCATCTTCTCATTGTGATGATGATAACCGGATGCGGCGGTCCGGAGAAGGTCCGATCCATAGGCATGGACCTTCGCGCTGCGGTTGCCGGTCATGACCGTCGGGAGTCGGTGGACCTCGGTTACTGCCCTTATTATTGTCACTGGGATGATCCGACCCCGTCCCGGGGTTAGTCCCGGATGCTGTTCAGTGATTGGGTTTCCTATGACCAGAGAAGCCGTCGTGCTCGAGTCATCGGAGGGCATAGCCCTGGTCCGTCCCGTCGACGGCGGCGAATGCGACACATGCGAGGCGAGACACGCCTGTCTCTCACTGTCCGGAGGCGGGAGGGAGGAACGGTCGTTCCTGGCGGCGGACCCTTTCGGTGTCTCGCCCGGCGACAGGGTCAGGCTGGAGCTGAAGTCTTCCGCCTCACTCACCATGATAGCAGTTACGTTCATTCTACCCGTGCTGCTCCTCTTTGCAGGCTATCTGGCGATGTCCGGCGGCGGAGACGCGACAAGGGCCCTGGGCGCCGGCTCGGGACTGATGCTGGGGATCGCACTTGCACTCCTGGTGAACAGGAGGCTCTGCAGATCGAGCGGTTTCAGCATGGTCGTAGTCAGGATACTGGAGAAGGCCGACGGCAGAGATGCGCCCGGGAGCGTTCCCATGATAAACATGGAAGGATGATCCAATGATCGATGAAATGAGGGACATTGCCGGCAGCGTAGTGGAACAGCTGAGGCACAGGGGCGTCGACTACGGGGACGCCAGGGTCGAGAACACCGACCTGGAGAGCCTTACCTTCCGCAAGCAGAGGCTGGCGGAGGCTGAACTCACCGCGGAGAGAGGAGTGGGTGTCAGGGTCCTGGTTCGTGGATGCTGGGGTTTCGCCTCCTGCAGCGGTCTCGATACAGAGGAGATAGAGAGGACGGTGGACCGCGCCGTCGAGGTTGCCCGCGCCGGAGCCGGCGTCATGGAAGGTTCGGTCAGGCTCTCTGAGGAAGTTCCCTCGGTCGGCCACTACGACGGCCCCTGCCTGAAGGACCCATTCGCGGTATCGATGACCGAAAAGATGGACCTGATGGCGAAGGCAGCCGACACCATGCACGAATCCGACAGCATCACCATGAGCTGGACCAGCCTCCGGTTCGAGAGGAAGCGGAGGGTGTTCGGCAACACTCAGGGTACCCTCGTGTCCTCCGATCTGGTATTCACCATGCCGGTTATAAACGCCTACGCGGTACACGACGGAGACATGCAGAGCCGGGGTTTTCAGGACGGTGCCAGGATCGCCGGCTGGGAGTGGGTGGAGGAGGCCGGCCTCCAGGCGTGGGCGGAGAAGGCCAGGGAGGAGGCCATCATGAAGGTCAGGGCCCCGGAGGGTCCCGCAGGAGAGATGGACCTTGTTCTGGACGGCACCCATCTGAGCCTGACGATGCACGAGTCGGTCGGCCACCCCACGGAAAGCGACAGGGTCCTCGGGTGGGAAGCGAGCATGGCCGGCAGGACCTTCCTGAACATAGACGACCAGGAGAGGCTCAGATACGGTTCGGAACTGGTGAATTTCGTTGCGGACAACACAATGCCCTATGGAGTAGCATCATGGGGATGGGACGACGACGGAGTGCCGGGCCAGAAGTGGTATACCGTGAGGAACGGCATCTTCCAGCAGTTCGGATCGGTGAGGGAGACTGCTCTCCTGGTGGGAAGGGAGCACAGCACGGGGTGCTGCAGGGCGCAGGATTTCTCCAGTTTCCCCATCAACCGCCAGCCGAACTTCTACCTCCAGCCCGGACCGGGCCCCGTGACTCCGGAAGACCTCATCTCTGAAGTGCAAAAGGGGGTCTACATAGAAGGACGGGGCTCCTTCAGCATCGACCAGAGGAGGGTCAACTTCCAGTTCGGGGGCGACATGTTCTGGGAGATAAGGGACGGCAGGAAGGTCCAGCCACTCAAAAAGGTGATATACAGATCGAGGACCAGGGATTTCTGGAGGGCCTGCGACGGCATGGCCGACGATAGGTACTTCAGGACCATGGGTATCCTCACCTGCGGCAAGGGGGAACCCATGCAGTCCGCCAGGATGACCCACGGAGCCAGCACTTCACGGTTCAGGAACATCGAGGTCGGAAGGGGTGCGGAATGACCGGTGAGGAACTTCTTGGAGTAGTGGAGGCCGTACTGGACAGTGCCCGGGTTCCGGACGCGGTGGCGAGCATAACCGAGTACCGCGACGCTGCGGTCAGGTTCGGCCAGAACAGGATAACGCAGAACATGGACAGGTTCGAGCGGAAGCTCAGGGTAACCCTGGGCGACGGTGAGCGGAGGAGTGTCTACACCACTCACAGAATAGACGTCGACGCGGTGCCAGACATACTGTCCAGGGCCATGGAGATGCTCAGGACTGCTTCGCCCGACCCGGAGTACATGCCTCCGGTGGAGGGAGGACAGGTCTATCCCATCGTGGAAGCCTGGGACGGGGAAACGGCTGCGATGGATGCGTCAGCCCGGACCAGGGCGGCTGCCCTGGCGGTATCCACCGCTGCCGGACGGGACATGGAGGCGTCGGGACTGGTGGAGATGAGCTACACAAAGACAGCGATCGGGACCTCCACCGGCAACCTGGCCGTTCACCGCTCCACGGAGGCCGGCATGAGGCTCACCATGGACAGGGGCAAGGCGTCCAGCTTCAGGATGCTGAGTTCCGAGTCATGGGCTGACCTGCCCATAGAGGAGACCGTACACCGGGTGGCTGAGGAGGTGCAGGCCGATCAGGCCCAGGAGGAGCTGGAGCCGGGGGAGTACAGACTGCTGTTCGAACCTCAGGCGGTGGCGGACCTCGTTCCCTACATAGCCTGGTCCCTGAACGCCAGACAGGCCGACGAGGGTCTCACGGTCTTCTCCGGAAAGCTGGGGGAGAGGGTCACAGGTGAGGACTTCACTCTGGGCAGCGAAGTGGACGGAACCCTGAAGGGTATGCCTTTCAACGAGGAGGGGCTGGCCTCCAGGGATGTAGTATGGATCGACTCCGGCAGGCTTGTGGCCCAGCCCTGCTCCAGGTACTGGGCCGGACAGAGCGGCAGGGAACCGCTTTTCATACCCGGGACGCTGGCTGTGAAGGGAGGCCCGGGAAGCGTGGAGAGTATCCTCCGCGGGGTGAAGGGCCGGGCCCTGCTGTTCAGGAGGTTCTGGTACATCAGGTTCGTGGACCAGAAGGAACTCAGCCTGACGGGTATGACAAGGGACGGGGTGTTCCTGGTCGAGGATGGACGTATAGTGCATCCGGTGAAGGACTTCAGATGGAACTGGAAACCGCTGGATCTCTTTTCGACGATCGAGGCGCTGGGACAACCCGAGAGGAAGTGGCAGCTGAGCGTACCGCCGATGCTGCTGGGCCCGGTCAGACTCTGAAGGGACCTACCAGACGAACCTTATGCCCCAGCAGGTCTCTCCGTCCAGGGATCTGAAAGGCTGGGTATCGCGCAGGTAGCGTGTGAGATGCAGCTCGAAGGCACCCATGGTGGTCCGGTATGCCGTGTAGACCTCTGCCCTGTGCCTTGAAGATCCCTCCCCGTCGTCGTGGATGAAGAGGTCGCCCCTGTACCGGAGGCCGCCCGTCCAGGACCTGAAGGCCACTCCCTCGAAGTCAAGGTACCCGTGTAGCGACCAGTCGAAGTCGTGTCCCTTCTGGTAGGTGTCCCCCCTGGGACGGTAGAAGCCTATGGAGAACCAGCCGTCGGGCAGTCCCGAGGGGAGCAGGACAGGATCCTCCGAGGGCTCCGGAGGGGGTTCGTCCAGCAGGACCCCGAGCTTGACATTGTTCATGTACTCGGACAGGGTGTCGGCCATGTCGATGTTGTGGAAGCACTCGTGGTCGGTGTAGATCCTTATTAGAAGCGGATCCAGGAAGTAACCCAGCTGCGTTTTCAGGTTCCAGTGCCCCCCGTAGATGTTGAACTTCATCTCCGGGCTGTTCCAGCTCTCGCCCATGTAGGTCTCCATGGACAGGCCGAGGTTCCACGAGAACCTTCCCGCCTGCAGTATCCTGATGTCGGCCTCGATATTGCCGTAGATGAAATGCTCTATGCTCTGATCGAAGAAGCTGTAAGCCTCGAGCACTCCGCTGGATTCCATGGGGAACTCCACCGAACCGGCAATCGAGAGGATCAGCGCCATTGTCAGCATAGGCCGCCTCCGGTCCCTCAGCTCGTTCTGATGTAGTCCATCAGGTCCTTCTCCCCTTCAGGACCCTCCTCCAGGCCCCTGCTGAGAGCCTCGACCATCATGTACTCCGGCAGCGCGCCCTCGGCGTAATACTGTCCGTTCACCACCGTCCTGGGAACTCCCTGGACCCTGAACCTGCGGGAGAGTTCCTGGAACTCGTTGGCCTCGATAACCTCGGAGGTGATCCGGTCGCTGTGCAGGGCCATCCTGCTGGCCAGAACAGCGGAGGAGGGACAGTGGGGACATGCGGGTGTCACGAAGACCTGCAGACTGAGGTCCTTATCAAGCCCATCGAGGAACTCCAGAGTCTCCTCCGAGAGGGTCTTCCCGGAACCCCCGGCATCTACTATTACGGTAAGGAGAGAGCTGAACTCGTAACCCGACGGAGTACCGTAGAACTTTACCCTTGAGTGTGTCCCGTCGGAGACCACTATGGCGGGCACCCTCTCCACTCCGTCCTTCCCGGCAGCCTCGCGGTCTGTCTGGAAATTGAGGATTGTCAGCCTGATCCTGTCCGAGAGCCCGTCCAATTCCCGGAGGATCATCTCGGTGTCCTGACATGTAGGGCATTCCAGCCTCTGCGTGTAGGCTCTTATCTCCACGTCCCTCTCCAGGGAGCCGAATATCTTCCTGACCTCGTTAGCGTCGCTCTCCGAAAGCAATGCCATTACAGGTACCTCCTCACTGCATCAGATTGAACACCGCCGAAGCCGCCCTCGCGCCGTCAGCCGCTGCGGTTACCACCTGGCGCAGCTCGTTGTCGGTCACATCCCCGGCGGCGAAGACGTTGCTCCTCGATGTCCCCACGATGCCCCTGGTCTTCACTGTGCCGTCGGGATTGAGTTCGACCAGACCGGAGAAGGCCTCTGTGGCCGGCCTTCGGCCGACGTAGATGAAAACACCGTCCACATCTATCCGCTCCTCCCCCTCGGGAGTTTCAAGCAGTACGCCTTCAACCCCGTCCTCGCCCTCGATGGCACTCACGGTGGTATTCCAGCGTACACTGCAGTTGTCGCACGAAAGAAGCTTTTCCGCAAGATAGGGCTCCGCCCTGAACCTGTCCCTTCTATGGACAAGGGTGAGCCTGTCCGCGAACTCCGATAGGTGCAGTCCCTCCTTCACCGCGCTGTCGCCGCCACCCACGACCATGACGTGGGCTCCTTTGAAGAAGGGAGCATCGCAGGTGGCGCAGTAGCTGACCCCCCGTCCGTAGAACCTGTCCTCGCCCGGCACACCGAGCTTTGCAGGGGCCGCGCCGGTAGCTATTATCAGGAACCTGGCAAGGTACACGGCGGAATCGGCCTTTACCTCTATGAGGTCGTCCCTGAGTCCGGTCGAGGTCACCGTGGCTGTCTCGAACGACCCGCCCCATCTCTCGGCCTGCTCCTTCATTCTGGCCGCGAGGTCCCCTCCGGATATCCTGCCCATGCCCGGGTAGTTCTCTATCCAGGCAGTGAGGGCGGCCTGTCCTCCGGGCTGATAGCTCTCGAGCACTACGTGGTCGATGCTGTAACGGGCGGCGTAGAGAGATGCCGAGAGCGCCGCCGGCCCTCCGCCGGCTATGACCAGGTCCGTGGTCCTTCCCTTGCCGGGGTTTCCTCCTACGAGTCCGGTCCTCAGGTCCATCGTATCATACCAGAATCGATTCGGTCAGTGATTCCAGCTGCCTCTGCAGGGAGTTCCTGTCGCGGAAGCCTACCATCCTGTCTATCTCCTGACCGTTATGGAACACTATCATTGTCGGCACACCCCTTATTCCGAACCTGGAGGAGGTCTCAGGGCTCTCGTCGACATCGATGTGATAGAAATCCACCTTGTCTTCCAGGTCCTCGGAGACCTTCTTGAGCACAGGGTCGAGCATCTTGCATGGGCTGCACCAGTTGGCACTGAAATCCACCAGCGATACCTTGTTTCCAGGGGAGGTGACGGAGCTGAGGTCGCTCCCTTTTATGTGCTTCACTGCCATATCGAACTCCTTCCGAAAAGAATTGTTACCTTTTTCACAAGCATGTTGTTTGCCACAATCCTGCGTAGTACTCAAGATACTGTACCACATCGACTAACAAGGGTATCCAGTTCCGAGCGGACGTACGGAGCCCGTCGGACAAGGCATACTGGCGCAGGGGGAACCCCGCGGCTCATCCATTATATTGTCAAGTCCGTAACATACAGAATTACCATTCTTACGCACACCGAGGATTGAAGATGGACATGGCCGGGAATATCGAACGTGCGGGCAGGAGGCTTCTCGCCGGGGCGATGCGTTCGATCCGGGGGAGCAGCGATGCGGTGGGATCCATTCCCGCCGGGACCCGGCTTCGTTCGATACTGCTGATGCGCTGGGATGCCGTCGGCGACCTCATGGTATGCCTTCCCTGGTTCCGGAAAACCAGGGAGGTTTTCCCTCGGGCAAGGGTCGGAATAGTGGTCTCCAGGCGCAACAGGGACCTTCTGAAATACGAGCCGGAGTTCACAGCCATACTGTACGACAGCGAACCGGCGACGTACCTTCGAAGCCTCCTGCTGGCCAGGCGGTTCCGGCCGAACGCGGTGGTCGACACAAGGATGCATTACGATTCCACGACCAGCTTCATCTACGGGGTCGTCTCAGGCGCCGAATGGATGCTGAGCGCCGACAACCGAACCCGCAGGCTTCCCTTCAACGTAAGGGTCCCCATGCCGACTGCCAGGATGCACAACTCGGACATGACCAGGCTGCTCCTGTGCGGCCTGGGGAGGGACATACCGGACGCCGACCTGGACAGGGAAGTGAGGCTGTCCACAGCCGAACTGGATTTCGCAGACGGATTCTGGCGGACGGCGGGACTCCGGTACAGGGGCAGGACCGTAGGCATCAATATCTCCGCCAGGGACCCGCTCCATTCGTGGCCCCTGGCAGGGGTCCGGGAACTCTGCACCCTTCTCGTGGGGAGCGGGCGGAAGCCGGTTCTGTTCTCCGTGCCCTCGGAGCATTCGGAAGTTACCGCGCTGGCGGTAGCTGTCCCCGGCACGCTTGCCGCGCCGCCATGTCCCGGAATACTGCACGCGGCGGCCCTGATAAGGGACATGGCCATGTTCGTGACGCCGGACACGGGACTTGTCCATGTGGCATCCTCCTACGGGGTGCCCACCGTCGGGCTCTACGTGCCCAACGAGGAGCACCTTCCG
This sequence comes from Candidatus Aegiribacteria sp. MLS_C, assembly GCA_002030045.1. GTDB lineage: Bacteria > Fermentibacterota > Fermentibacteria > Fermentibacterales > JCC-6 > Aegiribacteria. The sequence continues at coordinate 22,683 of LQBI01000005.1, read as the reverse complement.
CTGTGGTTTCCCTGGAGGGTGGAGAACGAGGTCCTCATGGGGGAGGGAGCCGTTTCGTCCATTGCCGTCGGTGACGTGATGGATGCGGTGGAGAGGCTCTCCTGCAGGACCCGCGCACAGGGGACGGAAATATGAGAGGTCTCCTGAAGAGGATCGAGGTCGGAGGGAGGCGGCTCCTGTACAGGAGTCTCGACCGGGCTGTGAACTCCGCGGAGACCGGGGTCTCCGTACCGGAGGGCGAGAGACTGGACAGGGTCCTGCTGATGAGGCAGGACAGGATAGGCGACATGGTCATGACCCTTCCCCTGATACGGAAGCTCAGGGAAGTGCACGGGCTGCGAAGCATCGGGGTCGTGGCCTCGGAGCCCAACAGCATCGTACTGAAGCACGAGGAGGGAGTGGACCTCTTCGTCAGCGGGAAGGCTCCTGCCGATTTCGTCTCCTCCCTGATCAGGGTGAGGGAATACGCTCCGGACGCCGTTGTGGACATGCACATGCACGATTCCACGACATCACTCGTCTACGCCCTTGCGTCCGGCGCCAGGTGGAGGCTTCACGTGGACCGCCATAACAGGCTTCCCTTCAATATCCGAGTAACCGCCCCCTTTGACGGGCACATTATGGATGCCTTCTCGGCACTCCTGTCGGGCCTGGGGAGGGAGCTGCCCCTCGAACGGCTGGACCGTGAAGTCAGGAACTCCCGGGAGGAGGAGGAATTCGCCAGGAGATTCTGGGAAGCCTCCGACCCGTCCCCGGGAGACTGTGCCGTTGTGAACATATCCGCAGGCGGACCCGACAGGGACTGGGGAACGGACAGATACGTCTCGGTCTGCCGAGACCTCCTCGCGATGGGACTGGTCCCGCTGCTCCTGTCGTCTCCTTCGGACAGGAGGAAGGCGGAGGGGATCGGTATCCGCGCAGTAGGCGCACTGGTATCACCGCCGACACCCACCATCCTCCACCTTGCCGCCCTGCTCAGGGGAACCGCCCTGCTGATAAGTCCCGACACGTCGGTGGTTCATCTGGCCGCGTCCATGGGCGTGCCGGTGGTGGGCATGTACCTGCCCCGGGACCCCTCGCTTCCGGAGTGGTATCCGTGGAAGGTGCCCTGCCGCGTCATCACTTCGGAATCCGCCGAAGACCTGGGTTCCATACATGCGGACGGTGTCGTTTCGGCGGTGAGGGAACTGGTGGCGCTCAGTCTGGGTCGGTAGAGGCCGAAGACGTATTCGTGCCATGCCTAGGTGTGCCGGGGACCGGCGCTTGTCCGTGGAACGTCCGCTGCCATGGCCGGGCCGGTGGATCCATTCCGCCTCCGGCAGGCTGTCAGTTCGAAAATACTCTCCCGAGTAGCCGGAAGGATCCGAATATGGTGAATGACCGATCTACGCTGACGGGAGTTTCCTGAATAGCGAACAGATCACATGTGAATGCTGAACCCCCGGTCCCAGGCGACGGCAGGCAACGATCGTTGCCCGGGGACTGCAGTATCCCTACTGGAAGACAACGTCCGCTCCCGCATACTCGGATAGGACCGGTGCGAAACCGTTCAGGCGGGATACTATCTCGGACCTCTCCGGAAGAAGCCCTTCCGAGAAGAGGAACTCCGTGGCCACGGAATCCATCTGCGAAAGCAGGGCTTCATGCATATCGTAGCCTGATATCCTGTCGTGGAGCCATACCAGCCCGGATGTCTTGGTGTATAGCTCCGCCGTCGTCAGGTCAGGGGACATTTCAAGGAGTTCGAGGTCCGGCAGATGGATTATGTACCCGCCGGATGTCTGCTGAATGGAATCGACCGTCAGGACCGAAAGGTCAAGACCGAAAAGGTAGGTGACCTTCATGATCAGCACACCCTCCCGATTTCCCATGATAAGGCTGTTATCGCAGATATCAGTGTAGATGTATGTGGTAACCCTGTCCGTGGCAAGGAACATGAGACTCTCCGACCTGAGGACCTGGAGTATGGATGTGGAACTCCTGGAGAAACCGACGATACCCCTGAGATCGATTATGTCCATTATGGACAGGAGGATGGCAAGGACCATCAGGAAAACGAGCAAAGCGGTGAAACCCAGAAGCTTCCTCATCGGCAGCTTCAGCACTGAACGAATCTCAGTATCAGGATAATTGCAACGATCACCACCACGGCTGTTATTATGTGCCTCAAAACGATCACCCCTTCTTGTTATTTCTCAAATCATTATCGGAATAACACAGCGGCCTGTCAAGCAGGTGATCTGGGATTCAGGTTTCTGAAGCTGCACTGGACCCTTCCGGCGGGCAACTTTTCAAGTAACCCGGATGAACTGCAAAGTGATCCTGCTGCGTCTCCGTTCTAATTCACCGCGGCAGCTGAAGCCGTGCGGAGCGAGGCGGGGAGCACAGGCAGGTCCGCCGAAGCCCCGGGTTCCGTCAGACCGGAAAGTGTCGGTTGGGAGGTGCGGGAACTGGTGGCACTCTCCCCTGGTCAGTAGAGACCGAAGACGTATTTGTGCCATGCCGAATTGTGCCAGGGACCGGCGTTTGCCCATGGAACGTCCGCCGCCATGGCCAGGCCGATCAGGAACAGGACGGCAAGGAGGACCATGGCCCTTCCGGATCTGTGCCGGTCGATCCATTCAGCCACGAAGAGGAACAGCAGGGGCATTGCCAGTATCATCCAGCGCAGGCCTGCGCAGACCCCTCCGTAGTTCCTGGTGCGGATGCCCAGCAGGAGAAGGGTGAGCAGGACCGGAACTCCCACCGCCAGGGCTTCGGGCATCCTCTTCCCCCGGTCCCGTACCGTCTTCACGATGCTCCAGGCAGCCAGGAGAAAGACCGGTGTCATGGAGAACAGCCCGTGGTGTCCCAGAAGTATATTGAAGAAGTAGATGTATTTGGGCTCGTTCAGAGCGTCGATCCCCACCGGGTCGGTCCAGTATCCGTCCCGGAAGAGGTACAGGTCGCCTCTAAGGTAGACGGGAAGGAGAGATCCAGTCGATATCAGGCTGAGGAGGAAGTGGACGGCAACCGGAAGAGCGGCCGCCGGAAGGAACAGGAGCAGCGTCCTCCTGGGGTCGTGCCGGAAGAGGTAGACGGCGAACGAGACCGCGAAGATACCTCCCCAGAACTCGAATGTGGATGCCAGGCCTGCCAGGAAACCGGACATCAGCCAGTGACAGGTGCCGGCGACAGGTTCTGCCCGATGCCTTGACCTGTAGGCGAGGAAGAAGGAGACCAGCAGGCAGGCGGCGGCGGGGGTGTGGTTGTTGATGTCCGTTGCGTACCCGAGACCGATGAAGTTGAAGGAGAAGACGACGAGACCCAGGGTCGCCGTACGGCCGGGGCCGAAAAGCTCCAGAACGAACCGGTAGAAGAAGTAGACCATCAGGAGGTAGGGCAGGGCTCCGGTGACTGTGTTGACGAATACGATGGACGCGACGGGATCGGTCCGGAAGGTGAGGCCGGTGAGACTGGAGAAGACCCTGTAGGCCCCCGCGGCCAGGACTGAGAGGACAGGCGGTTTCGAGGAATAGCTTCGGCCGTCTATGACCACCCTGTCCACGGTATCGGAGAAAGGCGAGCCGTCTATTACGAAGGTGCCCCTGGAAGCGAGGGATTCCACCGTCGCCATCCTGCTGGAGGAGTTGGTGTGGGTCTCGGTCTGAAGCATGGACAGGGTCACCGCCGCCGATACCGCCATGCATACCGCCAGTGCGATCCCGGTTCCTTTTCTCATGGGTCCGTCCGATCCGGTTCTCGATCCGACCGCTCCGGGGGCGGTCCTGTGAATACGGCGGTTAATCTAATGGGACCCGGACCGACGGGCCAGAAGGCTCCGGAAGTCCGAGCTGCCGCATAACAGGAATGGAAGGGCTGCTGATGAAGCATCCGTAACGATGATGATAGCGGGAAACATGGGGGAGGCGGACGAAGCCGCCTCCCGCCGTATGCTGGTGGACTAGAGGACGCTGTCCTTCAGACCCTTGCCAGGCTTGAAATGAGGGACCTTTTTTGCCGGGTACTCCATCTTCCTCTTGGTGCTGGGGTTGACACCGGTCCTCTTCTTGCGATGCTTCACGGAGAAAGTGCCGAAACCGACAAGGCTGACTTTGTCGCCCTTCTTGAGAGAACGCTTGATGCCATCGAGGACTGCATCGACGGCGATGCCGGCTTCCTTCTTGGTGATGGAGGCGTTGTCAGCTACATGGGCGATGAGATCTTTTTTAGTCACTTGTTCACCCCCTCTCAAGGACTGTTGCCCAAAGCTATGAGGTAGAAAATTCAATGTCAACCCCTCATAGTCTTTATAAATTTGGCTGTATTTGAAGCTATACGGAGGATTGTTGAACATCGGAGTAGGAATATAGGATTTATAATACAAAATAATGTCAAATTTATAGATGAATATTAGAATAGATCAGAAATTACTTACATGCTGTTCGATCTTGATGTCAGGTACCTCGACTATGTTGATCTTGAAATAGAAACCGCTGTCCACGTCGGATATGTGCCTCACGAAGACCGCCTCCCAGCAGTGCAGGTCCCTTCTGAGGGTGTAGTTCTGGCTTATGAAGCTCCCGCCGAGAGCATCGTAGTATGCGCTGTACTCCAGGGACCACCCGGGAGTGAGTTCCAGGGATGCGTTCAGCCTGAACTTGCTTATGGAAGGACTGTCCTGAAGGCCGTGCCTGTAGAAGTGCGAGAGGTTCAGGCGGACGGGAAGCCCCAGGTCCGTGATCCCGGAGTCCGGCAGCAGCGTGCGGTCGTATCCAGCCAGTCTGAGGGTCGATGTAAGGGAGAGGTCCGTGAATTCCCCGTCGTAGAAGTCCCAGCTTCCGCTACCGGTCAGGTCCACGGCTTCCATGGGACTGAGGTCCAGGGTTGCGGTGAGGGGTGACAAGGGTTCCTCCTCCGCCTCGAGGTCAAGCGAGGTGGACATGTTGAGGGAGGCGATGTCGAACCTCGTTATCTGGTCCCGGAATGACCGTTTGCCTTCCAGCGTGTTCAGAAGGCTGAGACCCAGGGTCCTACTGGAGGAGGGAAGGGCGAAGTCGGAGAAGGAGTAGTACCTGGCCGCCGCCGAGTCCGAAGGGGCCGTGCTCTCCCCGTCGAAGTACCTGTCCGGCGCCCACTGGAGCGAGACCCTGGGGGTGATGGTGTGCCTCAGCGCGTCTATGCCCAGCAGTCCTCCTCCGAAGATGCCGTAGATGTCGGTTGAAGCCGTGAGGGTGGCGGAGCCGTGGAGCCACCACGGGTATTCCTCCTCCATCCGGTCCCTGTCGTAGACGGTACCCGTAGCCTTTATCGAGGGGGACAGGGACAGCCAGCCCCACAACCTGCTGGAGGCGGAGAGACCCGAGGTGAGCCTGAAGGCGGAATTGGCGGCCCTGGACTCCTCCATCCTAACGTCCCTGGAAAGGTAATGGGTGTTCAGGTTCCAGTACACGGAGTGCCACGGGCGTATCCGCGCAGGGTCAGATGGAGTCCTGAACAGGGGGGCGGAGGGCAGGGAGATCCTGATATCGGGAGCTTCCTGTACCGATTCGGTCTCCCCGGGTATCGAGTCCGGGTCGGTATTAAGATAGCTGGTCCTGTCCAGTACGGCCTGGAAGCTGACCCGTCCGAAGTACCTGTTCACGCTTATCCAGGATTTGACCTCACCGGTCATCCTGTCCTCCGGGGTCTGCTGAGTCTCCTCCAGGTAGGACCTGTCGCTGAGGAACTCCCCCTGGACCCTCACGGTGGTGCCGTCGGGGAAGTCGTGCAGGTGCCGGCCGAAGACCATCCACCTGTCGCGGCGGTTCTGGAACTCCCGTCTCCACTCGGTCCTGAGACTTCCGTCGCACAGGTACCTGACACGATGTCTCTCGTCAGCCGCGACCACGAACCTGGTCTTCTCCATGATGTCCCCGTGGAGCCAGAGGTCTGCGTAGTCGGAGAATACGAAATAGTAACCCATCTCCCTCAGGTACCTTCCGTCCCTGGACGTCTGGCCGAACTTCGGTATGGTGAAGCCGGGCTGCCTTCCGCGCCTGATGGGGAAGACCCAGTACGGGAAGTAGAAGACCGGCGTATCCTCAACGTAGAGGTATACCGGCCTCGCTACCGCTTTGTCGTCGGGGAAGACCTTCATGACCGGACAGTAGAAGTGGTAATGGGCCGTGTCGTCCTCGCAGGTGGTGAACCTGGCGTCCACGATGTTGAACTCGTTCCTGCCGACCCTGGTGATGGAGGCACCGCTGTAGAAGCCGAAGTCGTATTCGGATGCGGCCTGAAGAATGCGTCCCTTCCTGGTGCTCATGTTGTATATCATTCCGGAACCGGTGATGGATTCCCCCCGGTCCATGAGTTCCGATGAGCCCCTGGCGACTATCACCTCGTCATCTGAACTGTAGTCTACCGTATCCGACCTCAGTGTCATGTCCCTGTAGTCCACTGTAACCGTTCCCACAAGCAGGAGATCGCCGTCCGCAGGCCTGAAGACCAGGGAATCAGCCGAATAGGCTATGGTCTCGAGCGAACCCTGCACGGAAACGGAATCGGTGTCGAGGCTGTCCTGCCCGAGCGGCTGCGACGTGAGGGAGAGCAGGACGATCATAAGAAGGGACATCAGGCTCCCTCTTCAGCCCCGTCGAAGCGCCGTACGGCCATGAGGGCGGCCCCCTCGGCGCCTGCCGTGGAGCTGGCTGGCAGCTGCATCACGTTCCACTCGTAACCGCATCTGGAACTGAACTCCTTCCTTGCCGAAGGCAGGAAGAGATCGGCCGAGCCGGACAGTCCGCCGGCCAGGAAGACACCTTCGGGGTTCAGGCAGTGGTAGAGGTTTGCGAGCCCTATGCCGAGCCATTCTCCGAACCTCGTGAATGCGCTGGATGCGTTCACGTCACCCGCCGCCGCCCTTTCGGCTATTACAACGGGCCTCGTTCCCTCCTCTCCTCCGAATTCGGAGTAGTACCTGGAAAGGGCGCCGGCGGCGGCGTACCTCTCCCAGCATCCCCTGGAGCCGCAGGGACATTCCCTTCCGTAGGCTTCCACGGTCATGTGGCCGAACTCTCCTGCGAAACCCGTTCCGTACACTATCCTGCCGTCCAGGATGATTGTCCCGCCTATGCCGGTCCCCAGTGTGACCATGAGCCAGAGACCGCTTCCGGGTATGAGACCCCTGGAGAGGGCCCCGATGGCGAAGACGTTGCAGTCGTTGTCGACGATTACGGGACACCGGAGAAGAAGCGAGAGCCTTTCCCTGACATTGTAGTCGCGCCATTCCGGGAGGTTGGGAGAAGAGACCAGGATTCCCCTGCCCGCGTCCACCAGGCCTGCGATGCCGACACCCACGGCCCCCGCCGGGGTACCCGTACCCTCCATAGCTTCAGACAGCCTCTCGAGGGTACGCTCGGGGGATTCCCGAATATCCATGTCCATGGTCGCCACTCTCCTGAAACCGTTTTCCAGAAAGCCGATGACGATGGTGGTTCCGCCAATGTCAACTCCCCAGAACGCACCCCGGTCACGAGGGTTACTCAATGCTGACTATCTCTCCGTCGGTGACCGTGACCAGCGGGTAGGAGGACCTGGGTATGGATACGTTGCCAAGAGTGCACATGCCCGTTGCCCCGAAGTAGACCTGGATGCCCTGAAGGTGCTCCTCCAGGGATGCCCTTGACGGTGCGGCCCCGCCCAATGCCTCGAGGACCATCTCCGCCGCATCGAAGCCCTGGGCCGCAAGGATGTTCGGATGCTCTCCGTGTTTCCTCTGGTAGAAGTATGAGAACCTGGCCGTGGCGGGGTTCATGGACCCGGAGCCGAAGGAGACCGGGAAGACGGCTCCCTCCACGTATTCTCTCCCCTGTTCCAGGAGTATCTCGTCGTCCCATCCGGATGTTCCGAACAGCCTGGCGTCCACCCTGTAGAAACGGAGCTGCGGCGCCAGCTGTATGGCGTCCCATGCGGTAACGGGGAGGAAGATGCCGTCGGGATGGGAGTACTTGATGGCGTTTATCTGGTCCCTGTAGTCGGTGGAACCCGTCTCGTACCCCTCCATGCCCACTATCTCTCCGCCCAGCTCCCTCACCACCGTGGAGAACTGATCCGCGGCGGAGACCGATTCCGAAGTGAACTCATGGATGATTGCCAGGGAGTGGCATCCCGCCCTCCTGACCGCGTATTCCGCCACCGCCGCGGCCTCGTCACCTCCCGAGACCACCAGCCTGTGCACGTAGCTCCCGTAACCGTCCAGGTCGACGGAGGTGGCGGTAGGGGTAAGCATCGGCAGCTCCCGCTCCTGTGCCAGCGGGGCGGCAAGAAGCGCCTCGCTGCTGGTGAGCGGGCCTATCACTCCAATGCATAGAGGATTGGCTCCCAGGGACCTCATTATCTCCTCAATCCCGGCGCTGTCACCCGAGCAGTCGAACGTGATCAGGTCCGGTGTCCTCATGTGGAGGTCCGCGTGCCTGTCGAAGGCCAGCTCCGCTCCGGTCCTGACCCTTTCCGCGTAGGCCGACCCGTCGCCGGAGAGGGGCAGTAGGAGGGCGACGAACCCTCCCTCGTCGGGGATTATCTCAGGCCTTCCGTAGCGCTCATGTGCTTCCGGAAAGAGCCTGTCTATCTCCATGCCCACCATCACCGCCTTCTGCATCTCGCCCTGGTCGGCGTAACGCTGCTCCAGCTCAAGGAGGAAGAAGACCTGGCTCCAGCCGGAAGCGGGTTCGGCCGTCAGGTAGTCCATCTCCATCCTGGCCAGGAGTTCGCGGAGTAGTTCCACCGCCCGCTGAGCCTCATCGCTGTCGAGGCTTTCCTGTTCCATCATCACCAGGTTCTCGACACCGTTACGGAATTCGCCCCTCCTGTAGGCTATCTCTGCCGAGAGCAGCCTTGCGGCAGCCTTGGTGTGGGAGTCGGGAGCACCCAGTAACGCCCCTGCTGCGGCCTGGGAGGCCTCGTCCAGCCTTCCAAGGGACATCAGGGCGCGGCCCCTGCCCAGGTCCCAGGATGCCTGGAGCGGGTTGTCGGGGAACTTGTCCAGGGCCATGGTGTAATAGCGGAGCGCCTCGGCTGCGTTGCCCGATTCCTCGGCGTGACCGGCCAGCGCGGTGAGACCCTCAGGGGTATCCTCGTCCTTGACCGGCCCGCATCCCGCAACGAGAAGGAGCAGGATGGAAGATGCGGTAAGGATCGACAGTCTTCTACCGTTCAAGCGACACCTCCCGTGCCAGGTATGTACAGGGCGAATATGGGTGACACGGAACACCGGGGAAAGACCCCGGCCTGAAAGAAGGAACCCGGGGCCGCAGCCCCGGGTCCATAGTGACCCCGGCCTGAAAGAAGGCACCCGGGGCCGCAGCCCCGGGTCCATAGTGACCCGGCCTGAAAGAAGGCACCCGGGGCCGCAGCCCCGGGTGCCCGCATTCCGCTGCAGGAGGAGCAGGGATTATTCTGTCCCGGCATCCTCCACTGTCTCATCCATCGTTTCCCGGCTCTCTATGAAGAGGCTCTCGGGAGGAACGCCCATGTTCTCGATCATCCACTGGGCGTCGTCGACGAAATCGGACTCGGGATAGTTGTCGATAAGCCTCTGGAACTCGACCTCGGCGGTCTCGTAGTCCCGCATGTACTCGGACAGCGTGAAGCCTATCAGGAACTGGGCCTGATGGGCATGCTCGTCGTCCGGGAACCTCCGGATGAAGAGCCTGTAGTACTCCACTGCGGTCCGGGGGTCCGTCTCCATCATGTTCTGGGCCGACTGGAACAGCGAATCCGCGGGGACGCTCTCGCCGGGAAGGAAAGCCTCGTCGTTGATTGAGACACCGTAGGATTCCCGCAGACCCGGGATGACGGTCTCCTCGAAGTAGGAGTTGACCAGAGTGGGCATCAGGGTGTTCTCTATGGACTCCCTGACCTCCTCCAGAGGACGGTTCCCCTCTTCCTTCCTCTCGTCGACCCTGAAGAAGTGGTACCCCATGGTCGTGGAGAAAGGTCCCAGGACCTGGCCGGTGTCGGCCTGGAAGAGTTCGCGGACGATCTCGGCCTGTTCCCCGAGGTATGGCATTGGGGAGTTAAGGGTGATCCAGCCCATGTTGCCTCCGTCGTTCCTGGTGGGCTGGTGCTGGCTCATCCGCTCGACCAGTGCCTCGAAAGACTCGCCTGAATCGAGGGCGTCGACGACGGCGTTGGTGTCCTCAGGCGAGTTCAGGAGTATCTGCGATACTCTGACCTGTGGTTCCTGGTGGTAGATGTCATCGACGTGGTCATCGTAATAGGCCAGTATATCCTCTTCGGGAACAACGACCTGGTCCACCACGTACTGCTGGTAGTAGGTCTGTATGAGGGCTCTTTCCCTTGCCGCCTCGACCTGCTGCATAGCCAGCTCGATCTGTGCAACCACGAAGGAATCCTCCTCCAGTCCAAGCTTCTCCGCTTCCTGCAGGAGGAGTTCACGCTCGACGAGATGGTCCAGCAGAAGCCTCCTGCCCTCGGGAGACTCGAAGGAACTCCTCTGGTAGGGTGGTATCAGGTCTAGTTCCTCGTTCATCATCTTCTCTGTGATGTCAACTTCACCCACGGTGGCGTACACCCGGGAGGTATCCGCCTCGTTGCCTGCGGCGGTCCCCTGCGTCCCGCAGCCTGCCGCAGCGAGCATGACCGTGGATACTATCAGAATGGCAAACCTCATTTATGGATCTTCCTTTCCTCTCGTTCCGCCAGCCGCATCTTCAGGTCGACTGCGATCCTACTGGCTATCCTCTTCGAGGCCGTAGAGTATCCTCCCCCTGGCGAATTCCTCCATGGCTGCCTTGAATGGCTTGCGTCTGGGATCATCCACGTCGTCAACGAGGGCCGGGGCTCCCGACCTGAGCTTCCTGACACGCTTTGCTATGGCAAGGGCCAGGAGGTACTGGTTATCAGTCCTTTCAGTGGTCCTGTCTATCTCCATGAAAACGTCCGGCATTCCATACCTCCGAAAAACTGTTGATTGCTGATTAACGTCGGTTCGTGGCTGGGTCGCTCGTGTCGATGGGGAGGTACGCCCGGCGCTGTCCATAAACCCTATACCCTTGCTGTGCTGCTGGGTTCCAGGGATAATGGAGGGATACCCGTCGATCACTCCGTGACTGTGGTGTCCCGGGAACCGTAGTGGGAACTGATGAATTCCCAGGTCGGCGCGTCTATGAGGTCGATATCCCTCTCGTCGATCCTGAGTGAACCGGACTCGGACCTCTCCCAGTACATTATGAGGGTGACCTGGTCGCTGTTGTCCGGATCCGCGCCATCGGCCCTGCTGGGGAAGGTCATGGGGTGGGAGAAGAAGACCTCCACCCTCGAGGTGTCAGGATCGGCGGTGGTGTAGCCGATGAACTTGACGGTCTCCACCGTTACCGAGTCTCCCCGGGCCAGTGCGGTCCGGCCCTCGGGGTTCTCGTAGAAGGTATAGGTGGTATCAGGCTGCAGCTCGAATACGTACTCCCCGCCCAGGGGATCTATCAGGGCATCTATGTCGACCTCGAGGTTCTGCGGGTCCTTGGGTGCTACTATCATGGGATACCGCTGAGCAAGGTACGCAGCCTCCTCCTCCGCCGCCCTGACGAGGTTGGCCCTGGAAGCCTGCAGCCGTCTCATCTGTGCGTATTCGGGGAACCTGTAGACAAGCTGGGTCTCGGCCCAGTCGGGTTCCAAGAAGACCGAATCAGGGAAGTCCTTCTCGACGAAGCCCCCGACCACGCCGCCGTGGCGGTCTATGTTGGGACAGGATATGGAGAACTGGGTGCCGAGGGCGAGCTTGGGGTCGTAGGAGTATAGCGAATCGAAGTAGCCGTCTTCCCATAGCGAGGGACATACGGCCATCACCGTGGCGGCCACCGAATCCCTGCGGGCCGGGGCTATCACGTCGTTGAAATTCTGCAGGACGGCGGTCACGGAATCCACTGAAGAGGCCAGCGACGATTCCTGGTCGATCAGTTCCTGAGCGCTGAACCCAACGGAGTCGTCGAAGTACTCGCCCGGCGTCAGGACTTCCTCGTCATCCTCGCCCGCGCCCTCTTCCTCCTCCGGGTTCTCCAGTATGTAGATCTCCCTCAGCGATATCAGGGAGTCAAGTGAGTATCCCAGTTCGGATTCGGCGGAAGCGATCTCGTTCCCGACGGCGGAATGCTGCTCCCGGAGGTCGGAGAGAGAGGACTGTATGCTCTGTATGGCGTTCTCGTTCCAGAGGTCCTTCCACTGGTCGGGAATGAGGACCTGCCTGGAGAGATCGTCCCCGAAGGTGACCGTGATGCTGTCGGCGCCCATCGCGGTTTCGAAGTAGCCGCTGGACCTGGAATATGTGAGAAGACTGTCGAGATCGGGGGCGGGGATTCCCTCCTGTTCGAACATGTGATGTATGTTCGCTTCCGCCAGGACGCTGACCTGCGAACGGCACATGTCCCTGGGGACCCTGTAGGTCTCGACTCTCTGATGAATCCTGAATATGAGAAAGGCAGCCAGAAGTACTATCAGAATTCTCACAAGAATCTTGGATCTCATATACTAATCCTCCACAATATGTACAATTTGCTGTTCTCTCCAGCCGTCGATTATACAGAACACCGGACTGAATCTACCCATCATCTTTAATACCTGTCAATATGCGCACGTCTACCTGATCCTGGAGATCACATCCACCGGAGGGACCAGTTCCAGTGCGATGGATGAAGGGCTCATGTGGATCACACCCTCCGGTCTTACGATGGAGGCGGTAATCCTCCCCGAGTCCGGGTGAACCGGCTGGGTCACCAGGCTGTCAAGGTTTTCAAGGACGGATACCGCGCCCCTGACCTCCACCTCCTCCAGCGATGACACTCTCCAGTAATACCTCTCGGGGATGCCTGATGCAGTCCTGACCGCCACAGGGAGGTTCCTGCCGACGGTGCGGTCAACGGTGAGCGTTACGCCGGCTGGAGTGAATGACTCGGGGGCGAGACGTGAATAGGACCCGTCGGAGTAGACCACATCCTCCGCAGTGAAGTCACTGGACAGGGAAACCGGGAATTCAAGCGACTGGTCCGCAATGGTGATGCTCAGCCTGACCGCCTCGGGTCTCCTCGCCAGCTGATCGATGAGCACTTCGATGCCGTTCCCCCTGAAGGTCACGGTCACGGTGTCCTCTCCTTCCGACTGGTGGAGGACAATGAAGTCGGAAGGCAGGGAGGGTCCGGTTACAGGGAGGTCACGCCTCACAGTGAAGTTCCTTTCCTCGATGGAGACTACCCAGAGAAAGACCGAGAGGAATACGGCCAGGCTCCACTGGAAGGTTGCCAGGGATCTCAGCTGCATTCATCCATCCTGAAGGGGGCTGTTCTCATTGATCGATCCCCTCTTCCTCCATGCCCTTGGTCTGGAAGCCGAATGAGGTCTGCCCCTCGCCCTCGAGCTTTCCGAACTTGTTCTCGTAGGTTTCTACCTGAGCCTGGAGCGCGCTGACCAGAGCCTTCATACGGTGGGGGGAGACTATGACCCTGGACTTGAGCCTGGCCCCGTTCACACCTGGAACCACCCTGGCGAAATCCAGTACGAATTCGGCCCTCGAGGCGGCGATGAAGAAGACGTTGCTGTAAACTCCATCGGTATCAGCCGCATCGGCGTTGATTTGGGTGGGTGGTTTCATCATCTTAGGCTTCACGGTTTCTCCTTTTGTCGGCGGCCCGTACAGGTTATATACTGATTCCCGGACGGAGGTATCTGTGATACCTGACAACATTGGAAACATACTCGAATGCCTGCGCGGGAAAAGGGTTCTAGTCGTGGGGGACCTCATTCTGGACCACTACCTGGAGGGCAGGGTTGACAGGATATCCCCCGAGGCGCCTGTGCCGATAGTGTCACTGGAGAGCAGCGAGGGCCACTGGGTCCCGGGGGGTGCCGCCAATGTGGCACGGAACATCTTGTCCCTGGGAGGGATCCCCTTCATGGCCGGGACCGCCGGACTGGACAGGGAGGGCGAGATCCTGACGGACCTCCTCTCCGCAGAGGGCATCGATACCACCGCTCTGGTGATGGACGACCGGAGACCCACCACCTCCAAGACCAGGGTCATGTCATCCGGTCATCAGCTGATAAGGCTTGACAGGGAGGTCACCCGTCCCGTGTCCGCGGAGCTTGCTGACAGGATCCTGGGCGGGATCTCCGGGCTGATGGACGGTATGGACGTGGTGGTCCTGGAGGATTACAACAAGGGCGTCCTGACACCCGGGCTCATACCCCGGATCATCGACATCGCCGGAAGCCGTGGAGTGCCGGTGGCAGTGGACCCCAAGTTCATCAATTTCTTTGAATACAGGCGCTGCGACCTTTTCAAGCCCAACAGGCTCGAGGTATCCATGGCACTGGGAAGGGAGGTTTCTTCAGTCGAGGACGCTGCCGGAGCGGGGAACGATATCCTTCAGAGGCTCGAGGCGGGAGCGGTGCTCATCACACTGGGTTCCCGGGGCAGCCTTCTCTGCAGGAGGGACCGGGAGCCCTTCCACAGACCGGCTGCGGCAATGCATGTTTTCGACGTCTCCGGAGCCGGTGACACCGTCATAGCCGTAATGGCCCTCTCGATGGCGGCGGGCCTGACTCTGGAGGACGGGGTCAGGATATCGGTCTTCGCCGCAGCTGCCACCTGCGGCGAGCCGGGGGTCTACGCGGTCAGACCGCAGGACATCATGAGGGAGGTGGAGCGCTATTCCAGCGGCGAGGGTACTCTCCAGGACTGAGGCCGAAGGGGTTCGCCGGGGGCTTCGCGAGAAGGGTCTCGTCCTGGTGTTCACCAACGGCTGCTTCGACATCGTGCATCCAGGGCACGTCCATATCCTCCGCACAGCCAGGTCCATGGGAGATGCCCTCATGGTTGGAGTGAACACCGACGGATCCGTCAGTAGGCTCAAGGGTTACGGCCGCCCCGTCAACGATCTTCCTTCCAGACTCGAGGTCCTTTCCGAGTTCAGGTCGGTGGACTACCTGGTCCCCTTCGACGAGGACACTCCTTCGGAACTCATCGGTCTCCTCCTTCCCGACGTGCTGGTCAAGGGCGGTGACTACACAGTGGATACCGTTGTGGGAGCGGAACCCGTCCTGGCCTCGGGGGGGCGGGTGGAGATAGTGCCGCTGGTGGGCGGCCACTCGACCTCCTCCATCATAGCTGGACTCGCGGAGAGGTATGAGCCTTGACCCGGAGCATTCCCGGGAGTAGAAAAGGCACACTTCCGAACAAAGGGTCGATATCTCACGGCATTGCATGACAATAGCAGCAAGGAGCGTAAATGACTGCCTCTCAGGTCGCTTTCCGATATGCGGGGATCCTGGTCGCGGTGCTCACAGGCATCGTGGCATACCTGAGGTTCAGGAGCCTGAAAAGAGAGCCGGCGGGAACTGACAGGATGGTCCGTCTGGCGGAGATGATCCATTCCGGCGCCATGACCTATCTGAAGACACAGTACCGTATACTGCTGGCCTTCGTGGTCGTGGTGGCACTGGCGCTGTACCTCGGTGTAGATTCCGGCACCTCTCTGGCGTTCGTCGCCGGCGCCGGCTGCAGCATGCTGGCCGGCTACATAGGCATGAACGCGGCCACAATAGGCAACGTGAGGACGACCGAGGCCGCCAGGCACAGTCTTTCCCGCGCCCTCTCCGTGGCCTTCAGCGGCGGGAGCGTGATGGGTTTGGCGGTGGCCACCCTGGGACTCCTCGGAGTTTCCGTCTTCTACCTGCTCTACATGAACTCGCCCATGCTCAGGGACCTGGTGGAATCGGTCATCGGCCCGGTCTCACTCGAGAACATCACCGGGTTCGGCATGGGTGCAAGCTCCATAGCCCTGTTCGCCAGGGTGGGGGGCGGCATCTTCACCAAGAGCGCCGACGTGGGAGCCGACCTTGTAGGCAAACTGGAGGCGGGCATACCCGAGGACGACCCGAGGAACCCCGCGGTGATAGCCGACAACGTGGGCGACAACGTGGGCGACGTCGCAGGCATGGGGGCCGACCTCTTCGAATCCTACGTGGGCAGCATCATTGCCGCGGTGGTCCTGGCCTTCGGGTTCACCATCACCGGAGTTCCATCCGGGCTTATTTCGGGAGGCGCTTCGGGAGGATCGGCCACTCTGATCGCTCTCCCGATGATACTGGCCGCTGCGGGTACGCTGGCCAGCATCGCCGGGGTGGTCTCGGTAAAGGTACTCAGCAGGAGTGGAAGCCCGGCCACCGTCCTTCGGAACTCCACCTTCATCAGCACGATACTGTCGCTGGTGCTGGCCCTGTTACTGATAATGGCATTCGGTGTCAGTATAGGCATCTTCTGGGCCCTTGTCTGCGGCATCGTCTCCGGGACCGCCATCGGGCTCATAACCGAGTACTACACCAGCGGAGCTCCCGTCAGGAGGATATCCAGGAGCACTCAGACGGGACCCGCCACCTGCATCATAGAGGGCATCGCGGTTGGAATGGAGTCCACGATCCTGCCCATACTCCTCATATCCGCCGCCATACTCGTGAGCTACCACTTCGCCGGTCTCTACGGAATCGCGCTGGCCGCACTGGGCATGCTGATGAACGTTGGCATGACAATGTCCGTGGACGCCTACGGACCGGTGGCCGACAACGCCGGCGGAATAGCGGAGATGTCGGAGCTTCCCGGAGAGGTCAGGCAGAAGACCGACAAGCTGGACTCCCTGGGCAACACCACTGCGGCCATGGGCAAGGGGTTCGCCATAGGGTCCGCCGCACTGACCGCCCTGGCCCTCTTCAGCGCCTATGCAGCCTCCACTGGTCTTCGGGCCATAGACCTCCTGAAGGCCAACGTGGTGGCCGGTCTCCTGTTCGGAGCCCTGCTGCCTTACATCTTCGCATCCCTGACCCTGAGGGCTGTCGGAAGGACCGCGATGGACATGGTCAAGGAGGTCAGACGGCAGTTCCTGGAGATAAAGGGGCTCATGGACAGGGAGGCGGAACCGGATACCGCCAGATGTGTTGAGATATCCACCAGGGGCGCCCTGAGGGAGATGATCCTGCCGGGAATACTGGCTGTGGTGATACCCGTGGCAGTCTACTTCGCCTTCGGAGATTCCGGGGCCGAGACGCTGGGGGGCGTCCTCGCGGGATCCATAGCCTCGGGAGTCCTGCTCGCGGTCTTCATGTCCAACGCGGGAGGCGCCTGGGACAACGCGAAGAAGTACATAGAGCAGGGCGAGTACGGCGGTAAGGGCACGCCGGAGCACTCGGCCGCTGTCATCGGGGATACGGTGGGGGACCCCTTCAAGGACACCAGCGGCCCTGCCCTCAACATACTGATAAAGCTGATGACCATGGTGTCCCTGGTCATATCACAGGTATGAGGATCGGAGGTCCCTGATGGAAAAAGTGGAAACCAAGGAGTTCAACGCCGGGAACGTGAAGGAAGAGATCGAGAAGATAAGACCCTTCCTCCAGAGGGACGGAGGGGACATAGAGTTCGTGGAACTTGACGGGAACGTGGTGAAGGTCAGGCTCCAGGGGGCCTGTTCCGGCTGCGCCATGGCCACGGTTACCCTCCAGTGGACCGTGGAGAGGAACCTCAGGTCCATATTCCCCGAACTGGAGAAGGTGGAAAACGTCGAGTAGGGGTTCTTCCGGAGCGCGGTCCAGAAGAGCGGCGATAAGGGCCCTTGCCGGTGAGGATACGGTCTTCCGCCTTCACGGTAGGGACCGGGCCTTCGCTCTCAGGCTGCTTCGGGAGACCACGGTCTGGCGGGCAAGGCTCGACAGGGCCCTGGCCCGCTACTGCAGCAGACCCCTGCAGGACCTGGACCCCCGCATACTCGCGGCCCTCAGGATAGGCGCCGCGCAGCTCATTCTTCTGGACACCCCTCCCCATGCAGCCGTCTCAGAGACGGTGGATGCTCTCTTCGGCCACAGGGGCGGCGGCCTCGTGAACGCCGTTCTCAGGAAACTCGCCGGGGAAGGGGAGCCCGACCCGGATTCCGCCTCCCCGGCGGAGAGATGGTCCCATCCCGAAGATCTCGTGGACAGGTGGACCGCAGCGTTCGGCCCGGAGAGGACCGAAGCACTGATGCGGTGGAACAACGGTATTCCGGACCTGGGAGCATGCATGGGCGGAGGAGGAGAAGGCCTGGCGCCGGGGTCCTGGCTGCAGGACTACAGGATTCTTCCCAGGACGGGCTCCAGCCCCCTGGAATCGCTTGACGGCCCCTTCTACCTCCAGGACGAGGCCGCTGCCCTGGTGGGCAGGACATGTGCCGGGCTTGCCGCAGGCCTCGATGTACTCGAGATAGGCGCCGCCCCCGGCGGCAAGACCCACCACCTCGGTGAGACGGCGGTCTCAGTGGTATCCATGGACTCAAGCCCTGGCAGGATGGAGAGGTGGATGGGGAACTTCCGAAGGCTGGGCTGGACCGGCTGTCATCCACTGGTAGGCGACGGTACCCGGCCGCCCCTGGCATGTTCCTTCGGAATGGTGCTGGTCGATGCCCCGTGCACCAATACAGGCGTTTACCGCAGGCGCCCCGATGCCAGGTGGAAATGGTCCGCCGACTACCTTGAAGGCATGACGGTCCTCCAGAGGGAGCTGCTTGCCTCGGCTTCCGCGCTTGTGGCCCCGGGAGGGTACCTTGTATACTCCACATGCAGCCTGGAGGAGGAGGAGAACCAGGGCCAGGTGCGCGTGTTCGAGGAGTGCCGCGATGACTTCCGCAGGGTCCCGCTAGACGCTCCGGCCGAACTTGTCACCGATGGCGCGATTGGCATATTCCCACCTGAGCACGGCATTGACGGCCTCTTCGCCGTCGCCTGGAGGAGAGTGGATTGAGACCTGCAGTGAGGTTCCTCATACTGGCCGTTTCCGGAGCGCTACTGGCATTTGTCACAGGTCTGATACTCGCGCCGACGATCTTCGAGACCCCCAGGTTCATATCATCCATAGGCGCGGTCTCCGCTCCCGTTACCGTTCCCGACGTCATAGGCCTCACCAGGCAGGACGCCCAGAGGGAGATCGAATCAGCAAGCCTCGTGATGGCCGGGCAGTGGTCAGAGTACGGCCCCATGGAATCCATAGGCACCGTTGTCAGGCAGGACCCGCCTCCCGGTTCCATGACGCCCAGGGGCGCGCCGGTGAGCATCTTCTGGAACATCGGCCCTCTCTACAGGCAGTACTACCCCGATTCACTCATCGGTATGTCCGCCGTACAGGCCGAGGAGAAGATAGCCGACTGGCAGCTGTACTCAATAGGCAGGAGCTGGATACCCCATCCGCTTTTTCCCGAGGGTACGGTCGTCGGCGTGTGTCCCCGGCAGTACGACAGCCTGGCGGTCACCGTCCCGGTGAGGCTCCTGGTTTCCACCGGGTGGGACGGGGTGCCCAGGTTCGTGGGCATGACCGAGTCCGCGGCCCTGGATATAGCCTCCGTCAACGACCTGGTGCTCGTTATAGAGGAGAGGAGCACGGGCGACATAGTCCAGGACGGGATGGTTCTCGAGCAGATGACCCCGGCGGGCACGCGATACGCCCCGGGAGACTCGGTCATCGTGGTGGTCGGCAGGTCCGACAGCCAGTGGGGCAACTGGTGAGCCGGGTGCTTGTGGCCCCTTCGATACTTGGATGCGACCAGGGCATGCTGGGTCCTGCGTCCAGGAGTCTGCAGGACGCAGGCGCGGACATGATCCACCTTGACGTGATGGACGGTGTCTTCGTCCCCGTTCTCACGGTGGGGTCCGGAGTGGCGGCGGCGGTATGCTCCTCGGTGGACATACCGGTGGACGCCCATCTGATGGTGAGCAGGCCCGGAGACCTAATCGATGCTTTCGCTGAGGCAGGATGCGGATACATAACCGTTCATGCCGAGGTGGACCCACATATGGACCGCCTGCTCTGCAGGATACGTGAAGCCGGCTGCCTGGCCGGACTGGCCTTCAACCCCTCCACGCCCCTGGACATGCTGCGCTGGGAGGCGAAGTCCGTTGACCTGGTGCTCATTATGACCGTCAATCCCGGGTACGGGGGCCAGGAGCACATGGCGCACCTGCACGGTAAGGTGCGGATGGCCAGGGAACTCCTGGACTCCCACGGAGGCGGGGAGGCCCTGGTGGCGGTGGACGGGGGAGTTAACGACTCAAACTCCCGGGCTCTGGTTCAGGCAGGCGCGGATATCCTGGTGAGCGGTTCCTTCATAACAGGTTCCCATGACCCCGCCGAGGCCATCAGAAGACTGAGATGAGACGGGCTGTCTTCCTTCCGGTGGTGCTTACGCTGATGACGGTCCTTGTTGTTCCAGCCAGTTGCGCCAGAGAGACAAGCAGGGGACTCATCAGCGAAGATGAGCTGGAGAGCATTCGAACGGAGCTTGCCGTCCAGGCTTGCAGGGCCAGGCTCGACTCCCTCGCCTTCGAGCTGGAAGGCCTGATTTACGAAGCGTCCATGGAGAACGGCGGTACCAGCGTCATCGATCTTCTTCCCGACACGCTCCCCGTCTGCCCCCTCTCACAGCAGTCCTACATTGTTCAGGAGACCCCCGCACTGATAACGGTCGCCTGCCCCTCCGGACACGGCTCCCGGACCATCGTCAGGTAATGTCATACCCTACATGTGCTCGGTATCCTGCAGCGGGATAGCTGTCATCCTTATAGTTCCACGGTCCATCCCCGCCTGCGCGGGGGAGCCCCTTCGACTGCTCTACGATGGCCGGGGATTACGGGTCCATCCCCGCCTGCGCGGGGGAGCCACACGCTCAAGGGCCTGGAGATAAGGCACCTTGGGTCCATCCCCGCCTGCGCGGGGGAGCCGAGGTTGACAAGGATAGTGTCTGGTTCACCGAAGGTCCATCCCCGCCTGCGCGGGGGAGCCATTATTCCACCACTTCCCGATTTGGATTGATAAGGTCCATCCCCGCCTGCGCGGGGGAGCCGGGTCAACATCGAGATGCCCCGGCCAGTTCGTCGGTCCATCCCCGCCTGCGCGGGGGAGCCTCGATGGCAGTTCGTGAGCTGGTGCTTTACTACGGTCCATCCCCGCCTGCGCGGGGGAGCCATTGAGTATGCCGCCGTCCGGTGCCGTTCCAGGGGTCCATCCCCGCCTGCGCGGGGGAGCCCAACATCGTATGGACCGCTACACTGGCCATGGAGGTCCATCCCCGCCTGCGCGGGGGAGCCCTATTTTGATGTAGATAAAATTTGCTTGTGTAAGGTCCATCCCCGCCTGCGCGGGGGAGCCTCGACCGAATACCAGGTGGTTTTGTCATCGTCCGGTCCATCCCCGCCTGCGCGGGGGAGCCCCACCACGGGCGGTCGCATATCCACATGCACCCGGTCCATCCCCGCCTGCGCGGGGGAGCCGACAAGGTATGTGCTTTTGTCGTTGGCTTGGCAGGTCCATCCCCGCCTGCGCGGGGGAGCCAGTATCTTGCGTATCGTGCCAGGGTTCTTTGTCGGTCCATCCCCGCCTGCGCGGGGGAGCCTCCGCCGATTCCCTCCAATGGCTCCAAGATAACGGTCCATCCCCGCCTGCGCGGGGGAGCCGTCGGATCTTTGAAGCCTGGGGATTGCATCGCGGGTCCATCCCCGCCTGCGCGGGGGAGCCCCAGTTCAAGCTGTGCAATAGCTGCATCAATGCGGTCCATCCCCGCCTGCGCGGGGGAGCCCGGAGGTAACTTGTGCCCCGCTTGATGTGCGGGGGTCCATCCCCGCCTGCGCGGGGGAGCCCGCTTATCCACCACTCAACCATTTCTTCACCGGGGTCCATCCCCGCCTGCGCGGGGGAGCCTTGAGGTAGACAGTCTTGGTGTCGCTTTCGCCGGGTCCATCCCCGCCTGCGCGGGGGAGCCATATATTACGAAGGCGGGTGCTCTGAAACCGGGGGTCCATCCCCGCCTGCGCGGGGGAGCCGACGACGACGGTTTTCATAGCGGCCAGTCTAGGGGTCCATCCCCGCCTGCGCGGGGGAGCCCGGGACCTCTACGCCTTCGACGAGGCTACCGAGGGTCCATCCCCGCCTGCGCGGGGGAGCCTTCCAGGATCCGACCTGGAGATAATTTGGATAAGGTCCATCCCCGCCTGCGCGGGGGAGCCGCCGAGCTGGAGGAATACGGCGAGATGGTACCAGGTCCATCCCCGCCTGCGCGGGGGAGCCTATATGATTCTCAGGACGAAACATCGTATCCTGGGTCCATCCCCGCCTGCGCGGGGGAGCCATTCGCCGAAGAACTCGTACAGTTGGAATACTGGGTCCATCCCCGCCTGCGCGGGGGAGCCCGGGTACGGTATCTCCTCGGACAGTACCCACAGGGTCCATCCCCGCCTGCGCGGGGGAGCCTTCCTTGGCCGTTGCCAGTAGAAGACTAATGTCGGTCCATCCCCGCCTGCGCGGGGGAGCCTCATCGAAGCACTGGAATCGTGCGGCATTGCTGGGTCCATCCCCGCCTGCGCGGGGGAGCCTGCCTGAATCTGCTCCAGGGGATACCGCCGCCGGGTCCATCCCCGCCTGCGCGGGGGAGCCGCGGAGCCGTCCGGTGTGTCCTTCCCCGGGAACGGTCCATCCCCGCCTGCGCGGGGGAGCCGCACGCGTGCCGCTGACATCATCATCAGATCAAGGTCCATCCCCGCCTGCGCGGGGGAGCCACGGCCTCGCCCTTCCGCAGGTGCGCCGCGCCCGGTCCATCCCCGCCTGCGCGGGGGAGCCGCCGAGCTGGAGGAATACGGCGAGATGGT
>LQBI01000004.1 GCA_002030045.1 Candidatus Aegiribacteria sp. MLS_C | reverse complement strand
TGGAGCAGAAGTGTAAGCCATGCTTCCTCCTTGATGGGTATATAACAGACCCATCAAATATATCACATAGCATTAACTTCTGCAATTAGGTACTAGTTCATTTGCTATGCTGTCCTCTGAACCCATGGAATCCTCCTTATCGATTCATAGATTTTGTTCTTCTGTTTTAAGGTATGGCATCATTCAGGCTGGAATACCCTGAACGATCCGTCCCATGAAGTAGTTGCCTATCTCTTCCTGGTAGTGAAGGCTTGATCTTCCACGTCCATAGTGCGTCAGCCTGTGGGTAATGGCCTGCATGAGATCCCATGCGTTTGAAGCATCACCAATGTTCTCAGCGATGTATCCCCAGTCACGCTTGGGTATGGATGTTTCCTTTGCTACTCGTGAAAGCAGAGAGAGGGTCAAAGGTGTTCTGGAAAGCTCATCGATCTTCGGCAGAAGACCTACTACCTGCTCCATACCGGAGTTCAGAACGTATACTGCCTCTGCAGTATCGAACTCGTTGTTCATTGTGTGCCTCATTCTGTAGTTGGCGAAGTGCTGGGGGACGACCAGGCCATTCGAGCAAGAGAGCACATATGCCATGAGTATCAGCCTGAACTGGCAGCTTCCATCGTAGCTGTTTTCTACCCTCAGACCAAGGCTAAGGGCATCTCCAACAGAAGGAGCTTCCACATCTGAATCGGCCTGATAGAGCGCAGCCCAGTATCGGCCTGTCCAGATCTCATCCTTCTTCTCCCAGCCATAGGCACTATCAGCAAGTATCTGCTTGGCAACTCTGTCAGCATCGGCATTGGGAACAAGGTTGTAGTCGTTAGAGTGGATATTGATAGCTTCCCAGGACCCATCATCGAGCTGTATTTCAACTCCCTTGTGGGTTACCTGATGACCATTCACACGAACAGGGCTTATGCGAACCTCCGCAACAGGATCACTGACCTGGACTCTTTTTCTGTTCTTCCTAGTCATGATAGACTCCTTTCTTTAGTTGATCTGCACTACAAAAAGCTGGTTTAACGCCTGAATCCTGGTATTGGGGAGTGAGAATGCTGGAAAACAGCGAAGACCTTAAATGGCTGCCATTACAATATTTATAGCCTAATAATAGGTGTTTTAGCCATGTATTGGGTTCTGTTTTTGGGATGAGAGGCTGATCCCCGTATACTTTTTTTCGAAGAGATGGATGTCTGAAAATGTCACCGAATGTCCATGATATTGAGAAGTTTAACGATGAAATGAGAGTGCATCATGTGTGAAAACACCAATGAACCTGACTGGGAGAAGATTTCCGGTTACAAAGGTGCGGACGAAGGCTATGGCCGAGAAGTTGTTGAATTGAAACCAAGGCATATGCATGCTATTTCACTACTTTTGCAAGGAAAGACACAGTCAGAAGTAGCAGCAGAGATTGGCGTAACACAGAGAACAATTTCAAGATGGATGCAACCTGGTTCTGTATTCAAAGAAGTGCTACTGAGGCGTCAACATGATCTATGGAAGGCATCAAAGAGAAAGATATTAGCTTTACATATGAAAGGACTAGAAGATCTCAATATCCTTCTAGATAGCGATGATGAGTATATCAGATTGAAGTCTATAGAATTGATATTCAAAAATATAGAGATGCCATCATTCTTTGATCCTGATGATCCTTTCTATCCTAATCCAGCACTACCTTATTCCAGGGAACACTACGAGCAGATAAAGCAATCCTCTCCTTGCTATTACAAGGAACCCGAAAGATTTTATCTACCAGGTGTGAAGTACTTTGCATTGGAAGAGAAGGACTACATCACTAACAGCACTGGCAAAGAGTGGGAAGAATTTAACATGTGGAAGTTCTGGAAGAAGGATGCTGAAGAACTTTCTGCTCTATTGGATGCTAAAGGGATACCTTACAAAGATAATGGCTCAGTATTGAAGATTCTCAATGGAGAAGGTGAAGATGCCATGGTTTTTCATTACGGGTATCACTTGGAATCTGAAATCTTTCTAATAAGGCCAGATAAATACAGTACAGAATATAAGCATAAAGAAGCTATCATAGACTTCTTTGAACAATGCAATGGTGGGCGAATAGTTTATGGAATTGCAGATAAATGGAGTGCAGCTTGTATCCCAAAAATGGATTCTTTCGACTTATTACTTGAACTAGCTGAGGAATTCCAGAAACCAGAGGATAACCAAGAAGAAAACCCTGACTCCGACTAGGGTATTAGTCCATATTATATCATCAAAATACTTTAATATGTCATCACTGTATCAGCATCATGTTTGGATTTGGGAAGAAGTCGTTTTTCCCGTACACTTCTGAATAGAGATTAGTGTTTCTAATGGAAGTGATGGGAAAAGCATGGAGATTTCAATTCAAAGATGCCTGGGAAATACAGGATTACTCCACCGCTTTATTTTCCAGCATTCCAGCCATGCAAATTTAGGATCATACAAGATAATACAGTCATTGCTCGAACCTCTTATCTGTCTTAAGAAGAACCTGTACTACTCTCTGACAGGCTTTCTCAGCAAATCAATGCTTCTCAATTCAATAATCAGGATACCTTCATATGGATAACGATGCTAATCTCGAGATCCGGATTGAGTTGGATCGATGTCTTCCAAAGAAGGGGATTGAAATTATCTCCGAGTGGATCATAAAGGCACATATGGATTCAATTGAGGATGGAAATATAGTATCGGTAGATATGAAACTGGAGATCTCCTGAGCAGTAATAAGCCAGACCTTTCCTTTCATAGCTAAATTGCCTATTCATTTTCCTGTAGAAAAAATAGGGGAGATGGTATGGCTGAGGTCAAACACTGCGGTCTGGTGATCCGTGTCAGTGATCCTAGACAAGCCGAGACTTACAAGAATTCATTCGATATCCAGCTCCAGGAACTTCGAAAGCATATAGAGGCAAAGAACAGTAACAAAGATGGACCACAATACATTGAATTCGACACATACAACCTAAGGGGTATCTCAGGAAGTGAATCATTTGAAAGTGATGAATTCGACAGGCTGAGAATTGATATTGAGTTTGATAAAGTCAATGTTGTTATGTGCACTGCACTAGACCGCCTTGGTCGTGATGTTGCTGGTTTCATTGAGTTCTATAAGTTTCTGGATGATAACGATGTCGAGCTAATCTGTACCAGAATGAGCTTGGATACGAGCACACCAACAGGTGAAGCCATGGTTGTAATACTCATGACTCTGGCCAAACTTGAACTCGATATCAAGAGTGAAAGGAACAGGCGTAATACACTGTATCGTGCCCAGGAAGGCCTATATAACGGCGGTAGACCGATCTTAGGGTATAACCTTAATCCAAACCCTCTTGAAGCAGGAACACTCATTGTGAACGAGAAGGAGGCCCTCATAGTAGAAGAGGCTTTCAAGAAGTACATGGAATTAGGATCCGATAAAGCAGTATCCGATTATCTAACCGGGAAAGGTTATAAGAATAAGAGTTGGATGAACAGGAAAACAGGGAAAAGAAAGGGAGGGGGCCCCATTACAGAAAACGTTGTAAGGACCATACTTACTAATGTGAAGTACATTGCACTTAGGAAATACTCTGAAATAGATGAGAGTACTGGTGAAGTTGTTGAGAGAATCAGTAATGCAGCATGGCAACCCATTATATCAGAAGACCTTTTCTACGAGGTTCAATCTGCACGAGCGATGGCAAAGAAAAAGAAAGGTAATATTGCGAAGAAGAAACCTGATAAGGGGCATTTCTATTTAATACAGAAGAGAGCGAAATGCGCTGCATGTGATACTCTGCTTAAGAGCAGAAGCGGTAAGCGGCACGGGAAGATGTACTATTACTACTCATGCTTTAATGATGCCTGTCCAGTGTCGGAAGAGCTTAGTTCGGGGAGGAGGAGTAGATTTCATATTGATGCTGAAGAGGCTGATAGGGCTACATATGAAGTCATAGAGAAGATAATAGCATCTGAGGCCTATATTGCAGAGCTTGAGAATCTGGTCAACAAGTCCATTCACGATGAGATTCCGAAACTTAAAGGGAAGCTCATTGCTCTTACCAATAGGTCACGAGAGATAAAGAATGAAGTGCATGAGTTATCCAGAGCTTTACCTTCATTCGAAAAAGAAAGCAATGAGTATAAGCTTAACATGCAACAAGTTAAGGATCAAACAGAAGTACTTGCCAATATTCAGGATAGTATGAGAAAGATTAAGGCTATCCTTGATGATAAGCAATCTCAGAAGGTATCCAAAGATGAGATCGTATCACTGCTGAGTAATATGCGTAGATTGGCTGAGTTTGGTCCAAGAAAGCAACGTGAAGACTTAGTGAAGTACTTGTTCAGGGATATTGTGGTCAGTGAAGACAAGATGGTGTTCAATCTCCACGTCAATGCACTCAGATACATCTACAGAATGTCAACCAAAAAGGGTGGGTTCGAGCAGATCGGGAAATGGCGCGCCAAGCGAGTCTCCCAACGTACTGTTCTGTGGCTAAATGCCGGCATACA
This sequence comes from Candidatus Aegiribacteria sp. MLS_C, assembly GCA_002030045.1. Classification (GTDB taxonomy): domain Bacteria; phylum Fermentibacterota; class Fermentibacteria; order Fermentibacterales; family JCC-6; genus Aegiribacteria. Next base: position 83,408 of record LQBI01000004.1, on the reverse strand, counting down.
GGCACTCCCTGAGAAGAAGCCCAAGAAGCGCTTCAGGAACCCACTCATACTGGCTGAAGAACTCTACACGACCATGGAACTGGAGGACCTGACAAGGGCGGAGCTGGCACGCAGGCTGGGCTACTCTAGAGCAAGGATCACACAGCTCCTCAACTTGCTGAATTTGCCACCGGAACTGCAGCAGGAGATCAGCAGAATGGGTGACAACTGGGAAAAGCAGTTGATAACAGAACGGCAGCTCCGCCTATATTTCAATAGGTAGAGATATATTTGGAATATACTGCTGTATTCCATCTAATAAGATTCGTTCAAGTAGGATTGGATAATCATTGACATTGATGAGAGTGGAAAGAAGAATTAGTCATACAGTAATGTGGAATATTGGTTGAACCTCATTACTCCAAAGGAGTGAAAAATGGATTATGTGAGGACCGAAGAAGAGGTTAAGAATAATACACATCAAACAGAAGACTCTCATGCAATTGGTCAAGCATATAGCGATACTGAAGCACGAGGGATTGCACTTATCGTAGAACAGATCAAGGCATCTGGGCAAGATACTCAGATGACACATTGGACTAATCATAGCGATTATACAAGAGGTTGGTGATTAGCTCTCAAGATGATTACAAGCTGACCAATACAGTAAGACGAACTATCGTCTTAAAGGTCACAACGTCATGTAATTTATCTTGTTCTTATTGCTACGAACGGGTGAGTTCTTCATCTCCATCAATGATGCCCGAACCGTGGAAACTAATCGAGAGAATTGGGTCGTGTGTTCAGGAATCAAGACTTCTTTTTCTTCTGCACGGTGGCGAGCCTCTTCTAATTAGTGATGAATCGTTAATGCTAATAATTGAAGCCTGTAATAAATCCAGCGTTGAATTTGGAAATCGCGTTGGACTCTCAGTACAGACTAATGGAACCCTGCTAACAAATAGCTGGCTCGATATATGGCAATCTGCTAGTAATCTTACATCATATCATCCAATAAGCATTAGTATCGATGGACCTAAGAACATCCATGACATGTATAGAAGGCATGCAGATGGATCAGGGAGCTTTGAGTTAGTTAAGAATGGAATCAAGCTTCTGCATGAAAGACAGATTAATTATGGTCTTCTTACTGTCATTGCTAGACATAATGTTAATATTCCCGAGAAGATCATTGACACTCTGAACAATCTAAATTGCAAATTCGTAAGGTTTCTTCCATGTTACGACCTTGATGAATCAGGCCAATTGGAGGAGTTTGCAATAAGCCCTTCTGAGTTCACTTCGTTCATGCTTAAAGCATTCAAATACTGGGCACGATGTGCGGGAACTGCGAAAGATAAGCAAACAGGGATGTTTATCGATCCACTAACAAGCATTATATCAAAGATGCAAGGATTGCCTACACCATGGTGTGAATACAGCAAGGATAAGTGTGAAGGCTTTTTAATGGTATATCCAGATGGAGAGTCATTCCTCTGTGATGCCTATATCCGTGATAACTATGCAAGAGTAGGGAATGTCTTTAACCTCGAGGAAAAGCAGTTACGTGGTCTCATACTGGGAAAGGGTAGATATCAAACATTCGCTGAAGAGAAGAAGCGGTTGCTTGAAGATTGTCGTGAGTGTCCTGTCTTCGACGTCTGTACAGGTGCATGCATGATGCATAGAGCCATAATTGGTAAACGCTTTCCAAAGTGGCTGGAGGAGTATTGCAAAGCTAAAATAACCTTAATAACAGAATTACGTAGGGCTATTAGTGAGACCACTGAATAATATCTGTGCAGGCTCAGTTGTTCTAACCTCCAATTGTGATCAGAAATGTTGTTTTTGTGTGCGTGATGAGGATGTACAGGATTACACATTAGATGCTATACGTAGAATGCTACTCACGTTACGTAAAGATGGAGTTGAGTATCTTGTACTAACAGGGGGTGAACCTAGTTCTAGAACTGATCTTGTTGATTTACTAAATTATTCGGCTGAGTTGGGATTTTCTAGAATTCAAGTTCAAACAAATGGGGCTATAGCTGACTATCAGGATGTTATCAGAGTTCTATCCGAGATGACATCTATCTGTAGAGTAGAAGTAACAGTTTCATTGCATTCTAGCTTTGCCAATACTCACGATGAATTAGTCAATAGAAAAGGGTCTTGGAGTAGAGCTATTTCTGCTATCGATACCTGTTCTCAAGCTGGAATTCACGTTGCTACAAATGCTGTAATAACAGCTAGAAATACAAGTAACCTTTTTGAAATAGCGGAGTTATCAAAGAGTCATAATTGCCATCATGTCCAATTATCGCTTATGCATATTTCAGATCTGTCTACATCTAATTTGAAACCAAGACTAACAGAGGCTCTTAAAGAAGCAAGAACAACAGTATCCAAATTCGAACAGAGATTTGTTCAGGTAGAAGGCTTTCCCGTTTGCCTATTGCGAGACATGGAGTACTCTTGTTCAGAACTCTATTGGCCAGGTTTGATTAAGACCTTTAAGGTATCATCAGGAAACACGATTGACTATTATCAAACTGAGTTTGGACGTCAGAGGTTTTGGCCTGACTCATGTAGCTCTTGTGGTATATCTCGAGTATGTCCAGGAGTGTGGAGAGAGTACTCAAACGAATTCGAAGTGATTAGAACTAAATGATACGCTGATTAGATACAATCTAAAATCTGCATTACAGCTCTTTCCCAAGGCATTTGAACATGGATCAAATTAGGAATGCGGCGTGAAAATTCATCGATTTTCTTCATCTGCCAATCAATCTCAGTATTAATACGCGAAAGCTGACTATGACCTTTCACTAATCGACCTTGGTTATCATGAAATCCACGTCTGACTAGTCTTCTAATAACTTCATCACGCTCTGCATCGATTAAGAAAACTAGAAAATCATTAAGGTCTGCGCTGTTAAGACCAAGTACCTGTGCTCCCTCGATAAGATGACGACCTCGTAAATGAAGGAGTAATGTGCGTAAGTCTATTTCTGAGGTCCAATGATTCCCTCCTCGTCGGGGTAGTACTTCATCCAAGTGTATTACTGGCAAAGAAAGCATCGTTGAAATCATACGACTAAGCGTAGTCTTACCAGAACAGCACGCTCCAGTTATTACTATTGTCTTAGAACTAGTTAAGCTCTTCATCATGAACCTTTACTGTACAAAGAAATGAATCCTCTTCGTGTAGTATACTTCATCTACAAACAGGAATCCGACACCTCTCAAGGATAATTAACGGTACTTCGATTGAATATATTTCCAAGCAAAATAGGTATGCCTTTGCCAACCTATGCATTCCATCAAGTACCATGTCTACACCATCAATAGTTGTAAGGAGAATAGGATATTGCATATCCGCTTTTAGTATTGGAAGTATTTCATTTTGCACTTCAGCTACGTATCTTTTCGACACTACTCCTGTTCTAAGATAAGAAACAACTTCAAGTGGACTGAACCTATCCGAATTCGAATGAGGTGAGCCCCAGACTTTTCTATTAAGTAATGACTGGAAACATGACTGCTCTAGTAAAACGATAGGAAGATCTCTCGTAATTCGTTGAAGTTTAATCACATCATATGGAATGCCATTTATTGTACGAGTGTGTCTGTGTCCTGCTGAGTCAACTTCGCACAAGTCCCATTGATATCTACACTTATCAGCCAATTATCCAATCCTATTACGAATGTTCGCGTTCCTTCTGTCTGTACTGAAGTCAATAGATCAACTTAGACCTCTTGCCTGAGTAGTTTTGCATTCGGAGCTATAACCCGACGAGAGTTTTCATCACAAGACAATAATACAGAAGAACCAACTGCTATAACTCGTTCTACAATTTTCGCCCATATTTCTAAGTCTGCCTTATGACCAGAAGGCGAAGGTTCTACCAAGTGGACTAACAGCCGAGGATGAGTTTGCTCGAGTAGTCCAGTTTGTTTCAAGCAATTCAGTATGATTCGTTGTCCTAATGGCAAACTATATACCGTATCGGAGAGTCTTAGATACCCTAGTCCGCACTCCACTAGGAATGCAGTCTTTGAAACCACTTGCTTTGAGAGACCCTTAATACCCAGTATTTCATGTAGTTTTGTACTTTGAAGTGAGCGATACTTTGAACTTCTGGGTAGAATACTGAGCAAGCTTTGTAATGTTGTTCTAGATGACCATGAAGGTGACTCTATACCTATTGTTATGGTCTGAGTACCATCATTTTGGATTATATTCAAAAAATCATCAACATAACTGAAGGAAGACTCATCGCGCTCTATCCACAAGACGGATTCACATTCACTATGTGTCGTTTCATAGTCTTCATTCGTTTTGTTATAATCGCTATTTAATGGACTATTATTATAACAATCCCTAGGTACCTGATGATCTGGTACAAACTCATGAAAGTGTTTACCAGTAGAACACTCTAGTATCTTTGAGTCCTGTGGTTTCACTCGGGATCTACTGTCAGTTATGATTGTTGAGATGTCCCGAGATTTCATAGAGCTTAATAAGTTATGAATAGGCAGCCACTCTTTTGCCGAAAATTCCCATCCGGGTTGCTCCCAAATCAGTAAATCACCAGAAGCAATAGTCCTATCAGCGACTAATAAAGCAAGAAGTCTTTGTTTTGTTGGATTTAGATCGGAGATGTGTTGACCTAGTGAAATATCACCTAGTCCAAGACTAGCTGCATGATGAACAATATGTATCAGTTTACCATATGCTTTGGTATTCACATCACTATCAATTAACTTATTATCAAGTACTGCAAGAGGTATTTCCATTGCCTCATTAATCGACATACCTGCTAATCTCGATGTTCTTGCCTGATCAGAGTAGCCTGTGCCCAAACAATGTACGCAAGGGATTTCTCTCTTTGTCTCAAGAACAGACTTGGCAAAGTTATCGTCTCTTCCATACTTCAAGTAAGCTAACGCATACTGATATATTCCATTCCACTGGAAGTCCTTTCCACGTATCCTTATTGGATGGTAAGGATATCCATAAAGTAGAGGAAATAGGACTTCATCGCTTTGCTTGGATAACTCATCCTGAGGGAATGGTAATTCATACTGTGAAGCAAACGCATCTGCAAGTTGTTTCACTCTCTTACCATAAAGGATTCTTTTCAAGGGTCTAACTAGACCATTCCCTTCAAACAGCAGCGCACGGTCAAAGACAGAAAGATGTCCCGTACCATTACATCCATGGCAACCGCCCAAAGGGTGTTGTCTGTCAAAGAATGCTTCTGTAAGGAGATTCTTTCCTTTCCATCCACATTCAAGACAAACAAGTGATCCAATCCAGCGTAAAGGAGAAAGTGTATCTTTATCTAAGATAACAGCTGTTCCTCCACCTATCGCTTGCGCTATCTCAAGAGTCGATGCAATGATAAATGGACCTTTGGTTACACTTGCAGAGTGGCAATCGTTCAAAGCCTTAATAGGAAGTGATTTGTTATTATACGCAATAGTACCTACACCCAGAGCATCTGCAAAAACAGAAGTCAATTGAGTGGTACCTTTTTTACTCTTTGGTTTGAAAGCACATTCATCATCTTGATACCAAGCAGGTAACTCATTTGTATTTATTGATGATGAACTGTGATAGTTCAATCTGCAGCCACAACGAGGACAGTATCTTTGATCGGAGGAAATGAATACTCTAGCTAGTAGTTGTGTAGCCTCTAGAACAGAGCCAACAGTTTCTAGATTCATGAAAGTTGATCTGTCGATGGAAAGTAAGAAAGCAGGTCTTGGATTCAATACTGCCGAATGGATGTTAGTTTCTTCATCTTCGTTCTTGCTTTTATCTCTACCTCCAAGGCCTGCATACAGTGCACTCTCGCAGAGTGAATATATTCCACCGACGGCGATTTGTGTTTTGCCTGAACCCGATGGCCCAGTTAATACTAACGTTTGTCCGTGAGAAAGTGGTATTTTATCTCCGGAAGGCGCGGCTATCGTGAGATCATTCTTTGTTTGCATAGCTGGTGGAATATTGTTTAGGGCAATTTCTCCACGAAGAGCCTTACCCGTCGGAGTATTAAGTGATGCGATTGCTGCTGGAGGTCCTGAAGCAATAACATGACCACCATCCACACCAGCACCGGGACCAAGTTCAATTAGTTGATCACATATCCTCAGTGTTTCGATATCATGTTCAACGTCGATTACCGAAGTTCCGCCATCAGCAAGTCCACGTAAGACTTTACCAAGTTGATTTAACTCACGTGAGTGTAATCCTCTGCTTGGCTCATCAAGAAGGAAAATGTCCTTTTTCGTGGGTGACTTAGATAGAGTCTGAGCGAAACGGAGCCTTTGGACCTCTCCACCAGAGAGTGTTGAAAAGGGTTGACCATATAGCAGATGGCCAAGCAGTAAATCCTCACACCACTGAAGTGCTTGAAGATATTTTTTCGGTAGTATATGCAAGTATATAGCATGTATATCTTTGAGACTTAATTCTAGAATTTCAATAATGCTTCTTCCTTGTAGTTGTGAAAGGCTTGCCATTGGAAGAAACCTTTTTCCACCACAGACTTCGCAGATTCTTCGACACATACCGTAAGTCTTAGATTTTTCAGTGATATAACCAATACCTGAGCAATTGCCACAAGCAAGTCTGCTCTTGCTAGTAAGTGAAAAATCAATGGGACGTAATCCAATAGAACGACTTACATCTGTTCTGGCAAATTCCTTTCGAAAGAAGTCGTGTATTCCCAAGACAGTTGCAGGGATTGACAATGGGTTTGCGGGTGGGGGCATCTGACCAAGAAGAACTGCTCGGTCAATTTGACGATCAGTAACAACGCTACCATGAATCTCGTTGGTAATAGATGTATGCGAATCTTGGAGTAATATATCTAAACCTTCAATCAGAGAAGTTTTACCACTTCCTGAAACACCACAAACACCAACAAGTTGAGAGCAAGGAATATCAAGATTTAGTGACTCGATATTATTTCTGGAAAGACCATTAATATGTATCCACCACGAAGGTTGTTTGATTCTAACTGACCGTTGGATTGAAGGCCAAGTCTTAGAAGTATTATCGACCCCTTGAGAAAGTAGCTGTCCCCCCTCAGGACCGGAGCCTGGCCCAAGACTGATTGTGTACTGTGCCTTTTCTTGTAGTTCAGCATTATGATCCACTGTTATTACGGTACTGTCACGGCTGACAAGACTTTCAATTGCACTTGTGATGTAATTAAGATCAGCTTTATGAAGTCCTTGGGAAGGCTCATCAAGCACATAAGTTGCTCCATGTAGTCCGGAAGCTACCTGTACTGCTAACCGTGCACGCTGTCTCTCACCTAAGCTTAGGGAAGCAAATGATCTACCAAGTGGTATATGGCCAAGCCCCAATTGTACTAATGCACTCACTAAATTGAATACATACTCGAATTGATACACATCCTCCTTGTCATCCCCTTCAAGCCAGCTTTGACGAAGTAGTTCAACAGGAGATAGTGAAAGTAATTCGGTAATGCTAAGTCCCTCAATTTGATAAGCAGCAAGATTCATGGAATAACGTTTCCCCATACATTTATTACAGACTAAATCATCCTCAGAACTAGAAATACTACTTTGGTTATCTTCCCCTATATCTTCTAACTCGTTTACGTCCTCATCTGCTATTGATAGTTTCTTGCTGTGTTTATTGGATAACTCATTACTGCCGCCTGATCTATAAGTAGCGTCTAGTCCAGTTCCACGGCATTCTGGGCACATTCCACCCCCTCTCTCGGGTGGAACATTGTAGCTGAATAGACTCATGGAGGGAGACGGATATAAAACCAATGACGAGGGTGAAATAAGACAAGAAGATAAATCCAAGACCTCTTGGATGGATTGAATATCATCTTGATGGCTAGCAATAAGAAGGGGCCATTCACCAATTACATCAAAATAGGATACCAACTTCTTTGATAATGTGATGTCACTTGAAGCTATTCTTAAGCACGTGTATTTGCTATTATCTATGCTAGCCCTAGCAAGAGTTTTTTGCATGTTTCTTTCAAGATCATCTAATGACGAAAAACCAAGCCGAACAAGCCTTTTCAGCTGTTCATCATCTCTATTCATCATTCCAATGACAAGGATTTCGCTCCTTGGCCATCTCGAGCCTAGAAGTGTGAATGCCTCAACTCTGGGATTATCTGAAAAACGTACAAGCTTCTTTCCTGTCTCAGGACATGTCGGCTGACTGCTGAGTAGATAAGCTGATCGTAGTTCTGACTGAATACGTGTCATTGTGGCGAGTGTGGATCTAATATTGGGGCGAGATAAACTTTGACGCATAGCAAAAGCAACACCGAGGTTGTCAACAGAATCGGCTCCAGGTGGAGTAGGTTCTACAAGGTATCTTTTACGGCTTGCGGTAAGTCTATCTAAAGCATTTCTACTTCCACTTCTATAAATGATGTCAAAGACAAGACTTGACTTTCCTGAACCAGATGGTCCAGTAACTGCTATCCACTGTCCCTTTGGAATAGAAACATTGAAACCACATAGGTTGTTTGCATTAGCGTTGTGGATATCGAAGCAAGAACTGAATTCCATAAAACCCAGGCTTCCTTTCAGGTTACTGTATTAACTAAAAAGGAATCTGTGAAGACTTCAATAAGTCAATTATTAAATATACGTCTTGCTCGAGATCAGTGCCATTACATAACACTTCATCAGAAGTACAAAACAGACGAATACCTGACCACTTCAATATACAAGAATAAGAATCCAACCTTTTCTCTTCCTCTCCAGCTTCATCAAATGCGAGTATCTTGGCACTTCACTTGCACGAACCAATGCAGTGTTCCTATACTGATGAACGATTCTCTCGCTCTTTCACTAGTAACGATATATCCTATAATCAGAAAACCCTGTTTTTAGCTCTGAAAGTTCAGTTAACCTCCTAAGCTGCAACAACTAAGTTAGGCTATGCCGTTCATTGTTATATATATACGACAATGCATGCTACTTCTACTGAATACATTGAAGAGCATTCGCGCTTAACTACCATCTTCGATAAGTAGCCTAACTTCCCAGCATAAATGTTTACGAGATAACCTTCAGTTAAGACTCTGCTAGATTCGATCTGTTTCTAACCATGCACCCTATCCTCAACTGCATTGCATGGCTATATTTTAAATTCGATTTCTATTGCTTGTGCAGGAGGTAGGGATGGATGCGTTTGGGCTTCGAGAGAGACTAGTCAGTGAATACGCACGATACATCAGAAGCTTTATCCGCATCCGAGATCAACGAATATCAGATAAGGTCGAACAGACCATCTCAGAGGGTCTCCTCTGGCCCGATCCGTTGGTGCAAATCAACCCGATGTTCGAGAGTGGTGGCAGCATTGAGGAGCTGGTTAAGGAGGACTTACTTCATCCTGAGTGTCAGAACATCTTTGCCTTCGACAAGGACACGATGCCAACGCCGCTAAGGCTGTATCAGCACCAAGTCGACGCCATTAGAGCAGCTCGTGAAAGTGCTAACTATGTCCTGACCACTGGAACAGGATCGGGAAAGAGCCTCGCCTACATCATCCCCATCGTAGATCACGTCCTCCGCTCAGAGAGCCGTAAACGATCAATCAGCGCCGTAATCGTATATCCCCTCAACGCTCTCGCAAACAGCCAAGAGAAGGAACTGCAGAAGTTCATCAACGAAGGTTACCCGGACGACAGAGGTCCTGTGACCTTCGCCAGATACACGGGGCAGGAGTCCGAGGAGGAGAAGGCAGCCATCTGCGCCGATCCCCCCGACATACTCCTCACCAACTATGTCATGCTCGAACTGATTCTCACGAGACCAGCAGAAGAACCTCTCGTACGTGCAGCATCCGATCTGAGGTTCCTCGTACTGGATGAACTCCATACCTACAGAGGCCGACAGGGCGCTGACGTTGCACTACTAGTACGGCGAGCCAAGGAGTACTTCAGTTCCCCGAACGTCCAGATGATCGGCACCTCAGCAACCCTCGCCGGGCCCGGTACTCTTCAAGCTCAGAAGGAGGAGGTCGCTGCTGTCGCCTCGCGCCTCTTCGGCTCAGAGGTTCATGCAGAGCATGTAATCGGTGAGACACTTCAGAGGATTACCCCAGAGATCGATTTCAAGGCACAAAATGAGGTTCAGAAACTCCGATCTACGATCGAAGGTGGTTCTGGATTACCAAACAGCTTCGAGCAGCTCAGAAACCATCCTCTAGCCAGCTGGCTTGAAACACAGTTTGGTGTAACCCGCCTAGATGACAACAGGCTTATACGTGCAACACCCACACCCATCACCGGCGAGAAAGGTGCAGCGTCTGTACTATCAGCCTGTACCGGGCTTGATGCGGGTGTGTGTGCAGAGGCAATTATCGATGGACTTGAAACTGGATCACACTGCACACCCAATCCTGCCACAGGGCATCCTCCATTCGCCTACAGGGTCCATCAGTTCATCAGTCCCAGCGAGACGGTCTTCGCCACACTACAGCCCCCTCAGCATCGTAAGATCACCCTTTCAGGCCAGTTCTATGCCCCCGATGATCCTGATCAGGTGCTCCTCCCACTCGTCTTTTGCCGGGAGTGTGGGCAGGAGTACTACTGCGTTGCAAAGAGACACATCGAGGATGGAGAAGCTAGTTTCGAGAAGCGAGACATCTACGATCGCATCACCGGTGAAGAGGACCGTAGCGCGGGATACCTATATCAGAGTGATGAAAAGCCTTGGCCCGAGGCGGAAGATGAGGTCATTAGTCGCCTGCCGGAGGACTGGGTTGAGATAAAAGACGGGGTAGCACGCATTCCACGGAGTAGAAGGCACTGGCTGCCGAAGCTCTATACAATCGATGAACAGGGATACTTGTCAGATGACGGAACTCAGTTTGCATTCATCCCCGCACCCTTCAGGTTCTGCCCGAACTGCGGGGTAGCCTACGCACCTCAACAGCGCTCAGACTTTAGTAAGCTGGCTTCTCTGGGTACTGAGGGGCGCAGCACCGCCACAACTCTTCTCAGTATTTTCACCGTTCTCTCCCTGATGGATGACGATCAACTCCCTAACCCTGCAAAAAAACTCCTCAGCTTCACAGATAACAGGCAGGACGCTTCGCTTCAAGCTGGGCATTTCAATGACTTCGTTGAGATGGGTATCCTGAGAGCGGGCATCTACGAGGCTGCCAAACGAGCTGGACAGCAAGGCTTGAACTACGAGCATCTGGCGGAGTCGGTATTCGATGCACTGGACTTACCATTCGAAGCCTACGCCCTCGATCCAGATGTCAGGCATCAAGCCAGACAGGATGTTGAGTCAGCCTTCAAGGCAGTCCTTGGTTACTACATCTACCGAGATCTCAAGCGTGGCTGGAGGGTAAACGTCCCCAACCTTGAACAGTGCGGTCTGTTGGAGATCGGCTATGCCTACCTAAAAGACGTATGTGAAGACCAAGAGCTGTGGGATTCCTGCCATACAACTCTATCCGAAGCCAAACCTGATACACGCGAGTACGTTGCGAAGACCCTTCTGGATTACATGCGTCGTGAACTCTGCATCAACGTCCGATATCTGGATAAAGGACAGCAGGACACGATTCGACAGAGAAGCGGTCAGCACCTACGACCTCCTTGGGCTCTTGATGATGAAGATACCCTCACCTTCGCGGCCATCCTCTTCCCGCGTCCGCGATCCAGACGCGAGGACTACAGTGCGAATGTATTTCTGTCATCTCGTAGCGCCTTCGGCAGGCACCTTAGATTGCACAGCACATTCCCGGACTACAACCACAAGCTCTCACTCGACGACACGGACATCATCATCCGAGACCTTCTTAAGGTGCTCAGGAGGGGTGGTCTCGTTGGCAGGTTCTCCGAACCCCCACGCGGTTCAGATGTACCCGGCTACCAAGTCAAGGCCAGCGCAATCCTCTGGAAAGCAGGAGACGGAAAGAGTGGTTTCAGGGACCCCATCCGTGTCCCCGAGACATCCGAAGATCAATCTGCCCCGAATGACTTCTTCCGATACTTCTACTCCGAGATCGCCAAGCGCGTCCTCACCCTCCGCGCCAAGGAACACACCGCGCAGGTATCAAGTGATGAGCGCGAACGGCGAGAGATTGAATTCAGATCAGCAGACCTCCCCGTTATGTTCTGCTCCCCAACGATGGAGCTCGGAGTAGATATAGCCGAACTCAACGTCGTCAGTCTCCGTAACGTCCCACCCAGCCCCGCGAACTACGCTCAGCGCAGCGGTAGAGCCGGCAGGAGCGGCCAGCCTGCACTCGTCTTCGCCTACTGCGGTAAGGGCAGCCCTCATGATCAATACTTCTTCAGACGCCCTGAATTGATGGTTTCCGGTGCTGTATTCCCACCTCAGGTAGATCTCTGTAATGAGGAGCTCATTCGAAGCCACCTTCACTCCATCTGGCTCAAGGAGACAGGGCAGAGGCTTGGAAGCTCCCTGAAAGAAGTACTTGATGTCGAAGGTGATGATCCATCCCTCGATCTCCTCGGCAGCGTTCGTGACTCACTGGAGAACCCAAGAGCAGTAGACCGGGCAATGAAACGATCAACAAGCATCCTGTCGGACATACAGCCCGATCTCCATAACACATACTGGTATTCGGATGGCTGGACCCGTAAGGAGCTTCTTCACTCCCTCGATGCTTTCGTATCCGCAACATCCCGCTGGAAGCATCTTTTCAAATCGGCAAGGAGCCAACTCGACCTTCAGAACAAGATCATGAAGAACGCTTCACGTTCTACTAAGGATAAGGAACGGGCCAAACGACTCCACGGACAGGCGTACAGGCAACTGGAGCTTCTACTCAACGACTCTGCCCGAGGTCAGAGCGACTTCTACAGCTATCGTTACTTCGCCAGCGAAGGTTTCCTGCCGGGTTACAACTTCCCCCGACTCCCTCTCTCCGCCTACATACCGGGACGCCGAAGGAGAAAGGATCAGGACGAATACATATCCAGACCGAGGTTCCTCGCGATTTCGGAGTTCGGCCCCAGAGCAATACTCTACCACGAGGGAGCTAAGTACGAAGTCGACCGTGTCATCTTCATGGTGGAGGGTGAGAAGATCGCTGTAGGCTCCGCCAAGGTCTGTTCCAACTGCGGCTACTTCCACGAACTCGCCGACGAAGCAGGGCCCGATCTGTGTGAAGCCTGTGGAGCGGAGCTTGGTAGACCCTTTGAGAGACTACTACGCCTTCAGAACGTCTCCACACGGCGCAGGGAGCGTATTAGCGCTGACGAAGAGGAAAGAGTACGGTACGGGTATGATCTGGCCTCTGCGTATAGATTTGAGGTACGAGACGGCAGACCCTCATACAGGCAAGCACGAATAGAGCACGAGGGCAATGACCTTGCCACCCTCACCTTCGGACAGGCAGCCCGTATCTGGCGACTCAACCTCGGTTGGAAACGCAGACGGGATCAAGGGCAACTAGGTTTCGTGCTGGATATCGATCAAGGTAAATGGCAGAGAAACGAAGCGATAGTGGATGATCAGGATGATCCACTGAGTAACAACACACAGAGAGTTTTGCCATACGTTGAAGACAACAAGAACTGCATCTTGTTCAAGCCGTCTACAGAACTTGAACTCGAAACAATGTTGTCACTCCAGACTGCTCTGAAGAATGCCATCCAGTTCACCTTCCAGATTGAGGATAGTGAGTTAGCTGCGGATACACTCCCGACTGGTGACTCCCCCAGCCAGATTCTTTTCTACGAATCAGCTGAAGGAGGAGCTGGAGTACTCAGCAGGTTGTTTGAAGATCGAACTGCGTACAGAGATGTATTGATGAAGGCTCTTGAGATATGTCACTTCGATCCCGATACAGGAGTGGACCTAAAGCACAGCCCTCATGCGGATGAAGACTGCGGTAAGGCCTGCTATGACTGCCTTCTCAGTTATGGTAATCAGAGGTACCACCAACACCTTGATCGGTTCCTAGTACGTGATCTTCTTCTAAAACTGAGAGATGCCAGTCTCGTACCAATTGAGACAAATGGTAGGGGAGAGGACCATCTGGACCGCCTGCTCCATCTGGCTGGTTCAGACCTCGAGAGGGAGTGGTTGAGGTTTATCAGTGATAATGGACTCTGCCTACCCACGCACGCACAGAAACTGATCGCAGAGTGTGCTACGAGGCCTGATTTCCTGTACGAGGATAAGTACACAGTTATCTACGTTGATGGACCTGTCCACGAGTACCCCGAGCGGGAGAAGCGTGATGGTGAACAACAGGCTTGTCTTGAGAATATGGGATACACCATCCTTAGGTTTGCGTATAAGGATGGTTGGATGGGGATAGCACAGCGATACCCATCAGTATTCGGGATTACAAACATTATCTAGGACTAGACATAGGCAGTGAGAGACTAGCAAGACCTTAACTTCCAATAAGGAAGGAGTGTGAGTGTGAATCCTGAGGTAGTTAAAGCTATAGCTGAGACGGTTAAGAAAGTTGCTGAAGGTGCTAAGAAGGTAGACTGGAATAAAGTCGCTGATATCACCAAGAAAGCTGCTGGAGCGGGAGTAGGAGTCATTACTGTAATCACCAATGTAAAGAAGCTGAGAAGTAAACCAAGCTCAACAAAACATAAGGAAAGAGAATTAAGAAGAATTGAAAAACTCCTGAAGAAGGGACGCATCACAAAAGACGAATACAAGGAAATGAGAGATCAGATAATAAGGGGATCATAGCAGCAGAGTGCTTTGGAGAATCTGATGGATGGTATCTTCGATTATCCCTTTCATTGTGAACCATGGCTATTGTACTGATGTTGATGGTGTTGCATTTCCCTTCGGTGTTTGGGAAGTCTCATATCGAGATGATGATAGTTAAGAGGAGAATCGACTATGAGTAAGCAAATGGATAAGTACAAACTTAGTTTGGCGGGTGAATACCGAGTTTGTTCCGAGTTGCTTCGTCGGGGACTACTTGCATCTGTGGTAGTGGGTAACCAAAAGAGTACAGATATTCACATTGTAACATCTGATGGTAGAGTGATTGTAATAGAGGTAAAGACAACAACATCTAACAAGTTTCTCACGAAATTCTTTCAGAAGTTTGAAACTGAAAACAAGGGGCATCCAGATTTCTGGGTCTTGTGCCGGTTAAATGAAGGTGGGGACGAGTTCTTCATTCTCTCTCACAGAGAAATGGCAATAGCTCAAGCCAAGAGGAATGGTCTTCAAGATGACTTCATCTGGGAAGAAGCATATGAGACATTCAGAAAAGGAGTAGACAGCGTTCTGAAACAGCACGTTGCATGCCATATCGACAGCTGGAACAAGATTGTAGAAGCTGTAACAGTTAATTGATAGTATTGGAATAGATGTCACTAGTAAAGATGTTGGAACAATGACTTTCGCACCGGGTGCACTCGTACGAACCAGAGGCCGTGAATGGGTAGTCCTCCCAGAGTCCAGCGACGAACTCCTGATCCTCAGGCCACTGGGAGGTACTGACGAAGAGGTTGCCGGTGTCTATCTCCCGTTGGAGATCGTAGAACCGGCTCATTTTGGGCTTCCCGACTCCAGTGAGATCGGAGACTACCGCTCCTGTAATCTCCTTCGAGAAGCTGTCCGTATCGGCTTCAGGAACAGCGCCGGACCGTTCCGTAGCTTCGGTAAGCTTTCAGTTCAGCCCCGGTCATACCAACTCGTTCCCCTCCTCATGGCCCTTAAGCTCGATCCAGTGCGTATGCTGATAGCAGACGATGTAGGTATTGGTAAGACCATCGAGGCCCTGTTGATCGTCCGGGAGATGCTCGACAGCGGGGATATACATCGGTTTACAGTCCTCTGCCCATCACACCTCGCCGAGCAATGGCAATCTGAGTTATCTGAGAAATTCAACATCGAGGCAGCTCTCGTCCTCCCCGGCACCGTCCGAAAACTTGAATCTCGATGCTCCTACGGTGAATCGGTTTTCGACAGGTATCCCGTAACGGTTGTATCTGTCGATTACATTAAGTCTGAGCGTCACCGTAATGACTTCAAACGCGCATGCCCCGAAATGGTCATCGTAGATGAAGCACATGGGTGTGCATCGGGAGGTGTGGGTCAACGTGGTCGTCATCAGCGCCACACCCTCATTAAAGACCTTTCCTCTGACAGCAGCCGACACATGATCCTCGTCACGGCAACACCTCACAGCGGCAAAGAAGAGGCCTTCAGATCGCTTCTAAAATTCTTAAGACCTGATTTCAGCGAACTCCCCGAGGTACTCACCGGTAAGGAGAACGAGCGTCACAGGAGAGAACTCGCCAAGCACTTCGTACAGCGGACACGAGGAGATATCATCCAGTATCTCGATGAACGTACGTTCTTCCCTGAACGCCTTGAGAAGGAGGAGTCGTACCACCTTCATCCAGACTACAAGAAGTTCTTCAACAGAGTACTTACCTACACTCGCGAATCCGTCACCTCCAGACAGAAGGACCATCGTTACCGTGTCCGATACTGGTCTGCCCTTGCACTCCTCAGAGCACTCGCTTCCAGCCCTGCTGCAGCAGCAGCCACGCTACGCACACGGGCAGGTGTAGTCGATACAGAGAATGTGGAGGAGGCTGATGAGATCGGACGTCGTACAGTCCTCGACATGGACCTTGAAGCGGGAGATGAAGCCCTCGATGTCATCCCGGGAAGCGAGATCGACGAGTTCGCGGATGATCCCACCAGAGAACGTAGGAGGCTTCTGGAGTTCGCGCGTGATGCAGAGAAACTTGCTGGAAAGAAGGACCTGAAGCTCCAGAAGGCAGCTGAACTGGTCAAGAGTCTCATCCGGGATGACTTCAAACCCATCATCTTCTGCCGCTTCATCAACACGGCCGAGTACGTCGCCTCGCAACTGAAGGACTTGTTACCCAATAAGGTCGAAGTGGCATGTGTTACAGGTCACCTCCCACCAACAGAGCGGGAGGAACGAGTCAAGCTTCTCGCCGAGAGCGATCCACGTGTGTTGGTCTGTACTGACTGTCTCAGTGAGGGTATCAACCTTCAGGATTGGTTCGATGCGGTACTGCACTACGACCTTTCATGGAATCCCATGAGACACGAGCAACGATCCGGCAGGGTGGACAGATTCGGTCAGCGATCCGAGACTGTGAACGTCGTCACCTACTACGGAGCCGACAACGTGATCGATGTTAAGGTCCTCGAGGTCCTTCTTCGAAAACACCGTACTATCAGGTCAACCCTCGGCATCTCCGTCCCTGTTCCCGCCCGAACCAACGAGATCATAGAGGCTCTGGTTGAGAGTCTGCTGTCGAGTCAGGGCGATGGCGATCAGATGGTCATTGGTGGCTTCGAGGAGTACATGGCACGAGCAGGAAATGAGCTGTTTCAAGACTGGGAAGAGGCATCTGAGCGCGAGAAGAGATCACGGACCATATTCGCTCAGGAGACCATCAAACCCGAGATCGTGGATACACAACTCCGTAAGGTCAGAGCCTCCCTCGGATCACAGGAGGACACCAAGCAGTTCTTCGTTGAAGCAATTCAGTCATTGGATGGCAGACTTACCGGAGACGATCCCTGCACAGTCCGTCTGGAAGAGTCACCCAGAGCACTGAGAGATAACCTTGGCTGTCCTGAGTCTTTCAGGGCTACCTTCGAGTTCCCGCCGAAGGATGGTGTAGACTACCTGTCGCGTACACACCCGTACGTTGAAAACCTCGCCTCATTCGTTCTGGACAGCGCTCTCGACCCGACTCCCGAGACACGGGCCCGAAGGTGTGGAGCCATTCGCACCAGAGGTGTCAGCACGCGAACCACTCTTCTACTGCTCCGATTCCGGTACCACCTCAGACAGGATGATGTTCGCGGGAGCAGGACGTTTCTAGCCGAGGACAGTCAGCTGATGGCATTTGAAGGAGAGCCAAGCAACCCTCAATGGTTGTCACAAGAGGATGCCGAGAAGCTCATTCACCTGAAGCCCGACGACAACACTCCTCCCGACCAAGCGAGACACTTTGTGCAACTAGTCCTTGATCAGTTCAAGATATTGAACACTTCAATTGAAGCCAGAGCCAGGAAAAGGGCAGAAAAACTGCTTGAGGCCCACAGAGAAGTCCGCAGCGCTGCACGCATGCAGAATGTCCAGTACGAGGTCGAACCAAAACTGCCTGCGGACCTAATAGGTGTCTACGTGTATCTCCCGGTAGGTGGGTCATCATGAAAGCCGGAAGCAGCTTCGACACCATCCGATCCCTTGGCTCCATGCTCCCCTCCGATCTGCTCGAGAGGGTAGCATCAGGCGATAAGAATCTAGAGGGTCTGAGACCCGAAGATTACCACTTACACGGCGAACGAATCAACGAGGCTACCAGTAGAGCTTGGAATAGACTTTCGGCCCTATGGCCCCGTTTCCGGGCTTCTGTGGAGGTGTTACATGAAGATCAGCCCACAACCGCAATAACAAGGGAGAGGTGGTTACTCCCCCTGTTCGATGAACTGGGCTTCGGCAGGCTACAACCACTGAAGCAGGCTGCAGTCGTCGACCGCAAGACTTACCCGATATCTCATTCATGGGGTCAGGTACCAATTCATCTTCTGGGCACCGGTATCGAGCTTGATAAGCGCACGAAGGGTACAGTAGGTGCTGCCACCCAGAGCCCACACAGTATGGTTCAGGACTTTCTGAACAGCTCTGACGATCATCTATGGGGTTTCGTATCGAACGGTCAGACCCTCCGCATCCTCCGCGACAACATCAGCATGACCAGACAGGCATACGTTGAGTTCGATCTCGAAGGCATGATGGAGGGAGAAGCATACTCAGACTTCACCCTTCTCTGGTTGCTCTGCCATCAATCAAGAGTTGAGGGTGACAGGCCTGAGCTATGCTGGCTGGAGAAGTGGTCACAGCAGGCTCAGCAGGACGGCACCCGCGCTCTCGATTCACTCAGGTCGGGTGTAGAGGAGGCTATCACAGCACTCGGGCAGGGATTCCTCGCGTACAGAGGTAACCACACACTGACCCAGAAACTCCGATCGGGCGAACTCAATACTCAGGATTACTACAGACAACTTCTACGTCTAGTGTACAGGTTGTTATTCCTGCTGGTTGTGGAGGCCAGAGACCTTCTCCACCAACCGGATTCGACACCCAATGCCCGGAGCATGTACGAGAAGTACTACTCGTTCACACGACTTCGAGACATTGCCGAGAAGAAAAAGGGTTCCCGACACCCCGACCTCTGGCGTACAGCCCGACTGGTCTTCACCAAGTTGTGCTCAGACGATGGCTGTCCAGAGTTGGGTCTACCTGCGCTTGGTAGCTTCCTATGGTCCTCAGAGGCAATGCCCGATCTGGAGACCTCTGACATCTCCAACAACCATCTCCTTGATGCCGTCAGACAACTCGCCCTGCTTACAGAGAAACAGGGGTATCGGAGGATTGATTTCCGTAATCTCGGTTCGGAGGAGCTTGGCAGCGTGTACGAATCACTCCTCGAGCTTCAGCCCGAGATCAACACTGAAACATCCGATTTCTCCCTCAAGACACTGGCAGGGCACGAACGTAAGAGCACAGGCAGTTACTACACTCCCACAAGTCTGATCAACGAACTCCTCAACTCCGCCCTCGAACCGGTGATGGACCAAAGGATTGAACAGGGCAGAAGAAACGGACCGGATGGAGCTGAACAAGCTCTCCTGAGTATTAAGGTTTGCGATCCAGCATCCGGCTCAGGCCACTTCCTTATCGCCGCTGCACACAGAATGGCAAAGCGTCTCGCAGCCATACGTACTGGTGAAGATGAACCT
Organism: Candidatus Aegiribacteria sp. MLS_C; assembly: GCA_002030045.1. Taxonomy (GTDB): domain Bacteria; phylum Fermentibacterota; class Fermentibacteria; order Fermentibacterales; family JCC-6; genus Aegiribacteria. The sequence goes on along the minus strand of LQBI01000004.1, from coordinate 63,638 downwards.
GCCCCTGAGCCCTACAGACATGCTCTCAGGGATGTGATTAGCCACTGTATCTACGGTGTGGATATCAACCCTATGGCGGTGGAACTCTGCAAAGTCAGCCTCTGGCTCGAGGCTCTTGAACCCGGTAAACCCCTCTCATTCCTCGACCACCACATTAAATGTGGTAACAGTCTACTCGGAACTACTCCTGAACTCATCAAGGACGGCATCCCTGATGGAGCCTTCAAGCCGATCACAGGCGATGACAAGAAGGTCTGCTCCAAGCTAAAAATGGCTAACAAGCAGGAACGTAAAGGTCAGATGAGGCTGCTGTTTGATGACGTGGGGACGTTCGAGGACAACATCAGAACCATTGCGCTACAAGTAGCTGAGATTGATAACCAATCCGAAGAGAACGTACTGGAACTCAAGCAGAAGGAATCCAGATACAACGCCCTCGAAACATCAAGACAGCTCCGCGACGCGAAGCTTGTAGCGGATGCTTGGTGTTCAGCCTTCGTGTGGAATAAGACAGATGGGGTCATACAGTTTATCACCACAGACACCATTCGAAGGCTTCAGGGGCAGGCAGATACAGTTCCGACTGATATAAAAGACGAAGTCCAGCGTCTGGCGGGGATGTATAAGTTCTTCCACTGGCATCTAGAGTATCCGGATGTGTTCACCGGGGATGATCCCGGATTCGATGTGGTGCTGGGTAATCCGCCGTGGGAGCGTGTTAAGCTTCAGGAGAAGGAGTTCTTCGCGGGACGAAGTGAACGGATTGCGAATGCACCCAATGCAGCTGCACGGCGAAGATTGATCAAGGGGCTCAAGGAGAGTGATCCTGAGCTTTTCAGAGCATTCCAAGATACCAAACGTATGGCTGAAGGCGAAAGTAGCCTGCTCAGGGAGTCTGGTCACTTCCCGTTGTGTGGTAGGGGAGATGTTAACACATACACTGTGTTCGCTGAACTCAAGCGTAGCCTGATAAGCGGTAGAGGACGAGTTGGTTGTATTGTCCCGTCCGGCATCGCTACAGACGATACCACAAAGTACTTCTTTCAAGACTTGGTCGAGAGATCAGCTCTCGTTAGCTATCAGGCTTTTATCAATGAAGCTAGGTTATTCCCGCACATTGACCATAGAGTGCAGTTTTGCCTGTTGGTCATCGGTGGCGTCGACTGCAACATTCAGTTAGCAGACCTGCTTTTTGGCGCCTATACAACGACTGACCTCAGTGAATCCGAAAGGCACTTCTCCATGTCCTCTGATGAGTTTCGTCTATTGAACCCTAACACTATGACTTGTCCTATCTTTCGCTCGAAAAAGGACGCGGAACTCACTAAGTACATCTATCGACGTATCCCTGTGCTGATCAATGAGAATGATCCTGAGAATGGGAATCCGTGGGGTATCAAATTCCTGCGGATGTTCGATATGTCCAACGACTCAATTCTCTTCCGGACGAGGGAGCAGCTCGAGGATCAGGGATGGATACTCAACGGTAACGTTTTCGAAAGGGGAGAGGAGAAGTACCTACCGCTCTATGAAGGGAAGATGTTCTGGCAGTATGACCACCGGTTCGGCACGTATGAGGGTCAGACTGAAGCTCAAGCTCGACAAGGCAAACTCCCAGAGCTTACCGATGAGCAGCATGAGGATGAGTGCCATCTCACACTGCCCCGCTACTGGGTGCATGAGGATAAGGTGGCAGCTCGACTTGAAGGGCTCGGCAAACCACAGTTCCTGCTTGCATTCAGGGACGTTACAAGCTCGGTAGTTGCGAGGACTGCAGTGTTCGCTATTCTACCATTGTACGCAGTTAATCACAAAGCACCGATTATGTTTCACGGCGGACAACAAGCAGCAACCTGTATCTTGCTTGCATGTCTCAACTCATTCATCTTCGACTACTGCACTCGACAGAAGCTCGGCGGATCATCGCTGGGTTACTTCATCCTAAAACAGCTACCTGTAGTACCACATTCAATACTCAAACAGGTATGTCCTTGGAATACAGGAATCGATCTCAGCTCTTGGGTGATGTCAAGGATCATTGAGCTAACCCGAACATCTGTCGACATGCTCCTTGGAGCCGAGTTGAATGGAATAGACTCAGGGAAACTATATACATGGAACCGAAAAAGGCGTCGTATCCTAAGAGCAGAGCTTGATGCTGCGATGTTACATATTTACTTTGGAGTTCCGGAACGATGGAAGGTAGAGGGTAGCAATGAAGTACTGGAGTTTTTCCCCACAGCTAGAGACGCAGTTTCACATGTGCTGGATCACTTCCGTATCGTAAGAGAAAGGGATGAGGCTAAACACGAAGAATACAGGACTAAGAACACCATCCTCGAGATCTACGACCGCATGTCCGAGGCAATCAACTCAGATACCCCGTATCAGACCATCCTCGATCCGCCACCCGGCGATCCTCGCGTGGCTCTCAGGGAGTAGGTAAATCAGAGGAATGAATTACTCGCTGGATTATCCATATTGATGAAACGTTTGATAGGAGGTTATTCAAATGTACAAGTTGAATATCGCAGTTCTATGCACGCTAGCTATAGCTATCACAGTTAGCTGTGGACGTGGACTAGAGAATCCACCGCCCCCTGATTACACCAGCATTGAGCTGGCTGAGCAATTACAGATATGGAATCCTCATGGCTATTTGTGGAAAAGGAGTGACGATGGGGGTAGGATCGGAGTCGTAACATTCGGACTGAAGAATGCTGGCGATTATGATATTGTAGATCTAACACTAGTTGTGCGCGTATATCCCGAATTCGATGAATGGATTCTTCCCGCACAAGTCCCGGTTTATCACCTCGAATGCCTACAGGCAGGACATAGTGAAATGTTGTTCGATTTGGCAGTTATCAGGATTGACTCAATTGAACAATTCTTAAATGACTCCGTGTTTCAAGATCGTATTGCAGACTATGACGCGTATTATTTCACTATTGAAGCTGATTTTGGCATGGGTGATACACATACTGTAAGTGGTGCCCTTGGTGGATCAGTCTTTGGTTTTCCTAGAGGAAGAGGTCTCTTAACTGACCCGGGTAGATACTAATCAAGCTACAAAGGGTCGTATCACTTACAATCAGTTTCTTATACGAGTGAAATGAAATGCTCCTAGGTTTGCGGAGACATCACCATGTGAGAAGACCGTGTCATGTAAGAAATCCTCAGGAATCTCTGATGATATAACTTCTTGATGCATATACATAGGCAACGCTGAAACACCGATTAATTGGTCAATACAATTTAGTTAGTTGACACTTCCGATTTCCGTATAATTCAGGGTTTTGTCCTCGAAGTTAAAGTATGCTAACCAAAGTGAGCCGTCTTGATTTAATGCAATTGAACTACTCCCGGGGAATATGCCAATCCCATCGATGATATTTTCCGTAATCCATGAGACACCATCGTATCTAGCGTACATTAGTGTTTCTCTATTGTAATCGAAATATGATATATACGGATTGCAGTCCTCATCGATAACAATAGAGGCGAATCCCCCATAGTCACCTATACCTCTATCAATTGTTGTTATAGACCAATTGCTACCATCCCACTTGGCATGCATCAGAGAATGGGCCGAGTCATCGAAATACGCTACGTGAAGGGCATCTTGAGCATCATACATAACCGCCAGTCCTATACCACCAAGATGTCCGAGATCACTGTCAATAACATCGAACCTCCATGAGCTACTAGACCATCTAAGTACCTCCATTGATCCAGAATTGTCCCAATCGTAATAAACAACGGCAGGTCTATTCTCACCGTCTACGCCCATGGCAACACCGCCACCCCACTCACCTGTGGCTGCTGCTAAGGTTTCGGCAATCCATGTTGTTCCATCGCGACGGGCATAGCGAACACCCGGATCAGTATGGCCTATAGTGTATGAAACATACGGTACATCATTCGAGTCAAGAGCTAACGATATATAGCCACCGGGGTCATCGCGCTCATCAATTGTATCAATATGCCATCCGATTCCATCCTTGTATGCATACATCAGAACGCTGCTAGTATCATCTCGGCTAGTGAATGCAATATGGGGATTATCGAATGAGTCCAACTCGAACGAGACCTCAAATACTCGTCGATCGCTACCTGTTGGTACACTCACAATCTCCCAGCCTGAATCTCCCCTTGTAGCAAACCTTAGGATTTTGGTTTCGCTTTCAACGTAGCAGATGCAGGGATTGCCCTCGGAGTCGAACTCAAGATCAGGATCACAACTATGCCAGCCCAAGTCTGAGGCGATAACCTCAATCTCAGGTGAGGACGCAGAAAGCAAGATTGCCAGTAAAGCCACTATTGTCTGCATATCAAACCCTTTCTAATTACTCTAATAATTCTCAATACTAAAGTGAAAGCCAATAGCTGATTCAACATTGGATTTTCGGAGCATTGATACGAGTACAAAGAAATGATTGGCTCTGATGACTGTCCTCAACGCCAACCAATCTGATTGGCTATTCGGCTTTTATTGTACTCGGTGGCCTTGAGTTGATATTGGTTATACATATAATTGGGTTGAGTAAGAGCATGTTCCGCTGGTAGGATATTACCAATTTACAGGAAATACGCAGAATCCCTTGAGTTTGGTTTTGGATTATAACAGGAATTTCGCAGGTCTCTATTAACACCTTAATATTACTGAAACAACAATATCTAATGCGCTAGCAATCAATCAGCAGGCGGGAGTAAGTGAGTGAGTTATAAATGTAGCTGTTGCGGAAGTTCAGGTAGACTGACTCAAGGTCCATGGCCAATACCCGTCAGCTGGGTATACTGCAGTACCTGCTATGAGTTGGAGGGAATCGCCTACAGTGTTTGGCGTAGATTGAATCCTGACAAACTTAAGACTGAAGCTCCAATACCTTTCATGAAGAGTCTTGAAGACTATCCTCCCGACGTTCTTTGCATGTCATACAAAGAGATTGAAGAACATTTCCGTCAGGTGCTTGATCGAAGGCCTATCGGATAGTTCTGGCTCTGTGAAGGTATTTCTCGCATGCACCTGACATATCCACTTTAATCGCCACCTCGCATTCAAGATTGATGGTTATCCAGATTAAGTAAACTCAATAAACGCGATAGTGTAATGACCGGTAGGGGCGGGGCACCCTTCGCCCCCTGCGTTCATTTGGTGCCGCGGCGCTTGGCGCCGCGGGGTGGGCGGGGGTTGAGACCGCGTATGAGCTTACTATGGAGGATATCGATAACAGCAGCCCAGCCAGACCCTGTTCGTGATCGTGGTAGGGTATATCTGGGTAGCATTAGCGGAATACTCTCTCTGCGGCGAGGAGTACATCATCCACTATCTCATGCGCGGTCTCTCCGCGTTGCCTGATTCGAACGACGATCTCGAGCTGGGTGAGGAGGTAGATTCGTAGTACCTCGTCCTTCCATCAGACAACGCGGGTTGGAGTATGACAGTGTCAGTGCCGTCGTATCGTTTGGTGCGCGTCGTTCTTCCATCGTGTGTGAGTTGTTGTCTGGAAGGGACGCTTCAGGCATCTCAGCCATCATGGCTGCACCTCCTGCGATTGCGAGGTACCGTCTTATCATCTCCACCACCCGTTCAACTGACTAGCGGTCGTTGAACGTTTGTAGGTCCTGCCCGGGCCTGTCAGTGTTCGCACATGTCTGGCCGTGCACGGGTGGTTGTGTATGCAGGTGCTGGATGATCGAAGGTCGCGATCGTCGAGGTCCCGTGCTCGGTGTACGTGGAGGGTACTAGAGGTAGGCCTACCCTCTAGTACCCTTTCTCTGGGTCTTGTCCTTACCATGAGTGCTCGTACATCTCGTAGGATATGGGAACAGCCTTCAGCAGCCTCGCACATAGTGTGTACTGAGATCTACTTAGGTGTGCCCTATGTAGTCCGTATAGCACTCCTCTACGCCCTTCCTCGTCTCTGTTCGGGTGTATGCCGAGGTTAGAGCTGATGCGGCCGACATTAGCTCCATTCTCGGATCGCCCCGTAACCTTGAGTCTTTCCCTGACGCGGGACACCCATTGTCCCAGCGTCCGTAGAGTCCCTACACTGCAGCAGTCTGAGCAATTCAGTTCCTGTAGAGTCTGTGTGAGTCCTGTTCTTACACTGTCGATCACCTTATAAGTGATCGCCCTATGCGCGTGCTCGGCTAAGAGTTGTTTGTGTCGGTGTATCATCGAACGGAGTCTCTGCAACTGATCGCGTGCCCTGTCTATTCTCTTACTTGCCCTGAACAGAGAGTCTGGAATCTCTCCACACTTTCTCCTGCTCAGAATCTCCTCCTGAGTGCTTAGTCTGTGTACAGTATTCACCCTCCTGCTCAGAGGATTACTACCCGTGTTCTCCTGAGTGTCAGTGTTCTGAGTATTAGTGCTGTGAGTGTTATTCATGGTGTCAGTTTCATTTTCATCAGTCAACATCCCTCGACTTCAGTCATAGCAGCAGCCGCGGGGCCTCGCCCCGCATTTTGGGCTGCCACTCCTTCGAGTTACTCTCCGATCTATAGATCGAAGTCCTCGTTTGTCAGGAGTGTCTGCAGTTGCTCTCAGCTCCCGCAGATGCTTAGCTCCAAGATTGTCCAACTCGCAGGAGCAGCTCTTGGAGTCATCCTTTCCATTTGTGTTCGAGTAATAACTATTGTGTTCAACCATTCTCGACCATTGATGTATATAGGTGCGATAAACGCAAGGGTTGCATTTGTCGTACTCATTCGAGCTTTTTAGAGATGAGTGCGAAAACGGAGCTTTGGAGAAATCACATCCCCATAGAGAACTGTATTTCTCAGAAAAACTTACTGTCGGGTGTGTGCTTATACCGAGTGGGATTCGGTGATTGAATCCAATCGAATCATTGGCGAGTAGTGCACACTCATAACTAGTTACCATTTGACCACTTCCGACATTATCAGTACCACTCATCATCACGCTCTTCGATCTAGAGTTCAGACAGCTTCATGCGATCTGACAAAGTAAGATACCCATATTCGTTCTAAAAGTTCAGTCCTAGACAATCATACGCCATAACTCAAAGACATACATGGTATTATAAATTTCTGTTCTGTGTCTGAACATCACAAGCAGTTCTAGTACAATCAGACAATTCCATACTGAATACAGGATGAATAGATTAGTACATTCTTTTGATAGAAGCACTTGGATTATTTGTCCAAGTGGTTCAATGCTATCGAGGATATCTTATCAATGACCGACAGATCATGCAGTCGAAAGTTATCAATTTGATTAGAACACTGTTGGGGTCGCCAAAATGACCGTAAGGTTATCATAGGTAGCCTGAAACTTATCTCTTTCACATAGTCGTGATGTAGGGTCACAGAATGAGTTACCTGATTCTGTGGTATGATGGGAGAGGTTAGTTGGAAAATTCTGAAGTACCGTTTCTGCCTGATGTACCAATCCTCGGGGATGATCATGATGCTTTCATACCCTCGAAGAAGTATACGGTTGAGATTGAATTCATTTCTGACAAGTCTACTTCTGAGAGAATCGACCAATTCATCTTGTACACTGCACGAGCGGTAGCGGAATCAACCAAGGTGTTGAGCAAATCTCTTGAAGGTACTGACTCTGATCGGTTCTTCCTTGAGTACATGATTGGTAGAAGTAACGCCGTGGCCCTTACTGAGCTTCTGAAAAAGCGGGAGCAGGGCGTACTGTCTGATGAAGAATGGGCAGGATACCCTATCTGGGTAAGAGCTATTGCAGAGGGCTGGGAGAAACTTCCTATAGAGTACAAGGACAGACTTATACGGCAGGTAGATGAGGACGATATCGATGGTCTATCGTAAGTGCGGATTGATCGCGAGAGTAAGTACTCTAGGACAGGCTCGAGTGGAGGAAGGATCGACCACACTTCAGATAGATATGATGCGAGCACACATCGCCTACCAGAATCAGATCAGAGCTGATCGTGGTGCTGTGAGAGAGGAAGAATGGACAGAGGCGAAGACCTATATTCTTGAGGGAATCTCCGGCAGTAAGTCAGTCCAAAGTGACGAGTTCCAGCAACTCTATCAGGACATCGAGACTGGAGCGGTAAATACAGTTTTATGTACTCGGCTGGATAGGGTTAGCAGGTCCATCAGGGACTTCATCGAGTTCTTCGACTACCTCGACAAGCGTGGTGTTGGCTTTGTCTGTGTTACTCAGCAGATCGATACCACCTCATCATATGGCAGATTCATCTCATACATCCTAATGGCACTGGCTGAGCTGGAGCGCGAACAGACCTCCGAGCGTATGCAGATCAGTAAAGTTAATCGAGCAGGTAAGGGTATCTGGACTGGTGGAGTTCCGCCATTGGGATATGACCTTGCAGATAAGCAGGGAGAGCTCGTAGTCAATAAGGACGAGGCTGTAATCGTCCAACATATTTTCACGGAGTATCTGAAACTCGGCTCTCTAAGAAAAGTTATCGAGCTTCTGAACCGCGAGGGACATCGAACAAAACGGAGAATTTCCAAGCAGGGAGTAGTTCGAGGAGGAAAGAAATTCACTCTGGAGAATGTCCGTAGGATACTCAGGAACAAGGCATATGTCGGTATACTGCAAGTCAACAAGAAGTACCAACACGTGGATCAGGATTCCCTGAAGGAGACTCAGCTCTATTCAGAGGTCAAGGCAACATGGGAAGCCATCGTACCCGAGCAACTCTTCGATAAGGTTCAGACTGTCCTTGATGAAGGCAATGCAACGCGGCACAATGTCGTTGCCAGACGGAAACACAACTATCTGCTTTCAGGACTCATGTACTGCGGGAAGTGCCTTAAGCCCATGAAGACCGATTCAACAACGAAGCCGGGAGAGGTTCGTTATTTCAGGTATGTATGCAAGACTCCTGAATGTACTGGATCGGTTCCTGCTAGTGAGATTGAGGAGACTGTTATCAAGAGTGTATCAGAACTTGCTTTCAAGCCCGATCGGCTTTCAAGGATCATCGAGGAGACAAACAATCAGATCACCGCAGACCTACCGAGGATGCGTAAAGAACTTCAAGTCCATCAGAAAACCCTGAAACGCACCAATGATAAGATCAAGACCCTAATGGAGAATCTTGGGAGTCTCGATGAGAATGCTCAGAATGAGGTTAAGGCGGAGCTTGAGCGTCAGAGTCAGAGAAAGAGGGAGAATACGGACAACATCCTCCATCTGGAAGCACGTATCAGCGGCTGTGGAAACGACAAAGTGGTGACAGAAGCCGTTGTTATAGCGCTGGACAACTTCGCCCGAACCATTGGTCGTCTTGACGGTCGTGAACAAAAGGCTCTGATGAAATCCGTGGTGAACAGGGTCTATTGGGACGGGAATAACGGCCTTCGAGTTGGAGTGCATGGTAGTCAACCACATACACGATCTTCATCGTTAACCGCTGGAAATGAGTTCGCTGGGAGACATGCTTGGCGCCTCGACGAGGACTCGAACCTCGGACCTAGTGGTTAACAGCCACCCGCTCTACCAACTGAGCTATCGAGGCGCATTCTGATGGACGGGGAAAATACGGTCCGTGAGGCGCTCCGTCAAGCAGTTCAGCTTGTCCGTAACAGTTCGACATCTGTGATCATACCTGTTCCAATTTACGGTGTGACATACTCTTGGTCGTGTATGCGGGGAAGGCGGCTGAGTGTTGCCGATGCATGTTTGACTATTCCCTGTGTGTTTTTTTTAGGTTAGTTCGGTGATCAACCCGGGCATGGAGGGATAACCTGATGAGAAAGCTGTTCATCCTGATACTCCTCGGACCTGCCGTTCTATGGGGGGACGCTGTATGGGAGTATCCCTTTACCGAACTCAATGCGCAGTGGAATTACGGCTCCGGCTGGACCGGGGTTGCCGGAGGGCTCGAATTCGAGAAGTCGATGTACGGGAAGTGCGATCCGGGAGATGATGCCGACTTCCAGACCACGGTCTTCCTGGACTTTCCGGCTGGATGCGATTCCATGACAGTTTCCATGGGTACCGGGTTCCTGCACACGGGTTACACGATGGACGGCGGAGTGAACGTATCCATGATAATCCAGGTGGATCCCTTCACTTCCGATGTGGTCATCTTCAACGAGTATGACAACCATTCCAGCCCGGGATACGTGTCCTTCAACGTCAGCGATTCCACCGATGTTTCGGGAACTGTGACCCTCACATCGGCTCTGGAGGGCCGGATACTGTTCAGGGCCAGCATGAGCGGGTACGGGTACATGTGGGCCACCGACCTGCACTGGACGATGTGGGACATGACGGTCACAGGTCACGGAGTGACTCGTCTTGAAAGGGATACCTGGGGCTCCATAAAGACGCTTCTGTAGGGGTTGTCACCCCGGGGCCATTGGTCTATAATCCCGCAAGTCGGTTTTATACGGTTTTATGGTTGACTTCGATCATGTACTGAAGAGGTTCTGCTATTTCTGATCCGGCCCCTATACCACCTGTTCGTTCTCTTCCAACTCATTCCGGAAGCATGACTCTCTGCGCTTTTCTTCCGCCTTCGGCGGTTCGGCGCCGGGCATCGTCCCGGCCTGTCAGGCCCCATTTTCGGGGTTCAGTCGCGGCATTGCGGCCGCATGGTACTTTGGGACCTCATGTCCCGGGAACAGGAGATCATATGAACAGGAAGCTATTTGTAGGCGGCTTGCCCTGGGCGACCACAGACGAGGGTCTCAAGAAGGCCTTCGAGGAGTTCGGCGACATAGAGGAGGCGAACGTGGTCTGCGAGAGGGACACCGGTAGGTCCAGGGGCTTCGGTTTCGTGACCTTCGCCAGCCCCGATGACGCGCAGAGCGCCCAGGAGGCGATGCACGGCCAGGAGATAGAAGGACGCCAGGTAAGGGTGGACTTCGCCCACACCAGGCCGAGCTAGGCCGGAGCGCAATGGAGAAGGGGGAAGCCCTCGGGCTTCCCCCTTCTCTTTACTGAAGGTCTACGACGAAGATCAGCGGCCAGTTCTTGCCGGTGAGCAGGAAGGCTTCCCTGTCCGGGTCCCAGGCTATTCCGTTGAGGACTCCGGCGGTGAAGGTGTCGAGCATCAGCCTGAGCCCGTTGGCGTCTATCAGTCCGGTGACCTTTCCGCTTTCGGGGTCGATTTTGTAGATGAAGTCGGAGTAGTACCTGTTGGCGTAGATATCGCCGTCATGGTATTCCAGCTCGTTCAGCTGGCTGAGGCCCACGCCGTCCATGGTCACCTCGACGGTGTAGAGGGTATCCAGTGTGCCCAGGTCCCTGAAACTGAGGGTGGAACTCCCGTTGCTGGTTGCTACGGTGCTGCCGTTCACCGCGCAGATCCCCCAGCCCTCGGTATCGATGGTCCCGGCGACTCCCGGGACGGGATCCTCCACGGACCATTTCAGTACCAGGCCGGAAAGCCAGGTCAGCTGGTAGACGCTGTCGCCCGCCACCGTCAGCCCCTCTCCGAAGAGGGTGTCCGGAAGGTCGTAGGAAGCGATCAGGGAGCCGTCGGAGGGATCAAGCATCCTTACGGTGGAATGGCCGAATAGACCTGTGGATTCCCAGAGTACGCCGTCGTGTACCTCGAGTCCCTGGGTGAACGAGGTGGTGTCGTGGGGGAGTGTCTCCAGCACCACTACGGTCAGGGTCTCCGGAACAGTGCCGGAACCTCCCGAAGGCTCACTGGCGCCTTCGCAGGATACGAGCAGGACCGACAGGGCCGCTCCGCCCCATGGTATGTAGCCTCCGGGACGCATTCCCTCAGTTCCTCGACGATGAGGAGGAAGTGGAAGTGGAAGTGGAGGATGAAGTGGAGCCCCTGCCTCCGGTTCCGGTGGTACCGGTTGATGAAGAGGTGGAGCCTCTTCCTCCCGTAGTCGAGGTAGTGGAGCTATCGGGCACCGTCACGGAGCCCGAGGAGTACTCCTGGAACCTTGCGGTTCTCACAGGGTCGATATCGCTCTGTGGAAGACCGGCCAGCACGGTGTTCAGGTGGGAGAGCCTGTCCTCGGGAGAGGGATGGGTCTGCCAGAAGCCGGGGCCCGACCTCGTGGTGATCGCGCTCATCTTCTGAAGCACCGAGGCAAGGGCTCCGGGCGAATAGCCGGACCTGGAGAGTATCACCGCCGCGAGGCTGTCCGCCTGGTACTCGGTCTCCCGGCTGTAGCCCCTGTTGATGATATTGGAAACCACTTCGTCCACAAGGTCGCCGTAGTCGTCCACCGCTGCCTGCACCTCTCCGCTGCCCCACTGCTCAGCGGACTCCTCGGCCACTGTCATGCCGAACTCGGTCCACCTGGCCTGGTCCACGGAGGAGACCCCGTGCCTGAGGGCCACATGGGCGACCTCGTGAGCAAGTATCGCGGCGAGTTCGTCCTCGTTGCCGGCAAGGTCGATCAGGCCCCTGCAGATCAGGATGTTGCCTCCCGGACAGGCTATGGCGTTGATCTCGCTGCTGTTGAGGAGCATGAAATGGTAGCCGTTGTAGATGGCGGGTTTCGGTGAGCAGCATGCGACGCTCTGTCCGACCAGGTTGACGTACTGCTGCATCGCAGGAGCCTCCAGGGGCGTGTACATGTTGAGGACGGTGGCGGCCACCGACCTGCCGAGGTAGTACTCCTCGACCTCGCTCATCTCGCGGTTGGCCCTCTGGAAGGATTCGGCGATGCTGATGGCGCTCTGAACGTCATCATCCTCAAGAATATCAACCACGTCTCCCAGGCCGAAGGCCAGGAGAGCCGTCAGGATCACTCCTGGAATCGTCATTGTCCCCTTCCTCCCGTCGTGGTGGAGGTCGTGGAAGTGGATGCTGGTGTTGAGGCGGACGCTCCCGTACCCTCGATCAGATTGCCCTCGAGAAGGAACTGGTAGAGCTGGTCCGACGACACTTCCCAGGATGTCTCCATCATGTCCACCAGCGAGAAGTCCAGTTCCGGGTTCTCACCGGCGTAGGTCTCCTCGATGTCCTGGCTGAATCCTCGGCCGGCCAGCATTATCTCATCGGAAGTGACACTGCCGGAAGCGCCTGTGCCTCCGTAGGAGGCCTCTATCGCTCCGGTGACCGCCGTCATGTGGATCCACCCGCTCCTGTCCAGTGAGGTGGTGACGCGGTACCACTCACCCTGCACTTCCTCTATGACCGCCAGGGTGCCGTAGGTCACCGGCTGCGTCGGCGATGCGTAGAATGCGGGCATGGGATAGATGTACTGGTTCTGGACTGAAATCGCCACCTGGTCACCCGGCTGCGGTGCTTCGTCCTCAGCCAGGGCCAGGAGCGTGAACACAAGTATGGGGATCGCTAATGTCCTCATGAATACCTCCTTGTCGGGGAACCTGTCCGTAATCATCATCTCCGCAGCTGATGCCTGAAGGTTGCGGAAAGCCTCCTTACAATCCAATATTATACATGATGGGGGTCGCGAATGTTATTATCTGTTTTCGTATTCTCTTTCCTTACGCTTTCCATGCCTCCGCCGGTAGCGTTTCCCGGTGTCCGGACGCCTCCGTTACCGCAGCTTCCAGTGGAGGTGGAGCTCCTCTCGCCTCCTCCCGGCCAGCTGTACGTCGAGGACCTGTGGCGGGTAAGGCTCACCAACACCTCCACGGAGACCTTCTCGGTATTCCTCTTCGTGACCATAGAAGAGTCCCTCCAGGGATTGCTGATGGACGCCACCACTTCAGTCTTCACGCTCCCGCCGGGCACCATGTACATTTCGTCCGCCGAACTCTCACCGATCAGCACCGAGTTCTACGACAGCGGTTTCGAGGCTAGCGTGGCGAGGATGGGAGGATTTCCGGACGGCCTGTACACGGTCACCATATACGTATACGAGGACGGCGGCGGTATCATCGGACAGGGAGGGATCACCCAGGGCGTCCAGAACCATTCTCCTCCCGAACTGCTTTTCCCTGTCGACGGCGAGGAGCTGACGGATCCGAGGCCTCTCTTCACATGGCTCCCCTCCATACCGCAGGAGGGAATGGAGTACAGCCTCACGGTGGTGGAACTGGTTCACGGCCAGGTCCCGCAGAGCGCAGTGAACGCCAATCCCGCCTGGTTCCTGCAGGAGGGTGTGCAGGAACCCCAGCTGGCGTATCCGATAGTTGCGGAGCCGTTCCGCACCGGCGCAACCTACGCCTGGCAGGTGGAGGGCTTCTACCAGGGCGTGTCCACCGGGGCAAGCGAGGTGCGGACATTCACTTGCTCCTCCGCGGAGGCGGCCGGTGATGATGGCACAGGGGTGTGGAGCTTCGAGACCGGGGACAGGGTGTACTGCGGTCCGGCACTGGCCCCCGACGGCAGCGTGATATGCGGAAGCGACGACGGTTACATCTATTCTCTCGACGGCTCCGGCAGGGAGCAGTGGAGGTGCGCCTTCGGCGGACCGGTCTACGCAGTGACGGTTGGAGCCCGCGGGAACATCTACGCCGCCGGCGCGTCCGGGATGATGTGCCTTGACGGCTCAGGCTTCCCTCTCTGGAGGTGTTCTCGGACGGGGACCATGGAATGCTGCCCCCTTGAGCTGCCCTCCGGTCTGGTGGTGGCCGGTTCCTCCGAAGGTGTCTTCTACTGCATCGACGCCGTCAGCGGAGAGGTCACCGACACGCTGGGCACCGGGGGCGGGATTCGGCTTCCGGCGGTGGCCGATTCTTCGGGCAGGGTCTACTTCGCCGGTGACGACGGCATCCTCAGGTGCGTGGAGGTTTCCGGCAGCGGTGAGCTGGCGACGGTATGGGAGCGTCGTTTCGAGGAACCCTTCTCCGGGGGACCGGTCATCTTCCGTGGAAGGCTCTTCGCAGCCGCAGGCAGGAGCGTCATCTGCCTCGACGGTGAAGGAAGGACCGAATGGACCGGCGACCTGCCCTCAGCTGTCCACACGGCTCCGGTGATCTCATCGTCGGGAGTGCTCTACGCCGGCACCGGCAGCGGCAACGTGTACGCCCTTGAGACGGAGGACGGCTCCAGGACGGGAGTAGTGCCTGCCGGTGCCGTGGTGACCTCCACACCCGCGCTCACCCTGACCGGGGCCATGGTCTTCGGCTGCGAGGACGGCAGACTTCACTGCTATTCGCCCTCCGGCTTCGGTCTGTGGTGGTTCCCCACCGGGGACCAGGTCAGGTCCAGCCCCACCATAGGCGTTGACGGTACCGTGTACTTCGGCAGCGACGACCACAGGATCTACGCTGTCCGGGGAACCGGCGCTGGACCCATGGAAGGGGGCTGGCCCCAGTACTGCCTCGACTCCTCCAACAACGGGTCACTTGCCGTACCCGAGGAGGAAAGGTGATACCACGGGTTCCGGTTCTTGTTATCCTGTTATTCGTTCCGGTATTGCTCGAGGCGGACGTCACTCTCTCAGGAAGCTCCTCCTACTACACCCAGTACGCCACCGACAGAGCGGAATGGACACGGATACCGGAGGAGTTCTGGCGATGGAGGTTCAACCCGGTGTTGAACGTCTGCGGAATTCCTGTAGTTGCCAGCGTGTTCGTGTCTTCCGAGGAGAGCATGGACAGGCAGAGCATGAACAGGGTCTACATCTCCTCCTCTCCCTCGGCTTCCAGCAGGGAGGAATCGGTGCTCTCCTTCATATCCACCATCGGAATAGGTTCCTTCAACCCCGTCTTCTCAAGGCTGACCCTGAACGCGGCGGACATTTCGGGAGGCAACCTGGCCCTTCAGCCTGGCAACCTGTACCTTGCCGTCGCCGGAGGCAGGAACAGGAGAGCGGTGGAACCGGACGGCAACGATCCGGGAGCATACGGCAGAGATCTATACGCCGTACAGGCCGGCCTCGGATCACCCTTCGGCAGCCACCTGCACCTGATCTTCCTTAACGGCAGGGACAGGTACGGATCAATAGCTGAAGACAGCACCTTCCGAATAACTCCGTCCAGGAACATGGTGGCCTCCCTCGACTGGGGAGCCGTCTTCGGAGGAGGTATCCTGAGGTTCGAGGGCGAGGTGGCCGGATCCATGTATACCCGTGATACCAGGAGTCCGGACGTGGATACGGACATGGTGCCGCAGTGGTTGATCGACCTTACGGGGATCAACGTCAGCTCCGGGTACGGCTGGGCACTTGACCTGTCCGCCATGGCTCGTTTCTCGGAGAACCTCCTGTCCCTCTCCTTCAGCAGGGTGGACCCGGGCTACGAGAGCATGGGGGCCCCATACCTCCGGAACGACAGGATGAGGGTGGAGGCCGGGGGGGACAGGTACTTCATGAACCGTAAGCTCTTCGCCGGCCTGTTCTACCGGTGGGACAGGGACAACCTCATGGACACCTCTGACAACACCTTCACAGGTAATTCCTTCGGTGCCAGGGCGGGAATGTACTTTCCGGGTTTCCCAAGCCTGACAGTCAGCTACTCCCCCTCATCCGTAGAGTCCGAGGATACCAGTGGAACCGGGGTCAGGACATCCACCTTCTCGGTATCCGCCGGGTACAGGAGTGAGATCTTCGGTCTCGAATCCAATTCTTCACTGGCCGTCACAGTGCACGACAACTCCATAGGGAGCGGCAGCGGGGACTACAGCATGGTGAGCGGTGTGATGAGGGAGACGGTTTCACTTGACTACCCGCTGGTCCTGTCGGGGTGTCTATCCGCAAGGCGCTCGAGGATGGACCTGGAGGAGGAATGGAGCTGGACCGGAGACCTGCGGGGCACATGGTATCCATCGGAAGAACTTTCACTTACCCTTGGCGGGTACTATTCCAGGGGGGAGTCGGACAGGCGAATGGGAGTTGTCTCCAGCGGAGGATTCCCTGTGCTGGACTGGCTGACCATGGACCTTTACGCACAGTACGCGTCCTACGCCAGCGAGAGCGAGGATGACGGCGACGTATTCACCGGAGGCGCCGGACTGACGGTGGTCTGGTGATTCCCGGGACCGTCATTTGGACATGAGGTTGTAGACTCCGTCCCATTCGGGCGAACCGTCTCCGGGGTCCCGGGACATCTTCCTGCACCTTTCCGCCATGATGGCGGAAGGTGCGTCTTCGGATTCGGATTTTGAGAATGCTTCGGCGGCATCGGTGAAGCGTCCCTGCCTGTAGAGGGCAAGACCTTCGGCGTAGGTCTGCATTGAAGCCGCGCGGTCTTCTTCGAAATCCTTTCTTTCACAGATCAGCTGGTAGATCTTGACCGGTTGCTGCTGGCCCACCACGCGAACCGTATCCAGCTCGCGGAAAACGAAATCATCGCCGGCATCCCGGGCGGTTTCGTACGGGACCATTATGGAGGTGCCGTAGACCTTGTTGACCCCCTCGAGCCTGGAGCCGAGGTTGACGGTGCTGCCCATGATGGTGTAGTCGAAACGGCGGTCCGATCCCATGTTACCCACTACCATTTCACCGGTGGCCATCCCTATCCTGGTCACGAGTTCAGGGTACCCGTCCCCGGAGAGTTCGGCGTTCATGGCGGCGTGGGCCTCCTGGCAGCGGAGTGCTGCGGAACAGGCCCTTGCAGCATGGTCCTCAAAGTGGATCGGGGCGCCCCAGAAGGCAACTATGGCGTCGCCCTCGAACTTGTCCACGGTACCGCCGGTGTCCAGTATGATATCCGTCATGGTGGTAAGGTAACGGTTGAGTATGGAAACGAGTTCCTCTGGAGAGAGCTTCTCGGATATGCCCGTAAAACCCCTGATGTCCGAGAAGAAGGCCGTCATCCGTCTCCTGTCGCCTCCCAGCACCAGCATCTCGGGGTTGTCCGTGACATGGGCCACGACGTCGGGGGAGAGGTACTGGGAGAAGGCGTTCCTTATCTCCTGCTTCCTCCTGCTCTCGGAACTGAAGAGGTACAGGCCTCCGGCGAGCATGGTAAGAATGCCGGCGGTGGCAGGCCATACGGTCTCAAGCCAGTAGCCCCGTCTGAACAGAAGCAGCGAGGCGAGAAGGAGCAGTCCGGTGGGGAGTACGGCAAGGACGGCGCCGAGGGAGATCCTGTTCACGGAGGACAGGAATATGGCTGTGAGAGCCGAGACGAGAAGTGCCGTCGCAATGGATACCCATTCGGGGTATTTATGTATGTAGTCACCGTTGAGGAGGTTGTCCACTGCTGTGGCAAGGACCTCGACTCCCGGGCACTGGGCGGAGTAGGGAGTCGGCTTGAGGTCGTAGAGCGCTGGAGCCGCGTATCCAATGAGAACGACGGCATCACGGAAGGGAGCCGGGTCCACGGGGCTCGGCTGGCCCGCAGCCCTTGCGCTGAGTGCCGCTGTGAGGTCCGCCAGCGGGTAGCTCCGGTAGGTTCCTGCGGGACCGTGGAAGGCGAGCTGAAGCCTGCAGTTCCCGGTTGTGCCGATTCTTGTGCCACCTATGGAGAGGCTGCTGCCGTCGAAGGTGACCTCGGGCCTTCCAAGGGCCATCCATGCCACTGCAAGGGGAAGGGATGGAACCGTACCTGAAGGCGTTCCAGAAATGAGCCTGACGCTCCTGAAAACACCGTCGGGGTCCTGCCTGTCGCTGGTGCTGCCGAGGATGGACGCTCCCCTGGCGATCATGGGATTCGGCGGAGTGCAGTACCGGGCTGAGTCGAGTTCACCGCCGGTTATTCCCGCCGGAATGATCGCGTTTGAAGGGACCGGTGAGCCCTCCCTCTGTAGAAGAGCCATTACGAAGGTGGTGCTGCCGCGGGCTGCCGATTCCCCGAAGAGGCTGTCCTCTGTGAAAGAGTAGGTTGAGGGGAGGTCGAAGAGTATGTCGAAGGCGACAACGCAGGCTCCCCATTCCTGCAGAAGACCGAGCACATCGGTGTACAGCTGCCTGGGAACCGGCCACGGGAGCTTGTCCATCGAACCACCGTCAAGTAGCACGAGGATGACGCTGCTGTCTGCATCTTCCTGGGTTGGGGAGAGCCTGAACCGGAGGTCCAGCGTGCTCCTCTCCAGGTCATCGTGGAAGTCCAGCCGTGATATGGCCCAGACCGAAGCGGTCACCGCAAGGCCGGTCAGGAGTACCATGAGGATCCTGACCGTCCTGCTGCGGGGGGAGAAACCCTGCCGGGACACTTTCAGCCTTCTGGAAGGGTGGCGGACGTGATTCCGACCGAGCGGAACGGCCTCATTCGACCGGCACCTCCTCCGGTCTGACCTTGCCTATGTCGATGAAGTACTGCCTGAGGGCCATCACGGCCCCTCTGTCGAACTGGGTGTCCACTCCCTCCAGAAGGAGGTTGATTGTCTTCGCGAGGGTGTAGGGGTCCCTGTAGTGCCGCTTGGCGGTGAGCGCCTCGAAGACGTCGGCCACGGCTATTATCCTTCCTCCCAGGGATATCTCGTCACCCTTGAGCCCCTCGGGGTAACCACCGCCGTCGATACGCTCGTGGTGCTGGGAAGCGAATACCGGGACCTGCTCGAGCATCCCTTCGAACTCGATGGACGACAGCATGATGCGGGTGTGCTGAACGTGCTTCCTGAGGATCGAGGTCTCCTCTTCCGTCAGGGTTCCGGGCTTCTTGAGTATGCTGTCAGGAACCGCCAGCTTGCCGTAGTCGTGCAGCAGGGCGGCGTAGTAGATGGCTTCCGCCGTATCGTCGTCCACACCCATGTACTCGGCGATCTTCCCGGAGAGGAAGGTAACGTCGAAACTGTGGCCGGCTGTGAGGGGGTCCCTGGCCTCGATGGAGACCGTAAGCGCCTTGATGAGGCTCTCGAACATCCTCTTCCTGCTCTCGAGAAGACGGACGTTCTCTATCGTCACCGCAGTGTCGGTGGCCACAACCTCCAGGAACTCGGCATCGCCGGGGGAGAATCCGCCGTTCTTCTTGTTTATCACCTGGAATACGCCTATGCACTCTCCCGACGGGTTCATTACGGGGGCGGTGATCATATTGCGGGTCACGAAACCGGTGTTCATGTCTATGTCCCGGTTGAACCTCTCGTCCTTGGAGACGTCGTCCAGGACCAGGGTCTTCCTGCTGCGGAATACCGAACCGGCGATACCCTGCCCGGCGTTGAACCTTATCTCCTCGGTCTCGCCTTCCGCCACGTAGGACCAGAGTTCATCGCTCCTCGGACTGTACAGGAAGACGGTCGACCTCTCCACTCCCAGTACCCTGCTGGTCTCGGCAGCCAGAAGGGTTACCAGGGTATGCAGGTCCCTGACCCTGCTGATCGCCCTGGTAATGGTCCTGAGCGCCCTGTACTGCCTTGCTTCGGCGTCGTTGTCAATGAAGGGCATTGATTCCTCTGATTCTTCGTTCGGCCGTTCCGCGGCCGGTTCAGAAGATTAATCTAACTGCTGTCACGACCCTGAGGGAGTTGGCGCGAGATAAGCCGTTCTCCCGTCCGGCGGAGTAGGGGTCAGCCCCTTCCGGACCTTCCCGCCTGGACCGCCGGAAGCTCCTCGAAATAGTCCCTTATCAGCCATTCGTCGCCCTCAGGGACGATTCTCACGAACACAGTGTCGCGGGCTCCGTACAACCCGAACGATACGGGTACGAAGGTCATCCCGTCCCTTTCGACAGGCTCTACCGGCGTTACTCCGAGCAGGAGTATCAGGGCGGGTACCTGGGGACTTCCCAGGACCGCCGCCAGGAAGCCGGCTCCGCCGGTGTTCCCTTCTCCCATCTCAGGAGGGAGGCCGAAGTACGACAGCATGCCGGCAACCTGTCCGGGATGGTTCTCCAGCACCGAATCCACTTCGGCCATGGCGTCCTGCGATACCATCTCGAGCGCGCCGTCCACCCTTCCGGCCAGGAGCGAGTCCCGAAAACAGGGCAGAAGCCCGGCCGGTCCGGCGGCCGAGGCAAGGATGGCTGTCATGAGAAGTGATTGGGTCATCATGGGTCAGATCCTTCCTTACGGGTTCCCGAGGTCGTATAATTATCGTTTGCATCGAATCTATAAGGAATGGAGTCCCTGAATGTCCACACTTCCGGCGGTAGCCATACTGGGCAGGGTCAACGTGGGCAAGTCGACCCTCTTTAACCGGATAGCCGGAGGCCGCATAGCGATAGTCGACGACCGTCCCGGAGTGACCAGGGACAGGAAGATGGAGGCCGCACACTGGGCAGGGCATGATTTCCTCGTGATAGACACCGGAGGGCTGGATCCCGGCAGGGAGGATACATTCCAGGACAGCATAGAGAGACAGATAGAGTTCGCTCTCCGTGAGGCCGACGCCGTGATACTGGTGGTGGACGTGACCGAGGGAGTGCACCCCTTCGACGAGGAAGCGGCGGACCTGGTCCGAAGGACGGGACTGCCATGCTTCCTGGCTGTTAACAAGGTGGACAGCCAGAGGACCATGGACCTGGTCCCGGAGTTCTATAGCCTGGGTCTGGGCAGACCCTGGCCAGTCAGCGCCATGCACGGCCACGGGTCCGGAGACCTTCTGGACGAGGTAGTGTCGGTTCTTCCCGAGGTACAGGAAGAGGAGTACTCGGGGCTTTCTCTGGCGGTGGTGGGAAGGCCCAACGTTGGGAAGAGTTCCATCGTTAACAGGCTCTGCGGTTCTGAACGGAACATCGTTCACGATGCTCCCGGAACCACAAGGGATTCCACCGATACCTTCCTCACCTGGAACGACCGTCAAATACAGATAGTAGATACGGCCGGGCTTCGACGGAAGTCCCGTGAGATGGACGACGTGGAGTTCTACAGCACGGTCAGGGCATGGAAGTCCATTTCAAGAGGGGACGTGGCACTTGTGGTGATGGACGGTTCGGAGTATCCTGTGCAGCAGGATATACGCATCGCGGCGAAGGCCTGGGACATGGGCAAGGGCGTGGTCATCGGAGTCAACAAGACCGACCTCGGCATTGACGCCGGCCTTTGGAGAGAGGCGATCGTGCAGCGGTTCAACCAGGCGAGATACATGCCGATACTGTTCTTCTCAGCCCTGACCGGGAAAGGTACAGGGGAAATAATCCCCACGGTAGTGGAGGTCGGGGACGTAAGGGCGTCGGACATTCAGACACACAAGCTCAACACGGTCATTCAGGATGCGGTGGACAGGGTCCAGCCGCCCTCGCCAAGGGGCAGGCCCGTGCGCTTCTTCTACGCCACGCAGGTTTCGCGCCACCCGCCGAGGATACTGATCTTCGTGAACCGTCCAGAGGACATCCCCGAGAACTACAGAAGGTTCATCGAGAACAGCGTGAGGGAGGAGATGGGCATGCTGGGCGTCCCCCTGGGACTAATCTACAGGAGGCGGAAGCACTGACATGACGGTCTACGATGTCGCGTATCCGGCAGCCGGTTTCCTGATGGGGTCGATTCCCTGGTCCTACATCATAGGCAGGCTGAACGGTGTAGACATACGCAGTTCCGGCTCCGGCAACGTGGGTGCAACGAACCTCTTCAGGGTCTGCGGCAGCAGGAAGGCCGGTCTCTTCGGGCTGCTTCTCGACGTCCTCAAGGGGGCGGTTCCCGTGCTGGCAGCCTCGGAGGGCATACTCGGCCTTGCTCCGCCCGCTGGCGAATGGACGGCGTCGGCTACCGCCATATGTGCAGTCCTGGGACATGTTTACAGCCCCTGGCTGGGGTTCAGGGGCGGAAAGGGCGTCGCCACGACGATGGGGGCCCTGGTGATACTGTCACCGTTCACTATCCTGGCCGGTATAGCGGTTTTCACCCTGGTCCTTCTGTTAACCCGGTACGTGTCTCTGGGATCCATATCCGCGGCGGTGGCGATGGTCCCCTCGGTATTCATACTGGAACCGGAATCGACCCCGGTGAGGATCATCATCTGCGTCGTCGCCGCCCTCATACTGGTTAGGCACAAGTCCAACATGGTGAAGCTGCTTCATGGCAGGGAGAACCGGTTCAGCACGGGAGGCGGCGGAAGTGGGTGATGGGCGGAAGGCCGGAATAGTTCTCCTGATGGAGAGCCTGGTCACCAAGGACCTCAAGGTGAGGTACAAGCGTTCCGCGCTAGGTTTCGCCTGGTTCCTCCTGAAGCCGCTCTTCAGCATGATAGTGTACTACTTCGCATTCACCAGGATACTGAGGTTCGGAGGCGCCATACCTCACTTCTCCCTGTTCCTGCTCACCGGTCTGCTGCCCTGGAACTTCTTCGCGTCCTCGCTCAGCGCATCCACCGGGACACTGCTGGACAACCAGAGACTGATAAGGAGCATATACTTCCCGAGGATGACACTCCCGGCCGCCGAGGTCGTGGCCAACCTGGTGCACCTCTTTCTTGCGATGGCCGTTCTGGAGGTGGTGCTCATCATCTTCGGACACTATCCGGGGTTCTCCCTGGTGCTCGCCCTGCCCGCCCTGCTCATCTTCGCACTGATGACCACCGGGCTGGGAATGATGCTTTCAGTGGGCAACGTCTTCTACAGGGACGTGAAACAGTTCATAGAGGTGCTTCTGCTGGCCTGGTTCTATTCTTCGCCCATCATATATCCGCTGGATTCCATAGGCGTTGACATCGTAGGATCCGGTACCCTGCTTACCGTCCTCAAGTTCAACCCGGTGGCGGGCCTCATGGAGATCATGCACTCTGTCCTGTACGCGGGCGCCTGGCCCCCCGCCTGGTGCTGGATCTCCCTGTGTTCCTGGTCGGTCCTGCTACTGGGGATCGGAGTCCTTGTATTCAGGAAGGCGGAACCTGTGGTCGTGAAGGAGCTCTGAGGTGGTTCCGGGGGCTGTAAGGATGGACGGGGTGACCCTGGACTACAGGCTCTACCACGACAGGGCCGTCACAATGCGTGAGACCATGATGAACCTCTTCAACAGGAGGACGACCACCGAACACTTCAGGGCCCTCGACGGAGTGACCCTCCACGTCGGACCCGGTGAATCGGTGGGTCTGGTGGGCCCCAACGGAGCGGGCAAGTCCACCGTGCTGAAGATACTGGCCGGCATATATCGTCCGACTTCCGGGACCGCCTCCTCCTGCGGCAGGATAGCCTCGCTTCTCGACCTGGGCGTGGGCTTCCACCCCGACCTGACGGGCGAGGAGAACCTGATGCTGAACGGCGCCCTCCTCGGACTCGGCAGGTCGGAGATGATGGAGCTGGTGCCCGGAATAGCCGAGTTCGCACAGCTCACCAGGTTCATGGACACTCCCGTCAAGTACTACTCCAACGGCATGTTCATGAGGCTCGGTTTCAGTCTGGCCACGGCAGTGGACCCCGATATTCTCCTGATAGACGAGGTGCTGGCAGTCGGGGACGCCGCATTCCAGGAAAAGTGCTACCGCCGGATCTGGGACTTCAGGGAAAGGGGAAGGACCATCATCTTCGTCTCTCACGACATGAAGGCAGTTTCCAGGCTGTGCAGGCGGGTAGTATGGCTGGGCGAGGGCAGGATAGTGAGGGACGGAGAACCCGGGGAAGTGCTCTCGGGATACCTTGAGAACTCGCAGAGGAGGCATTCCGGTCAGGATTCCTCACCCAGGGAATGGGGCAGCAGGGAGGTGTGGTTCGATTCCGTGACCATCAGGAACGGCAGCGGCACACCGGCAAGGACATTCAGGAAGGGAGAGGTACTTGTCGTCGACGCTCTTGTGAAGAGCCGCATGCCCGGTCCCGTCGATGGAATAGTGTTCGGTTTCTCCCTCCACAGAAGCGATGGCGAGAAGATCATCGGGACCAACAACCTGGAGATGAACCAGCCATTGCTCACCGTGGACGGGTCCAGCAGGACATCGATACGAATCCAGCTCGAAGTGGAGGAGCCGGGGTCCTACCTCCTCGGGATCGCCCTGACGGATCCCAGGGCTTCCAGGGACTACCACTGGCAGGACTTCTTCTATCCCGTCACCCTCCTGGAGGAGAGGCGGGATCCTCCGCTGCGGCTGGCGGAAGCTGTCTGGAAGCAGGAATGAACCTTTTTTCGAGGCACAGGTACGCGGTACTGGTCCTCGCGGTGATCCTGCCGAGGATGGCCTGGTTCTCGTTCCTGGGAGGCAGGCTTCCGGAGCCCACCAGGGACCAGGGCATCTACATCGAGGCCGCCGGCGGGATACTGGAGGGTCGGGGGCTGTCGTACAGCAGGGAACAGGGGCTGCTCAGGCACATGATGGCCGGGGAGAATCCTCTGCGTGATTCCTGGAGTTCCGATCCGGATTACA
The DNA here is from genome assembly GCA_002030045.1 of Candidatus Aegiribacteria sp. MLS_C. Lineage (GTDB taxonomy): Bacteria > Fermentibacterota > Fermentibacteria > Fermentibacterales > JCC-6 > Aegiribacteria. Next base: position 38,648 of record LQBI01000004.1, on the reverse strand, counting down.
TGTTCGGCATGGTACCGGTGGAAACCCCCACCGCCTCGATGGAACCGGGATACCCGCTTCTCCTGGCCCTCGCGGTGACTGTTGCCGGACCTTTCGCGGGGAGCGTCTTCCTGCTCAACTGCATCTTCGCCCTGATCGGAGCCCTGGCGCTCATGAGGATGGTCACGGTCCTGTGGGGTTCCAGGCAGGGTCTTCTGGCCGCCCTGATATGGTCACTCTACCCGTATTACATCTACTATGGCGCATATGCAATGACGGAAACGGTTCACGTATCGATGCTCCCGCTCGTTCTGCTGCTGACAGTGGAATCCTCCGGTGGAGGAGCGAGGCGCATGCAGGGGGATGCCCCGGCACGGTTATGGAGGTCCGCAGCCGCCGGCGTATCCACCGGTTTTCTGTTCCTGGTGAGGAGCACCGCGTTCTTCCTTCTGCCAGTGCAGATGTTATGGCTGATTCTCAGGAGGAGATGGAAGCAGGCACTGATGGTGGCGACCGGTTTCATACTCTGCTGCATGCCCTGGGTAGTCCGCAACCAGGTCCGGCTCGGGAGTCCCGTACTCATGCCCACCAAGGGTGTGCTTAACCTGTGGATGCGCAACAACCCGGAGATACTGGCCATGGAAGGCATCCACCTGCCCGATGCCGTGGAATCCGGGATATCAAGGAGGGAACTGCTGGCGTACCCGGAAATGGAGGGGCTGGACACCGAACTGGAGAGGAGCCGGCTGCTGATGGACAGGGCAGTCTCCTTTCTGACGGCGAATCCGGTACTTGTAGGCTATCTAACCCTCACCAGAGCCGCAGGTTTCCTGTCGCCGATAGGAGGCACCATAGACCATCCGGCCGCTTCCGCGGCCGGGCTGATCATATACACGCCCATGCTGCTCATCGGGGTCCTGGAGGCCTTCAGGAGAAGGAAGGACCCGCATGTGCTGCTGCTCTGCGCCACCTTCCTTCTTTACCTGGCGCTTCACTCGCTGGCCCACGGGGGAGTCCGTTACAGGCTTCCGGTGGACATGGTTCCCATCGTACTTACCGCACTTTTCGCAGGCCGCAGGGCAGGATGGGAGAAAACCGTTTGAAGGTATCCGTGACCCTGGACGACGTAGGTATTTCCCCCTCCGTGAACGAGGCGGCCTCCCGCCTCATTGAGGCAGGCATGGTCAACTGTCTCAGCATTCTGGCCACCGGAAGCAGGGTCGAGGAGGCGGCTGAGATAGCTTCCGGGTCGGATGCCGCGGTCTCCGTCCATCTTAACTGCGTGGAGCCCCCCTTCCTCTCACGGGAAGGGTTTCCCTCCTCCCATTCCTGGTGGTTCCTGAGGGGAGCATCGCTGGCCGGGGATGTCCGCCGCGAGTGGAGCATGCAGGTCGAGAGGGTGCTGTCCCTGGGAATAATGGTCACAAGGCTGGACAGCCACCGGCATCTGCACCATTCGCCCGGACTGAGGCAGGTGATACTGGAACTGGCGAGTGAGTACGGCATATCGTCCGTGCGGGCGGCGATCCTTCCGGACAGGCGCGGGAGCATGGAGGCTATGGTGCTGGACAGATTGGGAAGGAAACTGGCCCGAATGGCCGAAGCTGCGGGAATAGCGACTCCCGACGCCATGCTTGGATTCACTGTATCAGGAAGCGTGGACAGGGTATATCTCGAGGGACTCGAGGAACGCATCTCGGGGGAGGGCACCGCCGAGCTGGTGATGCATCCCTCGACGGTTCCGGAATGGTCGCTCTATCAGCCGGAGGAACTTGAAATGATGCTCTCGGATTGGTTCGGAAGATGGCTTCGGGCGCACTGAGGTCCCTTCCGGATTTCCGGGACCCTTTCCGTGGTCCGCTGATCCGGAGGATACTGCTGCTGGCACTGCTTGCGCGGATCATTGTGTTCGCAGCCGCATTCAGGGGTGTCTTTCCCATAGGTGAGGGGAGGACCCAGGCGGACCTGGCAGTGAACATCATGAACGGCAACGGCTTCATGCTCTCCGGGAGCATGCTGCATCCCGAGAGGGAGGAACAGGCACCACTGCTCTTCAGGAGGACCTTCGAGTTCTACAGGCGGGTGGATGGTTTCTACGGCGCCATGAGGCCCGGAAGACCCACAGTCTTCCTCGTTCCCGGCTACGCTCTGTTCATGGCCGGTGTTTTCAGCGTGTTCGGCATGGAGAACTACCTGGCCGTAAGCGGAGTACAGCTTCTGCTGGGGCTGGCGACGGTCTACATAGGGTTGCTGATCGCACGCCGCTTCCTCTCCGGGGGATACCTTCTACTGGCCGGCCTTTTCTTCGCCCTCGACCCGTTCCAGCTGTTCTACGAGGCGGTGCCCGCCACCCAGGGCATATTCACCCTTCTCTTCCTGCTGGGGATTCTGATGTCCCTGAAGCTCCTGGAGACCGTTCCCGAATCCCGGAACCGGGTTTCGACGTCAATCCTTGCGGGCTGCGTCTGGGCCGGCGCCTTCTACGTAAGGCCGGCGGCCCTGCCGGTGATGGCATGGTCCGCTGTACTGCTCGCTTTCCTGCCTCTGGTCAGGAGAGTGCTTCCGGGAGGCAGGGATACCTCCGCTTCCGGAGGAACGGTGTCAGCGAGAGGATTCCTCTCCGGACTGGTCATGCTGTGCACGTTCGCCGTGCTGATGCTGCCCTGGGGTATCAGGAACCTGGGCATAACGGGTTCCTTCATGATACTGCCGTCCCAGGGAGGGGTGAATCTGTGGGAGTACAACGGGAGGATATTCACGGAGCACTTCGAGGGGGAGGCGCAGGGTGCCCTGATGCTCTACAGCGGAATAAGGGAGGAGTACACCGGGCGGCTGAACCGTCCGGAACTGGTGGAGTTCCCTGAGTTCAGGGACGAGCCGGAATGGGTAAGGGACAGCATCCTGTACAGGAGGAACATCGAGTTCATGCTGGCCAATCCCGTGCTCACACTGAGACTGATATCCCTGAGGTTCATCGAGATGTTCAAACCCTTCCCCCTCAACACATTCTCTCCACTCTACACCCTGGCGGGGCTGGCGGCGCTGTTCTGGGTGCTCTTCTTCCTATGGGGAGGGGCCTGGAGATGCGCTCTGCACCGAGGACCCGAGGGGTTCTACCTGGCGACGGCGGTGGCTGGCTACAGCCTGATGCACCTCCTCACGGCTTCAGGGACACCGCACAGGGTATCCATCGATTTTCCCATGGCAGTACTTGCCCTCACGGGTCTTCGGTATTCCGCCGAGAGGTACAGGGCCTGGAGGGAGAACCGGACGGACCGTGGTAAGGAGACCGGGACTGGCTGAGGGAAGGGTTCTGCTTGTAAAGACCCACGCCTTCGGGGACGCGCTGATGTGCACTCCGGCGGTGAGAGAACTCGTTTCGGGTGGAGGGGTCTTCGAGGTTCTGACCGGTCCGTCCGCCGCGGACGTCTGGGAGCGTATGCCGGGTATCTCGAGGGTCCGCGTCGCACCGGTTCCTCCGTCGGGCATGAACGAGACTCTGGACCTGGCAGTATGGAGCCTGAGGAACAGGAGCGGCTTAATAGGGATCGACCGTGCGCTGGTCTTTCAGGGTTCTCCCGCAGTGCGACGGTGGGTACGTTTTCTGACGGGGGCTCACCTGTCGTCATGCGGAGAAACCCCTCTCGGCAAATGGGAGGAAGTGTTCCCGATGAAACCGGGGGAGCTGGCCGGACTGGCCTATTCCCGCGTGGCCGGTGTAGCGGTGAAGGACTGGAGACCGTTCTTCCCGGTGAGACCTGAGGAGAGGGAATGGGCGGACAGGCTGGCTCTCCCCCGTCCTCTTTTCGCAATTGCCCCGGGAGGAGGCCGCAACCCCAGGGATACCGTTCTTCAGAAGCGATGGGCGCCGGAACGGTTCGCCGCCATCGCGGATAGACTGGGGCGTTCCGGTATGAGCATCGTGATGCTGGGCGGTGCGGACGACGGTGACGCGGCTTCTCAGACAGCAGTTTCCGCAGGCGTTAGGATGCTCGACCTTACCGGCAGGACCACCTGGGGACAGACCGCTGCCGTAATCGACAGGTGCTGCGGATTCCTGGGTGCGGACAGCGGTACGGCACACCTGGCTGCGGCGAGGGGAGTGCCGTCGGTGGTTCTGTTCGGTCCTTCGGACCCCGATGCGCTCTACCCTCCCGGACTGGTGGTGCCGATCAGGGGCAGGGCGGACTGCTCCCCGTGCTATTCGAACAGTCTTTTTCCCGGATGCCGTCACGCCAGTGCGTTATGTATGGAATCGATCGAAATAGAGGAGGTCTGGATGGGAATGAGGCTGGCGATGGAGAACGGCAGGGAGAGACAGCAATGAGGATATCAGCCGTGAACCCGCCCTTCCTGCCCCATTACAGCAGGGGACAGAGGAGTCCGGCGGTCACAAAGAGCGGCACCCTCTACTACCCCATCTGGCTTGCATACGCCGCAGGTGCGCTGGAAAAGGCGGGGCACCAGGTGGACCTGGTGGACGCACCGGCTTCCGGGATGGATCCCGGGGAGGCAATCCGCAGGGTGAGGGACCACGGGGCGGGTCTGGTCGTTGTGGAGACCTCCACTCCATCCATAGAGACGGATGCGGCTTTCGCCGATGCCTGCGCCGGGACCGGTGCCACGGTGGTGCTGGTGGGCACCCATCCATCAGCGCTGCCGAGAGAGACACTGGAACTCGGATCAAGGTTTCATGGAGTGGTAGTCGGGGAGTACGAGACGCCTCTCCTCGGTCTTGCCGAAGCAATTGAGAAGGGTCTCGACCCTGCCGGTGTCCCCGGGCTCTGCCTGAGGGGTCCCCGTGACGGCTTCACAGACACCGGAGAGGCCGGAAAGGTCGAGGACCTGGACGGTCTGCCGTGGGTGAGCACGGTCTACGCACGACACCTGGACATTGGAGCCTACAACAATCCCAACGCCCTGCATCCCCAGGTCATGATCATGGGAGGCAGGGGCTGCCCCCACGGCTGCACCTTCTGCGTCTTCCCGCAGACACTTCAGGGAAAGAGGTTCAGGACACGCTCCGTGCAGGACATGACCGGTGAAGTACTATGGGTCCAGGAAAACCTGCCCCGTGTCCGCGCCGTGTTCTTCGAGGACGACACCATATCGGCGGACAGGACCAGGCTCAGGGACCTGGCTTCATCCTTCATGCAGAGTGGAGTCCGGATCTCCTGGACCTGCAACATGAGGGCCGACGTGGACCGGGATACCCTGGAGATCTGCGCCGCGTCGGGACTGAGGACCGTCTGCGTTGGATTCGAGAGCGGAAGCGATCTGATGCTTCGCAACATGAACAAGGGAATAACAACCGAAGACTCACGAAGGTTCATGCGTGACGCGAGGAGAGCGGGTATCCTGGTGCACGGCTGTTTCATGGTGGGCACCCGGGGTGAGACCGCCGAGACGATGGAGGAGACGCTGGAGTTCGCCCTGGAACTCGATCCCGATACAGTCCAGTTCTACCCCATGATGGTCTACCCCGGAACGGAAGCCTACAGGCAGGCCCTGGAATCGGGGAACCTGAAGGCCTGCAGATGGAGGGAATGGCTGACTGAAGAGGGGCTGCACAACTGCGTCATCAGAACTGACAGCCTTTCATCCGAGGATCTTGTGGACTTCTGCGACAGGGCGAGGAGAAGGTTCTACCTCAGGCCCCGGTACCTGCTGAGGAAGTTCTGGCGAAGCCTCAGGGACCCCGATGAGGCCAGGAGGACACTTCGTGCGTTCTCCACTTTCCGCCGCTACCTGTTCAGGAATTCGAGGAAGAATTGACCGGCAGCTGCGGAGTGAGCGTTGTCGTTCCCGTCAGGAATGGATTCGATGCCCTGAAGGGATGCCTCGAGGCCCTATCGGGCCAGACGATCCGCCGCAGAATGCAGGTAGTGGTTTCACTGGACGGCCACGGTCCGCTTCCCGAAGCACTGGAACACCTCGCCGACCTCGTGGTCGAAGGGCCTCAGGCCGGGCCCGCCGCGGCCAGGAACAGGGGCTGGAGGGCTTCGTCCGGATCTTTGGTGCTTTTCACCGATTCGGACTGCGTTCCCGAGCCTTCATGGGCGGAAAGGATGGCGCAGGCGCTGGAATCAGGGGCCGACGCAGTGAAGGGCGTCTATTCACGGGGAGGGAACAGACTGGTCCAGCGGCTGGCCCAGGTGGAGTTCCAGGAGAGGTACAGGCTGCTGTCACGCTATTCCGGAGTGGACATGATAGATACCTATTCCGCCGGGTACAGACGGGAGGCCCTTGAGGTGTCGAAGGGTTTTGACGAGTCCTTCCCTTTCCCGGACCACGAGGACGTAGACCTCTCGTACAGGCTCGAATCCATGGGTATGGCACTCCGTTTCGCACCTGACGCCAGGGTTTCACACACCCACAGGGCCACATGGTCATCCTACTTCCGAATGAAGTACGGCAGGGGCAGGTGGAAGACAAGGGTCCTCAGGAGATACCCGGCAAAGGCGGGATCGGACACCTACACTCCAAGGTGCCTGCGGTTGCAGATCCTGATGTGCCTTCTGCTGCCTCCGACCCTTCTGATGCTGCCGTTCAACCTGATGCCCCTGGCTGTCTGGGCGTCGCTCTTTCTTGCATCATCGATGCCGATGGCCCTGGTGGCTCTGCGGAACGATCCGTTAACAACGCCCCTCGTCCCGGTCTTTGCGTTCTGGAGGGGCTGCGCACTTTCCGCCGGCCTCCTCAGGGGTATATTCGGGTCCGGGAAGGAGACTGCATGAAACTGGCCCCGGCTCGAAGAGCGGACCGGATCCTTATGATGCTCCTGGTCCTGGCAGACCTGGTGACGATCCCCCTGGTCTTCGCCTTCACATGGTTCCTGAGGACCGTCGTACTGGTCGATATACTGCCGGATTTCCACCACGAGATAACCCTTTACCTGGTGGCCCTGCCCGTGCTGACATTCATCTGGCTGTTCTCTTTCGCCAGGTCGGGCCTCTACGTGCCGAGGAGACATCCCGGCGGCATGGCGGAGATACAGCGGCTCCTGAAGGCCTTCGCAACGCTCCTTGTATCATTGATGGCTGCGAGTTACCTGGTCAGGGTCGAATACTCCAGGCTTATGCTGTTCCTTTTCATAGGGACCGCTTTTCCGGCCTCCGTCCTTGCAAGGATACTGGCCAGGAGGCTGGCACAGGCGTCGGCCCCGGTGAGCGAGGCGCCCAGGATACTTGTAGTGGGAACCGGCGAGGTGGCTTCCAGGGTTGTCAGCTCCCTCAGGAGGCTTCCCGGCAGGGCGCCCGAGATAGCCGGAGTAGTGGCGGTCGGTAACTCTGACGCAGACATGCTCCTTGGCGTGCCCATCGTATCGGGGCTGGACGGTCTGGAACAGACGATCGAAAGAATGGATATCGACGAGGTCTTCTTCGCATCTCCGCAGCTGAACCACTCCACCGTCATGGCACTCATCTCTTCCATGGACCGCAGCGACGTTCACTACCGTCTGGTCACCGATCTGTTCGAGATAGCCATGGGCATCACGGACCTTGACGACATGGCCAGGCTTCCCATCGTGGAGATAGGCCAGGGCAGTCCCGGCACCCTGCACAGGATGATGAAGAGGTCGATGGACGTGGTGCTCTCCTTCTGCCTCATAGTCCTGATGCTGCCCGTCATGGCCGTGATCTACCTTGTCCATCTCATCAGCAGGAACGGCTCTCCCGTATTCAGACAGAGGAGGGTGGGCCTGAGAGGCCGGGAGTTCACACTCTACAAGTTCAGGACCATGAAACCCGACAGCGACGAGTACGAGGTTGCTCCGGTATCCATCGGGGACAACCGAATAACGCGGCTGGGGAGACTTCTGAGACGAACCAGCATGGACGAGCTGCCACAGCTGTTCAACGTGCTGAAGGGTGACATGAGCATGGTGGGGCCCAGGCCTGAGATGCCTTTCATAGTGGATGACTACAACGGCTGGCAGCGTCACAGGCTCGAGGTCAAGCCGGGACTGACAGGCCTGTGGCAGATCATGGGCAGGAAGGAGCTTCCCCTTCACGACAATCTGGAATATGATTACTACTACATCAGGAACCAGTCGCTGATGCTGGATTTCACCATTCTGCTCAGGACGGTAGCCGTCATCTTCAAGGGAAGGGGTGCCTACTGACCAGCTCCTTAGTCCTCTTTCTGCTCTGCATGAAGGCTTTCCCTCAGGGTCCGGCTGCTGCCGGATGTGCGTGCGGCCCCTGGGCGTGGTCGTCCGATGCTGTAGAATGTGTCTCGGCCCCGGCCGGACTGGTTCGCATGACAGGATTCAGCTGCGCCCTCTACACCTCTGCGGAGGATTCAGAGAACGGTTCACTGGCAGCGGCGGCGGCAGGCAGGCTTGGGAACCGTTATTACTCGGCGGCCGCAGCCTGGACCCGAAGCTCCGGAGGAATAGACACTCTTCATGCCTCACTGGGCACCGCGCTGACCCTGAGGGGAGACCCGGTGGGCTTCATGGAGGGGGTCTTCGGTCCCAGCATAACACTCGGGGGGGGCCTGGGCTACGTCTTCTCGGAAGGCGATCCCGATGGCGATGTCCGAATGCTCTCGGCGAATCTGGGTCTCCAGTTCTCGGTATTCCCCACAGTTGCGGTAGGGGTTGACATGAGCGGGATCAGGCTTGCAGGGGACAGGATAGGGGAGCGAAGGATCGACTACGGTTTCACCACCATATTCGACAGAAGGTTCAGGGGGCATTTCTCAGTCACGGACGGGCGGCCGGCGGTGGGATTCGAGCTGGGTGTGAGGGACTGGCTGACAGTCAGGTCCGGATCCGACGGGTCCTCGTGGAGTTCAGGCGTTTCACTTGCCTCAGGTCGCTTCGGTCTGGACTGGTCAGTGGTGATCGACGAACTCGATACTGTCAGCTACCTTGGAGTATCCTACCACGGGGAGGATGAGTTTTGATACCCGCGATCGCTCTCCTGCTGACCCTCACAGCTTCCGGACAGGATTCCACGGGATCGGGGACGGTTCCCGGCGACTGGGAGCTGGACTGTTCGATGCTGTTCATGGCGAAGGCCGGGGGAATGTGGAGCGACAGCAGGCCATCGATGGACAGTACCCTGATGGACGCAGCCTTCTCGGTTCATGCCCTCTCCCGGGAGGTGGACATCCTGGCGGTCGCGGCAGCGAAGAATTCACCCTCTTCGGACCTCTACCTGAGGAGGGCCGGGGCGGAGGTTAAATGGCCGGGCACTCCCTGGATAGGAGGGGGCGTCCATTACTCAGACCGCATTCCCTTCCTGCCCGGTCTTCGATCCCCGGTGGTTGAATGGGGATGGCTGGAACCCGATTCCATAAGCGGTTTCAGCGTCTCAGGAGGAGGAATACTCGGGTTCAGTTCGGAATACCTCCTGCAGGAGGTTTCGGACGACACCCTCCAGCAGTTCACCGTGTCTTCACCCTGGATGGGCTTCACAGGTGCCGACTACAGGAGGATGGAGTTTTCTCCCGGTGACTCGTCCGCCTTCCACATGGCCGTCAACGTCCTGGAGGTCAGGACCGACTTCCGCTACGTCAGACCAAGGCTGGTCCTCACAGGAGGTGACGGCGGATCCGGAAGATGGGGGCTCAGCTGCGAGATACTGGATCTTTGTCTCCTTGATACCGGATGGGGCAGAGTGGAGGTGGTCCCTGGAGCAAGGTTCGCCGGTGACTCGGTCCGAATGGTTACTCAGGCCTATTCACCGGGTCAGAGGGTCCTCTTTCTCGGATCCTACCTCAGGTCCCGCAGGCACATGGTCTCAGCCGGACTGGAAGGCATGATCGACCTGGAGAGTGACAGCCTCAGCGGTATCTCGGCCAGGGCCGGAATGGTGGACAGGGAGGGAGTGACCTGGGACATAATGCTTGATATCTTTGTGGACGGCGATCACCGGGGATGCGTGAAAGCCGGAATAGCCGACTCCTTCGCCGCGGCGGGAATGATGCTCGAAGTGCTGGACGACAGTTCCAGGGTGACCGGCTCTGCAGCGTACTCCCCCAGGAGGGACGTGTGCGCCGAGGTTTTTGTATCAGGGGACCTGGACGACAGCCTGCAGCCGTCCTGCCGGGCCGTTGTTTCTTCCGCCCTGGGTCCCGTTCGGGGGCTCGTATCGGTAGACTGGGCATACGACTGCTCTCCGGTGTTCGGGCTTGAACTGAGGGGGCTTCTCAAATGACCGGAAGGATGACCGTCGGCGTTTCGGCCCTGCTTCTCTGTTCCTGCGGGCTCATGCGTCCCGTAGAGAGACCGCAGTCGGAGGGCGTGGACCTGGTCCTCTGGATGCCCGGTGCATCCTCTGTGCAGGTCCTGGGCGACTGGAACGAATGGGGAGGCCTGGTGGCCGCCGGCGGCGTCATCGACCCCCTGGCCGGAATGATGAGCAGGAACCCTGAAGGTTTCTGGACCCTGGACATATCGCACCTGGAAGGAGGATCCTACCGGTACTCGTTCCTTGTCAACGGGCACGGGTGGCTGAGGGACCCTGTCAACCCGTTGACTTCGGAGTTCCAGGGCAGGACCGTCTCGCTGGTCATGATACCTGACTGAGGGTACCGGCAGGCCTGTTTTACGGGACAGTCTCGAAAGGATGTGTAACTTGGCTTCTGTCAGGTTCAGCGGAGTCAGCAAGATATACGACAACCGGGTGCTGGCCCTTGCCAGGTTCGACCTGGAGGTGAGGGACGGCGAGTTCCTGGTACTGGTGGGACCCAGCGGGTGCGGCAAGTCGACCAGTCTCAGGGTGCTGGCGGGTCTCGAGGAGCCTACCACCGGCCGCGTATTCATCGGGGACCGAGACGTGACCGAAGTGAAGCCCCAGGACAGGGACATCGCCATGGTATTCCAGAACTATGCGCTCTACCCTCACATGACGGTCTTCGACAACATGGCGTTCTCCCTGAAGATGAAGAGGATGGATACCGAGTCCATCAGGCGAAACGTGACCGATGCCGCCGAGATCCTCGGCATATCCCGGTACCTGGACAGGAAACCGAGGGAACTGTCGGGGGGCCAGAGGCAGAGGGTCGCCGTGGGAAGGGCAATAGTCAGGCATCCCGAGGTCTTCCTGTTCGACGAGCCGCTCTCCAATCTGGACGCCAAGCTGAGAGTGCAGATGAGGAACGAACTCAGCCAGCTCCATACCAGGCTGGGTTCGACGATGATCTATGTCACTCACGACCAGGCAGAGGCCATGACTCTGGGGGACAGGATAGTGGTCCTGAAGGATGGTTACATCCAGCAGATCGACACTCCCCTGGAGCTGTACGACCACCCTGACAACAGCTTCATCGCCGGTTTCATAGGCAGTCCTTCGATGAACTTCCTCGAGGTGGAACTCAGCGCTGGCAGGATGACCACAGGAAACGCCGAGATGGAGGCCGGCCGCTTCGCATCCGTTCCCGCCGGAAGATACCTTTTCGGCATCAGACCCGAGGACATCCACCCCGACCCATCCAGTCCCAGGGAGGGGAAGGTGGAGGTTATGGAGACTCTCGGGAACGAGAACATCATATACATGAGCTTTGCGGGCAGACAGCTGTCCGCCAGGTGCGCCCCCACCGTACAGGCCTCTCCCGGTGATGGGTTCCGGTTCAGGATGGATATGACCAGGAGCCATCTCTTCGACCAGGAGGGATCCAGGGTAGAGACGGACGGTAACTGAGCACATGGGTTTCAGGGAGATAAGCATATCGTTCATGGCTTCCCTCGTACTTGGCGTGGTACTTACGCCGCTGGCGAGGATGCTGGCTCTCAGGACAGGCCTGATGGACAACCCGCAGGGCAGGAAGGAACACCTGATGTCCACCCCCCTTCTGGGAGGAATGGCTATCTACGCTTCCTTCGCCGTCACAGCAGCCCTGGGCATGAAGCTGATCGACGGAGACTCCAGCATGATACCGCTTTCATGGGGAACCCTCTGCCTCATGGTGATCATGGCCGGAGGGCTCATGGCACTGGTGGGTCTGGTGGACGACATCCTGGGGCTCAGACCCTCGGTGAAGCTCATGCTCCACACGGCGGCCGCGGTGCTGGCGGGAGCTTTCTTCATAACCAGGGGAGCTCTCCTCAGTTTGTTCCTCACCGGCAGCAGCCTGGCGTGGCTCACCGTTCCCATCACTGTATTGTGGCTAGTGGGCATCACGAACTCGGTGAATCTCCTGGACCACGCCGACGGACTCTCGGCCGGGACCTGCTCCATTGCCGCCATCTTCTTCGCGGCGGTCAACTTCCTGAACGGCAATTACTCCGTGGCATTCGTGAGTGCCTGCCTGGCAGGAGCCACAATCGGTTTCTTCGTGTACAACCATAACCCCGCCTCGATCTTCATGGGAGACTGTGGAAGTAACATGCTGGGATTCATGCTGGGTATCATAGCGGTCCTCGGGGTCTACACCCGGGAAGGTTCAGTCCGGGAGATCGCCATCTTCACACCCCTGCTCATACTGGCTCTTCCCATTATCGACACCACCTTCGTACTCGTCTACAGGTGGAAGAATGGCAGACCCCTCTTCGCCGCGGACCGCAACCACCTGGCCCACAGGCTTATGAGATTAGGTCTCTCCCATAGCGAAGCTGTGAAGCTGCTTCTTGCAGTGGCCGTCCTGATGGGCATGCCCGCGCTTCTGCTCTCGACACTTTCGCCCTTCCAGGCGATACTGGTATTCTTCCACGCGCTGGGACTGGTGATGCTCTTCTCCTACTTCATGCACAGTGCGGAGAAAAGGGGCATGGGACGGTGAACCGGGGCATGCGGCACGCCCTGAACGGTCTTCTCATATTGACCATGCTGGGAGTTCTGCTGATCATACAGACCAACAGCAGGAGCAGCATTCTGGTCAAGGAAGCCGTATTCGTAGGAGGCTCAGCCGTTCTTCTGCTAGCAGGAGCTGTCATCCTGGGTGTCCGCGGTGTCATAGCGTGCAGGAGGATCAGCTTCGCGATGGTACTGGCTTTCGTACTTCTTCTCGCCTGGCTGGTGTTCAGGCACTTCGGCGGAGTGCAGTCCGTGAACGGAACGAAATACCTGTACGGCTTTCTCGCGCTCGGCGGGCTTGCCTTCGTCATCGCCGGCTTCGTGGACTCAGGTTCCAGGAACCTGATCATCTGGGTCCTGTTGACCGCGGCCGCTGTCATATCGGTCTATTCGATCCTTCAGTCCCTGGGACTGAACATCTTCTCATGGGACGCCAGTATTACTCATAGTTCCAGGAGTTCCGGAACCATGGGCAACGCCAACCTTCTTGGCAGTTTCTCCATGGTGATGATACCCGTGGGCACCGGCTTCCTGCTGGGACGTCACAGGCTGTCGAAGTTCCGCATACCCGCTGCGGGAGTATTCGCTCTCCTCTGCCTGTTCGCGGTAGTGAGCAGCAAGACCAGGGGCAGTCTCCTGGGCATAGCGGTCCTTGCGGTATCGGTTCCGCTGATACCTGCGCTCCGCAGGGACAGGAAGAGGCTTGCGGCAATCCTGCTGCTGCTGCTGGTGCTCCTCGGATTATCGGTGGTGGTGCTCTGGAACAGGGTAGAGGAACTGACTCAGATGGAGCGGGGGACACTCCAGGTCCGGAACCTCATCTGGTCGGGTTCGCTCCGCATGTGGCTCGGGAATCCCGTGCTCGGATACGGTCCCGGTTCCTTCCAGATAGTCTTTCCCGGTTACAGGAACCCGGACTACTTCCTGCTCGGGGTCAGTCACAACACTCTGCACGCCCATTGCGAGTACCTTGAGATACTTGGGGATTCCGGTCTGGTCGGGCTCCTTCTCTGGGGTTTCCTGGCAGTGTCCGTCATGACGGCCGTGAGAAAGGGCAGGAGAGGAAATGCTGAAGACGGGGGGGGAGAAGGAAAACTCATTGATGCCGAAGGCTGGATGTTCCTCGGAATAGCCGGAGGGATACTTGCACTCCTGGCCGAGGCGCTCGTCTCGGTCGCCCTCAGGTGGCCGCCGTCGGCATTCATGATGGCCCTTCTGACCGGACTGCTGCTTGCCTGCATACCTTTCCGTCCCTGCCGGCCCTCCGCGGCAGTGAGGTACGGTGTTTCTGCGGCTATGGCCGGGGCGGCGGTCTTCCTGTTCGTCACCGCAATGCCTAAATACTGCGCATCCATGAGGGCGGGGAAGGAGCTGTTCAGGGGCAAGGACATCTTCCTCACAAGCATACAGCAGGATGTCGACAACGCCGTAAGTGCGGCGATGGAATGGAACAGCAGAGACAGAACGGAAGCAGCCGACATGGCGATCAACTACTACAGCAGAGCCAGACAGCTGGCCGACAGTTCTCTGAAGTGGTGCAGGATGTGTGTCGAGACCGACCCTGACGAACTGGGAGGCTGGTACGCCCTGGGCAGCGCGTACGTGTCAAGTTCCAGGCTGTACCAGCAGATATCCCCGCCGCTGACGGTTATATGCCGGCAGAGAGGCATCGAAGTCGAGGACGAGGAGCTGGCCCTCGAGTACATCAACGCAAGTCTTGCGGCCTACGATTCACTCAGACGAAGGGCGCCGGATTACGCCGAGATACACAACAACCTGGCCCTGGTGTGGCTGAACCTTGGGAACGCCGACAGCGCTCTGGCCCACATGAGGAGGGCGTGGGACCTGCATGCCCACAGCAGGGCAGCCTACGCCGATAAGATAAGGATACTCAACTGCATCACCCGGTCTCCCGACGGGGTCTACCTGAAATGGCTCTGCAACATCTACTCACTTGAGAGGGTCCTGGAGGGAGGGGTATCGGAGACGGTCTACGGAAATATCAGCGGTCCCGCCGTATTCGACTTCGGGACGACCCTTTACGGTTTCCCCGGTCTGGAGGACAGCCTGGCGGCGGAACTCAAGGGTTTGCTCGTATCCAGCGGAAGAACGGAGCTGGCTCGGATGACGGAGATCGTGGACCTCCAGCTGGCCCGTCTTGAAGAGGGTGCCGAACTGGCTGGCATGTACCTCCGCGATGATACCGCGGCCGTCATGGATGTGCTCCGCGGTATGGACCGTGAGGTCATGAGGCATCTTCCGGTCCATTCTGCCCTGTACGGGATCATTCTTGCCGAAAGGGGCGATCCGGCGGGGATCGATCTGACGCTCGGGACTTTTCGATACATCTTCCACAACGGTATAGACGACCTGCTCTATTTCCCCGTCGACGCCGTAACGATGATGGAGGTCATGAACGAAGCGATTGCCGCCACCGGAATCGACACACAGGACGAGAGGCTACTGCTTTACAGGCACCTCTCCAGCTTACTTGAGCTGGATCGGAGGATTTTCGAAGTGGTGGTCTTCATGGAATCCTCGATGACCCTAGAGGAGGCCTACCGCGGAGTGAGGGACCGCTACGGCTACATCTGGGAGGAGATAGGTGGACCGATGTATTCCTACATGGAGTACAACCGGCTGGACACCGTGCCTCCTCTGATGGCTCCGGAGGGAATACTGCACAGGAACTGGACGGACCTGTCCGGGATCGTGGCGGCAGACACCATGGATGCCGACAGACTACTCATGGAGATGGAGTGGCTCTTCATATTCTACAGCGCATCCTTTGCTGGAGTACCGCATTACAGCAGCATGCAGTCCGCGGCGGTGGTCAACATGCTGGCCGATGACAGGGACCGTCTCACCGTCATACTTGGAGAGAACGAGACCCAGTACAGGGTGGGACTGATGTTCGGCATGCTGGAAGAGGCGAGGCTGCTGAACGTCCAGGGCGAGTTCCGTGGATACATCGAGTCTCTTCGAGGGGACCTGACCCTGGGCCGGATAACACGGCCCGACTTGCCATAAAGCCCCAGAAAATATAGATTTCCCATTACGATCGCGCTGAGGGATCAGCTGATTCACAAGGCGGTATCTATCCGCCTTAATTTTATATAGGCCTGTGAAGGATAACATGGATTCTCCGGACCTCCTCGAGATTGTGCAGGGACTGGTGGACGAGGCCGGACTGCTGCTTGTCGACCTGAGCGTCAGGAATACCGGCAGGAAGTACATGATCAGGCTCCTGGTCGACAGACCGGGCCGGGTTACCGTCATGGAGTGCGCCGGCCTCTCCAGGGAACTTCAGGACACCATGGACCAGAATCTCCTGTTCAGTGGATGGGACTACAGGCTTGAGGTCAGTTCTCCGGGAGTGGGCCGTCCGCTTTCCGGAGAGGTGGACTGGATCAGGTCCGTCGGCAGGAGACTCTCGGTCCGGCTGGAGGGGGAGGATTTCGTTGACTGGCTGGAGGATTACGGATCGGGCCTTTTGAAGTTCAGTGATGGCCGGGAGATATCCGCTGAAAGCATAGTAAGCGCAGTTGAGGTACTGGAGCAGGGTCCGTCAGGGGACCAGGGTTCGGCAAATGACTGAAACGAGGAGTCGAAAGTGTCTGACAACTACCAGAGAATAGAAGCCCTGGCCGCCGTCATCAGGGAGAGCAAGGGGGCCAACCAGGAACTGCTCCTGGAGTGGCTCAGGAGAGGTCTCCTGGAAGCTACCGAGAGGGAGTACGGCTCACCCCAGAACATCAGGGTCACCTGGGACCAGAAGAGCGACGACGTGCACATCGTCGCCCTTATGGAAGTGGTCAAGGAGGTCGGACCCGGCATGTCCCATCTCCAGATCTCCAGGCGCAGGGCGAGGAAATACCTCCCCGAGGCCGAGATAGGGGACGAGGTATCTGTGCCAGTCGACTTCGAGGAGTTCGGCCGTTCGGCCATAAACGTATTCCGCAGGGAGTTCCATACACTGGAAAAGTCCGCAGAGCGGGAGAAGGTATACGAGGAGTATTCCGGCAGGGTGGGACAGCTCATACCAAGGTGCGTTGTCCAGCAGGTCTACAAGAACAGGGTCAACGTGAGGGTCGCGGGTCAGATCGATGCTGTCATCCCTCCAGAGGAGAGGGCCAGGGGCGAGAGGTTCGAGCACGGCGACACGGTACTGCCGGTGCTCGTGGAGGTTCTTCCCCCCGAAAGCACCGATCCGCAGCTGGTTCTATCCAGGGCGACCCCGCTCCTGGTGAAGAGGCTCTTCGAACGGGAGGCCCCGGAGATAGACGAGGGCATCGTCCAGATAAAGGCCATAGCCCGCGAGGCCGGTGTAAGGACGAAGATCGCAGTTGCCAGCAGCGATATCAGAATAGATGCCGTAGGCACCTTCGTGGGGATGAAGGGAATGCGTGTCCAGTCGGTGATGAGGGAACTGAACGGTGAACGAATAGACATAATACCCTGGACAATAGACAGGAAGCTACTCGTTACCAACGCACTGCTCCCTGCAACGGTCCTGAGGGTTGAGACCGAGAAATCCGTGGATCCCGATACCGGTGCCGAGGAAACGGTGATGATCGCCACGGTTCCCGATGACGAGATCGGAAGGGCAAAGGGCAAGGGCGGCCACAACGTCCGCCTGGCCGGAAAGCTGGTGGGCTGCAGGATAGAGGTGGAGGAGAAGTCCGTCTGGGACAAGAGGAAGCAGTGGGAGGACATGCTCCGCGTTGACATCTCGGAATTCGAATGCGTGAACGACAAGCTTGCGGAAAGGCTCACCAGGGCGGGATTCGATTCCGCCGACACTCTGATAGGCTGTTCGCCCCAGAGGTTGATGGAGGTCCATGGCGTGGGCCCTGTGACGGCCGAGAACATCCTCAAGGAGGCCAAGAAGCTCCTGAAGGTCCGCAAGAAGATGGTGGACGGGAAGAAGGAGGAGGCCAGGCTCCTGGCACTGGAGATGGAGAGCATCGAGGCCGAAGAGGATACCGATGGGCCCGGGGACGCCTTCCCGAAGGAAGGCGGCACGGAGAGCGGAGACCTGCCCCGGGAAGATTAGGCATGCATGTCCCGCGAGTCGAGTCCGGGAAGGTGCCGAGAGCCATTCAGGAGAGAAAACGAACAAGATCGACGAAGGAAGAGGGTGATTCCCTTGGCTGAAACCAGTGGAGGAAAGAAGAAGCGAGTATACGAACTGGCCAAGGAGCTCAACCTGTCCAGCGAAGCTCTCATCAAGGTCCTTGAGGAAATGAAGATAGCCGTCAAGAGCCACATGAGCTCCCTGTCGCCGGAGCAGGTGGACGTGGTCAGGGGCCGGTTCGACCAGGAGAAGCAGGAGGCCCGGTCCAGGACGGTAAAGAAGAAGAAGAAGAGACGGCGGCACAAGCCCCGGGTCACGGCGGAGGCGGTGAAGACCGTCAGGGATACCCTTGCGAAGATCGATTCAAGTTCCGGGAAGGCAAGGCAGAAGAAGCGACGGAAACACCGCGAGGAGAAGGTGGAGAAGCAGCTTGAGGCCTCTACCGATAAGGATCACAGGAAGATCCGTGTCACCGAGTACACAAGTCCCTCCGAGCTGGCCGACCTGATGGGGCTTCCCCTGAGCAAGGTAATAGGCAAGTTCATTGAAATGGGCGTCATGGCCACCGCGAACCAGCGCCTGGACGTTGAGACAATATCGACGGTGGCCGACGAGTTCGGCTTCGAAGCAGAGGTAGTCGACAGTTTCGGAGCGAAGGAGATCGAGAGGAAGAGGGTAAGCAGCGGGGGCACAGAGACTTCGAGATCACCTATCGTTACCGTGATGGGGCATGTGGACCACGGCAAGACGGCGCTGCTGGACAGGATTCGGAAGACTAACGTGATAGCGACTGAAACGGGGGGCATCACGCAGCACATCGGAGCCTATGTGGCGCAGGTCGGTGACGGGAAGCACATCACCTTCATCGACACTCCCGGACACGAGGCGTTCACCGCAATGAGAACCAGGGGGGCCAGAGTGACGGACATAGTCATTCTGGTGGTTGCCGCCGACAGCAGGGTCATGCCCCAGACGGAGGAGGCGATCGATCATGCCAGGGCGGCGGGTGTCCCCATCGTGGTGGCGATAACGAAGATCGACCTTCCAACGTCCAATCCTGATCTGGTCAAGAACGACCTTGCCGCCCACAATGTGCTGGTGGAGGAGTGGGGCGGGGAAGTCCTCTGCTCCGAGGTCTCCTCGATAACCGGAGAGAACATCGAAGACCTGCTGGACAAGGTCCTGCTCCAGGCGGAGATGCTGGAACTGACAGCGTGCCCCGACCGTCCAGCAAAGGGGACCGTGATCGAGGGGGAGATCGATCCTAGGAGGGGAATAGTCGTCAACGTGATCATCGAGGACGGAACACTGAGGGTCGAGGACGACTTCGTCGCGGGATGCTGCGCCGGCAGGATCAGGGCCATATACGACGAGAACGACAACGAACTGGTCGAGGCCGGACCCGGTATCCCCGTTCAGATACTGGGCTGCTCCGAAGTCCCCGACGCCGGGGATGCCATAGTGGCGGTATCGGACGAGCACGAGGCGAAGAGAATAACCAGGAGACGCCAGCTGGTCCAGCGGGAGAGGGACATGCATTCCAGCAAGATGATCTCCCTGGAGGACTTCTTCAGGAAGTCGGGCGAGACCCAGGGGGTCCTCAACCTTGTGGTGAAGGCGGACGTGCAGGGCACGGCCGAGGCCATCGTCGATGCCCTCACGAAGCTTGGTAACGAAGAGGTTTCGGTGAACATCATAAGGAGCGGTGCGGGAGGCATCACCGGCAACGACGTGAACCTGGCGGCGGCCTCCAATGCCGTTATCATCGGGTTCAGGGTGAGGCCGGATGTCAGGGCACGGGAAGAAGCCGCGGCGAAGGAGGTGGAGATAGCCACCTTCAGCGTAATCCACCAGGTTGAAGAGACGATCACGAAGGCCCTCTCCGGGCTTCTGAAACCCGAGGAAAAGGAGGAATTCCTGGGCTCTGCGGAAGTGAGGGACCTCTTCAAGGTACCCAAAACAGGTACTATAGCCGGAGCCTACGTGATAAGCGGCGTCATAAAACGGAACGCGCAGGTTAGGCTTGTGCGCAACGGAGTGGACGTCTGGAGCGGTACGGTCAGCTCCCTGAAAAGGTTCAAGGAAGACCGAAAGGAGGTCAAATCCGGCTTCGAGTGCGGAATAGGCCTCTCGGGCTTCAACGATATAAAGGTCGGGGACGTCATCGAGAGTTTCGAGATAGTCTCCGTGGCAAGGGAACTCTGACCCGCGGGAGAATCTCCGATGGACGAGCGCAGAAGACAGAGGCTCTCGGGAGACATGCTGCAGGTACTTCAGGATGTCATTTCCAGGGAGGTCTCCGACGAAAGGCTACAGAGGGTCCACTGCACCCGTATCAAGCTGTCCCGGGACGGTTCTCACGCCACGCTCTTCTACGAGGTTCCCGGTACCGAGGAGCAGAGGCTGGAAAGCAGGGAGGCCATGGAATCCGCAAGGGGATTCCTCAGGTCGAGGATAGCATCAGCCATAAGGATGAGGGGGACACCCGTACTCTCGCTGGTACTGGACCGGTCGGGGGAGGAGGGTGACCGAACCCTGGAGGTTATGCGGGAGCTGGAGGAGGATTGACTTCTTCCGGCGCCGCCTACCTCCTCGACAAGGCACCCGGAACGACTTCGAGAAGGGCGGCCTCATGGGTGGCGCGGACCTGGGGTTTCCGCAAGTTCGGCCATGCGGGGACACTGGACCCGGATGCCACCGGACTCCTCATGGTCCTTATGGGCAGGGCCACGAGGCTGTCCAGGTTCTTCCTGGACGGGCAGAAGACCTATTCCTTCGCCGTGAAACTGGGCTTGAGGACGGACACGGACGACACCGGGGGCCGTGTACTGGAACGCCGAAGCGTGACGGGCGTGACGCAGGATGACATTCGGGAGGTGCTCCGTTCATTCACCGGAAGTTTCATGCAGAAGGTGCCGGAATACTCGGCTGTCAGGGTGGAGGGCGGAAGAGCCTACAGCATGGCAAGGAAGGGTCTTGATCCGGACACTCCCGTGAGGGAGGTCCGTGCCTCGGGATGGGAGATACTGGAACTGGATGGAGATACAGTCAGGTTCTCAGTCACGGTCAGTTCCGGGACCTATGTCAGGGCACTGGCAAGGGACATGGGTGAAGCGCTCGGGACGCTGGGGACGGCATTCGACATCAGGAGGACCGCAGTTGGAGGCTTCACTGTGAATGAGGCTTCCGGCAGACCCGACGACGCGTCATCCATGCTGACCATGGCGGAGCTGATGAGGGAATACCCGGCGGTATACCTGGATCCATTCCAGACGGAGATGATGTCACACGGGACGCCTCTCCCTCATGAAAGAACGGGGCTGTTCAGGCTTATCGGGACCGGTGGGGAACTCACAGCCGTTGCTGAGGGCGACGGCAGCTTTCTAAGGCCCGTCTGCGTCCTGGTGGAGAAGTAGTGGTATGAGGACCGTCACCATCGGGAATTTTGACGGTGTGCACCTGGGCCATATGAAGGTACTGGAGGAGGCGATGTCCTGTGGCGGGCCGGTTACTGCCGTATGCTTCGAACCCGTCACCAGGCAGTACTTCAATCCGGGGCGCTGGAGCAGACGTCTGACCACATCATGGGAGCGGTTCAGCATTTTGAAGGATAGAGGTGTGGACCGGGTTCAGCTCGTTCCCTTCCATTCAGGTACGGCGACCCAGGGTCCCGGGGAGTTCCTGGAGGAACTGCTGGACGGTACCGACACAGGCAGGGTGGTGGTGGGATACGATTTCCATTTCGGCATCCGGCGCACCGGAACCGTGGAATTACTGGAAAGGTGGTGTACTTCCAGGGGAATCGGTACTATTATTGTACCTCCGCTGGAGATAGGGCATGAACCGGTCAAGAGCGAACGGATAAGGCTCCTCCTGGACAGGGGGGAGACGGTCCAGGCAAACGGTCTCCTGGGAAGGCCCTATTCACTGACGGGAGTGGTCGCCCGCGGCAAGGGACTGGGTCGTGAACTCGGTTTTCCGACGCTGAACCTTAGGGTGGCATGCTGCAAGCTGCTTCCCGTGTCCGGAAGCTACTGCGGTTATGTATATTCGACTGATGTAGGAGAGAGGATGGCCGCAGCGGTCTTCGTTCCGGGGACCGAAGGCGGGCCGGTGGAGGCTTACGTTCCCGGCCGCAGGCTGGACGAGGTATACGGAAGCCTCATGCGGATGGAGATAGTGGAGAGGATCCGGGAGAGGGCATTCCCCGGTTCCATGGACGAACTCAGGGAACTGATCGCAGGGGACGTCGATGCGGTCATGGAATTCGATCAATTGAAGGGACGAATGGAGGATCCTGTAGAATGAGCATAACTGCCGAGAGGAAGGCGGAACTGATCAAGCAGTTCGGTGAGAACGAGAAGGACACCGGCAGGGCCGAGGTCCAGATTGCCATACTCACCGAGAGGATAAAGACCCTCACGGAGCACAGCAAGCTCCACGGGAAGGACCACAACAGCAGGAGGGGACTCCTTCAGCTGGTGGGCCAGAGGAGGAAGCTGCTGAACTATCTCAGCAACCGGGACATCGAGCGATACAGGTCGATAGTACAGGAACTGGGACTGCGGAGATAGAACGGCGTTCGAACAGAGCAGCACTGAGGGAAGAGAACTCGCTGTAAGTGGTGCCTGTAGAAAATAGCCCCGGCGGGGTGCCGGGGAGCGCCTGTCCCGCAGGGTGCGGGACGGATAGAAGCAAGGAAAACAGAGAGAAAAGATGAAGAAAACAGTTGAGACCGAGATAGCAGGCAGGACACTTACGATCGAGACCGGAAGGATGGCCAAGCAGGCCGACGGAGCGGTATACGTTACCTACGGCGGTTCAGCCGTGCTGGTCGCCGCCACCGCCGCCGGAGTGCGGGACCTTCCGTTCTTTCCACTGACCATAGAATACCGGGAGCGCACCTACGCCGCCGGTAAGATACCGGGCGGATTCTTCAAGAGGGAGGGCAAACCACAGGAGAAGGAAGTCCTCACCGCCAGGCTCATAGACAGGCCGCTTAGGCCCCTCTTCCCTCCGGATTTCATGGAGGAGACTCAGATATACATACTGGTGCTGAGTTCCGACAACGAGAACGATCCCAGCCTGCTGGGCATGGTCGGGGCATCCGCCTCCCTCATGATATCCGACATACCCTGGGACGGTCCCGTTTCCTCGGTCAAGGTCGGGAAGATTGACGGGCGGTTAGTCATCAACCCCACCATGCAGGAGCAGGAAAGGAACGAACTCGACCTGGTGGTAGCCGTCAAGGGAAGCGACGTGGTGATGCTGGAGGGCTCATGCGACCAGCTCTCGGAGGATGAGGTCCTCGAGGCAATCAGGCTCGCCTCGCAGGAGGCGGCTAAGATAAACCGCCTGCAGATGGAACTGCAGAAAGCCGCCGGCAGGGAAAAGAGGAACGTGGTGCCCCTCCTGGTGGTTCCGGATACTCTTCAGGGCGAGGTTGAGAGCATCGCAATGCCGGAGTTCGAGAAGGTATGGGGGAACGGGATCAAGAACGCCCTGAGCGAGGCGGGTGCAGCTGCAGCAGAAACCGCCCTGGAGAAGCTTGCCGGCAGGTACCCGACGCTGGAGGAATCCGGACGCCTGGAACAGGTCATCTCCAACGCCGTGTCCGAGGCGGAGATGAAGTTCGCAAGGCACAAGCTCCTGGCGAAGAAGAGCAGGCATGACGGAAGGTCAGAATCCGATATCCGACCTATCACCTGCGAGATAGGAGTACTGCCGAGACCACACGGCTCGGCACTGTTCACCAGAGGCGAAACACAGGCACTGGTGGCTGTCACGCTGGGTGGCGCCAGGGACGAGCAGAGAATAGACGCCCTCATGGGTGAGTACACCAAGGACTTCATGCTTCATTACAACTTTCCCTCGTTCAGTGTGGGGGAGGTGAAACCCGCAAGAGGCCCGGGAAGGCGCGAGATCGGCCACGGACATCTGGCGGAGATGGCCCTTTCACATGTCATGCCGAAGAACAAGGATGAATTCGCCTACACCGTGAGAGTAGTCTCCGACGTGCTGGAATCGAACGGTTCCTCCAGCCAGGCGACCATATGCGGAGGCTCTCTGAGCCTCATGGACGCCGGTGTACCCATCAGCGCGGCCGTAGCCGGCGTGGCGCTGGGTCTCGTGACCGACGGGAAAGACCACGTCATTCTTTCCGACATCGCCGGTGTGGAGGACCACCTGGGGGACATGGACCTCAAGATAGCCGGTACTTCGAAAGGGATAACCGCTATCCAGATGGACCTGAAGGTGGAGGGGATCCCGATCGACATCCTCAGGGAAGGTATGGAGAGGGCCCGTGATGGCCGACTCCACATACTCGACGAGATGAACAGGGTCATCAGCAGACCGAAACCTGAACTCAGCCCTTACGCTCCCAGGATCTATACGGTCCATATCGACAGGGACATGATAGGAAAGCTCATAGGTCCTGGAGGCAAGAACATCAGGGCAATAACCGAGGAGACCGGCGCCGAGATAAACATCGAGGACGACGGTACCGTAATAGTGCTGTCAGAGGAAGCGGCTGCCGCCGACAGGGCAATAGAACTCATCGAGCTTTCCGCAGGAAAACCAAAGGTGGGTCAGGTCTACGAGGGAGTTGTCGCCAAGATCATGAACTTCGGGGCTTTCGTGGAGATAATGCCCGGCACCGACGGGCTGGTCCACATAAGCCAGATAAGCAGGAAGCGCATCGAGAAGGTAGAGGACCTCCTCAAGAGAGGACAGCGGGTCAGGGTCAAGGTCATCGAGGTGAAGGACGACGGCAAGGTCGACCTCACCATGAAGGATGTCGACCAGGAATAGATCCGGAAGGCCCGACCGGAAGGAAGACCACGATGACGGAAGTGGAAGTTCTCCTTGAAGTGCTCGAGCACGCCTCGGACCTTCCACTGCCGTCGATCGCCACTCCAGGGTCCAGCGGTGCAGACCTCCACGCAGCTGTCGACGGGGAAGTGCAGCTACATCCGGGTCAGACCCTCCTTGTACCAACAGGTATCAGGGTTTCGATACCCATGGGTTACGAATGGCAGATCCGTCCCAGGAGCGGCAACGCCCTGAGACACGGCGTGACCGTCCTGAACTCTCCGGGAACCGTTGACTCGGACTACAGGGGAGAGGTCAAGGTCATCCTGGCCAACCTGGGCAGTGAGACCTTCACGCTCAGGAGGGGTGACAGGATCGCCCAGGCAGTACTGGCACCGGTCGCAAGACCGGGCTTCCGAAGGGTCGTGTGTCTGCCCGATACCGAGAGGGGCGAAGGGGGGTTCGGCCATTCGGGAAGGTAGCAGGCGCTGTTCAATACCCGCTGCGGCGGTTCCTCTGATGCTCTTGATCGCCTGTTCCTACAGCTTCAGAGGAAGCCTCCCCGCTCATCTTCAGTCTGTGAGAGTTCTGCCATTCCGGAGCAGGGTCACCCAGTACGGTCTCGAACAGGAAATGACCTCGAGGGTCACCGAGAAACTGGTGACCGACGGCCGACTGGCCATTGCCCTGGAGGGACAGGACTCGGAGATAGAAGGAGTGGTTGCGGCATACTCCAGAACTCCCTATTCCTACACTTCGGCGGAGGTCGTGGAGGAGTACAAGCTGGAGATAAGGGTAGAGGTCTCCTTCACCGACCTGGTTGAGGAGAGCGAGATATTGCGGAACGAGAACGTAACCACCTGGCTTGTGTACGATCCTGACGCCGAATCCGAAGCCCAGGCCCTGGAGAGGCTGCTCGAGGAATCGGCGGAGGACGTAGTCAGGAGATGTCTTTCTGGATGGTAGGTGAAGAATGACTGAGGTGTTTTCTGGCAGGAACGGTCTCTACGCACTGCTCCTGGTTCTTCTGGTGATGGTGGTGAGCGTAGGATTCAAGTACGTGAGAATGACTTCCGTAACTCCCGGAAAAGTGAAGGGAGAACTGGAGGAGGTCTTCTCGAGGGTATCCGCGGTTCGGCCGATGTCACTTAGAAAGGCCCAGTTCCTTATGGAATGGGGCAACTACCGCAACTCCGACCAGTGCTCGGGTGCCGTGTCCGCCTCCCGCGATTGTTCGGGCAACGGATTCGAGGGGGACATCTACGTGGTGACCTACAAGGATTCCATAGAGTTCCCGGGATTCCTGCCGACAATCAGCAGACAGTTCAGGGTCACCAGGGAGATGAATGAGTGATGTCCCTGGTCGATGACTGGAGGGAGAAGCATCCGACGAGGTCCTCCAGGGGCAGGGTGATGTTCTACATCTTCCTGCTGGTAATGGTGATAGTCTTCATGCTGAAGGCAGACTCTCTGGTCAGGGGCTTCACGAGCATTTTCTTCCCCACTGAAACTGAATGCACCGAAGCGGGTGAGGACTGATGCACCAGGTCTTTGATGCACACGTTGACACTCTCATGAGAATACCCGGTCCCCGGGAGTTCATCGAGGGTTCGCCCACTCAGGTAGACGAACCCCGTGCTTCAGCCTCAGGCGTCACCGACCTGGTCACGGCGATCTGTTCCGAGGCCGAGAGGGACCCGGTGAAGGGCTTCATAAGGGCGTATTCCAACTTCCTGGAGCTTTCGGGGAAGTCGTCGATAAACCTTCACCTGATGGTGGAAGGCTGCCAGCAGCTCGTGGACCTGCCCGAGGGCGGGGAAGCGATGAAAAGGCTCTCTGTCGCCTCCCTGACCTGGAACGGGGCCAACAGCCTCGGAGGAGGCATAGGCACCGATTCGGGAATCACCCCCAGGGGGAGGGAACTGGCCGGTGAGCTGGCGGGAAGCGGTGTGGTCCTTGACGTATCCCATCTCTGCGACCGATCCAGAAGGGAACTGCTCGCCATGGACCTCCCGGCGGTCGCTACCCACTGCAACTGCAGGGCCCTGCACGACTCGCCCAGGAACCTGCCCGACGACGACCTCAGAGAGATATCCGGGAAGGGAGGCGTGGTGGGCATCACATTCGTACCCGCTTTCCTGGGAGGCCGGGAGAGCATCGAAGATGTGGTGTACCACCTCGAGCACCTAGTAGAAGTGGCCGGGATCGATTGCGCGGGTTTCGGGAGCGATTTCGACGGCATAGGCAGGCTGCCCGGGGGCATCGCCGACTGCACCGTGTGGCCCGACCTTTTCGAGCTTATGGAGAGGAGGGGCTGGAGCCCCGGGGATATATCCAGGGTGGCATCGAAGAACTGGAGAAGAGCCATCAAATCAGAATGAAACGGGGAAAAGAGACATGCGATCCATTCTCGCCTTGCTGCTGATATCCTTCCTGTCCTTAGGGCAGACACCCTTTGAATTCGCCGTTGTCGAGGATCTCATCGGAGGATCCCCATTCGTCAGCGTCATACGTATCGAGATCGTCTCCGGCGTGCCCGGTCCGGGCAGCAGGCAGCTGGTTCTGACCACAAGGGCAGGCATGCTCATGGAGGGGGAGCAGGCCGTTTTCCCGGACTCCTCCACTTCCAATTACGTGACATTCTCCGGCCTGGTGGAGTACAGGGCCAGAATTCCGGTCAACACAGTGGAGCGGGTGTTCGCAGTAGTGTCTGACTGCCTGGGCCGTTTTCCGGACATGGGGATCACCGACCTGGCTCTGGACGTGGTGGATGTCAGCGACCTGAGCTGGATCAGCATCGACTGTCCCATCGCCAGGATAGACAGCGTGCTGGAAGGCTCCATGACCCATGAGCAGTTCTGGAGACGGGCGGAACTCAGGGAGCTGGAAGTGGGAACTGTTCTTCTGCCTGTAGAGATGAGGCCTCCGCTGGTGCCCGACTGGTCGGTCCGGGTTGATACGCTTCCGACGGCAACTGCAGCGGCCGAACCCACGGCTCAGCCCTGGAAGTCACTGATACTTCCAGGATGGGGTCAGCTTTCGTCAGGAAGGGGAGTCGGATGGCTGAACCTCGCCGTGGAAGCGGGAGCCGTTGCCCTGATAGTCTCAGGGGAGGACGAGACGGGGTTCGCCGTACTGGGAGCAAACCATTTCGTGAGTTTCATAGACCTGTTCTGATGGAAGGAATGACCAATTGAGGAAAGTAAGAAGCACTCTTCGGATCTCTCTCATCCTCGGCATACTGGTCTGGACGGCGGGTTTCATAATGGGAAGCGACTTCACGCTCCTTTGGTCCATCGCCGGTCTTGCATCCTACATCGTTCCGGCAGCTGCCGTGCTGCTCCTGATCATGTCCCTCACCGGGACGGGTCAGAGCGTCCAGGAGGCCAGGAGGAAAGCCGGGGAGACCCTCAAGTGCATTGAGTGCGGAAGACCTTCCGTACCCGGTTCAAAGTACTGCAGGTACCATCTCGACCTGATGAAGGACGAGGGACGGAGGTAGTTCCAGGACCGAGGGGCGGTACCATCCGCCCGGGAACCGTAGCCCTGCTGCTCCTTGTCAGTCTGCTGGCTGCACTGGTGTTCAGGCTGCTTCCGACTGCGCCGTGGACCGTATACGGCGAGTTCACGAGAAGGACCCCGGTCCTTGGAACCTTCGCTACCTATAAGGTGATAGCCGATACCGGCAGCGCAGCAGCCCTGCTCTCGTCGATGGATTCCCTGGCCAGGCATCTCGACGGCGAACTCGGAGTCTTCGGTACCGGAGAGCTGCACCGCATCAACACCCGTGGTTCTGCCTGGATCCCGGGAATGTCCGAAGATATGCGGAACCTTCTCGAGCTTTCATTCGAGATATCTTCGCTTACGGACTCGCTGTTCGACCCGGCCATCGGGCGTCTGGCGGCAGCATGGGGCTTTCCCGACGATCCGGCGTTCCCGGGAAGCCTTGCGGTGGACAGTGCTCTCGCTCTCTCGGGGCTCCGACATGTGAGGATATCGGGCGACAGTCTGATCCTCGGGACAGGCACGATGCTTGACTTTGGTGCGGTGGCCAAGGGTTTTGTGGTCGACAGGATATACGAGCATGCAAGGGAGCTTGGCGCGTCCGCAGTACTGGTGGAGATAGGAGGGGAGATAAGGTGCGGAGGCGATGCCGAAGCGGGCAGGACCTGGAGGCTGGCGGTCAGGGACCCCAGGGGAGAGGGGATGATGGCTGTAATGGAGATGGACAGCGGAGCCATGGCAACCTCCGGTGACTACGAGAGCTTTTTTCTGCACCGTGGCCGGAGGTACTGCCACATACTTGATCCCAGGACCGGGTATCCTGAGTCGGGCACGGCATCGGTGACCGTGGTCTCAGCCCGCGCATCCGTGGCGGACGCCCTTGCCACGGCTATCGCAGTGGGAGGCGTACCACTTGCGGAAACCCTGCCCGATTCCCTCTTCACGCTGATCATTGTTATATCTGAGAATGACAGCGGAGCGGTCACTGAGTGGAGAAGGAGTTCATTATGAGGGATCCAGTGTGGTTCGAGAAGAGGGAAGACGGCTGGAAATGCGTGCTCTGCCCCAGAGGATGCACTTTCCCCGGCGGGTCGGACCGGCTGGGACTGTGCAGGGTCAGGGGTGTCAGGGACGGACGACCCTTCCTTCCCGGATACGGCAGGTGCGTATCCCTCTCGATTGACCCAATAGAGAAGAAACCCCTGTACCATTTCCTTCCCGGTTCCAGGATTCTCTCCACCGGACCTCCGGGCTGCAACCTGACCTGCGACTTCTGCCAGAACTGGACCATATCCCAGAGCGACGGAGTGCCGACAAGGTACATTCCTCCCGAGGAGATGGCCGGGATCTGTCTTTCGGAGGGCAGCGCAGGCATCGCCTTCACGTACACCGAGCCTGTGATCTGGTACGAGTACATTGCCGATACGGCCCCGCTTGTCAGGGAGAGGGGAGGAGCCGTGGTGATGGTATCCAACGGTGAGGTGCTGCCCGAACCCCTCGAGAGGTACACCGAGTTCACCGACGCCTGGAACGTTGACCTCAAGTCATGGTCCGAGGACTTCTACTCCAGGCACTGTTCGGGAAGGCTTTCCACGGTGCTGGGGACCCTGAAGACCCTGGCAGCCTCCCGCTGCCACCTGGAGGTCACCTTCCTGATCATACCCGGAGAGAACGACGATCCCTCTGACTGGGAGGAGATGGCCGACTGGCTGGCCGACAACTGCGGAAGGAATACAGTTCTTCACATCTCGAGGTACTTCCCCGGTTACAGGCTGAAGCGCCCGCCCACACCTGAGGAGACTCTGATCTCGGCTCATGAGACCTTCAGCAGCAGGCTCGATCATGTGTACGTCGGAAACGTGGCCACCGATTTCTCCCATACACTGTGCCCATCCTGCGGGGCCGTCTGCATCGAGAGGAAGGGGTGGTCGGTGAACACCGACGGACTCAGAGAAGGTAAATGCGCCGCATGCGGGGCCGATCTCGGCATAGTATATGAACTCTGAACGGCCTTACCGCTGCTTCCGCCCCGCCGATCTGGCAATTCCGGTATTCGTACTGGTCGTCGTGCTCATCCAGGGCAGCCCGGGCACTCCTCCAGTGACCGGGGATCATCCCCTTCTCGAAGTGCATTCAGGTGATAGCACCATCCTTCACCCGATGGGAACGGACACGGTTCTGCTGGTACCCGGCAATCTGGGACCTCTGCAGGTCCAGGTCGCTGGAAGCAGGGCGAGGGTGCTCTCGTCCCCCTGTGCTGGCCAGGACTGCGTCAGGCGTGGCTGGCTCGAGGATGCCGGGGACATGTCCGTCTGCGTACCTTCCGGGGTCTATATCGTACTCACCCACGGGGGCGATCCCCCCCTGGACGCCGTTTCCTACTAGCTTCGGCCGGTGGAGACGTACTCCTCCAGGCCTGCCTTGAGGATGGAGAGCGCGGAACGCATCTTCCCCTCCTCGAGTACGTAGGCGATGCGGATCTCGTCGGTGCCCATTCCCGGAGTGGCGTAGAAACCGGCCGCCGGAGCCACCATGGTCGTCCATCCGTCTACGGAGAAGTCGGTCAGCATCCAGGCGGCGAAGTCGTCGGTGTCGGTTACCGGCAGGCGTATGGTGGCGTAGAAGGCTCCCTCCGGTTTGAGGAAGAAGACGCCTTCCCTCCCATGGAGTTCCTCCATGAGTATGTCGCGCCTGTTCTGGTACATACGCACCACCGACCGGTAATAGTCATGGTCAAGGTTGCGGTACATCTCAGCGGCCCCGTACTGGGACAGGGTGGGGGGACACAGCCTGGCCTGGCCGAACTTCATGAACACGGACATGAGTTCCCGGTTCCGGGTTATCAGGTTGCCGAGCCTTGCTCCGCATGAGCTGAACCGCTTCGATATGGAGTCCATCACCACCACACGCTCGGAGATCTCCGGGAATTCCAGCACCGAGGAGTGCTGCCTGCCGTCGAAAGCGAAATCCCTGTAGACCTCGTCAGCCAGAAGGAAGATGTTGCTGTCCGAGGCGATGTCCGCCAGTTCCGCTATCTCCGCGTCGGTGAGTATGGTCCCGGTAGGGTTGTTGGGATTGCATATGAGTATGGCCTTGGTCCGTGGAGTTATTCTGGAAGTGATCTCCTCGAAGGGGGGAAGGTGAAAACCGTTCTCCACGCTGCTGGTGACCGGTACAAGCCTTACGTCGGCCAGGGTTGCGAAACCGTTGTAGTTGGTGTAGAAGGGCTCGAAGCAGATTATTTCGTCGCCGGGGTCGCAGGTGCCCATCATGGCGAATATCACGGCTTCTGAACCTCCGGTGGTTATCATCACCTCCGAAGGGTCCACGTCGATGTCGGTCTTACCGTAGTAGGAACAGATAGCTTCCCTGAGTTCCGGTATACCGTTGCTGGGGCCGTAGGCGAGCACGTTGCTCATCTTCGACTTGACGGCGGTCCAGAATTCCACCGGTGTAGGGATATCGGGCTGTCCTATGTTCAGGTGGTGGATACTGATACCCCTCCTGACGGCTTCGGCCGCAAGCGGAGCCAGTTTTCGAATGGGTGATTCCTGTATTTCAGCGCCCCTTCTACTGATGCCGGGAGTGCTCATTTGTGGTCATCCCTTCCTTCCGGTTACCTCTCCGCGGTCCGCCCCTGAATCCCTGCAGATGCGGATGGCTGCATGGTTTACCTTGCTGAAAATGGCTGGGTCGTTCAGCATATCACAGCGACCGACACAGGCTTATTATATTAGAAAACAATGTCGAACACCGATACGGAGAACAGATGGTCCTGAGACTTGTCGAGCTGGATATCAAGGGCAGTCCCGACGAGAGCATGGAGAGGTTCCTTCAGGCTGCCGTCATCGAGCCGCTGCCACACACAGTGGTACTGCCTGAGCTTTTCACGACCGGATACGTGCTCGACAGGATCCCGGAACTTGCCGTCGCCCCGGACACCCTGGCATCAATCCCGCCGGCTGCGGTTGCCTCTGATAAGGGCATCTGGATAGTTGCCGGGACACTTCCCGTTGCGACCCCCTGGGGAGTGGTCAACATGATGACGGTATTCGATCCCCGGGGCAGACTGGCCTACACAACCGAGAAGGTCCATCTTTTCCGGCAGATGGGCGAGGACGAGGCCTTCGTACCGGGTTCCAGCGGCGGGGTCTTCAGGTACGGACCCGTCACTGCCGGAGGCCTGGTATGCTACGACCTCCGTTTTCCCGAACTATCCAGGAGACTGGCCCTCTCCGGAGCGGAGATACTCTTCGTACCCGCCCAGTGGCCCATAGGAAGGAGGGAACTCTTCAGGTCCCTTCTTCGCGCCAGGTCCGCGGAGGCCCAGGTATTCACCGTCGGATGCAACCTGGGCGGTGAGCATCTGGGGGTCAGCTTCGGTGGCGGCGGCGGAGTGGCGCACCCGGGCGGAAAGATGGTCAGGGGTTCCAGCGTCGAAGACGGCGTCACTGACTTCAGGATCGACCTCGAGGATGTCGCTGCGATGAGGAGCAGGATAAACTGCCTGGAGGACAGGAGGCCCGAGGAGTACGGTATTCTGCTGGAGAGGATGGGGCACATTGGCGAACGGTGACGGGGGAAGGCTCTTCCGGATGGCCATAGTGCTTCTCGGCATTGTGGCGGCGGGAATGATACTCAAGAACGCCTCGAACGTATTCGTGCCGCTGACCGTGGCCTTCTTCATTATGCTCCTGCTCCAGCCCGTATCCAACAGGACCGCCTACCTGGTAGACCGGACGCTGTACAGGATAAAGGGAAGGTTCGGGAGGGAGCACATCAGCGAGGAGTCGAGACTGGCGGTGATCTTTTCCGTGGTCTTCGTCCTCCTTCTCTTCATCGTACTGTCCTTCGGGGTCTACATTCTTATTCGAGGCCAGATAGACCTGATACTCGGCAAGAGCAACGAGATAATGAACAACATAGTGGAGCCCATCAAGACATGGATGGTCTCCAGCGGACTCTTCGGTGATTCCGAAGCCGTCTCGCAGTACGTCAACAACATGGCGGAATCGGCCATGAGCATACTCCCCAATGCGGCCAGGCCTATCATCTCGGGAATGTTCACGTTCGTGATGATACTCATCCTGACCACATTCCTGATGGTGGGCCGGAGAAGGCTGGAGGAGAAGCTCAGCCAGAACCTCGAGCCCGACAACTTCGACAGGATCATGCAGATTTCCAGTAAGATGGAGAACAACGTCCGCAAGTTCATCCTCACCAAGCTGGTGACCAGTTCCATCACCGGACTGGGCATAGGCATGGGGCTGATGCTCTTCCTGGAGGCGCAGGACGCGATAATATGGGGCTCGATATGCTTCATCATGAACTTCATCCCCATATACGGCTCCCTGATCGCCGGTGCCGGCGCCGTGCTCTATACCATGGCCGTCTACCAGGAGGGCAGTTTCCTCGATGTGTGGCCCGTCATACTGATAATCGTCGCGGTCAACATGAGCGTCTCAAACGCTCTGGAGCCGAAGCTCATGCAGTCCTCGCTCCCGGTGGGAGCCGTTACCGTGCTCACCGCCGTAATCCTGTGGGCATGGCTCTGGGGAGCCTGGGGCATGATGCTGGCGGTTCCCATCACGATCCTGATGAAGGTGATGCTGGAGGAGACCTGCGGGAAGAGATGGATAATAGCGATAATGGAGACCTGATGCACGCAGCCCGGTCCCTGCCCGGACGCACCCCGTCCGGAGATGTGCCCTGCCGGACCGCCTTCTGGTGCAGGTTCGAGGGTCCGGGACCAACAGGAATGGAATGATATGAAGACAATGTTGTTATTGGCGGCCCTTCTTGCATGCTCACATGCCCTTGCGGATGAACTGGTGGTGACCTGGGAATGCCCGGTACAGGACCCGGAGGTGAGGAGCGGTCCCCTGGGGGAATATTTCAGCATACCGGGCGCGGTGAACACCGGAGTACCGGGAGAACCCGCCCTTCCGGTCTTTCCCGTAAGCGTACTGCTTCCCCCCGGCGCCGTGGTCGACGGTGTGGAACCACTCTCTCAGGCGGTCATGGATATTCCCGGGACCTTCGACCTCAAGCCCGTGCAGCACGGCGTGCCCCTTTCGCTCCCCGAGCTCTACTCTCCGACGCCAAGGGATCCGGCGGCATACTCGGATGTGGCCCGGGGTCCACTGGTGGAGGCGGTATCCCAGGGGTACCTGATGGGCTGCAACATTCTGGACCTCAGGGTATCTCCAGTGACCTGGGACCCGTCCACGGGCAGGGCAACGCTGACAACCCTGTTCGCCATTCGAATAGACTATCACGTTGAGTTTGCTCACGTGCCGCCGATGGCCAGGGGAGAGGAGGGTGTCAGGGTCCTCCATGATATCCTGGAGAGCCAGGTCATAAATCCCGGGGAGATACCCGGGATTGCAGCCCTGCCAGCCCGGGACCTGCCCTGGGGCGAGTATCTGATCATCACCAGGGATTCCCTGGTGGAGGTCTTCGAACCACTGGCACAGTTCAAGACGATGAAGGGTGTTCCCGCCCGAATAGTCACCATGGAGTACATAGAGTCCACCTACGGTGGAGTGGACGCGGCCCAGAAGCTGAGGTTCTTCCTGAGGGACATCTACGAGACCACTCCTCCCACCTGGATTCTGCTGGGGGGGGACACGCCCCTGGTGCCCCACCGCAACTGCTGGGCGACAGCCGAGGGATACACCGACGATCCGGCGGCTGACATCTACTACCAGGACATGAACGACCCGCAGGTCGGCATCGACTACTGGGATGCCAACAACAACGGGACCTGGGGTGAGCTGGACGGCGACATAATGGACTACCACCCGGACTACTTCATAGGAAGGGCCTCCGTGGAGAACGGTCCGGAAGCGGATATCTTCGTGAACAAGGTACTGTCCTTCGAGCTGCCCCAGCTGGCGGACGAAAGGGACACGGATCCCTGGTACACATCCATGGGCTTCACCACCTCGATACTATGGTACAGCCCCTACTGTCCCGGAAGCGCCGGCAAGGAGAAGGTGGACACCCTCTACACACCCGCTTCCTGGCAGCCGGTCATAAAGCATTATGAGAGCGCCGGGACGCAGAGCTACGCTCTTACTATGGAAATGCTCAATGCGGGAATGCAGCTGGTGAACCACGCCGGGCACGGAAGCAACGGCAGCGTATCCATAGGTTCCTCCTCTCTGGGCACCGGTGATTTCCTGGAACTGACCAACATCTCCTCCAACGGCAGGGTATCGATCTGGAACACGATAGCATGCCTGTCGGGAGCATTCGACCAGGGAGACTGTCTGGCCGAGGCCTGGATAAACTCACCCGGAGGAGGCGGTTTCTGCATGATGAACTGCCGTTATGGATGGGGCGAGCCCTCCGAGCCCGGGGATCAGTGGAGCGAACTTGTGGACCAGGAGTTCTTCAGGAATTTCTTCGTAGAGGACCTATACAACCTCGGAGTTGCACACGCCATGGCCTGGGACCAGTTCATACCGCTCATTCCATCGGATACCCACTACGACTGGATAGCCAAATCCATCACGCTCTTCGGGGACCCGGAACTACCGATGTGGCTCTCTCCCCCCGACGGTGCGCTGCAGGTGGACGGCCCCGACCAGCTCTCCGTAGGGATCAACAACATCACCGTCTCGGTAACCGACGGTTCCGGACCGGTGAGCGACGCGAGGGTATGTCTCATGCAGGGCCCCTGGGACGGCCCCGACCTGTACGAGGTGGGCTATACGGACGGGTCGGGACAGATTAACATGACGGTCACCGCAACCGATGAATACGATACCGCAGCCCTGACCGCCTGGAGCCGGGACCACGCCGCCGTAACGATCGACGTCCCTGTATCCGGTACCGGCATCGGCGGTACCGGGCACTCCGTACCCGGACCCTTCATATCCCTGCCGGGACCCAATCCGGTCAACGGCTCCACGGCCTTCCGATGGGCCTCGCCGCTTGGAGACGCCACCCTCAGCATTCTCGACATCTCCGGCAGGATAGTGAGGCGGATCGACCTGGAGCAGGGTGTCGGAGGAACCCTGGTCTGGCAGTGCGAGGATGATGATGGACACAGGGTACCCTCCGGGACCTACTTTGCTCTCTTCAGGGCAGAGGGTGCGGATCAGGTGAGCAGGAGACTGGTGGTGCTGGACGAATGATGACGAGGCTGGGAGCCACCATCCTTTTTCTGTCGATTGTTCCGGCTTTCCTGGGATGCAGCGGGGGGGAGGGCGGCATTGTGGAAGTATCGAGGGAGCGTCAGTGCAGGGCGAACATGAACACCCTCTGCACCGACCAGGCCAACTACCGCGACGCAACTGGCCGCTGGGCAGGCACTAACGAGGAACTCGACAGGTACGCAAGGAGAACACGACCGCTGACATGCCCGGTATCCGATGAACAATACATCATCGAACTCAGGGACGACGGCTACATAGTAAGATGCCCCTGCGGTCACGGTTCAGTAGACACGGGACGGAGAAGCTGGACAGCGGGTGACTCCTCATGAAGGTCCTTTACCGGCAGAACGGGAGGACGATGATCAGGTTCGACATCGGGGAGGAGTTTCCCGGGGCACTTGCCGAATGGTGCAAAGGGGAGGATATCAATTCCGCCGCCATCCTTTGTGGCATAGGAATGCTGAAGAACACGGAGATAGGCAGATATGACGGAGAATCATACAATAGGGAGAAGGTCCCGGGACCTTCCGAGGTGCTTTCCCTTCAGGGCAACGTATCCCTGAAGGAAGGCGAGCCCTTCGTTCATCTCCATGTGAGCCTTGCGGATGATGAACTCAACGCCAGGGGGGGACACCTGTTCTTCGGAACGGTAGCGATGACCGTAGAACTGGTCATGCTGGAACTCGGTACTGACCTTGTGCGGTTACCCTCGGGAGGGGACTTCTGGCAGCTTGACACGGGAGGCTGAGAAGCTGCGGAAAGCGTTCTGTCCTTGACTTCCGGCCTCTTTTTAGTAATGTACCCCTACTTCGGCGGGGCTGTAGCTCAGTTGGTATGAGCACCTGACTGGCAGTCAGGGGGTCACGGGTTCGACTCCCGTCAGCTCCACCAGGAGGGAAGCGGAGAGTCCAGGCTCTCCGCTTTCTTTTCGAACGAGAACGCTGCCCGGCTCAATACCGGGGAAACAGTGGAAATGGGTCAGAGGACCATAGGCATTTACAATTATCCATCTGTATAAATAGTATAAAATACAGAATCATTCGTTTTGAATGTCACAATTGAGGCCCTTGCCGAACTGGTTGTTATTGTCTATCTTAAGCCTCCTGTGAGCAAGAGCCAGGGTTGACGATAACACAAGCCGGAATACTGTTTTTTCGGTAGACACTAACCACTTAAACGGAGGATGAAAATGACGAAAGCCGATATCGTATCGAGGATAGCTGCCCGCGATAATATCGACATGAACAAGAAGGACGTCGCCATGGTTGTCGACAGCTTCCTCGAGGAACTGAGGGAGGCTCTCTACAGGCACGAGCACATCGAGATCAGGCGTTTCGGCACCTTCAAGGTCGTTGACCGCAAGAAGCGCATAGCCAGGAACCCCCACACCGGTGACGCGGTCGAAGTCCCCAAGAGGAAGGTTCCCGTGTTCAAGCCCTCAAGGCTCATCAAGAACAAGGTCGCGAAGTAAATGCCGAACGGTAAGAAGAAAAAAAGAAAAAAGATCGCAAAACACAAGATGAAGAAGAGGCGCCGCGCAAACAGGCATAAGAAGAAGAAAGTCTAATTGAGGATAGCCGTTCTATCAGACACTCATATACCCACAAGGCTGGGGGCGATCCCCGGCCGGGTATATGAGGTCTGTGCAGAGTGCGACCTGATACTGCACGCAGGCGATGTGGTCGAGCTGGAGGTCCTGCACGATCTCGAGCGTTTCGCTCCGCTGAAGGCGGTCAGTGGCAACATGGACCCCTGCGATATAACCGAGCGGTATCCGGAGAGTCTGGAACTGACCATAGAGGGTTTCAGGATCTGCATGACCCACGGGTCGGGACCGGGCTTCGGACTCAGGGAAAGACTCCTCAGGCGTTTTCAGCCCCGCAACCCGGACATCATCATCTACGGCCATTCACACGAGTTCAACAACGACTTGAAGGATGGTGTTCTCAGACTGAACCCGGGAGCGGTATCTTCTTCAAAGGGAAAGAGGTCCATGGCTCTACTGACCCTTGAGGAGGGCAGTGAGCCGAAGGTGGAGAAGATTACATTCTGACCGCCTGGCAGCATATTAGAAACAAAGGTGCCCCCGTAGCTCAGGTGGATAGAGCGTCGGCCTCCGGAGCCGGAAGCATGGGTTCGAGTCCCGTCGGGGGTACCATCAAAGCGAGAGCCGCATATTATTGCGGCTCTTTTGCTATGCTGGTATCTTCACTATGAGACCAGGCTGATCAGGAAGGTGTGCGATGTGGTATCTGTATCTTTGTGACAGAAAAGGACAGCTGTATACAGGTATTAATACGGATTTGCAGCACAGAATGAAGCAGCATGGTGCTAAGTGTGTATTGTTTTTCATGGCCAAAGCAT
>LQBI01000003.1 GCA_002030045.1 Candidatus Aegiribacteria sp. MLS_C | reverse complement strand
ACGACAGGTTCGTTCCCCGCTCGTTCAGGAGCGAAGAAAGCAATGCGCGGGTAACGACAGGTTCGTTCCCCGCTCGTGCAGGAGCGAAGAACATAACCGAGCGGGAATAGCTCAGTTGGTAGAGCTCTACCTTGCCAAGGTAGATGTCGCGGGTTCAAGTCCCGTTTCCCGCTCCAAGCGTAGAAAGCGGCCGGCAACCCGGTCGCTTTCTTTCATACTGACGCGGGGACTTCGTCCGAGCTTTGTAGAAGATCTTCGTTTCCCGCTCCAAGCGTAGAAAGCGGCCGGCAACCCGGTCGCTTTCTTTCATACTGACGCGGGGACTTCGTCCGAGGCGGGTTCGATTTCTCCGTTTCCCGCTCCAAGCTTAGAACGCGGTCAGCACATATACTGACCGCGTTCTTTCGTATTCACGCGGGGATGTCGCTTCGCTCCATAACCCGCTCCATCATCCCCTAATCCATACGTCGGTCGGCAGGTATACCGTACCTTGCCATTATCTCCGCATTGGATCCGACAGCTTCCGAATGATCGAGGATGATCCTGTTGTTGAGGTTGGTTGTAATGACCACATACTGGCCCTCGGCATCCTCCAGCTTTTGTAAAAGGTCTGCGAGTCCACTGACCTGTTGTCCGTTAACCTGGCTGACTATTTCGTTCCTTATACTCTGGTAACCTGTATTGACCTCTGCGGGAAGAACGTAAGTTATTATCACTATTCTGCTGCGTTCCTCTGTCCGCCAGTTGTTGTAGCGGTAGGGCATCGTGAAGTAGTCGAGGGCATTGTTGTACCATTCGTTTCCCCAGGATTCGAGATAATTGAGGGATAGCGGCATGAACACCAGACCTCCGTATACGAAGTAACTCGGCATCCGGTCGTATTCCTTGTGCGGTACAAGGCAAAGCTCATCGAAGGTTTCATCCAGGAGCATCTCCACTTCCATGGTTTCGCCGTCCCGGACCACCAGCATCGGAATGCTCTCGCCCACCTGTCTCCTGGTGATAAGGTAATCCAGCGTAGTCCTAATGCCGGGCGCTATCTGTATCGTTCCGTCGCCGGCAATTTCGAGGCCGTCCATCTGGATTATCACGTCGCCTTCCCGCAGGATCTCCGATGCAGGGGAGTTCCAGGCAGTTCCTGTGACGAGAACACCGAGCTGCTCCTCACTGATGGAGTACATCCGGGTGATGAAAGGGTTCCTGATCTGCTGGAAGCTTAACCCGGCTGAGGGGAACCCATCGTAATAGCCGTCCTCTATGTCCTGGAAGAAGTGTTCTATCACAGGTACCGGTACTACATAGCCTATGTTCTCCGACTGCGTCCTGGTCTGCATGGCGACCCCCACGACCTTGCCGTTCACTATGGCCGGGCCGCCGCTGTTTCCGGGATTTATGGCAGCGTCCAGCTGCACCGACAGCAGGGACAGGTTGCTGTGCGTGTAGTTTGAAGTCTCTATCCTGGAGATGACACCCTGAGTAGTGCTGAGGGCATCCCCTCCCACCGGGTAGCCGTATACGGTTACCTGCTCCATGGTCTTGGGCAGCTCTCCCAGTTCCAGGGGCTCCATACCGTCGAAGAAACCTTCACCCTCTACTGTCAGAAGGGCCAGGTCAGCTTCGTGTGATACCGCCACTATTACTGCCGGATACCGCTTGGGGTCACCTTCCTTCCTTACCTGTAGATAAGTAGTGTTGCTGACTACGTGCGCATTGGTGAGTATGAGTCCGTCATCAATCACGCAGCCCGAACCGAAGACCTCGTAGGGGGCTTCGATTATCCATGGTATGTAATAGTTGGGATTGGCGCTGGTGGCGTAGATCTTCACCATTGCCTGGTCGACGTCGGCGGCGTTGATGATGCCGAGGATCGAGAACAGTGAGAGAAGTAGCATGCAGCGGGGACTCATGGCGGAACCTCTTTCCGGAGTGTTTATCGGATTCACGGAGCAATCCTAACCTAAGCCGACAGGCATGGAACTGCTACGATGAGAAATATCCCTGGAGTTGTTTCCATGTCGAACGCCGGTATTATCAGCCGGCGATTTGCTGAGGAAAATTCAGACTGTTGACTAACCCCGAGCAATGTTCATTGTGGTCCGGAATAATTGAGGACCCTCTGGTCTACTCTGGCCGGTATGTCCTGTTCAAGGTTCAGCGCTTCCATCATCTGCTTGTAGACAAGGTACTGATCAACTGCATTGTGGTATTCTCCAAGTTCCCACAGGGCATCGGCCAGGTTCAGATAGGCCACCATCCTGCCGGGATCCAGGGTGAGCACACCGTACAGGACGTCTATGGCCTTTTCGTAGTCGCCGGACTGTTCGAGGAAGAATCCGTAGTCGTTGGCTATCATCGTGAACTCACCTATGGTGGAATAGTTCGATATATCGGCCTCGCTGAAGCCAGAGCTGTCCTCGTAGGCCCTGTACCATGGGTACCGTATCGCCAGCCATTCCACGGCCTCTTCGGCTTCCTCGAACAGCTCCACCGCACCCTCCGGATCTCCGGTCCGGAACTCTTCCAGGCCATGCTCGTGTGCACTGCGGAGGAACTTCATCGTCATCTCCCCCTGCGAGTAGTAATGCCCCGGATAGAACATCATGGCCAGCTCATCGGCGGCTTCGGCCACTTCACCGATGGCAAGGAGCGAATCGATGTTCATGAGGGCGTCCATCGAAGGGTCTCCCGAGAGCCATTCCACCGGTATGAGTTCGGAACCCAACCACTGGTAGGATGCACCCGCATACCTTGCGGAGAAGGGCATCTGGAAAGTGATCTCCAGAAGCTCTTCATCCGGAATCCAGTAGGCGAAGGACTTTGCAAAGTTGTACTCGCCCTGATAGGGACCCGATGCGAGGACCTCCGGTCCGTCGGGGCTGTCGCCCAGGAGGTAGAGGGTCATGGCGAGATCACCCGTAGGCACCCCGGCTACTATCAGGCCGGTTACTCCATCGAAGAGGAGGGAGGCTGGAACGTCCTCGACGAAGGGGAAAATGTACTGATTCTCCTCCCAGATATCCGCCAGGCGGGGTATCGAGGATACAGGACGTGCCATGCACACCATGGCGAGAAGAGCGAACAGCATAACTGAATATCTCATTGATACCCTCCCTGATCGCCGCGTTTATACGGCTGCTTTCATGACACGCATGAACACTAATAGATCCCCCGCACAATGGATAATGTCCCATATTCGTGCCGGGCCCGGGAAATGGGACATTCTTAATACTACATTATTTGTACAAACACAAACATGTCTCATTTTCCGGGCCCGGCACGTCGTTTCCGGCCGGCACCGGAAAGGGACATTTCACGGGATCTCGTAGTCCACGGCTCCGAGTTTGGTAGTGTACTTCCTGAGAACTTTTACAGCCGCCTCGTGCTCAGTGTGCACCCTGTATGCCTCCAGATCTTCCCAGGTCCTGAAATCCATGTTCAGGACAATAAGAGGGGGATCCTCATCCTGTACGCCAACCTCCGCATGGAGAACCGAGCTTATGCTGTCCCCGAGTATGAGCAGCATTTCTCTAAGTTCTGAAACTGTATGATCATACATTTCACTGGGCACTTTGTCCAAACTCCACATGACGATGTGTCTTACCATGTCACTGCTCCTTCGGTGCGAAGGCGAGTTTCCTGACTCTCGCTATATCGCTATGGATGATGTCCGATGCCCTTAGCTCTATCCCTAGGAATCTCCTCATCAACCCTGTTATGTACCTGCTCCTTGCAGGACCAGAGGATACTTCCTCTTCCGTGATCTCCCTGAAAAGCTCAGGTATCGAGGCGGCCGATATAGCAGTCAGCATGGCCTGGCCGAGATGGAGCCTGATCTCCTTCGCCTGCAGCGGGAGGTGTTCCTCGAGTT
Organism: Candidatus Aegiribacteria sp. MLS_C; assembly: GCA_002030045.1. GTDB lineage: Bacteria > Fermentibacterota > Fermentibacteria > Fermentibacterales > JCC-6 > Aegiribacteria. The sequence continues at coordinate 94,356 of LQBI01000003.1, read as the reverse complement.
TGACAGGGAGTTCACGCAGGAACCCACCTATCTTTTCCGCGAAGATAAGTTTCCTGCCTTTCTCGACCATGGGATCGAAGAGGTGTGAACTCAGCATTCCCGGGTATTCCATTATCGTTTCCATGGTATGGTCGAACAGGCAGTACAACCTCACAGGCAGGGACATCTCATCGATATCCAAGATCCTGCTCCAGTCTCCGAAGAATCTACCGAGCATTCTGTTCAGTACCTTGTCAACAAGCTCTTCCTTCGAACCGAAGTGGTAGTTGAGAGCCGCCGGATTGACCCCAGCCTCCTCCGCTATCCTGCGGGTGGTGATGGAGCAGACACCCTCCGTGCCTATCAGCTTCTCGGCTGTTTCCAGGATAGTTCGCCTGGTCTTCTCTCCTATATCCATGTGACTCCCCTCTCAGAGCATGATATACCGGTCATCCTTGAAAGAAACATATGATTGAATCGTATGTATAACAAGTGCCGGACTACGCTGGAGAGATCATTGGAAAAGGTCGAAATCAATTCTGGATGATCGGATCGGGATCGCGATCCATCGACCCCGTCAGGATCAGGCTAAGTGACCCGAAGTATCGGCCGATCATGCCTGATCGTACGACCCCTCCAAGACTAAGTGACCCTAAGTAACGTACGACCCCCTCAGGACGACCCCCTCAGGACGACCCCCTCAGGACCGGCCATGCACAGGGCAAGGCCGGTGCATGCTCCCCAGATGGAACCCGTCGCGGCCCTCAGAAGAAGGGGAGGGGACAGGAAGCCGGCGTATTCCAGCGACCACTCTGCTGCCATGACCAGGTTGGCGGCTATCGCCAGAAGCAGGGATGTCCTCGTGGACATGCGGTACCTGGCAACGGGAAACAAAAAGGCGCATCCGACGAACAGGGCCGAGTAGATGCCGATGCACCTGGCGCAGAGTGCCGCGGGTCCGCCAAGCACTTCGGGGCACCGGCCGGGTATTCCGTGGCACATGAGGCGCATGCCGCTGCGCAGGCCTTCAGCTGGACCGTCCATGGAAAGGGCTTCCATGAGAGGAGGGAGAAACCCGGCGGCAAGCACCGCAAGAGGGGCCAGGGACATCAGCAGGGCCCAGAACGGCAGCCGTTGCTCTTCCAGAGTACACCTCCGTCTTTCGACATCGTACCGGCAATACACGTACTATACCGTCCCCGGGTCCCTGAAGCTTCTCGAGAGCCAGGTATCCGGCGGAACTATTCCTGCCGGCACTCCGGAGGGATCCAACGCGAACGTCGCTTCGAACCCGACGGGGGGCTTGACCTGAAGGATAAGCTGTTTAACTTATAATCAGGTATCTTAACAGAATCAGTTGACGGGGACGGTATGAACGAGGAACTCGCAGCAAGGATCCATGTCGGTACCTCAGGATGGCAGTACAGCCACTGGAAGGGAAGCTTCTACCCCGAGGACGCGGATCCTGTCGAGATGCTGGAGCTGTACTGCAGGAGGTTCCGCACAGTTGAGGTCAACAGCTCCTTCTACCGGGTACCCTCCAGGGAGACGGCGGGGAAATGGGCGGATACCGCCGGCAGCGGGTTCGTTTTCTCTGTCAAGGTCAGCAGGTACATAACCCACATGAAGAAGCTCAATGACCCGGAGGAACCTCTGGGACGCTTCTTCGACGGGATAGGCCCCCTGGGCGGGAGTACAGGACCGTTGCTCTTCCAGCTGCCCCCCTCATGGGGGTGCGATCCCGACAGGCTTCGATCATTCCTCCGCGTCCTGCCCGGCGGTTACCGGTATGCCTTCGAGTTCAGGGACAGGAGCTGGCTGAACGGAGAGGTCTTCTCCATGCTCCGGAACAATGACGCAGCCCTTTGCATCTATGACCTGGAAGGGTTCACCTCCCCCAAGGAAGTGACCGCCGATTTCGTGTACGTACGGCTTCACGGTCCCGGTGCGGCCTACGAGGGCTCTTACGGCAAGAGTGTGCTTGCCGGATGGGCTGGGGCGTTCTCCTCCTGGGCGGGGACCGGAAGGGATGTGTACTGCTACTTCGACAACGACCAGAAAGGGTACGCAGCCTCCGATGCCCTGAGCCTCGAGAGGATGATACGCCGGTGAAGCTGACCTTCCTTGGGACCAGGGGGAACATAGAGGCGAGCAGCAGTCGGCACGGAATGCATTCCTCACTGCTGGTGGAATACCTCGGCCGCAGTGTGATGCCGGACTGCGGCGAGACCTGGCTGGGAAAGCCGGGAAACATATCGCCCGGTGCGGTGGTGCTCGTGCATGGCCATTCGGACCATGCATTCGGTCTGAAGGAGGGGGCTCCGTGTCCCGTCTACGCAACCGGTTATACATGGGCGGAAAGGGAGATATGCAGTTTCCCCATCAGGGACAGGAGGACCATCGGGCATCGCAGCACACGTGATATCGAAGGCACCCTCCTCGAGGCATTCCCGGTTGCCCATTCCACCAGAGCTTCCGCAGTTGGTTACAGGATATCGGCAGGGAGGGTGACGATGCTCTACGTCCCGGACGTAGTCTTCATAGAGGATTTGAACAGCGCCCTCAGCGGGGTACGGCTGTACATAGGTGACGGCGCCTCGATCTCCCGCTCGATGGTCAGGAAACCCGGCGACAGCCTCGTCGGCCATGCCCGATCAGGACCCAGCTTACCTGGTGCGGCAGGGAAGGTGTGCCGGAGATGAGCGTGACCCGCTGCGGTTCAGGCATAGTGAAGGGGGATGAAAGGAATATGGGTGCGGCGCTCAGGAGGATGGGGCGTTGACGGGGAGTGGAAGTGAGAATCGCATACGACGGAATGGAGAGGATCCTCAGATGAAAGCCGCGGGTCCAATATGGATACTGACAGGGAACATGCATTGTGGACGGGTAATGGAACATGAAATTTGAGATCAAGGACAGTGGGGGATCAACCGACCTGGAACGGTCGATCTCCCTGATGGAGGATTACGCGGCAAGAACGGGTCTGGCTTCGGACAACCCTCAGAAGCGGTACCTGTGGACGGATGCGTTCGCCGTCTGCAATTACCTGGGGCACCACAAGGCGACAGGGAACAGGCTCTACCTGGATAGGGCCCTGGCACTCGTTGACGCGGTCCACGGGATCCTCGGACGGTTCCGTGAAGACGATCCGCGCTGCGGCCGTCTGAGCGGTCTCCAGGATGAGGAGGGACTGGAGCACCCCACCGCCGGTGGTCTGAGGATAGGAAAGGAACTGCCTGAACGGATGCCCGACGAACCCTACGACCCCGACCTTGAATGGAGAAGGGACGGCCAGTACTTCCATTACCTCTCCAAATGGATGCATGCGCTGGACAAGGCGGCCAGGGAGATGAAAGACCCCGTCTTCGCCCGCTGGTCCAGGGAGCTTATGGAGACGGCTTCGAGGTCTTTCGTGTACAGGGACAGGCGCGGAGGCTTCGGTATGTTCTGGAAGATGAACACCGACCTGACGCTGCCCCTGGTGCCCTCAATGGGCCAGCACGACCCGCTGGACGGATACATCACGTCCCTTCAGCTGTCCGGGACCGCGGAACAGCTGCAGGGAGACTCACCGGAGGTGATGGAAGAGAGGAGCAGGCTGCGGGAGTGGTCCACCGTGTTTTCCGTGATGGTCAGGGCCAGGCCGCTGGAGACCACCGATCCCCTGGGCCTGGGAGGACTGCTGACGGACATCACCAGGCTCTACCAGCTGATACTCATGGACGGGTCCGGGGATACGGAACTCCTGGCGGAGCTTCTTCGAGCCGCCGGAAGCGGCCTGGAGCATTTCGCCGGCTCCTTCACCCTGGTAAGGGAACCCTCCGACCGCCTGGCCTTCAGGGAACTGGGGCTGTCCATCGGACTGCTGGGAGTGTCCTGGGTGAGGAGGAACATAGCCTCCGGACAGGGTATGAGACTGGTAAGGGCTGGCCTGGAGAAAGGACTTGCCGGACTGGGGGACCATGAGACCATCGGGAGGGACATCGTGAGTTTCTGGATGGATCCCGGCAACCGCAGCAACAGGACATGGATCGAGCATCGGGACATCAACTCCGTGATGCTGTCCACGGCGCTCGCCCCGGAGGGATACCTGGTGTTACCGTGAACTGCCGGGCGGTGGGGATGACGGTGCCTCTTTCCCATCAGGCAAAGGACAAACGGGGACAGAGTGCCTCTGTCCCATCAGGTAACGGACAAACGGGGACAGAGGGGCCTCGTTCCCCTGACGTTCAGGTCGAGGCGGGGACGGAGGGGCCTCCGTCCCCTTCGGGTGTGTCTAGTTCAGTTCGAGTTCTGCCGAACTCTGCCACAGACCGTGGATGTTGCAGTAGGACATGGCCATCAGCGTGCCCGGCTTCTGTGTCTTCATGGTGAAGACTCAGCTGTGGTGGGTGTGGACCGGTCCCTCGTCGACGCCCTCGGTGGATTCGCCGTGTGCGGTGAACTGGACCCTTCCCACCTGGAACGGGAAACTGGCACCCTCGGGCTTGAAGTAGAGCTCTATCCACCTGATGTGGTGTCCCGTCGTGTTCGGGTGTGCTACCTCCTTGCCGATGGTCACCTTCACGTCGAACATCTCGTCCTTTTTCGCACTTCCCGCCTCTATTACCGGCACGTGCTTCTCGTTCTTCCAGTCGGCCTTCTGAAGTTCCTCGTTCAGCATCATCGCTCCTTCCTTCATTTATTCCCTTACCTTGCTCTTCCAGCACGACGCTGTACATGCATCGGACCGCTTCACCGTGTCCTCGTATGCCCCTCTCCCCTAGAGGAAACTGATAAGCGGCTTGATGATGTTTTCCTCCTTGTTCTTCATGAGATCGAAAGCCTTCCCGATGTCCTTGAATTCGAACTCGTGGGTGGTCATGGGGGTCGGGTCCACGCGGCCTCTCCCCATGAGACGGAACAGCCTCTCCATACTCTGGCTGCCTCCCGGAAAGAGGGCCGTCCTTATGGTCTTGTCCCCCATGCCTACGCCTCATGCCAGGCGGGGTATCTTCACGTAGTCGCCTTCGCCGTGGTAGCCGATGTTGGAAATCGTGCCCCCGGGACGGGTTACCTTGACTCAGGCCTCGAAAGTGACCTGGGCCCCCAGGGATTCGATGGTTGAATCGACGCCCTCCCCGCCGGTGAGTCCCATTATCGCGTCGACGGGATCTGTCTCCTCGAAATTGACAGCATCGTCGGCACCGTAGTGACGCGAAAGATCCATCCTCTCCGGGACCGATTCCACGGTGATTATCCTACCGGCTCCCAGCAGCCGCGCTCCGACGGTGGCCATGAGCCCCACCGGTCCCTGGGCGAACACCGTGACGGTGCCGCCCATCGGTATATCGGCGTTCTCGGCGCCTGCCATCCCCGTGGAGAGCATGTCGCAGGCGTAGACAGCCTTCTCGTCGGGAAGGTCGTCCGGGATCGGAGCCAGGTTGGCCTGCGCCTGGTTCACATGGAACCTCTCGGCGAAGACACCGTCCTTTATGTTGGCGAACTCCCAGCCGCCAAGCATCTCGCCGCAATGTGACGAATAGCCCCTCTGGCAGTTGTGGCAGAAGAAGTCTGGCGTGATGGCGTTCACAGCGACGCGGTCGCCCCTGCTGAACCCCTCGACCTCGCTCCCCAGCTTCTCGATCAGTCCCACCGCCTCGTTGCCGAGGGTAAGGTTCTTCCTCTGCCCGATGGACCCCGCAACCGTGTGGGTGTCGGAGGTACATATCAGGGTTTTCGTCGTCCTGATCACCGCGCCGCTGGGCCGGGGTCCATCGGTACGTCCTTCTCCGCAATGCCTGTCCTGCCTATCTCCATCATCACGAATGCCTTCATCTTCGCCATTATGCTATTCGTCGCCTCCTTCTCGAGTCGTCTGCGGAAAACCTGATCCCTTTTCCTCTATTCCTCTTCCTCCTGCTTCGGGCCCCTGAGCACCAGCACGGGCACCGGGGCGTTCTTCACCACCTTGTCGGTCACCGAACCGAACAGCTTGGTGAGCAGGTGGTCCTCTCCGCTGTCCATTATCACCAGGTCGTAGTCGCCGCTTCGGCATTCATCCAGTATGGATGTACCTACTGTACCGGTCCTTACCTGAAGGGCTGCAACCCTCTCCCCTGGAATGGTCCTGCCGACCAGCTCTTCCATGGCGCTCCTGGCCCTGTCCTCTATGGTCTTCTGGTAGACGGGTATGTTGAATCCCTTTGCTGTCTGAGGCGCCATCTGTTCATCCCCGGCCGCAAGGGGGAGCAAAGGCATGGGCTGTACCACATGGAGCACCGAAACACTGGCATCCATGGCTTCGGCCAGTTCACCGGCCGTCCTGAGTATCCTCTCGGTGGAACCACCAAGGTCCACGGGGACCAGTATCGATCCAAACGTATTCATAATGCTCTCCTCTCTCTCCGCGCATCATCATTCCTCGAGATCTATCTTCAGCGAAAGCAACTGAAGGAGGTCCTTCAGTGTTATCACTCCCACCACCCTGCCCTCATCGGCTACCACCATCCTGCTTATTCCCCTGCTGCTCATTACGGAGAGGGCTCGGGAGGCGTCCTCGTCGGGAGCGATGGTGTTCGACCCGTCACAGGGGGACATGACATCGCCCACGGTGGTGGAGTCCCGTTCCTTCTCCCGGACCTCTTTTATTTCGGCGGTGGATATGCAGCCCACCAGTGTGCCGTTCGAGGCCACCGGGAACATCTTCTTGTAGTACCTGTATACGAAATCGTCCAGAAGAGTGCTGATCGTGATGTCCGGCGGCACGGTGATCGGATCGGCCTGCATGAACCTCCGGACTGGCTCCCCTGACAGTTCCTGTCTCAGTACCATCTGCCTGTAGGACCTGCGGGCGGCGCTCCCTATGAACAGCCCGATAAGCCCCCACCATATTCCTGTAATGAGATTGCCGGAGAGAAGGGCCAGCATCCCGAGGCCTATGAGGATGTAGCTGAATACCCTGCCGGTGGTCGACGCGATCCTTGTGGCTTTCCTGATATCCTTCTTCCAGGCCCACAGCAAGGCTCTCAGTACCCTGCCCCCGTCCATGGGGAATGCGGGGATCAGGTTGAATCCCGCCAGGACCAGGTTGATCAGCGCCAGGTACCGTATCACACCTCTAAGCTGCAGAGGAGCATTCCCGCCAATGATGTAATGCAGTCCCAGAAAGGCTCCTCCCAGGAGAATGCTCGAGAGAGGGCCGGCCAGAGCCATCATGGCCTCCGCCCTGGGACCCCTGGGCTGTGACTCCATGTGGGCTATGCCCCCGAAGATGAAGAGGGTTATCCCCCCGATGGGAAGACCGAACCTCCTGGCGACGATGGAGTGCGAGAACTCGTGAACCACGATCGAAAGGAGCAGACCGACAGAGCATGCGATTCCCATGCCCAAGTAATCCAGCGGACTCAGGGAAGGGTATTCGGAGGGGAAAACGCCTGACGCCAGGGTCCATGTCACCAGGAAGGCTATCACCAGCCAGCTCAGGTCCATGCTGACCTGGAAACCCGCCAGCCGGAAGAGCGGCGTTCCGCCGTAGGAACCTCCGCGTCCCCTGGCCGGTCCGCTGCCCGGATCATTCTTCATTTGTCCCTGCTTCCGCTGCGGTACCCATCACCGGGGCATCTATCCTGGCAACGCTCTGGGGCGGACGGGCGCGGACCTCGCCGCCTGACCTGGAACGGACGCCCATCCCGTCGGCGAACTCCCTGATACGACGGTCCAGGTCCCTTATCTCCGAGCGGAGGCTTATCAGCCTGTTCTCCGCGTTGCGGAGACTGTCGAGTTTCGTCGGTCCCATGTGATTCAGGCTGGCTTCATCTCCTGCATGCGATTCCATCCTTGCTGCCTCCTTCCGGTTCTTTACTGAGAGATAGAGGTTTGATTTGTTACTAAATATTAAATTATGTAAACTATTTATAAAACTCTATACTTATTATATATTCAATTTGTATTACCCTATCAACCCCCCAGCAATCGAATTTGATTCTGTTCAATCATCTGCATTGTCAGTACGATCCGTGTATCCGGGATGCCGCCCCCGTAGAAGCGCTGCTCACAACAACGGATAGCCCGGAGGATTATGTAAAGTTAAGAACATATTTATCATACACATAAATAATGACCTCCTTGTCTCCTGCCTGCAGGACCATCCTTGACAGGAAGCACCGGTCCTGATATGAGGGAAATTAAAGAAAGCGCTCCGCGGCTGCCCTCGGGACGTATTTCCGACTATCATGACAGGGAAAGGAACAGCGAAGGATGACCGGAGAATGAGGGAGACGGTTACTGGTGAACTCTGGAGGATGATCGGTGGACGGTACAATCTTGTCGATGCAAGACCCGTCCATGCGTACAACGGATGGAGGATGAAGGGGGAGCCCAGGGGAGGGCACATTCCCGGAGCCCGCAGTCTTCCCTTCGCATGGCTGGAGAAGCACTGCATGGATCCTGCCGTCTCCGAGAGAGGGCTGGAACCCGGCATTCCCACGACGGTCTACGGGCGGACGGCCGAAGAGGCCGCAGAGGTTGCGAAGGCCCTTCATGAGCGGGGCTTCGAAGATGTAAGGTTCTACGGGTCCTTTGCGGATGAATGGGTGAATGACGGCGGCCTTCCCCTCGAAAGACTGGAAAGGCACTCACTTCTCGTGAATCCGGAATGGCTGGATGAACTGATCGACGGTGGAACACCGGAGGCAGCGCCGCAGGGTTCCTTCGTGGTATGCCACGCCCACTACAGGAATCCGGGTGATTACAGCGAAGGCCACATACTGGGAGCCATCCCTCTCGACACCCTCAGCATGGAGGAACCCGGGATGTGGAACAGGAGGACCCCCGGAGAACTGGAGGAATCCCTCCTCGAGATGGGGATAACGGCAGACACCGCCGTCATTCTCTACGGGAGGCACCGGGACCACGACGACGGGGATCCTTTCCCCGGGAGCAGTGCCGGTCAGATCGCGGCGATGAGATGCGCAGTGATAATGATGTTTGCCGGAGTGCGAGACGTGAGGATCCTCGACGGAGGCCTTATGTCGTGGGAGGACCTGGGATTCGGCCTTGAGAGTTCGAGGGAGCTTCCCGCCCCGGCGGATGATTTCGGGATCGAGGTGCCCGGCAGGCCGGGAATAATGATCGATGTCCCCGGGGCCAGGGAGATGCTGGCCGCGGACGACGCCGACCTGGTGAGCGTGAGGAGCTGGAAGGAGTTCACTGGAGAGGTCAGCGGATACGGCTACATAGACCGGGCCGGGAGGATACCCGGAGCCGTTTTCGGAGACTGCGGCAGCGACGCCTACCACATGGAGAACTTCAGGAACCCGGACCACACCATGCGCGAATACGGCGAGATAGAGAGGAACTGGCTTGATGCGGGACTTTCCCCGGAGAGGAGGACCGCTTTCTACTGCGGGACCGGCTGGAGGGCCAGCGAAGCCTTCTTCTGCACACACTTCCTGGGCTGGGACCGCATAGCGGTCTTCGACGGAGGATGGATGGAGTGGAGCAGCGATCCGGAAAACCCGGTGGAATCGGGAATCCCGGGTGAGGTGGGAAGGTGATGGAGAACGGACCGGATGTCAGCATCCGCGACAGCTACGGCCGCATGGACCCCTCCGAGAAGAGGGCGGAACTGGTCAGGGGGCTTGAGAACAGGCCCATGAGCCTGCCGTCCAGATACTTCTATGACCGCAGGGGATCCCGGCTCTTCCGGGAGATAACCCGTCTCGAGGAGTACTATCCGGCAAGGACGGAGAAAGCCATACTGCGGAACGTACTGCCGGGGATCATCCCCGGGATGGACTTCAGGGAGCTCGTTGAACTGGGAAGCGGTGACTGCTCCAAGATATCCATGGTACTGGAGTCCATTCCGGAGGGTTCCCTGGCAGAAACCAGGTACATTCCCGTGGACGTGAGCAGGTCGGCGATGGAGACTTCAGCCCTGGAACTACTGACGAGATTCCCGGGGCTGAGGATAAGGGGGATAGTCGCGGATTTCTGCCGTCAGCTGGACGAAGTCCCCGAGGGAAGGAGAAGGCTTTTCCTGCTCTTCAGCGGCACGGTGGGAAACTTCGAACCCGATGAAGCGAAATCACTGCTTAAAGGCATTGCGGATCAGATGGAGGAAGGGGACAGCTTCATCATGGGCGTCGACATGCTCAAGGAGCGTTCGTTGATGGAAGACGCATACGACGACATCGAAGGTGTAACCGCCTGCTTCAACCGGAACATCCTGAACGTGACGGGCGGGATACTCTCCGCAGACATACCGTCGAAGTGTTTCGACCACCTGTCCTTCTTCAACGATGATGAGAGCCGGATGGAGATGCACCCGGTGGCACGCAGCGACATTCGGATCGAAATCCCGCATCTCGAGGAACCGCTGAGGATACGCAGGGGCGAGAGGATACATACCGAGAACTCCTACAAGTACACCACCGGGATGCTGGAGGATCTCGCGGAGGGAGGGGGGATGAGGATCATGCGCATGTTCAGCGACTGCCGGGACTGGTTCTCCCTGGTGGAGATGGAGGCTTCGTGATGCCGCCGGATTCGAGGGACCGGAAGGGAAGATCATCGAAGGGACGAGGTGCTGACGCCATGGACAGGAGCATACTGGAGATAGATGACCTGACACTGGAGCTGGGCGGCAGGAGGATCCTGGACTGTCTCTCACTGGACCTCTGGGAGGGCCACGTCCACGCTGTGGTCGGTCCGAACGGGGCCGGGAAGTCCACCCTGGCCAACACGGTCATGGGTCTCTCTGGCTACAGGGAGTACACCGGCACCGTGAAGTTCCTGGGGAATGACCTCTACGGGCTGAGCGTCGATCAGCGGGCCAGGCTCGGGATCGGCATGGCATGGCAGGAGCCGGCCCGTTTCCGGGGACTGGGAGTGGAGGACTTCATCCTCAGCGGTTCGGAGGACAAGTCCGCGGAGAAGGCCGCAGACTGCCTGATGAAGGTGGACCTGGACCCTGAGAAGTACCTGGACCGGGCGGTTGACGGAACCCTGTCCGGAGGAGAGAGGAAGAGGATCGAGCTGGCGTCCATCCTTGCGCAGGCGCCCAGGCTGGTCATGATGGACGAGCCCGATTCGGGAATAGACGTGGAGGCCCTGAAGCGGATCTTCGACGCGATATCCGTGCTGAGGGGGATGGGCTCCACAGTCCTCCTCATCACCCACAGCATGACGGTCCTGGAGCAGGCCGACCACGCCTTCCTGCTCTGCTGCGGGAGCATACAGGACAAGGGCGGAGTGGAGAAGATAACGGAGTTCTACGCCGGCCGCTGCATACCCTGCGACCACAAGAACCGTCCGGAAGAGGGGTGCTGACATGGGTGACAGCGAACTGGTGAGGAAGATGTACGAGAGTCTCGGGGAGGGATGCATCACATCTCCCGGCGTGGCCCACATAGAGATTCACGGGAACACCGTCCTGGGGCTCCACCTGGTGCCGGGACTCGTCGTGGAGGCCGAGGAGCGCGAAGACGGCGTAAGGGCCATGGTCAGGATAGAGCACGGAGCCAGGATAGAGAAACCCGTCAACATGTGTTTCGGTCTCATACCCGAGAAAGGCGTCCAGAGAATAGAGATGGACGTGGAAGTGGGCGAGGATGCAGCCGCCGCTGTCGTCTCCAGCTGCACCTTCCCCAACGCCGTGGATGTGCTTCACGAGATGCAGGCGGTGGTAAGGCTCGGACCCGGGTCCGAGTACAGCTACCTCGAGAGGCACGTCCACAGTCCCGGAGGGGGAGTTAAGGTCGTGCCCAGGAGCTTCGTGGATCTGGGCGAGGGGGCATCCTTCATGGCCGACTTCGAAATGCTGAGGGGAAGGGCGGGGGAGCTGGACATCGTGTACGAAGCAGTCTGCGCGGCAAGTAGCGTTCTCGAGATGAACGCCCGTATCAGCGGCAGCGGAGACGACAGAATAAGGATACACGAGAAGGCCACCCTCTCCGGAGAGCACTCCAGGGGAGTCCTCACGACCAACATAGCCGTCAGGGACTCGGCATGGGCCGACATAAGGAACACCATCAGGGCCGAGGCCGCGTACGCCCGAGGCCACGTGGACTGCAGGGAGATCGTCCGCGACGGCGCCACTGCGAGGGCGGTGCCGGTGATCGAGGTTACCCATCCACTGGCCCACGTGACGCACGAGGCCGCCCTGGGGAGCGTGGACTCCAAACAGCTGGAAACGCTGATGGCCCGCGGCCTCACCGAGGACGAGGCCACCGACATGATAATCGCGGGACTGCTCTCGCCCAGGTACAAGGCGGAAGTCACACGGTGACCGAGGAGGCGGCCGAAGGGGCGGAAGGAAACCGGGAGCCCGGAGGACGGGAAGGGGACGGACGGGATGCGGACGGACGGGACGCTGACGGACGGGACGCGGACTGAGGATTCCGGGCAGCAGCACCGGAGTATGCTGAGGGACTTCAGGAGGCGTTTCTGGATAGCCCTGGGGCTGTCGCTCCCGGTCCTGGTCCTGTCCCCGATGATACAGACCATCCTGGGCTATTCCCTGTCCTTCACCGGGGACACGGCAGTCATGCTGGCCCTGTCCTCGTTCGTATACGGCTACTGCGGCTGGCCCTTCCTGAGGGGAGGGGCCGGAGAGCTGAGGGAAGGCCTTCCTGGCATGATGACCCTGATATCCCTGGCGCTTACGGTGGCCTTCGTGTACAGCTCCCTGGTGGCCCTGGGAGTGAGGGGCAAGGTCTTCTTCTGGGAGCTGGTGACCCTGGTGGACGTGATGCTCCTGGGACACTGGATGGAGATGCGTTCGGTCATGGGGGCTTCCAGGGCGCTGGAGGAACTGGTGGAGCTGATGCCCTCCGGGGCCCACAGGCTGAGGGACGACGGTTCGACGGAGGACGTGGAGCTGGACCGGGTCAGCCGGGGGGACAGGCTCCTGGTGAAACCCGGGGAGAGGATACCGGCGGACGGAAGGATCGTTGAGGGTGAGTCCGAGGTTGACCTGTCCATGGTGACCGGCGAATCGGAACCTGTCTCCGTGTCTGAATCAGACCAGGTGATAGGAGGCTCCGTCAACGGCAACGGGTCCCTGACGGTGGAGGTGAGCGGGAGCGGAGAGGACTCCTACCTGTCCGGGATGGTGGAGATGGTGAAGAAGGCGGGCGAGAGCAAGTCCAGGGCCCAGGGTCTGGCGGACAGGGCCGCCTTCTGGCTGACGATCACAGCCATCGCCGCCGGTTCGCTGACCCTTGGCGCATGGCTGATCCTGGGCAGGGAGTTCGTGTTCGCGCTGGAGCGGATGGTAACCGTGATGGTGATAACCTGTCCCCACGCCCTGGGACTGGCGGTACCCCTGGTGATATCGGTCATAACCGGCATCGCCGCCCGCAACGGACTTCTCATACGGAACCGCACCTCCTTCGAGGGTGCAAGGAGCATCGATACGGTAGTCTTCGACAAGACCGGCACCCTCACCACCGGTGAGTTTCGGGTGGTCTCCGTTAAACCCCTCGGAAACAGCGGCGAGGATGAGGTGCTGGCCCTGGCCGCCGCGGTGGACAGGGATTCGGAGCATTCGATCGCCCGGGCCATCGTGAAGGAAGCCGCGGATAGGGATATTGGCGTTCCGGATTCCAGTGGTTTTCAGGCCGTGCCGGGGAAAGGTGCGAAGGCCGAGGTCTCCGGGGAGACGGTCCAGGTAGGCAACAGGAAGCTGCTGGAGGAGACGGCCGGCGATCACGGGAAGTCTGAGGAAGCATCGGAGGAGCTTTCCTCGAAGGGCATGACGGTGGTCTTCGTCATCTCCGGGGAGGAAGTGAAGGGTCTCATAGGGCTGGCCGACACCGTGAGGGAGAGCAGCCGCTCCGCCGTGGACGGCCTCAGGGACAGGGGTATCAGGGTCTACATGATAACAGGCGACAGCAGCGAGACCGCTCGCAGCGTGGCGGAGGAGCTGGGCATTGACGACTGGTTCGCGGAGGTGATGCCCGACGCCAAGTCGGACAGGATAGGGGAACTGCGGTCCGAAGGCTCGAGGGTGGCCATGGTGGGAGACGGGGTCAACGACGCTCCCGCCCTGGCCGTGGCAGACCTCGGAATAGCAATAGGCGCAGGCACGGACGTGGCGGCGGAGACCGCCGACGTGATACTGGTGGAGAACGACCCGGCCGGAGTCCTGGATGTACTGATACTATCGGAGAAGACCGGCAGGAAGATGAAGCAGAACCTGGCATGGGCGACAGGCTACAACGTTATAGCAATACCGCTTGCCGCCGGAGTCCTCTACTCGTGGGGCGTGGTCCTTCCTCCCGCGGTGGGAGCCCTCGTGATGTCACTGAGCACAGTGATCGTGGCGGTGAACGCCAGGCTGGTCTCGTTCGACGGGGGAAAGAGTGAGATTTCATGAGCAGGGGTGGTCCTATCGACGGGAGGACATGAAGGGATGAAAGAAATGGGAAACGGCGGAAGAGCGGATGTCAACCTGGTAGTGAGCGGAGCCGCAGGACAGGGCATCAAAACCGTGGAGAAGCTTCTCGGCAAGCTCCTGGGCAGGACAGGGCGCTTCGTCTTCTCCACCAAGGAGTACATGTCCCGGGTGCGGGGCGGCAGCAACTCCACCGACCTCAGGGTCTCCGCGGAAGCCGTGGACTGTCCCGTGGAAAGGGTGGACCTGCTGCTGGCGCTGGACGGCCCGGCCATAGGTCACATGGAGCGGAGGATAACGGAGGAGACCCTGGTGGTGGCCTCTCCCGGGGACCTGGAAGACCGGGTCGGCATCAGGGCCAGGAAGGCTCCAGTGGACCTGGAGGGACTGGCGGAAGAGGCCGGGAGAAAGGTCTACTCCAACACCGTTGCCGCCGGAGTGGCAGCCGGGGTCCTGGGTCTTCCCCTGGAGGAATGCCTGCCGGTACTGGAGGGTTTCTTCGGCGATCCGGACAGCGAGGATGTGAAGGGCAACACGAAGGCCTTCAAAGCGGGTTTCGAAAAGGGCGGCGATCTCGATGCCGGTCTCGAGATCGAACCCGGCGAAGCCGCCGGCATGCTGCTCATGAGCGGGGGGGACGCGGTCGGAATGGGCGCCCTGGCGGGCGGGGTGAGATTCATCTGCTCCTATCCGATGTCCCCTTCCACCGCGGTGCTGGTGTTCCTTGCCCGGCATGCAAGGCGATTCGGAATAGTGGTCGAACAGGCAGAGGACGAGATCTCCGCTGTCAATATGGGCCTGGGAGCCTGGTACACGGGAGCAAGGGCGATGGTGACAACCTCCGGGGGCGGTCTCTCCCTCATGGCCGAGGGGGTGAGCCTCTGCGGCATGCTGGAGACACCCATGGTCTTCCATGTGGCTCAGAGACCCGGACCCGCCACAGGCCTCCCGACCAGGACCGGCCAGGAGGACCTGGAGCTGGTGCTGCACGCGGGACACGGGGAATTCCCCCGTATCGTGCTGGCTCCGGGAACGCTGGAACAGGCCTTCGCCCTCACCGCCAGGGCCTTCATGCTTGCGGAGAAGCACCAGGTGCCAGTGTTCCTGCTCACGGACCAGAACCTCATGGACACCTTCTACCAGGTCAGGGAGCTTCCACTTGACGATGTGGATACGACCAGGTTCCTGGCGGAAGCCGGGGAGGACTACCGCAGGTACTCCCTCGACGAGGGCCCTCCCTCTCCCATGGCCGTGCCCGGGAGCGGCACCGGCCTCGTATGCCTGGACAGCGACGAGCATGACGAGGAGGGACACATCACCGAGGACCTGGACCTGCGGGTCCGAATGGTGGACAAGCGGCTGGGAAAGATGGAGGGCATCGCGGAGGACGTCCTGGAACCGGAGTTATGCGGTGAAGGATCGATAATCGTCGTCAGCTGGGGCTCCACCCGGAATGCCTGCCTGGAAGCGGCGGCCCTGACCGGCAGGGACGACCTGGCCGTGCTCCACGTGTGCCAGCCCTATCCCCTCTCCCGGAAGGTGGGGGAGATACTGGAAGGAGCCGATGCGGTGATAACGGTGGAAGGGAACGCCACCGGGCAGTTCGGCCGGCTCCTGAGGGATCTCACGGGGATCACGCCGGACGCGGAGATACTGAGGTACGACGGACTTCCCTTCAGGGCGGACACCCTGGCGGAGCAGCTGTCGTCCCAGCTGGAAGGGATATGACCATGGCATACAGACACGGAACAGAGGGACTGGACATGGCCTGGTGCCCGGGATGCGGCAACTTCGGTATAAGGAACGCCCTCCTGAAGGCGCTGGAGGATCTGGAGATCCCCGCGGAGGAGCTGGTGGTGGTTTCAGGCATCGGCCAGGCGGCTAAGATGCCGCACTACATTAAGTGCAGCTGCTTCAACGGCCTGCATGGAAGGGCCCTTCCCCCGGCCACGGCCATTGCCGTCTGCAACCGCGACCTCACAGTGATAGCCGAAGGCGGCGACGGTGACATGTACGGGGAGGGAGGCAACCATTTCATCCACTGCGTACGCCGTAACCCCGACATCACCCACCTGGTGCACGACAACATGGTGTACGGCCTTACCAAGGGTCAGGCCTCGCCCACCAGCATGATCGGATTCGAGACACCGGTGCAGCCGGAGGGCGTCATACTCAGGCCCTTCGACCCGGTGGCCGTGGCTGTCGCACTGGACGCTTCCTTCGTGGCAAGGTCCTTCGCCGGCGATCCCGACCATCTCTCAGGGATCATAGTGGAGGCGGTGAAGCACAGGGGGTATGCGCTGGTGGACATACTGCAGCCCTGCGTCTCCTTCAACAGAGTCAACGACTACGACTGGTTCCGGGAGAATTCCTTCGAGGTCGGCGACGACCACGACCCCACCAACAGGGAGGCGGCCTTCAGCCTTGCCGTCGGCTCCGAGAAGCTGGCACTGGGAGTCATCTACAGGAACGAGGACAGGAAGACCTTCGAGGAGCAGCAGCCGGTTTGGGAGGAGGACGGCACGCCGTTGTTCAGGCGAGGGCCGGACCTGGAGGAACTGAGGCGGTTGGCGGGCGAGTATGAGGTCTGATCCGGAGACGGCACCCTGACCCTGGAGATAGGTTTCCTGTTCGCACTGATAGCATCGGCGGTGGCCCTCTTCATCAGCGAGAAGGTCTCCTTCGACGTAACGGCGCTCCTGGTGACCGGCGTACTGATGGTCACTGGCATTCTGACGGTGGAGGAGGGGCTTTCGGGATTCAGCAACCCCGCAACCGTAACCATCGGCGCCATGTTCGTGATCAGCGCCGGGTTCCGGGAGAGCGGAGCGCTTCGCGTGCTGGGCGGTCTCTTCGAAAGGATTGCTGAAAGGCATCAGCGCAGGGGCTTCCTCACCGTACTGCTCATAGTGGGGGCAGTATCCGCTTTCATCAACAACACCGCGGCAGTGGCCATATTCATCCCGGTGTTCATCGGCCTTTCCGGGACGCTCGGGACAGGCAGCTCAAGGCTTCTGATGCCACTCTCCTTCATCTCCATCTTCGGAGGGACCTGCACACTGATAGGCACCTCCACCAACATCCTGGTAGCTTCCATAGCGGTGGACAGCGGTCTGAGGGAGTTCTCCATGTTCGAGTTCGCTCCCGTGGGACTGGTGTTCATGGCGACGGGCTTCCTGTATCTCTTCATCTACGGGAACAGGAGGATACCCGACTTCGGCAGGTATCCGGACCTCACCCGCCGGTACGACATGGGTGGATACCTGTACGACCTTGAGCTGACAGGTGAATCTGAAAGCCTGGGAAAGCCCCTGGAGGAAAGCATCCTCACCGATGACCTGGACCTGGACCTCATCAGGGTGTTCAAACGCAAGGGTTCTGAGTCCGCAGCCAGGACCCGTTCCAGCCTGGAGAGCGGTGACGTAATCAGAGCGAGGGGTAGCAGGGAGGCCGTTGAGGGTCTCAGCCGGAAGAACAGGCTCAGGATCAGACCGCCAGTGGAATGGACCGACGAAGACCTTATAAAGGAAATGGACACGCTGGTGGAGGTCTCGGTGGCTCCCGACTCCGGGCTGGAGGGAAAGACTCCGGAACAGGCGAGCATGAAGAGGAACTACGGGGCGATGGTGCTGGCAATGAGACACAGGGGCAGACTCCTGCGCGAAGGCTACTCTGAAGTGAGGCTCTCCGGCGGGGATTCACTGCTCCTGTCCATTTCCCACGAGAGGATACCGATGCTGGAGGAGAGCCCGGACCTGCTGGTGGTTTCCCGTGTGGAACTCAAGGAATGCAGCAGGAGGAAGGTCATCATCTCCGCGGCGGTGCTGGCCGGCGTTGTGGCAGCCGCCGTGCTGGACCTGCTGTCCGTCGTGTTCGGTGCTGTGACAGGGGCCCTCGTCCTGGTGCTGACCGGAACGATCACCACCAGACAGGCATACAACGCAGTGCAGTGGAAGGTGGTTTTTCTCCTCGCAGGCCTGCTTCCGCTTGGTATAGCCATGGGGAAGACAGGGGCGGCAGCAATGCTTGCCGATTGGCTTCTCGCGATACTCAAGTCGCTGGGTCCGCATGCCGTCCTGTCAGGGTTCTTCCTTCTGGCCATGCTGCTGACCAACATCTTGTCCAACCAGGCATCCGCGGTCCTCCTTGCCCCCGTGATGGTAACAGCGGCGGAGACCATGTCCGTGAATCCGAGGACATTCCTCTTCGCCCTGGCCTTCGGCAGTTCGCTGAGTTTCGCAACGCCGGTGGGCTACCAGACCAACACCATGATTTACAACGCCGGCAGGTACACGTTCAGCGATTTCATGAGGGTGGGAATACCCCTCAGCATCCTCCTGTGGGTACTGGGCTCCATCCTGATACCCTTGATATGGCCTCTGTGAGTAAGGAACGTCGTTCGGGAAGCCGAACAGGAAAGGAGAACTCATGCACGTCGAGATCGACCTGAAGAGATGCGACAGCACCGGCAGGTGCGTGATGATATGCCCCGAGGTGTTCAGGTTCCGTACCGGGGACAAGAGGGCCGCGGTCGTCCAGGACCCTGTGCCTGAGGTCTACCGGGCTGCAGTGCTGAAGGCGGTCGCCGCCTGTCCCAACCGAAGCGATATCGGTAAGGGAGCAGGAATAGCGGAAAGGGTCGATACGGCAGGTACTATCGACCGGATCAACGGAGGGAGCAGCCGCTGTTCCCTCGAAGAGAGAGGAGCAAAAAATGTTACTTAGAAGTCCCGCGTTCCACGACCGGGAGGCCATTCCAAGGAAGTACGGGTACAGGGCGGACAATGTCAGCCCTCCCCTCGATATCGTCGAGGTGCCCCCTGGGACGGAATCCCTTGCCCTTGTCATGGACGACCCGGACGCGGTGAAACCCGCGGGCAAGGTATGGGACCACTGGGTCTTATGGAACATGGATCCTGATACCGGGTCCATTCCCGAAGGATCCCCTCCTCCCGGGTCGAAAGAAGGCATGACCGACTACGGTGAAATGGGCTACGGCGGGCCCGATCCACCCGACGGTGTTCACAGCTACAGGTTCAGGCTCTTCGCCCTGGACACCAGGCTGGACCTGCCTGAATCCGCCACCGGTGACGACCTGGAAAGGGCGATGGAGGGCCATGTGATAGAGAAGGCCGGGCTGTACGGCACATACGCGCCCTGACAGCAGCTTGCACGCACATGAAGACGGCGGATGGTGCCGTACTTCAGCAGACGCGTCAGGATTCCTCGAACCTGATAACGTCCACCGGGCAGTTCTCGGCGCCGGTATTGGATGTAATGAATAGTGATGGAGAACAATAACATAAGTGGCCCCTGCAGGGTCATGCTGGTCTCGGCTGGAAGGGGTTACTGCACGTGCATTACCTGTTCGACATGGACGGAGTCCTCGTGGATTCCAGGGAAGCCCGGTTCAGGACCTTCAACGAGGCGGAAGGGTCTCGAGGGAGGATTTCGAGGAGGAGTACTGGGGCAGGGACCTTTCGGAGAACATTTCCCGGCTGGACACCGGCAGGGAGGAGATATGCGGAGAACTGTTCCCGCGCCATGCAGGGGAGATAAGGAAGATCGACGGAGCCCGGGAGGTACTCGGTTCCCTGGCGGGACCGAAGGCAGTGATCACCAACACCACGCGGGGATGCACCGGCGAAATCCTGACAAGCCACGGCCTGGAAGGGTACTTCGACGTCATAGTCACCAGCGACATGGTGGAGGAGGGTAAACCGGATCCTTCCATGGTGATGCTTGCCATTGAGGAACTGGGGGCTGATCCCGGTGACTGCATACTGATAGGGGATTCGCCCAGTGACATGGAGGCGGGCAGGGAGGCCGGATGCGTGACAGTGGGAATAGGAGTGGACGGCGACTGCCGGATAGAGAGCATCCGTGAACTGCCCGGCGTTGCCGAGCTTGTCGGTACCTGAGCTTTTCCGGGTCCAGAATCCCGCTATCAGTTTCACATCCGGTCCGGTCTGACCGTTCCGATGCTCCCACATCCGCACAGGTGTCGTGTCGATGCAGAACGATTCCGAACGCTGGTGATCCGGATCATCTGCAGATACACCGCCTCCACCGGGCAGTCTCCGTCTGGTTCCGGCGATTCCCTCCTCGTTTCTCTCAATGAGGCGCATGACGGAGGAAAAGCGTCAAGAATGTATCACTCCACCCTTGACAAACTCCCCACCAGTCCATATCCGGTATAATAATCAAGTGTATTCTAGTCTCGCGGCATGGAATACAGGGCAAGTCGGCAGCAGCAGCAACTGGAAGGAAATATCATGCCTGTAGCAAAGGTGACCGAGATAAGCTCGACCTCGCAGGAGAGTTTCGAGGACGCGATCAGGAAAGGCCTGGAAAGGGCCGCCAGGACCCTGAACAACATCAGGGGAGCCTGGATTAAGGAGTTCAACATAGACGTCGAGGACAACCGTGTCTCAAGGTACAGGGTCGACATGAAGGTGACCTTCGTCCTGGACGACTGACCGGAGAACGATGCTCTCCCGCCGTGCTGCGGGAGAGCCCCACCTGCTTTCCATAACCTGTAATCCCGGCGGAAAAGGCGGAAGGTTCCGGGAACGGACCGCGCTGCAGGCGGGAAGTTGTCGTTTCGAACGGAACGAAAGAAATATTAATGATTATAATATCAATATAATGGGATCGGCCGGATCGGAAGGGCCGCCATGAGGTTGGACATGGAGGAGGACGTCCTGGAACTGGTGGCTGTGAACGACATGATGGAGCCTGAGAACACGGCCTACCTCCAGAGGCACGATACCGCCTGCGGAAACCTGCCGGTGAGGGTGGAACTGGACGGGGACAACCTGAGGATGGACGGGTACCTGGTCAGGATAATGAGCTGGTACGACAACGAATGGAGCTACACCCGGCAGATGATATGGGCGGCCCTCCCGGTATGAGAAGCGACAGGAAGGTAAGAGGAGAGCATGAGATATCCGGGGAGAAGCTCCGAGAGAACAATGATGGCGCTGGCTCTCCTTTTCGTGTTCGGAACAGGTTCGCTTCCGGCGCAGGACGTATGATAGACCGGGAGATCACCGAAGCGGTGAGGAAAGCTCTGCAGGGGGGTGCCTCGGCAGTCGAGAATGAACTGATAGCGGCATATGGTGCGGGCTGCTGAAAAGGGAGAGCGTTGCCCCGGAAGCGAGGGACGGGTAAATGCGGCCCGTCCCCTGGGGAGATGACAGGAGAAAGGGAAGGAAGGGATAAGGATCATATTACTCGCGGACATACTTATCGTGATACTCTTCGCACTCATACTCAGTTCGATACTGGGATGGGGACTGGGATGGAGACACCCGGCGGGGACCCGTACGGCGGCAGCCTCGGTGCTGTTCCTCTTCGTAGTCCTGCTGATAGCGATGTGGGCGGCTGCCTCATGGATGCCGGAATGGGGGCCGGTCTACCAGGGGACGCCGTGGCTCGGAGTACTCCTGGCCGGGCTCTTCGTAACCCTCGTGATAATGGCTGTGTCCGCTCCAGACTGGCGCAGATACAGACGAAGGACTGAGCTCGAGGCGGAGACGGCGGCGGAGACCATGGCTGTTTTCGGCTGCTTCTTCTGGATACTGATCATCGCCTTCGTGGCGATGGTCATCGCCGGCCTCTGATCCGATCCGGAGGCCTCCCTCAGCATCGCCTCCGCAGACTCAGGCGCCAGGCAGGACCGGGCATGGCATGCGGGACAGATCGATACCCCCATCGACGGGTGTAGATGTCATGAACGGAAGGACGGTATTACATTATCTGACAGCTGTTTCTCTTGCAGCCGCAGTAGTTGCCGCTGTGATCCTCTGGGGAGGACCCCTTGCTGAATTCCTGGGCGACCGGGAGAAGGTCGGGCGCTGGCTGGAAGGGTTCGGTGCCTGGGCCCCGCTGGTCAGTATAGGCGTCAACGCGCTCCAGGTCGTGCTGGCACCGGTTCCGGGCCATGTCATAGGGCTCGCCAACGGATACCTGTTCGGGATCCTCATGGGAACGGTCTACAGCATGGCGGGACTGGTGATCGGGTCTGCGGTGGCAATGCTCCTGGGAAGGGCGTTCGGAAGGCCCCTGGTCGTCAGGCTGGTCGGAAGCGACAACATCGAGAAACTCGACCGGATGGCCCACAGGCGGGGTCACATCTTCTTCTTCCTCGTCTTCCTTCTGCCGATGCTTCCAGACGACCTGGCCTGTTTCGCCGTGGGTCTGAGTCCGCTCTCCATCCCCTTCATCCTGTTGCTTGCCGCCATAGGCAGGCTCCCCGGAATGGTTGTCAGCAGCTGGATAGGCGCTGAAGCCGGAAGCATGGGCACAACCGGGCAGGTCCTGCTTCTGGGAGGTGCCATGCTGCTTGGCGTCCTGGCCATTGTTTTCAGGAAGAGGGTCGAGGCGGCGCTCCTGGGACTCGCCAGGATGATCGACAGGAGGAAGAGGAGCGCTTGACCGCGAACCATGAATGATGACAGGATGAACTGAGAGGTGATTATCCAGTGACGATACACGTATACAGACATGTGAGAGGACCCGTTACCGCCTTCCAGGACAGGTCGGACGCAGGCAGGCAGCTGGCGGCCTTCATAGACCCCGAACCCGACACCGGATCCATGGTGATGGCTCTTCCCAGGGGCGGCGTCCCCGTGGCCCGTCCCATTGCGGAGGCGCTTGACGGAGAACTCCATCCGGTAGCGGTCAGGAAGCTGCCGATACCGAGTTCCCCGGAGATGGGTTTCGGGGCGGCAGCCATCGACGGCACTGTGGTCCTCAACAACCGGGTTCTGGAGACCTTCGGAATAGATGAAGAAACGGTGCGCCGGGTGACGGCTGAGGTGATGAGCGAGATCAGCAGGCGTGCGATGGAGTACTCCGGCACACTGGAGGTGCCCCGGGTGTCCGGGCGAAGGGTCTACCTGGTGGACGACGGTCTGGCAACAGGCTACAGCGTACTGGCTGCAGGCAGGATGCTGAGCGGAATGGACCCGGCTTCCATGACGCTGGCCGTACCGGTGTCGCCGGAATCAACACTGAGGATGATAAACGGCATGTTCAATGAGAAATACTGCCTCATGGCGCAGGACAGACCATCCTTCGCGGTGGCTGGCTACTACCGTGATTTCCACGACATGAGTGACACGGAGGTCATCGAGGAACTCAGGGCCGCATCGTAGATATCGGAAGTTTCACTGCAGCAGCAGTTCCCGATAACTGCGGTTCCCGGCTTCGGGAAGGACAGAGGCGAGGTCCGGCCCGGGCCCTGCCGGATATCAACCACCCTGGCGGTACGGACAGTAATAGGTAGTCCTGCCTGAGACCTTCGTTCTGGTTACTTCCCGCCCGCATCGGGGACAGGTGCCGCCTTTGGTCCTGTGCGGGATCAGGTACGAGTCGGGAAGGCAATCGGGCTTTGCCCCGCACTCGACGGCCTTCTTCAGAACCTTGTTCATGTTCCGGAACAGCCGCTCCATTGCGTCGTCATCCAGTTCCGCCACCCTGGTCTCCGGATTTATCCCCGCCTGGTACAGGATCTCGTCGGCGTAGATGTTGCCTATTCCGGCCATGGCGCTCTGGTCCATCAGGGCTGATTTCACGGCTCCGCGCCTGTCTTCGTAAGCTTTCAGGAAGGTCTCGAGATCGATCCCGAGAGCATCAGGTCCCAGGTTCCGCCGCTCGATGTAGCCATCGATGTCCATGACCAGCCCGATCCTTCCCAGCTTCCTCTGATCATCGTAGGCCAGGTGGTAGCCGTTGTCGAAATCGAGTATCAGGCGCGGGTGCCCCGGTTCTCCGTCCTCATCCCTGTAGTACTTGAGGAATCCGGTCATTCCGAAGTGCAGGAGCAGCCATTCCCCGGCGTCGGTGCCTGCGAACATGTGCTTGCCGTGCCTTTCTGTCCTGTTCAGGACCCTGCCGAGCAGGTGCCTGCGTAAGGTGGTGGCCGTTATTCCGTAAATCAGTTCCTTACCCGGCAGATGGACTTTCACGATCTTCTTGTGCAGCGAAGTGTACGCCAGGTACCTCCTGAAGGTTTCCACATCCGGAAGCTCTGGCATGGTATCACCGGGTCCCGCTGAATGGATGAAAGGTCATTCTATGTTAACTGACTCTTTTCGTGATAACATGGACAGGACTGCATGTCAACACGGCCGGCAATCACCGTCTGAGGGACCGCCGACATCACAATGGCCCGGAGCGGCAGTCTGTCTTCGCACAGAGGACACATCCATCAGGTATTGCCGGCAGAGATGCCTGTCAAGGGTTCCAGACTGATTCCGAATAAGTCCGTTTGCCGTTTTCACGGTCTGAGCACTTTTGCTGATGCTCTGTCCTGGATGAGTGATCCTGATTAACGGACGATCATGCCTTATCGGTACGACCCCGTCACCTGTCCTCCGGGAAGAAGATGCTGAAGGTACTTCCTTTGTTCACTGCGCTTTCCACCTTTATCCAGCCCTTGTGCTGGACGACTATGCTGTGAACGACGGAGAGTCCCAGGCCGGACCCGCCGGTCTTCTGCTTGGTGGTGAAGAAGGGGTCGAATATCCTGTCCATGTCATTCTCCATGATGCCGTGCCCCTGGTCGATGACATCCAGTCTGACCAGGGGGTCGGAGGCGGCAAAAAGGCCTTCAGGGGTCCCCGCTTCACCCGCATTCAGCCTGGAGACCCGTATCTCTATCATCCCTCCGTCCCTCATTGCGTCCCGGGCGTTTATCACCAGGTTCACCAGGAGGTTCTCCAGCTGGAGCCTGTCCCCGATGATACGGGGATTCGAGGGATCCAGAACGCAGCTTATCTCGATGCCTTCACCCACCGTCCTTTCCAGCATTCCGGCCATGCTGGTGACTGTTTCGTTCAGGTTGACCGGTCCCCGCTCATCGGGGAGCTGCCTGCCGAATGACATCAACTGTCCGGCAAGGGCGGCGCCGGTCACCGTCGCGTCCACTATGCTCTTCATCCTCTCGCGGCTGCTCTTCGAAAGCGACTCCCCGTCCATCACCAGTTCAGCGTTCCCGGAGATGACGCTGAGGAGGTTCCTGAAATCGTGTGCTATGCCTCCCGCTATCTCGCCGAGGCTCGCCAGTCTCCTGTCCCTTCCCAGCTCCATCTCCAGCTGGCTGCGGACGTGCTGGGTCATCTCCTTCTCTTCCATGAGCCTCTCGAGTTCCAGGGTGCGCCTGCTGACGGCCTGCTCCAGGATGTCCCGGTCCCTGACCAGCTCCTCGGTCCTGAGCTTGTATATCTCGGCCTCCCTGCGGGTCTTCTCCACCTGATGGGTTATGCGGAGTCTGAGGAGCCTCTCCTCGGTCCTCTCGGAATGGAGTTCCCTTTCCAGGGAGTGCTCCATGCGGGCGTACTTCAGGGCTTCCGATGTCATTCCCAGCGATTCGTACGCCCTGGACAGCTCTCCGAGTATTCTCACCAGCAGAGGCCTTATGCCGTTCTCCGTCGCAGCCGATTCCGCCTTGTGAAGCCTGTCCAGCGCCTCTTCGTTCCTGCCCGTGGAATACAGGCAGGAGGCGACCCCAAGCAGCGACGACGATGCTCCATCCACGGAATCCAGCTCTCGGTAGATGAGCAGCGCCTCCTCGAAGAAGCTCAGGGCTATTCTGGGCCTTTCCATCACCAGGTTGCTCTCGCCCATGTTCTGAAGGACGTCCGCGGCACCAAGCCTGTCGCCAAGGTTGTTGTATATCGAAAGCGCTTCCTCGAAGTTTTCCATCGCGGCGATGATGTCGCTCTTTTCCACGTATATATTGCCTATGTTCACACAGGTGGTTGCCAGGTAGCTCTTCATGTCGTTGCTCCTGCAGACCTCGCACCCCTGCTGGTAGCGTTCCAGGGCCTCGTCGTACATCTCCATGGACCTGTAGACCTCGCCAAGGTTCAGGCTGGCGGCGGCCTTGAGGTCCGCTGGGCCCTCCATTCCGGCTGCTATCTCGCTGACCTCCAGGAAGTAGTCCAGGGCTTTCTCGTAATCTCCCAGCCTCATGTAGACGCTGCCGATGTTGCTCATTATGCCCGGATCGGGAGTGCTGCTCAGCTGGCGGTCGACCCGGCTGGATTCCAGGTAGTTGTCCAGTGCCGGGCCCAGCTTGCCCCAGTGGCTGTAGATGGAGCCCAGAACATTCAGTGCGTGCCTTATACCCGGAAGGCTCTCCTCGTCCTTGTAGTGCTGCAGGCCGGCCAGGCCCGCCTTCTCCGCCTCTTCGAAGTGCGACATGTGGAGTTGCCCCATGGCGATGGCCATCGAAGCCCTGGGGAAGACGGAGGGTTCGCCCGAGGACCGAGCCAGGTCCATGGCCTCCATGCCCAGCTGAACTGCTTTCGCGGGATCCGAGTACTTCACCGACCAGGCCAGGTCGGCCATTATCCTGGACTTTTCCGAATTGTTCTCCGCGGAAGTAAGACGCTGCTCCAGTTCCGCAATGGTATCGTCCAATTCGACCCCTGTCAGTGTAGGGATTCACTGTCAGAGAGTTTTATATAATGATTGTCGTGGTATGTCAAAGCACTTGTAAGCCTTTCGACTCGATTCGAGGATCTCGGCTGTCTGGCTAACGGAATGATCAGGAGGGAGTATGAGGATCTATGTTGCGTTAAATGGTGGGTTCATCCTGTCTCGCGTAAGGGCAGGAGGACACGGGGGACTTCATGGAGGTCGAGATACTGCCCTTCATGGGCGTTTCAGTCGCAGGAATGGAGTACACCGGGACGGATCCCGAGGGTATCGTGCAGCTCTGGACGGACTTCGTGCAGCAGGCGGACGGAATACCGGGGAAGTATCCCGAGGATGACGGTTACGGCATCCTTATGGACTACGATCCGGAGACCGGCGATTTCACCTATATGGCTGGCACCGCCTGGAGCGGGGAGGGAGAGCTTCCCCGGGGGATGACATCGGTGGAGATCGGATCCGGTACGTACGCCGTGTTCACCTTCGAGTTCGACATGGTGGACGAGATCTACGGTTTCGTCTACGATGAGTGGCTTCCGGTATCGGGCTGGGTCAGGGGCGGAGGCTGCGATTTCGAGTACTATCCCGAGGAGTTCGTCCCGTCGGATGAGGGAGTCCTCATGCAGCTCTACGTAAGCGTTGAAGAGGCAGAGTAGCCGATTTCTCAGGGGGAGGGATCATGGTATCGAGAGTATTGCTTGTTTCGTTGCTGGCGTTTGTGATAGGCTCGTGCGGAGCACCGGAGAGCGTTACGGACCCCACCGGGACATGGGAGGGCAGTATCGCGGGGGAAGGCCTGGAGCTTCAGCTCAGGGCTGTCTTCATCATGGAAGGTGGAACGGTCACCGGTACCCTGGACATACCGCAGCAGTTCGCCCGGGGACTTGAACTGGAGAACTTCGTCCTGTCCGGCGACAGCCTCTCCTTCTCGCTTCCCTCCAACCTCGGAAGGGCCCGGTTCATGGGAGCGATGTCGGGCGACACCCTGAGGGGGGATTTCCTGCAGGGCAGTTTCCGGGGGACCTTCCAGCTGGTTAGGACCTCAATGGAGACAGGTCCCGCAGAGAGGGAGGGGGAAGAGGTAACGATAACAGACGAGGACGTGGTCCTGGCAGGCACGCTGACTCTTCCCGGGGGCGAGCCCCCGTATCCCTGCGTCATACTGCTCTCCGGAAGCGGACTCCAGGATAGGGATGAGTACGTGATGGGCTTCTCGGTCTTCGTGGAGCTGGCGCGGCTGGTGGACGGCGCCGGGTACGCGGTCCTGAGGTGCGACGACAGGGGCACGGGCGGTTCGATAGGAGGCCTGGAGAGCTTCAGCGATTCTGTGCTGCTCCACGATGCCGGGCTGATGCTGGCACACATGCTGGAGGACCCGAGGATCGACCCCGACCACATAGGGATACTGGGTCACAGCGAGGGTTCCACCACGGCCTTCATGCTTGCCGCGGAGAGGCCGGATGACGTGGCTTTCGTGATAAGCATGGCGGGTCCCGCAGTCCCGGGCTACGATCTCATTCCAAGCCAGCTCCGGGCTATCCTGGCGATGGAGGGTTTCAGCGAGGAGCAGGTATCGGACAGGCTCGAGGCCCAGTACATGATCATGGACGCTGCGCTGGAAAACGATTCCACCCTGGTGGACTCCCTTATGAGGGCATGGGCCCTGGAGGAGATAATGGCTCTTCCCGGCGATGCCAGGGAGTCCCTGGGCGACCTGGATGCCTATCTTGACCGGGCGGTGGCGGCCTCCGCAGCCTCGACCCTGGACCCGTGGTTCGAGAACTTCCTGACCAACGACCCGGCGGAATACATCAGGCGGGTTGAAGTACCGGTGCTCTGCCTGCTGGGCGAACTGGACATCCAGGTGATCCCCGGGACCAACCTGGGTCCGATGCAGGAGTTCCTGGCGGACAACCCCCGTGCCCTGGTCGCAGTGATGGAAGGCGCCAACCACCTCTTCCAGGATGCGGTGACCGGCAGCGTGGACGAGTATGCGGTCCTCGAGCCGGAGTTCACAGCGGGTTTCAGGGACACGCTTACGATGTGGCTGGAGGAGCTGCGGAACTCGGGGGACTAGTCCCGGGGGGTGCTACCTGAGAAGGTATATCCTGTTGTAGGCGTATCCGCCCAGGGCGTCCAGGCGGATGATGTACATACCGGGCTCCAGACCGTCCGCGTCGAACCATGCCAGGTGGTTGCCGATCTCGTGGAAGCCGTCGGCTATCAGAATGATGAGTTCGCCTTCCATGCTGTACAGACCCAGGGCCGCTTCAGAGTTCTCCACGATGGAGTAGGATACCTTGATCTCCGAGGAGCCCTCCTCCTCGATCACGGTGTTTATGAAGAGGCCAAGCTCCGGAGGGACAACAACTGTCCTGCCGGTGCGGGTGATCACCGGGCTGCCGGAAACCAGTTCGCTGCTGTAGGAGCCGTGTCCGGCGCCTCCTCCTCCAGGCTGCAATGCCTGCGCATGCAGGGCAAGGGTCGCGACTGCGATCAGAATGGTCATCAAGGCCGTACCTCCGGTGCTGGTTCGAGATTTCCATACAATATACTCGAAAAAGCGCCAAAGGTGCCCGCCGGTCCGGGGTTCAGGGTGAGAAAGAGGCCTTGACCGCCCCGAACGTCCCCTGAAGAAGGGCCTGGGGTGTTTCCGTCACCTGGAAGTCGTCGGCCAGTATCGTCGGAACCTGGTCATCGTATATGAATGCGAAACCGCTCAGGCCCGGACCGAGCACGTAGACGGAATCCTCGACCTGGCCCGCCAGCTGGTCTTTGCAGTAGAGGGTCAGGGTCACCGGGTCGGTCCCGGCCGCCTCGAGTCTTACGTCCGCCCAGGTGCCGGCAGGCATTGACGGGCCGGCGGTCTGGAGGAGGATCTCGTAATCGCCGGTGACCGATACGTGGGCTATGTAGACGAAGGTCAGAGGCTGCATCCAGAAGATGAGCCCTCCTACGTAGGCCTCCCCGGTCATCAGCTGCATCCTTGAGAACACGTTGACCATGACGCCGCTGCCGGTCACGCTGAATTCCATTGAGACGTTCCCGTCGTCCCAGAATCCGGCCCCGTCGCAAAGGTATCCTGTGAAGGCGGAGTCGGGAAAATAGGATTCGATGACCTGGTCGCCTCCGTCATCGGCCACCAGAACGTAGCCTCCGGTGGGTTCCCTGGACCAGTCCGGGGAATCCCCGGGATCGTCACCTGTCGAGTAAGACTCGAAATCGTCGAAGAAATCCCCCGCGGCCATGGCCGTAATCAATGCCGCAAGTAGCGCTGCGAACCTCATCTGAAACCCTCCCTGTCCGTTCACACTGTGCCGTCGTAAGGCTCTCCGAGGAACCCGTTCCGTAACTGTACACCCGGTATTCAGGTCCGTCAATGTTTGCGGGTATTTACCGGAACACCTTCATGGAGAATAGTACGCCGAAGGAATCACCGGCCGGGAGGAGGAACGGAATGAGTAGATTCCCCGCGGTACCGTTTCTGGCAGTTGCTGCGGCCTTCGGAAGGACCATCCAGATCGGGGATGGACTGGATTACCGCTCTCCCATGGAGGCCCTGCCTGAAGTGGAGGACGGGGACACGGTGCTTGTGACCGCCGGTGTGTACGAGTCGGACCTGTCACTGGAACTATGGGGTGTCCGGAACGTTGTTCTGATCGCCGAGGAGGGAGCTTCGCTGGTATGCACGAGCATGCTGAACAACGTCATGTGGATAGTCAACTGCGACAGCGTCACCGTCAGCGGGTTCGCAGCCGCCCACATACAGCCGTCGGAGGACGAGCGCTGTTACGGGAACGTCTTCGCGCTGGACAGTTCGGACGGAATAACAATCAGGAACTGCGACATCAGCGGGTGCGGCGCGATAGGTGTCTACGCCTTCAACTGCGGGGATGTGTTCCTCGAGGATAACTTCATACACGGTAACACCCTCTGGGCGGTCCATTTCGAGGGACAGGGGCTGATGCAGGAGGACAGCCTGGTCCCGGGTCTCACTATGGAGGGCAACACCCTTCTCAACAATGGAGGAAGGTTCTACGATACCGAGCTGGCTTCCGGCATCTCCACGGCCCGGTTCGCCGGCATCGCCGACGAGGACGGATACATGGTTCTGGAATTCAGGGGAGGACCTCACGACAGGATCAGGGTCTGCTACCTCTCCCCAAGCTGTCGGGGACCATGGCTTGAGTTGTTCCGGGACCCGGAATACTACGAAGGCCGGACGATAGAGTACGAGTGGAGAGAGGTCATCACCTACTTCCCGCCCTTCGACTACGGTGAGGAGATAGTGGAGGTGACCTCCATAGTCCTTCCTGACTGAGCGCGGAATAACACATGGAAAAGGTGGAAGAGGCAGGTCGATGATTGCATTCGGATTCGGTTCGACCCGGGTTTCGGTTCTGATGGCGGTCCTGGTACTTGTTTCGGGCTGCGGGAACGGCGATGGCCATGGATTGTCCGTGACCGGAGGCGAACCCGTGCAATACGTGAACGCCGACGGACAGTCCGTTACCGCAAGGTTCTACTCACTCTCAGACGGCAGCCTGAACTTCGTGAAGCTGAACCTGCCCGAAGGGGTCGAGTGCACGCTGCCCCAGTCCGTGTCAGGATCCGGCGCCAGGTATACCGACGACGGAATGCTGACCTTCTGGATCAGGGGTGACTCGGCGACGGTGGAGACCAGGGACGACCAGGGCCAATGGCAGGTCCTGTACGCACACCTGCAGGCCGAGGGAACCGAATAGACGGAGCCGGCGGATTGCATCGAAAGGAAACAACCATGAGAGCTGTCATAGTTCCGCTGCTCCTGGCGGCCTCCGCCTTCGCCGTAATGACCGAGGACGCCATGCTCGAACTATACGGTGAAAGGGTCTTCAGGCCATCCCCCGGAACCCTCTGCCTGGTCACCGGGCAGGGGGACACGCTGTCCTTCCGGAATACCGGCGGTGAGACAGTGTACGCCGAGGAGTTCGCAAGGTATTCCCTTGTCGACTACCTGGAGGGGATAGACTACTGGGTGATCGAGGCCGGAGGTTACGAGTGGGTGGACTGGAGACTGGTAAACGGGGAGACGGGGGAGAGCTTCACCGCCATCTCGGCGCCCCTGCCCGGGCCCGGACGGCTCAAGGCTCCTCTGCTTCAAGGAGGACATATCCGCGGGTTTCATACCCAACGGCATACAGGTCTGGAGGGTGGACGACGACGGGCTGGTACTTGACTTCGAGGATGTATCCGTCCCCTGGGGTCCCGTCAACGCCGCATGGGTCGACGACTCCACCGTGGTGTTCGACAAGATGTACTACGATACGGAGAACTGGGAAATGCTTACCCGTCCCGGAAGGCTGGAATTGTCGCCGCAGGGTGAATGGCTCCCCGACGACCCGGCAGACTGGAACCTCGGCGAACCCTGATATCAGGTCAGGGTTATCGGTGTCATGAAGGCAGCCTGACCGGACACCCAGCTTCCGAGCAGAGTGTTATGAACCTGGCCAGGTTCTCGTACTCGACTACATCACCGAGGAAGGCCGGGTCCACCTCATCCAGCATTCCGCTCAGGAGTTCCGAGCCCCTGCAGAGGGTCCGCCTGCATTCGTCATGTCTTCCCAGCCCGTCCAGTATTCCCCACAGACGGACGTTCCGTTCGGCCACATCCGACCTTTCCAGGTCTGCGGTATCCTCCAGGGACCGGCATATTGAAGCGGCCGCGGAACCCAGCAGCTCCGTGTTCCCTCCGGCTTCCGACTGCGTGATGAGACCATCGACGTACTCAAGGGTGTCCCCGTAACCCGCCTCCATTCCTCCGGCCCTCAGCACCGCGATCTCCTTCCGGGCCTCCTCCGGTCTTTCCGCTTCCGCCAGGACCCGGGCCAGGGTCATTCTGGACGCCGATTCCATTTCCCTGCTTCCCAGGCGGCGGCAGACCTCGATGGCCTTCCTGAAGTGTTCCACAGCCCTGTCGGTCTGCCCTTCGGCGTTCCAGAGGCTGCCCAGGCCGAAATTGCCGTACGCCTCCCCGAGTTCGTTGCTTATCCTTTCGCTGAGTTCGAGGTAACGGTTGAAGTAGTCCAGGGCCCTGTCAGTGTTCTTCATGGCCATGTAGGTCATGGCGATGTTGTAGAAGGCAATGGCAATGCCCAGCTGCTCGCCGGTCTCGGTGTATATGCCAGCGGTCTCCAGCAACACCTCGAGGCTCTTCCTGTAATCGCCCCTTGCGGAATAGATACCGTGCATGTTGTTGAGGACCATGGCCTCCCCTGAAAGATCGCCGCAGCTCCTGAACAGCTCCAGGGATCGGAGGTAGTAGTCCAGCGACCCTTCAGCGTCTCTCCTGTCCCCGAGGAAGCCGGCATAACGCGCGAAGTACTGGGCCCTCAGCAGGCTGAGTCCGCTGCCGGCGCTTTCCTGGAGCATGCTCCAGGCCCGGGAAAGGTGCTTCTCCACCTGGTCCTGCCTGCCCAGGATCTTGTGAATGAAGGCCGAGGAGAGTTCCACCCTGGTCTTCAGGACCAGGTCTTCGGTGAGGGCGAGCACCTTTTCGTTGCACTCGAGGGCCTCGTTATACCTGCTTCCCCTGAAGTAGTTATCCCCCTGGTGGTAGTAGACCTGGGCCCTGTCCGAATCCTCGCTGAGTTCCAGCGACTTCTCGAAGTCAGCCTGGGCCTCCTCGATCCGACCCTCAAGGCTTCTGAAGGAACCGCTGAGCATGAGCGCCAGCGCCGAGAGACGTTCCTGACCTGAACCCTCCGCGATCCTGGAGATCTGTTCTATGACGGCCAGCTGCTCATCACTCCGTCCCAGTATGCTCAGTATTTCCTGCTTCTCCCTGAGTACCTGGATACGCTTTTCGGCGTCGTCCTCCTCCAGCCACTCCGACAGCTTGTCCGCCCATCGCAGCCCCTCCTCGTGCTGGAAGGTCCTCCGGCAGCTGTCCAGCGCTCTGAGACCCCAGGCCAGTGCCTTCTCCCGGTTGCCCGCCCTCTCCCAGTGGTGGGCTATCACCGAAGCAAGGTCGCCGGACTCATCCGCGAAGAGTTCCTCTATGGCCTCCGCCGCGTACCTGTGCAGCACCCTCCTGTTCCTGTGCAGCAGGGTGTCGTACACGGAGTCGTGTATCAGGAAGTGCCTGAAGATGAACTTCGTACCCTGGGCGTCCCCCACCATTCGAAGAAAATCCCTTCGGGCCAGCTCCGATACTATCTCCTCGGGTTCACCGCCGCCGGTGACCTTCTCATGGAGCCTGCGGTAGAGACGCATCAGGAAATCCATTCCCAGGACGGAACAGTGCTGAAGACCGCTGCGGTAGAGCGCGGGCAGCCTGTCTATCCTGGACCTGATCAGGCTGCTGAGCGTTGTGGGTACGTAGACCTCGTCGGGAGGGGCGGCGAAGGTCCACCTGTCCTCCACCTCCTCCAGGACGCCTCCCTCGATCAGGTCCAGCACAAGTTCCTCCAGGAAGAAGGGGTTGCCTCCTGACCGTTCCAGCAGGAAATCCTCGACCTCCTCCGGGTAGCTTTTCTCCAGCATGTGGCCGATGAGCTTGCGGCATCCATGCTTTGGTACCGCTTCCAGTTCCATCGTGCGCACCTCGGCGGACCTCTCGTAGGTTTCGGGGCGGAGCGGGTCGCCCACGTCCCACACCGGTCTGTACACGCACAGGAATAACACGGGGTCGCCGGTCACGCAGTTTGAGACCACGAAATCCAGCACCTCCCTTGAAGCGGAGTCGATCCAGTGCAGGTCCTCCAGCACCACCATCAGACGCCCGGTCATGGCCACAGCTTCCACGAAGTTCCTTACGGCCATCACGGTGCCGCCGTGTCTGGATTCGGGGTCGAGGCCCTCGAAGGACGGGTCCTCCACGGGTATTGAGAGTAGCGAGGCCAGGAAGGGCAGGTATTCCATCAGCGTCCCGTGGCCGGAAGCCTCCGCCAGCTCCTCCAGGCGGTCCTTCAGTATCGTTGCCGCGTCCCGGTCGCCCAGGTCGATCTTGAAGTAGCCCCTGAGGAGGGTTATCCAGAGCCAGAACGGCTGCTGCGCGTAGGAGAGGGTGCGGCCGAAAAGAAGCCTGAACGGCTCATTGCCCGACTTCTTCTCCATTATGAATTCGTGCACCATCCTGGATTTTCCGATCCCGGCCTCTCCGCTGAGGAGGATCATCAGGTGCCGGCTTCCTCCGAGGCGGTTCTCTCCGAGTTCCCCGGACATCTGCCTCCGCCAGGCATTCCTGAGGACTTCCATCTCACCTTCGCGGCCAACCAGAGGTGACCTGGCGACCCTGGCTGCCCTCTCCCAGCGGGCCTGCTGCAGAGAACCCGGTCCGGTGGGTCTGAACACGTGTGCCGGCTTCTTCCTTCCCCTTATCGCCATCTGGCCCAGGTCCTCCCACTCGAAGACCTCGCCGCACTGCCTCCTGACCTGGGCGGAGACGAATACCGCGTTGTCCGGAGCGGCCTCCTCGAGCCTGGAGGCCAGGTTGACCTCGTCGCCGATGGCCGTGAGGTGTCCGGAAGGATCGGGAGCCACAGTGACTGTTCCGTATGATATTCCCACCCTTGCTGTTATCCTTACGCCCACCTGGTCGAGTATGCCGTTGGCCTCCCCTATGGTCTCCAGCATCTTGAGTGCGCCGGTCACCGCCCGTACGCTGTCGTTCTCGTCAGCCCTCCTGGCTCCGAACAGCGCCATTATCGAGTCGCCCTGGATCTTGTCCACGTATCCGCCGTAGGCCTCGACGGTATCGGACAGGGTCTTCATGAGGCTGTTCAGCAGCAGGTACAGGGCCTCCGGGTCCATGTCCTCGGAGAGTGCGGTGAAATCCTTCAGGTCCAGGAAGAGAATGGCGACGTCGCGCCTCTCGCCCTCCCTGAGCTTGGGTGTCTCGCCGGAGCGGACCTCTATGACTTCCGAGAGCCTGCGGATGTCGTCCCAGAGATGTCGCTTGATATCGGTCCCCATGAGACCTCCGAACGAAAGGGTTTCATGGA
This sequence comes from Candidatus Aegiribacteria sp. MLS_C, assembly GCA_002030045.1. Classification (GTDB taxonomy): domain Bacteria; phylum Fermentibacterota; class Fermentibacteria; order Fermentibacterales; family JCC-6; genus Aegiribacteria. The sequence goes on along the minus strand of LQBI01000003.1, from coordinate 58,569 downwards.
TTCGCCAGAGAATAGAATACTCAAAACGCGGACCGGAGGATAGGACCGAGCGAATGCCGCTGCTTCGAACGGGATCAGCTGAAACCTCAGGCGATGTCGGATCCTGACCAGACCGCAGGCGGCGGCCTCGTTCCGTATCCGCATCAGGGCCGGGCAAACGCCCGGCGGCTGACCGGAGAGGTCCACGGGCAGGAGGTGGCAGCCCGAATCCATGAACTCGCCGTCGAGGACATTGAGCACTGTCCTTCCGACAGGTCCAGCAGTGAAAGCGAGACGGCGCCATCCTCCGGTACCAGGAGGTGAAGCTCCGTGGAACACCCGCAGGGCACCGATGCCGGGGCGATCGACAGGGGGGGGACGGGGGAGGACCCGTTCCCGTTGAGGCGTAGTGGACGCGCACGGAGGTGAGGAACGACATGGTTTCGCCCACGGGGCAGGAGGGATACCCTCCCCGTCCAGGCACCTGTCCGCCGACGGTAGGGACGCTGCCCCGACGTTCACAGTGGTGCCGCTGCTTCCCATGTACCTGAACTCGAACAGCAGGTTGCCGGTGCCCTGGTAGATGAAGGGCCCGGCGAGATCGAAGCCGTTCCATCCGGGAGTGGAGTCGGCCCGGTCTGTTGTCAGGGTATCGAGGAAGAGGACCGGGACTGGCGGGTTGCCCCCGTAGCTGGCCTCGAAGTATGTCGACAGGGATGATACCTCCGTGCTGCAGACCGGCATCTCGAAATCGCAGTAGTACCCTTCCGCCTGGAAGTCATGGGTGGAATAGAGTTCGATGCGCTCTATGGATGCCCGACCGTTCATCTCCTCTTCGAGTACCAGGACCCGGTACCTTCGTCCCGGGTCCCCTCAGGAGCCGCAGAAGGGCCGGTTGGTGACCGGGGTGCCCCCGGAGCCTATCTCCACGCAGTCCGCACCTGCCGCCGCAGCCAGGAGCAGAGCCGCCGTGATCGCCCTCATTCCATCCTCCTCAGTGTTTCACTGGTCCGCCGGAACGGATTCGGTTACCTTTAGGATCCGGAAGCACACTCGGGACCTGGAGTACCGGGGAGGTGTCCCTCCGTCTGCGGGAAGTGTCGCGGAGCCTTCCGAGCGGGCGGCGCTGGATCCACCGGATGCAAACGGGGGATGGCTGAGTTTCGGGCACGATACCGGAGGATATATCGGAAGGAGTGGGCATGCCGTTCTTTCTTGCGCTGATGCTTCTTGCTCCCCGGGCCTCGATCGAGGGAAGCGACTGGGCGGAGGCGGGAGATGGTTACTCGATATCGGTTCATTACTCCGATGCGGCAATGGAGAACCGGGCCATAGGCGACAGCCTTGAGGCGTACGTCTCGAAGCAGGTTCCGGCCTTCAGGGCCCGGTTCGACGAATACTCACTGGACGATCCGTTCATGCCCCAGTGGAACCTGGAGATAACCTTCACCGACGAGCCCTCGCCGGACGGCCTGGTATGCGTCATGGCGTGGACCTGGGAGTACTCGGGAGGCGCACACGGGAACAGCTGGACCAGGGCGTTCGTCTACGACCTGGAACTGGAGGATTTCATAGGTCCCGTGGAACTGCTCGGAGGGGAGGAGGAGTTCGGGGCATTCGCCGATTCCGTTATGGCGAGACTGAACGGGATACTTGACGACGAGGGATGGATAGAGGAGGGTGCATCGGCCGATCCCGACAATTACCACAGTCTTCTGCCCCTGCCCGACGGCGAGGGAGGGACGGCGGGCTATCGGGTCATCTTCCCGCCCTACCAGGTGGCGGCTTACGTCTTCGGTCCCATAGATCTCTACTTTCCCCCGGAGCTTGGTCCGGAGGATATCTGAGACGGGGTCAGAGCGCGACGAACTTCCTGCAGGCCGTCCGGCCGCCTGCGCGGAGCATAAGGAAGTAGGTGCCCGGAGGGAACTCCCTTTCCGGCAGTTCCGCGATCATGGAACCTCCCTCCGGGGGCAGGATTCCCAGGTCAAGTACCAGTCTGCCGGCAAGATCGAAGATCATGCCTCTCACCGGTGCGTTCTCGGCTGAATAATCGAACATGATGGAGCCCCTGCAGGGATTGGGGTCCACAGCACCGAGCTGCAGCCAGTCCCCGTAATGGAACCATCCGGGGTTGGCCGATCCAGGAGTGCCCGGCCTGTCCACCGCCTCCCAGCTGTCGGAGCGGTGCCAGTCCCCGAGAGGGGAGAGGAGGCTCAGTATCCTGTCCCTGCTGTCCGGCCAGGGAGTGGAGGTCATGTAGTACATTGATTCGGAGGGGTTGCCTCCACGGTCGTAGATACGGATCTCCTCCCTGTCCCCGGATAGACCGAAGCCCAGACCCTCCAGGACGTTGGACACATCGGGGAAGCTTCTTCGAAAGCGGTCGATGTCGTTGCACAGGACCAGGAAACCGCGAGGTCCGATCTCCCCTCCTCCGTAGGGGACCATGGAGACGTTCCCGTCCCCGTCCTCGAGAAGGTACCCCCCTACGTCCACCGCCTCTTCCGAAGGGTTGTACAGCTCCAGCCAGTCGCCGCATTCGAAGGCACCGCCGCCGGAGTGGTTTATCTCCGATATGACCAGGGGGAAGCCCTGGAGGATACCGGATGCCGACTGGGGGACCTGTTCCTCCATGACCTGTTTCCAGGCGGGATCCAGAAGTTTCAGGGCGGTGCCTCCGGGGTCCTGTACGCCGCTGCTTCCCATGAAGCTCCTGCCGGACCACTGGCTCTCCGCAGCCTCCAGGTCGCTGGCTATGAAGAGGGTGTTCCCGGGCTGCACCACCGTGCTCTCGGGGAAGAAGACCCTCCCCGGAGGTTCCCCCAGCTCCACGGAGCACAGCGAAAGGTCCATGGGGCCGGTACTTCCGTTGACCAGTGGAAGCAGCCACAGGTCCGGCCCGTACCGTACCGGGACCCCCACCACCAGTTCATCCGGTCTGAACGGCGCGAGCCTGACCACCGAGGCCGGGTGGGTGCTCAGCCAGTAGTCGTGCTGGTAGATCATGTACCCGTACTCGGGGAAAAAGTGGAAGTAGACAGGGCATCCCCGTTCCTCGGCCTGCAGGCTCAGCGTCCTGAAGGAATAGTAGGCGGCGTAGGTCTTGACGGGCATCAGGAAGAACCCGGACCACTGGGTGCCGCCGGAGCCGGGGACCTCCTCGAGATAGAAACCGAAGGTCTCGCCCCTGTCCACGGTTATGAAGGGCCAGCATTCCGCCACCGGTTCCTCCGTCCAGGCGGTTATCCCGATCAGCGTATGGTCGCAGGAGGGGTTCACCGGGTCTATGGAGATCGAGCAGACCGGCACCGGCCGGTAGAGTCCCATCATGCTGTCCTGAATGAAGGAGGACCTCTGGAGCAGGAACTCCCTCAGGTCCAGGTAGGCCTGGTCGAAATCCGCGTTGCTCCCCTGCTTCATGGTGTCCGTGTAGACGAATCCCCTTATCTCCTCGTAGATGGAGTCCACCGACGCAAGCAGCTCTTCCTCCATCAGGTCCGAGATCTGCATCAGGTACTGGTCGAACAGGACCCTCATGTCCGTGTCCTGAAGAAGCCTGCAGTAGAGGGCCGTTCGCTGAAGGTGAAGGAGGGAGGTGCAGCGGTAGAGTTCCGGGTTGTAGAATCCGCCCCATTCGCTTCCGAAGCTGCTGTCCCTGTCCCAGGGGAATACCCTCCAGCTGCCGTCGTCATCACGGTGGAGATAGAAGTTCATGGAGCCGCCGTCGTTGTCCACGATGCCCAGGACCACGGCGTAGTATGCAAGGAACATCTCGGTATCGATGTCGGGGAAGCCCTCTCCCAGAAGGACGGCATCGATCAGCCGAAGCAGGTCGGGAAGGTACACCTCGCTGTCGGACATGGGCCGGTAGCCGAAGGTCTGGGAGACTCCCGAGGGCAGCCAGCCGAAACGGGCGGTATGGTCCGTGGCCTTGAAGAGCGGACCCGGCCCGTAACCGTTCCTGGACAGGAAATCCCCGTCCACCCTCTCTATCTCCAGGTAGACGCCCCAGTACTCGTTGTTCACGTAGAGCAGGGCGTGGCTGGTCAGGGGTGACGGGAAACCCATCAGCCTCGTCAACAGCATTCCAAGCCCGTCCCTCATCTGGCTCAGGTCCCTGTACTGGGCGTTGAGGTTGAGCCTGGTCCTGCCGAGCACTCCCGGATCGTCCAGATTGATGGCAAGGCTCTTCTTCGGGAATTCCGGGGATGTATTGCCCCGGATCTTGACCAGGCAGTCGGATTCGCCGCCGGGGCACTCGATGTGTGCCGGGTACCATACGTCGGAGTATGGGTCCGCCAGCATCTCCGCCAGGTACTGGTCCTCTATGGTGAGACGGTACACGGGAGGAGTGCCCGCCAGCAGGACCGCCGCAAGGATGGACATCAGCATATGCCGGTATTCGCCTCTGAAGAGTCATGAAAAAGTAATTACCAGTCATCATAATATTTGGGAGGTCCGGTCCGGTCAATCCACCCGATCGGTTTCCTTGACCCCGGAGCCGCGGGGAGGTTATTCTCCCTTCCATGAGGGACGACGGACTGGACAGGGAGAAGAGACCCGGACAGAGGGAACGCGGAAGGCGGAAGCTGCTGGACCCGGACTTCTTTCGCTACGCCTGGTACTACCTGTTCCAGTGCTTCCTGGCCATGGCCACCGTGGTGGGTGTCCTGCTTGTCCTGGACTACACCGACCAGACCGCCATCATAGCCTCCATAGGAGCATCGGCCTTCATGGTCTTCACCTCTCCCGGCTCCCAGCCCGCCGGCTACAGGTCGCTCCTGGGAGGCTACTCCGTGGGAGTGGTCTCCGGGGTGGTCTGCACCATTCTCGGCAGGTCGATCTCTCCCGTCACGGATATCTGCTGGGCGGGGACTCCCATCGTCATGGGTGGAGTGGCCGTGGGCCTTTCGACGTTCCTCATGGTACTGACGGATACCGAGCACCCCCCGGCGGCGGCCATAGCCCTGGCGCTGGTGATCAACAGGTGGAACGCGATGTCCATCCTTGTGATAGGTGCTGCCGTACTGCTCCTGGTGCTGGTGAGGTTCTCCTTCAAGAAGCACCTGAGGGACCTCATCTGACAGGGCGGTGAACCGGAGCCGCGGGAACACAGGGCGGTTATTCAGGGTAGATACACAGGAGGTGAACGTAATGAGAATATTGCTTGTCCTGTCATTGACTCTTGCCGTGCCCCTTGCCGCACAGACCTTCCATCCGTATTCACCCTATCCCTACTGGGGAGGAATGGAGTACCCCCGCTACTACGAGAGGGAGGACGGCGACATAACCGTCATCGTGATCACCGGTGACGGCCGCCCCGACCACTGGGAGTACGGGACCCCCTACGGGCATATGACCATGGAGGAGATGTGGGACGTCATGTACGACGAAGACGCCCGTTTCACCCTCAGGGCAGGCGACGAATACCTGGTCTACGGCCAGCACGCCCTCTTCTACAACAGCGGTGACCTGCGGAGCAACGTGATGATATACCCGGAGGAACTCTGGTACATCATCAACCACTGCTACCGGCCCTTCTTCACTCCGGCCACAGGCGAGGTCTCCATGGAGGCCTGGTTCCCGGGAATGGAAGAACCGGTGCAGACCTTCCTGACGGTGAACGACCCGGCCATGTCCGTGGTGCAGGTGCTCCTTCAGAGGGGCAGGGAGGCGGCGGAGTAGCCTCGGACCCTTCATTCAAAGCTGCCCTGGGGACACCGTTCCTGCATAACCGCATTCCGGCTTGACATCGAAATAGTATATAAGTAGATACTCATATACTGAAAGGAAGACGATGGAGGACACAGAACTTTCCCTTCTCGCCGAGTTCCTGGGCATCATAGGGGTCGAGAGCAGGCTCAGGTTGATAGACCTGCTCCTTGAATACGACTCCATATGCGTGAACGGACTGGCCAGGAATCTGGGTATTTCACAGAGCGCGGTATCGCAGCACCTGCGGCTGCTCCATCTGAACGGACTCGTAAGGTCCGAGAGGGAAGGTTATTTCGTCCACTACAGCGTCGACAGGGAAAAACTCGATGGAATGCTCCACCTTCTTCGGCGGCTGTTCGCGGAGAGGGCTGGAGGCAGGTTCGAATGCAGACCCGAAGGAGGCAGGACATGTGCGGAGGAAGCCGAAGATGCGAAAGGCCTGACAGGCTGAAGGGCAGACCGGAGGACTGTTCGCCGGAACAGGTAAGGGAATGCCACGGCGAGGACAGTCGCCACGACTGCTGCGGCAGGGAGAAGAAGGACAGATGAGAAGACTGCTGATACCCTTCATGATAGTTGCCGTCGCCGGTGTCTTCATGATCGCCGGCGCACAGGAGGACCCGGTGTCGACGGAGAGCGCCGAATGCTGCTGCGGCGGCGAAAAGGATTACTGCGCCGGGGACTGCGCGGACTGCGAAGAGTGCGACTGCGCCGAAGACCACGACACGGACTGCTGCTGCGGCGGCGAAGTGGAAGGCTGCGCGGGTGAATGTGACGACTGCGCCTCCGGAGAATGCGTGGATTCCCATCAGGACTGCGGCTGCGGACACCACGAGGAGGTGCCGGAGGTGGATTCCGGCCACTGCGGCGGCTGCCACTGAAAGGCAGGATCGCTGACTGGATGATAAGGAGCGGGAGTGGCATGCCGCTCCCGCTCCCCTTTTCCTTTGATTACCGACCGGCATTCAGCTCCGACCGGGTACTGCCGCCCGGCCTTCACGCTCCCGCCTCCCCTCCGGGGTCTATACGGTGATTCCGTCGGACGGCAGGGCTTGTTCAGGAACAAGACTGATCAGGCTGTGAGCTTCGGCCCTGAGTCCCGGTGGATCGATGGTATCCTGGTGATCATCTCCGGCAATGGACAGCACCATTGCCAACGGCGCCTCCGCTGTGCAGAATTGGGTCAATGGACATTCGAGGGGGGGTGAACACAAGAAACATGAAGTTCCTCAACTGGCTCGCGCTGATCATCGCCGCCGTAGGCGCCATCAACTGGGGCATCCTCGCGATTCTGGAGAAGGACCTCATAGCCGGTTTCCTCAACCTGGGCTGGGACATCAGCAGGATCGTCTACATAGTCGTGGGTGTGGCCGGTGTATGGTCGCTTCTCTTCGTCAGACCGGGAAAAGTGTAGCCTTCCGGGGGCGGCCGCCGGCCGCCCCCCATCCCTTCCGTCCGAAAAGCATTCTCCTGAGATACAGCTGAGCCCCGTGTGTCAGTAGGCCACCGCCGCGAAGGCCAGCAGTCCCGCGAAGAAGAATATCAGCACCGTCCTGAGCTGGGGCGCCAGTGCCCTGACCCGGCCGGACAGGGACCTGCCCGGTCCGGTTAGCACCATCCTCCAGGCGAGTATTCCAAGCGCGATCATCGGCAGTGTCTTCAGCAGGCTCCCCGCGGTGAAGAGCCGGGGGGCGGTGACCAGTTCGGTCCCGTAGAGCATGGAGTGCATGAAACCCGCCACCTGTGATCCGAAAACCCCGGTCCCCAGGCACATCAGTGCGAGAACGGCCACCACCGAGGTCTCAAGGATTCCCGGCGGTCTTTCCTTCCTGTCATACTCTGCGCCGCTTCGCGAGAAGGGCAGGAAGATCCGCCCAAGCTTGATGAAGCTTGCCATGGTGAGGAAGCTGGTGGCCCAGAGCAGGGGGTAGGCACCGCTGCCCTTCATGCCCATGGTTATGAATGCCTTGCTGGCGTAGCCGTTGAACGGCGGAATGCCGGAGATGGAGAGCGCCCCCACGAAGAAGGCAGCGGCCACCACCGGCATCCTGCTTCCCAGGCCGTGGATGCGGTAGATGTTCCTTTCTCCTGTGAAGCTCACAGCCGCGCCCACCGTGAGGAAGAGCAGGCTCTTGAAGAGGGCGTGGTTGAGCGCATGAAGGAAGGATGCCGTCAGGGCGAGGGAGGAGCCGGCTCCGAAAACAGCCAGTATGTAGCCCAGCTGGGATATGGAATGGTAGGCCAGGAGCCTCTTCACGTCGGTCTGGGACAGGGCGCTGAGGACCGCTGCCAGGGCGGTGAAGGCCCCTATCCACATCAGCAGGTCCATCAGGTAGTCGCCTCCGAACTCCAGGACGATCCTGACCATGGCGAAGAACGAAATCTTGATCATGGCGCCTGAGAGAAAGGCGGATATGGGGTGGGGGGCGTAGGCGTGGGCCTCGGGCAGCCAGGTATGGAAGGGTATGAACGCCGTGCGGACGCCTATGCCCACGCACAGCGAAGCCAGTGCCAGATGCATGACCGGTGTGTTCCGGACACCTCCCGCCGCCCGCAGCGCCTCGGACACTCCGGAGATGGAGAGCACCCCCAGGTCCCTGTAGATAAGGAAAACTCCGAAAAGGAAGATCATTATGCCGGTGGTGCTGAGTATCAGGTACTTCAGACTGGCCGCCAGCCCCGTCCCTGTTCCCTCCCAGGCCACCAGCACGTACACCGATACCGCGATTATCTCGAAACAGACGAACATGGTGAAGAGGTCGCCGGTGAGAGCGACGCCGTACATACCGACCGCCATCATAAGCAGGAAGAAGAAGAACCTTGCCCCGTACTTCCCCGAGTCCAGGGCAAACAGGGCGACGGCGACCGCTATGAGCGTGGTGAGGGAGGCGGAAACCCATGCCAGGCCGTCCATGACCAGGTTTATTCCCCAGGGCGGGGACCATCCCCCGAGAGAGTGCTGGAGCACCTCCCCCTCCATGACCGGTCCCGTAAGGAGGGCCAGCAGAACTGCCGGCACCGCCAGGGATATGGTGGAGATGACGCAGGCCGTTCCCCTGAACCTTTCGAACAGGCTTCCGAAGAGGGCTGCAGTGGCTCCCAGCATGGGGGAGAGCAGTACCCAGACCATCATTGTCTCAGTCACGGAGCTTCCAGGCCTTTCCCTCGACCTCCCTCATGTCCAGGGTGCCGTACTTCCGGTGGAGGCGGTAGACCAGCACCAGGGCCATGGACATCACGCAGACGCCCACCACTATCGCGGTGAGCATCAGGGCCTGTGGCAGGGGGTCCACCATGGTACCTCCGTTGCCCTCGATGGGGGCCGTGTCGCCGGAGAGGGAGCCGTGGTACACGAACATCAGTATCACGGCGCTGTTGGCTATACTGAGGGCCATCACCTTCTTTATCATGTTGGGCCTGTTCACCACGCCCCAGAGACCCGCCATGAGGATGGCGCCTATCAGTATCCAGGTCATCATTCCTCCCTGAAGAGCCTAAGGCAGATGAGGCTGACACCGGAGCCCACCTCGATGCCGATCACCAGGTTGAGCAGAAGTACCATGCCCGCCCTGGGTGCCGCACTTACCTCGACCAGGACCATTGGATTGCCCAGGAAGCCGATTCCGGCCGCTATTCCTGCGAGACCGGCGCCTATGAACGCCAGGAAGGCCATCGTCTCCACCCGGGAGAGGGTGGCGAAGGGGAACAGCCTCTCGGCGGCTTCAACTCCCTGGGCCACGAAGAGCAGTATGACGCCGGAGGCTATGACCACTCCTCCCTGGAAGCCCCCTCCCGGGGAGGCATGACCGTAGGTGAGGACGTAGAGGCCGAAGAGCAGCATGAAGGGGGCCAGCTTCCTGGATATGAGGTCCAGGATGGTTGTCTTCCTGTTCATGCCCGCCCTGCCCGTGTCAGTCCTGTCCATACCCGTCCTCCCCGCGTTCATCATGTCCGTTCCCGCTGCTCCCGGGCTTCAGCAGGAAGAGTCCTCCCGAGACCGCCAGCAGCAGAACCATGGTCTCGCCCAGAGTATCAAAGGCCCTGTAGCCCAGGTATATGGAGGTCACCAGGTTAAGAGCCCCCGTCTCACTGCTGCCGTTCTCTATGATGTGCCGTCTTATCTCGGATTCTTCGCCATGGTCCCCCCGAAGGCCCTGGTAGAGGAAGAATGCCGTGAGCAGGAGGACAAGGATCTCCGCCGCAGCCGTCAGCCTTCCTGACTTCACGTCCTGTCCCTCCTCTCGGTCCTGTAGACTATCCAGATGAGTATCACCGTTCCCACGCCGGTGCCCACCGCCGCCTCGGTGAGGGCCACGTCGGGAGCGCTCAGCAGGAAGAAGACGAGGCAGCTGAGCATGCTGAAGACGCCGAGGAGCAGGACCGCCGCCAGCATGTCCCTGATGAGGAGGGCGAATACGGAGGAGATCAGCATCAGCACCAGGAGCGCCTCAACCATCTGCTCTTCCCCTTCCCCCGGTCATCCTGAAGTTGCGACGCCAGGCGACCATGCCGTTCTGCCACGCGAAACGGGCTATGATGTGGGCGGATATGGGGCTGGTCACGAAGAAGAAGATGGTTATGACAAGAAGCCTTCCCAGCATCGGTCCCAGGCCCACCAGGAACATGCATCCTATGAGGAAGGAGAGGACCGAGGTGGTGCTGCAGGTGGAGGAGGCCTGCAGCCTCGTGTACGCGTCGGGGAAGATGATGACGCCCAGGTTCCCCATGATGTTGAATACCGCCCCCAGGACGAAGAAGATGACCGTGCCTATGTTCACAGCTCTCCCTTCCTCCCCGAGAAGTACCTGGTCATGACCAGCAGGCCCACGAAACCGAAGATGTCGTACACCAGGGCCACGTCCAGGAGGATGGTCCTGTCCATGGACACGGATATGAGCACCAGGAGGGCCAGGGTCTGTGCCGCCACCAGGTTCAGGCCTATCATCCTGTCCGCAACAGTGGGTCCGATCACCACCCGCACCATGCTGACCACGATGGAGACCACCAGGAATCTTATCGTCCAGACCAGCGTCAGAGCCATACGCGCCTCAGCAGTTTCTCGTAGATGCCCTTGATGAGCTTTCCGGCATAGCGGGAATGGGTGGTCTGCGCGTCGAGCCAGTGCACCACCAGATGGTCCTCGTTCAGGTCCACGGTGATGGTCCCCGGGGTCAGTGTGATCGAGCTGGTGAGGACCACCCGGGCTATGTCAGTCCTCAGGTGGGTGCGGAAGTGTACCATGCTCGGGTTTATGTTCCCCCTGACTATCTGCCAGAGAACCTTGAAGCTGGCCACGTACATGTTGAACACCAGCACTCCCAGGAAGAGCAGGAAGTAGTGGGGCCTGGGCAGGTGGGCCCGCCTTCCCGCCTCCGTCTCGTCCACGAATATGGACCATGTTACAAGCGAGACAGCGATGCAGGAGACGACCCCCGCCACCAGGGACCCCGTGTCCAGGGACCATGTGAAGAGCAGCCATCCGGAGAAGAGGGATATGAAGGTGATGAAGAAGCGGACCAGGTTCCATCGCGCCCTGAGGTTCATCAGACCAGTTCCTTGGTCCTGAAGGCCTGTATCACTTCCTCCGGCGACCCGGCGGTCAGCAGCAGGTCGCAGAAAATGCTGTCATGGAGGTACCGGGCCAGCCTGCTGAGAACCTGCAGATGCATGTTGGGATTGTCCTCGGGTCCCACCAGAAGGAAGAACAGCGCCACAGGCTGGTTGTCGACTGAGTCGAACTTCGCCCCGTCGGGCTTGCGGGCGAACGCTATGTGGGTGGATCCGACCTGCTGCGTAAGGCAGTGGGGAATGGCGATTCCGTTGCCTATTCCGGTGCTGCTGATGCTCTCCCTCTCCATCAGCGCCTCGATGAGGGCTTCGGGGTCGGCTATATCCGCCGAAAGGGAAACGAGCCGGACCAGTTCCCGGATTATTTCCGGTTTCTTCCTCTCGGAAAGGTCCAGTTCTATGCTCTCAGGTTTCAGCATCTCGCACAGCTTCGCGGTCATTCCTCCTCCTCCTCCACCAGTCCAGCGGCCCAGTCCACCGGCACGGTGAACAGTATGCCTGTACCCGGGCCGCTCAGGTCGCCGCAGATCTCGTTCAGCAGCTTGTGCAGCTTCGGTATGAGGCTCTCGTCGCGGACCACCGAGAATATCGTCTTGTTGTAGGGCTTGTTGCCCTTCATGAACTTCTGGAAGCCTGCGAAAAGGGGTATCTCGTAGGTCAGGAAACGACCCATCCCCTCCGAGTCCAGGATGGTGCCTCCGGGCATACCCACCTCGGTGTAGGCCTCCAGCACCTGCTCCAGCAGCTCCTCGTTGTTGAGAACGAACACCATCAGCTTCATCGCCGCCGCCCTCCACGTGATCCCGGGATGAACGGCACCCCTCTGCCCGAGGTCCGGCCACGCTCCCGGCAGGGTGATGCAGGGAACATATGAGCCCGGCGGACCTTAATCAATCTTGGCCTTGTCCGTAATTGGCGGCGGAGACCGGATAGGCATTGAGAACAGGGTGCGGAACAGGATTGACTCCGGTGACGCGGAAGTGGATTGACTTCGAGGCCGCTGAACATGTATTTAAGAACCGGGCATCCGAACTGGCCGTGTTACTGCTCATGCGGCTGTTTGCGCATCCAGAGGGGGCTTCGAATGGGCATAGCGTTCACCGTCACGATGTCCGTAGCGTTCCTGGTGTGCTGCGGCGGGACGGACCATCCCGAGACCGCAGGGAACGGCCGGGATGCTTACAGGATAGGCCTCGCCATATGCATGGCTCCCGAAACTCCCTTCTTCCTGTCGCTGCTGGAGGGTGCGGAGGAATCCGCCCGCAGGCTGAACGCGGAGATAATACCCGTCTACGCCTGCGAGGATCCTCAGCTTCAGTCCCGCCAGATACTGGACCTTGCTGATGAGGGGATGGACGCCATACTCCTCAATCCGGTGAGCGATGCGGTCATTCCGGCCCTTGATTCAGTGACATCGATGGGTGTTCCCGTCTTTACCATCGACAGGGGGATAAGCTCGGACAGGGTAGTGAGCCATATTGCCTCGGACAACAGGGCCGGGGGCAGGATGGCGGGCGACTACCTGGCGGAAGCGCTCAACAGGCGGGGCAGAGTGGTGGAGATAATGGGCACAGAGGGCTCCTCCGCCGCCATGGAGCGGGGAGAGGGTTTCAGGGAGGCGCTGTCCATGCATCCCGAGATAGAAATCGTCCATTCCTTCCACGCCGAGTTCGACAGGGACCTGGCCATGGAGGGAATCCTGGATTTCCTCGAGGATACGGTGCAGGTGGACGGAGTGTTCGCCCACAACGACGACATGATACTTGGGGCCATGGAAGCCGCCGGTGCGGCCAAGGCCGGTGGTATCCTCTTCATCGGCTTCGACGCCATAGAAGAGGCCATAGGAGCAGTCGAGAGCGGGGAGCTGCTGGCGACGGTGGCCCAGAGACCGGCCGAAATGGGCAGACTGGGGGTCGAGACCGCCGTGGACTACCTGTCGGGGCGGGAAGTCCCGGATTCCATAATCGTCGACCTCGCATTGATACTGAGATGAAGGAGTGACCGTCCAGTGAGATCGCCCCTCGTCTCCAGAACGGGCCTTTCCATTCGGGCAAGGACCATCATCGGCTATTCCCTCATCTCGCTGCTGGCCCTCTCCGCCTCGGTGCTTTCCCTTGTGCACATCGGTTCCACCGAGAGAACCATCGACGCCATCGTCTCCGGGTCCGAGAGGATCCGGCTCCTGACCGAGATAAGCCTGAAATGGGAACAGATGATGACCACGCTGGACGGCATCCTTCTCACCAGGCAGAGTTCCGTGGCCGGAAGTAACATACGGGAAGCCGTCGACGGTTTTTCGGAGGCCATGGATCGTTTTCAGCGCTCGGCTGCGGATATCGGTATGGAGGATGAGCTGGCGGAGCTTTCCGGCTGTGCCGACGAAGCGGTCGTTGCGGTGGATTCCATCGGATCGGCGGCCAGGCATGGCCTCTGGGCCAGGGCCCAGATAATTCACCATACGGACCTCGCATCCATACAGAGAAGGATGGACGGCCATCTGGAGAGGCTTCACGATGAGATAACCCTGCAGGTGACAGGGGATATCGAGTCGGCGGCCGGCGGAAGGGAGACCCTGAGGAACCTCCTGATCGCCGCCGTCGTCCTTGTCATTATCCTGGGTCCCCTGACAGCTATCCTGACTGCCTCCAGCGTCATCCGTCCCGTGGAATACCTGGCATCCTCGGTGAGGTCCCTGAAGCCCCAGGGCCTGCAGGAGAAGCTGGAGGTATCCAGGAACGACGAGATAGGCGAGCTGGCCAACGCCTACAACTCCATGACCGAGAGACTGCACCAGGCCCTGAGGGGACTGGAGGACCAGGTGGAGGCCTACAGGGAGGTGCAGGACGCGCTCAAGAAGAGCGAGGCCAGGTACCGGAACCTCTTCCAGCATTCCCCGATCTCCCTCTGGGAACTGGACCTGTCGGAAATCAGGGATCTGCTGGAGACCGGGGGCAGGGATGGCCGGGAATGGTTCCATGAGAATTCCGAGAGACTCCTGGACGGCATTGATATCATAGACGTGAACAGGGCCGGTCTTGAGCTGCTGGAGGCGGGTTCCATCGAAGACCTGAGGGACTTCAGCGAGTACGTTCCCGCGGGATCGCTGAGGATACTCCTGGACGCACTGCACTGCATTGCCAGCGGGTGTCCGAGTTTCTTCTCGGAGGCGGAACTGACGACACTGAAGGGCGAGACCAGGCACGTGGCGGCGCACTTCGCCTGCCCGCCGGAGGACCGGGGAGGGAAGTCCAGGCTCTTCGTTTCCCTTCAGGACATAACGCCGAGGAAGATTGTCGAGAGCGCGCTCAGGAGATCGGAGGAGCAGTACCTCCACGCCCAGAAGATGGAGGCGGTGGGCAGGCTGACCGGCGGTATAGCCCATGATTTCAACAACATCCTGACTGTGATAATCAGCAACTGCGAGATCACGCTCATGGACACGGAACTGACTCCGGGCCTCAGGTCAAGGTTCCAGCAGGTGCTGGAAGCCGCCGGCCGGGCCGCAGCGGTGACGGAGCAGCTCCTGGCGTTCAGCCACCAGCAGGTTACGAACCCGGTCCCGGTGGATCCAAACGCTCTCGTTCGAGGCGTGTCCGGAATGCTGGAACACGTGATAGGTGAGGACATCAGGCTGGAGATCAGCCTTCAGGAGAACCTTCCTCCCATTGAGATCGACCCGGTGCACATGGAGCAGGTCCTGCTGAACCTGGCGGTCAACGCCAGGGACGCGATGCCCAGGGGCGGTACGCTGAGCATATCCACGTCCATGGTCCCGCACGTCGCACAGGAGTCCGAGGGCGGGCTGCCTGCGGGAGGATCGCAGGGAATGGTCGTGGTCAGCGTGCGGGACACCGGGCTCGGAATGACGCCTGAAGTTCTGGACAAGGCCTTCGACCCATTCTTCACCACCAAGGAGAAGGGCAAGGGGACCGGGCTGGGACTTGCATCCGTGCAGGGAATAGTGACCGAGAGCGGCGGCTTCATAGAGGTCGACAGCACCCCGGAAGAGGGGACCGAGTTCAGGATACATATTCCACCGGCCGCCGGTCAGCCCGTCGATCTGTCCGGTCCCGCCGAGACCGGCGGCATGGAGACTGGAAGAGGGACGGTCCTGCTTGTGGAGGACGAGATGGGGGTTCGGGACGTGGTCTCCAACGTCCTCAGCCTGAGCGGGTACAGAGTTCTGGAAGCATCGGACAGCTCCGCCGCAATGGAACTCTTCAGGGCCGACCGCGATGATATAGACCTGCTGGTCACGGACGTGGTCCTCCCGGGAAGCCTGGACGGTATACAGGTAGCCAGGAGGTTGCTGGAGACAAAGCCGGACCTGAGCGTACTCTTCATGTCCGGCTACATCCAGGAGGCGCTTGCCAGGAGCGGCAGCATGCCACCGGGTTCGCGCTTCATCTCCAAACCCTTCTCCACCAGGGATTTCCTGAATACCGTGGGCGAGATGATCTGCAGCGGCAGGGACCGGCCCGGCGAAGACGACTGATACGGAGGGCTTCTCCGCCCCGCCGACCGACTCCCCGGGGCCTGTGGCCCGGACTGATAGAACGGTGCTTTTTCCTGCCCGGCGAGGAGGATCCCGGGCTGGGCATGCGGAATCGCGCCATACTCGGACTTCGTGGTTCCGGACCCCGAAGTGCCTCTGCCGGACCCGCAATGGAGGAGGCTGATCCATGAGAATACCGCTGATCATCCTGCTGGCCGCGGCGGCCGCCTGTAATGGAGGCCGGGGCAGTCTCTCATCCGGCCTTGACATGAGCTGCCTGGACTGGGAGCACGGGCGCAGTCTTCAATGGGGGTTCAAATACTGCATAGGCCTGGAGGTATTCGATGACCTCTTCCTCGGCGCCAGGGCCACGATACCTGTGCCGTCTCTCGTCATAATCGGGAACCAGGTGAGTTACGGCGTTGAGACTGCATGGCTG
Organism: Candidatus Aegiribacteria sp. MLS_C; assembly: GCA_002030045.1. Taxonomy (GTDB): domain Bacteria; phylum Fermentibacterota; class Fermentibacteria; order Fermentibacterales; family JCC-6; genus Aegiribacteria. Next base: position 42,370 of record LQBI01000003.1, on the reverse strand, counting down.
CCGGTTCATCCCATGGAGGGCTTTGCGGTGCGGGTATCCGCTTCCGCGCTCCGCTTCCATATGTGGCCCGAGCACGTGATAGTCATACTGGTCGACGGAGATACTCCCGAACCTCCACCGGAGTACCCGTACGAAACCGCCGAGGGGTTCGGACTGCAGGTCCTGCTGAGCCCCGGGTATGCCTGGAAGAACCTCGCGCTGTGGCTGGACCTGGGGATCGACCACCGCGTAATGGAAGTCGAGAGGATGGTAGAGGGCCGGATGACCGGCGGAGACCACGATTTCACGGGTCCCTGCTTCGGTCTCGGCTTTGGCCTCTTCCTGTGACCCGAGGGGCTGCCGGGAACAGTCGTGTTCCGACCTTGGCGTCAAGATCCGGAAACCAGTGTTCATGATCGGGAAAGGAACCCGGCCCGTGAGCCGGCATCTGCTGATCTTTCTCCTCTTCTGAGTGGTCATGGCGGCCGGCAATCCGGCGGTGTCCCTGGTCCTGTGCGCCGTCGGCCGCCGGGACAGGTTACTCGGAATACTGTTCTCCTTCGCCTTCCAGGAATTCACCATTCCCCTGTCGGGAGCTTCTCCGGCCGGCTGGATCCGATCCCTCCTCCGAACCCTCCCTTGCTCCGGTACCGTTGCAGTACAGTTGCTGGACTCCGACGGGGAGGTCCGGTCGGACCACCGGGGTTTGTAGGGCACTCTCTTTCTGATTATGGTCCGCCGTGCGGACAGAGAAGCGGATGGGAGGTGCTGCCTTCAGATACGGAACGCTGTTCCTGCTTCTCCTGCTGATCGCGGTGGTCCCGTGGTCAACGCCCTCCGCTGCCGCGTCGGAAGGGGACGGGACCTCCGGGAATGACACCGGCATCTATCTGGTGCTGGGAATACTGCTCCTCGCAGCGGTGCTGTTCCTCACGGAGGCCATTCCCATCGTGGCCACCGCAATGCTTGTCCCATCGCTGCTGGTCATGCTCAGGCTGGTCACCTTCGAGGAGGCCTTCGCCGGCTTCGCGGACAGGTGGGTGCTCCTCTTCCTGTTCATGTTCATCATCGGAGATTCCCTCTTCCAGACCGGCATAGCCGACAGGATGGGAAGGAGTATGGTCAGGCACGCCTCGGGGAAGGAGAGGGGCCTGGTGGTCCACATCATGCTGGTGGCCGGTGTCATGTCGGCATTCCTGAGCAATACGGGCACCGCCGCCTGCCTGCTGCCGATAACGGTGGCGGTATCGAGGAGCAGCGGTGTCCCACTCCGAAGGCTGCTCCTGCCCATGGCCTTCGCCACTTCCCTGGGCGGGTCGCTGACGGTGATCGGCACTCCCCCCAACGGCATCGTTCAGTCCACCTACGAGGGAATGACCGGAACGAACTTCGGCTTCTTCGAGTACGCAAAGGTGGGGATATTCGTCTTCGCAGCCGGAATGCTCTTCCTCGCCCTCCTGGGAAGGAGGCTCATTCCCGCCGGCGCTGACGGGGGAGTAGAGGAGAGAAGCGAACCCGTGGATGGATCCGCGTCAGGCGGGGAAGGAGCCCCCGGCGGTGCCCGCATCGCAGCGGCGGTATTCCTTCTGGTGGTATTCTCCATGGCCATGGCGCCGGTCTGGCCGAAACTGTTCCCCTCGGTCTCCGGGTACTTCGGCGGCATTCCCCTCACCGCCTATGCCGTGATCGGCGTGGTGGTTCTGTTCGTGACCAGGGTCATGACGGTGGAGAAAGCCTTCGCCGCCGTGGACTGGAGGACCATATTCCTGTTCGCCGGCATGCTCTCCCTGAAACCGGCCCTGCTGAACACCGGTGCCGCTGACTTCATGGCCGGCGGCATGATAGGCTTCGCCGGGTCGCTCCACCTGAGCCCGGATCACGCGACACTGGCCATGCTGGTGCTGGCCTCCGCAGTGGTGACCAATTTCATGTCCAACACCGCCACCGCGGCCCTCCTCGCTCCGGTTGCCATGGAGGTTGCGGTCCTCATGGGCTGCAGCCCCGCCCCGCTGCTGATGGGAGTGGCCCTTGGGTGCTCCGCTTGTTTCCTGACCCCGGTTGCCACTCCGCCCAACACCCTGGTCCTGGGACCCGGCGGATACTCCTTCGGCGATTACCTGAGGGCAGGCTGGATACTTCAGATGATAGTGATAGCTCTCCTGATAGTACTGATACCGTTCTTCTTCCCGTTCTGAGCAGGGATCCCGCCGGCCCTTCGGGATCGCTCACTCCACGGCCCGCCCATCCTTCCGACATCTTCATGTCATTCCGATCTTCCTGTATCGCCGTACCGAGTTGGCCGTCCGCCTGTTCACTCGTATATCGATTCCGGAAAGCCATCGGGATCCTCATGCGTTTGGGGTGCATTGGCACCAGCTGCAGGCCGAACCCGTCAGTCTCCGCGCTTCCATACACTCAGACCTGCCGGCTCACGGCAGGAACCACTCTGAGCATTAACGACTCCTCTGGAAGGCTGGTGAGACAGCTGGTCGATTCCGTAATCGGAGCGGGTCCTCACGTAGCGGTATGGGACGGCAGCAGCGGTGACGGAGCACCTCTGGAGAGCGGGGTCTACTTCCGCCGCCTCGAGTCAGTATCTGTTCGCTTTACGGTCAAGATGGTGCAGGCGGGACGGTGAGTGGGCCCGGTCCGGGACTCGGGATACGGATCTCAAATCCGGATCCCAAACCCGGATCTCAAACCCGGAGCGCAAATCCGGATCGCAAATCCGGATCGGTTACCGCAGCGGGAGAGCGTCCCGCCACGTCAAAGACTTATTAATACTTTGACAGATAACGATATAAGATCCATCTGAGAATAGTCGGCATCTGAAAGGGTTGACATCTCCAGCGGAATGATGAATTAGAGTTAGCGGGAGTTCCGTAATGACTGAAGGGAGACAGTATGAAAGTGGCAGTATTCTTGGTCCTCTGCATGTTCCTCGCGGCTCAGGCCTCGGAGAGGACGGGGAACCCGGGTTACAACGGCAGTGCTCTGGTCAGGGGCACCTATACCGTAGAGGATTCCTACGCGGTGGGGCTCAGTTCCGCCTACGGTCTGGCCATTCAGGACGACGTGACGAACAGCATCTGGATATCCCAGTACACCCCTGTTCTCAACAACGAGTTCGACATGTCGACCGGCTCGCCCACAGGCAACACCTGGGCCATCAGCAGCGGGGTCGATCCCGACGACATGGGTTACTGCGAGTACGCCTCGTCCCCCAACCAGTTCTTCTTCGGAGACTGGGCCGGCAGTCTCATAGCGGTCTACGATGTATCCACAACCGGAGCGGATCCCTACTTCTCGGGCAACCTGGCGGGTCCTGCCGGATGGCAGGCCGTATGCGGTGTCGGGGCTGGCCACGACAACATCTACGCTTCGGATTTCTTCGCCGATGAGATAGCCTGGGGTCCCTATACCGGCACTGAGACATCGGTAACCTGGACCACAGCGTCCTTCGCCACCGTGTCGGGAATGTCCGTCTGGGAAGATTACCTGTTCGTCTGCTGCCAGATAACCGGCGCCGACAACATCTTCATCTTCGCTCTCGAGCCGGACGGAAGCGTCAACATGACACCGGTATGGTCCTGCGTGTTCACAGAGAGTTCAAGCAGCGCAGGAGGGGTCGACTACGACGGTGAATACCTGTGGGTCTACCCCCAGAACGACAACCTCTACAAGCTGGACATAGACTGGACCCCCTCCGCCCTTCAGAACGAGACCTGGGGAGCCATCAAGTCCCAGTTCTGAACGTTCCGGGCAAGCCGGAAAGATGCGGCCCTCCCCGAGGGCCGCCGTCTCTTTCCGGCACTGTCTCACCGGGAAGCGTTCCTCCTCCTGATCCCGACGATCATCTCGTCCAGCGCCTGGAGGAACCTCGACCGGTCCTTCCTGTCGAAGGGCTTCGGCCCTCCGATCATCATGCCCTCCTCCCGCAGGCCGTGCAGGAGGTTGCGGACCGAGAGTGCGTCGCAGATGTTGTCCTCGTCGAAGGGCCTGCCGGTGTTGCCTATGACCCCGGCCCCCCTCTTCAGGCACCTGGAGGCCAGGGGTATGTCCCCGGAGATGACTATGTCGTCCTTTTCGACGTGCTCCGCTATCCAGTCGTCCGCCACGTCGGTCCCCTCCTCCACCAGGATGAGCTGGACGCGGCTGGATTCGGGTATGCGCATCCAGGAATTGGATACCACGAATACTTTCAGATCGTACCTGGAGGCTACCCTGAAAACCTCGTCCTTGACCGGGCAGCCGTCGCCGTCGACGTAGATGTCAAGCATCGGCCTGTCCGCTCCGTCTTGAAGGCGCCAGAATCATACGCTGAATCGCAGGGCCGTCATGTCCCCGGGGCGCATGTACTCAACTTCCTCCACCAGCAGCTCTACAAGGCAGAAGGTGGGGTCATCCGGAGTATTCCAGTACTGGCCGAAGAAGGGTATGCGCCGGGACATCGTCCTCTTAGTCTCCGTATCGGTTACTATTGCGGCGGCACCGGAGCACCTGAGCGTCCCGCCTTCGTCACCCTTCTTCAGCATCAGTGAGAACTCGAAGACCGGATGCTCGCCGATCTGCCTGACCTTCGCGTCGGAAGCGCCGGTTGACACCCAGAACCTCCCCTCGTCGAAGATCATGCTCACGGGCCTCACCCTGGGGTACCGGCCGTCCCATGTGGCCAGGTGGACGGTCTGGATCGGCTTCAGCCAGCCCCAGGCCTCACTCTTCAGTTCCGCATACCTGTCAGTCATCAGGATTTCCTTCCTCCGATCCTGTTACCGGGGAACGATTCACCGCCGGTCAAGCTCCTCCAGTATCTCCCTGTACTCCGAGTTCCTTACCTGGTCGTAAAACCTGCGGTAGAGTTCCGAAGCCCTGTCCCGGTACCCGTCACCGCCGGTCATGCGCCACAGGTGAAGGTATACCCGGGCCGCGAACTCCTCACCGATGTCCTGCTCCTCCAGCAGTTCCAGGAGACCCTTCCCGGCCGCATCGGGATCTTCGGTCCCTGCCAGGACCATCTCACCCAGCTTCAGGTAGTGCGCGAGCTTTTCCGGGTCCTCCAGTGAATCCACGATCCCCCGTGCCTCGCGAACGAGTTCCCGCGCCCGTTCCTTCCGGCCGATGGTGTGCATTATCTCGCCGCAGTCTATCAGAGAGTCCGCAAGGGGGTAGGCCTCCCCTATGTCTCGCCTGATCCCGATCAGCTCCTCGACCCTGGTTACCGCGGCTTCGTGCATGCCACGGCGCATGGCCAGCCTGGCCATGAAGAAGAGCCCGTCGCAGTACACCTCCCTGTCGGTATTCCGGGACTTCTCCATCGACCTCTCGATGTATTCAGCTGCCTTTTCGAAATCACCCATCTCGAAGTGTATCTTGCCTATCTCTTTGGTCGTCAGGGCTATGCCCCTTGATTCTCCGGTCCTCTCGGCTATGGCAAGCCCCTTCTCCATGCTCTCCAGGGCACCCGGGTAGTCGCCCCGTATCCAGTGGAGATGTCCTATCTGACGGAAGGCGAAGGCCCTGTTGTAGTCGCTGCCCAGCTCCTCGGCCAGGGCCAGCTGCCGGTTGTAGTAGGAAAGGGCCTCGTCCAGCTCGCCGATCTCCTGCCTCAGAACGCCAATGTTCCCGAGGACGTAGGTCATGCTCTCCCTGTCGCCCACCTCCGCGGATATCTCCAGGTAGTGGTCCAGAAGCTCGCGGCACCTTCCGTAGTTGCGTCGGTAGTACTCTATCACGGCCAGGTTGTTTACGATGTTGGCGTCCGTCCTCCTGTCGCCGATCTCCTCGCAGAGGGCCCTGGCCCTGACGAAGCACTCCTCCGCCTTTTCCAGCTGGTAACGGTACAGGTACACGTTTCCCAGGTCGGAGATGTTCAGCGCCATGAGTTCCCTGTTTTCTGTCGTCTCGGCGTTCCTCACCGACTCCTCCAGGTCCTCCTGCGCCGCATCGAAGTTGCCAAGGACCGTATTTATGTTGCCCGACACGTTGCGCATCCTGGCCAGGGACAGCGCGTCGTCCAGCTCCTCGAATATCCGCTCGGCCTCCTCCAGGTAGCCTATCGCCTCCTGGTTGGCGCCTCTCCTGTGCTTCAGGGCCGCACGGGACTTGAGGCACTCGGCCTGAGAGCCTCTCAGACCCTTTTCCACGGCGAGTGCCAGGTCCCGCAGGATGATCTCCTCAGCCTCCTCCCACCTGCCCAGCATCACCAGGATCTGGACCATGTCCAGCTCGGTCCGTATCCTGGCTTCCGTGTCGTCCTGGAGCGCCGCCAGCCTCTTCAGGAGGTCCACTGCCTCCTCGTTCCTGTACTCCCGCTCGGCGAAGCGCGCCGCCTTTAGCAGGTACTCCAGCGTCCTGTCCCGAATGCCCGCCTTCTCGTAGTGGTAGGCGATGTCGGCGTACCTTGAGCTGACCCCGGGGAACAGTTCCTCCATGGCTCCCGCGGCCATTGCATGGAGTTCCTGGAGCTGCCTCCGCAGCTGCATGTCGTAGGCCACGTCGCGGAGGAGGGCGTGCCTGAAGATGTAGATGATCTCGCTGAGGGCGGACCATATCGCCTCTCCCGATCCCTCGCGGAGCAGCCGCTGGAGTCCGGCCGCATCGCTCCTGAGCATGGTGGACAAAACCTTTACGTCGAACTCCCGCCCCAGGACCGAGGCGGTCTGCACAAGCTGCCTGAGCCTCATGGAGAGCCTGTCCAGCCTGGCAACGATCACGGCGTTGACGCTCTGGGGAATGTCCGGGTCTCTCTCCGCCAGGTGCAGCCTGCCGTCACTCTCCTCCAGCAGGTCCTGTTCCCTGAGGTAGAGGCAGAACTGTTCTATGTAGAAGGGATTGCCCTCGGTGCGGTCCATTATGAACCGCAGGAGCCCGGCGGATGGTTCGCGTTCCAGGCGCAGGCGGACCAGGTCCATCTCAGGTTCACCCTCCAGGGCCCTCAGCATTATCTCCGAGACGGGCACGCTTTCGTCCAGCGCCAGGGACGGCTTCGTTCCGTCGTCCTCCGGTCTGGACGGAGCGATGATGGCGAAGGGGTAATCCTCTACGTTCTGGGTGAGGGTCTTCAGGACCGCGCCGGATTCCCCGTCCAGCCACTGCAGGTCCTCCAGGACGAAGATGGAGGGCCTGACGAGGCTCAGCGCCTTGAAGAAAGCCTTCAGGCCCAGGACGGTGTTGTCGAACCTGCCCCTGGCGTCCAGCTGGAAGTACAGGGAGCCCTCCTCGCAGTTCTCCGTCAGGGCGGCCAGGAACGACCTTGTACGCTTCAGCTCCGCGGCCAGCGAGGAAGACCGTTCATGGTCCGGGTGGGCGGCCAGGCTCTCCATCAGCCTGTCCCACCTGGCGCCGAAGATGAACCTGTCCGCGCTCTCGGCCTGGCCGAAGAAATCCTTCAGCAGGTAGGCGAAGGGGTTCAGCCCCCGCCGGAGGACCTCGTCGGTCTGCATCACGTAGGTGCTGGCACCGTGCATGCCGGAGGCGAGGTCGGAGACCAGGCGGGACTTTCCGATGCCGGCCTCCCCGTAGACGTAGATGACTCCGGCGAACCTGCCCCGGCGCATGGGTTCCAGCAGTTCCCGAAGGGCTGCGGTCTCCCTCTCCCGGCCCACCATGGAGCCTTCGAAGACCGTCCTCCGCGACCCTCCGCCGAAGGACCCTGCGTCGCATACCCTGACCGGCCGAGACCTGCCTTTTACCTGTATCTCGAAGGGCTCGTCGGCGGATTCTTCCCCCCGGGCAGCTTTAGCCATGCCTTCCGGCACCAGCACAGAGCCCCACTCCGCGTTCTCCATCAGCCTGGCGGCCAGGTTCACCGAATCCCCGAGGACCGTATAGGAGCAACGCCTTCCGCTGCCCACGAACCCGGCGTAAACCCTGCCCTGTGTAATCCCGGTCTTCAGACTTCCCGGGTGCCGGTCCCGAAGTGCCCGGGCAAGGTCCAGGGCCCTCTCGGCGTTGTTCTCCCAGGACACCGGAGCACCGAACACAACGAGGGCATGGGGTCCCTTCTCGTCGAAGAACATTCCGTTGAAGTAACCGCCGTAGTCCCGGGTCCTGGACAGGACCGATTCCACCACGGGATCGATTTCCTCGTTGCCGTCCCACCGGATGCCTGTGAACATCGATGCGACGTTGCGGAACTCCCCCCCGAAATCCGCTTTCAGCAGCTGCTCCGGGTAGAACTGCCCGGCTATGGCGGGCCTCACCCTGCCCGGCCGGCCCCGGCCCTTCCGGGGAGAATCTCCGACTGCTCCGCCGGAATCGTTCAGCTTCTCCGCCATGCTACTGGAAAGGGATATCTCACCCGCCATCCTGCCCCTGGTGGCGTCTGAACTGCCTTTCACCGGTTCGCCGTAGAAGAGGTAGGTCCTGGGTCCGTCGCCGAACACCTTCCAGGAGACTGTACCGTAAGACAGTCCGATGCGGGCGTTCACCGCCATTCCGCTGCTGTATTTCCCGTAGTACCCGCTCCGCCTGCGGAAGCTGTCCTGGATCGTCTCCGCGGCGTCCATGGCAGCGGGCCAGGAGTCTCCGGGGAAAACGGCGGTCACTCCGTCCCCGGCGAAGGTGCTTATGAACCCCCCTCCGTCGTGAATGGTCCTCGTCAGGGGACCGTAGATCCTGTTGATGAGCTCGGACAGCTCCTCGGCCCCGTGCCTGCCCTTCCTCATCATCTCTTCGGTGATCCCGGTGAAACCGGCGATGTCCACGTACATGACCGCCGCGGATAAGCTACCCTCAGGGGTCTTCCCGTCCCCGGACAGGCTGTCGCTTATGAACCTGGGAATGAGGTTGAGCATGATCCCTCCCGTGAATATGGACCAATTATGAAGGGGACGATACGCCAGGGACCCTTCAAGGTCAAAGGGTCCCGAACCTGCTACAGCCGTTCAGATTATGAGCATCCGGTCGAATAATCATGCTTCACCGTGTATCATGTCACATTATTCAGTATTCCCATTGTAATGGTCGGCTGATCTTTCTGGCAATCTTCTTGCATTCTCGTTCCGTAGGGACAGATAGTATTCATGATATGGAGAGGATAGAAGGGACGGATGATGGACCGTTCTTCGACGAAGGCTGCAGGGGGGGTGACCTGACATGGCGGAGCTTCCCTTCGACGGGGTCGACAGACCCTACGGGAGTGCCTGGCATCTTCTGCGTTTTCTGGGCTATCACCGGGAACTCCTCAACGACAGGGTCTGCGCTGCAACAGGTATCAGCGCCATCAAGTGGCTGGACTTTGGTTTCGCCCGTGAGAACGGTGACAGCGGGCTTTCGGGCATGGACTTCCTCCGCGGCGGCAACAGCCGCGAGGAGAAGGCTCTGGAGGCCTGGAAGGGTTTCTGGCCCCGGAGCGTCACCCTGCACCCCTGGGACGCTGTGGGCAAGGTCCTGGCCTTCGACGGCTCCACAGAGTGGATCCTTGTCGAGGCCAGGGCACATGTGCAGGAGCTGCATTCCTCCTGCGGAGCCGTCTCCCCGGGCAGCCTGGAAAGAATATCCGGTGTCGTATCCCGGACCGCCGTAAGCCTGGGTGTCGAGTTCTCGGAATCCTGGATGTCCGAGTACTACCAGTACGCCAGCAGGCTGGTGGTGCTGGACTTCCTGGAGACCCGCGGAGTGATGGCAAGGCTGGTCTGTATATGCTTCTGCGGTGACAGGAGGCCGGACGGCCTCTTCTGCCCCTCGTCGGAGAGGGAATGGAGACCCGCACTCCAGAGGATGTACAGCCGCCTGGGCCTCTCCGAGAGCGGGAACGGCATCATGAAGAGGGTCCACCATGTCTTCCTGGGATTGGACAGCCGCTGAGACCGGCCCTTGCGATTCCAGCCGGTTCCGGTATATCGAGTGACAGAGGCGGCGGTCCACAGGTGAACAGGGAGATGCTCGGATGATCCGTACAGGGCGCAGGCTTGCGATAATCATGCTTCCATTGTTCACTCTCATCTCCGGCATCCTTCTCAGGCTGGACCTGGACTACAGGTGGCTGGACTGGGTATTCAAGATATGCCTTTCCGGCACCGTGGGTATCTGGACCAACTACTTCGCCATAAAGATGCTGTTCCGGCCCTATCGGAGGACCGTCTTCGGCAGGCAGGGGCTGATCCCCGCCAGGAGGGGGGAGCTTGCCGGGGCCATAGCACAGGCCGTGGCAAGGGAGCTGCTGGATACCGATTCGATACTCTCCTACGTAGAGGAGAACGGGCTCATCGACAGGACGGCCGAAAGCGCCCTGGAGTACGTTCACAGGTGGGTGGACGACCCCGACAGCAGGGCGAGGGCCACCGCCGCCGTCGCCGGGTACATCCTGGACAGGGGGGAGGAGAACGCCGACCTGCTTCTCGCGAAGTCAGCCGAGATAGTGAAGGGCTTCCTGGCGGACAGGCTTCCGGCGGATACCGTCTGGTCCTACGCAAGGTCGGCCCTGGAGAGTGAGCTGGAGAAGCCCGGTACGCTTGAGCTACTCACCATGGTGGTCACGAGGATCGTGCAGGAGAACGCGCCTGCCATAGCTGACATGGTCAACTCGATGCTGGAGGAGTGGATAGACTCCCGGTCCTTCCTGGTGAAGAACGCCCTGAAGCTGGGCAGGGACCTTCTCAGGGTGGACCGCGGAATGATAGAGGAGGAGCTGCTGAAGCGCGCCGGGGAGCCCGCTTTCGTTGACACGGTGATGGATCTCCTGGAGGAGAACGCCTCGTCCATCGCGGCCATGGGGGAGGACCCGGCAGTAAGGGAGCGGTTCTCCCGTTTCCTGGAGGAGCAGAAGACCGGGCTCTACGAGTGGGCCAGGACCGAGGGCATACCTGCAGCGAGGAAGAAGCTGCTGGAGTTCCTGAGGTCCGGGACCTTCTGGGACTGGCTGGAGCGCCAGCTGGACTCCGCCGTGACCGCGCTGAAGGAGTACGCCTCCGGGAAGGTCCGGTCGGAGGAGTTCAGGAGGACGGCAAGGGATTTCCTTCTGGAGCACGCGGACAAGATAGACATAGAGGAGATAGTCCGCAGGAAGGTGGACGAGTTCGACCTCATGCAGCTGGAGGAACTGATCAACAGGGTAAGCGGCGAGAACCTCTGCGGTATAGAACTCTTCGGAGGCATCCTTGGAATGGTGGCGGGCCTGGTTCTGATAGACCAGTGGTTCCTGCTCATCATACCCGCTGTAATGCTCGTTCTCTGGTTCATCGAGAGGGTAACTGGCAGGGCGGTGGGCTGAGCTGAGCCGGGACCCGCTCTCAGCCGTCCTTGCCAATCGGAGCACCGTGATACACATTAGGCATGCCAATTCTGAAAGGAGGGAAAACAGTGAAGAACAAGAAATTCATGAACTGGCTTGCCATTCTGCTCTCGGTGATCGGCGCCATCAACTGGGGTATTTTCGGAATACTCGGGAAGGATCTGATCTCCGGCATACTCGCTCTGGGATGGGACCTGAGCAGGGTCATCTACATAATCGTCGGTATTGCGGGTGTCTGGGCACTCATTTTCGTCCTTCCGAAGACGAACAAGTAACAGTTGAAAGGCTGATCCGGCGGACGTACTGCGGAGGGATCCCCCTGTCTGCCGATGAGCGATAAGGCATCCCGGTCATTTATTCTGCTGCGGGAATGACCGGGATGCCGGTCGAGATCAATTCGGAGATGGAACCCGGCTGACGGTCCTCCGATCAGGTGACCGTCTGCAGGACCAGTTTCCCTTTAGCAGTTCTGCAGGCTGCATCGAATTCGTCGATTAGCGTTGAGACCAGTTCCTTTACCGAGATTATCCTGTCCACGAGGTAGGCGTTCGCCCCGGCGAAGGCGAAACCGTTGCGCAGGTCCCCCAGCTTCGCGCTGGTGAGAGCGCTGGCGATGCAGTAGGGGGCTTTCTTGACGTCGCAGGTTCGAAGGCACTGCCATATGCACTCAAGAGGTTTCTTGCCGCCTCGCTCCACCTCGGTCAGGAGGTCGCTGGAGATGGCCCGGCCGGGGAGCCCTACAGGGCTGTCTATTATGACCAGGTCCTCCTTCCGGCAGTCGACGTAGGCCTGTTTGAAGTTCCTGTGGGCATCGCATTCCGTGGTGGCAACGAAACGGGTTCCCATCTTGACGCCGGAGGCTCCCAGCGAGAGCATGCGGTGTATGTCCGCGCCGGTGTATATGCCGCCTGCGGCTATCACCGGTATGCTGCCGTAATCTGGCTCGTACTCGGCAACTGCAGCGAGGACTTCCGCCAGGATGGTGTCGAGGTTCAAGTTTCCCGATTCCAGGTCTTCCCTGGAGAATCCCAGGTGCCCGCCGGCAAGGGGCCCCTCTACAGCGAAGGCGTCCGGTACGCGCCCGAAGTGCCTGTCCCATGCCTTCAGTATGACCTTTGCGGCCCTGGCTGAGGATATCTTGGGAACGAACATCGCCCTGCAGTTCCTGAACTCTTCCAGCGTGAGGCCCTCCGGAAGCCCCAGGGGAAGACCGGCCCCGATGAAGATTACGTCGATGCCCTCTTCGATGGAAACCCTCAATAGATCGTCATAGTCAGACAGGGCCATCATTATGTTGACGCCCAGTATGCCTCCGGTCCTGGTCCTTGCCATGCGGATCTCGCTGCGAAGGGCCCTTTCATCTGCGGCTTTCAGGTCGCTGCGGAAATCCGGCTCGCCCCTGCCTATTCCGGCGGTGGATATGACCCCGATGCCGCCCTCCTCGGCTACCGCCGAGGCCAGGCCGGACAGAGAGATGCCCACTCCCATGCCTCCCTGTACGATGGGCAGGGCGGATTCGAGGGTACCTATTCGAAGTGATGGCATGCGGTTATCTGGCATTGGGACCTCCATGGAACCATGAATTTGCTGACGATGTCAACATTATAGATAAGGATGTTGACACTGTCAACATTCCAGTGTAGCATTGACCGGAGGAGATCAATGGGAAAAAAGAACTATCATCACCAGGACCTCAGGAGCATCCTCGTCAGCACCGCTTCCCGAATACTGGAGGAGGAGGGTCTCGAAAACCTCACCATGCGCCATCTCAGCAAGACCATCGGCGTCTCGAGATCGGCGTCCTACAGGCATTTCCAGGACAAGACCGCGCTGATGGGAGCCGTGGCCGCCGACGGTTTCCACAGGCTCCGCGAGTCACTTGCAGAAGCCACAGGAAGCATTACCGTACCTCTGGAACTCTTCAGGCAGTGCGCCTGGGCCTACGTCCGCTTCGCGGTCACCAGACCCACCCTCTACAACCTGATGTTCGGTTTCGAGCTGAACGACGGGGCCCCTGTCCCGGAACTATCCGACGCTGCCGCCGGCGCCTTCTCGGTCATCACGGACATCATCGTCAGGTGCCAGGAAGGAGGAGGTTTCCGGTCTTCCGACCCGGTGGAGATGGCCAATGTCACATGGTCCTCACTCCACGGCCTCTCCATGCTCCTCATCGACGGAGCCGTCCGAATGAGCAGGGACGGAAGGCTGCTCCACGCCCTCATGACCGATTCCGTTGAAATAAGGGTCGACGACATTCCCGCCATCTCCGACAGCGTCGTGAAGACCATGGTGCGAGGATTCAGCCCGGATTGCCCGGTGAGGGAGAGCCTCTAGCCCCTGTACCCGGCCCTCAGCCTCCTGTATTCCTCTGACAGGATGTCCCTCCCGCGCTGGTTGCTCAGATTCCTCATCCCTTCTCTGAAGGTCTCCAGGGCGACCTGCGGCTCCTTCATGTCCTCAAAGGCCAGCTCCAGTATCCTGATGTAGACCTCCAGCCTCCGGGGGTCCACCTCCAGCATCTCCCTGTAGAGCTTAAGGGCTTCCCGGTATTCCCCGTTCATTATCCTTGATTCCGGGAGGCTGAAGGCGAGGTGCGGCCTCCCGGTCTTTCCACGCGGATTGAAGACCGAGCCGGTGGGTTCGGCGAAGATGGTGGAAAGCGGTCCGACCAGGAGAGTGCCAACTATGACGAGCGGCAGGGAGGAGAAGAAGGAGAGCGGCCTCAGCGGAATGAGTAGATAGACGCTCAGCCCAAGGAGGGGCAGCGAAAGCACCGCCCTCTTCATCAGCAGGTTCAGAGCTTCCTTGACTTCCTGTCTCAGTTGAACGCCTCCGGATGTGGTATGATCCATAAGGACCATACGCTCTGCTGCACTTCCGGTCAAATCGTCTTCAAGCAGGGATGCCAGGTGCATACCGGTCCCGACATCATGAGGAGCGCCTTCCCGAAGTGACACGGAGCATGTCATCGAAGGCTGCGATCCGTTCCACAGCCCTGACCGGAGGAGAGTATGGACGTGATGTGAATGAAAGACAGATATTTGGATGGAAGGCATTCATGGGTGTGGAAGTGCAAGGAGGGTGGGGAAATGAGAATGAGAATACTGCTGTGCGTGGTTGTCCTCGCGGCGGCGGAGGCCGCGGTATCGGATCTGGTCGTATGGGACTACGATCTCACGGAACTGCCTGACGGCTGGAGCCTGGAAGGTTACTGCTCGGAGTGGACTTTCTCGCCCGCGGGAGCATACATGCATGCGGCCTGCTCAGACCCGTACGAATCCGCGGACGCCATCATGTACACTGCCGCGGTCCTGATACCCTCCGGCTGTGATTCCGTGGTATTCCATGTCGAGCAGGACCTGACCACGTACTCATCGGGCACCGGATATGGAGTCGCCAGGATCTACTACCGGGTACTCGGGCAGGGCTGGGTGGAATTCTACGAAGGATTCGACCAGACTACGGAACCCATCCACGCACAGATACCGGTGACTGTGGGCAATATCGTGGATTTCAAGATACATGGTCACGCCCAGGCCGGCTCCGACATACACCCGGGATCCGGCAGCATAAACTGGCAGCTCTGGGACCTTACCCTTACATTCTACGGCGACGAGGTCGGCCTGGACCATACCACCTGGGCGTCCATCAAGGCAATGGAGTACTAGGGTACTCGATCTCTACCCTTCCTTTTGATAAGAAGAGAGGGAGCCTCCTCAGAGAAGAGGCGAGGTATCAGAGGTGCCGGCCCCACTGATGAGGCCGGCATGGATCAGGAAGTACTACTTCTGAAGATAGGTCATGGCCATGATAACCGCGCCCTGGGGGTCCTGAAGAACGCAGAAGCGGCCCACTTCGGGAATGTCGAAGGCCGGGCGCAGCACCTTGCCTCCCAGCTCAACCACCTGCTTCACCGTCGCATCCACATCGTCCACGGTTATGTAGATGTCCCACGAAGAAGGCATCCCCCTGCATTCCTCGGGCTGGGCCATGATGCCGGCTGCAGCCTTGCCATCCACCTTGACCACAGTGTACGGGTCTCCGTCCCCCATGGGCATGTCCTCGTACTCCCAGCCGCACAGGCCGGCGTAAAAGTCCTTCGCCCCCTGCACATCGGTGGTCATCAGCTCGAACCAGCTGAATGCCCCGTGTTTCATGCACTCGTTCTCCATTCCTTCTCCTCTCGATGAAGCAACCCCGATCGCGAACAGTGGTGAACATATGTATACATAAACCCATGTCAAGTCGTAAGGAGTAAAAGACCTGAGGAAATTGCTTCCGTCCCAGGAAGATCTCCTCATTCTTCCGGGCATGGGCTGTCCAAGTCCTGTTGACGGATGAATTGCATGACGCTATCTACCTTACCTGAAAAACGAACGTGGTCCGCCGCTCACCAGGCAGATGATGATCCGGCCGAAGGACCACCAGAGCCTGTCAGAACAGGATATCCACCGGAGGAGGTCCGAGACCGGCCGGGACCGGGCTGCAGGTCGAGCGAAGCATGCCTCTTATACGATTGACGATGTTATAACGATGACTCAGGGGACTGCCGGGCAAAGCTCTGCCTCCGGCGGAGTCAGGGCCTTCGCGGAAGCCCACGGGATAGACGGGGAGAGGGCCCGGAAGCTGGAGGATGACGTATCCGGTATCCTGAAGCAATTCGATTCGCAGGGTGATGGCACTTCCCCGAAACTGTCGATGAAAGTTGAAGAAGGCGTGGTCATCGTTGATGTGCTCATTTCCATGAAGGATCGCGCACTTCTGTTCCATTCCGCTGACGGCACCACCGCACCCGAGTGGCTTGGGGGGCTGCTGGAGGGGGCCGACCGGGTATTCATGGGGAGGAGGGGATCCGAAGGCATGATAAGGCTTCTCGCTTATCCCAGGGATAAAGACTGCGAAGGGGAGCCCTGGTTCCTCGGACTCTCCCCCGCTCTTGCCGGAACGCTGCGGATCGGCCGCCCGAAGCCCGATGACGTAGTCGATTCGGCAGGTACCGTCGTTGAGGACATCGGAACGGGGAAGGTGCTCCGCCTGGACCGGGTGGACGGCTTTCTCGCAAGCGGCATGGATGGAAAGACGAAACTGAAAGACCTGTACCTCACCGCCGTCGAGCAGTTCGGGCTGATATCTCCCGACATCCTGCGCAAGCTCTACCTGGCGCTGGAGGAGAACGGGATGCTGGCCGCAGGGGCCGGTGCCCTCCCGGGCCGGAAGCGGGGGAAGCTCCGCCGTCTGTTGGAGGAAGGGATAAGCTTCAGGAAGTCCGATAAGCTGCTGGGCATGCTGGCGGAGAAACTCGGCATCCTGATCGGGTGGCCGGGAGGGATCATCCTCATACTGATGGGTCTATCCGGTCTCGTTCCCCTGGTCACCCATGGGGACCGGTTCCTGCAGGTGCTCCATTCCACGGGCCCCTATGCACTCCGCCACCCGTGGATGCTCCCCGTCCTGTACGCTTTCGTATTCCTCACCACCATCATGCACGAGCTGGGCCATGGTCTCACCTGCAAGCACTTCGGCGGCAGGGTGGACCGGATGGGCTTCATGCCCTACCTGGTGATGCTGATATTCTTCTGTGACGTCTCCTCCGCCTGGGGCATGAGGAGCCGACGTCGCAGGATACTGGTCTCCCTGGGAGGGCCGCTGGTAACCTTCGGAATACTGGGAGCCTGCATGCTGGGTTTCCTTGTCTCAGCTGGTACCGGCTCGGGCTGGGAGATGTTCTTCGCGGCGGCGGCCCTGATGGAGGCCCTGGTCCTGGTGATGAATCTCAACCCGCTGTTGAGGATGGACGCCTACTACATCCTGGAGGATATCCTCGGAGAAAGCAATCTTCGGCGGAACTCCTTCCGCTTCTGGAAGCGGATGGCGATAAGGGCGACGGGGGGCAGACCATCCGAATGCGGATACGGTCGAAGGGACAGGCTCATCTACCTCGTATACGGGCTGCTGGGAGGCGGTTGCACGCTTCTCTTCATACTCGTTCCCCTCTACATCTACGGGAGGGAGCTCCTGACCGGTCAGGGTTCCGAAGGCAAGCTTGTTTTTGCGGCTTTCATCGTTATACTGGTTTTTGCCAGAATGGGGATGAACCTCTCCCGGACTCTGGCAGCAAGGACGCACTGGATTCGTGAGATCGCGAGAGATTACGGGTCCGGCGAACAGGTGCCGGAAACCTGAGACGGTTGTTCCACCATCCTGCGGTGCTGTCACCGCGGTAATCTGAAAGGTGTCATAGAATGGACCGGAAAGAACACGACAGGATCATCTCCCGCATCGTTGCCAAGTGCTGGATCGATGAGGCCTACAGGAAGAACTTCCTTGCCGACCCCGCATCCGTTCTGAAGGCCGAAGGCATTGCGGTCCCTGACGGCGTCGAGATAAGGGTGCTGGAGGATACGAAAAACCTGCGTAGCTTCGTTCTGCCGGTGAAGCCTGATGACCTGGGTGAAGTGGAGGAGCTGGAGGACCGCCTGGCAGCCTCATCTCTACCGCTGGCCGGCAACACCATTCCGATGTAGAGACGGTGCGCTCCGCCGGAGAAGGATGACCTTGAACCGGTGCATAGACCCGTCCGGGAGGAACGCCGGCGGGGGTCACAGGCACACGGTCCTCGTCGGTCCCATCATCGCCACGGGCCAGGCGATCATATGCAGCCCGGTAGCCGGAGGCGTGCTCACTGTCTCCAGCATCCTTTCCCGCGGCGGCATCGATGCCCGTCCGATCCTCCTGGAGGCAGGGCTGGAGGGCAGCTCCGAGCATGATATTCTCCGTACGCTGGCCGGATCAATCCTCAAGCATGATCCGGAAATCGTCGGATTCTCGGCCAACTGCGGCTTCTATGCCCTGACGCTCCTTACCGCGGCGGAACTGAAGCGTATGGATCCCTCTGTCACAGTGGTTTTCGGTGGTCCACAGCCGAGTGTGCTGTGGAGGGAGACCCTGGACGCATGTCCCTGGATCGACGCCATCGTCGTCGGAGAGGCCGAACTTACGGCTCTTCCGATCTGGCGGTCCCTGGGCGACCCGGAAGCGATGTCGCGGCAGCCGGGTCTGGCATGGAGGGCGGGAGGGGAGCCGAGACTCAACTTTCCGCCTCCCCGGATCGATGATGCCGACGACCTCCCGGAGATAGAATGGGACCTGGTCCCCGAGGGCGCCCTGGACGGCGTGACCCGGCTGGAACTGGAGGCCGGCAGGGGTTGCCCGTACAACTGCGCCTTCTGTTCCACCAGCAGCTTCTGGGGACGCAGGTTCAGGATCAAGAGCCCCTCCCGCCTCATCGCGGACATGCATGCTGCCGAAGCCGCCACCGGATTCACCAGGTTCTCGTTCGTGCACGACCTGCTGACCGCTTCCCGGGACTGGATGGAGCAGTTCTGCGACGAATTCATGGACAGCGGTCTGCCGTACCTGTGGAACGGTTCGGCAAGGGTGGACGACCTGGACACGGACCTCATGGAGCTGATGGCCAGCGCGGGTTGCTACGGGCTCTTCCTGGGCGTCGAGTCTGGGTCGGAGCGGGTACGGGACCTCATCGGAAAGCCCTGGGACCCTGCCCGGCTGAAAGTTGCGGTCTCAACCGCCTCCCGTCTCCGGATGAGCCTCTACCTCTCATTCATAATAGGGTTTCCATACGAGACCGAAGCCGACCTTGCCGATACCATCCGCGTCGCGATAGAGTGCAGGAGGATAGGCGGGAGGTGGGTGGACCTGATCTTCCATACCCTGGCGCCGCTGCCGGATACAGCTCTGTACGACGGAGGCGACCGGACCATTGATCTGGATCCGTACGGGAGCCATACCATGGAGTATTACACTTTCGACGCGCCTGCCTGCAGGGCTTTCATACGCGAATACCCGGAGCTCTGCACTGCAGCCTGCCACTACAGGAGCGAACATGTTCCCAGGGACCGGATACTCGCGCTGGGCCTTATCATGAACAACCTTTCCAGGTGTCCCGCCACGCTGGCCATGCTGGACAGGATATACGGAGGCGCACTCCCGGAGATGCTCTGCTCCCGTGCGGAAGCATTGCGGCAGGAAAGGGTGGGGCACGTACTGGCCCAGGACCGGCTGGTCACAGAGATGGAGCGATTCCTGGCTGCTGTCATAGGTACCGATGCCGAAAGAATTCCGTGGTGGAAGGCCCTGTACCGGTACGAGTCGGCGAGGTTCCTCCAGCAGATGCTCCCGGAGAGGTCCTCCGGGGATGGGATTGTGCTGGATATCGAATACGATGCAAAGGAGATAGCCGGGGAGATCCTGGACGGGGGCGCCATCCCCCCGCGGGACTTCCCGCCCCGTAAGTGCTGCGTCTGGTGCTATTCCTCGCCGGAGGGCCGCAGGAGAACAGTCATCCCCCGCTCTCTGGGGAACCTGCTCAGGCCGGCCCCGGAAGGGGCCGGATGATATCCATTCCCCGGCTGAAACCCCACTTCGTCCTGGTCCAGCCCGGTATCGATGTTTCGGTCATCCTGTCGGAGGTTTCGGAGCACCTCTTCCACGGCGAAGGCTTTCACAGAGTTCTCGGGCTCATCGACGGCTGCCGGTCATCGGACCGTATAATCGATTCGGCCTCGTCCGAAGAACCCCCCGAGATCGTCTGCTTCAGGCTCCTTCGCCTGGAGAGGGACGGCTTCCTCGAGGAGGCGGGACTGGATGACTCTCCGGGGCGGCTTCTCCTGGATGCCGCCGGAACCCTGCGGTTCCCCGGGCCGGTCCCGCCGGTCCCGGCGGAAGCGGTCAGACCCGTTTATCTCGGAAGCGCTCCCCGGGATGCGGTATCTGCGGCCCTTCTGGATGCCGGCATCTCCCTGCTGGAGGATATTGAATGGGGCGACCCGAGGGCCGGGGAAGCGGATGAACCGTGGCTGGTCGTTGTTGACGATTACCTGGAGCCTGAACTGGAGGCAATGAACGCCCTGGCCCTGAAGGAGGCCCGGGAATGGATGATCTTCAAGCCGGCGGGAGTGATGTTACTGGCCGGTCCGAGGTTCGTTCCCGGCATTACGCCGTGCTGGCGCTGCCTGGCCGGGATGCTCCGGGGCCACAGGTACGTGGAGGCTCTGGTCAACCGGGGAGCGGAACGGTACCTCCCGCTGGGGATACCCATGGGATGGACCGATGCCTCCCTGGCCGCCGCTTCCTCTCTCCTCGCCCGTGAACTCCGCCGGCAGAACTCCCCCCCGGAAGGCGGACCTGCGCGTATACTCTCCTTCGACCTCTCGGGCGCCGGTGAGCGGCAGCACCTGTTGAGAGCGCTGGAGGGCTGCCCGGCCTGCCGTCTCCGGGAACAGGACCGGGATCGGGGAAAGCCCCTCTCGCTTTCACCAAGGTGGAAGTATCCCGGAAGTGAGAACGGTCGGCGGATCCGGTCCCCATCCGAGACCCTGGAGCATCTGCAGGGGTACGTGAGCCGGTTGACCGGGGTGATAGGCAGAGTGAAGGAATTCCATCCGGACATGCAGGTTTACGGCAGGCAGTTCCAGGCGAAATATCCGGCTCCCAGGACAGTGGAGTGCCTGCGCTCGGTCAGGGCGGACCGCTTCGGGGTCTCCCACGGTAAGGGCAGGAGCGAGGCCCAGGCCAGGGTCAGCGCAATGGCCGAGGCTGTTGAACGGTACTCGGCCCGGCTTCGCCCCGGGGACCGGACGCTCCTACTGACCGCCGCCGACGCCGGTTCCGATGCGGTCGCTCCCGGCGGGATAGTCCTCCTGAGCCCCCGGCAGCGGAGGCTCTTCTCTGAGACCTGCGCGGCCCAGGGCAAGTCCGATCCATTTCTTCCAGACACTCCCATCGACTGGGTACCCGCCTGGTCCCTGGCACGGGATGAATGGAGACAAGTTCCCGCATTCGCGGTTCGCTACCCCTTCACCACGGAGCACGGCTACAAGCCGCCGGGATGGACCACCAGCGGTCTCTCCGCGGGCAGCTGCCTGGAGGAGGCTATTCTCCAGGGACTGCTTGAGATAATCGAGAGGGACGCTTTCACGATCTGGTGGTACAACCGTCTGGTCCCGCCCGGATGGGACCTTCGGTCCTTCGGTTCGCCCGATGCCGACCTCCTGGCCGACAGGATGGATGCCGCCGGCTGGGAGGTACACATACTGGACCTGACCACCGACCTGGGAGTGCCCGTTCTGGCTGCAGCGGGTATCAGCAGGGCCGACCCGGAAAGGGACCCGGTCTTCGGTTTCGGCGCCGATCCCGATCCCGCCGTTGCTCTGTCACGGGCCATGGGGGAGATGGCAGCGGAATGGAAGAGCGCCTCGGACATCTTCCGGATGAGCGAAAACGCGCTTCGCTTCCTCGGGAAGCGGTTCAGCGACCTGGATTTCATCAGGCCGAAGCCCGGTGCGCCCCTTCGTGAGGCAACCTCCGCCGGAAGCCAACAGAGCGAGGACCTGCTGGAGGATATTCGCGCACTAACCGGAATACTGGCCGCCGGTGGAATGGAGCCGCTTGTCGCGGACCTCACGAGATCGGAAGCTCCTCTGCGGGTTGTCCGGGTACTCGTCCCCGGCACACGGCAGATCCTCCCGCACATGGGACCGGGAAGGCTCTACGACGTTCCGGTGAGGACAGGCGCCCTGAAGGAGCCGAGGTCCGAGAGGCAGATGAACCCCATGCCCTTCTGGCAACTGCTGAACCGGGTCGGTATTGACAGCGGGTCCTGACGCCCGTCGAACCGGTATTCAGCAGGAACCTCGATTTCGGACCATGCCAGATTTTCCGCGAAACAGCTTACCCACCAACGCAAACCGGTTGCGTTGCACTTGCCAGTTGAATTCAGGGTTTGTATCTGCAATGGAGAAATCAGTTTACAGGCTGCGGCCTGATCTTGCAGGTTTCCTTTCCGGCATTTATGTCAGAGCAGATCTGGAATGGTACATTCGGGAGTATTAACTGTCGTCGGGCAGCTGCTGGCCAGTGAAGCAGTGAATCTTCACTCCTTTGACAGGCGCATCCCCTTCCCGCTGACAAGGCGGCAAAAGCATATCTACCAGGGCATTCGACATTCTTTCCCCCGTGCAGGAAAAATAATGAGCGGGAATGCAGGTTGCACAATATCAAGTATTTTGCAATATACACTAAGGTACTAATGAATTCGATGTTGGATTCATTATTCTGTACCAATGCAAATGGAGGGGGGTGATATGTATGCTTACAACTATCCTTATCATCCTTGTTGTTGCCTGGGCGCTGGGTTTTTTCGCGTTCAACGTGGGCAGCAGTCTGATTCATCTTCTCCTGGTGATAGCAGTCGTGGTTTTATCGTGAACATGATACGCGGCCGGAGGACTTAGACTCTGTCTGACCCCTGTTCAGCCTTTCTTCGCGCACGGTATGCTATCCAAAGGTATCGTGCGCGAGCTTCTGCCTAATGTGTCTGCCGCGATCCTCGTACATGCAAGTAGGGGTACAGGAGAGGTGGTATTCAAATAGAGTTATGATAAGGAACACTTCAGGGTTATACTGAAGCGTGCAGGAGTTCCTCGTCCGCGAATCACGGAGAGAGATTCCACGAAGTGAATGCTCGAAATCGCTGCTATTGCACGGAAGCGGGTATGACCGAGGGTCCGGATGCGGGGGAAAACCACACGCCTGGGACTATGCAGGGGGCGTTCTCGGTCTACCGGTATTCCTGCCGCGAATTGCCTGCCTTGGGTTCGTATGAGAATTGCGTGCAATGGGATGGATGGAATGACCATATATAGATGGACTCGATCATGGAGAAACTCATGCTCGTTGAGCTGCTGATCGGCTTCGCAGGAGAGGTTCTCGTGGCGCCGAAAGTCGGCAGATGAAACATCAGGCAGCCTCTCAAGCAATGAGGTCCATCAGAGGTAGGCCCTCCAGGATCGCGGGACTGCCAGGCGATGGAGATGGAGTATGACCCTGCGCTTCCTCAGGCGGTGGACGCGCACTGCGGATGAGGCGGGCGAGATCGAGCCGCCGTTGCGTGCCGCGCTGTTCAGCGGCGCCCAACTGGAATCCCATGCGCGTTCCCTGGCGACCGGGCGAACCCTGGCGGACCGTTCGGGCCGGGAAATGCTCCTTCATCGTCTCGCGGAGAACGAGGCGGTCATCCGCCGGTCCTATGAGGATGTGGCGGAGTCCGCGCGTCATGGCCGTCCGCAGATGCCGGCGGCGAAATGGCTTATCGAGAATTTCTCCTTTATCGAAGAGCAGATCGACCAGGTTCGACTGCTCTTTCCTCTCGGCTACAGCCGGCAGCTTCCCGTCCTGGCGTCGGGTCCGCTCAAGGATTACCCCCGCGTGTACGATCTGGTCCTGGAACTGGTCGCACACACTGACGGACGGGTGGATGCCGAGAACATCGCGCGGTTCATTGGCGCATATCAGACTGTCCGTCCGCTGAAACTGGGCGAACTGTGGGCCGTGCCGATAATGGTAAGACTGGCGCTGATGGAGAATCTGCGGCGCGTATCGCGCCGGATCGCGTGGCGCTGGCGACAGTGGGAGACCGCCGGCAGCTGGTCCGGGCGTTTCATCGAGGCAATTCAGGATGACCCGAAGTCCCTGATAACGATTCTGGCCGACTTCGTGCAGAGCGATACGGTGAAATCGTCTCCATTTCTGGCCGAACTGACCTCCTGTCTGCAGGGCACACATCCGGCCATGGAACTGGTGATCAACTGGGTCGAGCAGGAACTGGCGGAGCGCGGCCAGACGCTGGAGATGCTCCAGCAGGCCGAGAGTCAGGACCAGGCGGCGGATCATGCCTTGATAAGCCACAGCATCGCCAGCCTGCGGAAGCTGGACAGGATCGACTGGCGGGATACTGTCGAATCGCTCAGCGCCGTGGAGGCTATTCTGCTTCAGGATCCCGATGGCACCCACGCGCGGGAGGATTTCCGTTCCCGCGACATGTGCCGCCGCGAAATCGAGGATCTGTCGCGCCGCAGCGGTCGGGAGGAGTGGGACGTCGCCGCCACCGTCCTGCGACTGGCGACCGAGCGGTTGCAGCATCGGGACGCCGATGCCCGCGAAGGGACGGTGGGCTACTACCTGGTCGGGGACGGTCGGGCCCGGATGGAAGCGGAGATTCTTTACCGGCCGTCTCTGCAACGACGCCTGGAACGCGGAGTGCGGCGCGCGGCGCTGCCGATCTACCTGCTGGCTATCGCGATCCTCACGGGCGCGCTCTCTCTTGCGGTGATGTCGGTTGTCGGACGCGGGCAGCCGGTGTGGTGGCTGGCGGCGGCGGGGGCGGCAACCCTTCTGGCCGCATCGCGTCCGGCGGTGTCCCTGGTGAACTGGTGGGCGAGTCTCTGGTTAACGCCCCGCGTCCTGCAGCGCCTGGATTTCTCCCGGGGCATTCCCGACGAGCACCGCACGGCAGTGGTCGTACCCGCGATGCTCACCAGCGCCGCTGCGGCGGATCGATTGATGGAAAACCTCGAGCTGCGATACCTGGGCAACCGCGATCCCAACCTGCTGATGGTCCTTCTGACGGACTTTCCCGACGCGGATCAGGAAATCCTTCCCGGGGATGCAGCGCTGATCGAGCGGGCAGCGGGCAGGATTCGCGATTTGAACGTCCGATACGCGGCGCCCGGTCGCACCGCGTTCCATCTTCTGCACCGGTCCCGCCGCTGGAACCCCGGCCAGAATTGCTGGATGGGGCACGAGCGCAAGCGTGGCAAGATCGAGGATTTCAACGGTCTGGTACTGACGGGCGCCACCGAACCGTTTGCACGGATCGAAGGCGACCCGGCTTTCCTGCGCGATGTCCGTTACGGCATCGTCCTGGATGCGGATACGCAACTGCCCCCAAGGGCCGCCTGGCGGATGATCGCCGCGATGGCGCACCCCTTGAACCGCCCGCACATCGATCCGGCGCTTTGCTGCGTAACGCGGGGCTACGGCATCCTCCAGCCGCGGCTGGGCGTGTCGCTGCCGCAATCGCAAAGCTCGCGCTACGCGGGTCTGTTCGCGGGTGATGTGGGTCTGGACCCCTACTCCCGCGAGGTCTCCAACGTGTACCAGGATCTGTTCGGACAGGGCCAGTTCATAGGCAAGGCCATCTACGATATTCGGGCTTTCGATGCCGCCGTAAGCACCCGGTTCCCCGAGAACCGCATTCTCAGCCATGACCTGATCGAGGGCTGCCATGCCCGCTGCGGATTCCTCGGCGACGTGGAACTCCTCGAGGATCATCCGACGCGCTATCTTGCCGATGTCGCCCGCCGCCGGCGCTGGGCGCGCGGCGACTGGCAGATCGCACGCTGGCTGCTGCCCCGCGTTCCCGGTCCCGACGGCGCGGGGCAGTCGAACCCGCTGGGATGGCTGGACCGCTGGATGATTCTGGATAACCTCCGGCGAACGCTGGTTCCAGGTGCCTTGCTGACGGCCCTTCTGCTTGGATGGTTCGGCATCCCGCAGTCGGCGGCGGGATGGACGGCGCGGCTCGCTGGCGTGTATCTGCTGCCCGACATCATGCGCTCTCTGCGGGCTTTGATCGTCAAGCCAGGACACCTCAGCTACGCCGTCTATCTTCCGCATATCGCCGCCAAAGAAGTCCGCGCCTGGCTCATCAGCCTGCTGGAATGGCTGGCGATTCCGTTCCATGCCTTTGTCTTTGGAAGCGATATCCTGCGAACGCAATGGCGCCTGTTCCGGCATGGGCACCTGCTGGAGTGGCAGACGGCGTCCGATGCCGGCATCCAGGCCCGGCTCACGCTGCCCGGGACCTTCCTGGCCATGTGGCCCGCGCCGGCCGCGGCGGTAACCGTGGCCCTGTGCTGGTTCGGAATCCGGCAGGCAGGGTCCGCGGACTGTTCGCCGCTTGCATCCCTCGCAGTATGCCTGACGCTGGCCGCCTGGTTCGCCTCGCCGGCGATCCTGTGGTGGCTGGGGCGTCCGGAGTCGCGCAGCGGCAGCGATCTGGGCGAACGCCAGCGGCGTTTCCTGCGCCGCACCGCGCGGCGCACGTGGGAGTACTTTGCCCGCTTCGCTGGGCCGGAGAACCATTGGCTGCCACCCGACAATGTCCAGCATGATCCACCCATCGGCCAGGCGACCCGCACGTCCCCCACGAATATCGGGATGGCTCTTCTGAGCAATCTGGCGGCATGGGATTTCGGCTACATCTCCGCCGGAGCGCTGCTCGACCGAACCGAGCGGACCTTCCGGACCATGGAAATACTGACCCGGCATCGCGGGCACTTTCTCAACTGGTACGATACGCGGACGTTGCAGCCCTCCGAGCCGCGATATGTGTCCACGGCGGACAGCGGCAATCTCGCGGGCGCCCTGACAGCTCTCAGGACTGGATTGACCGAACTGGCCGGCCGCACCATCCTGCCGCCGCGCTGGCGGGAAGGATTGCAGGACGTCGTCGGCATTCTGCTGGAGGAATTGGATCGGCAGGATCAGCCCGGCCATGCCGAGGCCGAACCCGTACGAATAGCCGTGAACCAGTGGATCCACACTCTGGAGTCGTGCGCGGACACCCCGAGCAGCGCCTCCCGTGCGTTGACCGAGCTTGCCGCGACTGCGTCGCAACTGCTTCCGACCGTGGATCCCGACAGCGAAGTCGCATATTGGCTCGATGCCGTCCGTCGTCAATGCGATGATCTGCTCGCCGATCTGGAGTGGTTTTCTTTGCCCGAAGTCCCCCCGCAGGGACCGGCGCGGGTTCCACCCGCAACAGAAGTGTCCGGGCCCGCGGGTCCGGGATATTCCGGGTCTCACCGCTCAAACGCTCGATCACCCGCGCACGCACACGCATCCGGCGAAGCCTTCCCCGTTCTCCGCGAACTGGCCCGTTCAGAGCCTGCGTCGGGGCATGACGGTTCCGAAACGATCCGGGAACGCGCCGGTCAACGGCTGGCCAGGCTGGCGGATCTCGCGCATAGCTGTGAGGCCCTGTCGGAAATGGAGATGGCGTTCCTGTACGACCCGATCCATAAGCTCCTGTCGATAGGATACAATCTCGACGAGGGGAAGCGCGATCCCGGGGTATACGATCTGCTGGCGTCGGAAGCCAGGCTGTGCAGCTACCTGGGCATCGCGCGGGGACATATCCCCACCGAACACTGGTTCCACCTGGGACGCCAGCTTGCGCCGGGCGGCCGCACCGCGGTGCTGATCTCGTGGAGCGGTTCCATGTTCGAGTACCTCATGCCGCTGCTTTTCCTGCCCAACTTCGAGGCGACACTGATCGATCAGTCGTGCCGTGAAGCGGTGGCCCGCCAGATCCGCCATGGCCGGCGGCATCGCGTACCCTGGGGTATCTCCGAAAGCGGCTACTATCAACTCGATGCCCAGAAAGCGTACCAGTACCGGGCCTTCGGCGTACCCGGCCTGGGGCTGAAGCAGGGGCTTCGCGACGACCTGGTGGTGGCCCCCTATGCCTCGGCACTTGCCCTGATGATCGATCCGCGGGCCGCATGCGACAACCTGGAGGCGATGGGCGCTCTCGGATTCCGCGGACGCTACGGATTCTTCGAGGCGGTCGACTATACGCCCGGCCGGGTGCCTCCCGACCGGACCTTTTCCCTGGTGTCCAGCCACATGGCCCATCACAGCGGCATGAGTCTGCTGGCGCTGGACCAGGCGCTGCTCGACCATCCCATGCATGAACGATTCCTGGGCGACCCGCGGATGCGCGCCTCCCTGCTGCTCCTGCAGGAGCGGATTCCCCTCGCGCAGGTTCGCACCAGGACCGACTTGACCCGCACGGGCCCGCATCCACAGCGTGACGCGGAATTCGCCGATCCCACGATCCGCACCTTTCGGACGGCGGACGCCGCGGTCCCGGATGTCCATCTCCTGTCCAACGGACGCTACCATGTAATGATGACGACCGCCGGCAGCGGCTACAGCCGATGGCACGATCTGGCCCTGACCCGCTGGCAGGAGGACTCCACGCGGGACAACTGGGGCACGTTCCTCTATCTGCGCGATTGCGATTCCGGAACCTTCTGGTCTCCGACCCCGCAGCCGGCGGGCTGTCGATTCGACCGTTTCGAGGCGCAATTCTCCCAGGGTGTGGCCGAATTCCGCGCCACGAGAGACGAACTCCGAACGCACCTGCGCGTGGCGGTATCCCCCGAAGAGGATGTCGAGTTGCGGCGCCTGGTTATCACCAATCAGTCGAGCCGGGCAAGGCAGATCGAGGTGACGTCCTATGCCGAGGTGGCCCTGCTGGGCGGCCCGGATGCCTCCGAACAACCGGCCTTCAACGGCCTGTTTCTCGAAGCGGAAGCAATCCCCGCCCGGGCCGCGGTCTTCTGCGAGCGCCGCACCCGGTCGCCGGACGAGCACTGGCCCGTGTTCTTCCACGGTCTGATGGCCCATGGCCAGGCCCTTGCCGACGGTGTGACGTGCGAGACCGACCGGGCGCGCTTCCTGGGGCGCGGGCGGACGGCGGCGAATCCCGCCGCGATGGACGGGGAACCGGCATCCTCCGGCAGCCCCACCCTCGATCCGGTGATGTGCGTGCGGCGCACCGTGCGTCTGGACCCGGGGGAATCCGTCACGCTGGATGCCGTCTGGGGCGTAACGCCGGATCGCGAGGAGGCCTTCTCGCTGCTGGATCGCTATGGCGATCCACACCTGGCCACTCGGGTCTTCGAGCTGGCGCGGATGCACAGCCAGATACTGCTGCACGAGTTGCAGGCAACGGAAGGCAACGCCCAGCTGTTCGGACGCATGGCCTGTTCCCTGCTCTATCTCAATTCCCGCCTGCGTGCCCGTTCCGATCTGGCCGCCGGCAACCTCAAAGGTCAACCCGCTTTGTGGGCCTACGGCATCTCCGGCGACCTGCCCATCGTGCTGCTGCGGATTTCCGACCCGGCGTCCATGGACCTGGTGCGCCTCATGATCCAGGCGCACGCGTATTGGCGGCACAAAGGACTGCCCGTGGATCTTGTGATCCTCTCCGAGGCCTATGACGGTTACCGGCACAGCCCGATGGACGCCGTCATCGGATTGATCAATGTAGGCACCGAAGCCAAGGCACTGGATCAGCCGGCGGGTATCTTCGTCCGGAACGTGTCGCAGGTCCCGGACGAGGACGTGCTCCTGCTTCAGGCGGTAAGCCGAATCGTGCTGAGCGACCGGGCGGGTACCCTGGCCGACCAGCTGGATCGGGCCGTATCGGCAAAAAAGGAGACGATTCCGTTCAAGCCGACAGGCAAGCCGGAGGACTCTTCACCCGAAGAGGCCGCTTTGCCGCGGCGCGAGCTGCTGTACTTCAACGGCCTGGGAGGTTTCACGCCCGACGGCCGCGAATACGTCGTGACCCTCGAATCGGGCGCGGTCACGCCCGCACCATGGGTGAATGTCCTTGCCAATCCCCGGTTCGGCACGGTAGTCAGCGAATGCGGAGCTGCCTACACGTGGTATCGCAACGCCCACGAGTTCCGGCTGACGCCCTGGAGCAACGACGCTGTCAGTGACGTCAGCGGCGAGTGTTTCTATCTGCGTGACGAGGAGAGCGGCGTGTTCTGGTCGCCGACCCCCGGTCCGGCCCGCGGCCGCACGCCGTACGTGATCCGGCATGGGCTGGGCTATACTGCCTTCGAGCACGCCGAACAGGGGATAGCCACCGAGATCCATGTGTACGTGGCTCCAGAGGCGCCGTTGAAATTCACCGCCGTGTCCATCCGGAACACCGGCGAGCGTCCGCGCAGGCTCAGCGTCACCGGTTATGTGGAATGGGTCCTGGGCGAAAGCCGTCAGCGCAGCGCCATGCACGTGGCGACCCGGCTTGATCTGCGCACCGGTGCGCTCCTGGCTTCGAACGCCTACGGCCAGGACATGGCCGGCGCGGTGGCCTTCTTTCATTGCAGCAGCCCCGTGCGCACGGTCACCGGGCGTCGCACCGAATTCCTCGGCCGTAACGGATCGCCCGCCGCGCCAGCCGCCATGCGCCAGAAGGAACTCTCCAACAGGGTCGGCGGCGGCGACCCCTGCGCGGCGATTCAGACCATCGTGGATATCCCGCCCGGCGAACAGACGCAGCTTGTCTTCGTACTCGGGGCCGCGGACGACGAGCATCGGGCACGCGCCCTCGTGTTGCAGCACGGCGATACCGCCGCCGCCCGCCACATGCTGGAAGCCGTATGGGGCTACTGGAAGGGTCAACTTGGCGGTGTGCACGTGGAAACCCCCGATCCGTCCGTCAACCTGCTGGTCAATTACTGGCTGCCCTATCAGACCATGGCCTGCCGGTTCTGGGGAAGGACGGGGTTCTACCAGTCCGGCGGCGCGTTCGGATTCCGGGACCAGTTGCAGGACTCTCTCGCGCTGCTCTACGAGAACCCCGGGATCACGCGGGAGCATCTGCTGCGATGCGCAGGACGTCAGTTTCCGGAAGGCGACGTGCAGCACTGGTGGCATCCGCCCTCGGGCCGCGGCGTGCGCACCCGCATCGCCGACGATCTCCTGTGGCTGCCATATGCCGTCTGTCGTTATGTGGCTGTGACGGGCGACACAGGCGTGCTGGACGAGACCGCTCCCTTCCTCGACGCGCCTTCGCTGGCTCCGGGCGAAGCGGACCATTACGGCCTGCCGCGCGTCACCGAACAGTACGCCACGTTGTGGGACCATTGCGTCTGCGCGCTGAAACGCGCCATGCGCCACGGCGTCCACGGGCTGCCACTGATGGAAGGCGGCGACTGGAATGACGGCATGAACCGCGTCGGCCGCGAGGGGAGGGGTGAAAGCGTCTGGCTCGCTTTCTTCCTGCATGACGTGCTGAGTTCTTTCGCCACGCTGGCCCGGAAGCGCGGCGATGCCGTCTATGCAGACACCTGCCTGGCCGAAGCCCGCCGCTTGAGCGCGAGCCTCGACGCCAGCGCCTGGGACGGCGACTGGTACTTGCGCGCGTTCTTCGACGACGGACGTCCCCTGGGCTCGTCGCGGAACCGCCAGTGCCAGATCGACTTGCTGCCGCAGTCCTGGGCGATACTCAGCGGCGCCACCGATCCCCGGCGGTCACAGCGGGCGCTGGAGTCCGCCTTGACGCGGCTCGTCGATCCCGATGCCGGCACGATCCGCCTGTTCGAGCCGCCGTTCGACGGCAACGAGCTGGACCCCGGTTACATCCGCGGCTACATTCCCGGAGTGCGCGAAAACGGCGGACAATACACCCATGCCGCGCTCTGGGCCGTCATGGCCGTGGCAAGGCTGGGCCGGACCGAAGAGGCGTGGCGGTTGTTCTCGATGCTGAATCCCATTCATCACGCCGATACGCCCGAAAAAGCGGCGTGCTACAAAGTCGAGCCCTACGTCGTCGCCGCCGACGTCTACAGCGCCCAGGGCCACGAAGGCCGGGGCGGCTGGACATGGTACACCGGCTCCTCCGCCTGGATGTACCGTCTGCTTGTCGAAGAGCTGCTCGGCATCGGCATCGAGGTCGACACCATGACCTTCGCCCCCCTGATCCCGGCCCTCTGGCCCGGGTTCACCCTTCACTACCGCTACCGGAATACGCTCTACCATATCCGTGTCGTCAAGACCGGTGAAGCTTCGACCCAGGTTCAAAGCGTGATTCTAGACGGCGTCAAACAAGCCGATAAATCCATTCGCATGGTTGATGACGGCCTGGAGCACACAACCGTTGTGGAGGCAGGATCTTCTGCCGTGACATCACGGTAGGGTTACACCCGGATTGCACGAAGACTGACCGCATCCGAAGCCTTGCAGGTCCAAGAAATGTCGTTGCCGATTTGCGGTGTTCAGGCACGGTCGAGAGTACTCCGGCCGCCGACAGGCAGCTTAACCGCCCCGGGAGTGCCGGAGAGTGTTTCAGATCTCAACGTGAGTATCCGTCCGGTCTGGTCTCGGGATTGTTACATCAGGCTATCGGATTCGGTCAAGTCTGGATCAGTTCGCGGATTCATGAGCTTTTCGGGGCGGGGACCTGAATGTACCCCGGGATGCAATACCGCAAGTCCTCTGACGTCAGGCTTCCGGAGCTGTAGCTCCCACAGGATCTAGCCCCGCGAGGAACGCTCCCGCGCAAGCGCCGCGGCCATTGCGTAGGCGTCGAAGTACCGGCTCAGAGATTCGGCAGTGGACCTGTATTCGTTGGATCCCAGCAGGAAATCGACAAGGACCTCCCTGGTCCTGGCAAGCTCGCGCAGGCGGGCCACGGAGACTTGATAACGCGGATCGGCCAGCGTAAGGTCAATAAGCTCCAGCGCCCGGTGGATGGCGCCTGTGGCGATCCGCAGATCGCGGGACTTCCACCTGAGAGCTCGGCTCACCTCGCTGCCCACGTTGCCAAGCTGTTCGCAAAGCGACAGCTGCAACCATCTTCCCGCGGCGGCCTCACTGTGCAGCGGTCCTGTCATCTCTTGACCAGCCGCTTTACCAGTGAGCGAATCCCATCGCGGACAGCGGGATCATCCACTCCTCGAGACGTATTGCCGAAGGAAGGGCGGAGGTTGATCATGGAATCGTACTCCAGCCAGTCCTCGCCCGGCAGACCGGGATAGAGGTTTATCCCCCAGAGGTCCTGCTGCCTCGAACCACTTGAAAGCAGCTCGGCTTCCTCGTCGGAATGCATCTCCGCATCAACGACCATGATCCCGCGGGCAATATCGACCACCGCTTTGACCATGTCGCCAAAGCGTGCTGCCGCCATCTCCTGCAGCTCCTCGATCGTCAGGGGATCATGCGCAGTCACGGTCCTCATCTCTTGCCGATACCTCTCCATGGTTTCCCTGTCAGCGCTAGGCTGCCTATGCCCCCACTTCCGTCCAGGCGACCATACAACGCCACAGGAATCCCATTATTCAAGAACAAGCGATCCAGAAAGAACACTTCCTCGAAAATATCACAACTTATGAAAATTCCGCAAGGCGATGATCGACAGGATCGGAGTTACCGTGACACAATTGCAGGCAGGGATCAGGTCCGGATCAGTGTGAAGATTCATAAGCGGGCATGACCCCCATAGAGCTGGCCGGGTCCTCGCAGGAGATCTTCGACATTCTCCTTGCTGCAGGAGCCCGCACCGCATCCGGAGAGATACCTCCGGCACCCGCCGAGGCTCAGCCGCCACTGATGATGGCCGTCTGCACCAACCAGCCCGATGAGATAAGGAGGCTGGTCGAAAGCGGCGAGGACGTCAACTGGCGGAGCGGGAACGGGATAACCTATCTGTTCATCGCGGTGGCGATAGGAGACCCGGAGATGGTGAAGCTGCTCATCGACTCGGGGGCGGACGTGAACGCGGTGAGCGATGACGGCCAGACCCCCCTGGATCTCGCCCTCTCGGAGGAGATAAGGAGCATCCTCCTGGAAGCAGGGGCACGGTAGGGCAACCAGGGCACGGCCCGAGGATGAAGCGACAGTCTTTTGACTTTGGCACCACAGTGCATTGACAAATCAGGAGTTGCAACCGTATGAGTTAACGGGTATGAATGAATGCAGCGGTTCAACTCGTATTGAAGCGTCTGGAGGGTGAACATGTCCGGAAGATCATTGCTGTCAATAATTGTCCTTGCAGCTGCCGCTGCAGCGTTGTCAGACGAGGTAGTATGGGACTACGATCTCACCTCACTGCCCGATGGCTGGAGCCTGGACGGACACAATTCGGAGTGGACATTCTCGCCTGACGGAGCACACATGCAGGCATCCGCTTCTTCTCCGTACTCAACGGCATATGCCATCATCTACACGGATGCGATCACCATCCCGGCAGGCTGCGATTCCGTGGTATTCCATGTGGAGCAGGATCTCCAGAGGTACGCGTCGGGTACCGGATGGTCAGCTGCGCTGGTCCACTACAGGATCAACGGGATGATCTGGAAAGAACTCTACGACGGGCCATACCAGTCCACGAATCCCATTCACTGCCGAATACCGGTGTTCGAGGGCAACATCATGGAGGTCAGGATCCAGGGCACCGCCGTGGCCGGCTCCGACATACACCCGGGATCAGGCAGCATAAACTGGCTGCTCTGGGACCTGACCCTGACCCTCTACGGTGACGAGGTCGGCCTGGACAACTCCACATGGGCGGCCATAAAGCTATTCCAGCAGTAGGACACTGGATGCCAGCTTACCAACTCGTCGATATTAAGAACGCATTACACAAGCCGGCATGTAAAAGAGTTACCTAGTTATGACCTTTACCGGGCTCTTGCGTATTCGTTATCAATTGAACTATGAGCAGACCAAAAGGATACTCTTCCAGTACAGGGTTGGATTAGATGGATGCCTTTGCACTCCGGGACAAGCTTATTGAAGAGTACAAATTCTATATCAACAGCCACATTCACATTGAAGATAGTAGAATCTCCAGATTAGTCTCAAACTCACTTTCAGAGGGCGCCCTCTGGCCCGATCCTCTTGTGGAGCTTAATCCAGCGTACAAAAAATCCAGCACAATATCAGAACTGGTTGCTGATGGATTGCTTCATCCCGAATGTGCAAGAATCTTCGCGCAGAAGGATGGTGATTCTTCCAGGGCCATACAGTTCTACCAGCATCAGGTAGACGCAATCAGAACTGCTGCAAAGGGTGAGAACTATGTGCTTACCACGGGTACCGGTTCAGGCAAGAGTCTGGCCTACATAGTGCCCATAGTTGATTACGCCCTCAGACACAGAGCTGAACCCGGCATCAAAGCTGTCATAGTCTATCCACTGAATGCACTTGCCAATAGTCAGATGGGTGAACTTGACAAGTTCATCAATACAGGCTACCGGGACAACAAGGGTCCCGTTACTTTCGCGAGATATACAGGACAGGAATCCCTGGATGAGAAGAATGGAATAATAGCCAGTCCTCCGGATATTCTTCTTACCAACTATGTGATGCTGGAACTGATTCTAACACGACCGCATGAAAACAAACTCATCGAAAAAGCGAATGGACTCCGCTTCATGGTGCTTGATGAACTCCACACCTACAGGGGTCGGCAGGGAGCGGATGTTGCTCTTCTTGTAAGAAGGGCGAAAGAATACTTCAATGCTCCGAATCTTCAGTTGATCGGCACTTCCGCGACAATGTCCAGCGGCAGCGATGATTTAGAAAAGCAGAAGGAAAAGGTTGCTCAGGTCTCCTCTCAGCTTTTTGGTTCAACAGTGCTACCAGAGAATGTAATCGGTGAAACCCTGGAGAGAGTTACCGAGAAAGCAGACATATCCTCAACTGAATTCGTGGAAAAACTGAAGAACAGAATACAATCAAATGATGAGTTCTCGAGCAATTTCGAAGTATTCAGAAAAGACCCTGTAGCAATCTGGCTTGAGCATACAATCGGTCTTCAGGAAGCGTCCAATGGAACTCTAGTTAGAGCGAAACCCAAGCCGGTTACAGGGGAAAACGGGATTTCAAAATTGCTTGCTTCTCTTACAGAACTTCCGGAAGACGCTTGTGCCGCCCTAATCAGAAAAGCCCTCCTTGCAGGTTACAGGGCTTCCACGGACAGAGTGCTTGGAAGGCCGCCATTCGCTTTCAGGGTTCATCAGTTCATCAGTCCAAGCGAGACTGTATACGGTACACTCGAACCGGAGGGGGAAAGACAGCTCAGCCTTTCAGGCCAGTACTGGTCACCCGATTCAGCCGAGAAGGTCATGTACCCTCTGGTGTTCTGCAGGAAATGCGGACAGGAGTTCTACTCCGTACGAGCATGGTTCAGAGGTGATGATAAGGAGACCAGATTTGAACCACGCAAGCAGGGCGATACCATTTCCGAGGCAGAGGAAAACGTTCCCGGTTACCTCTACCTGGATTCTGAACATCCCTGGCCCGATACACTGGCCGGCATTGAGAACCATCCATGCCTTCCGGCAGACTGGCTGGAAGAAGAAAAGGGTATTTACAAGATTCGTAAGAGTCGCCGAAAATGGCTGCCCGGGAATTACAACATCAGAACCGACGGAGTTGAATCTTCGGATGGTCTTCGCATGGCTTTCATACCAAGTCCATTCCGGTTCTGCCCCAATTGCGGAGTTTCCTACAACCCATCTCAAAGGTCAGATTATTCAAAACTCGCTTCCCTCGGCTCTGAAGGCAGAAGCACAGCCATCACTATCCTCAGCCTCTTTACGGTAAGAGAACTTCATAAGGATACCGAGCTGGAGCCACAGGCGCGAAAACTCCTCAGTTTTACCGATAACCGTCAGGACGCCTCCCTTCAGGCAGGGCACTTCAACGACTTTATTGAAATTGGTCACCTGAGAGGCGCTCTTTACGAAGCGGTACGCACCGCCGGCAATGATGGACTCGATTACAACAATCTCACCGAAGCCGTTTATTCCGCCCTGGGTCTTAAGCTGGAAGACTACGCGGCGGATAAGGATGTAAAGTACCAGGCGAGGGATGAAACACTCCTGGCCTTCAAGAAGGTTCTGGGTTACATGCTTTACCGGGATCTCAGAAGGGGCTGGAGGGTTAACTTCCCCAACCTTGAACAGTGCGGACTGCTGGAGATAAAGTACAAGGACCTCATGAGAATCTGCGAAGACCCTGAGATGTGGCAGAATGCCCATCCCGTTCTCACCTGTTCCAGCCCTCAGAACCGTTTTGAAGTATGCAGCACCCTGCTTGATTTCATGCGGAGCGAACTGGCGATTCATGTACACTCACTGGATAAGAACGAACAGGAAAAAATCAGAAGGCAGAGTTATCATTTCCTTTCAGGGGGATGGGCTCTGGATGAGGATGAGCAGATGGACTACGCTTCCATCCTGTTCCCCAGAACAAGAAGGAATCAGTACGAATCAACCAGAAACATCTTCCTCTCCTCCCGGGGAGCCTACGGACAATACCTCCGCAGGAACAGCACCTTCCCCGACTGCCAGGACAAACTCTCAAGGGAGGATACGGATACAGTCATCAAAGATCTGCTGGAAAGCCTCAGAAGAGGCGGTCTTCTAACCAGGCTCGATAGAGTAAAAGGCAGTGGTGATGTGCCTGGATACCAGTTGAACGCATCCTGCATGGTCTGGCAGAAAGGTGACGGGTCCAAGGCGTTCCACGATGTAATCCGTGTACCGGTGGAGTCAGAAAAGGGCAGTGAACCAAACGCCTTCTTCAAGCACTACTACACAACAATAGCCCTCTACACAAAGGACTACGAAGCAAGGGAGCATACGGCCCAGGTTCGCAGTGATGTAAGGGAGGAGAGGGAGGAGCAGTTCCGCAACGGTGAACTGCCCATTCTGTTCTGTTCTCCAACAATGGAACTTGGAGTGGATATCGCCCAGCTGAACGTGGTCAGTCTCAGGAACGTTCCTCCCAACCCGGCCAACTACGCCCAGAGAAGCGGCAGGGCCGGCAGAGGAGGGGAACCTGCCCTGGTGGTGGCCTACTGCGGCAAGGGTTCACCCCACGACCAGTACTTCTTCAGGAATCAGGAGAAGATGGTTGCAGGCAGCGTAATACCACCTCAGATAGATCTTGCCAACGAGGAGCTTATTCGGTCACATGTTCACGCCGTCTGGCTCAAGGAGACGGGTGTCCACCTTGGAGATACTCTTAAGAACCTTCTGGACCTTACAGGCGAAGAACCTTCAATGGAAATCCTGCCGGAGATAGATGAAAGGTTCAGTAATCCCGGTGTAAAAGACAGGGCTCTGAAGCGGTGCCGCCGCATCCTCTCGGACATACTTCCCGGGCTTGAGGATGTGTACTGGTATTCAGACGGCTGGCTTCAGAGTGAAATGAGCAAGGTAAAGGAACGCTTCGCGGATGCCACCGAGAGGTGGAAGGACCTTTACCGCTCCTCGCTTGATCAGTTCAATCTTCAGACAAGAATCATGACGGACCATTCAAGGCCGTCAGCAGACAAAAAGCGCGCCGAAAGACTGCAGAGGGAAGCTTACCGTCAGCTTGAACTTCTCATAAGTGAGTCCGGCAGATTCAACAGTGACTTCTACCCCTACAGGTACTTCGCAAGCGAGGGGTTTCTGCCGGGGTACAATTTCCCCAGGCTGCCCCTTTCAGCTTATGTCCCGGGCAGAAGAGGCAACATTGAAGGGGATTACGTTCAGCGCCCCCGCTTCCTGGCCATAAGTGAATTCGGACCCAGATCCATCATCTACCACGAAGGTTCAAAATACGTAATCGACAAAGTCATATTCGCCCTCGATGGCGACAAACTGGCAACTGCAACGGCCAAACGCTGCAGTGCATGTGGATACATGCATCCCGTCACCTCGGAAAGTGATCCCGACATCTGCGAATACTGCGGAGAGAATCTCACTATGCCCCTCACCAACCTGTTCAGGTTGAAAAATGTATCAACCAGGAGGAGGGAGAGGATAAGCGCGGATGAGGAAGAGAGGGTAAGGTTCGGTTTCGATATCTGCACCTCCATCCGCTTTGAATCCAGAGAGGGCAAAGTCACCTACAGAACAGCGGTAATAAAAAATGACAACGAACAGATAGCCGGCATAACCTATGGAAAAGCCGCCAGAATCTGGCGCATCAACCTGGGCTGGCGCCGCCGCAAGCACGACTGGGAAACAGGGTTTGTTCTGGATGTCGAGAAAGGAACCTGGGCCAGAAGACAGTCGGAAACAGCCGACGACGAAGACCCGTCAGATACTCAGAAGGAAAGGGTAATTCCCTACGTTGAAGACAACAAGAATAGTATGATTTTCAAACCTTCAAAGGGTATGGCGCCCGAGCAGATGCATTCCCTGGCGGCCGCTCTTAAGAACGCGATTCAGATAGTGTTCCAGCTGGAGGACAGCGAGCTTGCAGCGGAGGTATTACCCGACAGGGAAGCACCGAATGCTGTTCTATTCTATGAATCCTCCGAAGGAGGGGCCGGTGTTCTGACCAGGCTCTTCGAAGAGAGAGAAAGCCTTAGAACCATAGTAACAGAGGCTCTCAGCCTGTGCCACTTCATCCCTGAGACCGGAGAGGATATTGAAGGACCGGAGGAAGGCAAAAATAAGTGTTCAAAAGCCTGCTACCAGTGCCTCCTCAGTTACTACAATCAGAGTGTACATGACAGACTGGACAGACATTCTATAAAGGACTTTCTGCTTGAACTTGCAAACAGTGAAATCGAAATCTCCCCCGCCACAGACCCCAGGGAAGTCCACCTTCAGAAACTCAAAAACCTCTGCGATTCAGAGCTTGAGAAAGAGTGGCTTGATTTCCTTAACACAAACAGCCTTCAGTTACCCTCCCACGCTCAGAAGCACATCGAGCAGTGTTCAACAACCCCGGACTTTATCTACAAAGACGAACTGACAGCCATCTACATAGATGGTCCCAGCCACGACAACGAAACAGCCCGAAAAAAGGACAGAGAAACAGACGAATGCCTTCGTAACGCGGGCATGACCGTTATCAGGTTTTCATACAGGAAGGAAGAATGGGAGAGTATCGCAGGGAAGTTTCCCTCGGTATTCGGACAGGTTGAATAATGAGACTGGAAGATTTACATGAACTCCTGAAACAGGGTGAATCCCAGACTATGAGTCCAAAAGAACTAAAGTTCAGTACTGATTTGGCAGGGACTAAGTGGGGACCAGGTGCAAAACCACTAATCGAAGCAGGAATGGTCAAGATGACAGTTCCGGATAGACCAAGAAGCAGTAGGCAGAAGTGCCGCGTGACGCATAAGGAATTGCATAAGGATGTTGCAGCACAGTATCTTCATGGTCGTGGCAACAGTTGATAGAAAGATAGACAAATTTGGTAATCATCAATCGAAGATGGAATAGACTTGTTTAGATGGAATATGAATGGAGCTACCAATGACTCATGATAGGAATCTCCCCAGACGAGGTTCCAATGCTGTTCTTGAAGATGAAAGTATTTCGCGACTCAGGATCGCAATACCAAGAGAGAGAATTCTGATAAGAGATGAAAGGCATCAGGATTATGGGATCGATCTGGTATTTGAGGTTATGAATGCTGAGCTAATCTCAAATAAGCGTGCAAGTGTACAGGTAAAAGCAAGATCCCAAGTTGATGCAAATCTTGATGGAAGCCTCTCTATTTCAGTGGCAACTTCAACATTGAACTATTTGCTAAATGGAGTGTGCCCAATAGTCATATTGTACAATCAAGTAAACGACGAATTCCGATACGAGTATTTGCACGACATTATTGCCGTTATCGGGAATGGAAATCCTGATTGGCTTGATCAGGATGAGCTTACACTTAGGTTGACGAATGTACTGAATGAAGAGAGCATCGATGAGATATGCTCAAGGATTTCATCTGAATCTGATCTGCACCGAAGTATCTGCGGTAAGATAGCAGAGCGTAATTCAGCTCAGGGATTTGAGCTTTCCGTAAACCCAGCAACACTGGAAGTGACAACAGCACAAAATGCAAAGGATGTTCTTAGAGAAAGCGGTATTGCACTTGTTTCACACGGATTTGCTGAGAAGGTGCTAAGTCTGCTTAGGATAATCCCAGAAGAAGAGATTCCAACCGATATTCTTTTTATTGCGGGATACGCTTCATTTAGTTCCGGCAAATACCTTCTTGCTAAGCATCATTTGTCAAGAGCGTTAGCTGATTCAGGTTCTCTTGAAGAACGCCAAGAAATCCTTGTGCGTTCCTATTCAATTGCATGTGACTACTACCTTGGGATTATCACTAGGGAAGAGTACCTTAATTGCTCACAAGAGATTACTGAAAAAATGTTTCCGAATATGATGCATCAGAACCATCTGATACAGCTCAGAGAGAGAATGCTTGCTGAGTTAGACTTCGACATTCGAGACGGAATTCGAGAGGAAATAAGAGATTACGCTAAGAAAGTTATGGATGATCCTTCAGTTGAGAGTCGAATTCAAGATAGCGCAGAGCTTTCTCTAGTTGAGATACAGATTGAAACAGCAGTAAATAAAATGGCCAGTGTTATATCATCCGCAATGAATCCTGTCATGGAGGAAATCAGAACAAACACAGGGGTAGCTTCTAAATTTAGCCAGTATGAGGAATCTGTAGGTAGTCTTGAGAATATCCTTTCTGATCTTGAATCACTTCTTGAAAGGGCTGCCAATCGATACGAACCTCTTTTTTATATCGAGATATGGTATACGAAGCTGCTCTGTATGATTTCTGTTGCTAGACAAGTTCTTCTAGTTAACGAAATAGTCGGAGAGCGTTATCTCACACTAAAAAGCAAACTTTCCCTAGAAGAAGTGAATGCTCTTGAGAGCATGACTAAGGAGGTGGGCAACACTGAACTGCAACTCAGAGTGAAGATGCTCGAAGCGCACTTCTGGGATATTCAAGGTGATACTCAGACTTCAAATGAAATTGCCACTGCTGTTAAGAAATTAAGTACGACACTATCGCTTTCGTTTCCTTTGAAGTCATCAAATGCCTTTCTATCTGGGGAGACATCAATACATCATGCACTTAAGGAGATTCGCGAGCAAAAACAGATGCCAATTGAGCAGAGGATCCTTGATCTTGAAGAGAGTGAACTTGGGAAAACAGCCATTGAGCTATGTAGGGAGATGGGCATTCCAGAAAAACGAAGTGGTGTAATTCTAGAAGGTCTTAAAACTACCAGAAAGATCGCCCATGTACAAAGAACCTGGTGTAAGCATATAGGGTATGTAGAAAAAAACGGATCTGAGCAAACACTTGAAACAACTTGCCTGAAGGTTCTCGAAAAACGATTGTTTTGCGGGAAAAAAGAACTGATGCAATCACTCGAGTCTACTAATGTGGAAGACCTGTTGCCAGTATTCATGAAGCATCTATGTAAGGATTGTGATTTTAAGGAGCCATATAAATAGCATTTATCACCATAGCATAAACCAGTCAAGTAAGGCGTTAGTGCGCCAAGCGCAGCTTGGTGCTTCTTTCGGAGTGCGTGAAAGGAGAAGTAGCAAGTCCCCGTCGGGCAAAGCCTAACCAGCAGCCCGTATCGAGTGTTGCGCCAGTTGCGGAGCCGGAGTACGCTGGTGTTTGACACGGGTGGGCACATTTCCAGATCACCCGATTTCGTAAGTTGTTGATACATTTGAAAAGAGACTTCTGAGAGGTGGGTAAGCACCCCGAAAAGCATGGTCACACGAATACGAATATTACTTCTTGACATACATATTGTTCAGTAATAGTATCTGGGCATCATGTATGTACGAACTGTTTCCCGCACGAACAAGGATGGCTCCCGGATCCACTACGTCCAGATAGTACAGAAGTACTGGGATCCGGATAAGAAGAAAG
>LQBI01000002.1 GCA_002030045.1 Candidatus Aegiribacteria sp. MLS_C | reverse complement strand
GGACATATCTGGCAAGAGCCCGGGTATAGCTCTTGCCCCGATCAGCAAAGGGAAGCTTCACCTGTCTGACTGCTCCGCACCTCCTGCATGCAAGACGAGGAATGAAGATTCTGAGTACATTGGGCCTGGTTCCAGTGGGCAACAGCTTGATATCCCGGCGGACTCCTCCGGATCTCACCACATTGCGCGAACCGCATCTGGAGCACTTGCAGTAACTCTCTCAGATTGCTGCGTGGAACACTGTTGTCCCTTCTCTATACTCCATCCTGCGGCAGGTTACTCCCATAAGGCTCTGATCGTGGTATAATAGGCTTGTGGACATGGCGCTCCTTCAATGGTTTACGTCGTTGTTTGCCATTGAAGTATAGTGTCATGTCCACACTTACTCAATCAGTCATGTACGCAATTTTCGGAAGAGCCGGATATGTGCAGGAGCAGCTATGTATACAGGCGTCTGTGGCGATTCAGGGCGGGAGTGGAATCCATCATCTCCTGGCTGAAGCGGTGCTTCGGTCTCGCCAGATGTCTTTGGAGGTCATTCGGATTCTTCAAGAGCTATGTGAAGAGTTCGGTGGTGGCCGCGAACCTTGCTACCATTGCTCAGTTAACAACCTGAATACGAGAAACACCTGCTTGTTCAGCCGGAACATCATGTTCAGATGGTGAAGTCCATCTTCAAGCGACTCTTCCGGTGAAACAGTCCTGAAATCCTGAATATGGAAGACCCTCTATTCCCATTGACGAGAATGCAATCCTGCGGCACATTACATAAAGCCGCAATTCCGGATGGGCACTAACTATCAGCAGAAAATCTCAGTGAAAACTCTTCGACCGTAGCACTTGACAATCGTCCCAGTATTTAGGACATTTGTCCCTGAAATGGGGACACAAATGCTTGACGTACTGTTTTCGAAGATCCGGAAAAAGATACTCGTCCTTTTCTTCACACATCCCGATACGGAATACCACCTCCGAGAAGTCGTCAGAAGTATTCGGGGTGGCAGGGGTGCCGTCGCAAGAGAGCTGAATGCTCTTGCAGAAGTCGGCATTCTGGTTAGGGAAGAGAAGGCTAATCTGGTGATCTACAGTGCTAATCATGATTGCCCTGTATATGATGAGATTCATCGCTTGATCGTGAAAACTGCTGGGGTAGCTGATGTACTACTGGCTGCGCTCTCTGACCTGGAAGATGTTTCATACGCATTCATTTTCGGAAGTACTGCGAAAGGGGATCTTGATGGATTGAGTGATATTGATGTTTTCGTGATCGGAGATATTGATTTCACTGAAGTATCGAGAGTTCTCCTGTCAGCTGAGAAGACTCTTAATCGAGAGATTTCTCCGGTTGTTTACACAGAGGAGGAGTATTCTACCAAGTTACTTCAGCACAATCACTTCATTTTGACCGTACTAGAAAAGCCAATAATAATGCTGATCGGGGATGAGGATGAACTTAGAACAATGGGTTCAGAACAATCAGGATGAATTGAATTCTGAGAAACCGAATCCATCTGCGATCAAGGAACTGGTATCTGTCGCTGAGCGTGAAATTGCTGACGCAAAATCGGTGGCTTCTTCCGAAGGCAAACTGACTCATGCATACGCAGCATGCTTGAGTATCGCTAGATCGGCCCTTGCTGTATGTGGCTTCCGCATCAGAGGCGGAGCAAGAAGCCATCATTACAAGAGCATTGCATCACTGGAATACACCATAGGTCTTGATCCAGAAGAAGTGAGGGAGATCCAGAACTATCGCCAGGCCAGACATCAGTCGATATACGATTTCGCCAGCGTAGTATCCGAAAGCAAAGCCGATTGTGCGTTGGACACTGCCGAGAAGCTACTGGACCGGTATCGGGAATGGATCAAAGCGAATCACCCTGAGTTTGCTTGATAACTCCATATTTGGTAACTTAGTTATTGAACTCCTTGATCCATAATGAAACCCGGTCCAAATGAAGCCGGATCCGATGCTTCGGCCCAGGCTGAAAAGAACGGGGGCGGAGGAATCACCTCACGTCCCTATGATCTTAAGCTTGCCAGCGGTTGCTGTTCCATCCATAGCTGCTAGCATCATGAACGGGCCGAAACGGCTGTGTCGTTCCGGTTGAACGGGCAGGATCCGCGGAGGTTTGCTCTCTTGCGGTCCGCCATTGCGGACAGGTCATTCCTGACTTCACCGGGCAGGGTTCAGGGAGCCCCAATCAGTTCCGATACCTTGTCGAGGAGTTCGTCTATCTCTATGGGTTTTTCCATGAAGACGTCCACTGGCAGGTACTCGAGATCCGATCCCGCGTTCTTCTCGAAGTGGTACTTGATCATGTCCGCGTCCTGATTGACTGCGGTTATC
Organism: Candidatus Aegiribacteria sp. MLS_C; assembly: GCA_002030045.1. Lineage (GTDB taxonomy): Bacteria > Fermentibacterota > Fermentibacteria > Fermentibacterales > JCC-6 > Aegiribacteria. Next base: position 262,345 of record LQBI01000002.1, on the reverse strand, counting down.
ATGATGACGGGTATCTTCTCCTCCCTGTACTTGGCCCTGAGCTGTTCACTGACCCAGATGCCGTCTCCCTTGGTTTTCATCATAACGTCCAGCAGAATGATGTCGGGGATCTTCTCACCTACTTTTTTCAATGCCTCTTCCCCGTCGTGGGCGGTCCGGGTCTCGTAACCTTTGTTCCTGATGACGATCTCGGTGGTTTCTACGAATTCCCTGTCATCATCTACGATCAGCACTTCCTTGGGCATCAGCCGCTCTCCTTCCTGAGTTCAGGAAAACTGACCTCCATAGTGGTTCCTTGATCCAGTTTGCTCCGGACCCTGATGCACCCGCCGTGGGCATCCACTATGCGCTTTGCGAGGGACAGCCCGAGACCGATGCCCTCGACGGTTTCGTCGCGCATCGTGGAATCTCCCCTGAAAAAGATGTCGAAGATCCGGTCGAGTTCCTCCTCCTTGATCCCGATGCCGTGATCAACCACTTTCAGGAGGAAATCATCCCCCTCTCTCCTGCTGGTAACCTCAACCTGTCCTCCCCTCCTGCTGTACTTGATGGCGTTATGTACAAGGTTCGCGTAAACTCTGCGGATGAGTTCGGGGTTGCCGTAGATGCCGGGGCACTCGTCACACAGGTCCCAGGTCATCTCTATTCCGCATTTCTCTGCGTAATCGTTCATCTCCTCCGTGAGCGAACCGAAAAGTTCACCTACGCAGAATTCCCTCTTCTCAAGCTCACTCGCCCTCTCCTCCAGCCGGGAGAACATCAGGAGGTCGTTCAGCAGGTCGATGATGCTCCTGATCTTCAACTTTGCCTTGCCGAGGTAGTACCTCTGTTTGTCGGCATCATCATCCAGATAGCCGTCCAGAATTACGTTCAGTATGTTGTACACCGAAGCCAGAGGGGCCTTCAACTCGTGGGAGACCTCGAAGGTGAAGTTCGTCTTGGCCTTGGTCAGCTCGATTGTCTTCCTGTAGTGCTTGCTGCACTCCTCCGTTGCTTCAACGGAGCTGAGCTTGAGCCCGTTCAGGGTATCTATCACCTGGGAGATGCAGGACTCGAATGCGCCGTGCCACTTGCTGATCCTGTTCAGATGACACTCAAAATCGATGGTCTTGCAGTCGTCACATTCCATATGAACCCCTAGGTCGCCGTATCGATGTATTGCATTTCATTATGGAGCATGCACACAGACATGTCAACGGAGACCAGTACCCGGAGAAGGTGAGGGACGGTTCTTCCCCGGTCACTTTTCCCAGCGGCACGGAGGCTCTCGATCCGGGGCTGTCTTTACGGCTCGCATCATGATCATCATTCGGAAGGATAGAGAGTCAGCAGGTCCACCAGTACCGGGGCCTCCCGGGCAATGTCATCGGCGGTATTGAAGGTGACATCCCCGTACATGTCCAGGTACTCCTCCGGGATCTCCCTCTGCATATCGAAGGAGAGCTTCATCCTCACCGGACATTCCGCTATCCGCGATCCTTCCCCTGCAAGGATGAGACCCTCGTAGTCCCAGCCGAAGCCGAGGAAGTCGAAGTCGGTGCCGTTCCATTCCCTGAGGTCCTGAAGGGACATTCCCGTGAATACGCCGCATACGCTGAAGACCTCCTGCGTGTCGACTACGTAGTAATCATCGTCGAAGATGAAGTAGCCGGCCTCAACATGGCTCAGGGTGTTCCCGTCCTCCTGCCATACGTACCTGATGACCTGTCCGTTGCACGGGTCGGTCAGCACGGTGTGTTCGTACCTGACGGTGCCTTCGGCGTACCAGGATTCCCCGTCAACCAGGTTTTCTTCACCAAATTCGGAAATTAGCTGTTCCTTCGTCGTGATGGTGGCGTAATCCTCGATGGTGCTGTAGGTGACCGCCGCAGCGGGTATCTCCTGTTCGACCACGGAAGTATTCGAGGAATCGCCGGGGACCTCGGGGACGGCTTCCGCTTCCGAACCTCCGGTACCGCCGCCGCAGGCGAGCAGAGGACACACAAGTGCTATTGCCGAAAACAACCTCATGACACCCTCCATGGCTGTATGGTGCGACCCGTAACCTTTGCAGGTAATATCATGCATGAGGAAACTCAATGGGATAACGGTCGGTCCCTCGGCACCCCGGCTAGAAGACTGCCTTGATGCCTCCCCAGGTGTCGTGGTCCAGGGAGGTGGTGGATGAGGTCCACAGGGCGATGTTGGCGGCCAGGACGGCATTGTCCTCACTATTGATGTAGCTGTTGGTGAACATGTTGTGGTCCCCTAACACCAGTATGCGACCTCCGGCGGTGAACCCGGTCCCTTCCTCCATCACGATGAGGAAATCGCTGCCGGAACCGTTGTTACCGATCAGAAGGGCATCGGACCCGTAGGAGAAGGTGCATTCGGTCATGAAGTAATAGGAGGACACACCCGCGGTCAATGGATGGCTCCCCACAGGGTAGCCGATGCCCGACCCGCTTATGGCTGTATATCCCGTCACACCGTAGAAGGAGGTGAAGCTCTCGTAGGCGGCGAGGGGGAATATGTCGCCTGTCACTATCAGAACACCGCCGGAGGCGATCCAGCTCTGAAGAGCGGTCTGCTCCGCCGGGGAGAGGGTGCCTGTGGAAGTGTTGAGGAGCGAGGTGTAGAAGACGTCCACACCCCCGAGATAGGTTTCGTTCAGCGTGGAGGTAGAAGATGCGATGGTCCCCCCGTTGGCCTGTATTATGCCCACCAGCACGGTATGCGCCGAACCGTCCAGCGTACCCTCCGCATAATTGATCCTGGTGGCGTCGAAGCTTCCCCAGACGCAGTCCTGTCCTACCGCGAAAGTTACTGTTATGAGCAGAAACGCGATAGACCTCATGATAACCCTCCAGTCTTGTTTGTGTCCAATTGTATTCTAAGCCGCCCATGGTCCTGCCGTAAAGCCAGCACCGATCGGGTATTACCGGTGATGTTCCTTCTCTGCCAGGAAGTGCCTGAACCTCCTGGATGTTGACCCCGGCCCTGCCGGTGTTAGTTTCCAGTCCGTGTATTTCTTCTACAGGGAACAGGCGGGCGGACATGGGCACAACGTACCTCTTCACGGACATAGAGGGCTCCACCAGGTCCTGGAGCCGGGACCAGGGCTCCATGTCCAGCTACCTCATGCTGCACGACGAGCTGATGAGGCGGAATATCGAGACCTGCGGCGGACTGGTGGTGAAACACACGGGGGACGGTGTCTTCGCCGTGTTCCGCAGTGCTGTCGAGGGCTTGGAATGCGCGGTAGCGCTCCAGGGAGAGCTGGCGGCTCTGGAGGATTTCGGCCACCGTGTGCGAATGGGACTCCATACCGGTCCATCGGAGAGGCGGGGGGAGGACTACTTCGGTCCCTCGGTAAACATGGCCCAGAGGATAATGGATGCCGCCGGGGGGGCACAGATCGTGGTCTCCGAGGCCATAGCCCGGGAAATGGGTGCGGTGACGGGGCCGGTGAAGCTCATTGACCTGGGGGTGCACAGGCTCCGCGACCTCGGGGACCCGACGAGACTGTTCCTGGTGACGCACCCGGGATTGCCGTCCGATGCGGCGCTGCCACCGAGAACCCTGAGCTGCATTCCCAACAACCTTATGAGACCCCTGACACCCTTCATAGGCAGGGAGCGGGAGATGCAGCAGCTTCGTCTCCTGCTCAGGGACGGGGACACCAGACTTCTTACCCTGCACGGTCCCGGAGGTACGGGAAAGACCCGTCTGGCCCTGCACACGGCCGCCATGGAGGCCGTATCCTTCCCCGACGGGGTGTACTTCGTGGAACTCGAGGGAGTGCGCGTTCCCGAGCAGATACCGGGAACAGTGGCGGATGCGCTGGAGCTGGACATCGCCCGTTCTGACGACATCGACTCAGTTGTGACATCGCACCTCTCCTGCCGAAGGGCGCTTCTGGTCCTGGACAACTACGAACACCTGTCGCCGGACACGGATTTCATAAGGGCCCTCCTGGGCAGGTGCGGGGAACTGAAGATGATGGTGACCAGCAGGAACCGTCTCCGTCTGAGCGGGGAACATGTCTACCCGGTCCGCGGCCTGGATCTTCCGGACGGAGCTTCAGGCCGGACCAGCGACAGCGAGCTGCTCTTCGCCGAGACCGCACGCAGGCTCGGCCGGGCACCGGCGGACAACGAAGGGGAGACCGTGAGGAATATCTGCAGGATCCTATCCGGCAATCCCCTTGCCATAATCCTGGCGGCTTCCTGGACCGGCATGCTGACTCCGCACGAAATACTCGAGGAGATGGGAGGCTCCCTCTCCGTATCGTCCGACCTGGAAGACCTTCCGGACAGGCACAGGAGCCTGAGGGACGTATTCATGTTCTCCTGGCGGATCCTTGGGGACGAGGAACACCGGGCGCTTTCGAAGCTCACCGTCTTCCACGGCGGCTTCATCAGGGAGGCGGCCCTGGAGATCTGCGATCTGGGCCTGTCGCAGCTGGCGGGTCTCAGCGGGAAGTCGCTGCTGGAGAGGAACGAGGACGGCGCCTTCTCCATCCCCCCCCTCCTGAGGGAATTCGCGCTGGAAATGTCGGGGGAAACGCTGTCATCCGACGAAACCGGAAAACTGCTCAGGAGACACAGCGAGTATTATCTCGGTCTGGTCTCCGTCCACTCCAGGGACCTGGTCTCGGGCAACAGGACCGTGGCTGCAAGGACCCTTGCAGGTTCACTGGAGGACATACTGGGCGCCTGGGAATGGGCCATCGGGAACCGTCTCCACCGGGAGGCCGCCGATGCGTGTGAAGGACTCAGGACATTGCTGGGAATAAGGGGGCTGTACAGGCAGGGCCTGGAACTGTTCAGGAAGGGCGTTGAGGTCCTCGAGGGACTGCCCGGGGAACAGGCGCTGGAACTCAGGGGGAGGCTGCTGTCAGGCATGGGATGGTTCAGTTCCTACTACGAATCCGGAACAGCCAGCACGGAACTCCTGAGGAGGTCAGCGGAGATACTATCTACCTGCGACGCACCGGAAGCACTGGCCAATACGCTGAACATGCTGGGCAACGTCCTCTTCGTCTCGGGGGTATTCGACCGGGCCTGCGAAGCCTACCTTGAGAGCCTTCAGCTGAGACGCGAACTGGGTGACGGGCCGGGTGTTGCGGCGGTGCTCAACAACCTGGGCAACCTTGCCTGCCAGAGGAAGGAGTACGATGAGGCCCGGCGCTTCTACGGGGAATCGCTGGTCCTGGACAGGGGTTCGGGCAACCAGCACGGCGTCTCGTCCACCCTGTCGAACCTGGCCATAGTCGCGATCGCCCTGGGAGAGCATGAGAATGCCCGGGAGCTTCTCACGGAGGCGCTGGAGATCGAGAGGATGATAGACGACAGATTCAACGTGGCGATAGTGCAGGGCATAATGTGCGACCTCTGCCTGGACAGGGACGAGCTGGATGAGGCGGAAGCACTGTGCAGGGAGAACATCTCAACCTACGGGGAGCTGGGCAACGCCTGGGGACTGGCGGAGAGCTGCGGCTCCCTGGCAGAGGTCCATTACAGGCGTTCGGACTTCAGGGATGCTGCGGAGGCCCTGCTTGCTGCCATCGGTCATCTCCACTGCAGGGACTGGAGCCCCCTCGCGCTGGTCATCCTGGGAAGGGCCGCTGGACTGCTCCATTCCTCCGGCAGGTTCGACAGGGCCTCCTCGGTGGCGGAATACGTGGCCGGGCATGTTTCGTGCTCCCCCGGCCTGGCCGAGAGGATGGGTGAGATCATGAAGGATGGTCACTGCGAGACCTCCGATGACTCACCACCCTCCCTGGACGGAATGCTCCGCGAAGTCGAAAGGGACCTCTCCGAGCTGTTGAGGAACCCGGCGGACTGACCGGGCATCCCCCTGAGCAATAGTCCGGATGCCCGGCTGCGGTAACTTGACGAATTCAGGTCCGTCCCTGAACCCTACTTGAAGCCGATGAACCACCTGGTCTTGGTCTTCGCGGGGTGCAGCGTCAGCCAGAGGTCGTCGGGCAGGTAGATGCTTGTGGAACAGTAACTGCATTCGACAATGCGCTTCTCTCCGTCTATCATCAGGGAGCCCCCGCACTGCGGACAGCTGTAGGCCACCGGTTTCGGTTTGTCTCTCTCTTCATCCGGGGCATTCTCGCCCTCGGGCCATGCTCCCACTATGAGCGCAGCGCCGGGGACCGCTTCCCTGAACCACACCGCAGCCGGTGCCACGGGGGATTCGGTGCCGCAGTCGGGGCACCTGATCATGGTGAGCTGCGGGTAGTCCGCCTCGAGATCGAAATCCCTCTTGCACTTGAGGCAGTAGGGGTCCAGCCTGCCGTAGGTCATCCTCATGTTGAAATGGCCGAAGATGTTGCTTCCGGTCCCCTCGCCCTTTTCGTAGCCGCTCACATCCTGCCTGACCTCCTCGAGAGTGTCCTTCCAGACCTCCCCGGGGAAATCGATCTCCGAGTGGCACCTGCTGCAGGTGAGTTTCCTGTAGGGTCCGTCCACATGTACCGGGGAATCACAGTGCGGACAGTCTATGCTTATCTCCATCATCGTCCAGAGCATTCGTCACGTCTCCTTTTCCAGTACCCCTCCCGCTTCCCGGCACGAAAGACGGGCAGCCAGCAGGGTGAAGTCGTCTTCGTAACGGTCGGAGCCGTGGTGTGACTCCACCTCCTTCTGTATCAGCTGGAGCAGCTCGGCCAGCGGTTTCCGCCGGTTCTCGACTACGATACCGACCAGCCTGCTTTCTCCGAACTCCTCCTCGGAGTCGTCCATCGCTTCGCAAACCCCGTCGGTATACATGAGTATCAGGTCCTCATCCGACAGTGAAAGTACCGCTTCCTCGTATTCCGTGTCCTCCGAGACCCCGAGGAGCACTCCGCCCCTGGTCAGGAGACGGGTCTCCCCGTCCCTGTTCACCAGCATCGGAGGATTGTGCCCAGCGTTGACGTAGACCATCTCCCGCCGATCAACGTCGATCATCACCATGAACAGGCTGATGAACATCTCCGTGGGGGTGTTCTCGTACACTATCCGGTTGATCTGCCGGCATGCCTCGCTCAGCGTGACGCCCATGGCCTGGGTGGTCCGCAGGGAAGCCTGAAGGTTGGCCATCAGCATCGCTGAGCCTACCCCCTTGCCCGCCACATCGCCTATGGACAGCACGGTCCTGTTCCCGTCCAGCGGTATCACGTCGTAGTAGTCTCCGGCCACTTCCAGGCAGAACCTGATCAGGGCTTCCACCTCGAGGCCCGGCCTGCAGGGTATCTCACCCGGTAGCAGGCCCTTCTGTATGTCCCTGGCAACCCTGAGCTGCTCCTCCAGCCTCTGCTTGACCAGTCTCTCGTTCAGGAGTTCGAAGTTCTCTGCAACCAGCGCGGTCTGGGCCGAGAAGCTGGAAAGCATCTCCAGTTCCTCAGGGGTGAAATCCTCGCCGTTTGTCTTGGAACTGATGACGAGGAAACCCACAAGTCCGGAGTTCGTGGACAGAGGGAGGAGTATCGCGCTGTGCCTTCTGAGGAACCATTCCTCTTGCTCCTTCGAGAGTACTATCCTGCCGCTGGCCATGAGCTCATCGAATAGGATGGGATACGCCGTGGTCTCCAGGCTCCTTACGATCTGGTCCCCGATGTCGAAGGGGGCCGGCTCCTCCATCTCCACGGCGAAGCCTTCCCTGCCTGTCATCCTCAGGACCGGATAGATGCTCTCGGCGGCCAGACCCTCGGCCAGCTTCTTCTCGAGTTCCTTCCAGAAAGACGAACTCTCGGTTCTCACGATGTTGGAGGCCAGGAAGTTCTGAAGCAGCTCCCTCAGCCTCACTCTTTCCGGGTAGAAGCGCCTTTCCAGCTTGCCGTGAAGCTTCCTCTGGGCGGGCATGAACACGAATGCCAGCATCAGGCCCAGTATCAGGGTCGGAGTCCTGCTCTCCACATCCAGGTGCCTGAGGACCAGGTTGCCGAACAGGTAGAGTATGCCTATGAAGACCAGAAGGAGGAGGAGGCTGACGGCCAGGAACCTCGTTCCCCTCTTCAGCCGGGCCTCCACCGAAAGCAGCTTGTACCTGCCGAAGGCATATGCCAGAGAGACCGGTATCAGCAGCATGAAGAAGAAAATTACGTTGGTTATCACCATCCTGGTGATGAAGGAAATGGTGTAATACCTGATCCCTGTTATCAGAAGAAGCCAGTTGAAGGCAAGTATCAGCACCACCCCGGGGGCGGACCCAAGAAGAACGAGCCGGGTCTGGCGTCTCTCGACGAAGGTCTCGGCCTTCCTGTAGTTCCATGTGAGAAGGAGGAAGCCGAGGATGAGCTGGACCGTCCAGAGAATGGCTATCTCCAGGTTGAGGTTCCGATGCCACAGGAACATGGAACCGCCGAATATGATAGCAGGCGCGAAAATAAGGATATTTATGAACAGGGCATGCCTGTCGTACCATCCCTTCCTTGAGGGGAAGAGCATCTGCAGTTTCAGCCAGAAGGCCGGGTAGAAGAACTGGAGCGCGTTCAGCACGGTGAAGAAACTCAACGGGAGCTGGAACTCCGCGTAGGCGTCGGCGATAGCCGGACTTGAGATGTTCATACCAAGAGCGAGTGAGTAGCAGAAAAGGGTGAGGGCTCTTACGGAAGCCGACCAGGGCCGTTTGACCAGCCCCCACAGGCCCACGATGATAAGGCCGGCTATGATCAGTGTCCTCAGTATGACCAGTATCCAGACCTGCAGCTGGATGGTGAGGGGTATGGACCTGGTGACAACCGATGTCATCCGCACTTCCCCGTCATGCAGGAACTTGATGTCGATCTCTTCGCCTGCAGGCGTATGCACGTTGAATACGCTGAAATAGTTGCTCTGAGTGGAGGGAAGCCCGTCTACCTCCACGAGAAGATCTCCTTCAGCAGGGATCGGAGGGGCAGGAAAATCCCTTTCGTCAACCTCCGTGAACTCTGCGTAGGGAGATACCTCCGAGAGCGCCAGGAAGCTCCACATGTCGCCCATGCCGGACAGGTTGATGACCTTGGAGAACTCCCTTATCATGAAGACGGAAGAGAGTCCCAGCACCGCCACCGAAGCCGCGATCATCAGAAGGAGAAAGACCCTCTTCATAGGAAACCCCCGTGTTGCGAGACCAATATAACCGCGGTTCGTCGATCTGGATACATTCCCGGTCATGACTTTATGACTTTCTTACGATCGCATTGCCTGAACGTCTCCGTCGGGTTTTGCCGGAGAACTCCCCGATCTTCCTGTTCTTGTGCCTCCTGACCCCCTCAAGGAGCAGTCCCAGCTCCCGGAGCAGAGGAAACCCCTCTGAGAAACTGTATACAACAGTCCTTCCCACTTCCCGGCTTCTAAGGACACCTGCCGACTCCAGTCTTCTCAGCTGCTTGTGGACGGAATCCTGCGGAACACCCGATAGCCGGGCGATCTCCCGCGAATAACCGGAACCGTTCTCGTGGATGTGGAGCAGCACCAGCTCACGCACACGTGACCCGAACAGCGACTCAAGCATTATGACCTGTAGAGTATATCATATAATATATATTGTATATCAATTCTTCGATGTCATTGCTCTCTAAGGCCGGACCCGATCCACTGCAGGTAGGAAGGGTGAACCGAAGAGATCGGAAGTGATATCAGCTCCGGTGTCTCGTAGGGATGCATTTCATCGATGAGTCCGTACAGCTCGCTCTCCAGAGACGAGGATGTCTTGAAAAGCACCATCCACTCCTTCTCCCTGCGCATCTCACCCTTCCATCTGTAGTGGCTGGTGATGGGGCCGAGTACCTGAGCGCAGGCGGCCAGTTTACGGATCACCGCTTCCGAAGCCATCCTGTCCCCCTCAAGCTCCGAGTCAACGGTAGTAACGACCTGAATTATGCTATCGTTTCTCATGGTATCCTCCGAATCTGCGGGACCGGTACATCATCCTGTCCCGCTGATGTACCCACAGAGGCTCTCCACCAGGAACAGGAAGAACTCCCTCCCCTTCTCCACTGAGACGAAGCTCAGATCTGAACCCGCTCCTCCTTCAGGGTAGCGCCGTTTCCATTCCTCCGCTGAAAGCACTTCTCCCGCGGCAGGTTCCGGCGGGAAGACTATCCTGGGAAAATCCGGCGGCTCCCTGTCCAGGAGGTGCCAGATCATGGATACCTCCGTGACAGTCACATGGTAGCCAGGGTCTGGACAGAACAGCTCACGCTGCTTCTTCACCGCCCCCGGAAGGTCCCTGTATAGAAGGTACTCCATGGATGCCCCGGCGCAACCTGTCATCGAATCACGAATACCGGCCTCCACGGGCTTCCTGTTGCCTCCGTGCCCGCTCAGGAAGACCATCCTCCTGAAACCGTGGCGGTAAAGCGACACGACTACGTCCCTGACGACACTGGAGAGAGTATCCGGGCTCAGGCTCACGGTACCCGGGAAACACATGTGGTGCTCCGACATCCCGTAGGATATGGCCGGTGCCACCGCCGCGCCGGTGAGTCTCCCTGCCTCTGCGCAGAGCCTCACGGGTATTATGGTGTCGCAGCCAAGTGGAGCCGCCTTCCAGTGCTGCTCCAGGGAGCCGATGGGTATCAGTACGGTCCCGCCTGTCTCCAGATAGCGTCCTACTTCATCGGAAAGGGCTGTAGCAAGCTGCATATGCGACCTCCTCTTGTCCCGGTCCCGATGGTTGACCATACTCGCCTGCACGGTAGTGGTCGTTCACCTGTTCCCGGAAGGGACCTGTTCAATTATGAAGCCTGGAACGATAACCGCAAGGGGCATCACCTGGGAGAGGATACCTGTCAGGACGCGCCTGTTGCTGAAGGGTGACGACCTCTATCAAGCCATTTCGGATGGACTTGGGGAGGCCGGTCTCAACCCGGAGCCGGACGATATCCTCTTCGTCAGCGAGAAGGCCGTGGGCGCCACCCAGGGACGTTACTTCCTGCTGGACGATGGATCGCTCAGACCCAGGTATCTCGCCCGCCTGCTAAGTCACTTCGTGACCAGGACCCCGGCCGGCATAGGCCTGGGAATGCCTGAGACCATGGAGTGCGCCCTGAGGGAATGCGGCACCTTCCGCATACTGCTCGCCTCGATCATCGGTGCCATGGGGAAGCTTGTGGGAAGGCGCGGAGACTTCTACAGGATAGCCGGCCCACTGGCCAGGTCCATCGACGGTCCCACCAGCGGGACCATTCCCCCGTTCAACAGGGCGGTCAGCCTCGCCCCTCTGGACCCCGACGGTGTGTCAATGAGGCTGACGGAGAGGTTCGGCTGCTCCGCCGCCGTGGTGGACGTGAACGACCTTGGCGGAAACGTGCTGGGTTCGTGGCCCCCTGAACTGGACAGGGAACTGATCGTGGACATCCTCGCGGACAATCCTCTGGGCCAGGGCACCGAGAGCACACCTGCAGGAATAATCAGGAAGGCCGGTCCATCCCTTTAGGATCGGAACGGTCGGCCGTCTATTTCCCCTTCACCATCCTGTCTATCACGCCCGTGAGTATCGAGATTATCACAGCGGCCAGCACAGCCCACCAGTAGCTGGCGATGTAGAAACCGTGGACCCACTTGTGCGCGATGACGAGCACCAGGCCGCTGACCAGGAAGCGGGACAGGCCGAGTGTCAACAGAAGGATGGGACATGTCAGCAGGTTGAGGAGCGGAGCCAGCAAGAAGTTGAGGAGCCCGATCACGGCCGCGGTCCATACTATGGGCCAGAACCCGTCGAGGACCATTCGCGATCCCAGTATCATCGATGTGAGCCAGAGCACCACTCCCGCTATTATCCATGCGCCGATGAGTTTTTTCACCCTTCCCCCTTTCCGGCGAATGTCATAGTATATAAATATGTAGACAAGGAGGAACGCAATGGTCAGTGTTTTCGTATTCGTCCTTCTTCTACTCTCACCTTCGGAAAGGGACTCCATCCTGACAGCCCATCCGGCAGGCGCCGTTGCATGGGAGGAAATGTACCAGCAGTACTCGGGGGACACGCTGCGTTGCATGGACTACCTCCTCCTGGTCCTGTCCGACACGGACAGGGACAGCATGACGGTCCCGGTGCTCAGGGACCATGTACTGGGAGCACTGGGGACAAGGTACAGCTGGTTCCCGGACCTACGGGATTCGGTCTTCCTGGACTACCTCCTGGAATTCCGGATATCCAGCGAACCGCTTTCAGCCTACAGGTCGTCCCTTGCCGGCTGGCTGGACAGGAGACTGCAGGCAAGCCCTGACATCTTCGAGACAGCCTCGATGATACTGGACGTGGTCACCTCCAACATCGCCCTCACAAGCTCTACAGGACAACTTCCGGCCCCGACCCAGATCATACCGATGGGTCAGGCATCCCCTGAGGGCAGATGGGTGCTGTCCTGCGCATGCATGCGTTCCGTGGGCATTCCGGTAAGACCGGTAAAGGGCTGGTTCCCCGGCGCCGACCGCAACCTGTACTACTGGATGGAGGTATGGACCGGGACAGGCTGGGAACCGCTGACCAGTAGCATGCCGCCCCTGCAGTACGTAAAGGCCGCCGTGGTCTATCCCGACATGATGAACATCACCTACGAATACCGGGGCACGGGAATCCTCATACTGCAGCCCCTGGTGGACCAGGTCCAGGGATGGTCGGTGGAACTCATGATACCCTCCGGGGAGGACACTGTTTCGATAAGTGGAATACCTCTGGATCCTTTCCTGAGGAACGAGGTCGAGCTTGGAGCCGGGGAGTTCCTCCTTCGAGTAAGCTTCGAACAGGGAGGAGAGACCATCGGGACCTGGCAGCAGACCATCCTGATAACCACCGATGAACCGGTGACTATCGACCTCACCGAGGCTCAGTATGCCATAGTGCCGCTTCCATAGATAACAAAGGGGTTCATTGATGAAGCTGTCCAGCACACTCACGGGAATATGCATCGTCCTGGCCGCAGCCGCTTATTCGGATGTCTGCGGCACCATCGAGTACATCGGCGACGTAAGGATCCTGAACCTCTGGGGCAGCTGGGAGGACATGGGCAGGGCACATGGCTATCTGCTAGGTCCCGACATCTCCGACGTCTTCCACGACTACTTCCTCGAGATGGCCGGAGGGGTAGGCAACTTCGAGAGCGCCAGGGTCTTCTTCCAGGCCTACTTCCAGGTTCCCCAGGAATTCCTCGACTACACCCAGGGCATGATATCGGGTATCGCCGACACCATCAGTCTCTACTCTGTCCAGCTCGGCAGGGATCTTGACTACATAGACATCTGCGTATGTTCCTCGATCCCCGACATCGCCGCTCTCAAGAAAGGTGACCTGCTGCTGTGTTCCAGCGTCAGCGCATGGAACGATGCTACGGCTGAAGACACCTGCCTCGGTGGCGCTCCCGCGATCTCCCGCAACCTGGACTACTACGTGGACACAAAAGGGACCGTGCTGGACAACAGCATCCTCCTGACTTTCGACCCCGATGATGGACAGGAATGGGTATCCATAGGGTTCCCCGGTTTCGCTGGAAGCCTATCTGGAATGAACGCATCAGGGGTCAGCGCCTGCCTGAACATGGGCAACAACCAGGGTACCACGCAGTACGCATCCCCCTTCGTGCCCATCTGCATGGCCCTCGCCCTGGGATTCTCCAATACCGATTTCGACGGCAGCGGCCAGTGCGACATCGAGGACATGAAGGAGGCCCTCACATGCTGGAACAGGGGCAACTCCTACGATATCCACGTAGTCGGGGACCGCGCCCTTGCGGGGCAGGACTCGAACGCGGTGGTCGTGGAGGTGAGCAACAAGAACGGTTTCGCCTTCCGCCATTCCGACGACGAACCGGCCATCTCGCCCGACAGGATGATAGTGACCAATCACCACAGGGTTCTCATCCCCCCGGTCAGCTGCTTCCGGTACTCCTACCTCATGGATTCACTCACCGCCAACCCGGACGTCGATCTCCAGCGCTTCTGGAACTTCATGGGCGCCGTCGGCTGGCCGGCCACGCCGGGACAGGGAGGGACCCTGCAGACCATGCTCTTCATGCCGGAGACCCTTGAGATGGGAATATCCTTCTCGACAGCCGCGACCCCGTCATACCTTCAGGAGCCGGAGATGATAAGCTGGGAAGACATCTTCCCGAACCATTCCCCTCAGGGCATCGAGACCGGATCTGTCCAGGCCGGAGACCTTGTCGCCTATCCCAACCCGACAACAGGAATCCTGTTCGTCGTCACGGACCCGGCTGTCGGAGAAATAGGTGTGTACGACCTGGCCGGTAGGTCCGTACCTGTAAGTGCAGAATACGAAGAAGACAGGGCAATTATGAGCCTGGAAGGACTGCCTGCGGGCATCTACCGCATACTGACAGGCGATGGAGGGAGTATCCTCTCCAAGAGCATTATCCTGGTCGGCCAATAATGGACCGTGCTTGACAGCAACCTTCTCAAGCGCCTATAATTTCGCCTCTGCTGGCGGGTCGTCCAACGGTAGGACAACGGACTCTGGATCCGTTTATTGGGGTTCGAATCCCTGCCCGCCAGCCATAAACTGAAACGACCCCTTGAGGGTCGTTTTTGTTTATGGTTTGCTTACGGATGAGAACCTTCGATCGAAGACCGAAATGGTGAGTTTAGACTGAGCGAGTGAAACGAGTCGAAGTGAATCCCTGCCCTGGCCATACAAGAAAATGCACCCTTCAATGGTTTTCGATCATTCTAACTTGCTGAGTCCTAAACACTCTAGTAGAATTAGATTAGAATTATAGACTGCTAGGATGTGGTAGATATGAGATGTGGATACGTACTTTTATTCCTCTTATTGCTATCAGTAAAAGGGGTAATCTTTGGGCAGGATATTGTATATTCTTTTTCAGCACCAGGCGATGATGTAGTAGGACTTGGAAGCAGCAATGGTAGTAGTGTATGGGCGATCGATGATAGTACGCTGCAGATATACGAACTGGATCATAGCGGTAATATTCTGAGCCAATATCCGGTTGTAGGGACTACTACACCAACTGGCCTGGCCTGGGGCGATAGTGTTTTGTACTATGCAGACGAAGGAACAGCAATAATTCATGCCATGTCTGACGATGGTATCTATCTCACTTCATTCGATTTCTCAGATTCAGGAATTATCTCGATCAGGGGACTTGGTTTTAACAACAATGTTGATCCGTATCTTCAAGAAGCCTTGTTGCTTACTGATGATGTTGTAGATGCAGCATATGCTGTATACCCTCCACTTGTGTTTGATCAGATGGAAATGATTGCAGACTTATCGGAGGTTCCATTTCCTTTCTATGATGCTGCAATATCGATTGGCTACGGTTCTCTTTGGATAGCTTGCGGTGATATTTACGACCATGTCCGAGCTTACGATCTAAGCGGCTTCACTTCAGCTTTCGATTGGCATTACGCTGATATCAACAATGTTATCGGAATTGCAGATTACTGGATTAGTACGACAGATGAATTCTTCTGGTTGAGTGATGCTGATTCTGATTCGATTTTCCTTGTATACTATGGTTTAGGTATCGAAGAGTCATCGGGCTCTGTCTCTGATCTTATACCTAGAGTTTCCCCTAATCCGTTTTCCACTTCAGTGAAAATCTCTGTTCCAAGCTTAATAATCAATTCATCAAATCTCCGAATCTTCGACCTGTCTGGAAGATTGATCATCGAACTTGAGCCATTCTTCAATAATGGAGAAGTGGTCTATTCCTGGAATGGGAGATCAGATTCAGGAGTTGAGCTTCCTGATGGTATCTATACTGCTAAATTGTCTTCTGGTGATATATCATCTGGCGTAAGGTTGCTAAAACTGTAAAATGGTTCGAAATACTACTCGGCATAAGAAGTGAGAATCGAATATTTATCCATGAAATACAGGAATTGACATCCGGATTTTCAAGGATATATTCGCTTTATGATAAAAAGAAATAAACTGATATCACGTATCGAAAGAAGCATCGGTGAGAATCCTATTACCACTCTCCTGGGGCCTCGTCAGTGTGGCAAGACTACAATTGCCAGGACTATTGGTTCTCCGACTCCGGTCAACTACTACGACCTGGAGAACCCAGCCGATCGAGCGGGACTAGCCAATCCGCAGCTTGCTCTCAAGGAATTGAACGGACTGGTAATACTCGATGAGATTCAGATGATGCCCGAGATCTTCGAGATCCTCAGAGTACTGGTTGATGATGAATCACACAAAGCAAAATACCTTATTCTGGGAAGCGCATCTCCCAGAATAATTCGCAACGTTTCGGAAACGCTTGCCGGCAGGACCGCTTTTGTAGATATGAGCGGCTTTGACCTGACTGAAATTCAGGAAGACTGGGAAACTCTCTGGCTGCGAGGAGGGTTTCCGCGTTCATTCCTGGCTAAAAGCACGGAGGCAAGCTATCGCTGGCGGGAGGCTTTTGCCAGGACTTTTCTGCAGCGTGATATAATGCAGTTCGGGTTCAGGCTGAATCCGGAGAGTCTTAGACGTTTCTGGACAATGGTCGCACATTACCACGGTCAGGTCTGGAATGCTGCAGAATTCGCAAGGTCATTGGGTAAAGACGAGAAAACAGCCAGGAACTATCTTGATATCCTCTCCGGCGCTTTCGTTGTGCGTCAATTGCAGCCGTGGCACATCAACATCAAGAAAAGACAGGTGAAATCACCCAAGGTTTACGTTCGCGATTCAGGCATGCTCCATTATCTATTGAATTTGGAAACCAGAAGGCAGCTTCTGTCTCATATCAAGGCAGGCGCATCCTGGGAAGGATTTGTAATCGAACAGATTCTATCCATTACAAATAGAAGGCGGGTTTATTTCTGGGCTACTCATGGTGGCGCGGAACTGGATCTCCTGATCTCTCCTCAGCACAATCCGGTAGGCTTCGAAATCAAATTCACCAAGAATGTAACAACATCAAAATCTATGAGAGTAGCGATCGAGGACCTTGGACTCCGTCATCTCTATATCGTCCATCCTGGTCCAAGGTCGTTTGCTATCGATAGGAATATTTCCGCTTTGTCTATGGATGATCTTTTATCTGAAGTAAGTAGCCTCGCCTGATTCCGTAACCTAGTCTTGAGATCCACAGGGCAAAAGTGTTCCAACTCTCAGACAGGTGGCCAGCCATAAACTGAAACGGCCCCTTGAGGGTCGTTTTTGTATATGGTTTGCTTAAGGATGAGAACCTTCGGTCGAAGACCGAAATGGTGAGTTTACCCTGAGCTTGTCGAAGGGAATCCCTGCCCGCCAGCCACCTTTGATGAATCGGCCTTCAGCGTCTCCATAACGTTGAAGGCTTTTGCATTACATGGGTTCCAATAATCCTTCTCCGGAATGTACCTCAAACCCTCCGGGAACAGGGCCTGCTGTAACCTCTGTTTGCCCTCCAGATCGGCGATTACCCACGAGTTCGAAGAGTTCGAAAGCACCCATGCGCTGGCAGGCTTAGAGATCTTGGAGTCAAGACATTGTTCATTGAACCTGGATCACCCCGGGAGAACGGGTACATCGAATCCTTCAATGGCAAGCTCAGGGATGAGCTGCTGAACTGCGAGATCTTCGATACGCTGACTGAGGCGAAGGTGCTTGTTGAGATGTGGAGGCAGGAGTACAACCGCTTCAGGCCGCATAGCTCACTGGAGTACAGACCTCCTGCTCCTGAGACGAAGAGTGCCCTTGACCCAAGGGCATGGAACCATGCAATATGCACACGTGAAACCGTCCCGAAGCTTTCTTAGAAAGTGGAGGGAAACATGGGGGCTGGTCACACTATAAAAGCCCTATCTCACGACCACACATCTCTGCGAAGCCGAGGCACCACCAGCAACGATCCTTATCAGATACACTCCCGGACAGAGATCAGACGCATCAAAACACTCAGTGTGCTGTCCTGAAAGAACATACTCATCAGCCAGAGTCTTGACCAGTCTTCCCGATATATCGAAAACAGATAAACTCACCCTTGAAGGTTCACTCAACTGATAGGACACTGTACACGATGATTTGAAAGGATTGGGAAAAGTATGCAAAGGCAAAGTTCCCACTTCGAATGATGTTTCTTCCTCTTCCAAAGACAACCAGTAGTTGACTCCTCCACCTCCGAAGGCTCCCATGTCATTCCGAAGATTACCCATCGCGGGCCACAAGGCATTGCCCGGATTGAAGGGATCTTCTGGATCGTTGTACTCGGAAGCAGGATTACCCGCATCGATGCAAGGGGAGCTCAATGACAGGTGATAATCACACAGAGGTCCTGTCTCGAACAGGGGATCGGTGTCGATGTTGCCGGAACCCCAGTTGAGAACACTGAAGGAATCAGTATATATCATATTCTGGCCATATTGAACATTACTGTAGCTGATATCAGTAATTGTGATTATCCATCCCCCGGCAACACATAATTGAGAACCATAAGCGCCTGTATTCCCATAGAATACACAATTACTAATGTTGATTGAATCTTTCCATGATAACAAACCACCACCCCAACCATCTGTAGTATTCGCTTTATTGAAAGCAATAGTATTGTTGTTAAGGACTACAGTTCCGATTGAGGTTTCATGTATCCCTCCACCATGGCCAGCAGTATTCTCAACGATAACGTTCCCCATCAGGACAGGAGATCCACCCGATATACTTACCCCTCCACCAGTTGCACCGTCATTGAATGCGATATAGTTCCCATATAGTAGAGTGCTAGGACTGTTTATCCCGATTCCCCCTGCCCCCTGTCCTGTTCCTCCAATGTTTTCAACGATCGTGTTATTGATGATTTCGGTATTTTGATGTGTAATAGACAGACCACCGCTGACATCACTCTCATTGCCATTGATAGTACAGGAATAAACACGGAAAGGGCTATCCGTAATCCTAATACCTCCAGCAGACATGCCACCACCTGATCCATCGTAAGCATGATTGCCGCTCAGTGTGCAATTCTCAATCAATGAGCTGGAATTTGAAACGTATATTCCCGCTCCGCTTCGGGCAAAACAGTTGATAATTCTACAGTCCCTGATTGTTGGCGAAGAGTTTGTGATGTATATCCCACCGCCATGATCCGGAGGATCCTTTGTGAAGGAACCATCTCCATCGAAGTTACCGTTGGTGATGCTGAAACCCTCAAGAACTGCAGTGCTGTCCTCTCCCTCTGTGAACATCACGCAGTGCCAATCAGCAAAGGGTGACTCTAGATAGGTGTGCCACATGCCCAGACTACTTCTCACAACAATGTTCTTGCCCTGGAAGCCAAAGCCGCCATTGTAATTACCCGGTGCAACTAAAACAGTGTCACCGTTCTGAGCCGCGCCAATTGCAGAGAATATACTTGAGTATTCCGAAGGGACGTTAAGGGTATCTGCAGTGACTAGAGCTGTTATCATTACCAGATGTGGAATAGAATGCCTCATACAAGTAACGCTCCATTTCTATATTGAAGTTAACCACTTGCAGCAGGGTTGGCAATGAGGTATTCTTGAATAGCGACAGTTTAATTAAATAGGGGGGGTATTATGACTGTTTACAAAACTGCGTATTTCAAGTACATCTTTATCCTTGCTGTCCTCGTAACTCTACCGTCTCATGCAACGAACTTCTATGAAAGACACGGCAACAACTTCATCTACCTAGACAATATTTCTAGTACGGAGTTCGATACTCTTACATACATGCCTGTTATTTGGGATATCAGAACTGGCGCGATCCAGCTTCGTGACTACTATATCAGCTACGGTTGGGACACTTCGACCTCCTGCGAAGATGTAAAGGGGAAGGTAACAGTAAGAATCGTAGTATCCATGGAAGAAGCGGCCCTCCTGTCTCCCATGGAGAGGATCATCAGTGGCATCCGCGTCTATGAAGAGCACCGGTGGCGCTCCCTCAAGAGCCATCTGCTCAAGGGACAGTTCCGTTACGAGATCCTCGATCTCAGAGAACTCCCCAACGATCTTCCTGTAGCGATTAGAAGCACTCCCGTCCTCCGAACCCAACTCGAAGCGGTTCAACGTACTGCTGCCAGCAAGCGCATAACCGCGGTCGCGATCCCTGGAACGGTCCGAACCGGTGGGGTCAGACTTCCCGACTATCGCCGCATAGCCGGGATCAGTACGTAACTCATCGTGATCGTTCAGATCTTCGTAGCCCAGTGCTATCCCGAATATCCTCTGGCGAAGCAGTTCAACAATGGAATGATCAATGCGATGCTTTTCCCGGTAATCCATGAAGCAGTCGGCAAGTCTCTCACATATACCAAGCCTCTGGTCAACTTCACGAAGGAGAACGGCACCTCCGTCGGAGGTAATGTTGCCTCCTTCGAAATCAGTAACGAATCTCCGTTTATCCAGCCCTTGGAATTCGAATGAAAGTTGTGTATTATTTGAAACAGACTGTTTAGACATGGGGCCCTCCTTGGTAGTTGGTAAGTTCTTCTTACAGAGACTATTATACTACTTTGAAGGGCCTCTCTCAATATGCTGGTGAGTTTTGCGGGCTAGTATGGATCCTTCCGGGATAGCACTTGCATCCAGCATATGAAGGTGTCCCAACCCCCGGACAGACGGCCAGTCATCCTTACTTGGTTGGAACTCTTATGCCGGAAGGATGCAGCAGCCTGCATCAATGAGGCGGAGTCTATAGGCATGGTCCCTCACCTAACCAGCCTCCGGAGGGATATTCGTGCTTGATCTTGACTCGATCTGGGGGTGGGATGCTTCACCGCCACCCGGCAAGTTTCCCTGCCATTACTGATGCTGTTCCCGGGATTTCAAGGCTGTTTCAGCAACGATCGAAGGATCAGGAGATGTGCCCGCAGAGGTGCCTTCGAACTTCCCTGAAGTTGTCGATAAAAGCATGTAAGATATGGAGTCGGGGGTATGAAGGCTAGTTTGCTACCTCTTATCCGAGACGAATATCTCTCCCTTACGGTCCCCCCATGGAAGGTGTTATACCCGATAATCCGGAAGAAGCCGTCATCTGTCTGTTCCCGCCGTGTCTTGCCGAATTCCTGCCGTGAGGTTATCTTGAAATGCAGCATCGTTTAATGTGACTGGGGGGATACAATGGCGAGAACGATAGCGATCATTCTTCTGACGGCCGGTCCGGTGCTCTCACAGGGAGCCGGATGGTACATGAACGGCTCCAGGGACTGCTGGAACATCGACACCATAGACACCGGGATACTCCAGACGGACCCCACCATCAGGATCGATCTACAGGGCTATCCGCATGTGGCCTGGATGCGGACCGATGCCTCAACCCAGATCAGGAGCGTCGAGTACGCCAACTTCGACGGCTTCTGCTGGCGATACAGTACCATTGAATCCTACGATGACTTCGAGTACTGCTTCCTCGCCCTTGACGGGAACGATCCGCTTATCGTCTACCAGACCGGTTCGCATCCGTACACGCTGAGCCTTGCGACCCCGGATGGAGGCGGCGGCTGGCAGATAGAGGATTTCCTTACGGACACCGACTGGGGAAAGCTCTACGATCTCGAGACGGACAGTTACGGCAACGCTCACGTCATCTACTACAAAGGGAACGCCATGGCGGAAAAGGATCTCCACCATATCTACCAGAACGGTTCATACTGGGAGAACGAGATAGTATGGTGGTTCGGCGACGGGGCACTGTGCACGGCTGTTTCACTTGCTCTCAGTTCCTCCGGCGTGCCCCATCTCGCGCAGTACAACATCTGGACCGGCTGGGAGGGGAACCAGGATCCCTACATAAGGCTCTACCACACGACTTACACCGGATCATCATGGACCGGAACGAACCTGGGAGACTCCGACGGCGACGACACCGACATAGCCCTGGACGGCAGCGGTCTTCCACGGATCGTGTACCAGTCGCTGAACGACCTCATGATACAGACCTACAACGGTTCCACATGGGAGTCAGATCAGATCGATCCGGCCCATGAGGCCAGATACTACTGCGCCCTGGCCGTGGACGCCGCAGGTGTCAATCATGTGGCCTACCACGATTCCCAGAACGACGACCTCAGATATGCCTGGGGATCGGGCTCCTCCTGGAACACCATGACACTGGACTCCCTGGGCGTGGTGGGGACTCAGCCGGACATCGCCCTGGACGGCAACGGGAATCCGTTCATAGTCTACAACGAGGAGACCATAGGCCAGCTCAGGCTTGCGTGGTACGGGGACTCCACCGGGACGGGAGGTCAGGGACCGGAAAGCCCGGGGCCGCTCACCATTACCGGCGTATCTCCCAACCCGGCGGACCGGAGCATCAGCCTGACGGTGGCATCCGCTTCCGGCATGCCCGTGGGACTGTACTTCTTCGATGTTGCCGGACGGCTGGTGAGAGAATGCCTTCCGGAGTCCCGGGAAGGCTGGTCCACGCTGTTCGAGGAGGATGTCTCGGACCTTCCCCCGGGAGTCTACAGTGTCCTTGCATTTGACGGAACGGACCGGGACATCGCCCGCCTGACCATCCTGCGCTGAGCTGAGTCGATCCAGCTGCAGGGCCGAGAGGGATCGGGATGTTGGTCCCCGGGGCGTCCGGGACCTGGCTGGTTTTCTTTACGGCTCACCGCCTTTGTCTTATACTGGGCGGGCAAGTCCGGACCGGACAGGCGATACTCCGCCGACCGCGGGGCAATGTCCCGGGATGACGGATCCGGCAAGAACCCAAATCACGGATGCGCGTCAGAGGATGGCGGTAACTGATGAATTCATGCCGACGGAGCATCTGGAATGGCCATGGCTGCCTGCCCGGGGAAATTGAACGCATGAAAGTAACGGGTTTCCTTCAGGGAGGGCCGGAGTGATCCCGGGAACCGGCAGGGGCAGGCTCTTCTTCGCGGCCGGGACCGTCTTCCAGCTGGCGGTGGCCCTGTATTTCTTCTTCAACCTCTATCCGGACATCCAGCGCCTGATGCCCGACGATGTCTTCTACTACCTCCAGATCTCCCGGAACATCGCCGAAGGCAACGGCAGTGTCCTGAGCGCCGGCGAGCCCACCAACGGGTACCATCCCCTCTGGATGGCGCTGCTCGTAGGGCTGAACGTCCTCTTCCGACCGGGCCTCGGGGGACTCATACTGCTGGTGCTACTGGTATCCGCAGTCATCAATGCCTCCGCTTCCCTTCTATTGAGGCGCTTCCTGCGGCGGCTCGGATTCCGGGAGGAACTGCAGGACCTGGGCATGGCCCTGTACCTGATCCTGCCTTGGCTGGTCCTTCTGAACCTCAGCGGCCTGGAGACCCCGCTGTTCCTCCTATGTCTCGTGCTCTTCTTCATCAGTTTGCACAGGACCGCATATGACCACAGGCCCGGAATCGTTCCCTACGTGCACCTGGGCATCGTCTCCGGCCTCCTCTTCCTGACCAGGACGGACTCGGTGTTCTTCATAGCCGCAGGCCTTGGCCTCGTCCCTCTGGAGGCGAAGGTCGGTGAAGGCTGCCGTCAGGACCCTTCTCGCCGGACTGGTCAGCCTTCTGATGGCATCGCCCTGGTTGATCTGGTGCTGGACACGGTTCGGGTCGCCGGTGCAGTCGTCCGGCACCGCACTCTCGTACTTCAGGTGGCACACGATGGTCTCTCCCCTGTCGGCGAAGTTCTGGTTCTACAATGCCGGAAGGCTGTTCCACAAGCTGGCGGTGGTCTTCGTTTCGCCGCTGGTCCACAGGACCGGGGATTTCGAGACCATAGTGCCCCTGTGGTGCGACTTCCTGGTCTTCGCCGCAGCAGCCGCAGCAGCATGGCTTTCGTTCAGGAACAGGAGGAGGTGGGCGTTCCCCGTCTTCGTGTGGCTGCCCGCCGTTCTGCTGCTTGCTTTCTACACGTTCGTCAGGATCGCATCCGCCGTCTGGCACATGTCCGTGTTCCCGTTCATCCTCCTTCTCCTGCTTCTCAACCTGGTCAGGGACCGCCGCCCCGGGACCGCGGGCATGTCGGCAGTTCTCCTGGCTGCGCTGGCACTTAACCTCTATACGCTGGGAAACGGGTTCTACTACCCACAGCAGTCGGACGACCTGATGGGATCGGCCTTGGAGCTGGGCACCGGTTCCGAGGACCCGCTGGTGATAGGAGCAACCGACGCCGGCTACCTCTCGTATTTCAGCCCTCCGCGGCACAGCGTCGTGAATCTCGACGGGGTGGTCAACCAGAGGGCTTTCGAAGCCATAAGGAACGGCACCCTGGACCGTTACATAGAGGAGATCGGGCCAGACATCCTGCTGATCTCACCCGAGAAACTCGAGTTCTATTCCAGGAACTCGGCGGATTTCGACATGGAGCAGTGGCTGGACAGGATCGACTGAATCCCGGTCCAGCCCGTGGCGAATGGATGCGATCCACTCCCGTTCCTGGACGGGGCCCCGCGAAGGTCCTCGAACCAGGGGATGGAATTTGTCAGTCGGACCTTAGCCTGCAACCGGTCCCTTCACCAGCCCCGCGCCCCCGTCTCCTCCAGGAGCTGGAGCCAGGCGTACTTGGTGCTGCCATCGTGGTAGCAAAGGCCAAGGGTGGCCAGGTACTCCAGGAAGCCGGGGTCGGACAACCCGTAGTAGTCTTCGAACTCCTGGAGCTGTTCATCGGATATGTCGTGGAGCCATATGAAGAGAGCCAGCCTGATACTGTCCGAATGGCCGTCCCACGCGGTGAAGAACTCGTGGTAGAACTCGGCCTGCTTCGTGAGCGAACTCCCGCAGTACTCCGAACCCGACTGGTAGCCGGCCTCGTTCAGCCATATCTCCCTTCCCGGGAACGCATCCTCGATGAGGTCCATGTGGGCGTGCACATCCCCGGGGTCGAGTACCTGGAAAGAGGCATCCTGAGGATAGTAGGTGAGCATCACCACGTCAGTATACTGGTTCACCTGCTGAACATGCTGGAGGTCCGGACCCATCACCCCGTTGGTGAAGGTGTTCTTCACTCCCACGGTCACGGCGGGATAGTTCGATCTTATGTGTTCAGCGGTGGCATCGACGAAACCGCAGTAGGCGTCCCATTCCCCGTCGGGAAGGCACAGGTCCACCTCGTTGCCTATGTTGATGCAGAGAACGGTGACGTTCGAGGGTACCCGGGACATCACCCAGTCCACCATGCTGTTGAAGGCCGTGACCATCTCCGGCGAATCCCACTCATAGCCCGACAGGTGCTCCGGTACCGTGTTCTGAACGGTGTTCAGCACGGCCATGTTGAACATGACATCCACGTCGAACAAGCCGAACCATGCTATGGCCTGGAGCACGCCGCCCATGGGGTCCTGGTACACTCCCTCTGACACTTCGATGGAGTCCCAGGGCAGGAGTATCTCGGTAACCTGCAGTCCGGCCTCCATGGCCCTGTTGAACGACGTCTCGAAACCCTCCTCGCTCTCGGTGATGCCGATGCCCAGCAGCCTTCCGCCCGCCGGCTGCGGAGATTCGGCGGGTATGACCTGGTAGCCGGTCTCCGGGGAAGTCGACCCGTCGCCGCAGGAGACCGTCAAAAGGGTCAGAACCGTCAGCGCGGCCAGGCCACCCAGCGCTCCCTTCAAATGCCTTTCCTCTACGGCCATGGCATTCCCTCCTTCCGGATGCCTTTCAAGATATGAAAAAGCCGGAGCCGAATCAACTGGAGATGGAGTTTCCTGAGCATTTCATCTTGATTATTCTTCCGGCATGAAAAAGTACGGGATTGTCTTAATTCCTATCCTCATCATGTCCGCTTCGGCCGGAGTGGAACTGAAGGTCGGACCCAGTCTGGGTGTGCTCCTGCCCGGCGACATCGATGGTGCGCCGGTTTCTCCGGGACCGGGGATATACTACGGCGGAACAGGCGAACATCGTTTCGGAAGCATCCTTTCGGCCGAAGTTGGCTTCGGTTTGGCGCTTGACATGGGCCATCCGCCGGGCGAGGACTCGCAGGGCTTCCCCGAATACGATGTCCTGGACGGCGACCTGGTTGCCGGGACCGCCGCCCTGGTCGCGGACCTGGCCGCTTTCAGCGTCTCCGCCGGTATCGGCTACTACTACGTGTACATGGAATGGACTGAGAACCTCACGGGAGAGAGTGTCGAAAGGATGGACCTGGAGAAGCAGGGACTGGGGTACAGCCTGGCACTTGGTGTGAACCCCGCCGACCTGATCGATGTACGTTTCACGATGCATTTTCCTGACATGGAACATATGTGGGGAACGCTGACCCTGAACTGGAAGCCACTGGAAATCTGAGGTATCCCGGGGTAGGACCCCTTGCACTATCGAATCCCTGCCAGCGTCAAACCCTCTCCACGGTCTTCCATGAACTCAGGTCCCTTCGAAGGATCCCCTCAAGAACTCCGATGTCCTCCCTCATCTCCTCGATGATCCTCGCCCTGGTCTCTGGCAGGTATACGGGTTCCCGGAAATTCAAGTCCCTCACTCTCTCGGAACCCTTCCTCAGCATGTTCCTGATCGAGCGTATCATGCCTGTCCTCCTTAGCATCCGGTCGAGAAGAGGGAGCTTACGCAGGGCCATGCTCACCTTCAGAGCCTGCCTGTAAAGGCCCGGATTAGCGACCTTCAGTCTCCATGAGCCGGTCACGTGGAACTTCTCCGTGGCATGGTCCGTCCTGAAACCGGTGTCCTTCAACCGGAGGAAACGGTAGGCTTCCTCCATGATACCCAGGGGATCCTCCTTGATGTCCTCGTACAGGACCAGGTGAATGCTTTCCCCGGAAAAGAGGGTCAGCCACCTGGAGATATGGGCCCCGTACCTGCCGAAGTCCAGCAGTTCGTCGGTACCGTCCAGGGCATCCTCGAAGGTGGGGAATACCGAGAGTCTGCCTGCGGCGAAGAGTGAGTACCGGTAGTGGGAGAAGGCCCTGTCCGCCGGATCACGCAGGGAGGCGAGTATCCGTACGTCAGGGAAAGCCCGGTGGACCCTGCTGTGGACATCCGGTGCATGGAGGTAGGCGGGGGTGGACTCCCCCATACCCCTGCCGGGAAGATCGGGGAACAGCGACCTGTAGTACTCCAGGCCCCTGCGGTAGTTCGCCGGCTCGTCAAAGAAATGCAGTTCCTTCTCGCCGATGGGACCCGCCAGTTCAGGATGTCGAATGAGGCAGCCGTGCAGCCAGCTGGAGGCGGCCTTCATGGCCCCGATGACCAGGAACGCCGGAGACCATCCATCATTGTGCATCGTAATGCGCCTCCCAGTTTCCATGTCGAACATACTTCAGGCCACGGTAACCACAGGGCCTGAATATAGTCCCAGCGGCTCACAGGTGCATGCCCGCGGCCTTACAGGGAGGCTGATTTGTC
Organism: Candidatus Aegiribacteria sp. MLS_C; assembly: GCA_002030045.1. Lineage (GTDB taxonomy): Bacteria > Fermentibacterota > Fermentibacteria > Fermentibacterales > JCC-6 > Aegiribacteria. Next base: position 235,149 of record LQBI01000002.1, on the reverse strand, counting down.
AGTCAGGGATTCTGTATGTATTTTACGTCTGCTACGCAAAGGGGACCAATGGAAGATATCGTCATCTCCGCAGTCGACTTGCGCAAGAGCTACGGGGACACAGTCGCCCTGGACGGACTGGACCTTTCGGTCCACCGCGGGGAGGTGTTCGGCCTGGTGGGCCCCAACGGCGCGGGAAAGACCACCACCATAGACTGCATAGCGGGCATGAGGAGACCGGACTCGGGCAGTCTCTCCACTCTGGGGCTGGATCCTGTCGGTGATTCCCGGGAACTCCACACCCGGGTCGGGCTCCAGCAGCAGGAATCGGAGCTGCCGGAGAGGATGAAGGTTGGGGAGTCCCTTCGGCTGTTCAGCTCCCTCTTCGGAGTCGAGGAACCCGGGATGGGACTCCTGGAGAAGGTGGGTCTCGGAAAAAAGCTGGACGCATGTTTCTCCGATCTGTCGGGAGGACAGAAGAGAAGGCTTTTCGTAGCCCTCGCCATGGTCCATGACCCGGAGCTGGTGATGCTGGACGAGCTGACCAGCGGTCTTGATCCGAGGGGCCGCCGCGACCTGTGGAGCCTGGTGGACGGTATCAGAGGCAGCGGAAGGACTGTGGTGCTCTCCACGCATTACATGGACGAGGCGCAGAAGCTCTGCGACAGGGTGGCAATCGTCCACGGGGGAAGGGTGGTGGCCCTTGACACTCCCGACGCGCTGGTCAGGGAACACTGTCCTGGAATGAGGCTGATACTCGGCTGCGGTCAGGGGTTCGAACCGGGGGATGCCCTTGAGGTGGAAGGCGTCCTGGGCGCCTGCATGCAGGGTGATACCTGCGTCATGGACCTAAGGGACGCAGGCGTGGTGGTCCCGGTCATTCAGGCCCTCTCCGGGGCGGGGGCCAGTCTGGGGGACCTGCATACAGAGGTACCTACCCTTGAGGACGTCTTCATGGTCGTCACCGGCAGGGAGTACGGTGAGACCGATGAATAACGTCTTCCGAGCATGGAAACTGGGTTCAGTCGAGCTGAAACTCTACCTGAGGGAACCTTCGGCCTTCTTCTTCACGCTGGTATTCCCCCTCCTGCTGATGCTGCTTTTCGGCAGCATCTGGGGCAACCAGCCCTTCCCGGAGCAGTTCTTCGGCTATATCGACTACTCCGCCGCCGCATTCATAGGAATAGTCATACTGACCACCGGTATAATGAACCTCACGGTAAACATCGCCTCCTACAGGGAGAAGGGAATACTCCGCCGGTTCATGGCCACTCCTCTAACTCCGGTCTCCTTCCTTATGGCGGAGATGGGTTCGATACTGGTCATAACCTCCATGGGGGTCGCGCTACTGCTGCTCGCCGGACTGGTTATCTTCGGCATGCACTTCTGGGGAAGCCCGCTGGAGGCGGCCGTCGCATTCCTCCTCGGCTGCGGGGCCATGGCCGGACTGGGCTTCATTCCCGCCAGCCTGGCCCCAAGTGCGAGGAGCGGTGCGGTGATAGCCAACATCATGTACTTCCCGATGCTCTTCCTCTCCGGGGCGGCCCTTCCGCAGGACATTCTTCCGGATGCCCTGAGGACCGTCGCGGAGGCCTTCCCCCTCACCCACTCCATTCGACTCCTGCGGGGGATATGGCTGGGTGGCCGCCTGGCGGAATACCCGGTGGAGATCGCGGTGCTGGCGGGGACCCTCCTTGCCGGGGCGTTCTTCGCATCGCGCATGTTCAGGTGGGACTGATCAGTGTACGGCTTCCGTCCCGTTCCTTCCCAGCAGGTCTATGTGCTTCCAGATCCCGGTCCTGAACCGAAGCAGGAAGACCAGTCCGAAGATGGCTACGTAAACGCTTGTGAATAGCCAGAGGGCGACGATCCCGGCGTTGTGCACGGCGTAGAGGAATAGGACACCGGGAATCCAGAAGAACCATGAAAGGAATCCCGAGACCATCACGACGAACCTGGTGTCGCCCGCGCCCCTGAGGGCTCCGCTGTAGATCAGGCTCACGGTGTCGAAGATGCCCCAGGCCGCCACGATCGCCAGCAGCCGTCCCGCGGTGGAAGCCAGCTCCTCCAGGGTGCAGGCGGAATCGGGACTGAAGAACATCCTTGTGTAGAACCCGGGGAAGAGCACGAAGGTGACGGCCAGGGGGACGAAGTAAAGCAGGGCCAGGAAGAGAGTCCTTCTCGTTGCCCTCACCGCCATGTCGCTCCTGCCCATCCCTATGCATCGGCCCGCTATGACCGTCGTGGCCAGACCGAAACCCATCAGCGGATTGAAGGCAAGGTTGTTGACGCTGAACACCAGGTTGTTTGCCGTAAAGTCAACCGTTCCCAGCCTTCCGGCGACGAACACGAACACCGTGAAGCTCGCCACGTCCATGAATATCTGAAGGCCGGCGGGGAACCCGAACCGCAGTATCCTCGCCGTGAGAGCACCCGAGAACCTGAAGTGCTCCCTGGTGCGGTACTCCGCCGCCGTACTGCCGGTATAGGCGGCCACCGTGAGTATGGTTCCGGGAACGAAGGAGGAGACGGCGGTAGCCAGCGCAGCCCCCTCTATGCCCATCTCGGGGAAACCCAGCCTGCCGAATATCATCAGGTAGTCCAGCACGATGTTCAGAGCCGCACCCGCCATTACGGCCATCATCGTGTGGACCGTCCTTCCCCGGCCGTTCCAGAAAGAGGATGCGGCGGCCGTGAAGATCGGACCCGCCGCCGAGAACATCATTATTCTGAAGTAGACCTTCTCCAGTTCCAGTACCTCAGGGGCATGGCCCGCCATCTCGAGGAGGATGCTGCCGGGCACGGCCATGGCGGCCAGGACCGGAGCCGAGAACATAGTCAGGAACAGACCCTGGGCCAGTGAACGCGAGCATCCTTCCCTGTCCTCGGCACCGTAGAATTGCGCCACAAAGGTTCCGGAGTATGATACAGTACCATAGAAGATGCTCATCAGGGTGAAGCTGAGTATGCCCGCCGGCAGCGCCGCCTGTAGCTCGAGCTGGCTGTGCTGGGCCAGGAACAGCCTGTCGCAGAACATCATTATCGTCCTGCCGGCCATGGCGGCGATGATCGGAAGTGAGACGGAGATTATCTCCCTGTAGGAATCCGGGGAACGCCTGGACATGATTCAGCTCCCGAGAGAATAATGGTAAACGACGACATCCGGACACCGAACATAACAGACCGGAGGAAGAACGCGTTCGGGAACGGACGAAGCCGTTCGATGAGTATGACCCGAAGAGGTTCATGACCTTCCCCGGGCCACTCCCTCGCGGATGCCTGCCCATCTGTCAGTCGATAACGGTGACGTTCCCAGATACAGTGCCTATGTCTATAAAGTGTTCCCCGGAACCGAACTCCGAGGACCTGCCGATGTAGTTCTCGCTGACGGTGGCGACGAACCCTTCGGCGATCTCGATCCCGCCCTGCAGGTCCACGTTACCGCTAACGAAGGCTACTTCGAGATCAAGGTCGGTGCCCTCCGGCATCTTCAGGGTGGAATCCACCCTGCAACCGATATCGTTCCATTCCTCGTCGTACTCAACGCTGAAGTCCAGGCCTCCAACGGTCTCGCGAACGACGGATACCAGCTCAAGGAAGGACGGATCGGATACGGTGATGACGTAGGAGAGTTCGATCCCGGGTGATCCCCATGTCTGTACGCTCAGGTCACCGTTGATACTGTAAAGCTCTACGAGATCGCCGGGCCCGACGGTGAAGGCCTGCGTCTCCCGCCTGGACGTCTCATCACCTGAGGCCTATCCTGCAAACACAACAAAGGCAGCGAAGACGGCAAGGACATTTCTCATACCGATCTGCTTGCAACAAATCGTCTCTCCCATTCAGATACATTGCCGGGTTTTACAATATGTCAAACATACCTTGACAAATTTCCATTCGTTTATATGTATAAACGTTATCCTGCAAATCTCCTTGAACCATGATCCGCCCTGCCCGGCGGTGCTTGCCGAAAGGAGCCCGTGCATGGTCCGCAAGCTGGCCACCTGGAACGTGAACTCAATAAGGGCTCGGGAGGAGACCGTGCTCAGGTGGCTGGAGATGGAAGCTCCGGATGTCCTCTGCATGCAGGAGACCAAGGTGCAGGACGACCTCTTCCCGGCCGGCGCGTTCCTCGAGATGGGGTACAGCCTCAGCCTTCACGGCCAGAAGACATGGAACGGCGTGGCCGTCCTCTCGCGGGAGGAACCGGGATCGGTGAGCACGGGCCTTCCGGACGGATTCCTGTCCGAACAGAGGAGGCTGATCATGGTCCGCTTCGGAGACCTGACGGTGGTCAACGTCTACGTGCCCAACGGAGGGGAAGTCGGCCTGGACAGGTTCCGCGACAAGCTAAAGTTCCTGGACCGTCTCAGGGAATACCTCCGGGAACTCTCGGGATCAGGACCGCTCGTAGTCATGGGGGACTTCAACGTCGCCCCCGGGGACGACGACGTGTACGATCCCGCAGCACTCGACGGCACCGTATGCTTCCATCCGGAGGAGAGGTCCAGGATAAGGGACCTCGTCTCAGACGGCATGCTTGATGCTTTCAGACGTTTCAACCCGGAGGGCAGGGCTTTCAGCTGGTGGGACTACAGAGCCGCCGCGTTCAGGAGGGGTATGGGAATGAGGCTGGACCTGGTCCTTCTCAACGGGGCAGCGGCCGGAATGGCTGCCGGATGCAGGATAGACACCGGACCCAGGGGATGGGACCGTCCTTCGGACCACGCCCCGGTGGTTCTTGAGCTTTCCACCCCCTCATAACCGCTGATCCTCGTGAACCTGCTCAGACGGAGGGATCCATCACCCTTCCCATGAACAGTACCGCTTCCGTCTCTGAATCCATTATCAGGAATATGAAGGGCCTGTTGATGTTCATCTCCTCGGGCTGGACAGGCATGGCGGTAAAGTTCATGACGACGGCTGTGGCCGCAGCGGCCTCCGTGCCGGATTCGTCCACCTTCACGAATGCCTTGTGGATCACCTCTGAGATGTAAAGGTCCGGCCCTCCCGTGAAACCGCTGAAGTCCGCGCCGCCGGTGAACGGAGCCTCCATGCCCATGGACCTGAGCACCGGCCCCAGCTGTATCGTGGCCGAGTACTCGAACCGGGGCATGGTCAGGGCAAGGTTGACCATCGACATCCTGTCCCTGATCGTCCGGACCAGGTCAGCATCAAGTCCTTCCTGGAATTCCAGGATGTCATCGTCGGGAAGGATTATGAGCATCGACGCGCTCCCGCCGGCGTAGGGCAGCTCCACCGCCCTGCAGCCTTCTGTGGCCGCGAAGTCGAAGTAGTCTGTCTGGCGCATCATGGGTACCTCGACCGCCCCTCCGTCCCTCAGGAGGAACCTGCCGTCGCCGGTGAGGGACTCCTCGAATGGCTTGTCCCATGAAGCCTTGAAATAAACCGCATTGGTGAGGACCACCCTGGTCTCCGGCGCAAGAAGGCCCGGAGGGATAAGATCGGTTATCCTGTCCATGGTCTTCTCGGCAACCCATCCGTTGATCCTCCGTCTTGCTCCCTCTTCGTCGTCCTCGAAATCAAGGTTCTCGACGGCGGCATCGAAGGAGTCCTCCATCTCCCGGGTGAAATCCCCGAGAAGATCGAAGCCTTCCTGCACCCACAGGCCGTTGGCCACGGAGAGGGTCAGCGGTTCTCCATCACCCGCGGCGGCGGCCCGGCCCGACCCGAGAGAGGACATGAAGGTACCGTAGACTTCCGCTATTCCCTCCGGAGGCGTGCCGTAGTGCATTACGCGGTCCATCTGCAGTGCGGTCTCGCCCCTGGCTCCGGCATAGGTCATCGCCAGTGCGGAGGATATGCTGATCGGCGAGAAGAACACGTTCCCGGGGGCCTCATCCGAGGAGACCATTCCGTACAGTTCCACTGCGAAGATGTTGCCTCCTCGGACAAGGTCCTCCGTGGAAGGGGACCCAGCAATGGTCCCGGACCCGTCGGGGGGAGTGCTCCCGTTGGTGGAACAGCCGGCGGACGCAGCCAGCAGCAGTATCACAAGCGAACAAAGGACAGCTGAGTTTCTCATGACAACTCCCGTCTTCAAGTCATTCCTTTGTACTGGACACAGTCTGGAATATTCCCGTCCGGGCCCTCCGCCGCCACCCTCGGGGAATCTCCGGACTCCCCCGAGTTTTTCCTCCGCGGGTTTTGACACCGGGAACCGCCGCCCCTTATTGTTATGGCTGAAGGCGGTAGGGCTCACAGGGTCCGCGGCGCGGAAGCCGGGACAGCCAACTGAACGGGCGGACGGGCGATGTATACAGCTTCACTGGCGATGCTGCTGGCCATGTTGCCCATCGAGGTCGACCTCCAGCCCTGCGCCGATCCATCTGAAGTCACTGTTGACACGGTGTCAGTGGAGGGCGTTCAGTACCACGTGCTCTCCGTTGATGGCTACGGGGGCTGGGGTGACGGCCTCTGGATGCCGGGTGAGCCGCTACTGCCGGCGGTCTCCCGGACCTACCTGCTTCCTCCGGACACCGAGGTGGACCACCTCGAGATATTCGGGGAGACATGGGTTCCCCTTCCCGGCAGCTACCTGCTCATGCCAAGGCAGAGGGGCCTGACCGACGATTCCGTCTTCATTCCGCCGGATCAGGGGATCTACGGGGAGGACTCCGTCTTCCCGGCATCTCCGGTATCCGTTTCCCGCCAGGGATCGGCGATGGGCTTCTCGGTGGCCACCCTCACCGCCAGCCCGGTCCGGTACCGGCCTTCCGACGGCTGCGTGGAGGTACTCACCTCAGTGGATGTGTCCATTCACCCCTCCGTTTGTTCGAGGGAGAGGCTCCACCCGCTCAGGGAGAACCGCTGGAGCGGAGAGATGCGTGAGAGAGGCATACTGGCCCTGGTATGCAATCCCGGGGACACGGTCCTGTACTCGTCCCCCCAGCCCGTGTCATTCGCCGGACGGAGCCGTCCCCTCGAGATCACCGCCGGGCCCTCATCGACGGGCGACTGCGTGGACCTCCTGATAATAACCGACTCCAGCCTCGAGGAATCCTTCACCGAACTGGCGAGCATCAGGAACAGGGAGGGAATCGCCACCGCGGTCCGGACCGTCCAGTGGATACAGGAGAACTATTCGGGCTGCGACACGCCTGAGAGAATAAGGAACTTCATCCGCGACGCGCACCAGTACTGGGGGACCCAGGCGGTTCTTCTGGGAGGCGACGACGGCGTCGTCCCCGTGCGGCAGTGCAACGGCTGGGCATACGTTACATACCCGTTCCCTACCTTCCAGATGCCTTCTGACGACTACTACGGGGACATAGACGGGGACTGGGTCAGCGGTGACGGGTTGTGGAGCACCGGCTACCAGAACGGATACCTCGACCTGTGCGTCGGCCGATGGCCGGTTAACGACCCGGTAGACGTCAACACAATGCTTGCCAAGACCCTTCTATACGAAAGGCCGGAGGACCCTCCGGAAGGATTCGGCAGGAGTATCCTCATGATGGGCTCCAACGATGTATGCGGAACCGCCGCCGATGACATGATGGAGCTCAGGGCGCTCTTCGAATCCTCAGGGGCCGTGCCCCTCTACCTTGACGAGCCGGAGGAGCTCTACTACCCTCATTCGCTCCCGGCTGGAGACCTCTGCAGGGCAAACGCACTGGAGGCCTTCGACAGGGGTTTCAACCTCATTCTCCACGCTGACCATTCCGAGACCCACAAGCTGGCCACTGCGGGCAAGAACAGCCTGGGACAGTACATGTGGGACTCGGACTTCGCCACCATGTCGAACGCCTCGGTTCCCTCCATACTGTGGACCCTGGGCTGCGGCCCCGGCCATTTCGACGGCGCCGACTGTTTCGCGGAAGCCGGTATGCTCACATCCCCTGGCACTGGTCTGGCTGCCGTGATCGCCAACGCCAGGTACGGACTTTTCAGCCAGAAGGTCACCTATTTCGTCTTTGCTGACGCACTCTTCAACACCGGTTACACCTCCGGTCTCCACGGGATAGAAACCGCCCACTGGCCGGTCAGCTACCTCGGGGAGGCCCACAGGATATCGAAGAACGTTGACGGGATATCCTTCGTTCTCCTGAACCTCCTGGGATCTCCCCTGATGCGCGTCTGGAGGGACACACCGACTCAGCTTGAGGTAACCCTCCCGCCGATGGTCATGGTGGAGGGAGCGCCGTCGGACCTTCTGGTGACCGTTACCGACGGCTCCGATCCCGTTCCGGGAGCCACCGTCTGCCTCTACAAGGAAAGCGAGGTGTTCTGCGTCCAGTATACGGGTCCAGGGGGGACGACCCTCTTCGAGGACGTCACCGTCTTCGACTGCAGTGACGGGGACCTGTGGGTCACGGCTTCCAAGCCCAGGTCGGTTTCCGGCGTGGGCGGTTCTACGGTATGCAATTACGTACCCGTGTCCGTCCAGGTGGACGTGCTGCCCTCGTCCGCACCGGTGCTCTCGCTGTCCGGCTACACGATCCCGGACGGAGGCGACGGCCGGGCCAATCCCGGGGAGACCGTGGAAATCTACCCCGCGGTCCTGAACAGCGGCGGGAGGGAAGCGGCCGGAGTATCCGCCACCGTAGAGATCGTATCAGGCGGCCAGTACGTTAAGGCCCTTCACGACTGGTCCTGCCTCTTCCCGGATGTGGAGGCGGATTCCTCCGTTGAGTCGCTGGATCCCCTCGTGGTGGAGATAGAGAAGGGGGTCCCTGAGTACTCGGACATCGGGTTCAGGCTGGTCCTTTCCACCATGGAAGGAGGCGGACCCCGCCGCTGGGTCTCCGATCTGAAGCTGACGGTATGTTCCGACCAGTACCAGGTGACCTGCATGGATCCCCTTGCGGAAAACTCGACCGGGGGCCGCGCCGTGGTGCGGATCTCCGATATTCTGCTGGTGAACAGCGGCCTGGGGGAGGGAAGGGATATCAGGCTTACGGTGGGCAACCTGAGTCCTCCGGAACCTTTCAGGGCGGATACCCTGTTCATCCCGCAGCTTGAACCCGGGGGCGTGATCGATCTCGAGGAAGAGCTCCGGCTGACCGTTCTGCCGGTGGAACCCCGGTCCAGCTGGCTGCGGCAGGGATTCCCGAGGTGTACTTTCGACATCGTAGCGCTCTCAAAGGCGGGTTCTTCTGTGGTAAGGACGGTGGAGGTGGATCTGGTCAGCGGCATGCAGTCCGACACAATCCAGCCGCCGGTTGGGGCAGGGATATACGAGACCGGCCAGGAGACCGTCAGCCTGGTCTGGGACCACCAGGGATGCCCCGAGGCGACGGCCTACTACCTCTACCTGGTGGACGGCGGGAGCGTCAGCAGGGTCTTTCCCCTCCCTCTACCGGTCAACCAGGCCACCGTGGAGGGACTGGAGCCCGGCCGCGAATACCTGGTGCTCGTGACCGCCATCGATGAGATAGGCAGGGAATCCGAGCCCGCGGAAGTGACTGCCAACACCTCCAGACCGGCAGTGCCCGGGTGGCCTCTGCAGCTTTCGGGGTCGCCCGGAGGCGGACCCGCCGTGGCCGATATTGACATGGACGGATACCCTGAGCTGGTGGTGGCGACATCCTTCGGCAGTGTATACCTGATAGAGAGGGACGCGTCCTTCACGGTACTGGAACCTCCTCCGGGATACGATTTCGACAGGTCCCTCGGCTGCGCGGTGGGAAACGTTGACGGAACCCCCGGCAACGAGATCGTGGTCACCTGCCAGAAGAGCATAGAGGTAGAGGGACAGGAGAGGGTCGGCGTCCTTCTATACCGCCGGCTTGAAGGCTGCTGGAGCTGCGACGAGATAGCACAGACCGGAGTGAACCAGCAGGCGGCATCCCCAGTGGTGGCCGGGACTCCCGTCCTCTTCCAGGCCGACGGCGGGGAGTCCCTGGAGATTGCGCTCAGGACGAGGGGCCATTTCGGAACTGATGCGCAGCTCTGTGTCTGGCGCATGACCCCCGACGGGCAGTGGACCGACTTCGGTCCGGAGTTCCCGCTGGACCTGTTCAGTTGCTTCTACAACTCGCCGACGGCGGTGGATTTCGACTGCGACGGGCTGGAGGAGCTCATCGTCACCAGCATCGGCACAGGGGCGGGCACCGCTCTCACGGTGGTGGATTTCGAACATGACGAGCCGGCGGTGATCGCCCGCAGGAACCTGTACGAGCTTGACACAGGCGGCGAATACGCCCGTGTCTTCGGGACCATCGCTTCTGCCGAGCAGGACGGGGAGTTCTACCTGGCCGGCATCGCCTCCACAGTGGATCCCTGCGGTACGGAAAAGAAAGCCTTCGTCTACCAGCTGGACGGAGGACCCGGCCGGATGACCCTCGCATGGTCCACGGACTGGCTTCCAGGCAGCGACTTCTGGGGCAACATCCCCGGGCCGGCCCTTGGCGACCCCGACGGAGACTCCGACCTCGACCTCCTTTACATGCTCAACGACGGCCTGTTCCTGAAAGAGGGACTGCTTTACGCATGGGACCTCGCCACCGGCGAGACCTCCTTCGTGAGCGACACCATCCAGTTCAACCCGATACTGGAGGAGGGAGGGCACTACGTAAGGTCGCAGCCGGTTTCGGGGCTCCTCTCCGCTTCAGGCGCGCCGGGAATGCCGGTCTTCTCGTGCTACTCTTCCCTCTTGTGCGGATTCAGCCCCTCCACGGGAAGCTCCATGATAGACGGGTTCCCCGCCTGGTCAAGGGATGCCGGATGGAGCGCTCCCGCGTTGTGCGACCTGGACGGGAACGGCGTTCCCGAGGTACTTCATGTGGACTACTCGGGGTTAGCCACCCTGTACAGCCTCGATGAATTCCTCTACGACGACAGGGGGTGGCACATGTACCAGGACAATGCACTCAGGAGCGGCTTCTACAACTCCATACCATTCGATCCGGGGCTGGAACTGCACCTGGGATCGGTCCGGCGCGCGGAAGACACCTCAACCTTCGGGGACGGCTGCCCGTTAATGATAGCCGAAGTGGAGATCACCGGTTCCGGCGGCATCCGTTCCGCAGGGGAGGAAAGGGTCTCCCGGCCCGTTGAGGTAAGGGTTCTCGAGTCTGACGGTACGCCCTGCGGGTCCGCATTCCTGGATCTCAGGGACGGACTGTTCACGGTGGCCATTCCCCTGGACCGGGGAATACCCTTCGACGAGCCGCTGACCGTGGTCCTGGACCCCGATGACCGCTACGGTGAGCTGGACGAGTCCGGCAACCGGACGGTCGCAGGACAGGCGGTCACAGTCCCCGCAGAGGGGGCATGCAGCGTCAGGAGCGTCTCCGGATGCATATTCCTGTCACTGGAACTCCCCTCGCGTGTTCCCGGCGGACTGGAAGCACTGGTCTACTCCATGGACGGGAGGCTCACTGCGGCTCTGGAGACCGGCGGACTGGAGGCGGGACACAGCATCATACCACTGGACACCGGACATCTTCCCTCCGGGATATACGGAGTCCTCGTCCGCGGAATGCCCTCCGGGGACCGCCGGTTCACGGTACCTCTCCTGACCCGATGATTGCTTCCCGCCGGGGTCCGGCACCTTAGGCGACCTCCACGATCCACGCAGCGGTATTTGACCCGGCGGTCTTCATGACATATCCTGTCTTCAAAGCTGAACGCAGAGCCATCTGACACTGGAGAGTCGAATGAAGGACGTAAGGAAGCTGGTACTGCCGATAGAGGGCATGACCTGAGCGGCATGCGTAAGGCACGTGACCGGGGCGCTGCAGAAGGTGGAAGGGGTTAGGGAAGCCGTTGTCAGCCTGGCTTCGGAGAAGGCAACGGTCACAACTGATGGACCGGTCGACCTTCTGTCACTGGTAGAGGCGGTGAGGGGAGCGGGATATGATGTCCACGCAGAGACCATATCCCTGGACATAGAGGGAATGTCCTGCGCGTCCTGCGCCGCGACGATAGCATCGACCCTGGAAAACATGGAGGGCGTTCTTCAGGCATCGGTCAATCTCGCCACCGACAGGGCATCGGTCACGTTCGTGGATACGGTGGTTACCCCCGGGGAGATAGCGGGTATGGTGGAGAAGGCGGGCTACCATGTCGCCGGGACCGCCGGCGATCTCACGGAAGACCGTATGGAGAGGAAGCTCGGGGAATCCAGGAGGAGGATGCTCGCCGCATGGGTCTTCACCTCCCTGGCAGTCGTATGGATGGTGCCCGAAATGCTTTTCGGTGTCGCATGGCCTTCCATGGATGTCTACAGGTGGGGAATGATGGCACTGGCCCTACCGGTCCTGGCATGGGCGGGGGGCAGCACTTTCTTCAGCGGTTTCAGGGCGGCCGCAGGCATGCATCCCAACATGGATACCCTGATAATGCTGGGGAGCGGTATCTCCTTCCTGACGGGACCGGCCTCCCTGGTCTTCCCAATAACCAGCTATGCCGGAGTGTCCGCCATGATAATGGCCTTCCATCTCACCGGCCGATACGTGGAGCAGAATGCCCAGGGAAAGGCCTCCAGGGCCATCAGGAAGCTGATGGAACTGGGAGCCTTCGCCGCCACCGTCGAGAGGGAGGGACGTCAGGTGGAGGTTCCGGTGGACGAGCTGCAGAGGGGCGACATCATGGTAGTACGGCCGGGCGGCAAGGTGCCCACCGACGGAGAGGTGGTTTCCGGCGAGTCCCACATCGACGAATCGATGGCCACCGGCGAATCCATGCCGGTCAGAAAGGGGCCGGGTGACCAGGTCATCGGGGCCACTGTCAACGGTGACGGTCTCATAAGGGTCAGGGCCACCAGGATAGGAAAGGAGACCTTCCTGGCGCAGGTTATAAGAATGGTGGAGGAGGCCCAGGCCTCCAGGGTTCCCATACAGGCCCTTGCGGACAGGATCACCGGCTGGTTCGTCCCGGCGGTCATGCTCACCGCGCTGCTCACCTTCCTTATTCACATGCTGATGCCGGAAGTCATGGGCGGCATCCTTCGGGCGGGTGAATTCCTCCCCTGGGTGCAACCGGGTCTGGGTAACCTTACCCTGGCGCTGGTGGCCATGGTCTCGGTGTTCGTCATCGCGTGTCCCTGCGCCCTCGGCCTGGCCACTCCCACGGCCATAATGGTGGGCAGCGGAATGGGCGCCGAGAAGGGAATCCTGATCAGGACGGGCGCCGCCATACAGACCATGAGGGAGGCAGGGGTCATAGCCTTCGACAAGACCGGAACGCTGACAAGGGGATCCCCAGTGGTCACGGACATCGTTCCCCGTGAAGGTTTCGGCGAGAATGAACTGCTCGGAATAACCGCTTCCATCGAGAGGGGAAGCGAACATCCTCTGGCCGGTGCCGTGGTCAGGAAAGCGGAGGAGCGGGATCTGACGCTTCGCGAGGTCGAGGGTTTCAGGGCGGTGAGGGGAAGAGGCGTTGAGGCCCTTCTTGACGGCAGAAGGCTGATCGTCGGCTCCATCGGTCTCATGAGGGAGAGAGGCCTGGATCTGTCCGGACTGGAGAGCGAGGTCAGAGGGATCGAGGAACAGGGCAGGACAGCGATGATAGTCAGCCTGGACGGAAGACCTGCGGGAATGCTGGGCGTCGCCGATACGCTGAAGGAGGGTGCTTCAGGAACGGTGGCCGAACTGAGGGACATGGGGCTCGAAGTGGTGATGATAAGCGGTGACAATGCGGTTACCGCACGGGCGGTGGCGGACGGAGCCGGAATAGGCAGCGTGGTTGCCGAAGTGCTGCCCGAAGGCAAGGTGCGGGAGATAGAAAAGCTGCGGGAACGGTACGGGAAGGTGGTCTTCGTCGGCGACGGCATCAATGACGCTCCAGCACTGGCTGCAGCGGACGTGGGCATAGCCCTGGGAACAGGGACGGACGTTGCTATCGAGACCAGTGACATCGCCCTCATAAGGGGGGACCTCGAGGGTGTGTCCAGAGCGGTGAGGCTGAGCAGGGAAACCTTCAGGAAGATACGCCAGAACCTGTTCTGGGCGTTTTTCTACAACATCGTGATGATCCCCCTGGCAGTGATCGGATACATGCACCCGGTTCTGGCCGAGATCGCAATGGCCACGAGTTCGATAACCGTGGTGACAAACGCGAACATGCTCAGGAGGAAGAAGATCTGAGAAGGCTTTGGCCTCCGCCCGGGTGTCTCAGCGAATGGCTTTCTCCACGGCCTCCCTGAGTTCGTCCATGGAGTAGGGTTTCTTGAGGAATCCCCTGTAGCAGGGATTGTCCCTGGATTCAATGACCATCCTCTCCGCGAAACCGCTGGTCAGTATCACCCTGACATCGGGGTACAGTGCCGAAACCTCCCTTATCACCTCATGGCCGCTCATGTCGGGCATGGTGATGTCAAGGAGCATGCATCCTATCTCCCCGCCCCTTTCCTTCAGCACTCTGAGCGCACTCGGGCCTCCGGAGCAGGTCGATACCGCATAGCCCATCGAGGCGAGCATCTCCTCTGCCGTTTCCCTCACGGAATCCTCGTCGTCCACGATCAGGACCGCTCCGCCTGCACGGACCCCGGCCGGCTTCTCCTCCGCCGGCGCCCCGCCGGAACCGTACGCTTCGGTCACGGAAGCGCTGCCGTGTGCGCAGGGGAAATGCACCCTGACTCTGAATCCCGGCGCCCCCTGCTCACCGGGGGTGATGAAACCTCCCAGGGACCTCAGCATGCCGTGTACCGCCGGCATCCTGAGGTCGGTCTTCAGTACGTCGGAAGTAGTGAAAGGATCGAACATCGCCCTGAACTCCTCGGTTGAGAGTTCCGGGGAAGGGCCGTCCACATCAAGATAGAGGTATTCCCCCTCCCCCGCAGTGGTTTCGTGCAGTACGGAGCGAAGATATCCGGAGTCGGCCCTGACCCTTCCGGTAGCCACCGAGAGCTGCCTTGAATCTCCCATCCGTTCACCGATGACGCCCACGAGGTTACTGATCGTAAGCCTCAGCTGAGAAGGCGAGAGCTCTATCTCGGGAAGGTCTTCTGCAAGGTCCATGGAAAACTGCATGCCCATGTCCGGGTCGAAGGACATCGATCTCAGAATGAATGATACCTCGGAGGACAGGTCCAGCCGCTTGAGAGTGAAATTGCCTCCCCCGGAGAAGGCCAGCAGCTGGTCGCAGAGCGCCGCGGCCCTTCGGGAACCTTCCGAGGCCTTCTCGAGATTGCTTCGGTCCGACGCGTCGGTGGTCCTTCCCAGAACCAGTTCCACGTTGCCCATTATTCCCAGCAGAATGTTGTTGAAATCGTGGGCGATGCTCCCTGCCAGGTATCCCAGGCTCTCCAGCCTCTTGTTCCTGCTGGAGAGGGCCTCGATCTCCTTCCTTCTCGTCTCGGCCCTCTTCCTGTCCGTGATGTCCACCGCGAAGAGCACTGTCCCCGTGATCTCGCCGGAGGCATCCCGGTACGGGACCCTGTGACAGAGGAAGGTTCGGGGCGCATCTTCAAGGAAGATATCCTCCTCCAGGTCGAGTATGGGAACCGGGGGTGCTTCGGGGTCACCCGAAACCTGGTGGATGGTCCTTCCCAGGGATCCCAGGATCCCGGTGGCGCTACAGCCCACGGCGTCCCTTGGTTCCCTGCCGCACAGGGCCGCAGCGTAGCGGTTCAGGCGGATGACCGTTCCCTCCCCGTCGGTGAAGAGGATCGCCGCCGGCACGTAGTCAAGTATCAGCTGGAGCTGCTCCTTCTGGGAGGACAGCATTCGGGAGAGGTCCTGGAGCTTCCTGTTCTTCGAGACCAGCAGCCTTGCCTCCCGCACCCTGTGCTCCGTCTCGAGGATCTCCCTGGATTCCATGAGCCTCTTGTCCACCTGTTCGCGGTAGAGTTCTGCGGAGAGTTCAAGGGCCTTCTCGCCCAGCCTGTAGGCTTCCTCGTCGTTCCCCATGGAGTGCCTGACCTGGGCCAGCATCCTCAGGGTGCTCAGCATTACCTCGTCCGGCCTGTTGTTCTGCTGGCAGCCCAGGCTGGCCTCCAGGCATTCCGCGGCCATGGAGAGCCTTCCATCCTGCCTGTAGGCATCGCCCATGTTAAGCAGGGAGGAGGCGGTCCCGCTCCTGCTGGATATGGACCTCCTGATGGAGAGGGCTTCCTCATGACAATGGATGGCGCTGTCGATATCCCCCATCTCGGCGTAGAGGTTGCCCATGTTGTTCAGCACATTGGCGGTCCTGGCCCTTCCTCCGACCCTCTTCCTGGCCTCCAGGGCCTGCCGGTAATGATCCATCGCCTCCTGATGCCGGCCCATCCTCCTCAGGACCATTCCCATGCTGTTAAGGGTATCCGGGAGCCCCCAGGAGTCTTCCTGCTCCCTCTGTATTCCGAGGGCCTCCCGGAACTGCTCCATGGCCCTGCTGTAGTCACCCATGTGGTAGTAGGTCAGACCCAGGCTGTTCATGGCGGAGGAGAGTTCACTGTCACTGCCTGTCTGACGGCTCAGCTCCAGGGCCTTCAGGTGATGCTCGAGGGCCAGATTGAAGTCTCCCTGGTCCTTGCATATTATTCCCAGCCAGGAGGTTGCCGCGGTGACCGTCTTCAGGTCACCTGCCGACTCGGCCCGTTCAAGTGAGTCATGGACGACCTTGTACGCTTCTGACATCCTGTTGAGACCGTGGTAGCTTGCTCCCAGGCCCAGGAGGTTGCGGGCCTCGCCCGATGTGTCTCCCAGGCGGTGGAACTCGTTGATGGCGTTCCTGAATACCTCTACCGCCCTGTCATAGAGCCCGGCTTTCCAGAAGGACACCGCGGCCCTGTGAAGAAGCCGGCCCCTTTCCTCAGGCCGGGCCGTCGAGGCTTCGAGGAAATGCTCTCCGGCCTTCTCGTAACTGCCTTCGCCCAGGAGGCGCTCGCCCTTCCGTTCCTCGGGAGTCCCTTCGCCTTTCCCGTCGGTCGTGTACATCACACTACCTCCAGACCTGACAGAGAATCTACAGGTCGTGGACCGAAGTCAACTCCTTTTCTCCCTTCACGCCCCGAACGCGTAGTAGAGCAGTGACAGCGCGGCCAGCACCCAGAGTCCGGCCGGCACCTGACGGTACTTCCCGGTTACCGTCTTGAACAGCGGCCAGGTCAGCAGACACGCCCTGCAGGAAAGACCCAGCAGTGTTCCCATGGTGTCAACGAAATCCATGACGAATACTGTAAGCAGTACGGAGATGAAGCCCCACGACAGATCGCCTGCCAAATCGAACTTCATGAGGATGCCGAAGATGGAGGACGGCATGCTCAAGATGGAGGAAGGAACGGGGACCGTTCCCGGCAGGAAGGCGGCGGTGGTGGTGACCGCTATGCCTATCATGAGGGCTCCACACCCACACGAAAGGCCGGGAGTACGGGCGTGCTGCCTATGTCACCGAAGGCCGCAGGCGCTCCGGTAACTCCCGCGGTCACAAGCCCCGTGTCGTTCAGGCCTATGAAGCACAGGAAGAGGCCTATGCCCACCGCGAAGGCTGTCTTCAGCCCGGCGGGAACGGCTTCAGCCAGCCAGCTCCCGGCTCCGGCCAGTGTCAGTGCGGTGAAGAGAACACCACCGATAAAGACAGCTCCCGGTGCTGTCTGCCGCTAGTATCCGAGGACGCCGGTCACGGTGCAGGCAATGAACGCGTTCTCTCCCGTGTATGGGTCCACTGCGAAGGGCCTCCTGGCGTACAGCCCCATGAGCTTGGTGCCGAAGAAGGCGCTCAGCACCGCTGCAACCTTGGACGGTCCCCTGGGAATCCCCGCCGCGGAGAGGATGGCCGGGTTCACCACGATTATGTAGGCCGTGGTCAGAAAAGTAGTGGCTCCCGCACTGACCTCCCTCCTCACGGAAGTCCCGCGCCCATCGAGACCGAAATACTTACTGATCCACATGAGAAAACCCCTTTGTGCAGTTCGGCCGTTCGGGAAAGAGATAGCTTCCCCGCAGGCCCGGGAAAAGCCCGCTCCTTGGAGAGGAGGGTCTCAGGTCTTAGATTACCCGTAATCAGTTGTTCGTGACGGAAGGTGCATAATGGAAGGGACCTGCTTCGACGCCCCCTGGGGCACTCATCTGAAGGTGATCAGCTTCCTGGTTACTGCGCTGCTGTTAGGTATCTTCGCAGGGATGGCAGTCTTCGGTGATGTACGGACACCTCTCCAGACCGCGCTCTACCTGGTGGTCCCGCCGGCCGTGCTGGCCCCGGCCCTGCTTCTTACGGTCAGGGGCTACCGGATCACCGGAGAGGGAATATCCGTGAAGCGCCTTCTGTGGAACACTGACATAGCGCTGGGAGTCCTTCGAAGGGTGGAGCACGACCCGAAAGCGATGACCGGCGCCATCAGGACCTGGGGCAACGGAGGGCTCTTCAGCTTCTCCGGAAGGTTCAGGAGCGGCCGTCTGGGCAGCTTCAGGGCCTACGTCACCTACCACCGCAACTGCGTGCTCATAGAATCCGTCTCGGGGATCCTGGTCGTCTCCCCGGGGAATCCAGGGCTGTTCGTGGAGATGCTCGAAAACGGGATCCGGGAGCGATGAAGGTCAAGGCACTCCCCTCCTGTGCCCGGTGTCCTGTGCCCGTCGACCGCCGGGCATGCAGGATAGATGGAGGTGCGGGTCCCGAGGGATGCCCAACGATGGATCGCGACCTGGTTGAGTGGGTCAGGCAGAGGTACGGCGAACCGGCGCTGCGTGAGTTCGCTAAACAGGCTTCGATACAGGAGGGCGAGGGTTACTGCGGCAGGGGTGAGGACGTGCATTCACCGAGGCCCTGCAAGCCAAGGGTGATGGAAGTGGCCGAATTCGCCGTTAAGATGGGCTACAGAAGACTGGGGCTCGTCTTCTGCGTAGGACTTCAGAGGGAAGCGGGAAAGGTCGCATCATTCCTCGAGGGCAGGGGCTTCGAGGTGGTCTCCGTGGTATGCAAGGCCGGAATGGTACCCAAGGAGGAGCTGGGAGTGCCTGACGACATGAAGATAAGGCCGGGGCATCCGGAAGCCATGTGCAACCCCATTCTGCAGGCCGAGGCATTGAACAGGGCCGGTACCCAGTTCAATATAGTCATGGGTCTTTGCGTCGGTCACGATTCCCTCTTCCTCGGGCATTCGAAAGCGCCGTGCACTGTCCTGGTGGTGAAGGACAGGCCTACGGGACACAACCCGCTGGCCGCCATCAACACGCTTCACAGCTACTATCGGTACCTCGAGGAGGACTGACCGTCGGTCAGGACAGTCTCTATCCCCATTCCCGCCCTTCCCGCTGTCGTCTCCATCTCCCGAAGACATGACAGCACTTTCTCGCCGTCGACGGTCTGGTACTCTACCCTGAGAATCCCGGGCATTACCCTTACCCTGAACCTGCCTCTCACAATGGGTCTAAGTGGGGCCTCCACGGACTCCACCAGGCGCAGGAGTTCCCGTGTCAGCTCCATACCTTCCGGTATCCTGGTGGCCAGGCAGGAGTCGGGAGGCGGGCCATCATCCCGCATACCCATGGAGCGACCGAGTTCAATCACGTCTGACCTGCCCATGCCGGCCAGGACGAAGGGATGCATGATGTGCTCCTCCTCCGCAGCCCTCAGACCCGGTCTGCGTTCCTCCAGGTCGTCCACCGTGGTCCCGTCGGCAACGGTGCCTGCACCCCTGGCGAGGGCCTCGGGGAAAAGGACACCATAGACGGTCTTCCTGCACACGTAGCAGCGCTCCGTTCCGTTCTTTCGCAGCAGAGGCTCCATCTTCCGCCAGACGGGAAGCATGGCCGGCACCAGACCCAGTTCACCGCATACCTGCCGAATGCGGCGGCGGTAGAAGTCCGCCAGTAGCGGGGAATCCGCTGTGATGGAGAGGACGCTTCCAGGGTCCGACGATGAGACCGCCGCCCGCAGAAGCACCTCGCTGTCCCTTCCGCCAGAGAAGAGCACGGCGAGGCTCCGGTACTCGCCCAGTATCGAGTTGAGGCTGCTTTTCAACGAGGGGCGACTACCTTTCACAATGGGGCACCTCCTATAGCAGGGGTAACGGGGAAGGGCTTATATTATGAAGTAATTAATGCTCGTCGAGTTCGTTCCCCGTCCGTGGACCCGCCACAGGAACGGGAAGAAGGGCGGTCAATTGAGAATAGCGGTATTCGACCCATGGTGCGGCGTATCGGGCAACATGGTCCTCGGTGCGCTGCTGGATGCCGGAGTGTCTCTGGAAAGCCTGCGGGAAATGCTGAGCGGCCTTGGCCTCGACGGCTGGGAAATCTCCTGCACCGAAGTGGTCCGCGGCTGTCTGAGAGGGAAGCTGGTGCACGTTACGGCACCTGAGGGGGAGCCTGCGAGACACCTTTCGGACATACTTGACCTGCTTTCCGGGTCGGACCTTCCCGAAGATGTGAAGGTCCGTGCCTCAGGGGCCTTCGAAATACTCGCCGCAGCGGAAGCGAAGGTCCATGGCATTGGCGTTGAGGAGGTCCATTTCCACGAAGTGGGTGCGATGGACGCCATCATCGACATAACTGGAGCTTTCTGCGGACTGCACCTGCTCGGAGTGGAGGAGGTCCATTCGGCGCCTGTCTCCACCGGCACCGGTACGCTGCAGTCCGCTCACGGGATACTCCCGGTCCCGGCGCCGGCCACGCTGGGAATACTCTCGGGAATTCCGGTCTCTCCAAGCGGCATACCCTTCGAGATCACCACTCCCACCGGAGCTGCGATCCTCGCTTCGGCAGTTACTGCCTGGGAAACCACTCCGCCTCCCTTCAGGGTCGGACAGGTGGGTTACGGAGCGGGAGACAGGGAACTTACCCGTCCAAACCTCATCAGGGTCACGGTCGGGGAGACCATCCCCGAAGCCCCCTGGGACCAGGACCGCTGCATCGAGGTAAGAACCGTCATCGACGATATGGACCCCCGCCGCTGGCCCGACCTCTCAAGGGAGGTCCTCGAAGCCGGCGCAGTAGACTGTTACGCCTCTATGTGCATCGGCAGGAAGGGCAGGCCGGCACTGGAGGCGGTGGTCATCTGCCATGAAGACCGGCTGGATGATGTCCTGTCCGCGGCCTTCAGGCACAGCACCACCCTGGGAGCACGGATAGGCCGATTCGGCAGGGCCGTCCTGAAGAGGGAGCATGCCGCAGTATCCACTGAGTACGGAGAAATCGGCGTCAAGAGGTCATACCTGGCGGGGGAGCTGCTGCACGCCGAACCCGAGTACGGCGAGTGCTCAGCAGCGGCACGGCGGCACGGCGTTCCCGTCAGCAGGGTCCTCACCGCGGCAAGGCTCGCATCCGAAGCGGAGGATGCCCGGTGAACGTACCGGAGGATTATTCGGAAGAACTGCCCTGGTCCGCCCTGAGCAGGAGAAGGACGAGATCCACCGTTCTCTTCCTCACCGTGATGCTGCTGGTCGCATTCCTCATCGGCTTCATCTTCGACCTGGGTCCCGAACCGCAGGGCAGCGACGTGCTCTCCGACGTGGGCGATTTTCCCTCGGACCATATCTGGATCAATACATCGGAACCACTGAGCCTGTACGATCAGCTTAGCCGGCATGTGGTTGTTCTCTACTTCTGCAATCTCGAGACCCTCTCGGACCTCGAGTACTGCCAGCGCCTGGAACAGGTGCATGAGGAGTTCAGGGAACAGCCCCTGGCGGTGATTGCAGCCGTGAGGACCGGGGAGACCGATATCGACAGGCTGACTGACACCATGGATGACTGGGGCATCGAGTTCCCGGTATTGGTGGACGACCGGGGAATGGTCTCCAGGAGGTTCAACGTCGGAACGATTCCGGCTCTGCTGGTACTGGACGCCAGGGCCAGGGTTTCCGCCAGGTTCTTCCTGGGCTGGGACAGGGCAGATCTGAGCGGCATCGTTGAGGACCTGCTGCAGCAGCTCAGGGCAATGCGCTACACCGATATAAGGGTATTCCGCCCCGACGGCGGGCACTACCTTCCCGAGACCCTCGACCGATCGGAGGGTTCCCTCGGCGGGAACAGCTGACAGGATGCTTCCGAGGGATCCTTCAAGGGATGAACTCGCCTTTCTGCTGGAAGGCGGCGGGTCCGATCAGGACCTCTTCGCCGCGGCTCGGGATGATCTCCACCGGGACATCGGAGACGTCGTTTACATGAGGGGTCTGATCGAGATATCCAACCGATGCGGGAAGAACTGTCTCTACTGCGGTCTGCGCAGGGACAGGCAGGGACTTGACCGGTACTCCATGGCGCCGGAGGAAGTGTTTTCCGTCCTTGCCGGGGGATACCGGCTGGGACTCAGGTCCTTCCTTCTCCAGTCCGGCGAGATGCAGGGGATCGACCATCTGGAAGGGGTCGCCGCAGTATTACGATGGTGCCGGGAGGAGCTTCCGGGGACCAGGATGGTGCTTTCGCTGGGCGAACTGCCCGAGGACGGCTACGACATGCTCAGGGCCTCCGGAGGCGAACGTTACCTGCTCAGAATAGAATTCTCCTCTCCCTCTCTCTACAGGCGTTTTCATCCTGACGACGCCCTGCATTCCCATGACAGGAGGGTCGAGGCTCTCCAATACCTCGGAAGATCAGGCTGGCAGACGGGTACGGGAGTCCTGATAGGCATTCCAGGCCAGACCTGCGGGGACCTGGCCGACGACCTGCTGTTCATGAGGGACATGGATATCGATATGGTGGGAATGGGTCCCTACGTGGAGAGCCCGGGCACTCCCATGGCCGGGATCGCAGGTCCCGCGCCTGATCCGGAGACCCGGACAGTACTTACCCTGAGGATGACAGCTCTTGTTAGGCTGATGACCGAAGGGGTGAACATCGCGGCCACCACCGCTCTCCAGACCCTCTCTCCCGACGGCCTGGAGAGAGGACTGATGGCAGGTGCCAACGTGGTGATGCCCAACCTGACGCCTGCGGTCTACCGCGGAAGGTACGACCTCTACTCGGGCAAGTCAGAGGTGAACGACTCTCCGGAACGGATAATAGGGGAGCTGGGGAGGAGATTCCGTTCCATCGGAAGGGAGCTTATACTCGAGGACCCGGGGGATCCCCCGCACTACCGGGAGAGGATGATGGAGATGGAACGGAACCATGGATAGCGACCGGACCGGACAGCTTCTGGACCTTATAGGCAGGGCGGGACTTACCCCCGAGGAGGCGCTGGCGATACTCAACTCGAGCCTCACCCGCAATCTTGGTTTCGCAAGGCTGGATGCGGGAAGGGGAATAAGGGCCGTGCTGCCGGAGATAGTCCTTGCATCGGGCAAGACCCAGGACGAACTTCTTGAGGTTACCGGAAGCCTGCTTGAGAGGACCGGACTGGCAATCGTCTCCAGGCTGGACCAGCGCCGGGGAGCCCTTCTACTGGAAAGGTATCCCCGCGGAAACTACAACAGCAGGGCCGGCATCTTCGTGGCCGGGTTCCCGAAGATCGAGCCGGACCCGTCGGAGGGATCGGTGGCAGTCGTCTCCGCCGGCACATCGGACCTCCATGCCGCGGAGGAAGCTGCGGTGGTCCTCGAGACCATGCGGGTCAGGGTCGTCAGGCTGTACGATATCGGAGTAGCGGGAATACACAGGCTGTCGGAGACCCTGCCCGCAGTGAGGGAAGCTTCGGTATGCCTTGTCTTCGCAGGTATGGACGCCGCCCTTCCTTCGGTTCTGGGAGGCCTGTACCGCGGTCCGGTGGTTGCTGTCCCGACCTCAACAGGCTATGGTACGGCTTTCGGGGGTGTCACCGCGCTTCTTTCCATGCTCAACTCGTGCAGTCCCGGGATATGTGTCATGAACATAGACAACGGTCTGGGGGCTGCCGCGGCGGCCCTCAGGATACTTAGAAGAGACGGCTGAATGTACCTGATAACCGGGGGCGCGGGTTTCATAGGCAGCAACATAGCCAGGGAGGCCCTTGCCAGAGGCTTCGAAGTGACCATCCTCGATAATTTCTCTACTGGTCACTGGGCCAATATCGCCGATATACGCCATCGCGTCCGGGTCATCGAGGGCGACCTCAGGAGCTACCATATCGTCCGCAAGGCCATGGACGGCGTCAGCGTGGTCTTCCACCAGGGAGCCCTCCCGAGCGTGCCCAGGTCCATATCCGACCCGATAACCACCAACGAGGTGAACGTCCAGGGAACGCTGAACATCCTTCACGCAGCACTCGACACGGGATGCAGGAGGGTCCTCTTCGCATCCTCGTCTTCCATCTACGGTGATTCCCCCCATCGGGTGAAGAGCGAGGACCTCCCCGCGAGGCCACTGTCGCCTTACGCGGTGAGCAAGCTGGCCGGGGAGAAGTACATGCAGGTGTTCCACCATATCTACGGTCTGGAGACGGTCTCCCTGAGGTACTTCAACGTGTTCGGACCCTACCAGGATCCCGACAGTCCGTATTCGGCTGTGATACCGCTGTTCATCCGCTCCTACCTCGAAGGGAGGCCGCCGGTGGTCAACGGTGACGGTCTTCAGTCCAGGGACTTCACCTACATAGACAACATCGTCCACGCCAACCTGCTGGCGGCCGATGCTCCAAGAGCCGCCGGGAGCGTAATGAACATAGCATGCGGGGACAGCATAACGGTGAACGGTCTTGCCCTGGAAATAGGGCAGCTCACTGGAAGGACCGGCATCGAACCCGAGCACGGTCCATCCAGACCCGGCGACGTCATGCACAGCAGGGCGGACATATCCCTCGCCCGGGAACTCCTCGAGTACTCTCCCGTGACCTCCTTCAGCAGGGGTCTGGAAAAAACAGTATCTTTCATGCAGCTGCGCCGGGCCTGAGGCTCCGGCGCAGCCTGAGAACACCACCCGGAAGGAATCCCTCGGGGCGGAGGTGCATTCATGTACGTTCGGGCTGAGGATGGCTTTCTTATAGCTGACGGGGCTATGGGCGAATACCTCTTTTCGCTGGGATATCCCGCCTCGTACCTTGCGTCTGAGGCGATCGTAAGGTCTCCCGAGATAGTTGCCAGCATTCACAGGGAATACGCGGGGGCCGGAGCCTCCGCTCTCACCACGGACACCTTCGACGCCAACGTGGCAAAGCTGGACGCCAGGGGACTGGCGGAGAGGTGCGAGGAGATCAACTTCCGTGCCGTCAGGCTGGCGGCGAGGAACACGGAATGCATGATAATGGGGTCCGTCGGACCTCCCGCCGGAGGGAGGTCGTTCAGCATGGAACCCTGCGACATGGAGCTGACCTCGGGAATCTTCGGTCCGCAGATCTCGGGTCTTCTTCGAGGCGGTGCGGATCTTATACTCCTGGAGACCCAGGTGGACCCGAGACAGGCCAGGATGCTGTACGATCTCGTCAGGAGCTTCTCGAGGGAGATTCCCGTAGCCGTAAGTTTCACCTACGGCCACGATCTGCTGACCCCTGCCGGCTTCTCCATAGAGGACTCGGTAGAAGCCTTCCTGAACACGGACATCGCGATGCTGGGAGCCAACCACGGGACCGGACCGCTTCAGGCCATGGACATCCATTCCCGGCTGCGGTCGTGTTCACCATTCCCTGTCATTCTGAAACCGAACTCAGGGACCGCCAGGTACTCGGAAGGCCGATTCATCTTCCCCGGGAACCCTGACCATTTCTGCAGGTGCATGCTGTCCTGCGCCGGTGACGGCACCGCCATGATAGGCGGATGCTGCGGGACTACACCGGAGTTCATTTCCATGCTTGCATCCAGGATGTCAGAGACCCCATCCCCTGCAAGGATCTCCTTCATACGGGGAGAGGAGCAGGATGAGCCCTTCGAGAAACCCGTCCTCTGTGAGCCTCCGGGCCTGGCGGCGGGCATGGCGGCCGGGGACGCCCTCGTCATGGAGCTTCTTCCCCCCAGAGGTGGCGATCTCTCTGCATTCGCCTCGAGGGCAGAGAAACTCCGCAGCTTTTCGCCACTGACGGTGAGCATTCCCGACTCGCCCATGGGAAAGGTCAGGATGTCACCCGCCATCTCGGGTCTCTACCTGAGAGAGAAGCTGGGAATGGAACCGCTTGTGCACTTCGCCCTCAGGGACAGGAGCCTCACCAGGGTCCAGGCCGACCTGCTGGCCATGTCGGGCTTCGGCCTGGGGTCGGTGTTCCTGATATCCGGGGACCCTCCGACCCTGGGTGATTACCCGGAGTCCACCGCGGTGTACGACCTGTCCACGGACCAGACTCTGGAGCTTCTGCGCAACCTTTCCCTGGGAGTGGACCTCAACGGCAGGAAGCTTGGCTCGGGTGCCGGTTTCTTCCCGGGCACCGCGGTGTCCCTGGGTGATCCCGGTGCCAGGGAGAAGATGGAGCGCCGGTGGGAGGCCGGGTGCAGGTTCTTCATCAGCCAGCCGGTCTACTCGGCGCGGACCCTGGAGGAGTCCGCCGACCTGCTGGAGGAGTTTCCGGTCATACCTGCACTGATGCCCTTCAGGAACCGGTATTCGGCGGAATACCTGGCCGCGGAAGTGCCCGGCATATCCATACCGGAAGAAGTGCTGGCGGAGATAAGGGACATGGACGACGAAGATGTCCTCTCCTGCTCACTGGATATGCTCGCGGAACTGATGGGATCGATGAGGGGAACAGCGGCGGGGGTCTATCTGGCTGGACCCGCCAGAGGAACATCCAGACTGGCCGAGGTCTGGCGGGTAGGAAGATGATGGATCCCGGTAACCCCGACCTTGTCCGTTTCGACCCGAAGACCGTCCTTCCATCCGAGGACAGGGTCCTTGCGAGGAGCGGTTGTCCTCCGTCGAGGAGGGGAGGGTTCGGCCGTGATGCGGGGGAAGCCCTGGAACAGCTCTCAGTGCTGGCGCTGCCAAAGGCCCTGTACGTTACCAGGGATGATGTGGAAATCACCGGTGACGGGTTGAAAGCCCGGGGGATCGTCCTTGAAAGCACATCCCTGGCAAGGTTCATGAAACGGGCGGAGAAGGTCTCGGTATTCCTGGTGACCATCGGGCCGGCTCCCGAGAAGGAGTGCCGCGGCCTTCAGGAGAAAGGTCTCATGAGCAGGGCCTTCTTCCTGGATTCGGCGGCGTCCTGCATGGTGGAGGAGGTTTCCAGGGCATTGCAGAAGATGCTGGCCGAGAGGCTGCCCGGGTTGTCGGCCACCGGAAGGTTCGCACCGGGTTTCGGTGACTTTGCCCTATCATCGCAGAACAGGATAATGAAGCTCCTTGACGGTCAGCGTGCGGGAGTAAGGCTGGAGAATGATTCCTACATGCTCAGACCGGTCAAGAGCGGGACGGGAGTGATCGGATGGATCAGGCGAAGCGACTGAGAGAACTCCTTCGAGAAAGGGTTGTTTTCCTGGACGGGGCGTCGGGCACTGAACTCATGAAGAGAGGCATGCCCGCCGGCGTGAGTACGGAGCTCTGGGCGGTGGAGAACACCGATACGGTGCTCTGCATGCACAGGGACTACAGGGAAGCGGGTGCCGACATCCTGCTGACATGCACATTCGGAGGGACCGGCATCAAGCTGGGAGACCCGGGTCTCGTTTCGAGTATCAACGGCAGGCTTGCGGAGTGCGCCCTGCGGGCCTCCGGCGGAAGGACGCTTACAGGGGCCAGCATAGGGCCCACGGGCAGTCTGCTCCACCCTTCCGGCAGACTCACCTGGGACGATGCCTACCGTCAGTTCGCTGCACAGGCTGAAGCCCTGGTCTCTGCAGGGATAGACATCTTCTTCCTGGAGACCTTCTCGGACCCGAGGGAATTGAAGGCCGCGGTACTGGCGGTGAGGGACGTCTGCCCCGACGGGTTCATCTCTGCTCAGATGACCTTCGAGACCAGCGGAATGACACTTGCCGGCACATCCCCCACCGCCCTGGCGGTCCTGATGGACCAGCTGCCGGTGGATGCAGTGGGGGCCAACTGCGGCGAGGGGCCGGAGGAACTGCTCCCGGTGGTCCAGGAGATGCTCCGGTTCTCCCGAAGGAGGGTCGTTGCGGAACCGAACGCCGGCCTGCCTTCAGAAGGAAGGTGGGAACTGGGGCCCGAGAGGTTCGCCGCGTGGCTTGAGGACTTCGCCTGGAGCGGCGCTTCGATCCTTGGCGGCTGCTGCGGCACCGGTCCGGAGCACGTTAGGGAATACGTCGCTCTCGTTGGAATAAGACCGGCTCCCGATCCGGGACCGGAGAAGCTGCCGCTTCTCTCTTCCGTGGACAGGACGGTCCGTATAGGAGAAGGACTTCTGGTCGCCGGGGAGTCCATCAACCCCACGGGCAGGCGGAACCTTCAGGGATCCATAGCGAAGGGGGACTCACTGTCCCTGGTCTCCCTTGCCAGGGCTCAGGGAAGGGCCGATCTGATAGACGTGAACCTGGGACTGGAGAGGATGGTGCCCGATGGGTTGCTGGAAGATGTCTTCAGCAGGCTCTCCATCGGCCCACCCCTTTCCGTGGACCTCTCCGACCCGGAGATGATAGAGAGGGCTTTCCGCCAGATGGGCGGCATAGCAGTCCTGAATTCCCTCACCTGCGACGAGGCGCACATAGCTGCGCGGATAGGTACTCTGATGCGCCACGGAGGTTACGCCGTTCTTCTGTCGATGGACGGAAGGCGCCTGGGGGAGACCCCCGAAGAGAGACTCGCCATGGTGGAAAGGGGCCTGGAGATCCTGGAGGAATTCGGTCTTCCTCCTGCACGGGTCCTTGCGGACCCTGTGGTCAGACCCGTGGGTACCGGCGCCGACGCCTCCATCACCTTGGAGACCCTGGTCCTGTACAGGCGAAGGGGGCTCTTCACCATGGCCGGCATTTCCAACGTCTCCCACGGCATGCCCGGCAGGAGCGGGCTTAACGCAGCACTCCTTTCGGCAATGGGCACCATGGGTCTGGACATCGCCATAGCCGATGTGCTTGACCAGGCGATCCTGGAGGCCCGCAGAGGCGTAAGACTGCTTACAGGAGCGGTGGAGAAGGTGGAGATGAAGATGCCGGAACTGGATCCCCGGTCAAGCGACCCGGATTTCATGGGAATACTCAGGAAAAGCATCGTGACGGGCGACTGCAGGCAGACCGAGGCCTCGGCCAGGGAGCTGCTGGAGACCGGGACGGACGCCCGCGAGATACTGAACCGTGGACTTGGTCCGGCTATGGACCAGGTAGGCGACCTCTACTCCAGGAGGAAGCTCTTTCTTCCTCACCTGATAGCATCGGCGGAGGCTTCGAGAATACTGACCGGCCTGCTGGCGCCGCATCTTGGACCGGGAGAGGCCACCGGCGGCAGCGGAACGGTCCTGCTGGCATCCGTAAAGGGCGACATCCACGACATAGGCAAGAACCTGGTCGGTATGTTCCTCGGGAACGCCGGGTTCAGCGTTACGGACCTCGGGAGGGACGTAGCCAGCGAGGAGATCGTTCGCGGGGCGGAGGAGGCGAACGCCGACATAGTGGCCCTCTCCGCACTTATGAGCACCACCGCTCCCGAGATGGAAAAGGTCATCGCGCTGCTGCGGGAGAAAGGATCGAAAACCCGTGTCCTGGTGGGAGGGGCAGTGGTCACAGGTGAGTTCGCCGCTTCCATAGGGGCCGACGGTTATGCGAAGGATGCCCCGGGAGCTGTCAGGGAAGCGCTGAGGCTGGCCCAGGGACGGACCTAAATTCATCAAGTTACCGCACTGAGAAGTGTTCATGCAGCCGGCTTGCCCAGTGCCCAGGGACGGACCTAAATTCATCAAGTTACCGCACTGAGAAGTGTTCATGCAGCCGTAACTTGATGAATTTAGGTCCGTCCCTGGATCTCCTGGATCTCGGCGGCAAGGAGCCTGGCCGCGGAACCGGACTCGTTCTGGAAGTGGTGCCTCTCGCGGGGTCTCACCACGACCACGTCCCCCTGCCCAAGGAGATGGACGGCGCCGTCTCCGTCCATGAACAGCAGCTCTCCCTGGATCACCACGAACACCCTCAGGTGACCCCTTTCCTCCCTCGGCAGCCTGCCGTCGGGCCCGATGGAGAGCATCCTGACGGTAAGGTCGCCGCATCCCTGCGCCTGGTCCGCCAGTACCCTTGAGACCACCTTCCTGTAGCCGGCGGCGGTTTCCCTCGCTCCCCTTATCTCTCCGGCCCTCCTGATCAGCGCCATCCTTACCTCCCGGGTCCGTAGGTGGGTCCGGATCCCAGGGAGACGGTCCATCTTCCCTGGAACCTGTCGGACCAGCCCCAGCCTATGGCCGCAGGTCCCACCGGGGTCGCCAGTCCCGCGGACAGCCCCGCTCCGAAGGTCCATTCGCCTTCGTCCAGGTCCGGCGGGGATTCCCAGTCGAAAGTGGAACCGGCCTCGAGGCAAAGGAAGAATGGCCCGTTCAGCTGTCTCCTGAACCTTCCCAGGAGAGCGACCCTCTGTCTGGTGGGCAGCGCGTACAGTGGCACTCCCGGTATGCTCCTGTTCGCGGTCATCCTGCTCCGCTGCCAGTCCCAGGTGTTGCCTGCGAGCAGCTGGCCCCACGAGACCAGCATCAGGGTTCCCTTCCTGAGGAACGGGAATGCAGCAAGCACATCGTAATTGAACGAAAGGTGGCTCCTTGGAGTGAAGGGCGTCCAGGAAAGCCATGCGCCGAGCCGCATGCCTGAAGCCGGCTGAAGCAGGTCGTCGACGGTTTCCGTGAGATGTGAGACGAACAGGGACCCGAACCCCTGATGTCCTTCGGAGCCGTACCTGTGGAGAGTACCGGACAGACCAGTCTCGCTTAGCCCGGACCATCCGCTTGAGAACCCGGCGGCCGCCCGGCAGAGGTATCGTGTCTCGACGGGAGTCGAGGAGGAGCCGTTCCTCTCATAGGTCTGGACCCTGGTCTGAAATGCTGTGAGCGAGTAATCCCCGAACCATTTCCTCCTACCCGGTGAGAGTTCGAGGAGCCTCAGCTCCCCGAAGGCGTACCTGTCTCCTCCGCCGAGGTTCATCACGAAATGGTCGCCTTCGTTGAGGAAGTTTCTGTGCCTGTAGGTTATCCTGCCGTCCAGTCCAAAACTGCTGCAGTAGGTCATGCCCACTCCGATAGACGATGGCTCCCTCTCCACGAAACGGTAGACCAGCAGGGCCCCTCCCCCCTTACCATCGTTCTGCAGCGTGTAGTCCACAAGTTCGAAGAGTTCAGAGGCGTACAGCTGTTCCGCCGCTCTGCGGAGGTCAGCCTGGCTGGCCGTGTCTCCCGGCCGAATGAGAGTCCAGTCCTCGACTGCATCTGGAGAGACCCTTTCCAGGCCTGTGAAGACGACACCTGTTATTTCCACAGCTCCCCCCGGCAGGCAGTCGTCGGACGATGAACGGGCTTCCCGCGGTATCTCGGGATGGCGTCTCAGGTACTCCAGGGTCTGGCGGTAACCGATATCGATCAGGGAGTCGGCGGTCCTGCTGGAGAACTCCCAGCTCCTCGCCCCCGCCAGATCGGGCCTGAAATAGTAGTCCGGCTTCGCGGCGTACAGGCCGTTGACCCTGGAGGAAAGAGCGCTGTAGGTAAGGCTCCCCACCTGAACGAGGGTGGGATTCTCGGGGATGCCTGGCTCGTCGGAGGAGATGTCCACCGCAAGCACCTGATAATCCCATGCGTCCCGTGCTACATCCACAGGAAGGTTATCGCCTACCCCGCCGTCCACCAGCAGCATGGTCCCCATCCTCACCGCCGGGAAGACCGCGGGCACCGCCATGGAACTCAGCTGGCAGGTACTCAGCGTCCCGCTGCAGTGTACAATCCTGCATCTTGTCACCAGGTCGAATGCCACTATTCGCAGAGGTACGGGCAGGGAATCGAAGGAAGGACCGGTCTCCAGCTGGACTGGCGCTGTTAGGGAGGTCAGCAGGGATCCAACCCTCTGGGTTGAGATGGCGCTCCTGGGAAGGAACGGACTGAAGCCTCGAACCTGGAGGGTCAGGATGTCCCGGGATTCGGATAGCCTGAGGGGAAGAATGGTGAGCCTGCTGTCCGGTCTGGAAGAGAACAGCCACTCCCAGTCGGTGTTTCTTACTATTGAATCGATCTCTGCGGCAGTATAGCCGCAGCTGTAGAGTCCTCCCACAAGGGCCCCCATGCTGGTTCCGGCCACCGCCCGCACCGGCACCCCCTCCTCCTCCAGCGCCATAAGGACTCCCACGTGCGCGAAACCCCTGGCGCCGCCTCCCGAAAGGACCAGGGAAACGCCTCCATTATCACCGCCAGGCCTTGACGACATTACCGAAACGGCTATTAAAATACATTGAAAGAACATGATGCCGAAGCCTTTACGTCGGGAACCATTGTCTGTATTCTATCATTGTGTAGATGAAGCATCCTCAGATACCTTAACTGAACTATCATAATACTCCCTTCTCCAGCGCGAAAGGAAAACCATGAAGTACCTTGCACTGACCCTGATGGCGGTAACCGGCTGTCTGCTGGCATCCGGCCTCACAGTCGTCGAATCCTCACCCGAGGGTATCGTACTGGACCTGTCGGCATCACAACCGGTGTTCCGAACACTCCCGATAAGGGGAGAGAACTTTACCATGGTCTGGATGGAGGGATCGGAAAGTCTCAGCGAGTTCTCCCTTCCGAGGGTCCCGGTCTACCGCACCTGGATCGAGATCCCCTTAGAAGCCACCGTAGAGGTCTCCATCTCAGGGGAGACGGTGACCGAACTCGCCGGGCCCGCCTGGCCCATACAGCCAGGTATCATGTCGGCGCCCAAGAACAGGCCCCGTGACGCTTTCACCATGGAACTGGATCCCGGGGTCTATTCCCGGGGGACTGTCTTCCCGCAGGAGTGGGTGAGGGTGGTTCACGCCGGACAGATGAGGGGAAGGAACCTGGCGCTGGTCGAGGTGCTGCCGTTTCGCTGGGACCCCTCCGACAACAGCTGCCGGCTCCTCTCAGAAGCCACCATATCGCTCGACTTCCACGGCAGCAACCTTGCGGCAACCTACGCCAGCGCAAGCCGCTACTACGCTCCACCCTTTGAACAGATACTGTCCGGTCTGGCGGTGAACTACGGCACCTTCGAGAGTGGAACGGACACGCCTCCGGCTCCCTACCTGATCGTCGGTCATGAGGATTTCGTCACCACAGGCATGAACGATTTCGTAACCTGGAAGGAAAGCCAGGGCTTCGAGGTGACAATGGTGGACCTAAGCGTTACCGGGTCCTCCTCCTCGGAGATAGAGGCCTATATACTGGACGCCATTGAGAACTGGACAAACCCGCCCGTCTATGTTCTTCTGGTGGGAGACACCCCCTATCTCCCCGGCAACAGCGCCACGGAGTACAGCGGTGTAACCGACCTCTACTACGTTACCCTCGACGACGGAGGCTACCAGCCCGACGCCTTCATAGGCAGGTTCTCGGTGACCTCTGTGGGCCAGACGGTACTCATGGCCGACAGGGTCATCGACTACGAGCAGACGGTAAGCGGTTCGACGCCCTGGGTGCAGAACACCTGCTGGATAGCAAGCAGCGATAACTACAGCGTATCACAGGGCACGCACAACTATTGCATAGACACCTACCTCGACCCCCTGGGCTATACATGGGACAAGGTCTACCCCCACGAGGGAGGAACTGCCGCCGATGCCATAGCATCCATAAACGGCGGTGTCTCGATGCTCACATTCTCCGGCCACGGAAGCCAGACGAGCTGGGGAGACATGTCCTTCGGCTCCAGCGACTTCAACCAGCTTACCAATGGGGACATGCTGCCCGGCGTCCTCTCCCATGCGTGCCTGACGGGTGACTACGAGACCGGTACCGCCTGGTGCGAGACCTGGACCAGGACCGCCGACAGGGGAGGCCTCTGGTTCTGGGGCTCGGTCCCCTCCTCGTACTGGGACGAGGACGACATCCAGGAAAAGGGCGAGTACGACTACTTCCTGGGTCAGGGTATCCACTGGCCCATGGGCTTCCTAAACGGCGGCAAGCTCTCCGTATTCGAGTACTACAGCGGAGGCGGCCGTACCCACTACTATTACGAGGGCTACAACCTCATGGGCGATCCCTCGGCAGCAATGGCCATCTGGGGCAGCACAGGGCTGGAAGGCGGAGAGACCTCTCCGGTACCCGGCAACCTGACGGTGAACAATCCCGTGAGGTCCACCGCCGTCATAACCATGAACGGCACCGGACCTGCTGAACTCCACGTGTTCGACCTCACGGGCCGCCTGGTAGCCACTCCCTACAGTGGAAGCCTCAGCGGTGGCACCACCATGAGCTGGAATACCGGAGGACTTGTCCCCGGCATGTACTTCTTCCGCCTGGACAACGGCGGCGAGGTATCAACGTCCAGGGTGATGGTCATCAGGTAGCACCATCTTACTTCCGGATCAGGGGGGAGGGCGCGCCCTCCCCCTTTCTTTTCTGCGGCCCGGTGAGGGAAAGTCGCCCCCCTCTCGTTGACTCCGACACATCTTTGGAGCATTGTAATGCACGTAATGGCGGCTCCTTCCGCCACCCATCGCAAAGGGGTATTCTATGAATGGTCAGATAAGCCGCTCCAGGGTGCCCGGCCTGACCGCCGGCATGCTGTTCCTTCTGGTGTTCTCCGCCTGTGCCGGGAGCGACCCCGCCGGTCCCTCCGGCGGAAGCGGAGGATATGAGTTCGCGGGTCTCATCGACCATACCTGCACGGACATCTACTCCATACCGGACCAGTGGATATCAGGCGCGCAGGACAACATGAAGGTCCATTACGCTCACACTTCCCACGGCGAGCAGCTTACCGCGGGTCTGGAACTGCTCGAGTCCGACGATCCGGATCTTCAGGTGGAGATCGGCTATTCCTACCTTCCCGTCCAGGCCGGTGCACTGTGCATCTTCGACGGCCAGCTGACGGAGACCTACATCACCCCGGAACTCTTCTGGGAGACCCACGATGGCATGGAGATGACCAGGGCCGTTCTGGACGCCAACCCGTCGATCAACGTGTGCATGTGGTGCTGGTGCACGCAGATGGACTACTACGACCAGGGGCAGGTACAGGCATACCTCGACTCCATGTCCACGCTTGAGGCGGAGTACCCTTCGGTAACCTTCGTCTACATGACGGGTAACGCCCAGGCCGAGGGGGAGGAGGGCTACAACCGCCACCAGAGGAACCAGCAGGTAAGGCAGTACTGCCAGGACAACGGGAAGGTACTGTTCGACTTCGCGGACCTCGACGCCTGGTGGCAGGATCCGTCCACGTCGCAGTGGGAGCAGGCCACCTATTCATGGAACGGTATCTCAGTCCCACGGGAACACCCGGAGTTCAGCGGAGACGAGGCCGGTCACACCACCTACGACAGCTGCCGCCAGAAGGGAAGGGCGGTCTGGTGGATGCTGGCCCTGCTGGACGGATGGGAACCTGACTGAATTCTCGATTGCATCGGCAATCCCTTAACGAGAGGATAGAAATGAAGGTACTGCTTCTTACCGGGGCCCTTCTCGTCACCATGGCCGGTGCCGCCTCTGCCGAATGGCTCTACGCGATCGACGGAGACTATCTCTACAGCATCGACCCCGATGATGGATCATGGACCGAGCTGTCCTCCACATGGACGGGGACAGAGATGCTGACATCCTTCGACGGTTTCCTCTACGCGATACAGGGTGACATGCTCTATATGGCCGATCCCGAGACGGGCGAGTGGGAATCACTCTCCTCCTCATGGCAGGGAGCCAGCGCGCTTACCGCTGGGGACGATTTCCTCTACGCCTGCCAGGACGGAATCATCTACCAGGCGGACCCCTACGACGGGAGCTGGGAGGCGATACCGGGCGACTACTACGGAACTCAGCTGCTCGCCTGGGCCGGAGGCGCTCTGATGGTACTGCAGAACGACGTGCTCTATCGTACCGACCCGTACAGCGGTGAATTCACCGAGCTTCCCTCCAGCTACGCCGGGACCACCGCCATGGTCGGCAGCGGTGACTACCTCTACGTGGTGCAGGGAGATGCAATGTACAGGGTGGAGGTCTACACAGGGAACTTCGAGGACCTGGGCGGCGGTTACGAGGGGGTCACCGAGATGGCCGCCATCGGTGGGTCCGTCTACACCATATGGGAGGGCACCCTTTGGAAGACCGAGGGTTCAACCGGGGATTACGAAGCACTTACCGACGGCTGGGGAGGCACTACGGCATTCTGTTCCCTCTAGCGCAGGACCCTTGAAAAAAGGAAGCCGGGGAAAACCTCCCCGGCTTCTCAGCAGTTGGACCCAGAGGCTCTAGAAGCTGGCCTTGATGGCTCCCCAGGTGGATTCCTGAAGGGCCTGCCCGCTCCACATGAACCCCAGGATGTTCTCCCAGATGTTCACTCCGTCGTTGGCGTACCCGGGAGTGTAGCCTGATATGACGCTTACTCCGTCATTCGCCACGCAGATGCCCGCCTGGCCGGGGGTGGGCGAGGCGTTCCATCCGGTAACCGGAACGGCGTCGGATACAGTCATCCAGGTATTCTTGATGTTGATGCCGGGATCCGACTGGCTCCAGTCGGTTATGCCCTGGACGATGGGGTGCCCCGCATCCCAGACGTAGTGAGGGCTCCAGTTGAAGTCGGGTGCAGTGGATGATACTCCCATGGCGTTGGCCAGGGCGAGCTGTCCGCTGGTTCCGTTCTCCCATTCCCAGCTTGAAGCGAAGATGACGGCACCGCCTGTGTCGTAGAGGTCGTTTACGCCGCCCCAGTAGAGGTCGTCGGTATCGTAGTACCAGGCTTCAATTATCACTACGTCGTAACTTCCGCATGTTTAGCGAGGCGTTGAAGGCGATCTGTCCCGCTTCACCCCCGGTATAGGCGTCCACCGTCGCACCGGGCCATACGTTCCCTATGGCGGTGATGACCGCGTCACCGTAGCCCCCGTAGGTGTCGTTGTATACAAGCACGGTGGCGGGCTGGGCCGTCAGAGAGCACAGGGCCAGGAACGAAAGAACAACAGCAATCTTCATGTCCATCCTCCTGTCGGTTAGTAATGAACTCTCACTTTCCCAATTAACCAATAACGGGCGGTCTTGTCAATGCCTCCTGGCGTTCACCGGACTTCCATGGCGCGGCAATGTCTAAGGAAGACCAGATAGCCCCGGACCTCCTCCCCGAAGGCCCGGTCCAGGTCACTGACGTAACCGCGCTGGGTCTCCATGTAACCGGCCACGACCTCCTCCGATCCCGGCAGGTCCAGGTCGTCGGTCTTGTAGTCCACGACTGTCAGCACCCCATCCGGCGTCCTGAGGAGGAGATCGACGTACCTCTGCCGGGGTCCTGCCGGGGTCGATACGATGTAGGGATACTCCCGGCCGAGTATTCTGCTCCCGGCCAGGTCGAAGGGAAGCTCCATCCGGAAGAAGGAGAGACAGAACCCGCGGACCCTGTCGAGATCGGGCCCGCAGAGTTCCCGCAGCCCTGCACCGTTCCTCTCGAGCCATCCCCCGGGATCGCCGAAGTCCATCTTCTCCATGACCCGGTGCACCAGGTCTCCCAGTTCGGCGCCCCTGCTCCGCCAGCCTGAAGGCGAGGGGTCCACGGGGAAAAGCTCCTCTCCGGGAGTCTCGATGGCAGCCCCGCCCGAGGGGGGCGTCCTTCCCGGTGCGGGGACGACTGGAGCGGAGGTCTCCTCCGGGACCAGGTCCTCGATGACCATGCAACCCGGATCCTCCTCCAGGGCGCGTTCCAGACCGCTCCACAGTATTGCGGCGTCGCTGTCGCCGCCCTTCTCCACGGGCTCAGCCAGGATGGTCAGCGTCTCCCTTGCCCTGGTGACCGCCACGTAGACCAGCCTGCGGCTCTCTGCCAGCTCCCTGGCCTTCTCGATCCCCACTATCTGCGGCCAGTAGGGAGAGCGGACCCTGCAGCCTTCCCCGTTACCGGAGCAGATGCCGAAGTCGAAGGCCGCCATGCGGCCGTGGTCGTAGGATATCACGGCGCCCGAAGTGCCCTTCCTCCTGACCGGCATCGATGCCAGCACCACGTGCTTCCAGTCCAGGCCCTTGGCCGAGTGTATGGTGGTGAGGGTCACCGCTCCGCCCTCCACAGGGACCCTCGGAGGTTCCTCGGGTTTCCTGGGGGAGAGCCTCTCGTCCAGCAGTTCCAGCAGTTCCATGGGCGAATGGACGACTCCGGACACCACGAGTTCCAGGAGGTGCTGGATGTTCCCCAGCCTGCGGCTGACCTGATGCCCGGTTGCGCAGATGACCGGGACCATCGGAGAGGTGTAGAGGAGTTCCGTCAGGAAATCCCCCAGCGGGAGCGCGAGGATGGCATTTCTCAGGCTTCTGAGGGCCGCGTTTGCACTGAAAACGGCGGTTCCCTGCCCGCCCGTCGCTGACAGGTAGCCATCGGCGCCGGATCGGAGGGCTTCGGTCACCTGGTCGTCGGGAATCCCGAAGAAGAGCGATCTGAGGGTATGGACCCAGGCCATCCGGTCACCGGGATAAAGGAGACACCTTACCATCTCCCTGAGGTCCGCGATCTCCTGTCTCCTGAGGAAGTCCCTGGCCGCGCCGACGCGGTAGGGTATCCCCGCCCTCTCCAGAGCATCCACGAACGCGTGGGTGTGTGTCCCTGCCCTGAGGAGCAGGGCGTAGTCCTCCGGCCTCCCTCCCGTTCCCAGTCCCCGCAGTACCTCGCCTGCGAACCAGTCCGCCTGTACCGAAGCGAGCCATGACCTTTCGCTCCGGTTCTTCGATGACCCCTCGGGCAGGGAGGGCAGTCTGAGGACCCTGACCGCATCCCCTTCCGGAGCGCCGGGTCTTGCCTCGATGGGTGAGTAATCGCAGGAGAAGGGCTCCTCCTCCGGCCTCCTGTCCGAGAAGAGCACGCGGCCGAAGCTGTTGATGAACCTGACTATGCTTACGGTGCTCCTGAAGTTGGTGGTGATGCTTGCCGAGAGGGCTCCACCCTCCTCCAGCCCGCGCCTGAACCGGTTGTACGTCTCGATGTCGGCATTCCGCCAGCCGTAGATGGACTGCTTGTCGTCTGCTACGATGGTCATCCTTCCTCCGGGGATCCCGCCTCCTTCCTGCATGAAGGCGAGGAAGAGCTCCGTCTGCTCGCGGCTGGTGTCCTGGAACTCGTCGATGAGGACGTGGTCGAACCTGCCCGCCAGCAGCCCCGCCAGCCTACCGTCTCCGGCCACGGCCCTGAGGGCGAAGTGCAGCAGGTCGTCGTAGGAGAGCCTGCTCCTGTCGGCGTCCCATTTCCCGGTCAGCTCTTCCGCGAAGACCCCGGCGACCTTCCAGGTCAGGCGGGTCAGCCTGCCGGAACCGAGGACGACCGCCATCTCCCGGAACCTGTCCCTGGCTTCCCCCAGCACTGATTTCGCAAGGTCCAGGTCCTCCCAGGCGGCGGCGGAGCCGCATCCCAGGTGCACCATCCTGCCGATGGAGTCTATCAGGACGGGATCGGGCAGGGGGAGCTGACCCGCAAGGCATTCCAGTCCCTCCAGGAACTCCACACCCCTCGCGAAGAGCTTGTCACCGGGATCTGAACAGAGGGAAAGGACCTTTTCCACCCTGGGGCCGTGAACGGCCATGAATTCCTCAACCAGCTCCCTGACGGTCTCCTCGTCTCCGGTATGGTCCACCGAACTGAGCCAGCGTCTCTGCTCGATCCCCAGGGCAATGCCCTTCTGCGTCCCGGTCCCTGTCTCCCCCATCACCTCCAGTTCCTCCGGTCCGGGAACCAGGTCCATCAGCCATGCGTCCCACTCCCTGTCCAGGTCAGAAGGCGTGAAGTGTGTCTCGGTGGTGGTGAAGGAGGGATCGACACCCGTCAGGTTGAAGTACTCCCTCAGCACCCTGGAGGCGAAACCGTGGATGGTGGAGATCCAGGCGGAACCTATGCCTCCCAGTGCCGTGCGGCACCGGGCCGACCCCCCATCGCTCTCCTCCCTCAGGCGCTGCCTGATCCGAAGGCGCAGCTCCGCTGCGGCGGCATCGGTGAAGGTCACCACCGCAAGCCTGTCAACCGGCACTCCGGACTTCACCAGCTCCACCACCCTCTCCACCATGAGGGTGGTCTTGCCCGTGCCGGCACCCGCGTGCACCGTGACGTTCCGCTCCGTCTCCGTCAGGATGGCGTCCCTGATCCTGCGGTCAGGAGGCCGGCCGAAGCTCATCTGATCCCAAGCCTCTCTCTGAAGAACCCCATCCTCTCATCGGACTGCACTTTCAGCCTTATCCTCTCCGAGGGCGTCAGACGGCAGAGGTCCCTGAACGCACAGCCTTCGCAGCGCGAGGTCGGCGCCGGAGGGAAGAGACCCTCCCCGATCATGCGCACCAGTGTGCATGCCCCTTCCGTAACATCGTCCATGATCCCGTCCAGCATGGCCGGGGTCCACTCCTCCAGCTTTCCAGGCGTTCTTTCGGATACCGAGGCGTAGGCCAGCGTCCCGATCTCCCGGTCGGGGTAAGCGCTCCGGGCCAGCAGGTAGTAGAAGGGAAGCTGGTAGAAGAGTCCCTTCCTGATGTCGGAGGAGGAGGGGAGCCTGCCGGTCTTGAGGTCGATGAGCGCGATCCTACCCTCTAGGTCCTCCAGCAGCAGGTCCACCCTGCCGGATATCGGGATATCCCCCAGGCTTCCCTCCAGACGGACCTCGCTGTTCAGGAACCTCCATCCTCTTCCCGCCATCGCCTGGAGGCTGGAGACAGCAGCCCGGGTCTCCCTCTCCACGAAGAGGTCGAACAGGTACCCGGTACCCAGCCGGGATTCCAGGGCCCTTCTTCGCGCGGCGGATTCCATGATCTCCCTCATCCCACCGGGACTCGGTGAGAACCCGTAGACCTCCACCGCCCTCTCCACGGCCTCGTGCACCACTTCTCCCCTCGCTGCGGGGTCCGGTGTGCTGCCCACCTCGACGGGCTCCCTCCGGTCCAGTCCCCAGACCCTCGACGCCATGAAGGCGAAGGGGCACCTGGCGAACTGTTCTAGCAGCGTGGGACTGTAACTGACCGGCGCCGGGAACCCCCGGCCCAGTATTCCGTCCCAGCGGTCGAATCCGGAAAGGTCCATCCTCGAGGTCTCCGCCTGCAGCGAACTCACCGCGGCCTCCCCCCGGGGCATCCTTCCCGCAAGGGCCCCCAAGGCCGATCTCTGCCCCGGATGAGTCCCGCCCAGGAGCTGGACCGCAGGCGAGGAGGATTCCCTGGAGAACCACCTTCCGCCCTGGCCGGAACCGCGTCCAGAAGCTATCAGAGGCGCTATGAAGGGCGACGGGGATATCTCGGCGCCTTCCTCGGACTGTTCACGGTAGAGGATGTCCAGGGTGCTGTCCGCCGCCTCGCCGACCTGTCTGAGGAGGAAAGCATCCTCCTCCTCCCTCTGCGACCTCAGGGCCAGCTGTAGCCTGGAGCGCAGCTCCTCCCCCAACCTGGGGTCCTCCACCTGGGACCTGGGATAGACCCCCTCCTCCATGTCCATGATTATCACGCCGCTGTAGAGCCCTCCCCTCAGGCTCTCGGGGGTCAGTACCCTGAACCCCTCCGGGTCCGCCGGCCGAAGCTCAACCTCCGCCGACCTGTACTGCATGCGCAGCGCTGAGGTGAACTGGTCCAGGGTCACCGGGTCCGTAGACCTGAACCCGTCGATCCCGAAAAGGCTGCCCCACAGCTTCCCCTGGCTGTCCAGGACAGAATGCTCCTCCACGAATCCTTCGAGTATCTCCAGGAAGACCGCCGGCGCAGCCGCAGGGGGAAACCGCGAATGGAGAGAGTCAAGGGCCCTGAGAAGCTGCGGAGCGCCACGGTCTCCATCATGGCCGCGGTACCATTCCCTCCATGCGTCGAAGCCCCTCCTGATGCCCGATTCCATGCAGATGTCGGAAATTCGGGCGGGACCTGTGCGCAGCTCATCCCTGAAGAGGTCCCGGGATACAAGCCTTTCCAGCCCCGTCCTGTGAAGCTCGCTGGAAACGGCATGCAGCAGGTCCATCAGGAAACCCGCTTCGGGCATCTGTATAAGACCGGCCTTCAGAGGTTCATCCACCGGCACTCCCTCGTGTACGGCCATTCGGACAAGACAGTCTCCCTCGCCCTTCCTCCTTGACACGGCTATCCGTGACAGGGGCACGCCCTCCTGCTCCAGTTCCCGCACCCGCCTGAGAGCGGTCCTGCAGGCTCCCATCTCGCCTGCCACCGCAGTAATGCGGAACCCCTCGGGGGGAACAGGTGTCCTGCCGGTGCCCGCCAGGGTTTCGAGGAACCCGGCGAAATCGTTCATTGCCGTGTCCATGTCCGATCGAACCGCCGAGAGTGCTCCGGACTCGTCCAGGAGTTTCCTTGTCCTCCTGTATACCGGGTCCCATCTGGAACCCTCCACGGCGGGACTGAACCAGTAGACGTCCCCGGCAAGTCCGAAGACATTTTTTAGGAATCTTCGCTGCCCGGGGTTGAGGTCGTAGAAACCGTAGAAGATGATTCTCTCGTCCCCGCGGAGAACCGGCTCTCCCTCCAGGACCATGTCGGTGCAGGCGGAATGACCCGGGGCACGGTATT
The DNA here is from genome assembly GCA_002030045.1 of Candidatus Aegiribacteria sp. MLS_C. Classification (GTDB taxonomy): domain Bacteria; phylum Fermentibacterota; class Fermentibacteria; order Fermentibacterales; family JCC-6; genus Aegiribacteria. The sequence goes on along the minus strand of LQBI01000002.1, from coordinate 192,900 downwards.
GTCCATAGAGGTCGAACAGCCGTCCTATGGTCCGCTCCGTCGCCGTCTCCTGCCGAGAGAGAGACATCAGCGTGACCCTGTAGAGTTCGGGGGTTATGCCGTGCTCGTACAGCTCCTCAAAGAAATCTCCCAGTGAACGGGCCGTCTCCGTGTTGTCCCTGAGCAGGTGGAAAGGCTCTTCCGGACCCAGCGTCGCCATGGCTGCCAGGGAGTACAGCATCCTGTCGGCGGGACTTACGCTCTCCGGCGGCAATGGAAGGGGACTGAGACTGCGGGCAAGGTGTGTAATGCCCGGAAGGAACCTCATGCCGGACGCCACTCCCGAGGGCCTCTCATCCAGCACCAGCTGCATCAGCCTTTCAAGCTGGACCGAGCCGGCGGACACCACTGTCAGGAGGTGGTCCTCGAAGGGATCGAATCCGGCCAGCAAGCTGCGGAAGTCCTTCTCCAGCGCCCTGTAATGGCCTTCGTATAAGGTCCTGAATGCCATGGTCCAGTCTTCGTTTCGGGTGGTCCAACTGTGGACAATTATCTCATGAATGCCCTCCGGCATCAATGTGCCGCTTCTTCACCGAAGAAGTCCGTCCGCGCCTGGCAGGAGAACGCCGATGCCCGGACCGGATGCTCTTTGACTATAATCAGTCCCGTAAGGCAAACCTTCCCCAGCCTCTCCTGCAGGTCGGGGTTCCGTTCTGAAAGGGGGTTCGATGCCCGCAGACAGGCAGATCGACAGAAGGGTCAGCGAGAAGGCCGCGCAGCCGCCGGGTACTCCTCTCTTCATCGGCAGGAAGAGGGTGGATGAGGTCAGGATTTCCTACATGAGGTTCAATCACGACCTCCACGAGGAGAAGGAGATGTCCTCCCCCGAGGAGTGCGCGGACCTCTGCAGGTCGAAGAACCTGGTATGGATCAACGTCGAGGGAATCCACGACGAGAAGGTCATCGAGCGTCTTGGACAGCTCTTCGGTCTACATGCACTGACCATCGAGGACATCGTGAACACGACTCAGAGACCCAAGTTCGAGGATTTCGACGGTTACATCTTCGTAGTGCTCAGGATGCTGGAATACTCCCGGGAGATGTCGGCGATTGACACGGAGCAGGTGAGCCTGATAATCGGCGCCAATTTCGTCATCACCTTCCAGGAGAGACCGGGCGACGTCTTCGACCCTGTGCGTGAGAGGATAAGGAACGGCAAGGGGAGGATACGGAGTGCGGGCTCGGACTACCTGGCCTACTCGCTGATGGACGCCGTGGTGGACAGCTACTTCCTGATACTGGAGAGCATAGGCGACCGCATAGAGGATCTCGAGGAAAGGGTGATACTGGAACCCGAACCGGAGACCTTCTCCGACATCCACCTGTTCAAGAGAGCACTGCTGCATATAAGGAGGACCGTGTGGCCTCTCAGGGAGGAGATCGCCCTGCTGGAGAGGAGCGGTTCGAAACTGGTCCGTGAATCCACATCGGTCTTCCTGCGCAATCTGTACGATCACACGATCCAGGTGATAGAAACCATCGAGACATACAGGGACATAGTTTCGGGAATGCACGACACCTATCTCTCCAGCGTGAGCAACAGGATGAACGAGGTTATGAAGGTGCTCACCATAATCGCCACCATTTTCATTCCTCTCACATTCATAGCCGGGGTCTACGGAATGAACTTCCGATACATGCCGGAACTGAAGTGGGAGTTCGGATACTTCGCAACCCTTGGAGTGATGGTCCTTGTGGCGGTCATCATGATCCTCTTCTTCAGGAGGAAGAAGTGGCTGTGAAACCTTCTGCCGGATGTGGGGCCGCTGCTGCCCTCTGAAACGGGTATGTCAGGCAGGCAGCTCCTCGCCCTGAGGAACAGGCTGAGGGGGGAGACGGACCCCGCCGCCAGGAGGAAGCTCCTGCGGAGGGAGGTCCGCCTGCTGGTGGACCTTGGCAACCTTCAAGAGGCGGAGAAGTCCTGCCGCAGGCTTTTCGAGGAGAACCCGCGATGGCCCGTCGCCCTCTCCATGCTGGCGGACATTGCATGCAGGACCGGCGACTGGAAGGAAGCCGAGGAACTGTTCAGGAGGGCGGCGCTGATGCACGTTGAGACAGGGGACCCGGAAGGGGCTGCCAGGCTCAGGACAGGCCCCCTCTACAGGCTCGCAGAGGCCCGTTGCGACCATGATGAGTGTGCTTTGCTCTGCGCGGACGGAGGCGCCCTGGGGCAGGTCCTGGCCAGCAGGGCGGCCAGGAGGTCGGGCATCGCCGACCGCACCGGAACGCCGTCCGAGGAGGGTTTCCTGACCCTCCGTCTGTCCGCACTCGAAGAGGCCTGGAGGGGATCGTCCCCGGAGAGGCTGCTTGAACTGGCGGAAGACTGGGGACATACGGAACCGGAATGGAGATGGCGCCTGATAGTGGAGGCAATCGGGCTCTGGCGGGCGGGGGGCCTGGATGTCCGGCCCTGGAAACGTCCGGTCAGGGACACGGCATGTCCGGTCCTGGATCCCAGGTTCAACGAGGAATGGAGGAAACTGGACGTATGACTGACGAGAGCGATCTGGAGGGTCTCTCGGTCCTGGGAGGGGCAAGCGTCCCCACAAGGAAACTGGAGACCTTCCCGAACCATCATCCCGGAAGGGAGTACATGGTCACCCTGACCACCGACGAGTTCACCTGCCTCTGCCCGAAGACCGGTCAGCCTGACTTCGCCGCGCTCACCATAGAGTACGTGCCCGGTGAAAGGATACTGGAGTCAAAATCACTGAAGCTCTACCTCTGGACGTTCAGGAACGAGGGTGTATTCCACGAGCACGTGGCGAACCGAATACTCGACGACCTGGTCGATGCCCTGGAGCCCCTGTGGTGCAGGGTGCTCGCGGATTTCGGCATCAGGGGCGGGATCTCCATCTCGGTGGATGCCGAGTACAGGAGACCGGGAGGGGAAGACTGATCCGGATGTCCATTCCCCGCAGGTCGGAGACCGGCCTGAAGACCGTCTCCGCAGTCCTATCAATGGCGTGTGCCGCATTCCTCTTCACGGGATCCTGCGCTCCCTCGGCATCTACTCCGGCTGATACAGCGGCCGTGGCTGCGGCCGGCGGCGTGCTGACCGTGGATGACGGCTCAATAGTCGACGGCAACGGACGGCCTGTCATGCTCAGGGGAGTCAACATGGACCTCTTCTACCACCTGATCGGTGACGACACTTCGCGCCCGTTCACCTACGCAGGCCGGGAGGACGTCCGTCTGCTTTCGGAGATGGGGGCGAACGCCCTGCGCCTCTGCCTCAACTGGAAGCTGTTCGCCGATACCTCGGGGTACGCGCTGGTGGACGATTACTTGGAGTGGTGCCGGGAGGAGGGGATGTACCTCATCCTGGACATGCACGTGGTCCCGCCAAACGACAGGGCCGCCGGTACCGGGGTCTGGGACGAGGGAGGCGGAATGCTGGCGGACCTCTGGGGCGAGATCGCCGCGGTGTACGCGGGAGAACCGATGATCGCCGGGTACGACATCTATAACGAGCCGCGCCCCCCGCACAGGGTCCAGTGGTGGGTGCTCTCGAGGGAGATCATTTCATCCATCCGTGAGCAGGACCCTGACCACATCATCTTCGTGGACATGGTCGGGTACTGGGAGGAGGGGTTCAGGCCCTACGACGACCCGGGAGTCGTCTATACCATCCACTTCTACAGACCCTTCCCGGTGACCCACTGGGGAGCCACCTGGGGTGACGACGCCCCGGTGCCGCCGGGCACGGTCTACCCCGGGGAGGTCCTGACGGCGGTGAAGACGGTCTCCTCCTCGGAGGAGACGGCCCTGGAGACGCCGGCCGGCGACTGGACCAGGCTGGACACGGGCGTGCTGCGTCCCGATGAGGATGCCGAGTGGGCCGGTTTCAGGCTGGGAGCCTCGGGAAATACAGGAATGGTTCAGTTCGACGACCTGGAGCTGGAAGTCAACGGCGCATCCTTCCAGGTCTGGAACCCCGACTTCGAGGAGCCTTCGCCGGCCCGCGGCCCCTGGCCCTCCACCTGGTACTACAGCGCGGAGGGGGACTTCCGTGCCGAATGGGGGGAGGTCGGCCGCACAAGCGGCCGCACAAGCGGCCGCAGCGCCGTACTGGAAGGAAGTACCGGTTCGGCTTCCTGGTACCAGGCCACGAAGCGCACCGGTCCCCTGGTCTCACTGGATGGGGTGGACAGCCTCCGTCTCTCCTGCTGGGTCAGGGCCCCGGAGAACCGGGGCAGTGTCACGCTGAGGGCCGACTACCTGAGGGGCGAGTACGAGTACTTCGACAGGGATGCGATCCTCGATGCGATATCCCCAGCCGCCGATTTCGCCCATAGGCAGGGCTCGCCGCTCTACGTGGGAGAGCTGGGGGTGATAAACGGAGCGCCGCAGGATTCCAGGGTCCGACTGGCCCGGGACATGCTCTCGGTCATGAACCAGCTGGGCCTGCACTGGACATGGTGGACCTACCGGGGCGCCGGAGACCTGTCCTTCGGATTCAAACGGGACGACGGGAGCATGGACACGGGAATGGTAATGGTCCTGGAGGAGGCATTGAGGGAATAGATGTAGGGGGACGGAGGAAGAACCTCCGTCCCCTGGTAAGTACCGTTACCTAAGCAGGTTGACCTTCATGGTTGTCACCCCTGCGGGAGTGGTCATCCGAACGAAGTACACTCCCTGGCCGAGAGGGCTGCCGCCGTCGGAGGTCCCGTCCCAGGTCAGCAGGTGGTGGCCGGCGCCCATGGAGCCTGCATCCAGTTCCCTGACCATCCTTCCCTCGATGGAGTAGACCTCCAGCGAGACCTGGGTGGCCTGCGGAAGCGTGATGCTCACGCTGAGCATGTCATGGAAGGGGTTGGGGTAGACGCTCATGCCTGGGGACTGTATCCAGACCGAGGGAGGGGTATCCCCTATGGCCACGCCCGGAAGGTCCACCAGCTCGATGAACCTGGCCTGACCAGCGTACTCGGTCTCGATTATGGCCCCGGTGGCGGCATCCAGCTCATGCACGCCGGTGCCGTTGGTGGCCAGCAGGTTGCCGTTGCCGAGACGGAAGATGCCCCGGCCGCCGCTGAAGCTCCACGAGTCGGTTATGGTCCCGTCGATGGTGAACTGGTAGATCATGTTGTCGCTGAATGAGGCTACCAGGTAGTAACCCGTGTTCAGGATGTCCACCTGCACCTGCTCGGGGAATGAGGTATTGAAGAGTTCCTGGTAGAGGGTGCCGTCGGCGTAGTAGTGCCTCACGTTGTCGGTGGTGCCCTGTATGTCGCAGTAGAGGGCGGACCCCGACTCAACCTCGTCGACGAACATGATGTCGAAGGGATCGGTGCCGTCCTGTATGAAGTAGCCGACGAAGGAACCGGGGCCGTCGAACATGGCAACGTAGTCGTCGCCGCTGGTGACGAACACTGTGTCGTCCCTGAAGTCGATGCCCCTCACGTTGTTGAGGTAGGTGCCGTCAGCCACGGTGTACAGGTAATTGCCGTACTCGTCGAAGCCCCAGACGGCGTCCGAGACCTGGTCCGAGACCAGTATGTACTGGCCGTAGATCTGCATGGCGTTTATGGGAGTGGCGAAGTTGTAGTAGGTGCCGGTTGAATCGTCCACTATGAAGTCGCCCCAGTAGGTGCCGTCGTATGGATCGAACATCGCCACCACATCAGCGCCGGAGTCGGGGATGAGAAGCACCTGGCCCCTGGGAGGATCGGCCTTCTGGTCGTAGCGGGGAGCGTCGAACAGGAGGCCGCTCTCACCGGACATCTCCATGGCCTCAAGGTCGAAGTCCTCCGCCGGAAGCGCCAGAACAGCTGCGGAGAGAACCATCAGAGCTAGAAAAACCTTCATTGAATCTCCTTTCTGAATGATCGTTCCTGCAGGTTGACGATAGTCAAGAAGATGAGGATGTGCAATCTCCGGAGGTTCTATCCGTCCTTACGGCTCCATTCGTATACCGCGTAGGCCGTATGATTGTGAATGCTCTCCAGGCTCTCGGCGGTTACCCTGAACCAGATGATCCTGGGGTCGGACATCAGCTGCACCGAGGCGTTCCTGGCCATGTCCTCGACGAACACCGGGTTGTCGTAGGAACTCTCGGTGACGAATTTCTCGTCCGGTCTCTTCAGCAGTCCGTACACCGGGGAGGAGGCCGACGACTCCGCCACGGAGACCAGTTCCTCGATCCAGACCATGGACGGGAGCCCGTCCCCGCCGGCGATGCTCCTGACCTCCATTGTGATGCTGCCCCTCTGGTTGTGAGCGCCGTAGCTGCTTATCTCGCGGCTGCATGGGCAGAGACTGCTGACCGGCACCGAGACGGTCAGGACAAAATCCTCGCCCCCGGGGCCGCTGGCGCCCTGGAAACGGCACCGGTAGTCCATCCTGGCGGCGGCGCCCGTGACCGGCGCCCGCTTCTCCATGAAATATGGGAACTCCATGGTCATTCGCGCCGACCTGGCGTCCAGCACCCGCTTAAGCTCCTCCAGGATCGCTGGGATGGTCCTGCCGTCGAAGTCCCGGTCGTGCCGGCCCAGCACTTCCATGAACCTGCTCATGTGCGTGCCCTTGAAATGATGGGGGAGTTCAACGGACATGGATATGCGTGCAACGGTCCTCTGCCTGTCCCTCTCCCGGTCCAGGATGGTCACGGGGTAGAGCAGGTCCCTGATGCCTGCCTCGTCCAGAGTGATCATCCTGCCGTCCCTGCGGTTCTGGACGTCCACCATTACATCAGTCCCCCCTGTAACGGCATCCCGTGGAGGGGGTCTCGCCGACCTCCACCATGCTGAGTTCGGGCAGCCTGGTTTTGAGCCTGTTCCATATCCATACCGCCAGGTTCTCGCTGGTGGGGTTCTCCAACCCGGGAATGTCGTTGAGGAAGGTGTGATCGAGCTGGTCTATCACCGGCCGGCATGCCTCCTTCAATTCGCCGAAATCCCTGACCCAGCCGCTCTCGGCACCTACATCCCCCTCGAGGGTGACCACCACCCTGAAGGTATGCCCATGCATCCTGCTGCAGCTGTGGCCCGGCGTCACTCCCGGAAGAAGGTGGGCGGCATCGAAACTGAACTCCCTGTATACTTCCATGGACATCTCTCCCTCCTAGGGTATCCCCAGGTATCTGTGCATCTGCATACTGATCCTCCACTCCGGGTGCTCCATGCAGTATTCCACGGCCTTCCGCATACTGGAGGCATAGTTTCTTCCCCATACGGGCTGGATGAAGAAATGCCTGAAATCCAGTCCCAGGAAGATGCCGGGGTCGCATCCCGGAAGCGGGAATGGCAGCTTGAGTTCGTCGCCGCTCCTGATCACAGGCAGCACGGGGGCCTTCGGGCTGACGCATACGAAGTCCACTCCGGTCGGCAGAGGGAGCGTCCCGTTGGTCTCCACCAGTACGCTGAAACCCCTGCGGTGGAACTCCTCCACCAGGGGGGCGTCCAGCTGCAGCAGAGGCTCCCCCCCGGTACAGAGCACCGCCTTCATTCCGGGCCCGCCTCTCCACAGGGAGACCGCTCTTTCCGCCACCTCGACCCCGGTCCCGAACTCTCCGCCGCCGGGACCGTCGATACCCTCGTGATCCGTATCGCAGAAGTCACAGGAGAGGTTGCACCCCTCGAAACGGCACAGGACCACCACCCTTCCGGCATTCGACCCCTCCCCCTGAATGGTGTGGACCATCTCCTTTATCCTGTAGGGCACTGTCATTCCCCTTCCGTAGAGTAGACCGCCGGGTCCTCGGTCCCGGCCTCGCGGAATCCCCTGAGCCTCAGCATGCATGAATCGCAGGTACCGCAGGGCCTTCCGTGCCCGTCGGGCCTGTAGCAGCTGAGTGTCAGTGAGTAATCCACTCCCAGTTCCAGCCCGCGTTCTATGATACGGGCCTTGGTCATCTCCAGAAGAGGAGCGTGGATCCTCACCGGTCTACCCTCCAGCGCATCCCTGGTCGCAAGCCCCGCCATCCTGCGGAAGGCCTCGATGAATTCCGGCCTGCAGTCGGGATATCCGCTGTAGTCAAGAGAATTGACGCCTATGAATACGTCCCTGGAACCGATGGACTCGGCTCGGGCCAGCGCAAGGGACAGGAAGACGGTGTTCCTCGCCGGCACATAAGTGGAGGGTATCGCCCCTTCCTCCCGCAGCGCCGATCCGTCGGGAACCTCTCCGTAGCCGGTCAGGGCGGAGCCCTGAAAGAGCCTGGGGTCAAGGAACACGGTGATATGGTCCTTCACTCCCGCCCTCTCTGCCACCAGTGCGGCGGCCCTGAGTTCCGGCGAGTGCCTCTGCCCGTAGCCGAACGTCAGCGCGTGGACCTCGAAACCCATGTCGACGGCAATGTGCAGCACCGTCGCCGAGTCGAGACCTCCACTGAGGAGTACCACCGCTCCTTCGGGCGGGGTCAATGTGGCGTCCTGTCCATTCTGGAACCTCCGGCACCGAATATACGGAATTCCGGCCGCCTCATCAGATGGAGAAGGAGAAAGGCACTTGCCAAAGGGCCGGCTTTGTAGCAAAATCCATTCGGAAACTGAACGGAAAGGAGATGTCATGCCCACGTTCGTTCTCATGACGAAGCACGGTCCCGGGAGCCTGCATGACGCCGGCAGCAGGAAGCAGATGGGCAAGGAGTGGCTGCACAAGGTCAGGGAGAGCTGTCCGGAGGTCAAGTGGATAGCCCACTATGCCATCCTGGGTCCATACGATTTCATGGACATCTACCAGGCTCCCGACGTGGAGACCGCGCACAAGGTCTCCCTCATCTCCAGGTCCGAGGGGGCGCTTGAGGCCGAAAGCTGGCAGGCCCTGGAGTACCGAGACTTCCTCGAGGTGCTGAAGGAGATAGAGCCCTGACCCTTGCCACTCAGTAATCCGGGAGGTAGCTGCCCTGGCTGAGGTACTTATCATGAGGGGTATACCCGGGGCGGGGAAGTCGACCTGGGCCCGGCTCAACCATCCCGATGCGGTGGTCTGCTCTGCGGACAGCTTCTTCCTCGACGATGAGGGAGTATACAGGTTCGACGGCGAACGGATATCGGAGGCCCACTCCTGGTGCCTGAGGAACTTCGCGGAGACCATGGCCTCCCTGGAAAGGCATGAGTTACAGGACACTGCACAGGTGGTGATAGTGGACAACACCGCGATAAGGGCATGGGAGATATCACCCTACTACAGCCTGGCCAGCGCCTACGGTCACGACGTCAAGATAGTCCAGCTCTGCTGCGACGTCCCGACCGCGCTGGCGAGGAACATCCATGGAGTCCCCGCGGACAGGATCGAGAAGATGCACGATGGGCTTTCCAGCGAGGAGCTTCCCCCGTTCTGGACCGTGGTCATCTTGGAGGGGACCGAACCTAATCCCTGCCGTACTCCCCCATCGTCTGAGCTTCCTGAACTATGAGACCTTCCATCGCCTCGCGGAGCTCGGCGGCCGAAGCGCCGGAAGGAAGGTCAACCGGTTCCTTCAGAGCGTAGAGGATGAAGAAATACCTGTGCTTACCCGAAGGCGGGGCAGGGCCTCCGTAACCGATATCGCCCCAGCTGTTCACTCCCTGGAGGGACCCGTCCGGCAGTACCTCCGAGGAAGGCACACCCGTCCCAAGGTGGCGGACGTCTCCGGGTATGTTGTAGATGACCCAGTGCACCCATGTCCCCATCGGAGCGTCGGGATCCTCGCATATCAGGGCGAAAGTCTCGGCCTGCCCGCTGAGTTCCCAGTCGAGCGGCGGTGAGATATCCTCACCGTCAGCGGTGTACATCACCGGGATCGCGTCACCGTTGCCGAAGGCGGTGCTCCATATCGACAGCGCAATCATGATAGCCTCCTTCCCCCCTTTCGATCGAAGTTCCCCGGCTCTGCAGATGATAAGATAACCGGATCGCGGTCCGTATACACCCTCTGCTGGCGTTACAGCCGGGAACCGTATTATCTTCATGCTGAATCCCAGGCGCCCACTCACCGGAGGACGAGATGACCGGGACCTTCAGTTGATGTCAGACGAGAACGCCAGGCCCGGCACGGCCGATGACAGGGCTCATCCCGGAAGCGACGGTCTCCCTCCCGGAATGGAGGGTTTCAGCTCGGCCAGGATCCGCAAGGGTATCTACGTGTTCGCCGTACTCACCATAGCCGCGCTCGCCGGGATCTTCATCTACACTCACACCGGCCGCACCGTAGAGGCCATGAGGCACATACAGCCGGGTTACTTCATCCTGGTCCTGGCTCTTTCCGCGGTGGACATGACCGTGGGCGCCCTGCGCAACCATATCTTTTTCATGGCAATGGGCGAAAGAGTGTCCTTCTGGACCAGCGTGAGGGCCAACCTGGCCAACATATTCATGGGCGCGGTCACTCCCTCTCAGAGCGCAGGAGGACCGGCCCAGCTCTACGTCTACCACAATGCCGGCGTCTCCATGGGCAAGGCCATCTCCGTCGGCGTCCTCAACCTGCTTGCCACGATAATCTTCTTCGTGGTCTCGGCGGGGTTATCCGCCTACGTGCTGAGGGATTCCTTCGATCCCCTGATCAGGAGCATACTCTACTTCTGCCTGATCGTGTTCGTCATACAGCTCGTGGTCTACGTGCTGGCGGTATGGAAGCCGGATGCTGCCCTCAGGGTCATACAGAAACTGTCGGGAGCCATGGCCGCGAGACTGCCGAGGTTCAGGGCCGGAATAGGAAGGATCACGGGGAAGGTTGTCAAGGAACTTACCGCGTACAAGGAATCCTGCTCGATGTTCCTGGGTCGGAGGGTATACGTTCCCGTGCTGGCGGTGTTCCTCACCTTCGTCCTCTACATCAACAAGTTCGTGCTCGCATACTTCATCATGGTCGGACTCGGGGAATCCGGAGACCTGCTCACGGTCATTTGCATACAGGCCCTGGTCCTCTTCATCTCCTACTACTCCATAAGCCCAGGCGCCAGCGGGATCGCCGAAGTCTCGATAGCGGCACTGATGGCCACGGTCATCGGAAGGGACTCGCTGATGGTTTTCACTCTCCTGCAGAGGTTCTTCATACTCTACCTTCCGGTGATCCTCGGAGCCGTGGTCGTGGGGAACGAGTTCAGGAAAAAGAGGTCCGTCCTCATCGGCTGACGGCTCCGGTCCGATCCCATGACTGAGCAGACCTTCCAGAGACAAGCATCCACAGCAGCGAATAGAGCCAGGAGATCCTCCTCCATCCGGTCATGTAGCGCAGGGTCATGACAGTCGGACGCCTGCTTCCCGTTCTCAGCGCCTCCAGTATTCCCGGCGGGGCTTCTGGGGACCCCGCCAGCATTCGGAGAACAGTGTCGGGTACCCTTGCTCCCTCTTCGCCGGCGGCAACCAGGACCGCGGAGACCGGACGTGCGAAACCGCTCATCCAGGCGCCTCTGGCGAACTCTCTCCACAGGCCGGACCTGTTCATCTCCATGCAGAGGAGGATGATGTCCGTCCACCATACCGGCCGGACCGTCGGGTTGGAGAGCATGTGCAGTACCACCAGCAGAAGTTCGAAGTCCCAGGGAAAGCCCCTGACACCGGGCTCCAGCTCCCTGCCCCGAAGCAGGATACCGGGAGGGAACCGCCCGGGAAAGAGGGCAGGGAAGTAGAAGATGTGCGTGTGGAGTTCCACTATCATGCGTTCCTTCATGAGTTTGATCTCGGAGACTATGCCCGCGGAAAGCAATCCGCTCCCGGGAGAGGCGGCGGACCAGCCGTCCATCCTGAAAGCCTCCAGGATCACCGGCAGGTCCCGCTTCCTCACGAAAAGGTCCACGTCGCTCATGGGTCTGGCCCCGGGGAACGGATAGAGGGTGCCGGCCAGGTCGAAACCCTTGAAAGCCCACAGCTCCGTCCCCCTCTCCCCGAGACGCGCCAGGACACTCCTCAGGGACTCTCTACGCCTCAGCCAGGCGGCCTCCGAACGCATGGCGGTGTCGGTGTCCCCTGTCTCGCCTGCCAGAAGGGGAGCCAGGCCGTGCCCCTTTTCGGGGACCGGTCCCGAGTAGCCTCCGGAAGGGGATCCCGCCAGGAGCCAGCTGCATGCGGCCGCAGTAACCCCGTCCATCGGGGGAGTGTAGTATTCCATGGACGATTGATAAGCCCGGCAGGGCGTATCAGCCAGCCCGCCGGTGGTTGTCCCCGGCAGGTGATGCTAGATTCGTTCCATGACAGCAGGTGAAACAGGCCGCCCGATGATGCTGGGCAGGGCCGTCTCGATGGTTTGGCGCAGCAGCCGCCGGCTGGCGGTTGCCGGTGTTTGCCTCAGTACTCTGGAGGGTGTTCTGCCGCTGGTGCCGCTCTACCTCGTCAAGCTTCTCATAGATGCCCTGGACATGTCACTCGGAACCGGGTACGTGCAGTTCGATGGCATTCTCCTGCTTGTGGTCATGATGGGGCTGGCTACCCTTCTGACGGCCACGGTGAAGTCCGTTTCCTCTGTGGTCGAGCAGGCGCAGTCCATGGTCGTCACCGACCACATGCAGGACGTGCTTCACCGGAGGTCCGTGGAGGTGGACCTGGCGTATTACGAGGACCCGCGCTTCCACGATTCCCTGCACCGGGCCCAGGAGGAGGCTCCATACAGGCCCACGGCCATCGTCCGGGACCTTGTCACCACCTTCAGGAACTCCGTCTCCTTCCTGGCAATGGTCGGGCTTCTCCTCTCGTTCCACTGGTCGGTCTCCCTTGTCCTTGCGGCCGCCGCCCTTCCCGGCCTGCTGGTGAAGCTCAGGTTCTCCAGGATCAAATGGCGGTGGCGGAGGGACAGGACGGAGACCGAAAGACGCTCCTGGTACATGCACTGGCTGCTTACATCGGTACAGCACGCCAAGGAACTCAGGCTGTTCGGTCTCGGCGACCGCTTCAGGGCAAGGTACCGTGAACTCCGCACCCTCCTCAGGGAGGAATCGATGTCCATAGCCAGGAGGAGGGCAAGGGCGGAGATGGCGACGGAATCCCTGGCCACCGTACTGGTCTACGGGTCCCTGGCGTTCATCGCATGGAGGACCTTCCTGGGTCTTATCACCATCGGCAGCATGGTCATGTACTTCCAGGCCTTCAGGCAGGGCATGGGATACCTGAGAGGTCTTCTGGGCAACCTGGCGGACCTCTACGAGGGCACACTGTTCCTGCAGAACCTGTTCGAGTTCCTCGACCTCCGGTCCGAGGTGGCCACCCCCGAGCATCCCCTGGCATTCCCCGACCCTGTCATCGAGGGCCTGTTCCTTGAGAAGGTCTCCTTCACCTATCCAGGAGCCGATTCTCCGGCAGTAAGGGACGCATCGCTCTCCGTCCGTCCCGGCGAGATGGTGGCCCTCGTCGGCGAGAACGGATCTGGCAAGACAACTCTGGTGAAACTCGTATGCAGGCTTTACGACCCCGACTCCGGTGTCATCAGGGTGGACGGCGTACCACTCACCGGAATGGACCCCCGCCGGCTGAGGAGCAGTATCAGCGTACTTTTCCAGGACTATGCCAGGTACCAGCTGACGGCGGCGGAGAACATATCCATGGGGGACATCGGGCGAAGGTCCGAAGGCGACGGCATGATAAGGGCCGCCAGAGAGGCCGGTATCCACGAACTGATCTCCGGAATGCCCCGTGGATACGATACGGTCCTCGGCAGATGGTTCCCGGACGGCAGGGAGCTTTCGGAGGGAGAATGGCAGAAGATCGCCCTGGCAAGGGCGTTCTACAGGAAAGCGCGAATAGTCCTTCTGGACGAGCCCACCAGCTCCCTGGACCCCAGGTCGGAGGAGGAACTCTTTCGCAGGTTCCGTGAGATTGCCCGTGACCGTATATCCCTGGTGGTCTCCCACAGGTTCTCCACCGTCAGGATGGCCGACAGGATCGCGGTGATGAGGGGGGGGGCGCATCGTAGAGACCGGATCCCACGAGGAGTTGATGAGGGCCGGCGCCATCTACAGCGAGATGTACAGCATACAGGCAGGCGCATACGGCTGATACGGAGTATTCTCGGACGCGGCAGGTCCCTGCACGGACCGGATGCTGTGAGCGCCGGAGCACCGGGCTTGTGATGACCGCCGAATCTAAAGATGCGCATGAATGAATTGTTATATTGGATAAAGTTTTGTTTCTATTGTGCAGCTATTGCCTCGGGAACTAACGGGCAGTAGATTCCATGTTGCTGTTCTCAGGTAAGTTTCAACTTCGTAGTCTTTTTTTTTGCGAGTCGATTCCACTCCTGGAGGTGCTCATGGCAACCGTCAGACCTTTCAACGGGCTGAGGCCGGCGAGGGAGCTGGCCGAAAAGATCGCGTCTCCCCCGTACGACGTCCTGGATTCGGACGAGGCCCGCGAAATAGTACTAGAAAATCCCCTTAGCTTTCTCAGGGTCGTGAAGCCGGAGGTTGACCTGGATCCATCGATCGACCTCTACGACAGCAGGGTATACGAGCAGGGTGCCTTCAACCTGAGGCACCTCATGGAACACGGTGAGATGATACAGGAGAGGAAACCCATGTTCTACCTCTACAGGCAGATAATGGGTGACCACTCCCAGGTGGGTCTCGTAGCAACGGTGTCTGCGGAAGACTACGAGAACAACCTGATAAAGAAGCACGAGTTCACAAGGAAGGTAAAGGAGGAGGACAGGATACGGCACATCGAGACCCAGAACGCCCAGTGCGGCCCAGTATTCCTCACCTACCACGACGTTCCCGAGTTCGATGCCATTCAGAAGAGGGTGTGCTCCGAGAACGCTCCGGAATACGATTTCACCGCACCGGACGGAGTGAGGCACTCAGTCTGGCTGGTAAGCGACCAGGCTGACATCGACCGCATAAGGGAAATCTTCCGAGGAGTTGACAGCCTTTACGTAGCGGACGGTCACCATCGGAGCGCCGCGGGGACGCTGGTGGCCCGGCACCGCAGATCGATCAACGTCAACCATACAGGCAAGGAGGAGTACAACTTCTTCCTGGCGGTGCTCTTCCCGAAGAGCCAGATGATGATATTGCCGTACAACCGGGTGGTGGTCGACCTCAACGGTCTCTCCTCCGGTGAATTCCTCGGCCTCATCTCCGATAAGTTCCATGTGACGGAGGGTGTTCCTTCCGAACCGGTCTCGAGACGCAGCTACTCCATGTACCTCGACGGTTCCTGGTACGGGCTGGAGCCGAGGAAGGGCTCCTTCCCCGAGAACGATCCCGTCAGGAGCCTGGACGCCAGCATCCTGCAGGAAAACCTTCTCGGACCGGTACTGGGAATAGACGATCCCAGAACGAGCGACAGGATAGATTTCGTGGGAGGAATAAGGGGGACCGGAACCCTCAGCAGAATGGTGGATTCAGGAAAGTACCGCGTCGCCTTCTCACTTTATCCCACTTCCGTCGATCAGCTTATCGATGTGGCGGAGAGCGGTCAGGTGATGCCTCCCAAGTCGACCTGGTTCGAACCCAAGCTTCGCAGCGGTCTGCTGGTGCATCTGCTGTGAGAAGTCCCGTAGCGCTCAGAGGCAGACTCGCGGTCCCGGCGGTCATTCTTGCCCTGCTTGCAGGCTGCGGCGGTTCAGACGGTGCATCCGGAGCCGTGAAGGAGTTCGCGGAGGCCATGTCCGATTCCAGCTACCAGCAGGCATGGGACCTTCTCACTCCGGAATCTCAGGACTGGTTCGACTCCACCGCCACCGTACTCCACCGGTTCGGATGGACCGAGTCCGAACAGGCCGTGACGGAACTGATGGGCGGCATGACCGAGGAGGAGTTCCTGTCCCTAACGGGTCGGGACATCTTCACGAGGATGGTCGGCGACGCCGAAGATGTACATAATCTCAGCACCAGCATCCGATCGGTGAGCTATCCTGACAGCCTGGTCGGAGTAGTCGTGGTCAGAACCGAGGATGGTCCTCAGGAGATCATCGTACGGAAGATCGGGGGAGAATGGCGAATAGACCTTACCAGCCTGATACCCCCGGTGCGGGGAGGGTAGCAAATGGCTAGAAGAAGCAGAGGATTGATGATCTTCTCGTTCCTGTTCGGCGGAGCTGGCATCCTGCTGCTCCTGTGGGGCCTGGGGGTCTCGGTGGGCAAGTGGTGGCCCCTGTTCTTCGCTGCAGTGGGTCTGGCGTCATTCGCCAGGGGGCTGAACGAGATGGCCCATGTGGTTTTCGGTCTGCTGCTCCTTGGCTGGAGTACAGCCGGAATAGTAAGTCTCCACGGCGGTGAGCTGGGAATACCCCATTCCCTGCCATTCTTCCTCGGAGCCTTCATTCTCTGGATACCTCTCTCATGGCTCATAGGAAGGATCCTGAGCACGGACACCAGGTAGGATATTCCTCGTTACGGCGCATAGAGGGTCCGGACCCGCTGCCGGACCCTTTTCATGTAGGAGCCACCCTGTTCAGGGCAGGGATCTCTCGATCTCTCCCAGGGTTCCGGATATGTCCGAAAGTCCCTCCACGACATCATCGATGTTCTCCGCTATCTGCCTGAGATAGTAGCTGTCACCGAAGGAGCTTGAATTGTCCCATTCCGCGTATGCGGCTCCCGGTGAGATCAGATAGCCAAGCATGAACACCATCGCGAGTATCGCGATGAAAGCCGCCATGGCCACTATTCTCTCCGGGCCGCTGTCGAATCTGACCTCCAGTTTCATGATCCACCTTCCTTCCGTGTACGTGTGTGGAGGAATATCACCCATAACGGGCGCCGCACAAACACCGGTGCCGGAAACCCGCATTTGACCTGTCCGACGGCATGGTTATCTTAATCCCTGTCCGCCCTGCACGCTGTGAACACTACCGGCTGGAGAAGAAGCGATGGAAATGTCATTCGAATGTCCCAACTGCGGGGGCGGTCTTCCGGGAAGGGGTGGGAAGGTCTGGTGACCTGTCCCTACTGCGGGTCTGTGATCAGTACCGACGACGGCGGCAGAGGTGACGACAAGCACCTGCCGCCCGAAGCCAGGCACGAAATAGAGCAACTCCTGCGAGACGGAAAGAGGATCGAGGCGTTAAAGCTGCACAGGAAGCATATCCCCGGTTCGCTGAAGGAATCCAGACTGGCTGTGGAGTCCATGGCCAGGGAGATGGGCCTGAAGGCCGGCGGCTCCTGCACTGCCGTACTCGCCGTCATCGCTGGGACCCTCGGGGTGTTTGCAGTACTTGTTGTCCTATGAGGGGAGACTGAATCCGGTGCCAATTCACAGGCAATCCCGCACAAGGCTCATAGCGACACTTGGGCCGGCTTCCTCCGGCGAGCGGGTGCTCAGGAGCATGTTCGAAGAAGGTCTTGACGCCTGCAGGATAAACTTCTCCCACGGCACGCGGGAGGAGCACCGGTCCATGGTGGCGATGGTCAGGGACCTGAACAGGGAACTCGGCACGTCCGTGGCCCTGCTTGGCGACCTCCAGGGCCCGAAGATCAGGGTGGGAGAGCTGGACGGAGGTTTCCTGGACCTGGTGGAGGGCCAGGAACTGCTGCTGGCCGCCGGCGGCGTGCCTTCAAAGGGCCGTGTTACGGTGGACTACCCCGCCCTTTCCGAGGAAGTTGTGCCGGGGGACAGGATCCTGCTGGACGACGGCAGGATACAGCTGGAGGTGACAGGGACCCTTCCCGCTGAAGGCGTGGAGACCAGGGTCGAACAGGGGGGGCGGCTCCTCTCCAGGAAGGGGGTTAACCTCCCATCCACCAGGCTCTCGCTGCCTTCCATGACGCCAAAGGACGAGGAGGACGCCCTTTTCGCCATGGACCTGGGGCTGGACTGGATAGCCCTGTCATTCGTGAGGTCCGCTTCGGACATGGAGACACTGAGGAATATGGTCCTGGAGCGCGGCAGCAGCGCGAGGCTGATCGCCAAGATCGAGAAGCCGGAGGCGGTGAATAACATCGACTCGATAATCGCTGTGTCCGATGCCGTGATGGTTGCCAGGGGGGACCTCGGAGTGGAGATGGACTTCGACAGGGTACCCATGCTGCAGAAGATGATCGTCAGGAAGTGCATAGCCGCGGCCACTCCTGTGATCATAGCTACCCAGATGATGGAGAGCATGATCAACAGCTACCGTCCGACCAGGGCGGAAGCTGCGGACGTGGCGAACGCCGTACTGGAGGGAGCCGATTCTCTGATGCTCAGCGGCGAGACCGCCGTAGGCAGGCATCCTGGACTCGTGGTGCGCAATATACAGAGGATCATCGACCGTACCGAGGAAGAAGGTGTCATGATCGCTGTGAGGGGGGGGTCCGCGGAACAGGGCGGTTCGCTCCCCGATTCCATCTGCTTCAGCGCCGTGGAGATGGCCGGGGAGACGGGAGCCAGGGCAATAGTGACTTTCACCCACTCGGGCCATACGGCGGTCCGAATATCCTCGCACAGGCCCGAGGCCGACATATACGCATTCACCATGAACCGTGAACTCCTCCCCATGCTGTCGCTGGTCTGGGGAGTGAGGGGATTCTACATGGAGAGCACGGGCCATATCGAGGATTACGTCAACCGTTCGACCCGGTTCCTGGCTGAAGCTGGCCTCGCCTCCAGCGGTGACATCATAGTCCACGTCGGCAGCATGCCCCTGCAGGAACACGGAAAGACCAACATGATCCGGCTTACGAGGCTGTGACCTCCCGGGTCAGTCCAGGACCATCGGCTGCATCAGGTAGAGCATCCTCTGCTCCCCGAAGTACTCCAGCACATCTTCCGAAACGCCGAAACCGGGCACGGACATGGTTCCTGGAAAATCAGGGGACGGGTAGACTCTGACCTCCGGGACTTCCGTTCCATCCATACCGGTCATTCCGGCGGCGTACATGACGGCGTCGGCGACTCCTCCAAGCTCGTCGACAAGCCCTATTCCCATGGCGTCTCTGCCTGACCAGATCCTGCCCCTTGCCACGGAGTCCACTTCGTCGTAGGTCATTCCCCGGCCTTCCGCAACGGTGTTCACGAAGAGGTCGTAACCGTCCTGGAGGAGTTCCATGGCCCTGGCCCTCTCCTCGTCCGTGTACCTCTGGAAGGGGCTGTACATGGCCGACATGGGACCGGTCTCGATCTCCTCATGTGCGATACCCAGACTGTCCAGCATATCACCGAAAACGAACTTGCCGGAAATGATGCCGATGGAACCGGTCAACGTCATCCTGTCCGCGAAGACCCTGTCAGCACCGCAGGCCATGTAGTAGCCGCCGGAAGCGGCGACGTCCCCCATCGATACTATCACCGGGACCTGTTCCCTTATCTGCTGGACCTTGCGATGCATATCGGAGCTGGCCAGGGCGTCACCCCCGCCGGAGTCTATCCTCAGCACTATGGCCCTTACGCCGGGCTGCGAAGCGGCATGTTCGAGAGCATCACAAACGCTCTCGCTGCCCATCACCCTTCCCATGGGAAAAGATGAGCCGCTCTCTCCCCGCATTATTGAACCGGTGGCCACCACCACAGCTATGTGTCCCTTCGGACCCCACTCCTCCTCCGACGGCATCGCAGCGGCATAATCCCACAGGTCCACGACCCGCATACCGCCGCCGATCTCCTCGGGAACCTGGTCCAGGTGGCAGATACCGTCCACAAGACCTTCGTCCAGGGCCATTCCGGCGCTGTACGGACCGGCAGCCATCATTTCGCTTATCTGTGACGGCTCCAGGTCCCTGCCCCTCGAGACGCCCTGAACCAGTTCCTCCTGGAAGGATTCGATGAGGGCTGTGGTGGCGATCCTCTGGGATTCGGACATGTCCGACCTGGTCAGCATGTCGCTGGCGCTCTTGAATTCACCTATATGCAGGAACTCCGGGTAGATGCCAAGCCTGTCCAGGAAATCACGCAGGAAGAACGCCTGGGAGGAGACTCCCATGAAAGATACGTCCCCCGCCGGATGGATCCATATGCCGTCTCCCATCGAGGCGAGGTAGTACTCGTCGCCGGCGCCGTCCTCGATGTAGAACCACACACCCTTGCCGGCGTTACTGAACCGTTCGAGCAGGTACCTGAGTTCTTCAGAGCGGGCGGGGGACAGGTCTGAATGCCGTATGTCCACCAGAACGCCTGATACCCCGTCGTCTCCCGCCAGACGGAGCAGAAGAAGGGCGATATCCGTAAAGCAGGGCTGGACGCTTCCGAGGAAGGGCCTCTGCCTTAGCTCGTCCCAGCCGTCGGCACGTAGCCTAACCAGTACGCCGCGCGGCCTGAAGAGGTCCTCTCCCGGCGACGCCAGGAAGACCAGCTCTCCCCGGGAGGAAGAGTATTCGTAGTCCTGGTCGCTGACGGCTCCTGCCGAGACGGCGCAACCTCCCAGACCGGCCTCAAGTCCGAGACCGACCCTGTCCTCCCCTACGTCGGCCCTCAGGGCCAGCCCCTCGATGGGACGGTATTCCATCCCCGCCGACAGGTAGTAATCCTCGAAGTCGTCGCCGGTCTCCAGGTCGACGGTGACTGTCAGTCGGGATCCGAATGGTCTCAGTCCGACTCCGGCCCTGTACGAAGGGTCCACGTCATCATCACCCTTAAGGTCCACACCGCCCCTTCTGACCATTCCCATACTTAACCAGTCCAGCGGACGCACCAGCATGCCGAATGTGAAGAGGTCTCCACCGGAGAAGGGGCTGTTCCTTACAGTGGGGTCGAACCATGT
Organism: Candidatus Aegiribacteria sp. MLS_C; assembly: GCA_002030045.1. Taxonomy (GTDB): domain Bacteria; phylum Fermentibacterota; class Fermentibacteria; order Fermentibacterales; family JCC-6; genus Aegiribacteria. The sequence continues at coordinate 172,331 of LQBI01000002.1, read as the reverse complement.
GTAGCCTACTCCCAGGGAGGCGGTCCCTTCGAGGATATCGAAACCCGAGGAGAGGGTGAACTTCCTCATGTCCAGGTCGTCCTCCCACCAGCCGGACAGGCCTGCCCCCGGAACAGCCAGTGAGATTCGGTCGAACCCTTCAAAAGCACTGTCGGATCCTGCATATCCTATTCCGAGCTGCAGGTCCCGAAGAAATCCGAATCCTGCAGGGTTTACGAGGTCAGGACCAGCCACCTCGGGGTAGGCGGTCCAGTCGAAAACCGGTGATGGACCAGGTTCGTCGACGGCCAGGACCGATCCGGCCGATACCACGAGAATCGTAAGGCATAATATGGATCTCATCATCGCTGACCCCCGTTGCATAGTGTTACCGGTCGACCTGTACCGGCCTGACCTAACTAACTGGAAAACAGTCGCTGCAGCGCCTTCCGGATCAGATCGGGTGTATTATGGGATCCTCCTTCAGGACCCTGCTGAGGATGTAGGAAGCCCTTTCCGCCTCCTCGTCGTTGAGCACCACGAAGACCCTGCTGCGGCTCGCTGCTATGTGCTTCACGTCGATGTGCTCCCTGGCCAGGGCGCTCAGTGCCAGGGTCATCGTACCTATCACGGAATCGCAGACGGTCTCTTCCAGGTCGAAGCTGAGAATGGCCAGTTCATGCTGCACCGTGATTTCCTCGATGCCGATCTCCCCCCTTACCCGTTCCAGGACGGTACTGGCCTTGTCAAAACACTCCTCGGAGACGCTGAAGGAAATATCCCCTTCATCCGGGCCGTGTTCTGTGTTGAACATATGGACGATGTTTATGCTCTCCCCTCCCAGCGCCGAGAAGAGCTTCCCAGCTACGCCCGGTTTGGCCGGAACACCGTGACACGTGAACCTTATGATCTTCCGTCGTCTAGTCATGAGGACTTCGTTCATCTCTGTTCCTTTCGCGCTCCTGGTTCAGGGAGGGTCCCGCCGGACCCGCCGAAGGTAGAACCGGGTCTCAGGCCGGAGGGAGGCGGAGGGGATCCGCCTCCCTCCCGATACGTCAGGTCACGGAGTCTATGGCCAGCTTGAGCGATTCCTCCATCAGCTCCAGCGGGGGTTCCCTGATGAATCCCTCCTCCATGAGACTGTGAACCATTTTTCTGGCCTCCATTATGTCGTTCCTGGCCTCTTCCACTGCCTGGGCCCTGGTCATCTCCCTCCTTGCCACGCCGTCCCTTATGGCCTGCATGGCAACATCGGCCGCCTCTTCGGGAAAGACGTCGGCCTCGTCCATCGTTGGTATTATGTAGTCTGGACTGAACCCGTTCCTGCCCGCGAAGCCGGCCAGCGAACGGGCCGCAGCCACCGCCATGTTGTCAGTTATGGCCCTTGCCCTTACCAGCAGGGCGCCCTTCAGTATGCCGGGAAAACCGAGGGAGTTGTTCACCTGGTTGGGAAAATCCCCCCTGCCTGTGGCCACGATCGCGGCTCCAGCCTCCCTGGCCTCGTAGGGGTATATCTCGGGAACCGGGTTGGCGCAGGCGAACACGATGGGATCGGAAGCCATGGACCTTATCCACTCGTGGGGAATGAGACCTGGTCCGGGTCTGGAGACCGCTATGAGGGCATCGGCGCCCTTTATGGCCTCGGCATGGGTCTGGAACTTCTCCGGATTCGTAGCCTGGCAGAGTTCCCATTTCCTGTAGAAGCGCTTGTCCTCCTCAACATCACTGCGGTCCGAGGACAGGCTCCCGCTGGAATCGAACATGACCATCTTCTTCGGGTCTCCGCCTGCCGTTATGATAAGCCGGGCGATTGTGGTGTTGGAAGCCCCCGCCCCGATGAAGACGATACGGGCGTTCTCCAGCTTCTTGCCTACCACTTCGAGCGCGCCCAGGAGCCCCGCGAGGGTGACACAACCGGTCCCCTGTGCGTCATCGTGCCAGACCGGTATGTCGCATTCCTCCCTGAGGGTGTCCAGTACCTTGAAGCAGTTCGGCTGGGAGATGTCCTCGAGGTTGATACCCCCGAAGCTGGGCTCCGCCATCTTGACGAAGTCTATTATCCTGTCCGGATCCGGGTTGCCGCTGGAGTCACGGTTGTTTATGCAGAGTGCCACTGCGTCGACACCGCCCAGATACTTCATCAGGAAGGCCTTGCCCTCCATCACCCCGAGTCCTCCCGGAGGGGTGCAGTCGCCGTCGCCCAGCACTCTCGTGGAATCGCTGACAACCCCTATGAGATTGCCCTTGTTGGTTAGTTCATAGGCCATCTCGTTGTTGTCCCTGATGGTGGTGGATACCCTGGAAACGCCGGGCGTGTACCATACGTTGAACCAGTTGAAACCGTAAAGACCGGCCTTGGGGACCGTGATCATCTTGCCCCGGTAGAACTTGTGCATCCTGAAGGCCAGCTCCTTCAGGAAGACGGTCTTTGCCTTTGCTTTCTGTTCCTCTGAGAAGTCCTCGGGGAAGAGATCACCCAGGTTCTTCAGCGTAAGGTCGAATTCTTTCATTATTCCGTCCGTTCAGGCATGAGACAGATCAATTAGTACCTTCCCTGCGGTATTCCGCCACTCCCAGCTCGAAGAGGTCGTTGCCCCTGATGTCGTTCACGACGAAGAGTGGCATCCTCTCCACCACAAGCCTCCTGATGGCTTCCGGACCAAGGTCCTCGTAGGCTATGACCTCCGCCTTCCTGACCGCCGATGCTATTCCGGCCGCAGCGCCTCCCACGGCGGCCAGATAGATGCCCCCGTTCTTGACCATGGATTCACGGACCTTCATTGACCTCGGTCCCTTGCCTATGGTTCCCTTCAGACCATGCTCGAGGAGCAGGGGGGTAAAGACGTCCATCCTGTAGCTGGTGGTCGGTCCCGCCGAGTTCATGACCTGACCCGGCCTGGCGGGTGCCGGGCCGACATAGTAGATAACGGCTCCCCTGAGATCGAAGGGAAGCTCCTTCCCTTCCTCTATCAGCGCCACCAGTCTCTTGTGCGCCGCATCTCTGGCTGTGTAGATCTCCCCGGAGAGGAGGACCTTGTCCCCGGCCTCGAGGCCCGCTAACTGTGCCTCGTCCAGGGGAGTTATCAGTTCTACGGTCTTCAATGGAATCGCCTCCTGCCCTGCTAGAGTGTTCTCTCGGCATGCCTGCTGGCATGGCACTGAACGTTGACCGCCACCGGCATCGAGGCTATGTGGCACGGGACTGTCCTGATGTGCACGGCCAGGGCCGTGGTCCTTCCTCCCAGCCCCTGGGGGCCTATTCCCAGGTTGTTGATCCTTTTCAGCAGTTCCTTCTCCACGCTGTCGTACTCCGGGTCGGGATTGGATTCCCCGATGGGACGCATCAGAGCTTCCTTGGCCAGCATGGCGCACCTCTCGAAGCTGCCTCCGATTCCGACTCCCACCACGATGGGGGGGCACGGATTGCCTCCGGACCTGGCGACCCTGTCCACCACGAAGTCCTTTACTCCCTCAATACCGTCTGCGGCGGTCATCATGCGGACCTCGCTCATGTTCTCCGCCCCTCCGCCCTTGGGGGCGAAGGTGATCTTGACCCTGTCGCCGGGTACTATCCTGGTATATATGATGGCCGGAGTGTTATCGGTGGTGTTCTTCCTTCTCATGACCGGGTCGTCGACCATGGATTTGCGGAGGTAGCCCTCGGAATAACCCTGTCTGACCCCTTCGTTGATCGCACCCTCGAGGTCGCCCCCGGTCAGATGGACGTCCTGCCCCACCTCCAGGAAGACGATGGCTACCCCTGTATCCTGGCAGATGGGCATCTTCTCTCTCTCCGCTATGTCCAGGTTCTCAAGTATGACCTGGAGTATTTCCCTGCCAAGGGGAGACTCCTCCCTATCCAGGGCTTCTCTCAGAGCATTCTTGACATCGTCGGGAAGGTATATGTTGGTCTCTATCGAAAGCTCTCTCACCGCTTCGGTTATTCGGGCAACGTCAAGCTCTCTCAATTCCGTCCTCCCAATCCTTCGGATACGAGTTCCACTATCTGCTCAACCGTATCCGCAACCGGTATGCCGTTCTCCCTGAGGAAACCGACCTTTGCTTCAGCCGTACTCTCCGCGCCTGATATTATGGCTCCCGCGTGACCCATCCTCTTCCCGGGGGGAGCGCTCCTGCCGACTATGTACCCCACGACGGGTTTTGAGAAGTTTCTGCTTACGAAATCGGCGGCATCCTGTTCATCGCTTCCCCCTATCTCTCCGACGATCACCACCAGCCCGGTCTCGGGATCCCTGTCGAAGAGTCGCAGAAAATCGTTGTATTTCATCCCGACTACCGGGTCGCCGCCCATGCCTATTGCGGTGGACTGGCCGTGCCCTGCCAGTGTCAGCTGGTTCACCACCTCGTAGGTGAGCGTGCCGCTCCTGGATATCACTCCCACCGGACCCTGCCTGAAGATATTGCCGGGCATTATTCCGGCTTTCGACTTTCCTGGTGAGATGAGACCCGGGCAGTTGGGACCCACCAGCCTTGTACCCAGCTCATCCAGTTCCCTGACCACTCTGGACATGTCCAGCACCGGAATACCTTCCGTCACCGCTACAACGAGTTCCACTCCGGCGTTGGCGCTCTCCAGTATAGCGTCGGCCGCGAAAGGAGCCGGGACGAAGACGACCGAGCACTCCGCGTCGGTCTCCTCGACCGCCTCCTGCGCGGTATTGAAGACCGGAATACCCTGGAAGGAAGATCCGCCCCTGCCCGGATGGATGCAGGCCACCAGATCCGTCCCGTACTCCAGCATCTGTCCGGCGTGGAAGGAACCGTCCCGACCAAGGCCCTGCACCATCGTCCTGGTCTTCCCGTCAATGAGTATGCTCATCTCGCCCCACCCCCTTCCCGGGCCAGCCTGATCGCTTCCCTGGCCGCTCCGGTCATGTCCTTGAGCGCGTTGATGCCTCGCTCCGAGAGGATCCTGATACCCTCCTCCTCGTTGGTCCCGGTAAGACGTACGACCATCGGCAGGTCGAGGTCTATTCCAGAGAGGGCCTGGACCAGGCCGTTGGCCACGTCATCGCACCTTGTTATGCCGCCGAATACGTTGATGAGTATCGCCCTGACGTTGGGATCGGATACGAGGAGGTCCATGGCGTGTACCACTTTCTCGGGACTGGAGCTGCCGCCTATGTCCAGGAAGTTCGCGGGGGTTCCTCCCAGATGCTTTATCACGTCCATCGTGGCCATGGCCAGACCGGCCCCGTTCACCATGCAGCCTATCTCACCGTCAAGCTGCACATAGGAGAGCCCGTGGCTCTTTGCTCCCAGCTCCTTCTGATCCGAAGGGGTGGGAAGCCTCATATCCTCCATTCGGGGATGCCTGTAGAGAGCATTGTCATCAAGTACGATCTTGGCGTCCAGGGCCATTATGGAGTCGTCCTCCAGCAGGGCCAGGGGGTTTATCTCCGCCAGGGTCGCATCCAGGTCGTTGAAGCACTGCCAGAGACGCACCATTATGAACGAGGTGTCCATAGCCCTCTTCTTTTTGGAGAACAGCCTGAAGGCAAGTTTCTTGGCCTCGAAACCTCTCAGGCCGCGATGGGGATCGATGGGCTGGAAGATGATCCTCTCCGGGGTCTCGGCCGCCACCTTCTCAATGTCCATGCCTCCGGAGGCGGAGGCCATCATCACGGGTATCTTACGTTTACGGTCCACAGTGATGCCGATGTAGTACTCCCCGGATATTCTCAGGGCGGGGTCGATCAGGAGCCTTTCCACTGTATAGCCCTTTATGTCCATGCCCAGTATGGCTTCCGCCGCTTCCTGTGCCTCGTCAGGAGAACCGGCAAGCCTGACTCCCCCGGCCTTTCCCCTTCCGCCTGTCTTTACCTGGGCCTTTACCACCACCGGGAAGCCAATCTTCTCCGAGGCGTCCCGCGCATCAGGCGCCGAGGTAACCATTATCCCCTCCGGCGCCGGGATCCCATGTTCCCTGAACAGCTTCTTTGCCTGAAATTCCTCTAGTTTCATCATCGCTCCAGACTAGTCCGGTGATACTGGCGGGTCCTGCGCAAGTTGAACTGAGCTAAAAATATCACATGGACATACGCATTTCAAGTCAGCTCCTTCGAGTACCGAATGTCCTCCCCGGCAGGAACGATTTGTATATTCGGAGCGAAGTGCAACGTCAAACAGTCGAAAGGTTCGTATGTCTGACAACGAGATAAGGACGAGGCTGGCGCCGTCCCCCACCGGGGATCCTCACGTGGGTACCGCCTACCAGGCACTCTTCGACTACGTCTGGGCCAGGAAGAACGGCGGCAGGTTCATCCTTCGAATAGAGGACACCGACCGCGGGAGATCCACCCGGGAATCCGAGGATGCCATAATACGGTCACTGAAATGGCTGGGTCTGGAATGGGACGAAGGCCCCGACGTGGGAGGTCCCTTCGGCCCGTACAGGCAGAGTGAGAGGCTCGACATCTACCAGGAGCATGTGCGGATGCTGATCGCGGAGGGTCATGCCTACCCGTGTTTCTGCAGCCGGGAAAGGCTTGCCGAAGTCCGCGAGGAACGCCAGAGGACCGGAGCCGGCAGCGGTTACGACAGGAAATGCAGGGATATACCTGCCGAAGAGGCATTGAGGAGGGTAGAGGCGGGTGAGGAATTCACCGTAAGGATGAAGGTCCCCCTGGAGGGCAAATGCAGGTTCACCGACCTGCTCAGGGGTGAAATAGAGAAGGACTGGGCCTCGATAGACGACCAGGTGATACTCAAGGCCGACGGGTTTCCCACCTATCACCTGGCCGTGGTGGTGGACGATCATCTGATGCGGATAACCCACATAATCCGGGGCGAGGAATGGATCAACTCCGTCCCGAAACACGTCCTCCTCTACGACTATTTCGGCTGGGAACCCCCCGTGTTCTGTCATCTGCCACTGCTCCGCAACAGCGACAGGAGCAAGCTTTCCAAGCGGAAGAACCCCGTGTCGATCGACTGGTACCGGAAAACGGGAATACTCCCCGAAGCCCTTCTGAACTTCCTGGGAATGATGGGCTGGCATCTCTCCGACGAGAAGGAGAAGTTCTCCGTAGCCGACATGATGGAGAACTTCCAGCTGGAAGATGTCACTCTCGGAGGGCCCGTCTTCGACCTGGACAAGCTGAAATGGCTCAACGGACGCTACATCAGGGAGGATTTCACGACGGAAGAGCTGATGGACAGGCTGGTTGAATGGGGGCTGAACCGGGATCACTTCCGGAGGATACTCGAGATATGCAGGGGAAGGATGACCAGTCTCTCGGACTGGGGCGACCTTACCGGCCACTTCTTCACCGGCAGGATACAGTACGAGACCGGGCAGCTGCTGATGAAAGACCTGGACGAGACCGGAACCTGTGAGGTCCTCCAGATAGTCCTGTGGGAACTTGAAGCGATTCCGGTCTTCAGCAGGGATCCTATCTACTCGATGTTCAGGGAGCTTTCAGAAAAACTTGGAATGAAGCTGAGGGACCTGACCGCACCCCTGTACGTGGCGGTCACCGGAAGGGAGGTTTCGACCCCGCTTTTCGATACGATGGAGATACTTGGCGGCGATGTCACCAGGATGCGCATCAGGAACGCCATGGACGCACTCGGGGGTCTCTCGGGCAAGCAGCTCAAGCGCCTGGAGAGAAGGTACGTCTCAGGCGGTACCGATGAGCGGGAGGCCGACTAGGTTCATCTGAGGTACACGGGAGGTCCTGGCGTGCGCTACAGTCATGGCGCGGGCTACACTTGACTGAAGGCATTCCATATTCGATATTTGCGCCCTGAAAAGAACGCGCTCCCATCGTCTAGCGGTCAGGACGCTGGCCTCTCACGCCGGAAACCGGGGTTCGATTCCCCGTGGGAGCGCCATTCCTTTGCGGGGTCGTACGTTACTTCGGGTCACTTGGCAGATATACGCTATATGTTTTTCTGCTCCAATCTACCAGAACGCGGTTTATTTCTTTCGGTCTGTTTTCAGTGAAAACCAATCAGAATGGTATAGTGTTATGATTAAGCATTATTACCAGGATGTATCACTCACAAGTGACCCGAAGTAACGTACGACCCCGGCGGGACGACCCCGGCGGGACGACCCCGGCGGGAAGTCACCTGGAAGGACCCGAGCATGAACGGCAGAGATTTCCTGAAGGCCAACTGGCACCTGCTTGAAGGGTACGCCAGCGATCAGATGAAAGGTATACAGCACCCTCCGGTACAGAAGGAGGTCCCCGAGGGCGTGCCGATCGTGGAGCTGCCGGCTGTCGGCGGGAACTCCGTCCCGGACACTCCGCTTGGTGAAGTGCTCGACGGCAGGAGGAGCGTCAGGCGCTACGGTGATCTCCCTCTCTCTTTGGATCAGCTTGCCCTTCTTCTCTGGTACACCCAGGGAGTGCAGAAGGTTGTGAGGGATGGTGTCGCCACTCTCAGACCGGTGCCTTCCGCAGGAGCGAGGCATCCCTTTGAGACCTACCTGCTGGTGAACGAAGTGGAAGGTCTCGAACCGGGTCTGTACAGGTATCTGCATCTTGAGCACTCCCTGGCCCGTATCGGGGACAGGATAGACCCGGAGATGGTGATAGATGCCTGTCACGGTCAGGAGTTCTGCGGCCGCTGCCCCGTCACTTTCGTCTGGTCAACGGTCCCGTACCGGACCGAATGGAGGTACGGACCGGTTTCACACAAGGTCATAGCTCTGGACGCCGGTCATCTCTGCCAGAACCTGTATATCCTCTGCGATGCTGCGGGGCTTGGCACCTGCGCCATCGGAGCCTATGACCAGGAAATGATGGATGGCCTGCTCGGCTTCGACGGGACCGACGAGTTCACCGTGTACATCGCCCCTGTGGGGGTGAAGAGATGACCGGTTTCCTGATCCTCGCCGGAATAGCCTCGACTGTTGTACTGCCGGACCCGGCCGGCACCATGGTGCCGATCACGGATACAGGGGAGGGGCTCCTTTTCACCGATGGCCGCCGATGCGGTCTGTACATTCTTCATGAAGACGGGGGGGCGGACGTGATTTCGGAGGAACCGGGGGCAGGCGGGAACGTCGTGTTCACGGGGGAAGGCATACTGTTCAAAGAATGTCCCGCTGAAGATGAACAGAGGGTGGTCTTCATCTCCCGGTCGGGAGAGAGGACCATGCTGTTCGAGAACGCTTTTTTCAGCGGTCCCTTCCCGGCGGGGGGGTCCTCATTCCTGATCGCCCTGGAGGACAGGGCGGTGGAGATCGACATGTACGGTGACCCTTTGCGTCAATGGGCCATCGACGGTTTCCCCGCTTCCATGGTCCTCGCGGAGGAGCGGCCCGTCCAGACCCTGGAGGAGGGAGGCATCTCAATACTCGACAGCCATCGCGACAGAGTATTCACCAGGCTTTCACCGGGACCGGATGATATGGTCCTGGCCGAGATGTCCCCCCGGGGGTTCCTTGTCTTCGGTCCGGACAGGGAAGTTCTCGCAGAGGAGCCCTCGGGGCTCACGTCTTCATGGACGGAACGCGGAAGCATTCTATACTCGGAACTCGAATACTCCGGCCTTTACCCCGTCTCGGGAAGGGTCAGGGAAATGGACCCGGTGACCGGAACCGCCGTAACAATCAGTTCCGGCGGGGTAATGACGAACCCGGTGTACCTGAAAAACGGCGGATATACCTGGACGGAGGAGAACGGCTCCCTGCGGGGGTTCGGTGCCGCGCCGGAAGGTCGGATCGGTTCCCGGCACTCCCGTGTGGATCCTGCAGCGCACTTCGACGTGGTCTACATGCACCAGCGATGGGATACCCCGGACTGGTTCAACGGAAGCTGGTCCTGCGGCCCCACTTCGTGCATGATGGCCGTCCAGTACTATATCATGCTGACTCCCGACTCCATCTGGGCGTCATACCCTTCCCCCGGCCACTGGAGTCTATGGGGCAACTACATTCCAGTCGAATACACATTCCTTGGATACACATACGACGATCTCGGGGAAAGCCCCGGAGGGGTCTTAGTGCCCGGGGCACATGGCTTCATCTGCCCCGATGGAGCAGCAGTCTGGAACCTGATGGTCGAGTTCCTGTCCCGTCATGAGATATACTCGGCCTGGGCGGGGACTTCCTGGGCGACCCTTACGCAGGAGATAGATGCCATGCATCCGGTAGTATGTTCCAGCTCCGTCCTGGGTTACGGTCACATTATCCTCTTCAACGGATACTACGATGATCATACCGTCGTGGTGAACGATCCCTTCGGAGACGCCAACGAATCGGGCTGGGGAAACTACTATAACGGCAAGGATGTCCTCTACGACTGGCCGGGATACAACAACGGGCACGTGCAGATCGGCGTAAGCCAGCTGTTCTACGCGCGCTCACAGGTACCGGCTGAGCCCGATACCCTTGTGGACGACTGCTGCGGGGGATTCTACAAGTACGGTGACTGCCGATACTGGCACCTCACCGGAAGCGGCTACCAGGGTGAGTCATGGTGGACATACTCGACAGGTGCCCCTCCGGATACCTGCTTCGCCGAATGGCACCCGGTCCTCCCGTTCCCCGGCGACTACGAGGTCATGGTCTACATTCCTCCGGACCGGTCGACGGCCACCGGCCGGTACAGTATCGAGACTCTCTCCGGTACCGAGGAGATCCTGCTGGACCAGGGACTCTACAGCGATGAATGGGTTTCCCTGGGTACCTTCGGACTGGGCGGCGGGTCATACCTGCGGCTGGGAGACCATACCGGCACCGCAGGCGACTACATAGCATTCGACGCCGCCCTTTTCAGTCCCGCCGGCACCGGCACCTGCGGCGGGCGACCCGAAGCAGTCCGGACGGGAATTGACCTCTGGCCGAATCCCTGCAGTGACTTCCTGCGTATCGGCTCCATGGAAGTACTTGGGGAGGCCCTGCCTGAGGTTTACGATACCGCCGGCAGGCTGCAGCTGTCCGGTATCCCGACCGACATGGCTGGACCTGTCACAATGGACCTCTCGTCACTGCCTCCGGGTATCTACATTGTACGGGTGTCGGACGCCGGGGGTACCGTTGCATCCGGGCTTCTCACCATCTGCCGATAGACCGGAGGTCAGTTTCTGTTATACCTTGTCCTGGCCGTCGCCTGCAGCACATCAATAGCTCTGGTATTCAAGGTCAGCGAGACCAGAAACATGGACCGCGGCACCGTCACCACCTTCAACTATCTGGTCGCATCCGGAGTCTCCCTGTTCTTCCTGATCCGGGGCGGTCTTTCAGGTGTTTCAGTGAGTAATGCATTCGAGGGATTCAGAGGACAGGTCGCTGATGTCATATCAACAGGAGGGACCTTCGATACGGCAGGCAGCGCCGGCTGGGCTGCCATGGTGGGACTTCCTTCGGGCCTTCTCTACTTCCTCGGGTTCATCTACCTGCAGAAGGCGGTGAGGGAGAGCGGAGTGGGCCTGGCTGGAAGCTTTTCCAAGATGGGAGTGCTGGTACCCATGCTTCTGGCAATACTGCTGTGGCGGGAGATACCGGGCCCCCTCCAGTGGCTGGGCATATGCCTGGCACTGGCATCCATACTGCTGGCCAACCTTGATCTTTCACGGCCCGGGGGGGTCCTTCGAGGTTTTCAGCCGGTACTGCTTGTCCTGTTCCTAACCGTGGGCCTGTCCGAGTTCAGCAACAAGGTGTACCAGCGGTACGGACTACTTGAGATGAAGGACCTCTTCCTTTTCTTCGTCTTCACAGGGGCGCTCCTCATAAGCACTTCCAGGATGGTCCTCGCCGGACGGAAGCCGGTGGGTTCACATATGCTAACAGGCATCATCGTAGGCATACCCAACTACTTCGCTTCATTCTTCCTCATCCTCTCCCTCTCGCAGCTGAAGACGGCAGTGGTCTTTCCTGTATACAGCGCGGCCACGATAACTCTTATCGCCCTTGCCGGCTTCCTGGTCTTCGGCGAGAGGCTCCGCACCAGGGAAAGGGTGGCGGTGGCGCTCACGGTAGCGTCACTGGTGCTGGTGAACCTGAAGTGATGAAGAGGCCAAAACTGACGGCCACCGAGAGGACCGAACTCCTTGGCGTACAGTCCCTGGGAAAACTTCTCCTGAGGCTTTCCGGTCCCGCCATCACGGGTATGCTGGTCCAGTCCATGTACAACCTGGTTGACACGATATTCGTCGGTAAGGGCGTGGGGACCCTGGCCCTGGCCGCCCTTGCGGTCTGCTTCCCCATACAGATGCTCCTCCTCGGAGTGGGGAAGACCGTCGGAATAGGTGCCGCCTCCATCATCTCCAGAAAACTGGGAGAGGGAAAGGACGAGGAGGCGGGTATAACAGCCGGGGGTTCATTCGTCCTGGCAGCGGTGCTGGGATTCGTCATCTCCATGTCCGGTCTGTTGTTCCTCGACCCGGTCCTGAGGCTATTCGGAGCCGGTGAAGGAATACTGCCCTACGGCCGCGACTATCTCTCCACCGTCCTGCTGGGAGGCACCTTCTTCTCCGTCTCGGTCTGTTCCAACGACATAGCCAGGTCGGAGGGGAACGCCAGGGTGGCCATGATAAGCATGTTCGTGGGGGCGGGGGTCAACATAGTTCTGGACCCTGTCTTCATATTCCTGCTGGACATGGGGATACAGGGAGCGGCTCTCGCCACGGTAATAGGCCAGGTTTCTGCATTCGTATGGATTATGGGCTACTTCTTCTCCGGCGGCAGGAGCTACCTCAGGTTCGACCGCCGCCACCTGATCCCCGGATCCCGCCAGTCCTGGGAGATACTGAAGATAGGTTCCCCGGCATTCTCGCGGATCGTAGGTGGAAGTCTCATGGCACTGGTGGTGAACAACTCCATAATGCACTACGGCCTTCCCATGCATCTCGCTGTACTCGGAGTGGCGAACAGGATGATGACCTTCGCCATGATGCCGGTGTTCGGCCTCGTCCAGGGACTGCAGCCCATCGTGGGCTACAACTACGGCGCAAGGGCCTTCGGCAGGGTAAAGAAGGCCCTGAGGTACGCCGTGATATCCGCCACCGCACTCACCGGCAGCTACTTCCTGCTCTTCCAGCTGGCCCCCGGTTTCATGCTAAGTTTATTCAGCAGCGACGCCCGGCTCATCGAGGAGGGCACGGGCATCCTTCGGGTCCTGGTGATGATGATGCCCCTTGTGGGCTTCCAGGTAATAGGGGCCGGCGTCTTCCAGGCACTGGGCAAGGCCGGCAAGGCACTGGTCCTGTCCACATCCAGGCAGGTGCTGTTCCTGATACCGTTCGCACTTATTCTCCCCCTCGTCTTCGCCTCTCCACTCACCGGGGTATGGGTTGCCTTTCCCTCCGCCGACTTCCTTGCGGCCGCCGTCACCGCGGCGTTCTTCTTCAGAGAAGTCAGGAACATGAGGGAACTGGCTTCCTGAACCCCGTCCCCAAGTAGATGCAAGGCACACGGTTCTATCTCAAAATATATTATCGTTGCTATCGAGCTGTACCGCAATAAAATGTTTGCAACTATTGACCATACCCGATCCCCAATGTAATATGTATTAGAGTGTACCTAATTGTTCTATTTAACCATATAGATGGAGGAATAATGAGAAGAACTTTGCTTCTGCTGGTCTGCATCGCAGCCCTCTCCGCAGCGGCACAGGTACAGAGCGCCAACTCCGCGGCTGACCTGGTGTTCACCGAACTGCTGGATGGAGACATCACCGGAAGGTCCCTGATGGTGCTGGACGATCCCGTGACCGAGGGGACCGTCATGGGTTCCTGGAGCTACGAGGTCACTGTCCCCGCGGACGGCTATCTAGTGCTGGTGGACGACATGGCCTACGCCAACTGGGAGCATCCGTGCCGCTGGGTCTTCGTTGACGCCCATGGCCGCATGGAGATCGTCAGGATGACCACTCCCCCGAATGCCCTGCAGAGGATGAGGGTGGTCCGCACCTGCCTGCCGGGTCAGTCGGATGGAAGGGGCCAGTACGAGGACTTCCTTGCATGGTTCGAACCCAACGTGCAGTCCACTCCGTCACAGGCGGAGCACATGTACGCACTCATCATCTCCGGTGGCGCAAGCCAGGGCAGCAACCACATCCGCTACTACGGCGACGTGCAGTTCATCTACAACGTACTCGCCCACGACTACCTGCTGCCGGACGACCACATCATCGTCTGCTTCGCGGACGGCCTCAATCCGGCACCGGACCAGTCGGGAGGACTGAACTCCAACCCTGACTTCGACGATGACGGCGATTCGGACATCATCTACGACGCCACGACTACGGGTGTGAACAACGGCTTTGCCGACATAACCTCCATGGTGGGGGCCGACGATCATCTCTTCATCTTCACCACCGACCATGGAGGAAGCGGAAAGCTCCTGAACTCGCCCCCGGAGGTCTACCTGAACCTCTGGGGAGGCACCCTCGACGACGACACCTACCAGACGCTGGTCTCAGGCATGACCTACGCCTCCTGCCACGCAGTGATGGAACAGTGCTTCTCCGGAGGGTTCCTGGAGGAACACATGGCAGGCACCGCTTCCGCGCCAAGTTCCTTCGCCTCGGCCGCCAGCGGGTACGAATCCAGCTGGGCCGGTGCAACATACCCGGAGTACGACGAGTACGTCTACTACTGGACCGGAGCCATGCATGGATCGACCCCGCCTGCCACCAGTGTACCCGGTGGAGCACTCCCGGGAGACCCGGACATGAACGGCGACGGTTGCGTCTCTTTCTGGGAGGCCTTCGACAGGGCCAAGGCCTGGGACACCTACGCCCAGTCCGGCCAGGAACACCCCCAGTGGGACGATGATCCAGACTCCTGCGGCGACATGTACTATCTGGGCGGCCTTATACAGACCGGCATCGGGGAACATGGCGATTCCTTCGAGAATGCCACCGGCGGCCTGTCCCTCGCCGGCAACCCTCTTTCCTCGGTGTCCACGGTGAGCTTCAACCTGGATACCCCCGGACAGGTCTGCGTTCTGGTATACGACATGAGCGGCCACATGGTACAGAACCTCCTGAACGATGAGGTCGCCGCCGGCAGGCACACCATTGACTGGAATACCGGAAGCCTTTCCGCTGGTGTTTATATGGTCCGCTTCAGAGCGGCCGATTTTGCCGAGACTCTCAGGGCTGTAAAGTTCTAGGTTCTAAGAAAACAAAGTGTCGGGGGGATACGTCCTCCCGGCACTTTTATTCGAATCAGCCGCTCAAGAGCGGCCGGTTTCATCGAGGCCCTTGGAGCGGTCAAGTTAAAGAACTCTATGGCAATGTCGGAAGAGCTGGGAGATACTTCCCCCTGCCCTTCCGCGCTTGAATCTGTTATGAACCGGAGTCCTGGAGACCTTCACAACCCACTGACAGTATTAATACGTTTTCCGTGCAAGACTCGGGGATGCGCGAATCTGGTACGAAACGCACTTCGATGTCTGGTCACCGGAGGGCCGGCTCATTGGATGCGCAAGGATGACCGGCTCAGGCTCCCGGAGACGATCCTGGGAGATTGTTGTCGTCGAAGACGGGGTCCTCGCCTGGGACCCCGTTGCGGAAGTCTTCCAGAGGGTCTACATCATCAGCATGGAGGCGGCGGACTGACCCCGTCACCTGGTCTTCCTCCTCCGCACCACCAGCATCAGGGCCCCGGTGATCCCCACCTTTGCGTAGGCGTTGAACCTCCTCACCAGCACACTCATCGGCGTCGAGTCATGCTCGTGCACCCATGCAAGGGGTATCTCCGCACTCAGCCGGGCGAAGGCGGTTACCAGGAAGAGCACCTGTTCGGGATACAGGTACCTGCCCAGCAGCATCATGCCGTCGGGCAGGAAGAAACCCGAGAGGAGCATCGTTGTCATCATCGCGATACTCGAGAGGGCGTTGAAGACTCCCGAGTACATCTGCCTGTAACTGTCCGGTGCTACCGCAAGCACCATGTTGGCGGTCACTATGCCCGCGCAGGACCACATGACCCCGGACAGGAGGGCTTCCAGAAAGATGAACCAGTAGTTCTCCGGGGTCAGGACGAGCCACATCAGGGGATTCACCGAGCCCATTAGCAGTGCAAGCCGCATGGCCGGCTTGTTGCCGTGCCTGTCTATGAACCTTCCCCAGGGGCGGATGGCCAGCTGGGCCCCCACGGTGGATACAGTGCCGTATACCAGCATCTGGACAAGGTCCATGTGAAGACGCTGGATCATGAAGGGCTGCCAGAACGGAGCTCCTATGCCCACCGCCATCATCCACCAGACACCAAATAGTGAGAGATGCCTGAAATTCCTGTCGCGGAAAGGTTTAGCCAGCATTGAGAGGAAAGGTTCCTCCTCCCTCTCCTTCGGCCTCTCCGGCTGCCGTTTCAGGACAGGGAGCCCCGCCAGTCCGATCGCCCCTGCCAGTGCGAAGACTCCCAGGAAGACCCAGGGGAGGGACGACGGGTCGCCCCTTATGCCGAGGAGCCCCGAAAGTGAACCGGCCAGCCATCCCTTTTCCTCCGAGTAGAGGTCCACCAAGGCCCCGAAGAGGAAGGAGGCCAGCACACCGGCTATCATCAGCACCTGGTTCCTCTGGGCGAAGAACCTTCCGCGGATCCCCCTGGGGACCATGTCTGCGATCCATCCGGTCCACATGTTGGTGCATACGGCAAGCACCGCTGAATAGGCGGCGTAGATCGCAAGCACCAGGGGAAGCGCAGTCCTGTAGGGAAGAAGAAGGGGGATCAGACCCAGCAGCGGGGCCATGGATCTTGCAACCGCCGCAAAGGCCAGTATAACCGGCTTCCGTACGATCCGCCTTCGCGTGATCGCCACCCCCAGGGGCTGAAGCGCCTGTGAGAACTGCCCGATGGCGGAGAGGACACCGAAATGGGCGGGAGTTGCGCCCATCATCACCGCCAGCCTTGTGATGAAGACCGAACCCGCCCCCGCAAGACTCGCAAAAACCTGTGCGTAGACACCTTCCCGGGTTGAGATCCGGAAGGTGTCACGCAGTTCCGAGCCGCGTCTCCCCTTTTTCATCGCGGGAATATACTCCTGCGTTAACCGCCGGTCGAAACTTCCATGACGCGGTTTGAAGGTTCCGACTGATGCCGAAAGGGCCCGGCCCGAGGGGCGGTCCTACATGGAGGATCCCGTGATCAGAACTCCGGCGCCTTCAATCCTCCCCAGGTGCTGCCGTCGAGTGAAAGACCGAGTATCTCGATCTGTGAGGTTGCAGCAACTGCGTGGGGCGCGGAGAAGGAATCCTGACCGTTGGCGCTCCTTGCGAGGATGATCGGGTAGGTGTTCCCGGGAACCAGGGGTTTGTCGTACTGGTCTCCCGAGTCCAGGGGTATGGTGAACATTATCTCCGTAGTGCCTGCGTTCTCGGTCCCGCCGTCTATTATCAGGTCATGGCTGCCGCCCAGAAGGGTGTCCGCGGCATGCGAGGTGGGTGCCACGCCGAAATCGTCCCTGATGAAAGGGACTCCTGAAGCGACGTACCCGATTATGATGTTCGCATTCTGCATGGCGGTGGCGGGATCGAAACCCACCGCCACCCAGCCGGTGGTGGGTCCGCTGAGTTCCACCGCCAGTTCGCTGGCTGAGACCGTCGCCCACCTCAGGGTGAAGTCCTCCAGGGTCAGTTCCTGCCAGAACTGGGCCGATGACAGGGCGACAAGGATCGAACAGGCCAGCATTGCCTTTTTCATTTAATCCTCCAGACCTTCGTACATGGAAATGACGACCCTTTTTGTAAGTTATTGTATGGACAATAATACAAGTACCGACCGTGTAGTAAGTTCCCGAATGTGAAGACATGGACCGGAAGGAGGATCATGGAAAGGTTTTCACTCTTCGGCGGATCAGCAATCCTTGCCCTTCTGTCGATAATGTCCGCATGCGGCGGCTCCGGTTCGGAGGAGGCCGTTCGACCGGCTGAGGAGACCGGTCCCGATGCCGCTGCCGGAGGGATATCCAGCGATGGGGTCACCCTTACGTGGGATTTCCTCGAGGAAGATGTCACCTTCACGGTTTCGGCTCCAGCGACCGGATGGGTGGCCGTGGGGTTCGACGCGTCCTCTGTGATGCTTGACGGAGACATGATCATAGGGTATGTGGAAAATGAGGAAGTGTTCATAAGCGACCAGTGGGGGGATGGATACACTTCCCACTCCGCCGACAGCGAACTGGGTGGTACCATGGACATACTATCGGCTTCCGGAACGGAGACCGATGGCAGGACTACCATCTCGTTCACCAGGCCGGTGGCGACCGGTGACAGTTTCGACCATGACCTGGAACGGGGCACCTCCCATAGTGTGATGCTGGCATACGGACCCGAGGATTCCGATGGTTTCACCGGCCGACACCGGTGGGTGGAGACCTTCCAGGTCGTGCTGGACTGATACAAGCAACGAATGGAGCAATATGTTTCGTGCAATACCGATGACGTCCGCAGGGCTTCTTCTGGCACTCGCAGTCGCCGGCTGCGGCGAAGATGCCACTGGCCCGACGGAGGAGGGCGGATGGAAGCAGTACTCTGCTGGGGACTACATCCTTGAATGGCAGTTCGAGGATTCACTATCAACGCTCAGAATAAGGCTCACGGCCCCCACAACCGGCTGGGTGGCCGTTGGGTTCGACCCGGTATCAGCAATGGATGAGGCCGACCTCCTTATCGGTTACGTAGCAGGAGGTTCGGCGCAGCTCCGCGACGACTACGGGACCGGCCAGGTGACCCATGCCTCGGACGTCAGCCTGGGCGGGACCGACGACGTGGAAACCATATCCGGCTCCGAGTCCGCAGGTGAGACGGTCGTGGAGTTCAGGGTCCCATTGGATTCCGGGGATGATTACGACAAGGTCTACACGGAGGGAACCACTTATGACGTTATCTTCGCCTACGGACAGGACGGCGCCGACGACTTCACCTCGGTCCACTCCTGGGCTGAGACAGCCTCCCTGGAACTCTAGGGCCCACCTTGAAAGGAGAATGACATGCGATACCTGGCACTCCTTGTGACACTCAGCGTAATGGTATTCGCTTCGGACTACCAGGGTGCCATGCTGAACATCATGACACCCGTCAGCGGCCTGTCGGAGGGGTCGTTCGAGATCACAGTCAACCACCGCTTCTTCGGCGAAGCCTTCGAGGACAGTCCGCTGGAGTCCTTCTTCGGAATGGACGACGGAGCGAACGTGGCCTTCGGCATAAGGTACTTCCCAATGGATAATGCCTACCTGTCCTACGGGAACGGTATCTCGGCGCGAAGCCACTCCATTGAACTCGGCTGGATGGAGTCGGCCCTTGAACCGGCTTTTTTTGAGCTCAACGCCGGATATTACACTTTCAGAACGGGAAGCACCGCCAACGACGACTGGGAGGGCGGCCTCACAGCCACTGTCGGTCTTTCGGCACTGCTGGCGGGCGACATGATCAGGCCTGTGGTCAACTACGCATACGACGGGCACCAGGAGGAGGGCGGACCGGGCTTCGGGCTCGAGTTCTACGTCATGGAGGACATGAGCCTCTGGGGGGAGTACTTCCCTGCTGCAAATGATGTTGCCGAGAATGACTGCTTCTCCTTCGGGTCCAGGTACAGCACCTGGGGCCATCAGTTCCTACTGGCCCTCACCAACAACCCGTGGATAGGACCTCAGACCCAGATAATGGGAGTGAATGGAGACGAACTGGCGGTCGGTTTCCAGATCAGAAGGATGTTCTGACCGACTCCTTTGATGCACCGGGCGGGAAAACCGGTTCCCCGCCCGCAAAGGATCGATCAGGCCGGCTCAGATGCTCTCCAGGATACCCTCCAGAGCCCTCACGTACTCACCTATGGTGCGAGTGGTACCGACAATTCGGTCGATCTCGGTTCCGTCCGCCCTGGCGATGACGACACAGGGTATCGCGGACACGTTGTAGCGCTGTGCGTAGGTGGCCATTTCCGGCTTGTCCAGATCAATCCGCAGAAGAACGAAATTGGAGAGCACGGAATGCATCTCCTCGCTGGTGAAAAACTGCTCGCCCAGGGTCCTGCAGGGTCCGCACCAGTCGGCATACATGTCTATCATCATCGGTTTCCCCGAAGTCTCCGCCTCGGCGCTGGCACCGTGGAAATCATCATGGAACCAAACCAGTTCCACGTCCGTCTCGGCCGGCGAATTCCCCTGAGCTTCCCCGGTCCCGCCGGAACCGCCACATGCTCCTGTGAACAAACCGGCCATCACCATCATGGCTATCAGATATCTCTTCATCGCATCCCTTCCCGAGTTCTGTCTCATCTGTTCCCTGCCTTTTCGGTTTCGCGCAACGACCATCAACGGTATATATAGGTTTGAATATAACTCATTTGTTCCAAATGTAACAATTGGAGGGACATGAGACCGGTTACACCGCTGCTGACAGTTGACGCCATCATCGAGATGGATGACGGAGGGATCGTCCTGATAAGAAGAAGGAACCCTCCGGAGGGATGGGCCCTTCCCGGCGGCTTCGTGGACCCCGGAGAGAGCCTGGCGGAGTCCGTGCGCAGAGAGGCTTTGGAGGAGACTTCCCTGGATGTGGAGGTACTTGAGATGTTCCATGTGTACTCCAGACCCTGGCGGGACCCCAGGGGTGATACGGTGAGCGTCGTCTATCACTGCCGGGCCAGCGGAGTTCCCCACGGAGGTGACGATGCGGCCAGTGCCGTCGTATTCGACCCGGGATCCCTGCCCGAGGACATCGCTTTCGATCATGGACGCATACTGGAACAGTTCCTGAACTGGAGGAAGACTGGCATCAGACCTTCTGTTAAGGAGTAAGCCTATCCGGACCGGACTTCTTCCGCCGATGGCACATCCTTGAGCCTGGATAGCGTATCAAGGGTAAAGGAAGGGGGGCGGGTAACCCCGCCCCCCGTTCTATCGCGGTTCCCCGGGCCTAGTTGTTCGAGAGGACCGTGAACTCGATCCTCCTGTTCATGGCCTTGTTGGAAGGCGTGGTGTTGGGGACTACGGGCATGCTCTCGCCGAAGCCGACCGTGGTCAGCCTGCTGGCGGCTACTCCGCGCTGGACCAGGTAGTTGAAGACCGAAGCCGCCCTCTGCTCGCTCAGGGTCTGGTTGTAACCGGTGCTGCCGTCCGAGTCGGTATGGCCGGCTATCTGCACCCTGGCGTCGGGGTTGGCGTTCAGTATCTCGACCACGTTGTCGAGCACGAAGTAGGATTCGGGCTTGATGTTGGCGCTGCCGCTGTCGAAGTAGATGTTGTCGAAGGACAGCACCTGTCCCTCCTCAAGAGCGGGCCTGAGTATGAAGTCCACCCTCGAGGTTTCGTCAGCCATGACGAAGACCACGTCGGTGGAAGGCCTGTAGCCCTCGGCTTCCGCCTTCACCGTCCATGTACCCTCGGGCACCAGGAACTGGAAGACGCCGTCCTGGGTGGACTGGAAGGTGTAGGTGGTGTCGTCCACTTCCACGGTCAGCGTGGCCAGGAGAGGGTCTCCGTTCTCGAACTCGGTGACCGTACCGGCTATGGAGCCGAGACCCGCCACGGGTTCGAGCTGGAAGTCCACGACTACGTCCTGTCCAGCTTCCAGGACAACCGTGGCTGAGGCTGCCTTGTAACCATCAGCCAGAACCGATACCGGTATGCTGCCCTCGGGTAGCTCCACGCTGTAGAAGCCCGTTTCGGCGTCCGAGACCACGGACTCTATAGCGGTGCCGGGGAAGGAAACCGTTGCCTGCAGGGCTTCGCCGGACTCGATATCCGTGACAAGACCCGAGACGGTACCAGTTGTAACAGCTGGACCCCTGTCAAGCAGGTCGCTGGAGAACGCTATCGTACCGGACACACCCCAGTCCTGGGTGCCGCCGTCGGGAAGAGGAGCTCTCTCGGCCCTCTCGTCCATGGTAACGGACCCGTCCTGGTAGAGCTCGTGACCGAAGTCGAAGTACTCGGGGTCGAAGTCGGTCAGGCCCATATTGAAGCAGAAGTCCATCACAACTCCGCCGCCGGAGTAAACGCGGATACCCGGAGTGAAGTAGGCGACCGAGCTGTACTGGTCACGGTCGAGGTACTTCTTCAGGGTGAACTCCGTATAGATCACGGCGAACTGGGTGGGGAACTCGAGGGCGGTGCCGAAGTCGAAGGCGTTGTCCTCGACATCGGCTCTTACCATTACCTCGTCGGCCCTGGACCTCTGTCCGAGGCTGTCGAACTCCAGCCTGTAGTCATCCAGGGTGATGGTCTGCTTGTACATCGAGTAACCGGCGTTGAAATGCATCCTGAGCGGTGTGCCGGGCCATACATGGGCCATGTCGAGGGAGACCAGGCCGTCGAACCCGAGGCTGGTGTGCCCCGTGGACAGCATGGGCCTCCGCATGGTGTACATGGGAGTAGCGGCGTCGAACCTTCCGTCGTACTCCTCGCATTCAACCGTCTGGTTGCTGCTGGGAGCGAATGCGAACCAGTTGTCCAGACCCAGCCAGAGGACCTCGCTGGAAGGAGTGGGTGTGAACCCGGCCTTCCATCCCAGCATCACGTCGCCCATGCCGTGCACCCCGTCCCACTGACCTATGGTCTCGTTCCTGGGAGGAGTGAGGTCGAACTCGTAGTAGGAACCTATGTAGCTTATCCTGGCGGCTATCTCCATGAAGCTGGTCAGGCCGTAGTCCAGGATAAAGAAACCCTGGGCCAGGTGTTCGGTGTCCTCTACATTGAGCACCGTGTCCGAAGTGCTTCCCACCGACCTGTAGTGAAGGTCGGAGTACTGGTCGCTGCTGCTCCAGTACCTTGCGATAAGGCTGAAAGCCATCTGATTGGACCCTATGGTCCTGGCGTCCACGACCCTGTTGACTCCCCTGAACCCCATTATCGAGGGAAGGGAGAAGGCCGTACCCGCCAGAAGGAAAAGGGTCATGATGAGTATCAAACCCCTGTTTCTCATTTTACCTCCTCTTCGCTGGTTGCAGTCATGGAACGAGTCCGGAAGACTTGCGCAAACACGATAATACTATTAGAAAACCATGGAACAGATATGTCAACAGCCGAGAACGCTGCGGCGGCGGATGTTCCTGAGCGAATTCGACGTCCTAGGAGAAAGGAAGCGATAATCATGTCAGGATATCGTCTTATCACGCTGGCAGTTCTCCTCTTCGCCGGCAATGCCTTCGCATACGATCCTCTCTACTACGGTAACCTCACTGAAGCACTGCGCTCCATGGAGATGGACGGCGACGTGGCCTTCGGCTATTTCGGGGCGGGCAGCTACTGGAGGACGGATACACTAGGCAACAGTGAACAGTATGACTACGAGACCAGCCTGAGCGTCATCCGTTTCCAGTTCCTGGGCAGGTATGGCCTTACGAACAGCCACACCATCTCCGTGATCATTCCCGGTTTCATACAGCTCCAGGGACCTGGGGACTCCACCGGCATAGGAATAGCCGACCCGTGGATATCCCTGGACGGCTGGCTCACTCGGGAACCAAGGCTGTTCGCCCGTGGCGCCATAAGGATCCCCCTCAAGGGGGCCCTTGAATCAGGAGACTACTCGGAGAGCGACCGTCACCTGGCGCTGGATGGTGCATTGACGGTGGTCACCCCGATCTCAGGCGGTTCCGGCGTCAACTTCGAGGGAACCGGTGGCCTCCGTTACTACATGTCCGCCTGGGACGGTCTGTTCAGGAACCGAAGGGATTCCGCCGAGACCAGGCCTCCAATAGAGCTGCGACTCACTGGTTTCCTGGTCCTTCCGGTGAATCCCGAACTGAGCCTGAGGCTGGGCGGAGAGATAGCAACCCGGGGAGAGACCCAGGCCGAGATCAACGGGGACTGGCAGGGACAGGACGGCAGCGATTTCTCCCAGAGGGACATAAGGGCCGGCATCTCAATAAACAACCAGAGCATGAACTTCACGGGAGAGGTCTTCTACCGCTTCGGCGGCGAGAACACCAACAAGGAATGGGGGCTGATGATCAGCGGGACCGGACTGGACTTCACCGACCTCTTCTCCAGCACACAATCCGGATCCTCCGGCGGCAGATGAGGTACCTTAGACCGGTCCTGTTCCTCGCGGCCATGTTCCTGCTGGCACTGGTTGCCAGGAGTTCCAGCACAGGCTCCGCAGTGATCGGCACAGGAAGGGAGTATCTTGGCCTCCTCGCATCAGGTGACACTGTGAACGCCCGTGCCCTTCTCACCGACAGCCTTGCGGGACTTCTTGCGCACCGGGCCCTTGAGGGTGTCGACGGCTCCCCGGACCCTGGAGGTTTCAGTGTCGGGAGGATGGAACCCCGCGGCCTTCCAGTGTCCGTTCCCCTACCGGAGGGAGGCTCCCGCACCCTCTGGTTAAGGCGTTCACCGTCCGGTGGCTGGAGAGTGAGCGGCGATTCATCACTGGACAATGTGCTGGGGAACGCCACCGTGCTCTGTTCATCCTTCGCAAGGAGCACTGTTGTACCGGCTGTTTCCGCTGGTCTGGACGCAGCGGACTTCTCCTGTCCGGTGAGCGGTCTTCCGTACCGCCTGGAGGAAGGCCGCCTGGTCTGCCCCGCCGGACATCTTGGGAACGGAATGGAAACCGGCGGCGCGGGCTGTTCCGCACTACGGGACAGCCTTGCGGGAATGGTGAGGGACTACATTGGGGAGGGCCATTCCTACCCGGCAACATTCCGCGAGATGTACGACGAAAGCATGGGAGAATACGGTCAGAGGGGCGGATATCACTGCCCGGACAACGGCTATTCATACTACACCATCACGGATGAAGGGATCTTCTGTCCCTACCATGGAGGGACCACACCCGTGTTATCGACTTCAGACCCTGTTTCTCCCGCAGACGCTCCATCTACCACAAACCATTCAGCAACCGAGGACTCCACGGAGAGGGAGTGATCGTCACGACACCTTCAATGATAACCTCCAGATCGGACCTCAGGGACCTTGTCAGCGGACTCATGGAGGAGGACGCCGTGGCGCTGGACACCGAGTTCCACGGGGAAAAACGGTACTGGCCGGACCTGTACCTGGTCCAGATAGCAGGGAAGAACGGTCCGGTGGCGATCGATCCGCTGGAGGTGGAGGACCTGTCTCCTCTGGCGGATCTTGTAGCATCGAAGTCCACGGTGAAGGTCATCCATTCCGCCAGGAACGACATCGAAGTGCTTATGCACCAACTGGGTGCCGGTTTTGTCTCGGTCTTTGACACTCAGCTGGCGGCTGCCTTCCTGGGGTTCGACAGGCAGCCGTCACTCTCGAGCCTCGTCAAGGCGGAGTGCGGTGTATATCCCAAGAAGGGACAGACCCTCAGCGACTGGTCCCTTAGACCGCTGGGAGAGGACCAGGTTGAGTACGCGCTTGACGACGTAAGGTACCTTCTGGAGATCTACAGGAACCAGGTGAGCAGACTGACCGAAAAGGGGCGGCTCGACTGGTACCGCCAGGAGGCCGCGTACCTTACGGACCCGGCCACTTACGGGAACTCAATACACAGGAGCTTCAGGAAGATACGGTCCAGGTCGAAGATAAGGAGCAACCGGCTGCCTGTCCTCTGGGCAATGGTGAAGTGGCGCGAGGAGACGGCTCGTGAGTTGAACAGACCCAGGAACTTCGTAGCCAGGGACCATGTGATGGGAGCGATAACCTCGATGGCGCCGGGAAACCTCAACAGCCTGTCAAGGCTCAGGGATGTCTCGGAAGGGTTCATATCAAGGTGGGGTGAGCAGGTACTGGAAGTAGTCAGGCGGGCCCAGGAGGACCCGGAGGACTACCCCCCGATACCGAAGCACAATACCAGGCCCGGAGTCTCGGCACGGAAGGATATACTCCGAATTTTCCTGAAACAGGAATCCTGCAGACTGGGCATCTCCCACGAGCTGCTGCTTTCCCCGGAGCTTATTGACGCTCTCGCGAAGGACCCTCCCGAGTCCGAGAAGGAACTCAACTCGATCGAGGAACTCTCCGGCTGGAGGAAGGAAGCCCTCGGGAATGAACTCATTTCACTTCTCAACGGCAGCCTGGCGCTGAGGCTGAATTCCTCGGACTGCTCGGGTCTGGATTTCATCAGGATCAACGATTGAAGGATCTCAAGGCCGCCGAGGTCCTTGACAGGATGAGAGATGCCCTTGGCGAGACCGGCCGCCCGGCCCCGATGGAGTGTTCCGCCGATGCCTTTCCGGTTCTTGTCGGCACCATCATCAGCCTCAGGACCAGGGATGCGGTCACCAGGCTTGTTTCAAGGAAACTGCTGGATGAGGTCCCTGATCCCGCCACAATGGCATCCATGGACGAAAAAAGGCTTCAGGAGCTGCTGAGGCCCGCCGGATTCTACAGGCAGAAGGCGCGCCAGCTCAGGGAGATATCCGGCGTGATACTGCAGAAGCACGGAGGACGAGTCCCCGACAGCATGGAGGACCTGCTCAGTCTTCCCGGCGTCGGCAGGAAGACCGCGAATTTCGTCATGGGCATGGTCTTCGGGGTCCCCTCGATATGCGTGGATGTCCATGTCCACAGGATATCCAACAGGCTGGGCCTGGTTCGCACGGGCACACCGGAGGAAACGGAGATGGCTCTCATGGGGATCTTCCCCGAGGAGCTGTGGACCGGGTTGAACCACACCATGGTCAGGTTCGGTCAGGGGATCTGCAGACCGGTGAGACCTCTCTGCGGAGAATGTCCCTTCGAGTCCGAATGCCCCTACTCATCGCGGGGAGTCGAGGGATGATCTTCAGCATAGACCCGGCGCTTCTGATAGACATATCCGCCCCTCTCTCGGAAAAGACATCAGCCTGGCCCGGGGATACGCCCTTCAGCAGGACCGTACGGGAGGAGGAGGGCTTCAGGACCTCGCGGATAGTCATGAGCAGTCACTCCGGCTCTCACATGGATGCTCCCGCCCACCTGCTGGAGCATACCACCACCGTAGACATGGTCCCGGTGCAGCGATTGCTGCTTCCGGCCGTTCTTGTGGAAGCTACAGAGAATGGAGCAGTGGATCCAGGTCGTCTCGCAGGGCTTGACCTTGAGGGAAGGGCCCTCCTAATAAGGTCCGTTGTCAGCTCTGGAACTCCCGGAAGACGCAACGGCCATCTGAGTGCAGAAACCGCTCAGATGGCCGTGAACAGGGGAGCCTATCTGGCCGGCACCGACGCAATGTCAATAGACGGAAACGGTTCCGTCGAAGCCCACCGGATACTCCTTGGGGCTTCAGTCATCATACTCGAGAACCTCAGGCTCGAGGAGATCCGTTTCGGGGAGTACGTCCTGCTCTGCTTCCCTCTCAGGATAGAGAATAGTGACGGTTCCCCGGTAAGGGCGTTCCTTCACCCGTACTGATTCAGATCCCCGTTTCCTCGGGTTCTGCGGGTCCGACGAAGTCCGGAAGGTCCCCTATGAATACCTGGGGATAGAATTCCGGGTCGGCATCGAAGGCTATGAACCTGTCGCCGCTGATGACGACCTGCCAGGTCATGGCATCCTCCCCTGCATCGACAGCTGCGGTGAACAGGTGGTTGCCCTCCGTGTCGTAGACGTCGAAGGAAGGTGTCCGGGTTGTCCCCCTCGTGACCCATATGCGGTTCATTCCGTCGAACGAGAGGCCTCCCACAGCCGGCCTGTATGGATCGGGCTCCCAGTTTGCCATGGATGCGGGCATTCCCTGCTGGACCATGCGCGCATTGACCATCTCGCGCTCCAGTTCGATCTCCGAAGCGGTCTTGGGCACTTTTTCGTAGTCCTCGTCGGCGAAGGTGAACACCAGGTTGCCTTCAGGGTCCCAGAGAGTGAACTCGTAGGAGTCGGTGGATAGCGGGGCCGTAAGGACCATTCCATCATCGTTCGAACCGAAGGAAACTATATCGTCCTGCATGGTGCTCAGGTCAGAGGGATCAAAGGGGGACATGCTCTCGAAGTAGATCACTGAGGGCTCCGGTTCACCCAGGGGCCAGCGGGCTATCGTGAACCCCATGTACATTCCCGTCTCGTCCTGCACGAACTCCGGCTTCATTCCGACCACATCGCCGCCTTCGATACCCGCAAGCACTGCTGGCGGGGAGGGGAAGAAACCCTGCACGTCCATCATATAATCAAGGTTTATGTCGAAGTAGACGAGTTTACCTCCCATGGCATCACATACGACGGCACCCGGCCGAAGGGAATCCGGCAGATCGGAGCCTTCCTCGGCGGGGAAGAAGGTCATTCCCACGGGGAGCAGAAATTCCCCGGGACCGCTGCCCTGCCTGCCTATGCTGCGCTGGAACTCACCGGTCGGGGAGTAGATGCTGATGCTGGTCTTCTGCATGTCCAGAACCGCCAGTCCTCCCTCGTGCGTAAGACCGACCCCGGCTATCTGCCCCAAGACGTAGTTGCTGTCGCCCAGCTCGACACCGATGGAGTCCGCTACGTACAGGTATACGTCGGCTTCCGGAAGCGCATACCCCTCGTCCTCTGCCGCCGGGGTGTTTTCCCCCTCAACGGAAGCTTCCGAACCGTTCTCAGCCGGCTCCTCGCCGCCGCACCCCGCCACCGCCAGAAGGACGCCCAGCAGCAGTGTTACAATCCCCTTGCTCATTCAATTACCCCTTTTCTACAGGCCGAAATAGAGGGAATGCTCCCTCGGGTGTGGACTTCCGCTGAACATAGCGACCTCGTTCCTCTTCATCCTTATGTAGTCATCGATCATCACCGGGGAGAAGACCCCTCCCGCCTCCAGGAACTCCCGGTCCTTCTCCAGGTCATCCAGTGCCGTATCCAGACTGGTGGGGAGCATCTTCAAAGCTGTGGTGTCGTATCCCTCGGCGAAAACGTTGTCATCCAGTGGACCGTAACCCATCTCAGATGGATCCATCTCGTTCACCATGCCGTCCACCGCCGCCATCAGTATGGCGCTCATGGACAGGTAGGGGTTCCCGCACCCGTCGGGGACCCTGTACTCGAACCTCAGGGACTCCGGGGACCTGGCATAGGAGGGGACACGGATCGCAGCGCTCCTGTTGGGCCCCGAGAAGAACCGGTACACCGGGGCCTCCTGTCCGGGCACCAGGCGGTGGTAGCTGTTGACAGAGGAGTTGCTGAAGGCGCATACCGCAGGTGCATGGTGCAGTATTCCGGCTATGGCCGACAACGCCAGGGGGCTTAGGCTGCAGTAACCCTCGCTGTCATGAAAGACCCGTCGCTGGTTGTCGGTCATGAAGAGGTGGAAATGCATCCCGGATCCCGGCTCTCCCTCGATGGGCTTGGGCATGAAAGTGGCGGACAGATCATACCTGAGGGCCACGTTCCGTACGATGTGCTTGGTTAGCATGATATTGTCCGCGGCGCTCAGGAAGGGGGAGAAGGTAACTTCGATCTCGCTCTGGCCCATCCTTCCGACCTCGTGATGGTGATACTTGATCTGTATGCCCGCCTTCTGCATTAGCCTGACTATCTCGGAACGCACGTCATGGAGACTGTCCACCGGGTACATTATGTGGTAGCCGGAATCGCAGGAATGCACCAGTCCCTTTGATTCCATCTGCTTGGAGTGCTGGGGGTCCTCTATGCTGCCGAGCCGGTAACCCTGTCCGCTCTTCTCCGACCAGAAGCAGGCCTCGTCGAACACGTAGAACTCGAACTCCGGAGCCCAGAAGCTGTCGGTGGCCCTGCCCGATTCCCTGAGGTATTCCATGGCCTTTCGGGCGATCCCGCGGGGGTCCTTCTCGAATGGTTCGCCGGAGATCGGATCGACGATGTCGGCAAATATCACCAGGGTTTTACGTTCAGCAAAAGGGTCCTCGAACACCCTCATGGGATCGGGTCTCAGAATAAGGTCGCCGGCTTCGGTCCTGGTCATAGCCGCCAGCGTGGAACCGTCGAAGCCCACTCCGCGGATGAAGAACTCCTCGTCCACCATCGAAGCGGGAACCGTGACGTGGCGCCAGTGTCCTTTCACGTCGGTGAACCTGATGTCCAGTTCCTCGAATTTATCCTCGGCTATCTTCTCCAGCTGTATCTTCATCATCCTGTTAGAAGCCAAATCAGTCCTCCCGGTGTCTGTACGTTCCTCTAATATAGGACTCCACGGTACGGACGAGGAATCCGGGAAGGTCCTCATCTGGGACCTCTCCCTCAAGTCTTCCGTCAACGAAGAGCTTCATTCCGGCCGGTGTACCTATGAGCGCTATGTCGGCCTCCCGGGCCTCCCCCGGTCCGTTCACCTCACAGCCCATCACGGCGACGGTAAGGTCTCCGGGTATTCCCGCAAGGAACTCCTGGATCCTTACTGCCACC
The DNA here is from genome assembly GCA_002030045.1 of Candidatus Aegiribacteria sp. MLS_C. GTDB lineage: Bacteria > Fermentibacterota > Fermentibacteria > Fermentibacterales > JCC-6 > Aegiribacteria. The sequence goes on along the minus strand of LQBI01000002.1, from coordinate 142,183 downwards.
GCTGCCACGTCCATCCTGGCCCTGGCGCAAGTGGGACAGCTGACGATCCTCGGGAACCTGCTCCGGATCCCGAGGGATGACAGGATCTCCCATCCCGCCGCGGGTTCGGGATCCGGCGGCCCCGAGAGTGAAACCCTTATGGTGTCACCTATGCCTTCCGCCAGGAGGATGGAGAGTGCCACAGCACTCCTTATGCCGCCTGTGAATGGAGGTCCGGCTTCGGTGACCCCGAGATGGAGCGGTATATCACATTCAGCTGCGGCTTTCCGGTTTGCCTCCACCGTCAGCATGGGGGAACTGGCCTTGAGGGACAGCACTATATCCCGGAAACCCGTCTCGGTCAGCAGGGCGATGTGCCTCTCGGCCGCCGCCCACATGGAATCGCCGTTCACTCCGCCGTACCTTTCCCTGAGGTCCCCCGGCACGCTCCCGGAGTTCACCCCGATCCTTATTGGCACACCGAGGCTTCCGGCCTTTTCGGCTATACGGTGCACATCCCTGTTGAGGCGTATGTTCCCCGGGTTGAGCCTGAGCTTGTGTGTACCTGATTCCAGCGCGAGCAGGGCCAGCTCCGGGTCGAAATGCACGTCGGAGACAACGGGTACCGGCGACTCCCGGACTATGTCCGCAATTGAGACGGCGGATTCCCTGTCCGGAACGGCAACTCGCACCATCTCCGCCCCGTTCCTTACGAGCACGGCTATCTGTTCGAGGACCGCCTCGATGTCGGAAGTGGGGACATTGGTCATGGACTGGACCGAAACAGGGGCATCCCCGCCGATGGCAAGGTTTCCGGCGAAGACCTTCCTCGTTCTTTTCCTCTCTCCTCTGACAGCCGGCATCGCGCTCCTCGAAGCGGGTTATTTCATTCGGGACGAGTAATATGAACCATCCCCCTTACCACAGCCAGTGCATGCCAAAGGGGACGGAGGAAATTTATTCTGAATTTGTGAATAATTTGGATATTTCGTAAATACTGCTTCAATATTCTTAAATGACGCTTTGGTTTTATTCAATGCAATTCACAACTATATACTGATTATTCACCCCAACTGATTAAATTTCCTCCGTCCCCTTTATGGTTGTGATGAAGCGGGGGGAGCCGGTGAGGTCGCGGTGTACCTTCGCGGAGCCAATGCACGATGCTTCAATCAGCGTGCTTACGACTGTCACCTGTGACGGGTCCAGCTCGAGGGCGAGGATCCCTCCTTCCCTCATGATACGGGGAGCCTGTTTCAGCAGGCTTCTTACCAGGTCCAGCCCGTCCGGGCCACCGTCCAGCGCCATCCCGGGGTCCCAGTCGCGCACCTCGGGCTGAAGGGTTTCTATGCAGGAGGAGGGCAGATACGGCAGGTTGGCCACTATTCCATCCAGACATGGACCATCTGCGAAATGCCGAAGAAGGTCGCCACACACCAGCAGGAGGTTCTTCGTTCCGTGGATGTCCCTGTTGGTACGGGCCAGTTCCAGGGCCTCCCGGCTTGCATCGGTACCTATGACGGTTGCGTTCGGGTATTCCAGGGCAAGTGTGACGGCCATCACGCCGGATCCGGTCCCCACGTCCGCCAGAAGCTTCGGTTCGTTCAGCTGGCCCATGAAGATACCGGTGAGAATCTCGGTTTCAGGTCTGGGGACCAGGGCTTCCGGGCCGGACCTGAACTCCCGGCCCATGAAGTCCACCGTGCCGGTCAGGTGCTGCAGCGGCTCCCTCTCCGCCCTTCGTCCTACCAGGTAGAAGAAGTCCTCCGCCTCACCTGCAGTCATCCTGCGGTCAAGCTCCAGTATCATCCGGTGCCGGGGAAGGCCTGTAACATGCCTTAGCATGAGTTCCGCCTCCAGCAGCGGATCCTCCAGTGCAGAAAGCGTATCCGCCGCCTGCCTCCTGGCCTGCCGGAGGGTCAAGCGTGTCACTCGCCGGCCGAGGAGACCTCCGCCAGCAGCCTTTCCTGTTCTGCTTCTATGAGGGGATCGATCACCTGGTCCAGGTCGCCGCCCAGGATATCCCTGAGGGAGTGGAGGGTGAGGTGGATGCGATGGTCGGTCACCCTGCCCTGCGGAAAGTTGTAGGTCCTTATCTTCGCGCTGCGGTCTCCGGATCCCACCATGCTCTTCCTGACCTCAGCCCTCTTCGCCTGCTCCTCCTCCTGGGCTATGGCAAGCAGTCTTGACCTCAGAACGCTCATGGCCTTGGCCCTGTTCTTGTGCTGGCTCTTCTCGTCCTGGCATGAAACCACCAGGCCCGTCGGAATGTGGGTTATCCTGACCGCGGAGTCAGTAGTGTTCACGCTCTGTCCTCCGGGGCCGGAGGAACGGAAGACATCCACCCTGAGATCATCCGGGCTGATGTCCACCTCAACCTCCTCCGCCTCCGGCAGTATGGCCACGGTACACGCCGAAGTGTGTATCCGGCCCGAGGTCTCGGTCTCGGGAACGCGCTGCACCCTGTGCACACCGGCCTCGAATTTCATCCTGCTGTAAACGCCTTCTCCCCTGAGGGCGAACGTGACCTCCTTGAAGCCCCCCCTCTCCGATTCACTGCTGCTGAAGACCTCGAGGCGCCATTCCTTCTTCTGGGCATAGCCCGTGTACATCCTGTATACGTCCGCAGCGAACAGGGCGGCCTCCTCCCCGCCGGTGCCTGACCGAATCTCCACAATGACGTCCCTGCGGTCATTGGGGTCAGAAGGGATGAGCAGCATCTTCAGCCTGTGTTCCAGCGCCTCCATCCTGCCCTCGAGCTGGGGGACCTCCTGAGCGGCCATCTCGGCCAGCTCCCGGTCCTCGTCGTCCTGGAACATGCGCATCTCCTCCAGGGACGCCTCCGTCTCCCGCAATTCCTCCACCGCTCCCAGTATTCTTGACAGTGAAGCCCTCTCCTCCGTGAGCGACCTTATCAGCGATGGATTCTTGAGGGTTTCGGGCGAGCAGAGTTCGCGGTCGATGTCCTCTACCCTCTGCTTCATCGTCCTCAGGTCGTCCTTCCTAAGGTTCAAGCACGGTCACCCCCGTTCTCCGGGCATTCCTCCAGCACCACTCCCGGCCCGGGATCCCTGCCCAGGGAAACCTTGAGGGAGGCGATTGCGACCTCCACCTCCGGGAGTCCCGCCTTCCTCGTGGTCATCTTCTGCAGTAACAGGCCAGGCGCGGTAACAGCACGGGCGACAGGGGATGTTTCCAGGTGCCTGTCGGCCAGTTTCAGGAACTCGTAGCTGATACCCATCACGAAAGGTATCAGTGGCAGGTGGTAGATTATTCTCACCAGGGCGCTCGGGTCGGAACCGGTAACGAGAACCACGAGAGAATCGAAGATCCCGTAGAAGATGATGGTACCCAGCATTACCAGAAGAAGGAAGCTCGTACCGCACCTCTGGTGCAGGGGGCTCTGCTCCACCGCCCTCTCTGGCAGGGGTTCCAGTCCTTTCTCCCAGGCATGTATGGTCTGATGTTCCGCACCGTGGTAGGTGAACAGTCTCCGCACGTCAGGCATCAGAGATATCCCTCCCAGGTAGAGCAGGAAAGCGGCTATTCTGAATCCCCCGGCCAGAAGGTGTATGGTGAACTGCCTTCCGGCCTCGGCGGAGGCGGATGAGTCCAGTATCCACTTTGCAGCCTGCAGGGGCAGCCAGGCGAAAAGAAGGATCGCAAGTGCGAAGGCCGTTACGGTCGACAGTAAGCCGGAGGAGTTGCCTTTCCCTTTTTTTCCGGAAGTGTCCGATCCGTTCTCATCCCCGCTATCCTCGGCGATACCGGCCGACCAGTTCAGGGCCTTCATGCCTAGCCTGATGGTATCGATCAGGGTAGCCGCCCCACGGAATACAGGTTGTTTCCAGATCCCGCCCATTTCGGTGAGCTGTGACATTCGGAGTTTCCTCGCCAGTATCCTGCCATCGGGTGTGCGTACGGCCACGGCGGTCTGTACGGGTGAACGCATCATCACCCCTTCTATAACCGCCTGTCCACCGGTCTTGGCCTCATCCGGACAGGTCTTTCCCGTGTCATCGGAGCAAGACATTTTTCATCTCCAGTCATTCGGTACCATAAAGTAGGGGGAGCGTAAACGCTCCCCCCGCCGCGATCGGATTGCAGCGACTACTCTTCGCCGCTCTCCTGGCTCCTGCCGTACCTCTTGATGTACTTGTCCACCCTGCCAGCGGAATCAACGAGTTTCTGCTTCCCCGTGTAGAAGGGGTGACAGCTGGAACAGACGTCGAACCTTTTGTCGCCGCCGGTGGAACGGGTCTTGATCTTGTTTCCGCAGGTACAGGTGAACGTTACCTCGGTGTATTCGGGGTGGATGTCCTTCTTCAATTCTCTATCCTCCATATTGATCAGACGGAAACTGCCGGCAAACAATGCCGGCTTACTCCGACATGGTGCTCATCGAATCCAGGAACCTCTTGTTCGACTTGTGCTTGGAAAGCTGCTTCTTGAGGACCTCCATGGCTTCCACAGGATTCATGTCCACCAGGATCTTCCTCATTATCCAGATCCTGCTCAGGCTCTCCTCGTCCAGCAGGAGTTCCTCCTTGCGGGTGCCCGACTTGGTGATGTCTATGGCGGGAAAGAGCCTTCTGTCCGCCAGACGCCGATCAAGCACTATCTCAGAGTTGCCCGTGCCCTTGAACTCCTCGAATATAACCTCGTCCATCCTGCTTCCGGTATCCACCAGGGCGGTGCCCACTATGGTGAGGCTTCCTCCGTCCACTATGTTCCTGGCGGCTCCGAAGAATCTCTTGGGCTTCTGAAGGGCGTTCGAGTCAACACCTCCCGAGAGGATCTTGCCAGAGTGCGGCATGACCTGGTTGTTGGCCCTTGCCAGCCTGGTTATGGAATCAAGGAGAATCACAACGTCGTACCCGCTCTCCACAAGGCGCTTCGCCTTTTCGAGAACTATGTCCGCGATCTGTATGTGGCGCTTGGGGGCCTCGTCGAAAGTGGAGGCAATGACCTCTCCCTTCACGTTCCTCCTCATGTCCGTGACCTCTTCGGGCCTTTCGTCTATCAGGAGGATGAGGAGCTTTGTATCCGGATGGTTGGCCGATATGCTGTTGGCGATATTCTGAAGGAGCATGGTCTTGCCGGCCCGCGGAGGGGAGACTATGAGAGCCCTCTGTCCCTTGCCGAGGGGGACCAGCAGGTCCAGTATCCTCCCCGACATGTTCTCGGGGACCGTCTCGAGGATGAACCTCTCCTCCGGATAGAACGGAGTCAGATTGTCGAAGGAGGGCCTGTCCCTGAGATCGTCCAGGCTTCTGCCGTTGACGCTCTCGATCCTCAGGAGAGCAAAGTACTTCTCTCCGTTCTTGGGCCTGCGGACCTGTCCGGAGACCGTATCACCCGTATTCAGTCCGAACCTCTTTATCTGAGAGGGGGACACATAGATATCCTCGGAACTGGGAAGGTAGCTGCCCTCGTTGGAACGGAGGAAGCCGTAGCCTTCCGCAAGAACTTCCAGCACGCCCGTTGAAAATTCCAGGCCGTTGCTTTCCGTCTTCTTCTCCAGGAGTTTCCTTATCAGGTCCTTCTTCCTTATTCCAGTGACCCTTCCGAGACCCTTCTCCCTTGCGATCGCCTGGAGTTCCACAAGGGTCATCTCCTCAAGATCGTTCTGTGACAGTCCGGGCTCCGGTATCTGACTCATTTGTCCTCTTCGGTTGGAGTTGTTCCGCGAAATGTGTGCATCGAAGGTCCGACCAGGGAGGCCGGCTCCGTCAGTTTTTCGATAGTCATGCGTGCTTCAGGTTATCCGGTCTTCTGGGTCGAGCGGTAATAGGGGACAGTTCGACGGTTTCCAGATGAGCAGCTTAAAAATCTGAAATTTCCTGCTATTCGTCAACCCCCCAGCCTTCAGGACGCCGACAACGGGACGCGGTTCGTCACTTTTTACATATTCCGCCGTGGAATGTTCAGCGTCCCTGCGCTTCCGTCCGATCACTGGAGATGTACATTTGAGAACACTCAGGACAGCCGGCAGTTTCGCCATCGTGGCCCTTTTTCTCGTACTTGCCTCCGGCAGGTTGCTTCATACGGAGGCCGGCCCGCCGGGCTACGTGGGAAGTACCCTCGGTCCGGGACTGCTGCTGCTGTCGGCAGCACTGGCCGTGGCTATTCAGAGGAACCGGCCCGGAAGCTGGGCCAGGGCAATCAATTACTGCATATGTGTCCTTCTGGTCCTCTCCGTTCAGCTCACGGGCGGATTCGGCGGCTTCCTGTACCCTTCCCTGCTTCTGTTCCTGATGTGGCTATCACTGCCATCGATCGAGGGCTCCGCGACGGAAATGGGTCTGGTCATAGGCTTCACCCAGGCCCTGGCCCTTCTGAATTCCACCATCTGGAGCGGACAGGGAACTTTTGTCACCAGGATACTGCCCCTCCTTCTTCCTGCGCTGCGTTCACTTCTTGTCCCATTCATCTTCGGGCTCACCGCGGACTGGCTTTCCGAGAAGGAGTTCCCCGGGGAGGCCGTCGCGGGACGCAGAGTCGAAAAAGTCGGGAGGGAACCCCATCGAGGTCTTCCGTCATCGCCGCGGTCCATTACTTTCCTTGTCGAGCTGTTCCATTCATCAGGGAGCGCCGATTCCACCTGTCTCTTCCTGCGGGATCCCGGTGGATACTTCAGGATGGCCGAGAGCGCCTCCGGCGACCGGACGGTAATAGCCAGGTTCATGCTACCGCCGGAACACAGGCTCTCGAAACTGGCGCTTGGCGGGGAGGAAACTGTGATCGTCCGTGCCGATTCCAGGGAGGAGATCGAAGAGCTCTCTCCCTACAGGATGCCCTCCACTTTGAAGGATGGGGCCTTCTGCGTCATGCTCTGTCCCTTTTCCTCCCAGCGGGAGGGAAATGTGGACGGCTTCGTACTGCAGGACTTCTTCGGCCGGGTACCGACCGAATCGGCTTCGGCTTCCCTCATGGAGTTCGCCAGACTATTCTCGGACGGACGGGGTTCGTCGTCCTCCGAGGAAGAGGACCAGTATTCCTGGACCGCCAGGCTCGTGGCGGCCTGCAGTGAGGAGAGCCTGGAGAGCTCAGTCAGCGGAATGGCCGGTATATTGGCCGAGATTATTCCGGGATCCACGGTATCCTTCGCGGACGTGGACACGGGGGAGGGAAGGACCAGCATTCGGGTCTCAAGGGGGCCTCTTGCCGGATGGAGGAAGGGAAGGGTCTTCAGCAGCAGTGATGGGGTTGCGGGGTGGATAGTCAGGAACAGGGTGCCGTGCAGGCGGTCCAGGTTGAGCCAGGGAGAGCGCAGCGTAGGCTGTTTCTCCTCCTCGGATGAACACGCCGGGAGGACCGGGAGCATCATGGGGGTCCCCGTCGTGAGGCAGGACAGCGTCATCGCGCTGATAACGGTAGAGCATGAGGACGACGAGGCCTTCTCACAGCTTCACGAGAGCATCCTGACGGCGGTGGCGGGACTCTTCTCTCTGAGAGAGGAGCTGGCGGGTCTTCGTAACAGGTTCAGGAACATATCCGGCCGGGACATCCTCACAGGTCTCCCCGGCATCACCCTCCTCTCGCAACACCTCCAGCACATGGCAAAGATGGTTCAGACCTTCGGATGGTACGTTGGGGTCCTGGTGGCGGACATCGACGGTTTCGAGGCCATGAACCGGGAGATCGGCTACCACCACTGCGACAGGCTGCTGAAGACGGCCTCCGTCCGGTTCAGGAATTGTTTCTCCGACGAGGTGTTCCTTGCCAGGATCGGTCCCGACAGTTTCGCCGCCTGCATTCCCCGCACCGGAAAGGCCGTCATGGAAGCGATGTGCCAGAGAGCTGCCGACTCCCTCTCATTCGAGTTCAGCACTCCCGAAACCTCGGTCACGGTCACCGCATCGGTCGGGGGCGTGTATACCCATGTCAACAGGAAGGTGCTCCTGCTGACACAGGAGGCGGAGGAGGCGATGGTGCAGGCACGCTCGGCTTCCGCAGGCTCCTGCCTTGTAAGGAAGCTTGAGGCCCACGGCCGGGAAAGGTCTTCAGAGTAATGACCCGGCGACTCCTGAAACGCGCCTTTCCGTTACTGGTGGCCGCCGGTATCTTCTATCTAAGCCATCAGCCTTCACTTATGGTCGTACCTCCCCTGTTTCCGCACCAGGACAAGGTACTCCACATGGCCGAGTATTTCCTCCTGATCGTGGCGATGTTCGTCAACAGGGACCTGTACCGCGGCAGACGCCTTCCCTCAGTGCTGTTCACCATCGGGATGCTATACGCGCTCAGCGACGAAATACACCAGAGTTTCATTCCCGGACGGGACTGCTCCCCCCTCGACCTGGCTGCCGACGCAGCAGGACTTGCAGCAGGACTTGCGGTCTGCTTATCTTACTCCCGGAAGCATGGGGGTCCCGCCTGAACCGGGGTTTCATTTCTGCTTGACATGGAGGCCGATTTGGTTAAGATTCTATATTGGCTTCCAGCCGAACGGGGATGTTAATAGCAATTGTGCTTCTGTATTTTCGTGATAACCTTAACCGAACGAAATCGAGAGGAGGTGCCAGGTATGCTCAAGACGAGAACGATGCGGTTCTGTCTTGGACTCCTGAGCGTGTCTTTGCTGTTGGCAGCATGCGGTCCCAGCGCTGAAGAACTCCGTGCCAGGGATGATGCTCGCGCGGCAGCCCTCGCCGCGGAGGCGCAGGCCGATGCGCTTGAGGCTGAACTGGCGAGCCTTCCGGGCGATATAGCAGCCGCCCAGGAGGAGGTCGCAGCTCTTGAAGCCGAACTTGCTGAGCTTCAGCAGGAATACTATGCACTTGGCGGCGCGAGCCGTTAGCAAGGAAAGGGGAAAACAATGAAGCTTACAATGGTATCAGCTCTGTTGCTTTGCCTCGGCCTTGCTTCGACGGGTCTCGCCGAGACCTGGACAGCCGAGGAGCTTTCGGAGTACTCCCAGTCCGAGATCGAGGCCATGGGTGACGACAACATCCAGCTTCAGATCGCCTACTGGGAATGGAGGAAGGCCGAGGCCGACGCCCGTATAGACGGGCTCATGCCTCAGGTCACTCCTTTGCGTGATACACTTGACGAACTCGAGGCCCGCATAGCCGAGCTGCAGAGCGAGATCAACGCCCTCAGAGCCGAGATCGAAAGGCTTCGCAGCGCCGGCGTGCAGCACCTCATCCAGGATGGCGAGTGCCTGTGGCTCATCGCCTCCTACCACTACAACTACAATGACGGGTCCAAGTGGCCCCTCATCTACGAGCGCAACCGTGAGACGATCAGCGACCCCGACCTCATCTACGCGGGCCACTATCTGTGGGTGCCGCTGCCCATGCTCAGCAGCTATACAGTCGTCGAGGGTGACTACCTCGGCAAGATAGCCGGCTACAGCAGGGTCTACGGTGAGAGAGGCATGTGGCCTCAGCTCTACGAGGCCAACCGCAACATAATTAGCGATCCCAACCTCATCTACCCCGGATGGGTCCTCGAGGTACCCCGCTCCGGAACCTTCGGAGGAACCCGCTAGTTCATACACGCGGACATGGAAGGCTCTTCACGGTCATCTGTGAAGGGCCTTCCTCTTTTCCGGAAGCCGTAAACCTATGAACGACCAGGAATCAAGCGCCAGGCTCCCCCTGGCCAGGGAGGAAGCCTCCAGCATATTCGGCAGCGGTGACAGGAACCTGCGCAAGATATGTGCTTCCCTTGATGTAAAGGCCTCCTACAGGGACGACTTCCTCAACATCACCGGTGAGAGACTGGCGGTGGAGAGGGCAATGGCGGTTTTCACCAGGCTGGAACACGAACTCTCGGTGTCCGGGACCCTGAGCCCCCACAGCGTCGACGCCGCACTGAGTTTCCCGGAGCAGCACGACCGGTCGCTGGAACTCTCGGTACCGGGCAGAGCCGGCAGGATCATACCCAAGACCTCGGGCCAGGAGGGTTACCTGCAGGCTATAAGGTCTTCGGAAATAGTCTTCTGCATCGGTCCGGCAGGCACCGGCAAGACCTTCCTGGCGGTGGCAAGTGCGGTGGCTGCCCTGACCGACGGACAGGTGGAGAGGATAATCATCTCCAGGCCGGCCGTCGAAGCGGGGGAGAGCCTGGGGTTCCTTCCCGGAGACCTGCAGCAGAAGATCGACCCCTACCTGAAACCCGTATACGACGCCCTGGACGACACGCTTTCCCCTGCAAGGGTCAGGAGGGCCATAGACAACAGGGTCATCGAAGTGGCGCCTCTGGCATACATGAGGGGCCGCACTCTGAACAACGCCTTCGTCATCCTTGACGAGGCCCAGAACACCACCATCACCCAGCTCAAGATGTTCCTCACGCGTCTGGGTTACAGTTCCAGGGCGGTCATCACCGGTGATATCACCCAGATAGACCTCAAACCGTGGAATTCCTCCGGTCTTGTGGCGATCCGGGATATCCTCCACGACATAGACGGAATACTGTTCACCTATCTTGACCAGAACGATGTGGTGAGACATCCTCTGGTGCAGAGGATAATCAGCGCCTTCGAGCAGGCGTCGTCCAGGGACGCCGCCGGACCGGCGGGCGGGGGAGGCTCACCATGAACGGATCGGTCAGCCCGGACGCACAAGGAACCACCGGAGCGACCGTACAATGAAGACAAGGAACGTTCTGTCAAGATTTCTGGTGATCGCCGTCTTCGTCGGATCGTTCTATTTCCTTTTTCTTCCGGACAGGCACATAATCGACATCGAGCTGTCGGCGGGCCAGACCTATCCGCATGACATAGTCGCCCCGGTGGACTTCAGCCTGCCCTACGGTCCGGAGGAGTTCAGAGGAATACAGGACTCGGTCCTGGCCTCGGTACCCATACATCTCAGACTGGACGAGACAGCATGGCAGCCTCTGGACGAGAGGCTTTACCCGCGACTGGTACTGGCTACCTTCGATTCCTCCTTCGCAAGGGGAATGCTCCTTGAGCTCCGGGAGATCTACGAGGAAGGCGTATTCGACCTGCATAGCGTGCGTGACTACTACGGCGGGGACAGGGCCGTGGTTCTGCGGCACGGAGAGGCCGAAGACCGTCAGCTGTTCGATATCAACGAGATCGACGATGTAAGGGAGGCCATGGCGGTAAGGATGGGCCGTTTCCGTCTCTCACAGGGTGAAATGGAGGCGATCACCTCGCTGCTCACTCCGAACCTGGTCGTTGACGATTCCTCTCGCAAGGTCAATGCCGAGACGGCGGTTGCCGGATTCAGCAACATCGACACCACCATCGCGGCGGGAAGCGTTCTCCTCGAAGCGGGCCAGCCGGCTTCCACGAGAACGGTGGCCTTCCTGGAACACCTCAAGAACACCGAACTGGACGGCAGGAACCTGAGACACGGCGCCGGCCTCATTCTCATAGTCATGATAGTGTCAGGGATCATTCTCTATTACGTCCACGACATAATGCCTGACACCTGGGCCGCCTCAAACCGTTTCCTGCTGCTGGGTGTGATCTGGGTCCTCTCCCTTGCGGCAACGGGGACGATGTGGCTCGCTCTTCGGGAAAGCATCGGGTACCCCTACGCCACCCTGGTCACCTTCGGTGCCGCCATGACCAGCATCTTCTTCCACAGAAGGCACGCCATCTTCATGACCCTCATGTTCTCGCTGGTCATGGGACTCGTACATCCCCATCCCTTCTCCGTCGCGCTCATCGGTTCGGTTTCCGGGATACTGACTGCCATGACGGCATGGAACGTCAGACAGAGAAGCAGCGTTCCCCTTTCCATCGGTCTGGCCGCAGGAGGCGGCATCGGAGTGTTCCTTCTTCTGAAGCTGCTGGACACCTCCCTCTACTCCACAGGCATGACCGGGGACATCCTGGGACTTGCCTTCGTCCCGGTCATCGGGATCGGGTCCGCCAATGCCCTGCTGTTCCTGTTCGAAAGGCTGTTCGGCGTGTTTACGGCACTCTCCATCGACGAAGTCAACAAGACCGACCATCCTCTTCTCAGGAGGATGCGCGAAGTAGCTCCCGGCACCTGGAACCACTCCCAGACAGTGGCGGAACTGGCCGGCCGCGCCGCCTCGGCCATCGGGGCCTGGGAATCACTGGCCTCCGCAGGAGGGTACTTCCACGACATCGGCAAGATGGTCAGACCGGAGATCTTCATAGAGAACCAGATGAAGGTCGACAATCCCCACGACAGTCTGGATCCAAGGGTCAGTGCGCGGATGATAATCGCGCATGTAAGGGACGGGGTAGCCATGGCCGAAAAGGCCAAACTCCCAAGGGCGGTGATCGATATCATCGAGCAGCACCACGGGACCAGCCTGGCCAGGTTCTTCTACAACAGGGCCGCAGCAGCAGCCGGAGAAGGGGTGGAGGTGGACAGGGCCGACTTCTCGTATCCAGGTCCGAGGCCGTCCACGATAGAGGCCGCCCTGGTGATGCTGGCGGACCAGGTGGCATCCGTAACCAAGAACCTGACCTCCCCGGAAGAGGTCGGAGATCTGGTGGCCCGGGTGGTGGACGAGAAGGACCTTGAGGGAGAACTGGACGAATGCCATCTCACCCGCCGGAACCTCAAGACGGTGGTCAGGGTTTTCACATCCGTTCTCGAGAGCAGGTTCCACAAGAGGGTGGCGGACTATCCGATGGGAGACACGGTTGGCTGAGGTTACCGTACTGCCTGACGACACAGGGCTGGAAAGTGAAACCCTGGAGGGACTCCTTGAAGGAATCGTCGGTGACGGAGTGGAGGTGGTGGTGACGGACCCGGGACACATGAGAGTCCTCAACAGGACCTACCGGCACATCGACCGCACCACTGACGTCCTGAGCTTCGATCTCTCCCTCCCGGACGGCACGGGCGGCGGACCTGAGGGGACAATATTCGTCGACGGCCGTCTCCATCCTCCTCTGGAAGCCCTCCTGGAAAGGATATTCCACGGTTACCTCCACCTCGCGGGAATGTCCCACGACACCGAGGAGGGTTCCGAGAAGATGGCGCTGGAAGTAGGGCGACTGGTAGAACTGGCAATGAAGGGAAGGAACGCTCCATGCTGACGGGCCTGGCTGTTTACTCCACCGGCTTCCTGCTGCTCTTCCTGGCCTCGGGGATCAGGTCCTGCATACCCGAGCTCATCCTGTCCAGGGGCAGGGACCCCTCGGAGAGAAGACAGGCCGCCTTCTTCCATCTCGGAATACTGTGGCTCATGAACTTCACGGGCACCATACTTGCCGGAGCCGGGGCATTCCTGCTGGCAGGGATCCTGGGCCCCGCCACGGGAGTCCAGGACTGGCTGGCATTCACGGTTTTCTGCCTCGCGACATTCCTTCTTGCCGTCCTGCTGCCCTCGCTGGTCGCCAAGGGCACCCCCCTGAGATTCCTTTCGGCACTGAGGTTCCCCTACATTATCGTTTCCCTGCTCTTCAGGCTTCCCGCCCTTCTGTTCTTCGGCAGCAGCAGCGACGAGAGCCCCGAGACCCTGGGGTGGCTCATAACTCCCCCCGACGTTATCTGGCTCGAAAGGAGGAGGGAGAAGGGCGACCCGGGGGAGTTCGAGAAGGAGCAGGAGCTTATGGACAGCATCATCGATTTCTCGGACAAGATCGTCCGGGAAGTCATGGTCCCCAGGATTGACATGGCCTGTGTGGAGATCAATGCTGACCTCTCCACGGTGGTGGACAGGCTCAAAAGGGCGGGGCACTCCAGGATCCCCGTGTACGAGGAGAAGATCGACAACATAAGGGGTCTGCTCTACGCCAAGGACCTACTGGCACTGCTTTCTGAGGGAGAGAACGGTTTCCAGCTCCGGAACATACTAAGGACCCCGTACTTCGTTCCGGAATACAAGAGGATAGACGAGCTTATGAGGGAGTTCCAGTCCAAAAGGATACACATGGCCGTGGTGGTTGACGAGTACGGCGGCACCGCCGGACTTGTCACCATCGAGGACATCATGGAGGAGGTCTTCGGGGAGATCCTGGATGAGTACGACAAGGAGGCCCTGCTGGTAAAGAAGCTGGATGGCGGGTCATACCTTCTGGACGCAAGGCTCCCGATCGACGACCTCAACGCCCTCCTCGGGACCGATTTCGCCGACGACGACTTCGAGAGCCTTGGAGGAATGGTCTACCAGCTGATGGGGAAGATCCCCAGACCTGGCGAGAGAACCGATTTCTCGGGTTACAGTTTCACGGTCGAGCAGGTCAGGGCGCAGCGCATCCTCTACGTGAGGGTGGAACCGCTGTCGGAATCCCAGAAGGAATCGGACTGACGGCGGGAACCCCGGCAGGCCAAACGGCAGTATTACTGACACCCACCTTCGGAGAGTGATACCATTCGATCTACCACTCCGGCATTCGTGCTTCGCAGGGTCAGGTGGAGCGAGTCTTCGCTGATACTTACCCTTTACTCCCTGGACCACGGACGCATCTCCGTCATGGCAAGGGGGGCTCTTCGGCCCAGGAGCCCGTTCTACGGGAGCCTGGAACTCCTCTCCATGTCGGACATCACACTCTCCCGCAGGGAGGGCAGGGAGATGGACACCGCAACGGAAGCCTCGGTGATACGGCACTACGAGAGCATCAGGACCGATCCCCTGGCTTTCGCCCATTCTTGTCTTTTCGTGGAATGGCTGTTATTCTCCGTGACCGGCAGCGAGCCCTCCCATCCCATGTTCCACCTGATAGGCTCCGTGCTGGACAACTTCGCAATGGGACCTCCCTTCTGGCCGGTACTGTGTTCGGGCATAGAGAAGGCACTGAGGCTGTCGGGCTTCGCCATGGAGATCGACCGGTGCGTCAGGTGCGGGGGCGATCCTTCGGATTCCCTCCTGTGGGACCCGGCCGGCGGAGGCCGCGTCTGCCGGGGATGTGCGCTGGGATCGGAGAAAGAGATACCTGCCGGGATACTGGTCTTCTTCAGGAAGACCCGCAGCAGTCCCCTTGAGGAGGTGCGGAAGATCGGCCTCTGGAAGGGAGGATACAGATTGTGCTTCGATCTTCTGAGGGATTTCGCGGAGATCCACATGGACAGGAGAATGAGACTGAGATCACTATCGGTACTGGAGGACCTCGAGAAATGACCACTGAGACCGACGACCTTATGAAGAAGCTTGTTTCCCTCTGCAAGAGGAGGGGTTTCGTTTTCCAGTCCGGGGAGGTGTACGGAGGCCTGCAGTCGGCCTGGGACTACGGACCTCTGGGCGTCGAGCTGAAGAGGAACATCGAGACCAGCTGGTGGAATTTCATGGTTTCCACCAGGACGGATGTTGTCGGAATGGACTCGGCCATCATCACCCATCCCGACGTCTGGATGGCCTCGGGGCACCTGAAGCACTTCCACGACCCCCTGGTGGACTGCCTTAAGTGCAAGGGCAGGTTCAGGCAGGACCAGGTTGAAGGGAACGTATGCCCCGACTGCGGCGGGGAACTCACCGAACCCAGGGACTTCGGACTGATGTTCAGGACGAGCATGGGCGCCCTGGAGGGAGAGTCCGCTACGGTCTACCTCAGGCCCGAGACCTGCCAGCCGATCTTCGTCAACTTCCGCAACGTTGTGACCGCCACACGGCAGAAGCTCCCCTTCGGAATAGCCCAGATGGGCAAGGCCTTCAGGAACGAGATCACGGCAAGGAATTTCATCTTCCGCTCCAGGGAGTTCGAACAGATGGAAATGGAGTTCTTCTGCACCCCGGAAGAGGCCGACCGCTGGTTCGAGTACTGGCTGGAGCAGAGGCTGGAATGGTACGCCAGGCTGGGAATAACCGACGGCAACCTCCGCACCAGGAGACACGAGGAAGGCGAGCTTGCCCATTACGCCAGCGGCTGCGTCGACATCGAGTACAGGTTCCCCTTCGCCCCCGGCGGCTGGGGAGAGCTGGAGGGGATAGCCAACAGGACCGACTACGACCTCAAAGCCCACATGGAGATGAGCGGCCAGGACCTCTCCTTCCAGGACCAGGTTTCCAACGAGAAGATCATCCCCTTCGTGATAGAGACCAGCGGAGGTATCGGCCGGACCATGCTGGCCGTGCTCCTTGATGCCTATCGCGAGGAGATCGTCGAGGGCAGGGAGAGGGTCGTGCTGGGCCTTCATCGTGAACTCGCCCCCATCAAGGTGGCGGTCCTTCCTCTTTCCAGGAAACTCGACGATCCGGCCGAAGAGGTGTTCAGGATGGTCAGCCCCCATCTTCCATCCGTCTTCGACGTGACCGGATCCATCGGCAAGCGCTACCGAAGGATGGACGAGGCCGGGACACCCTTCTGCGTGACCTTCGACTTCGATTCCCTGGAGGATTCCATGGTCACGGTGAGGGAGCGTGATTCCCTGGGACAGATAAGGACCCCCATAGATACACTTGTGAACACCCTCAATGAAATAATGGCCGAGGGCTGGCCGGAGGGCTGAACCGGGACAGTCCTACCGGTTTATCACGAGGTGGTCCTGCAGCTGTACCAGCGATCTTCCGCCTGACCAGATCACGTCGTAAACGTATTCCGCTATTTCCCTCATCTGGCCCTGGTCGAACCTGTTGGGGCTGGGGTAGAGCAGTATCATCCACACCACAGACATCAACTGCCGGAAATCCTCAGCCGAGAACCTGACCTGTCTGGTCTCCACGCCGACCGAGGCGCCGCGCATCCAGGGTTCACGGCGGATATCCCTGCTGAACGCCGCCAGGTCCTGGTCGTTCCTCGCTCCCAGGAACCCGCCGGCGAACCTGGCGTAGAGCCGGGCGGTGGAGTCCTCCAGGGAGCAGTCGGGGGACATCAGTACTGCGTGCACGGAACCGTGTCCCGGCAGGATCTCATCCAGCACGTTCCGGAAGAGTTCCTTCCAGCTCGAAGTCTCCGCGTAGTAGAGCGAGTGGTGCATGGTCACCAGGTGCACCCGCTCCCCGTGGAGAGAACTCCTCAGAAAACCGCGGGATGACCCGGCGCTGGCCAGCAGTGCGCAGTAGTCGCCCCTGAGCGTGTACACCCCCTCCTCTATGCAGCGGTTCCTCAGGTCCTTCCTCACCGTTTCCAGTGGGACCTCGTCCACATCCAGAAGATAGAGACCACCGCCGAATGCGGCCTTCAGTATCTGTAACTGAGGCTCCGAGCCGGAACCGAGCGAGAGGGCCCTCATCTCCAGGCCGGCGGGCAGAGTTCTGTGAAGGCGCCGGACCACCCGCATAAGCACTCGGGAGATGTCCGCCTTGTCACTGCTGTGGCGGGACCATATGCGGTCCTCGCTCATCATATCCCGGCTGCCCGCCTCGATGCCCTGACGGATCAGCGTCTCCCTGTCGCGTCCTCCGCCTCTCACGGAGCCCCTCTCAAAACCCGGGCTCCGTGCTTCAGCGATGTGCCGTTCCTGTTCAGGCAGACGGGTGGACGGGTCCGTAACTGGGTTTTCATACTATGTCATCCGGAGTGCTGAACCGGCCCCTGAGGTCAAGCATCCTCGGCACTCCCGGCGGGGCGTACTCCTGTACCAGGTGTTCCGAGGGAAGTCCGTGTACGCTCAGAATGGCTTCCGCGTATGCGGACCTGGTCCGGGAATTCTCCCCCGAGGCTATCACCGTGCCGGTGAGTCCATCTTCCAGCAGTCCGGGAAGAAGTCCCGCGAGCCAGTCGACGGGCGTGTGGTTCCTCCAGCTGTCCACCCAGACAGTTCTCACCCTGCCGCAAAGAACGTCCTGCGAAAAGGTCCTGTGCTTCGATGAGGTCTCTCCGCACAGCACCGAGGTCCGAACTATCAACGCCCCCGGGTACCTCCGCTCCACCATGAGGTCTCCCAGCAGCTTGGACCATCCGTAGAATGACAGGGGTACAGCCGCCGATCCCTCGTGGTAGGGTGGATTGCCTCCGCTGTAGACAAGGTCCGTGGAGAAGTGCACCATCGGAATGTTTCTCTCACGGCAGGAGGAGGCGAGTTCCGCTGGCCAGAGAGCGTTCAGCAGCAGTGCCCGGGCAGGCCGACGGGAGCACTCGGCTACGGAGGACAGAGCCGCGGTGTTGACGACGGCGCTGAAATCCCTGTTCAGCAGGGAATCCCTGTTCTCTCCGAGGAGCAGGTCGATGGCCTCCGTTCCCATGTCACCGCTGCGGGAAACGGGTATCGGCTCCCATTCCGCTGACAGGAATGGAAGGACGGAGGCCCCCAGTCTTCCGGAGGCTCCGGTGACCAGGACCCTGTCAGCGCTCAATCTTCCTTTCTCTCCCCCGGGACCTGGAGGAAAGTTCCGCGTCCGGTGGCCTTCTCCAGTCCCTCCTGGGTCACTGAGGCCTCCAGCCTGATCACCCTTCCCCTCTGTTCCACAACCCTGGCCCTTACCTGCACGGGCAGGCCTGTGGTGACCGGGGCCCTGAACCTGACCGAGAGTTCCGCCGTGACGCAGAAACAACCCAGGCTCTTGGAGGCGTATGCCATAGCCTCGTCGAGCAGAGTGGATATCAGCCCGCCGTGAACGACGCCCTCGAATCCCTGGTGGCGCCGGTCCGGCACCCAGTCGATCAGTCCCTCTCCATTCTCACCCTTCGGCTTCAGCCTGAGTCCGAAGCTGTTCTTCTCTCCGCAGACGAAACAGTGCCTGTCGTCGTCGAACCTGATCCCGGCCCCTTCTTCCGCCGCCATGGCCTAGAGGAAATCCCCCGGCCTGGAGACGAGGTACTCGAAGATACCGTCGGTGCCCACCACTATTCTGCCTGAACTCCCCATTGCCTTCTCCAGGGTTTCAAGTGAGCGCGTGAAACCGTAGAAGTCCGGATAGGTGCTGTAGGCTTCGGCGTATATGGCGGCAGCAGTACTGTCAGCCCTTCCCCTTATGGTGAGAGCGTTCATGCTGGCCCCCGCCCGTATGGAATCCACCTGCAGATCGGTGTCGGCTATTATCACGTCGGACATCCTCCTGCCTTCGGCCCTGTACCTGTTGGATATCCTGTTCCTCTCCGCCTGCATCCTTGAGAAGACCGCTTCCTGGTTCTCCTCCGGGAGGTCGGCCCTCTTGATCCTGACATCGATTATCCAGATGCCGTAGTCCGCCGCCATCCTCCTGCTGGTGTCGGCCACCCGCTCCAGGATACTTATCCTTCCCTGGCCGGCCGGCATCCTCACCAGGCGGATGGTCTCCTGTATCTCCCCGGACTCGTCCATCTCGATATCCTCCAGGGTGTCGGAGTAGGCGACGTTGTTAACCAGTCGGACGTAGTCCCCGAGGCCGATTGGATCGTTGGTGCTCCTTACTATCTGAATGAGGTTGCTCTTGCCCAGTTCCTGCCTGATGGTGGAGTAGATTATATCGTCCAGACGGCTTATGGCACCGGTCTCTGTCCTCACGCTCATCAGGAACAGGAGGGGGTTCTGAATGCGCCACCGGGCGTAGCAGTCGACCTTGATGTGCTTCTTGTCCCTGGTCACGACGTCCGCCGGGGGATCGTCGTACTCCATTATCCTGTCGTCGAAAACCCTCACCTGCTGAAGAAAGGGTATCTTGAAGTAGAGCCCGGCACCCTGGCTGAGGGCCACTCCCGGTGCGTTGGCCTCAATCCATGCCTGAAGCTCTGCCATCTCCTCCGGGGTCCTGTCCCCCACGATCACCCGTATCGGTTCCCCCAGCTGGAGTATTACGGCCTGCTCGGTCTCGG
Source organism: Candidatus Aegiribacteria sp. MLS_C (assembly GCA_002030045.1). Lineage (GTDB taxonomy): Bacteria > Fermentibacterota > Fermentibacteria > Fermentibacterales > JCC-6 > Aegiribacteria. Next base: position 122,625 of record LQBI01000002.1, on the reverse strand, counting down.
ATACGGTGAAGAAGGCGCCAAGGACCACCAGGAGGGCGAAGATGAACACCATCGCGTAGAGTATCCTCTTCAGCCGCTTCATTCCGAACCTCCAAGGTCGTAATGGGTGAGAGCGCCTGCGGTCTCGTCCACCACCAGCACTTCCACCGTCTCGAGCAGATTGGCTATGGTCTCCAGGTGGAGCCTTGTCGCCGTCACCTCCGGGCTCTTCCTGTACTCCTCGGCAACCGCCGTGAACCTCCCCGCCTCGCCGATCGCCGTGTTGACCCTTACGGCGCTGTAGCCGAGGGCGGAGTTAACCATCTCCACGGAATCCGCCCTCGCCTCGGGTATCTGCTGGTTCCTGTAGCTCTCGGCCTCATTGATGTAGGCCTGCATGTCCTCCCTCGCGGTAGCAACGTCCTTGAACGCAGCGAAGACCGGAGCGGGAGGCTGCACGTCCATGAGCTGGACCGCCACTACTTTGACGCCCATCCCGTACTGGTCGGATATCTCCTGTATCAAGTCCATGATCCGCGTCTGTATCTCAAGCTTTCCCGTGGTCAGCACCGCGTCGATGGCGTTGTCGCCCACCACCAGCCTGGTGCTGGCCTCGGCGATGTCCTTGAGGGTCCCCTCCTGGTCCCGTACGTTGAACAGGTAGGCCACAGGGTCGCTGATCCTGTACTGCATTATCATGGCAACGTTGATGATGTTCTCGTCACCCGTCAGCATCTGGGCCTCGGTCAGCATGTCCCTGTCGTTGGTGAAACTGATGTAGGTCGGCGGATCCTCCGTCACGGTCCTGAACCCTATCTCGATCCTCTGTACCACGTTTATCGGCGGTTTGTACACCGTCTGCACCGGCCAGGGCCACTTGAAGTGGAAACCCGGCTCTGTGGTCGCGGTGTGCCTTCCGAAGGTCAGCACCACTCCCGCCTCCTCCGGATCTACGATGTAGAAGGGTCCTCCCAGCAGGAACCACAGGACCACAACCAGGGCCAGGAGCCCCCATTTAACCTTTCCGGGTACCCAGGGTCCGCTCCTGATGACTCTCATCTAATCCTTCCCTTCCTGTCAGCGGTCCTACGCACAGGACCGGTCACATCTCCTTGAGCTTCCTCTGGAGGGTCCTCCGGCCTATTCCCAGCATCTCCGCCGCCCTGGTCCGGTTGCCCCCCGCCAGGTCCAGGGTCTTCTTTATGGCCTGCCTCTCCAGTTCCTCCAGAGGTACCGGAAGCTCCACCCTCATTTCGGAACCGCTGCCTGATTGAATTCCCGCCATCTCCTCCGGCAGTTCGCCGGTATCGATTGTGCCTCCTGATATTATGAGCATGCTCTCCATCAGGTTCCTCAGCTGCCTGACGTTGCCGGGCCAGTTGTAGCTCACCAGGCGCTCCAGTGCGTCCTGGGTCAGTTCCGGCATGGGCAGGCCATGCTTCTCTGCGGATTCACGAAGGAAGGACATGGCCAGCATAGGGATATCGGTCTTCCTCGCCCTCAGGGGCGGAAGCTGTATCTCCACCACCTTGAGCCTGTAGTAGAGGTCCTCCCGGAAGGAGCCTCTCTTGACCTCCGCCTTGAGGTCACTGTTCGTGGCTGCGATTAGCCTGACGTCCACCGGGCGCGGCCGGTTCCCCCCCAGTCTCGTCACCAGGTTTTCCTCGAGTATCCTGAGCAGTTTCACCTGGATATCCGGCGGTATCTCGCCTATCTCGTCAAGGAGAAGAGTCCCCCTGTCCGCCGCCTCGAATTTCCCCTCCCTGGAACTCTCGGCGCCGGTGTAGGCTCCCCTCTCGTGGCCGAAGAGCTCGTCCTCCAGCAGCGTGGTCGGTATGGCGGCGCAGTTCAGGGCCACAAATGACCCCGCCCTGCCGCTCAGAGCATGTATCTGTTTGGCCAGGACATCTTTGCCGGTACCGCTCTCTCCGGTGATGAGTACCGTGGCCTTCAGCGGTGCTACTCTGCGTGCCCTGGTGACAACCTCTCCCATGGCTTTGCTGCGGTAAAGAAGCTGGGGGACATCACTTCCGGGGGCGGAATCCTGGGAAGCCTTCCTCTCGCGGGAACTGATGGAGAAGGAAAAGGCCCTCTGTATAGCCGACTTCATCGCTTCCTGGTCCTCCGGGTCCAGCACTATGTCCGCCGCTCCGGACTTCATCCAGGAGATGGCGTCCTCCGCGCTTACCGTCCTCCCGTAGACGACGATCCCGGTGGCCAGGTTCGCCCTCCTCAGTGTCTCCAGAAAACCTGATATATGCATGTCGTCCACTGAGGCAGAGATCATGACGGCGTTCACCGAACGCTTCCTGATCCTCCTGAGGGTCTGCCTGGCGCTTGAAAGGACCGTCACGCTGTAGCCAAGCGATGATACGGTGTTCCTTATCCTGTGAGCCCTCTCAGCGTCCTCATCGGCGATCAGCAGCGTTCCTCTTCCCAGAGCCGTTATCATTCGCCGGCCGCCTCCTTCCTGAGCAGGAAGGGAGGGATCACCAGCGCGTCTATCCCCGTGCCGTAGAAACACCTCACGGCGTCTATCGGTGTGGCGACGATAGGCTCCCCGCGAATGTTGAAGGATGTGTTCAGCACCACGGGCACCCCGGTGATCTCGCGGAAACCGTCGATGACATCGTAGAAGAAGGGGTTGGATTCCCTGCTGACGGTCTGCACCCTGGCGGTTCCGTCCACATGCGTCACCGACGGGATGTCGGCTTTCCTCTCCTCGATTACCGAATAGGTCTTTATCATGTATGGAGCGACGGTACAGTCCCGGAAATAGTTCCCCGCCTCCTCCACCAGGCAGCTGGGACAGAAGGGGCGGAAGGATTCCCTGTGTTTCACCACGCTGTTCAGGATGTCCTTCATATCCGCCCTTCGGGGGTCGGCAAGTATAGACCTGTTCCCGAGGGCCCTCGGACCGAATTCCATCCTGCCGTTGAACAGCGCCACTATCCATCCGTCGGCTATCAACCGCGCCGCTGTCCCGGCCAGGTCCTCGGGCCTCTCCCATGAGAGCTTCGCCATCGAGAGGTCACTCAGGATGGCCTCCTCTGTGTACGAAGGGCCGAGGTACATTCCAGGAGGGACGACCAGCGGCACTTCCGGGAGGAGTTCCTTGTGCACGTGCAGAGCCGCCCCCAGAGAGGTTCCCGCATCGTGGGACGCCGGCATGGGATAAACACTGCGGAACCCGGATTCCCTCTCGATTAGCCCGTTCATGACGCAGTTCAGACCCACGCCGCCCGATATGACCAGGTCCTCCTCGCCTGAAACCTGCCTGAGATGACGGGCCAGGGCCAGGCCGACCTCCTCCAGTGCCCTCTGCGCCGATGCCGCTATGTCCTGGTGGTTTTCCGTGATGGCTTCGCCGGGCTTCCTCGGAGGCCCGATGACGGATATGACCTCCGGTCTGAAACTGGAGTGATGGACTCCCATGTGGATGTCCAGGAGACCGGTATCAACCCTGATACTGCCGTTCCCGGACCCTATGATCCTCCTGAAGAGGTCCAGGTACCGGGGCGAACCATAGCTGGAAAGGCCCATCACCTTGTACTCGTCGTTGTCCGGCTTGAAGCCCAGGTACCGGGTCACGGCACTGTAGTAGATCCCGGGTGAGTCGGGGAACCGGGAACGGGCGTGAACCCTGAGCCTCTTCCCGTCGTGGCTGGCCAGCAGTCCGGTGTCCCTCTCTCCCACTCCGTCCATGGTGAGTATCGCGGCACGCTGCAGACCGGAGCAGAGAAGCGCTGACTCCACGTGGGCCCTGTGGTGCTCCACGAAGCTCACAGGGGCGGTCATTCCCGGACCGAGGTGCTGTCTCACCGTACCGCCTATTGCCCCCATCTTCCTGGCGCCGTTCAGCTGAGAGAGGAGGAATGACAGCCCCCCCTGCCTGAAGAGGTAGTACCTGCTGTGGGCCAGGTTCTCGCGCATGACCAGGCCCGGGAGCATGTAGAAGGCTATTCGATCGACACGGGACGGGTCCAGCGAGGCCTCCTCGAGAACGTACTCCACCGCTTTCTCCGGATAGCCGGAGAAATGCTTGATCCTACGGAACCTCTCCTCCTCCGCGGCGGCTACCACTTCCCCGTCCATCACCAGCGCGGCGGAGCTGTCGTGCTTGTAGCAGTTGATTCCAAGTATTGCTGCCATTTCTCTCCTGAAAGGTCGGGGTCACTCTGAAGGGGATAACTGTGTCATTTTGTCATACCGGTTCATAATATACATCCACAGATATGTCATCGAGCACCGGCAGCGGTACCGGGCGACAGCCAGCAGTCACAGCTTTCCCTGAAAGCGGTGAATACCGCCATGTCCCCCTGGGGCAGGTTTCTCCTGCGGGAGCCGAAGAAGAGGTAGGGATCGATGGGATTTCCCCGCTCATCGTTGATCTGGTAATGGATATGAGGAGCGGTTGAGGTAACGCCGGTACTTCCCACCGTCCCCACCCGGTCTCCCCTTGCCAGCACGGAGCCGACCGTTATTCCTCCGTCCACAGATTCCAGATGCAGGAATATCTCTCTGTAGCCTGCCCCGATGTCTATCTCCACGCAGTTGCCGTTGTATTCGGGGTTCCAGTTCAGCCGAGTAACGGTCCCGCCTCTGCATGTCCGCACCGTCGTCCCCAGGGGCGCCTTGAAATCGACGCCGGAGTGTGTATGGTCTCCCCTGGGTTCGCCGTAGGGACCCGTCATCTCCTCGAAGGTGCTCACCGGCATCGTGCTCAGGAGTTTCATCACCTCCGTCCCGTCGGAGTAGTAGTGCGAAGGAAAGTTGTCGCCGGTCATGCGGAAGCTGTAGACCGAGAACGGATGGTTGGGGCTGCCCGGCACCGGGACGTACCGCAGGGCCACCACCCTGTTCTCCCTGCCGGTCTCACCGACCAGGAGGTACAGTGAGTCCCCGGCGCTAACTCCTCTCCAGGGATCGAGGTCCCAGCACATGCACCTGACCACGTGCGCTCCGAGTATGTCAGGCTCCACGGTCAGTCCCGCCAGGCTTCCGTATATTGATCCGTTGATCTCCACCGCTATTCGGGTCCAGGGGCATATCTCAACCCCGGAGGAGTCGGCGGCCGAACTATCGGCGGCCGAACTATCGACGGCCGATCTATCGGCGGCCGCTGTATCCACCTCTGAGCTGTCGGTGGGCGGAAACGAGGGCTCTGCGGGCTGAATGGCCGACAGGCTGTCCGAGGCCGGGGTGTAAGCCAAAGGCGCAAGGCTGTCGTCTTCCTCCGGGCCTTCAGCCATGTAAAGGTCTTCCGCACGGATTACGATCTCACCCTCTTCCGGGCCCTCTCCGCAGGCCAGCACCGCAGTAATGCTCACCGCGAGGAATGCCGACGTCCGGACGGAGGAGGGTCTCGTTCTTCTATTCGTCAAAATGTTGACAACCACCGGGAATGTGTTACCATACAAGTATCATGAACGGTAATAATAGCAAGAAAAGCCGGATCCTGGTAATAGACGACGAGAAGGAGATAACCGCCCTCCTCAGCGAGACCCTGCAGCTTTCAGGTTACCAGTGCGACACGGCGGACAGTGCGGAGGATGGCCTGCGGAAGCTCAGGAGGCGGTCAGGTTACGACCTCCTGATAACCGACGTCCGGCTGCCCGATGCCTCCGGTCTCGAGGTCCTGGAGATAACGGGCAAGAAGTACCCCTTCACGCCGGTGATAGTCATCACCGGTTTCGCCACGATCGAGAGCACCAAGACAGCTCTTCGCATGGGCGCCGTGGATTACATTCCCAAGCCTTTCACTGCAAGCACCGTAATCTCCGCCGTGGGCAGGGCCCTTCACACTTCCATGGGCAGGACCCGGGACAGGGTCACCAGGAAGATAATCTACCAGAGCCGCATCATGGAACAGGTCTTCGAACTGGTGAACAAGGTGGCGAAGACCGACAGCACCATCCTGATCACGGGGGAGAGCGGAACGGGCAAGGAGCTGGTGGCAAGAGCGGTCCACAGCAACTCCCTCAGGGCTACCCAGCCCTTCGTGTCGGTGAACTCCGGTGCCCTTCCGGAGGGACTGCTGGAGAGCGAGCTGTTCGGCCATGTGAAGGGAGCCTTCACCGGCGCCACTGCAACTACCCACGGCAGGTTCCAGGTGGCCGACGGCGGAACCCTCTTCCTCGACGAAGTCGGCAATATGAGCATGGCGATGCAGGTCAAGCTGCTTCGAGTACTGCAGGACGGGGAGTTCTCTCCCGTGGGCAGCCCGAAGGTCCTCAAAACGGACGTGAGGCTCATAGCCGCCACCAACATGAACCTTGAAGACGCGATGGGCAGGAACGAGTTCAGGGAGGACCTCTACTACAGGCTGAACGTCATTGAGGTCCACATACCTCCCCTGAGGCAGAGGACCGATGACATACTTCCCCTTGCCGAGTACTTCCTGGCCAGGCTCACCGGCCACGAGAACCGGAGCACGTGCGTTCTGGGTCCCGATACGGTCTCGATGCTCCTCTCCTATCCCTGGCCGGGCAACGTCAGGGAACTTGAGAACACCATGGAGAGGGCATGGGTCCTCTGCGAGGACGGCATCATAGAGCCGGAGGACCTTCCCGTCAGGATACGGTTGGACAGGCAGGAACCCGAGTCGTTGCGCCCCGGACCCGAAGGCGTCGGTCTTGACACACTGTTGAAAAACATAGAGAAACACTATATCCTAGATGCTCTGAAGAAGAGCGGTGGCAACAAGACCCATGCCGCCAGGCTGCTGGGTCTCAAGCGTACGACCCTGCTGGCCCGCATGGGAAACCTCGGAATAACGGCTGAAACGGGCAGGAAAACATGACCGGCGGCAGACCCCGCATACTGGTGGTGGACGACGAGGAGACCGTCCGCGGTATCTGCCGCGAATTCCTCGAGCTGCAGGACTACGTAGTGGTGGAGGCCGGGAACGGCTCCGAAGCCCTGGAGCTGATGAGCGAGACCTCCTTCAGCCTCATACTCAGCGATATCATGATGCCAGACATCAACGGTCTCGAGCTGGCCTCCATAGTCAGGAGGCGTTTCCCTGATACGCTGGTGATCCTCATCACCGGTCACGGCACCATAGATCTGGCAAAGGACGCCATACAGCGCGGGGCCTTCGACTTCGTCACGAAACCCTTCAAGATGACGGAGCTGAAGAGGATGGTGGAGATGGCCCTGGAGGTCCGGGACAAGCAGCTGTCGGTCCTTCCCTCCCCTGAACTGAAGGACCTCTACGACCTCACGGTCAACATCAACATATCAGAGCAGTCGCTTCAGTCCTACCTGGGGGGACTGGTGAACAGCATCAGGAAGACCTTCAGGGGAGACCTGGCCAGGATATATCTGGGCAGGGAGCCGGGGTCCCCGATCATGGAGAGAGCGGCCGGGTCCGGTAACGAGGATCTGCTGTCGGAGAACGACTGGATTAATGCGGTGAGCGCGGCCCTGGAGATCGACGGCGGCGTCCTCGACACCGGAGAGGGGGGTCCGGTCGTGCCCGGCACCTCCTCTGTCACCTCCCTGATGGGAGTTCCCGTGCCCAGTTCGGAAGGGAACATCGGAGCCTGCATTGTGGCCAGGTCCCAGACACCGGTGGAGTTCACCTCCCGGGACCTTAAGCTGATAGGTCTCTTCGCGGCCCAGGCCGGCAACCAGCTCATGAACTACAGGATGGCTTCGAACCTGAGGGTACTGGCCACGAACCTGGAGAACGCCAACCTGCTGGCGGGCGAGTTCTCCTCGTCACTGGAGACCACCAGGGTCCTGGATACCATAAGCCGCGGACTCCGCTCCGTACTGGACTTCGATCTTTTCGGAGTCTTCCTCAGCGGCACCGACATGAACCCTCTGAACTACATGCTGGTCCGGTCGGACATGCCCGAGGACGCCCTTCAGGGGAGCTTCCGAAGGGAACTTGCCAAGCGGGTGGGAGGTCGGGACCTCGAACTCTTCCTGGAGGGCAACACAAGGGACTCCTTCGCCAGTCCGGCCAGTGCTGACTGGAGTTCCTCCCCCTCGGTCCAGGTCCTGGACCTCGGGGATTTCGGTTCTCTTCGGGGCATGATAGTCCTCGCCGACTGGAGCGGAATGCTGAGCCCGATAGGCTCCTCGTCACACATTCCCATCCTGCTTCGCCACGCGGCCGCAGCCCTGAGCAACGCGTACCTGTTCGAGACCAACGAGAGGAACTACATCCAGACGATAGCCGCGCTGGCCGGTGCGGTTGACGCAAAGGACCCCTACACCCACAACCACTCCAGGAACGTGGCTGCCTACGCCACAAGCATCGCTTCGCAGATGCACCTGCCCACCAGGGACATATCCCTTCTCAACAGCGCCGCCCTGCTCCACGACATAGGCAAGATCGGCATTCCGGAGAGCATTCTGAACAAAGCCGGGCCTCTGAACGAGGAGGAATACTACATCATAAACACCCATCCCGAGGTAGGCTACAACATCCTGAGACCGGTGACCGCATTCGGCAGCTTCATTGATGCCGTCAGGTACCATCACGAGCGTTATGACGGGCGGGGATACCCCGAAGGTCTTTCCAGCAGCAACATACCGTTTCATGCCAGGATACTGTCAGCTGCCGATGGATTCGACGCCATGACCTCCGACAGGGTCTACAGGAAAGCGCCCGGTCTTGAATACGCGGTCAGGGAGATGAGCGACAACATCGGGACCCAGTTCGATCCCGAGATCGGACGGATCTTCCTGTCGGTGCTGGAGACCACCACACCGGAGACTATTATCAGCGACTATCTGTCGAAAGCGACCTATCAGCTGTCCTTCAGCCATCTGTGATCCCGAAAAGACCCTGCGGGATGATGGTCATGCTGCCCCCGGGACTTATATTCCCGGGCGGTACAATAGAGAAAGGAAATGACATGCCGGAGATCGTAGAGATAAGGGCCAGACAGATACTGGATTCAAGAGGCACCCCGACCGTCGAGGTCGATGTCACACTTCTTAACGGCGGCTGGGGAAGGGCGGCGGTCCCGAGCGGCGCCTCGACCGGTGAGCACGAGGCGGTGGAGCTTCGGGACGGCGGCGGGGCCTGGATGGGAAAGGGAGTCCTGGAAGCCGTCAGGAACGTAGAGACGGTCATAGCCCCCGAGATATGCGGTATATCCGCGCTTGAACAGTGGACGGTGGACAGCGTCATGATAGGTCTGGACGGAACACCGAACAAATCCAGGCTTGGGGCCAATGCCGTGCTCGCGGTCTCCATGGCCGTGGCCCGGGCCGCGGCAGACCATCTGGGACTTCCACTGTACAGCTACCTCGGTGGACCTGCGGCCAGGAACCTGCCGGTCCCCTTCATGAACATTCTCAACGGCGGAAAGCACGCCTCCAACCCCATAGACCTGCAGGAGTTCATGATAGTCCCCGCTGGATTCGATACCTTCGGAGAAGCTCTCCGCGCGGGCACCGAGGTCTTCCATGCCCTGAGGGCCAGGGCCTCGTCCGTCGGTCTCTCGACCACCGTCGGCGATGAGGGGGGGCTGGCGCCCGACCTGCCGGACAACGAAGCAGCTCTGGACCTGATAATGGAGAGCGTGTCCGACGCGGGGTACGAACCGGGCAGGGATGTCTTCATCGCCCTGGACCCGGCGGCCAGCGAGTTCTACCGCGACGGCAGGTACTTCATGCACGGATGCTCCCCGGACGGCCTCACCTCCGAGGCAATAGTGGAATACTGGAAAGGGCTGGTGGACGGCTACCCCATAATCAGCATCGAGGACGGACTGGCTGAGGACGACTGGGACGGATGGAAGCTGATGACCTCTGCCCTGGGGCACAGGATACTGATAGTAGGGGACGATCTTCTGGTGACAAGCGAGACCCGCCTGGCCAGGGCCGTCGGAAACGGTTCGGCCAACTCCATCCTCATAAAGCTCAACCAGATCGGTACGGTCACCGAGACCATGAACACCGTCAACCTGGCCCAGAGGAGCGGCTGGAAGGCTATCGTGAGCCACAGGAGCGGCGAGACGGAGGACACTTTCATCAGCGACCTGGCGGTAGCGATGAACACCGACCTGATAAAGACCGGCTCCGCCAGCAGGACCGACAGGGTCGCCAAGTACAATCAGCTCCTGCGCATAGAGGAGGAGCTGGGCTGCAGGGCTTTCTTCAGGGGCAGGGGGATAATCCTCGACGGCGGCAGGGAGTAGAGTACTTGGCCACTTCCGGACACGGAGACAGGAGGTCGTTCTACATAACACTCGTTGCCGTGTTCGTCATCGTGGTCGGAATACTGGTGTTCAACAGGCACGGGTTCATAGCCCTTGCAGGGCTAAGGGGCGATGTGGATTTGATGTCCCGCCGCATCGACAGCCTCAGGATCGAGATAGACTCCCTGGAGTCCGAGATAGAGCGCCTGAAAAGCGACTCGCTGTATCTCGAGAGGATGGTACGGGAGATACTCGGCTGGGGAAGACCAGGCGAGTCCATAATCAGGTTCGTGCTGCCGCCGTCCGCGGGGGTGCCCTTCTGAATTCCGGTGCGTTCCCGTGCAGGATATCCTCGGTTGCCAGGCGGGGTGTGACCGTGATCGATCCTTCCGGACGGGAGTTCTCGGCAAGGGTCGCAGGGAAGGTCTACCATTATACATGCCCCGTGACCGGGGACAGGGCCCTGGCGGTCATGGTCGGCGACAACCCGGTTGTGGAGGAGATCCTTCCGAGGGAGAGCGAACTGAAGAGGACCGTTCCCCTCGGCAGGACGACGCAGGTCATCGCCGCCAACGTCGACCGTGTTCTGGCGGTGTGTTCGCTCAGACAGCCCGATTTCAGCCACGGGTTCCTGTGCCGTGCGCTGGCGGCCTCTGAATGGATGGGGCTGAGTTCCACGGTGGTCCTGAACAAGATGGACCTGTGCGAGGACACGAAGGACCGCGTCCTGCTGGATGAGGTCCGCTCGGTCTACGGCGGCGCCGGCTACCGTGTCTTCCTCACCAGCACCCTCGAGGGCGAGGGGACGGAGGAACTGATGGAGCATATCCGCGGCATGACAGTGGTGATGACCGGTCCCTCCGGAGCGGGGAAGACCTCCATCGTGAAGAGTTTCGTGCCCTCCATGAAGGTCCGAATAGGAGAGGTGAACCCGCATACACTGAAGGGAAGGCACACCACGGTGGCGGCCAGGATGATCCCTCTGCCCGGGGACACCTTCCTCATAGACACACCGGGCCTGCGCATGTTCTCCATAGACCATGTTCCGGCCACCGGAATACAGGACTGCTTCCCCGAGTTCCGTGAATTCCTGGGGGACTGCAGATTCGGCGACTGCCTGCACCTGAGCGAACCGGGATGCGCCGTGAAGGATGCTGTGGAACGGGGAGAAATCCACCCGATAAGGTACGCTGCTTACCAGGGTTTCATGGAGGAGGCCGGCGAAAGGCCCTGAAGGCAGGCCTTCAGCCCTTCCGGCGCTTCCAGAAGAACAGCTCCCTCCGAATATCCTCTATCAGCCTGCTCCAGGGTTCCCAGAGTGCGGGGTTCTCACGCTTCACCCTCCGCAGGTTCTCCCTGGCGACCAGGAAGAAGAAAAGGCCGACGAAGGCTATCAGGAATACCTCTATCCAGATGAGCAGCTTCCTGGGCTTGCTCTTCCAGCCGGGATGCCTCGGGGGATCAAGCACTCGTATGTGGGTCTGCTGACGAGACTCCGCCGCGACCGCCTCCTGCAGGCTGATCTTCACGGCATTGGTTATCTGAAGCGACATCTCGTAGTCCGCCCTCAGTATCGCGTACTCCAGGCTGACGTCGGGGAACTCCTCCATGGTGACCGGGGGCATTATTCCCTCGTAGCCCGGAGCCGGCTGGCCGCTCTCCAGCATCCCTATCACCGTAAGGATCTCCGCCGCCCTCCTCTCCTTGAAGAGAAGGGTCGTGCCGGGAGCGCCGGTGATGCCCCTCCGCAAGGCGGTTATCTCGGTCATCAGAGTGGCGTACTCGGTCTTCAGCTGCGCCAGGGTGGAGATGTAGTTGAGCATCTCCTCCTCCGGGGCAACCAGTCCGTACCTCTCCTCGAACCTCCTTATGGCATCGCCGGCGGAAATCAGGGAGCTTTCCGCCATCATGGCCCTCTGCTCCAGGAATATCCTGGCCTGCTGCAGGCGGCTGGAGGTTATCTCGCTGTTGATGCTGTCCAGGGTCGCCACGATCTGCCTCGAGACATCAACGGCGTACTCCGGGTCCCGGAAGGTGAAATCGATCCTGAGGAAACCTGTAGGAGTGATGTTCACACTGTAGTCGTCCCTGAACATCTTCCTGCCCCAGTAGAGGGCCTGCTGAGGATCGGCCTCGTAGAGGTCCCGGAGGTCCATCGAATCAATATAGGAGGTCGAGAGGACGACGCTCTCCACAAGGGAACGGCTGTTCAGGATCTCCTCGTAGACATCGGAGAGTGTAGTCATAAGGGGCAGCGAGAAGCCCATGCCCCCGCCGAAGTAGCCGGCGAACTCCGCCAGTCCCAGACCGGCTATTGTGAGCCCGGAGGCGGACTGCTCCTCCGGCGGCATTATGACCGTGGTGACTGTGTACTTCTTCGTCATCAGGTACGTTATCAGTACCGTTGGTATCATCACCACAAGCAGCGCCCTCAGCAGGAACCACCGGTTCCTAAGCAGCAGGAAAAGGTACCAGAGGGGCTGCCTCTGACCCGCATTCCGGGCATCGGTGCCTCCGGGGACTGTCATTCCAGGCTCTTCCACGCTATTATGACCGAGGCGACGCTGGTTATTATCAGAAGGGGGTCCTCCCATCCCACCATCATCTTCCTGGGAACGTTCACAGAGGAGCCCGCCGGCACCGAGGGGAGATCGTCGGCGTCCACCTCATCTCCTTCGGGGAGCCTGACGCTGGTGCCCGAGCGTCTGGCGGCCCTCAGGAACCCTCCCGCCTGGTCTACGTAGAAGAGGGCTCCCATTCCCGCTGTATGGGGATAGATGCCGGGATTGGTCACCTCCCCGCTCACGGTCACCACCGGCGGCGTGCCGGGACAGACCACCAGGTCGTTGGGCAGGAGCACCGGGTCGGTTTCCTGGTCGTCCAGCGGAGCCGGAATGACAGTACCGGTAACGGTGCCGCCTTCCCTTAGGACGTAGCAGCTGTCCCTCAGCGCCCAGGGCTGCGTACCTCCCATCCTGGCCACCAGCTCCGAGGCCGTCTCGCCGGGTATGTACTCGGTCATCCCCCTTCTGCTGTTGCTCCAGACCAGCTGCTCGGTACCACCGCCGAAACCGGCGGAGACCGGCTGGGTGAAATGGATCGCACCCTCCATCATCACGAATTCCCCGGCCTCGGGCACGTGGACCCTCTGGCCCAGCGAAAGGGGTGGATTGGAGGATACATCACCCCGGAGGAGGAAACGGGTCAGGTCCACCACCGAGGTATCGTTACCCCCGATTATCATGACACGGGTCATGCTTCCGGTGGAGGCTATCCCCCCGGCCTTCTCCAGCACCTTCTCAAGACCATCAGCGCCGGTCACCTCCACAATTCCGGGAGCGTTCACGTGGCCGGTGACGGCCGCCTGGAAGACCCTCATCCCGGCCAGGCCGGCAATTCCCGAGAGCCCGGGGAACCTGGACGAGAAGCCCCTCTCGATCATGGAGGCAGCCTCGGCAAGGGTCAGGCCCGAAACCCTCCATGCCCCCACCGAGGGCATGACGGCGTAGCCGTCGGGCGTCACCTCCAGGAGCAGGGGTCCGCTCCCTCCCGTGGTGTCCCCGGGCATCGTCCCGGGGAAGGAGAACCAGAGCACGTCCCCGGGGCCTACGACGTAGGCGTTGACGTCCACCTGGTCCATGAGGGGATACGCATGAACCGGTGTCTGCTCCTGTGCCGAAGCGATGGCGACCAATGCCAGCAGGGCCATTGAGTAAGACATTGTATACCCTTCAGGGTGATGCCGGGTCCCGGGAACTCCGGGTCTGTCCTAGAGCAGGCTCGCCGCCATCAGGGCCTTGATGGTATGCTTCCTGTTCTCGGCCTCGTCCCAGACCACCGACGCGGGACCCTCGATTACTCCGGCGGTAACCTCGTTGCCCTTCACCGCCGGAAGGCAGTGCATGAATACGGTCCCCGGATTCTCCGTCATTCCCATCATGTCCCCGTCAACCCTGTAGGGCGACAGGAGCTGCATCCTCTCCCCGGACTTCTCCTCCTCGCCCATGGACACCCACACGTCGGTGTATACCACGTCGGCGCCGGGAATGGCCTCTTCCCTGCTGGAGGTGATGTTCAGGGTCGAACCGGAATCATAAGCGATCTGCTTCACCGTATCAACGAGCTCCGATTTGGGATACAGGGAATCCGGGGCCAGGATGGTGCAGTTCACCCCCATCAGGGCGCATCCCACCATAAGGCTGTTGGCCATGTTGTTGCGGCCATCCCCGGCGTAGACGAAGTCCAGCCCCGCCAGCTGCCCGAACTGCTCCTCCATGGTCATCAGGTCCGCCAGTACCTGCGTCGGGTGGAACATGTCGGTGAGCCCGTTGTAGACCGGCACGCCTGCGTACTCGTCCAGTATCTCCACCGTCTCCTGACTGAAGCCCCTGAACATTATGGCGTCGAACATCCTGCCCAGCACCCTGGCGGTGTCCTCTATGCTCTCCTTGGCCCCAAGCTGTATGTCGGAGCTGGATAGGAACACGGGGTGCCCGCCCTCCTCGCCGAAAGCGGTCTCAAAGGCGCACCTGGTCCTGGTGGACCTCTTCTCGAAGAGCATGGCCAGGGTCTTCCCCCGGAACCTCTGCTGCACCTGGAAGGCGGTCCTCTCCGCCTTCAGGAGGTGGGAAACGTCCAGCAGGTACCTTACATCGTCCCTGGAGAGGTCCAGGAGCGTGAGCAGACTTCGCCCCCTGAAGTTCACGGCCATTAAAGCACCTCTTTCGTCTTTGATCGAATACCTGAGGGAAATGCTGACCCAACGGGGAGGAATATAGTGCACGGACCCCCGATACAACAAAAAGGGGCACACCCGAAGGTGTGCCCCCGACAGAGATATGTCCTTCTCTAGAAGCTGTAGTACGCGCCGGCCAGAACGTTCTCTGGAGCGTAGGTCTGGAATCCGGACCACTTGTAGTCTGTGGGATCCTGGACGCCGGCATCGGTGTAGGTGCTGGTGGCGCTGGCGTAGCGGAAACCGAACTCGGTGAAGAAGGCGAGCCTCTCGGCGCCGGGGATGGCGAAGTCGATCCTCATCAGGGGATCGAGGGACCAGGCGGTGGTCTCCATCTCATCGGTACCGGCCTCCATGTTGGTCGTGCCGTAAAGGAACCTGGCGCCGAAGCTGAAGCTGGTGTTGGCGGGAGCCTCGATCACATAGTAGCCGCCGGCACCGAATGCCATGGCGCTGCCCTCGTACTCCACGGGAGCGGCAGGCTGAGGATCCAGCTCGTATGTCTCCTTCATGTAGCCGATGTATCCCTCTACTCGGAACTCGGGGGAGAACTTGGAACCGATACGGAGCAGGTTCATGTTCTCAGTCCAGAGTTCACCGCCGGATACGTTGACGTATGTCGGTATCTCGACCTGGTTGAAGCCCAGCGAGAACTGGGCGACGGCCGTACCTGCGAAGGCAAGAAGGCATATCAGCGTGGTGACCCTTTTCATTACTCTCCTCCTCCATGTCAGGGATGGCCTATTCCATCCCCATACTGCGAATAACTTAACGCAATCTTAATACAATGCCCGGAAAGTGGCAAGACCCTGTCACAGGCTCTCCGCCGCCCGCCACAGCATCATCAGGGCCAGGTCGGCCTTCCCGGGACAGCACAGCCTCCTGTTCAGCAGAACAAGCGCGATGTCCCTGCCGGAGGGCGATCGCGCAATCAGGGCAAATGTCTTGTGATCCTCGCCGGCATCCACCCAGCCGTAGAGTTCCCATCCCGGAGCGACTTCCGCCGCCTGCCCGTCCCCCAGGTCGGGGCCGGCGGGAAATCCACCGATCCCCTCTCCGTCCCGGTAGAGACCCTCCAGGCGGGATAATGCCGCTTTGACCGTGATCGTGCAGGGCCCTGCCGCGCGTAGGAACCCTTTCCCCACGGGATATGATCCCTCCCCGGTGAAAACCAGGACGCTGTCCGACGAGAGGTCCGCGGCAACGGCGGCGAACTCGCCCCCGGGCAGTTCGTCGATGGCCGGTATGACCGCAATGAGCCATGTCATTAGAAGGCAAAGCATGGCGCCCCCCTAGTCTCCCTGCGAATGGGACACATCGACCGTTCCCTCGCTGTAGTCCGACTCCGACCTGCTCCCCTCGAAGATCATGGCCCGCACGTAGTACGAGGCCTCCGGGAACAGCGAGCAGTCCCACAGGTAGCCCGACGACTCCACGGACAGGGTGTCGCTTATCTGTATCAGTCCGCTCCCCGGGTCCCGGTCGGTGTCCACGAAGAGCAGTATCCCGGTGTCCGAGTACTCCGGGGCCTCAAGGGTCCACTGTACGATGTAGCTGCCGTCGGCCTCCGCTCCCTCAGCCGGGGGATGGGTGACGGTTATGGAGAGGTCGGCGCCGAAGGGGTCGCTGCAGCAGCAGATGACCGTCAGTGCAGCCGCGCAGCGAAGCACCCTAAGGGCCCTCACTCCAGCCTCTCCCGTCTAGTCGACCAGGGCCCGGTAGAGCATCCTGAAGGCCAGGTCGGCGTCGGACCTGTCGTCCAGGCCGCTGTTGAGCATCACTATGCCCAGGTCGTCATCGCCGGGACGGTCGATGATCATGAAGAGGTGCTTGCTGCCCTCGGACACGTCCATCCAGCCGTAAACCTCGTCACCGAAGCCCAGCGTCTCCTCGATGTGGTCGGAGAAGGGCGGGTTGGAACCTATTCTCCTCACGTTCTCCTGGTCCAGGTTGTCGTGAATGATCCGGAGGAAGCCCAGGGCGTCCTCCACGCTGATGAGGTTGGGGTCGTAGGCCGGGCATCCCGGGTAGTCCTGCACTACGCCGTTGATCTCGGTGCCGGAGTAGCCGTTTCCTGACAGCCACTCGGCTATCCGGCCCTCCCCCATGCTCCATATGACGGCCATACACATTCCGCGGCCCCCCTGCTGGGCCCAGTGGAGCCTCTCCCAGAAGTACTCGTTCCTGGCTATCATCTCGTCCAGAGGGATCTCCCCCCTGTTGGAAAGCTCTATCCCGAAGGCGGTAAGGGGGAGGTGGGGTATCTCCATGGCGAAGCTGGCGGTTGTGTTCCGGGTCTCGGTGTCGCCGCTGGAGAACTCGATCACTCCGAAGCCCCAGTCACCTCCGTACATGGCGGCGATTCCCTGGAAGACGCCGCCCAGTCCTCCGGGAAGAGCGGCGGACAGGTTCCCGGCCGCCAGCATGACGCAGGCCGCCAGTGCCATTCCAGAGGTCTTTCTCATTCTGTCCTCCATACGAAAAGCGGGGGGAGCCGAAGCTCCCCCCTGTCCCTCTCCGCTCCAGCCGACTACTTGTCGGTGAAGACGCTCACTCCGTCCAGCAGCTGTATCTCGTAGCTGAAGCTGACGATGGTTCCGTTGGCGGAGGCAGGGTCGGCCGTGACGCTGAGATCGTAGATCTTGGCGTAGAGACCGTCGTAGAGCATGCAGAAGACCCTTTCGTCGGTGGTATAGAGCCTGTAGCTCTCGTCGTACCAATCACCGTCGGGGTCGGCGTATCCTGCGGCGAGAGGCTCCTGCATCATAGTGGGTTTGCCGTTTCCGTAGGTGCCGTAGTCACCGGAGAGCAGCCACACGTCCTCGTCGCCCTTGCTGAGGTCCCAGGCGTAGATGTCCTGGGCGAAGCTGGTGCTGCTGGCCATTCCGGTCTGGCCGCCGCCCTGCGTAACTCCGAATATGAAGCCGCTGGGCTGTGTGTCGGGGCTGTAATTGTCGTAGATGGTGTAGGTCACCGTGTCGTCCACCGGGAGGGTGTTGACGATGTTGGAGTTGTTCTCCGAGAAATTGGTGCCCTGGTAGGCCTTCACGGCGTAGTAGTAGGCCCTGTCGGCGGTATGGGTGACTGTGGTGGTCGTGACGTCGGCGCCCTCGGTCCAGGTGGACTGGTCGGTGCTGTAGTAGACCACGTATCCGTCGGCGTCATCAACTGCATCCCAGGTGAGGACTATGTCCCTGCCCGCGGAGGCGGCCTCGTCGATCTGGAGGTTGGATACGTCCCCGAAGGTGCCCGAAGGCCCTGCGGGGTCGTCACCGGCGCAGCCGGCTATAAGAACTACGCCGACAACCATCAGCATAAGTCCGATTCTCTTCATGGAACTTCCTTTCGTTTCTAGTTCTCTCGAGTTCTATCTTCCCTCACACAAGCACAAAATATAGCCGAAGGAGGCCCGTGTCAATCAAACCGAAAATCTCATTCCCCCTCCCCCCCGCCGGTCCCGGCATCAGCTTCGGCCTCCGCGGCAGCCGCGGCCTCCGCGGCAGCCTCCTCCAGCATTTCAAGGGCCCGCTCCGCCGCGGACCTCACGGCAAGGGACTGATCGACGGCCAGGAGGTCCAGTGTCTCCGCGGAGGAGGTGTCGCATATCAGTCCCAGCGACACGGCGCACTCCCGCCTGACCCTCTCGGAGGGGTGGGACGCGAGACCGACAACGGCGGGCACCGACCCGGTGCTGCCTGTTTCGCCCAGCGCCCTGACCACGCCCACCGTCAGCCCCGCCGAGAGGGAATCCCTCTCCAGCAGTCCCTCCAGCGGCGCTGCGGCCCTTAAGTCCTCCAGCTTGCCCAGGAAATACACCAGATTGCCCCCTTCCCTGGTCGTGAGGCTGTCTATTCTATCCAGCCCGCCCAGCAGCAGTTCCAGGACATCCTCCGTGTTCTCCCCGAACGCAAGCTCCATGGCCCTCACCTCGAGGCCGCTGAGGGTCCCCAGGTGCTCCTCCAGGAGGTACTCCACCGCCTCCCTTCCCCTGGCCGCCAGCTCCTCCCTGTGGGCCAGCACCCTGTCCCGGTTGGGCCCGACCTCCCACTCGGATGCCACCGAGAAGAGGGAGTCCAGGTCCAGAGACCCGGGATCGCCGATGGGATCCTGCGGTTCGAGTCCTCCCGGGGTCGTCGCTGCGAGGTCGATTCCCGCGCCGTAATCCCCTCCTGTCCAGAAGGTGGAATCGGCACCACAGCCAGTGTAGAAATCCGAGTCCGCCAGGTCGATGAATAAGGCGGCGCCGGAGGAGCCCCTGCTCCACCTGGCGTCACCCTGGCCGCCTCCCCTTCCGCAGTATGTGTCGTTGCCTGATATGTCGATGAAAACGGTTGCGGAGTTGGTCAGGGAGAGGGACTGGCCGCCGTCGGAGCAGTACCAGTCGTTGCCTCCCCCGTCCACAAGGAAGCCGGTGGAGAGGTCGTGGGCGCTTCCCTGGGCGGGGCCGTTCCTGGAGAAGTAGCTGTCGTCCCCGTCCCCGTCCCAGAGACATCCCGCCGCCAGATGGATGCCGGATCCCTGGCTGTACTGGGCCGCCTGGTAGGAATCCTGGCCGCCCTGGTCGTAGAGCATCCCCAGGCTGTAGAAGTAGCTGCATCCCTGGCCGAAGACCCCGGCCCTGTAGGTGTCGTTGCCGCTCCCGAAGTCCGCCATCAGGCCGATGCCCCCGGCTATCAGCGGGCGCAGACCCATTCCGAAGCCCTGGGACATGGCCTGGTTGTCATCGGGAAGCAGCGGTGCGTGGGAGTAGCGGAAACCCGCCAGGCTGCAGTCGCTGCCCTGCATGTCCACCAGTGTCCCGCGGCCTCCCGGGCCCCCGAAACCCTGCCCGAAGAGATCCACCCGCCTGAGGTCGTCGCCCCCGCCGTCGTAGAAGAGGCCGGTACCCATGCATCCGGCACCCTGGGCGAAGGTGCCCGCCGTATGGACATCGTCCCCCTCAAGGTCGATGAGGAACCCCTGACCCATGATGCCGGCTCCCTGGGAGAAGTCGCCGGCGGACCAGGTGTCGTCCCCCGCAAGGTCTATGACTCCCCCTGTTCCCATGATGCCGCAGCCCTGGCTCACCGGGGCGGTGCTGCTGTAGCGGTCGTCCCCGTCCAGGTCCATGACCACCGAGACCCTCCTTCCTGCCGGACCGAAGGCGCCTCCGACCCCGTCACCGTAGAGATCGTCGCCTCCAAGGTCGATTATCAGTTCGAAAGGGCAGTCCTCATTGTAGGTGTTCCTTCCCCGTCCGCCCACCACGTACCTGACGGGGCCGTCGAAGCAGAAGGTTGCGGTCGTCCCCGTCACCCCTGGCAGGGTGACGGAGAGTTCATCGGGCCAGTCGGCCTCCCGCAGGGCCAGGGCGCAGGACAGCAGCTCCTCCGGGCTAACGGTGACCGGCGGCGGACAGCTCTCCAGGAGCAGGGCCAGGGTGTCCAGGTCCATCTCCTCCCCCTCAACCGCCGCGATGCCCCATCCCGCAAGCGTTCCCCCCCAGTCCAGCGGGTCCTCCTCGCTCATCCACAGCGTCGGCACCGCGGAGACCAGGGAATCGACCCTTCCCGGCGGCATTCCCTCCAGCATCTCCCGCAGCTCCGAATCGGCCTCCTCCAGGAGTGTCACCGCCACGTGCAGCGCCTGGAGCCCCTCCTGCCGGGACTCGAGAGATCGGTAGTCGGTCAGCACGCCAAGCGACTCCTCCAGTATCAGGGGCAGCGATTCTATTCTCTGTATCCCCATGAGCACGCTGGAGTCCGCCATGTGGACCGAGGTTGCCCAGTGCCTGTCGAAATCCAGCTGCTCCCTGTAGATGCAAATGGAATCAAGGGCTTCCTGGAAGGCCGCGTCCAGGTCTCCGGGCCAGGGGTCGCCGGGTTGAAGGCCGAGTATCATACAGACCGCCGCTGTCAGCTGAAGGATCATCCTGACTGCCTTTCTGGTTGTCGTGTGTTCCGGTCCGACTGAAATAACTCCACTGGAGGCCCTGGACAAGACTGGAGTTTGACTTGGCTCCCAGCCGTTCGTACCTTTGCCATGAGGATTGGGGGTGGTCCGGAGTGTCCGGGCCTGAGAATTGCACCCCTCGAACTTGATCCGAGTAATGTCGGCGTAAGAAAATCCGGAGGTCGCGCATGAAACCCGCAGACATCATCTGCAGAGGACTGGAAGCGGTCCGTTCCAGGAAACCCATGGTCCACCACATAACCAACAGCGTGGTGATGAACTTCACCGCCAACGTCACGCTCTGCCTGGGAGCCGCACCGGTGATGGCGCCCTGCATCGAAGAATCCCCCGAGATGGTGAGGTACGCCGGCGCTCTTGTCCTCAACATCGGCACCCTCGATCCGGAACAGGTCAGGAGCATGCTGGCCGCGGGCAGGTCGGCGAACGAGAACGGTATACCGGTGATCCTGGACCCGGTGGGTGCAGGCGCCACGTCCCTCAGGACCGATTCGGCCAGGATGCTCGCCGACGAACTTGAGATAGCCGTAGTGCGGGGCAACGCCGGGGAGGTGCTCGCTCTCTCCGGAAGCGGAGGGAAGGTGAGGGGAGTAGACTCCCTGGAATCCGCGGGTGACAGGGAGGAAGTGATATCCGCCTTCGCCCGGGACCGCGGATGGGTGGTGGCGGCCACCGGGGCCACGGACATAGTAACCGACGGCAGGAGCACCGCCGTTATAGAGAACGGCCACCCGATCATGGGTAGGGTGACGGGTACCGGATGCGCGGCCTCCACCGCCGTGGCCTGCTTCGCGGCCTCCATGGACGACATGTTCGAGGCGGCCTTCACGGGCATCTCGGTCATGGGCATCGCCGGTGAGATCGCCGCCGGACTGGCTTCCGGCCCCGGCACCTTCGTCCCCCACTTCCTGGACAGCCTGGCGGGATTGGAACCCTCCCAGGTGACCCGCCTTCTCAGGGCCGCCATCGATGGTTGATCCCCGAAGGCTGCATCTCTACCTCGTGACCGACCCGGTGCTCTGCGGTCCCCGGGGTGTCCCGGAGACCTGCAGGGTCGCCCTTGCGGCCGGCGTGGGGACGGTCCAGCTGAGGGACAAGACGGCGTCTACAAGGGACCTGCTCAGGTCCGCAGAGGCCCTGTTGGAGATCTGCCGAAGATCTGGAGCCCTTTTCATCGTCAACGACAGGCTTGACGTGGCAATGGCCTCCGGGGCCGACGGCGTCCACCTGGGACAGGACGACATGCCGGCCGGCAGGGCTCGCGAACTGCTGGGACCCGGCCCGGTGCTGGGGGTCTCGGTAAGGACCGTGGAGGAGGCCGTCCGTGCCCGGGAGGACGGCGCCGACTACCTTGCGGCAAACCTGGTCTTCTCCACGGACACCAAGACCGGCCTCGGGCATCCCCTGGGCATCGATGGCCTGAGAGCCCTGAGGGAGTCCACGGACCTGCCGCTGGTGGCCATAGGGGGGCTGAAAGCCTCCAACGCCGGGGAAGTCATGGCTGCGGGTGCCGACGGCATAGCCGTGGTCTCCGCCATAATGGCATCCGATGATGTACCCCGTGCCGTGGCAGAGCTTATTGCGGCCCTGGAGGAACCCGGAACTACAGGCTGAAATCGATCCCGGGCAGGCAGGTGTCCGGTGAGTCCACCGGGTCCTGTACCCAGCCGTTCTCGAAACCAAGTTCCACCAGGAGGTCCTCCGCCCTTCGGTACTCGCCCGGCCGCAGCCGCCTGTCCAGGGGAGGATGGCTGCCGGCCATGTGGGTGGGATAGTACTGGGACATCAGGCTCACGAAGGTTCCGGTACCAAGCTCCCGGGCTATGAACCGGAGGGTGTCTTCCGTGCCCGATACCCCTCCGGGAAGGACCAGGAGCCTTATTAGAAGGCCGCGGAATGCCGTCCCGTGTTCGTCTACGGCAAGGTCCCCAACCTGACGGTGCATCTCCAGCACGGCTTCCCTGGAAAAGGCCGGATAACCGGGAGCTTCCGAATACTCCTCTCCTGGCACCGGATCGCTGTACTTCATGTCCGGCAGGTAGATGTCCACCAGTCCGTCCAGGAGGCCGAGGAGATCCATGGAATCGTAGGTTCCCGTGTTGTAGATGACCGGGAGCCTGAACCCCCGGGACGCAGCCAGTGCCACCGCCTGGAAGACGATGGGAGCGTAGTGGGTCGGCGTGACGAAACCCGCCGTGGGACATCCGGACTTCTGGAACTCCAGAAGGCGCATGGCGAGTTCCTGCGGGGTCATTCCCCATTCGGGCCGTCTTCCGGGGCCCGGCTGGCTGATGGAGTGGTTCTGGCAGTAGACGCAGTGCATCGTACACCTGGCAAGGAATACGTTCCCCACTCCCGCGTCCCCCATGAGAACGGGCTCCTCTCCCCTGTGGACGCAGGTGGAGGAGACCTCCATCACCCCGCCGGCGCCGCACCAGCCCCTTTCTCCGCGGGTCCTGTCCACTCCGCATTCCCTGCGGCAGAGGCGGCAGTTCCTCAGCATGGACGTGAGTTCCTCAACACGGTGTTCCAGCAGGCCCCGCTCCATCAGGTCGAGGTAGCCGGGAACGTTTCTCATTCCATCTCCGCCGAGAGCACCAGCCTGTATAGCCGGTTCCGTTCCAGCAGCCTCTCGTGGGTGTCGAAGTCCACCATCCTGCCGTCGTGGACGAATATGACCCTGTCGCTCCTCCTCACGGTGGCTTCACGATGGGATATCACAATGACCAGGGCGTCGCCGCGCTCCTGTTCAAGGTGTTTCCAGAGTTCGTTCTCCTTCTCCGCGTCCAGGGCCGCCGTGCAGTCGTCGAAGAGCAGCAGGGAGGGGTCCCCTGCCAGTGCCCTGGCTATGGCCACCCTCTGTCTCTGGCCGCCGCTGACCCCGGACCCGCCCTGGCCAAGCTCCGTCATGGCCCCTGCGGAGAGTTCCGCATCCTCCAGGCCGGCTATTCCCAGGGAACGCTCCACCTTCCCATCGTCCAGTTCCCTTCCGAGTCTGACGTTCTCGGCCACCGACCGGCTGAAGAGGACCGATTCCTGGGGCACGTACCCGGTCTGCTCCACCATGTACTCCGGCGAGAGCTCGTCCAGGTCGATCCCGTTCACCGTGATCCGCCCCTCGGTGCAGGGCAGCTGTCCGGTCAGCATCTTCAGGACGGTGGACTTGCCGCTCCCCACCTCGCCGACCAGAGCGTAGATGCCCGGGCCGGTCAGTTCAAGGTCCAGACCGCCTATTCCGGCTTCCGAGCCCGGGTAGCTGAACCCGGCCCCCTCCATTCGCAGGGTCTTCACCGGTCCGCTTCCAAGGGTTCCGCTCCTCTCGGGGGCGTCGGGGAAGTTGAGGATCTCCTTCTCCCTGTCGATGGAGGTGAATGCCTGCCTGGAGGTCACGAACAGGTTCGGAATGTCCATCATAGGTGCCAGGAGCATGTCCAGGTAGACGTAGAAGGCGTAGAACTCTCCGATGCCTATCCTGTTCCAGATGACGAAGAGGCCGCCCACGAACATGACGGTCACCTTGCCGACCTGGCCCAGTACGCTGTAGATGCTGTGTACCATCATCACCAGGCGGGTTATGGCAAGGTCGATGCTCAGCCTGCTGTCCAGCAGACCCCTGAGCCTTTCCGCCTGGCCTTCCTCGGCGGTATAGGCCTTGATGATGGGGATCCCCGCGAATGTGCTGTCCAGGAGGTCTCCTGTGTGGCTGGTCGCCCTCCGGCTCTCCTCGACCCTGCCGCCAAGCCTGGCCTCAACTCGAGTGAAGATCAGGAACATGACAGGCAGCGGCACCAGGGCTATCAGCGTCAGCTCCCAGCTCATGAGGAACATCACCGCCAGGCAGAAGACCAGCCTGGAGGACGACTCCAGTGCTCTGAAGACGGCCGAGCAGCTGAACCAGGCGATCCTGGGGTAGTCGACGATGTCGTCGGACAGGCGGGTGGTCAGGTCTCCGGGCCTGAAGGTGTTCCAGAACCTGTAGTCCTTCCTCATAAGGCTGGCGAAGACCCTGTCGCGTATATCCCTGCCTATCTTGCTGTTCAGCCAGGCCCTGGCGCCGGGGTACAGGCCGGCCACGAACCTGGCCATGGCAAGGGCTCCCAGCACCATCATTATGGCGGAGAACTCACCGGTCCGCCCGGAATCCCCCAGGACGGTCCCAGCGTTGTCCAGGAGGTATCGGAACACAAGCGGGAAACCCAGTGCCACGGCGCTGGAGACCAGTGTGAAGAGCACCAGTACCGCCAGATGCTTCCTGTGGGGCCTCCAGAAATCCATTATCCATCTCAGGTAGCCCCTGTACTCAGGCATGCTCGCCTCCCGTCAGCTGAAGACGGCAGAGGCCGGCGTATATCCCGTCCCTCTCCAGAAGCTCTCCGTGGGAACCCCTCTCGGCTATCACCCCGTGCTGCATCACCAGTATCCTTGTGGCGTGGGTGACCGTGGTCAGCCTGTGGGCCACTACCAGGGCCGTCCTGTGCCTCACGATGAGGTCCGTTGACCTCTGTATCCTCTTCTCGGTGCCGGGGTCCACCGACGAGGTCGCCTCGTCCAGGACCAGTATGTCAGGGTCCTTCAGGACCGCCCTGGCGTAGTTGATAAGCTGCCTCTGTCCCATTGAGAGATTGAGGCCTCCCTCGCTGACGCTGCCTTGAAGACCCCCGGGTATCAGGCGGAGGATGTCCTCGGCCTCGATGGCCCTGAGGGCCTCCCTCTGTGATTCCTCGGGTATGCCCCTCCGGAACACCGTGAGATTCTCCGAAAGAGTGCCGGAGAAAAGGTTCACGCTCTGCAGGACGAGTCCAAGCCTGCCCCGCCAGACCTTCAGGCGGAAGTCCCGTATGTCGGTGCCGTCGATGGTTATCCGTCCCTGAGTGGGCTCGTAGAACCTGAGCAGGAGGCTCACGATGGTGCTCTTCCCGCCTCCGCTGGGACCGACAAGGGCCACCATCTCGCCCCTTCCCAGCGTGAAGCTGACGTCCTTCAGCACCCAGGGTCCGTCTGGGTACCGGAACCAGACGCCCTCGAACCTTATTCCGCTCCAGTCCTTCGGGAAGTCCTCCTCGCCCAGGTGGCCGTCGGGAGTGAGCGTGGTGGTGGAGAGGATGTCGAAGAGCCGCTCCGCGGACGCGGCCGCCCTCTGGACCATGTTCAGGGTCTCGGAGAACATCACAACCGGTCCGAAGAGCCGCCTGGTGTACTCCACGAACATCACCACCGTGCCGATGGTCACGGCGCCGGCTATCACCCCGGCCCTTCCCGAGAGGAGTATCACCATGACGGCCAGGATCTCGCAGCTGCCCAGGAAGCTCCAGAAACCGTACTCCCAGAAGTAGGCGTGGACCTCCCTGCTCAGGAACCGCTCGCCCTCCTCGTGTATCCTTCCCCTGGCCATGCCGGTGGCTCCGAAGACCTGCAGCACCGGAACCGATCTCACGTACTCGGCGATGAATCCGGATATGCGGGCGTACGAGGACCTAACCCTCCTGTAGAGCTTCCGCATCTTCCTCAGCACCGGTACCGTGAGAAGGGCTACCGGCAGCAGCAGCGCAAGAACCCAGAGGGTTATGGTGGCGTCGGCCACGAACATTATGCCCAGTGTACCGCAGACCATGGCCACGTTCCTGAGCAGGGCCATGGAAACATCGCTGAACAGCATCCTGACCCTCTCCGAATCGCTCTCCACCCGTGCCATCAGCTTGCCGGTGGGATTCCTGTCGAAGTACGAGAGCGACAGGGTGAGCATGTGCCTGAAGACCCTGTCCTTGAGGTCCCGGACCACCGAGAGCCCCACCCTGGTGGTGATCATGACCTGCAGGTACGACATTACCATGGCGAAGGTGAAGGTGGCGGCGAAGAGGATCGAGTAGAGGACTATGGCGGGGACGGACCTCTCCGGTATCGCCGTGTCTATCACCTGGCGGAGTATCACAGGACCCGCCAGCTCTCCCCCCACGGAGAGAAAGAGCAGCAGGGCGCTGGAGGCGAAGGCTCCCCGGTGGGACCTGAGGAAGGGGGACATCTTCCTCAGTACCTCCATGGTGGAGACGCTCTTCACCGCATCTTCGTCGATAGTGTCGTCAAAATGTATGTGCATGGCATCATTCCCGTGTCTGCCGGCCGCGGGCCTCAACCGCCCGGACCGGGACCAGATCCTGTCTCTGACTCCAAGAAGGGCTGCCTGTGGAACGGGTCGGCAGCGTTAGTCGAACAGCCTCTTGATCCTGGTCATAATGATGCCTCTCGATTCGCGTGGAACGAGGTGATTTCATAAGTATAAAATCAGCACTGTCAAGTAAGGCATGGGTTCCCCGTTAATGAACCCATATTAGCAGTTTCAGATATTCATGAAAACCAGTTCGAGGGCGGTCATTCCTCGAGACCGGCGTACTTCCTCACCAGCATGACCATTTCCGGCAGCAACGCGCGGTCACCTATCAGCACTCCAGTGGGGCCGGGGACGTCCTCCAGGGAGAAGGTGACCAGATCGCCTGCCAGGGATTCTATGGCGGCGTTGTCCGTCTCGTCCCTTCCCACGAGGGCCACGGTGTCTGAGGAGAGGCGGAAGAACCTCCCGTGCCTTATCAGCCTGGCCACGGCAGGGCTGAGCATTCCGGGGATCTCCATCACAACCTTCAGCCTGTGGCAGTAATTGGGCTCGGTGAGCAGGCAGCCTCCGCCGGGGTTCCTGTACGAGAGTCCGTGCTCCTCCGCCAGCCGCATCTGTCTTCTCCTCCCCCTGCCGGAGATGTCAAGCAGCCTGTCCCGGTCTACCAGTTCCAGTCTTTCCGGCAGCGTTGGATCGAGCAGCTTCGCCGAGAGCGGGCGCAGGAGGATGTCCCCGTGGCCGGAGAGGTTGGCCACCCGGTTCAGTGAGTTGCGGTTCTGTGACATGGGCCTCTGTCCCAGCACCTCCCCGGAGAATATCAGGTTGAATCCCTCCTCCTCTGCTATTCCGCCCAGAATCCTGAACATCCCGGCGTGGCAGTCGATGCACGGGTTCAGGTTCCTGCCGAACCCGCTTGGAGGATCCTTCAGGAGCCTCATGATGACCGGGGTGAAGTCCAGTCCCCGCCAGGGCAGCCCCTGTCCGGCGGCAGCCACCCTCCCTTCCTCCCAGGAGAAGAAGGGACTCTCGAAGGAGACAACCTCCACCTCCACACCCTGGGACCGGAGAACCTCGGCGGCGAGGACGCTGTCGAGGCCGCCGGAATACGCGCCAAGCGCCCTTGTTAGCATCTATGTAAGTCCTAGTCTGCTTCTTGGTCGCTTGGCGTTGGGAGAAAGCACATGGCTACTGACTTGCGACACTTTCTCCATGCCTCCGTTAGCCCGAGTTCTCACCATGCTCCCTTGGCGCGCCTCCGTTAGCCCTCGTCCTCGACATGTCCCCCCGGCGCTTCACGCCCATCTGGTGTGCCTTCCCCCGATAGTCCGCCATCCCCTGCTTCGCGCCATCCTCTCCAGCTTCCTGTCAGGGCAGACCACCACGGGGCAACCGCAGCTCAAGAGTAGGAACCTGTCGGACCAGGAGTCGCCTGCTCCGGCGCACCTTTCCATCGCGAAGCCCCTCTCGATGCAGAGTGCCTCCGCCAGGGCAAGCTTGTTCCTCCCCCAGGGCCTGGTCCCGGAGAGCCTTCCCGTGAACTCGCCTTCCGAGACCTCGGGAACACTGGCCATCACCTCACCGATGCCCAGACCCCTACCTATCGTCTCGGCGATCTGAACAAGGGACGCCGACATGAGGACCAACGTGCTGCCCGCCTCCGCCAGTTCTTCCGCTAGAAGCGCGGTGCTCTTCCTCAGGTTGTTCCGAAGAAGTTCCCCGGCGCATTCCGCCGCCCTGGCCCCGATCTCCTCCGGTTCGATCCCCTTAAGGTACCAGCGGTTCCATCCCTTGCCCTCCCTGAGAGTGACCAGCGGGTGCACCAGGTAACCCAGCAGGAAGGCCAGGAACCCCGACGGCGGCAGGATCCCCTCCCGGACCAGCCCCGTCAGGAAGACCTTCTCGGATGATCGCGAGATCAGGGTTCCGTCCAGGTCCAGGAAGCATGCCTCCGGTACCGACCCGTCGGCCAGCCGGAGAGGAGCCAGGCTGTTCTTCGGCAGGTTGGTCTCGCCCACTCGGCCTACTCCGTGTCAGATCAGGGGAGGAGCTATCCTGACGCCTCTTCCGGTACCCGGCGTATTGTCGAATACCGCGGTCACGTGGATCAGTATTCCCGGATAGAGCCTCGGGAAATCACCGTGGAAGAAGGTGTGCGCCATGTTAGTGTAGCGGACTATGTCCAGTGCGTAATCCCCCGCGGATGGATCGTCGGGGGATACCAGCTGGCCTATTCCCCTGACCTCGTAAGACTTCGAGTCCAGGAAGACAAGCGAGGCGGCGGGACGCGCCATGAGGTTGAGGAATGTGTGGGTCTCGAACTCAGGCGTACTGTAGAGTTCCAGCGAGATCATCTTGGTCAGGTCGAAGTTGTCCGCGGAGGAGTAGAGGTCCCTGAGGAACTGGAGACGCGGTTCCATGCCCCCGTTCATCAGCTCCTCCATCTCCGCCATCCTGTCCTTTATCAGGTCCCTTCGGGGGCAGAGCCCCATGCCCTTGAAGGCGTTGTTGATGGTCAGCCTGCTGTCGGCCCGCCTTCCGCCCCAGGTGGCCATTGCGGCGTTGTGGGGACCGGCCAGAGAGGGGGGTGACCCGCCTTCTCCGCTGAACAGCATCGCTATGTTGTCCAGCACCTCCAGCCGGGCGGCGAGGTTCCATGCCATGAAACCCTGCGGGAGCTGAAGCGTCCGGAAATCCTCCCATCTTCCGTCCAGGCAGGCCCTGACCAGTCCCTCCGCCTCCATGGACGCGTCCACCGTATTCTGTCTGAAGCTTCCCTCCGTCCAGTATTCTTCCATACCCTGTTCCCACTCCCCGGCAATCGCCCTGCCTGCAAGCGAGGAGAGAAAGACCGCCCCCCCAAGCTTGCCGGCCTTCTCAATGAACTGTCTCCTGCTGAGTCTGTCCTCCCGGTGCTTACTGTCGGCCAACGGTAACCTCCTCGCTGATAACATGAGACAGCGCCGCTCTGTATATTACGTGTTATCGAGAGATATTCTCCCGAGATCGTCCCTCACGAGACAGGAGGAAGATTGTCCAAACTGCTGGAAGCCGCAAGTGCGGAGGACCTGGACGTACTCTACGGACTCTGGCTGGAATCCCTGGAGGGTGATCCCCCGTGGAGGGAAATGGGCCGTGTGCTGAAGGTCCTCCACTCTACGGGAAGGCCCGGACCGGCCGAGGAACTCCTTGAACTGGTCATCGCCGAAAGGGAATCCGAGGGAGGAGAGGGGTTCGAATCCTTTCTTCTCGAGTCTGCGGAGATCTTCCACGTATGCGAACCCCTGAGGAAGGCCCTGGTGGAACTCCTCCGGGACCGCCACCTGATGTTCCAGCCTCTGGAGCTGTTCCTGAAAACAAGCGGTCTCCGAGACCAGGGAGCCGACGTGGCCGGAGCATGGAGAAAACTGAGGTCGCTAATGAAATACCGGGACGGGGGCTACCTGTACCATCCGGCCTTCGGTACCGGCAGGATATCCAGGATCAGCAGGACTCACGTGACGGTTGATTTCCCTGAAGCGCCGAACCACGACATTCAGCTCGAGGTGGCCCTTGACACCACCATCCCGCTGGACCCCTCCTCCCTTGCGGTACTGGCCTCGAGGGACCCGCAGGAGTTCATGGATCTGGTCTCGGACAGTCCCGGGGATTTCCTGGAACGTCTTCTCGATGAACCCTTCACCGGCTCGGGAGGAAGCCTCTCGAAAGACGGCCTGGCTCCCCTGGCCTACGGGGGGAACATCGACCTGGACGAATTGTGGAAGGCCGTCAGGAAAGCCGCAGCATCGACAGGCGGGTTCGCCGACCTGGGCGGAAAGGTGGTGGCACTGGACGAGGGAGCCGAGCTGGTGGAGCAGCTGAGGACGCTTATCAGGGAGAGGAAGGTCTCCGTCTCGAAGAAGGTCCACCGTATCCAGTCCATGCTGAAATCATACTCCGGGCCGGTGCCCGGGGACCTTACGGAACTGCTTCCCGAAGTTACGGGGCTGGCCGGCCCCGAGACGGGAGCCCTCTTCGAACTCTCCTGGATACTATCGGGAAGGGGCGCCGCAGCCGGCTTCCAGACTGTCAGGAAAAGATTCACCGAGACGTCTGCCGCAAGGGCTGAGAGAGCCCTGGGCGAGATCCGTTCCCAGTCCTGCCGAAGGGCGTACATAGAGAGTTTCCTGTCCGAGACGGAGGACGGGGAGGAGAAGACGTCCCTCCTGTCCTGCCTGAGGCGGAGCCTCTGGGAACACGCAGTGGAGTTCCTGGAGACGAGCGACCCGGAATTCCTGTCCGCTTGCATAGGCAGCTTCCTCTCCAGGCCGTCCGATACGGAACTCTTTCTCTGGAGCCTGACCTACATGGCCACCCGACACGGATCGGAGGGGATCGCGGAGGGGGAGGAACCCGGCTATGGCGTGGAGCTTTTCCTCGATAACCTCTTCTACGCCTCCGCCGATACACAGAAAAGGGTAATAGGTCTGCTGACCGGCCCCCTGCGGGAGGAGCTGAACCGTTTCCTCGACAGTATAGACACCCGCCGGCTGAACAGGTACATCGAGACCTACGACGCCAGCGCAACGGCACACAACGAAGGCCTGTTCCTCGTCCTTGGAAGGGAACTCTCGCGCAGAAGGAGCACGGGTATGAGGAGGTCCGGCGGAAGGCACTTCTTCTGGGAGGGCGCGACGGTCTTCTCCAGCAGGGAGGCCATCCAGGACCGCCAGGAGGATATCAGGAGGCTCAAGCAGGAGGAGATACCGGCGGCCGCCGAGGCTATAGGGGTCGCCGCATCCCACGGAGACCTGTCGGAGAATGCCGAGTACTCCGCCGCCATCGAGAAGAGGGACCTTCTGCTGGACAGGCTGAAGAGGTGGTCTGAGGAATTGCAGTCGTTCAGTCCCTATCCGGTGGACCTCATAGGCACGAACCTGGTTTCTCCGGGGGTCAGGGTCACACTGCAGGACACCGGAGAATCGGAGGAGGTACAGGTCCTGGAGGTGGTCGGACCTCTGGACTCGGACCCCGAGCTCGGCAGGATCAACTACATGGCCCCCCTGGGCAGGGTCCTGCTGGGCAGGTCCCAGGGGGATGTGGCTGAACTGCCGGGATCCGACGGCAGGGAGTGGCGGATAGTTTCAATAGAGGTCCTGGAAATGGTCGGGAACGGTCAGGCCCCCCCCGTCACCTGATCCCGCCGAAGGTCTGCTCCAGTATCTCCCTGAACCTTCGCCTCGGAATGTCCACCGAGCAGTTCTTCATGACCCATTCCCTGGCTTCCCTCCTCCCGTCCTCCAGCGATTCCCAATCCTCCTGGACGCGGTCGAGCGCCCGTGAGAGCCCTTTCGCGTCATCAAAGGTGTGGACGAACCGCGGAGCGTTCCTGGCCATCATGGAAAAGGGCCTGACAAGTGTGTGCATGCCGCAGGCGAGGTACATGCTGGTCTTCATCTGGTAATTGTTTATGTCCGGTCTTTCCACCAGGGTCGCCACCCCCACCTGGTACTTCCCGGACAGCCGGCCGGTACTCAGTCTCGGCACCGGGTCCAGACATCTGACCCTTCCGCCGGTGGTCCCGCAGGCCTTCTCCACCCTGTCCCTCAGCGGGCCGGTCCCGATTATATCCCCCCTCATGTCCCTGGAACCTGCAACCCCCTCTACGAAAGTGAGGGGATCATGCTCCTCGTTGATGCAGGTGAGGAGGAGGGCCCTCTCGGGTCTTGCCGCCGGAGGGAATTCGAACCTCGAAAGGTCCTGGTTGTGAGGGAGTACCTCGACACCGGGGACCTCGCTTCCCTGGCAGGCCGTGGAGAACAGCGCTCCCGCCAGGAGGCTGTCGAGGGGAGGCCCGATGAGCGATTCGGTGACGTGGCTGTGGAATCTCATTGCGTATGGGACTCCGGCCCTCAGGGCGGCGAATCCGGACACCTCGTCGAGACAGAGAACGAAGTCCGCGCGGTACCTCCTGTAAACCCACTCCAGGGCCCTGGGAGCCGCCAGTCTCCTCAGGAACCCAGTCAGCCTGCCCGGAAGGGTCGTGGGGCGCCTGTCCGGAATGCCCAGTCCAACGTATTCCACCCCCTCCATGGAGTGTATTCCGGGCGGGGCGCCGATTATCAGGTAAACCGGGGAATGGTCCTCCTGCAGAAGGTCCAGAGTTGTGGTCCATCCTCCGGAATACCCGGGTATAGTAGCCGAACTGGCCACGATTATCCTCATCGGCCGGTTCCTTCCAGGACCTCCCTGTAGACGTCCATGGTGCGCGCGGCGGCAGTCCTCCAGCTGAAGCCCTTCTCCCGTCGGAACCCCTTCTCTCTCAGTTCGTCCCTGAGACCCGCATCCTCCGCCAGTCTAAGAATAGCTTCGGCCATTCCCTCTACGGAGCGGGGGTCCGCTAGAAGGGCGGCGTCCCCCGCAACCTCGGGCATGGATGAAACAGAGGATGTAACCACGGGCGTCCCGCAGGCCATCGCTTCCAGTATCGGGAGCCCGAACCCCTCGTAGATGGAGGGGTAGACCAGCATCTCCGCCAGGGAGAAGAGCGCCGGAAGGTCTTCCTGGTCGACGAACCCCGTGAGCAGGACCCTGTCCCGATGCTCTCCGCGGACCTTTCCATCCGGAAGACCGCCGCCCCTCCAGCCTGAGCCTCCGGCTATTACCAGGGAGTGAGGAATGCGGCCGGCAATAGACCTGTACGCCTCGATCAACCTTCCCAGGTTCTTCCTGGGCTCCAGCGTGCCCAGGAACAGGATGAACCTCTTCGGAAGGCCGTACCTGGCCCGGGCCGCCTCAAGGACCGACGGGTCCTTTACCGGCGCGAACTCCGGCGGGGCAGCCTCATGCACCACTCTTATCCTGTCGCCGATCCATGGGAAGGTCCTGCTTAGTTCGGAGGCGGTGAAGGACGAGACCGCCACCACGGCTGCCGCCTTCCTGAGATAGAGCGGATAGAGCAGGTTGGTCAGATGGGTCCATCTTTTATGAATGCCCGGCATCGCATAACCCGAGAGGTCGTGCACCGTGACCACCCCCGGCACCGGAAGGGCGAAGGGCAGCCTGGAGAACAGCCCGTGGAAAACCTGGACTCCGTCCCTCCTCACCCTCCGCGGAAGCTCCAGCTGGAACCACAGCTGGAACCTGGGATGCGGCCTGTCTACGATCACGGTCCTGAAACTGTCCGGCAGTCCGGGCCCGGAGGGGATGGGCCTGTTGGTGTAGAGGAAGAACTCGTCACCGCTGTCCAGGGATGCGAACCCCTCCAGCAGCCTGCGAATGTAGTTGGGTATCCCGGTGGCATTTACGGCCAGCGGGGATACTTCCAGGCCGATCCTCAATATGAGTTCCCTTTCAGCTACAGAGCATTTACGCGGGCGGATGGTGTCATCCACGCAGGATACGCCATATTATAGCAAAATCGGGAGGGACGCCTCCCCGAGGAAGAACGGCTTGAAGCGGGACGCAAGGAGGAGAGCATTGAGGATAGGCATCAAGGTCTCCCCGCTGACCGTTCTGAGGGCGGGCATTCCGAACTACATACTGAACCTGCTCCGGTCACTGGCGGCCATTGACGACCGGAACAGCTACTTCCTCTATACGAACCGCCCGCTGCCCCCCGGGCTGGGCATTCCATCCAGGTTCGTACAGGTAATTGTCAGGTACCCGTGTCCCTGGATACAGCTCTGGTACCAGGCGGGACTTCCATTTCGAATGCGCAGGGACCGGCTGGACCTCTTCCACGATCCCGTGTACCCGCTTCCCGTAGCGCTGCCTGTCCCCGGCGTGATAACGGTTCACGATCTCTCCGGCGTCACCGAACCGCGGCTGCACAGTCCCAGGGTCGCCCTGGCCTCGAGGCTGCTTCCCCTGCACCTCCGCAGGGCGAGGAGGATAATCGCCGTCTCCGAGTACACAGCCTCGGAGGTCCGGCGACTGTTCCCGGACACCGCCGGGAAGATAAGGGTGGTCCATCAGGGAGTGTCGAAGGGGTTCAGACCTGTCGATGACCCCCGTGTCCTTTCGGATGCTGCCGCCGAATACGGCCTTCCGGACAGGTTCATGCTCTTCCTGGGCACGCTGGAGCCCCGCAAGAACCTCGAAAGGCTGCTGGAGTCCTTCGGATCGGTGGCCGGCAGCATTCCCCACCATCTGGTCATCGCCGGGGGGCTTGGGTGGAAGTACAGGGGTCTGCTCAGGAAGATCGAGGATCATCCCCGCAGGGACAGGATACTGCTGACCGGTTTCGTGAGGGACCGCGACCTGCCCGCCCTCCTGTCCCTGGCCGATTTCCTGGTCTATCCCTCCCTTCTCGAGGGCTTCGGGCTGCCGGTCCTCGAAGCCATGGCCTGCGGCACCCCCGTGCTCACGTCCTCCGTATCGTCCCTGCCGGAAGTGGCAGGCGACGCCGCCCTGCTGGTGGACCCCCTCTCCGTCGATGCGATCTCATCGGGGCTCATGCGGATGGCAGGTGACGACGGGCTGAGGGACAGCCTTTCCGGGAGGGGTCCTCTCAGGGCCGCGGAGTTCACGTGGGAAAGGACCGCTTCCCTGACACTGGAGGTCTACAGGGAAGCCGCCGGGGGTCCGGCTTCATGAAGCGCCGCCGCTCATTCCGTCTGGAGGTCGATTGAGAAGGGTCCTGACCTGGTTCGGCTCCGAAAAGGGAAAGGGGGCCGGTTTTTCACTGCTATCCGGCGGCAGTCTCATGGTCGCCCTCTTCACCTATCTAAGGTTCGCAGAGATAGCCCGAATATTCGGCACAACGTGGCAGACGGATGCCGTCTCCATAGCCATGGTGATACCGCTTCTCCTTCAGCAGCTCATCTCCACGGCCTTCGGTTCTGCCTTCATGCCCGTCTACTCCAGGGTCAGGCACGACGGGGGCATGGATGCGGCGAACCGGCTCGTCAGCAGGATCATCAACTGGATGTCCCTTTCGGGGCTGCTGATGATAGGAGCCGTACTGCTATCCGGCGACACCGTGGTCAGGGTCGTGGGACCGGGGGCCGATACAGGGACCATGGCCCTGGCCGTCAGGCTTCTTTACGTTTTTCTGCCGCTGATATTCCTGAACGCACTGGAGGGTGTCCTTCAGAACTTCCTCGTATACGGCGACCGATACGGTCTTGTCAGCTTCGTAAGGGTCCTTCAGATAATGATTTCCTACGTGGTGCTGCTGATTGGGCACGGCAGGTTCGGAATAATGATAATTCCGGTCTCCGGGCTGGCCGGCGCCCTGGTTTCCTTCCTTACCTGCGCCGGGTTCTCCCTTGGCCTCAGGCTGAGGCTTTCCGCGGCCCTGGACCCCCGGGACCGGGACTTCAGGGAGCTGGTGCGGCTTGCGGTCCCCATCACCATCGGAGTGCTGACCGGCTTCCTCGGGCCCGTAGCTGACAAGGCACTGGCATCCTTCCTGAGGGCGAGCTCGGTGACCGCCATAGACTACGCGTCCAGGATCAAGAACCTTGTCCATATGGTCATGATAGAACCCGTGATAGTTCTTTGCACGGTATCCTTCTCCAAGCTGGCCGCAAGAGGTGACAGGGACGGGCTTCGAAGGGAGATATCGACCTTCATAAGGCACATCTCGTACTACACGGTCCCCGTGGCGGGAATCCTTTCCTTCCTCGCCGTCCCGATGATATCCGTCTTCTTCCAGAGGGGGAACTTCGGCCCCGACGAGTCCAGGTACGTGGGATACGCCCTGGCCTACTATTCGCCATGGTTCGCGCAGTTCGGAATAGGGCTGATAATCGGAAGGGCCTTCTACGCCCTGAAGGACACCGTCACGCCGGTGATCCTGGGAATATGGGGCATGCTCTGCAACATACTCCTGAACATCATCCTCCTGGATCCGATGGGAATAGGCGGACTTGCCCTGGCCACAACGGTTACCTCCTCGGCGAAGACGCTCTTCCTCATCTTCTCCCTTCGCAGGAGGATGGGAGAGATAGGAGGCAGGACCTTCGTGCCGGAATACCTCCGAATACTCCTTTCCACGTTCTTTATGCTCGTGTATGTGCTGCTGGCGGGCCTCGTGCTCCCCGTGGACCTGGCGTCCGGTCTCCTCCAGCGCATTCTGCGGCTGTCGGCGGCGGTGGTCCCAGGTATCGCCGTGTACGTGGCCGCCACGGCCGCCCTGGGTTCCTCGACCTTCCGGGAATTCAGGGGAGTGCTCAGGGACAGGCTGCCCTTCGGACGCTGAAGGGGTCCGACCTGCCTGAAAGGGTTCCCTGTTACGGAGAGGGTCCGGGACGACAGGCCGATACCGGTGCTCTCAGGTGGAGACGGATGGCTCTTCCCGTCCCCTTGCTAGAGCGGTCAGCAGGATCCCCACGGAGATCCAGAAGGCGGAGTTAACTGTGGGGAAGATGATGAAACTGTCCACCAGCAGATGGACCATGAAACTGAAGATGCCGGCGGTCGCGGCTACTGCCACCACTTTCTCGATGGACCTCCTCATGGCGCCGAGGAACGCCGAGTAGACGGCAGCGAACATCATCAGCACCGAGAGAAGCCCCACCGCCCCGCCCTTCACAGCCTGGTTGAAGAAGAGACTGTTCAGCCCTCCGAAGAGCCTCACCGCGCCGGTGCTCACCACATGTCTGACCTCCCAGAAGCTGTAGAGCCTGGACCGGCCCCAGAAGTGCTCCCTGGCACCCCATCCTACGCCGAAGATGGGAGATTCCCTGATCTGCTGAACGAACCCGCGGTATGAAACGTACCTGTGGAGTATGGTGGGCTGCGTGATCTGCTCCTGAGGATTCACGAAGAAGGACATCTGACGCTCGAAGGTGTCCGCGTTCTGTACAAGCAGCAGGACGGCAAGAGCGCCTATCACGACCGGGATCCATGGCCTGGACCTGAATATGTACATCAATGTGAGGCCCACGCCCAGGAAAACCGAGACCAGGCCGCCCCGGGAGAAGGTGTAGAGTACGCTGAGCATGCCCAGCAGAGCGGCGGTCAGCGATACCGCCTTCCAGACGGCGGACCTGTCGCGGAACAGGAGCGCAACGGCCAGGGGAATGGTGAGCTCCAGGTAGCCGGCGAAGATGTTTCCGCTTCCGAAGAGGCTGGAGACCCTGCCACGGTAGACGTACCCGAGACCCATGTCCACCCTCGAGAATTCGGTTATGGAGAAGTACTGGGCCACACCTATCGCCGAGGCTGCCAGGAGAGCCACCACCACGGCCCTCAGCACGAGGAGCATGCGGTCATCGTCGGAGCACAGGACAGGTACCATCACCGCCATCGGAATGAAGAGGTAGAGACCAAACCCCTCCCTCACGGCATTGACGTGATACTGGCCGATGATGTGTATGGAGATGAATATGCTGCATACCTGTACCGCCAGTGCCGCGAAGAGCCAGAACAGGGGCCGGGAGGGAACGAACAGCGGCCTGTTCCAGAGCAGCCTGTCGGCCACGAAGAAGAGGGTGAACCCGAAAAGGGCGATGGTGGCCACGGCAGGGTTGAAATCGCCGAAGGGAATGGTGGCCCCCCCGGCCATGAAGACCGTCGGCATCGCCAGCATCCAGAAGGAAGGATAGGGCCTGAGGAAGAACACGGCCAGGAAGGCGGCCCCTCCGAAGAACAGATACCTGGTTATCGGAGGAAAGTAGAAGCGGAATAAGAAATAGACCACCGTTCCGGCAAGGAGGACCAGGACTCCCACGAAGGTCAGCCTGCCGGGGGTTATGCTCTCCAGCCTTCTCGATATCCCGCCGGTCATTCCCCGCCGCCTCCGAAGAGGGCCTCGAAATCGGAACCGCTCTTTCCTGCTCCCTCATCGCCGCCCGCGCCTCCCGGACTGAATTCCTCGCAGAAGTTGCATCCCTCCCTGTCCGCCACCGGCTCCGTGGTCAGCGAGCGGCAGCGTCCGGCCAGTCCGTCGTAGAGCCTGCATTGAACGCAGGCGTGCAGGTACATGCCGCAGCCGGGACATACGGCCTTGAACCCGATGGTCACCATGTCTGTTACAACCCCGCAGTGCACGCACTTCATCGGTATCCTCCCGCAGCCCCCGGCCCGTTATTCCCCCCGATGCCGCCTTCCGACGATCCGGAGGCACGGGGGCTCTTCCCGCCTGTCAATCCGTCACGATTGCCGCTTCTTCCGGCAAGGCCGTCAAGGTAGCCCTTCCAGGTCCACGCGACAAGCCCTGTGTCGCCGGATGCAGCGAACCTGACAGTGTACACCAGGAGCACCGCTGTCTTGTAGATCAGGAATACGGCCCTGTGGAAGGGACCCAGCATGCTCCTGGAAAGAAGGATCCTGTTCCTCTCGGAGAAGTACATCGCCGTGACGGACTGCTCACCGCCGCTGCTGGAACCCACCTCGTGGAGCACGGAGGCAGAGGGGATGACCCTGACGCGGAAACCTGCGTTCCTCGCCCTCCAGCAGAGCTCCGCATCCTCGTAGTACATGAAGAGGTCCTCCCTGAAGCCGCCCAGCTCTTCGAACAGGGAGGTCCTCACCATCATCGCGCAGCCTGAAACGAAATCAGTTTCTATTGTCCTTCCGGGCTGGAAGGCTTCCTCCGGCAGTTCCACCTGCCGGAACCTCATCTTCCAGCGGACCAGACGCCCTCCGGCGCTCCAGATGCTCCCGGGGTCCGAGGCGCGGTATATCGCCGGCGCCAGTATGCCGGTGCCGGGATCCTCCTCCATGCGGGAGGCCATGATTCCCACCGTGTCAGGCATGACCGTGGCGTCGTTGTTCAGGAACAGGGTCAGTTCCGCGCCGTCCTGGAGCGAGAGCCGGAAACCTTCATTGTTCCCGCCCGAGTAGCCGGTGTTCTCGTCGAGCCTGAGGAAGCGCAGCCCTTCCTCCTTCTCGACCCATTCCGGAACCGGCCCGGGGGAGCAGTTGTCGACCAGCGTGACCGCAAGGTCAACTCCGGTGGAAGCTCTGAGGGACCCGATGCTCTTCCGAGTAAGTTCCCACTGGCCATAATTGACGAGAACAGCGGCCACTTTCATGGGCAGGGGCTCCTTGTATCAGTTTTCCGGGTTTATGCGGATATGTTCGCGAATATATAATACCCTTCGTGATAACAGGCCCGGAGGTCCGACTAGAACGGAGAAGAATGGCCGCTGGCCCGGAACCTCTCTCGATTTTCCACAACCTGCCCTCCGGCGGAGGGGCCAGGGTAATGTCCGACATGATGGGACCGCTTTCACGGGAGTTCGCCGTCACGGTCCATTTCCCTGAAGGCTCCCGTGAACCGCCTGACCTGCCGGGGGTCACCCTGCGACGCTGGC
Organism: Candidatus Aegiribacteria sp. MLS_C; assembly: GCA_002030045.1. Lineage (GTDB taxonomy): Bacteria > Fermentibacterota > Fermentibacteria > Fermentibacterales > JCC-6 > Aegiribacteria. The sequence continues at coordinate 82,449 of LQBI01000002.1, read as the reverse complement.
CCTTCCGTGCTGGAGGCAGGATGAGGGGCGCCGCAAGATTGTTCGGTCCCCTGGCCCTCATGGCCAGGCTCCAGTCTCTCGACCGTCTGTGCAGGCGGATTGCGCAGGAAATGAACAGGAATTCCGGGGCGGTCCTGGTCCACAATTCCATGTTCGTTGCGGCCCCTCCACTTCTCAAGTACCTGGAGGTGCCCTCCGTCTACTTCTGTTTCGAGTACCCGAGACACATATACGAGCCCCTCGTCGTCCGGCGGACCGTGGGGTGGTTCAGGCACTTTCTGCTGGCAGGGCTCAGATCGATGGAGAAGAGGATGGACCGGTCCGCGGCCATGGCCGCGGACCGGACGGTGGCCCTTTCCTCCTGGATGGCGGGAAGGCTGGCTGACATCTACGGACTGGAACTCTCCATAGTAAGACCCGGGGTGAATACCGGGTTCTTCTCGCCGGGAGAACCCGGACCGGTAGACGGTCACGTGCTCAGCGTGGGTGCCCTGTGGCCTTTCAAGGGCCATGACATGGCGCTGGAGGCGGTGGCGGCGCTCCCCGCCGACAGGAAACCGCGAATGGTGGTCGTTGCGGACCGGGAATACCCGGGCTACCGACGCAGGCTCTCAGCCGCAGCAAATGGACTGGGAGTGGACCTCGAAGTCCTGACGGGAATATCCGACCTGCGGCTTAGGGACCTCTACCGCCGTGCCGGGGCCGTCCTCTGCTGCCAGAGGAACGAACCCTACGGACTGGTGCCCCTGGAGGCCATGGCCTGCGGCGCGCCGGTGATAGCGGTGGACGAGGGCGGGTTCCCGGACAATGTCAGGGACGGCGTCAACGGTCTCCTGGTGCGGAGGGACCTTGAAGCGGTCTCCCGCGCGCTGGATCGTGTGCTTAAGGACCGGGAACTGGCGCGCCGACTTGGACGGGGGGGCCGGGACTTCGTTACCGGGGAGAGGACTCGCAAGGCCGCCGCCGACGATCTCATCGGCGTACTGAAGAAGCTATCAACCTGACTCTGCCGTAACTCCCGCTTCGCGGTGACCCAGTGTGCGCTGCCGCCGCCCTGTCCTGTACATGACAGGACAACAGGGGTTATTTTCACGTCAGCGTGAATCCTAAGGGCCGGGGCTCTTCTCCGGCGCAATACCGATTGGGGCCGACCGAGTTTGAAGATCGCAGTCGTCAATCCTCCGTTCATGAACGGAAGGTTCTCCAGGACCTCCAGGTCCCCGGCCATAAACAAGAGCGGGACCCTGTACTGGCCATTCTGGCTTGCCTACGGGACCGGAGCGCTGGAGAGGGCGGGTCACGAGGTCCTGTTCCTGGACTGCCCCGCCAGGGGTATCGGAGAGAGGGACCTCCTGCGGATTCTCACGGACCTTCGGCCTGGAATGACCGTGGTGGACACTTCCACCCCCTCCATATACAGCGACATCGGAATTGCCTCCATGGCCGCGGCAGCGGTCCGGGATAACTTCGTGGTGCTCGTCGGTACCCATGCCAGCGCCCTTCCGGAGCAGTGCCTTCGTCTCGCCCCGGCAGTATCGGCCGTGGCGGTGGGCGAGTACGACGCCACCCTCGTGGACCTCGCCGACGCCCTGGCCGGCGGGAACGAACCATCGGATGTAGCCGGACTGGTACTGAACCGGAGGGGCCATATTGCCGGGACCGGTCCCAGGGAGATGATACAGGACCTGGATTCACTGCCTTTCCTGGCCGATGTCTACAGAAGGCATCTGGACCCTGAAGACTACTTCTTCGCCGCCGCCAGGTACCCCAGCGTCATGACCATCACCAGCAGGGGCTGTCCTTTCAGGTGTTCCTTCTGCGTCTGGCCTCAGGTGATGCACCGGGAGAAGTACAGGACCAGGTCCCCGGAGCACGTAGCTGCGGAGTTCCTGATGCTCGAGGAGTACTTCCCCGGAGTAAGGGAAGTGGTCATCGAGGACGACACCTTCTCCATTGACAGCAGCAGGGTGGAACAGGTTTCCGACGCCCTGATCAGTGCCGGCAGCAGGCTTCCCTGGACGGCCAACGTAAGGGCCAACCTGTCGCTGGAGGCAATGAGGAGGATGAAGTCCGCCGGATGCCGCCTGATAATAGTCGGCTACGAATCAGGTTCACAGGAGATACTTGATTCGGTGGGCAAGGGGACCACGGTGGAGCAGAACATGGAGTTCGCCGAGAGGGCCCGCCGCGCGGGGCTCATGGTCCACGGCTGTTTCATGGCCGGAAATCCCGGGGAGACATCTGGAACACTCGAGAAGACTTTCAGGATGTCCCTGGAACTGGCTCCGGATACAGCCCAGTACTTCCCCGTCATGGTATACCCCGGCACCAGGCTTTACCGCCGGTTCTCCGATGAGGGAAGGATAAGGACCTTCAGCTTCGACAGGTGGGTGACTCCCGAGGGGCTGCACAACTGCGTCGTCGACCTTCCGGGTCTTTCCGCCGAGGACCTGGTGGACTGGTGCGACCGCGCCAGGAGAAGATTCTACCTGAGACCCCGGTACCTGCTATACAAGCTGGGCCAGACCTTGACGCACCCCTTCACGGAGGGGAGGAGGACCCTCAGGGCCTTCTCCACGTTCCGGAGGCACCTGTTCGGCAGGGGAAGGGGCTCACGGTAGGTCACATGCTCGAAACGCTTTTCTGGACCTTCTTCCTTCTGTTCCTTTCTTCATGGCTGGTCTACCCGCTACTGCTGGCCCTCATGTCCCTGGTACTCCGAAGACATGACGGGTGCTGGAAGGATCCGGACCCCTGGCCGCAGGTCAGCGTGATGATCTCGGCCAGGAACGAGGGTGATGTGATCGGGGCCAGGATCGAGAACCTGCTGGGGCAGGACTATTCCGGCGAACTGCAGGTGCTGGTCGGTTCCGACGCCTCCGAAGACCGCACGGAGGATGTTGCGGGGTCCTTCTCGGACAGGGGAGTAGTGCTCTACGCCAGCAGGGAGAGACTGGGGAAGCCAAGAATGGTCCAGCGGCTCCTGGAACTGGCCACCGGGACAGTGCTGGTCTTCACCGACGCCGATACGGTCTTCGCCCCGGACACCGTCTCCAGGCTGGTAAGGCCATACTCCGACCCCTCAGTGGGCTGCGTTGACGGCAACCGGCGTAACAGCCTTGCCGGCGAGACGTGCGAAAGCATCTACTGGCGATACGAGAAGGCCGTGAAGACCTTCTGCTCAAGGATGGGAGCGGTCCTGGGGGCCACCGGCGCCGTCTTTTCCGTTAGAAGGGACCTGTTCCGCCCACTCTCTTCGGGAAGGGCTGATGATTTCGAGATCGCCGTGATGGCCAGGCTCCAGGGTTTCCACTGCGTGTTCGACCCCGGGGCGGTGGCGGCGGAACCCTCCCCGGACGACTCCAGGCAGTACAGGAGAATGGTCAGGATAGTGAGCTGGATGGTGGTGAGCTGTCTGATGCTCATGGGCAGGGCCCTGGCGCGGGGCAGGATATTCCTCTTCCTTCAGCTGCTCGTTCACAAGATGCTGAGGTGGCTCTCGGGGGTATTCCTCGTTCTGGCTACCGTCATGGCCGGGCTCCTTGTCCCGGAGACCTTCTACACGGTCATCTTCATGCTTCTCTGCATCTTCCACGCAGCGGCGGCGGCGGGAATGCTCCTTCGCGGCGGTATTCCGTCAAAATTGAACGGCGGCTTTCCATCAAAATTGAACGGCGGTATTCCATCAAAATTGCTGTTCCCCTATTATTTCTGGCTTATGAACGTGGCCGCCGCCGATGGTATATTACGGACGTTGTGCGGCAGACCCGTGGAGACCTGGGAAAAGAGGAAAGGCGGAAGCGACTGAAGAAGACCCTTGCTCTGAGCGTGCTCCTTGACGGACTCGCCATTTTCCTGGCCATGACCTGCTCCGCGTGGGTCAAGTTCGATTCCGGGATCTTCGCCGACGCTTCGCACATGTCCAACTCCGTGGTATACTCGGGGGCGCTTCTCTCGCTGCCTTTCTGGTGGCTCGTGTTCGCAGCCTCCGGCTCCTACAGGCTCCACTGGGACATGAGCTGGGCCGACGAGATGCGCCAGGTGGTGAAGCCGGTGACCTCGGGCTTCATCATCCTGTTCTTCGGCGCCTTCCTGATATCCCCGTCCGCCTCGGTGGGAAGGTGGATAATAGTATTCTACTACCTCCTGCTGATGGTCCTGGTCTTCATCTCCAGGTCGTTCATAAGGATACTGGAGAGGAGGATGGCCAAGAAAGGGGTGCTGCGACGTGTGGCCGCCATAGTAGGCACCGGCGAACCGGCGGCGAACCTGGAGGTCTATCTCAGGGACAACAGTGCCCTGGGTTACCGCATAGCGGGTTTCATCCGTCCGGCCCTGGCATCAGCGGAGACAGCGGTCCCTGCGGACAGTATCCTGGGGGGAATAGACCAGCTGCCGGAAATTGTCCGGAAGCATTCCATAAAGGAACTCCTGGTCACGATAGCATCGAATTTCCACGACGACATCCTCTCGCTCTTCGTCCCCGCCTCCGGAGAGGGAATAAGGGTCAAGGTCGTGCCCGACCTCTTCGACGTAGTTGCGGGACACGTCCACAGCACGCAGATCATGGGACAGCCGTTCATGGAGATCCTGCCCGAACGTCTGAGCTTCTGGCAGAAGCTGGTAAAGGGGATCATAGACTACTCGCTTAGCGCTTTCGTCCTGGCGGCTGGCATGCCGGTCTGGCTTCTGATCGCGCTGGTGATCAGGATCGATTCCAGGGGTCCGGTGTTCTACCGCCAGGAGAGAGTGGGCAAGGGCGGCAAGATATTCAAGGTGTTCAAGTTCCGCAGCATGGTGAAGGACGCCGAGAAGCGCAGCGGACCTGTCTGGGCGGGAAAGAACGACGACAGGGTTACCAGGATCGGCCGTTTTCTGAGGAAATCGCGTCTTGACGAGGTCCCGCAGCTCCTCAACGTCCTCAAGGGAGAGATGTCCATAGTCGGACCCAGACCCGAGCGGCCGGTCTTCGTCGAGGAACTCAGGGAGGTTTTTCCCTTCTATATGAAGAGGCTGACCATAAAGCCCGGCCTGACCGGATGGGCTCAGGTGAAGCTGGAGTACGACACCGACATGGAGAGTGTCGCCAGCAAGCTCCGCTACGATTTCTTCTACATCGAGAACCAGTCCATCTTCCTTGACCTGGAGATCCTGGCCAGGACGCTGAAGGTGGTCCTTACAGGCGCAGGTGCGCATTAGCGCTAATAAAGAGAGAGGACAGACAGATGCCCGTTCCCCTTCTTGACATCAGCAGGCAGCATGAACCGATCAGGGACCTTCTCCGTTCGGCATTCGACAGGGCCCTTGAGACATCCAGGTTCATAAAGGGTCCGGAACTTGAAGCCCTGGAGAAGGAGTTCGCCGATTACTGCGGAACGGCCCGTGCAGTAGGCTGCGCATCGGGGACGGATGCCCTGATCCTGTCGCTCATGGCGGTCGGCGTAAATCCCGGGGACATGGTGGTCACTTCACCCTTTACTTTCTTCGCGTCAGCCGGTTCCGTGGTAAGGGCCGGAGGAGTGCCCCAGTTCGTGGATATCCTTCCGAATACCTTCAACATGGACCCGGAACTCCTTCGGGACTGGCTTCAGGAACGGTGTGCGGTCACCAGCCGCGGGGTGGTGCACAGGAAGACCGGCAGCAGGGTGGGGGCGGTGATGCCGGTGCATCTATTCGGCCAGGTCGCGGACATGGACGGGATCATGGAGGTCTGCGACGAATGGGGCCTGCCCGTGGTCGAGGACGCCTGCCAGTCGGTGGGCGCACGATGGCGGGACCGAAGGGCCGGCTCCTTCGGCGCCGCCGGATGCTTCAGTTTCTTCCCCTCCAAGAACCTTGGAGCCCTGGGTGACGGAGGCATGGTCACCACGGACGATGACGCTCTTGCGGCCAGGCTGGTGAGCCTCAGGGAACACGGAGGGGAGGGCTACATCCACAGGGAGGTCGGCTTCAATTCCAGGCTGGACGCCATTCAGGCGGGTTTTCTCAGGGTCAAGCTGGCCTGCCTCGACGGCTGGCACGAGGGAAGGCGCAGGAACGCAGCCTTCTATGATAAAGCCTTCCGGGACATCGAAGAAGTCAGGACTCCACCTATCGACGGGCGCGCCTGGTCGGTGTACAACCAGTATACGATACGGGTCGAGGACAGGGACGGCCTGCTCGCCCATCTCCGGGACAGGGGCATAGGCTGCGCGGTGTACTACCCCCTGCCCCTGCACCTCCAGCAGTGCTTCATGGACCTGGGTTACGGCCGAGGGGACCTTCCGGCGGCCGAGGCGGCTGCAGGGGAGGTGATCTCCATACCCGTATACGGGGAACTCACAGGGGATGAGAGGTCCGAGGTCGTGGAGGCGGTGCGGGAATTCTGTTCGCAGTAGTGGATTCAAGGTAGAAGACGCCGGGAGGGGATCTCATGTTCGACATAGAAGTGTACAACGAGAAGTGGAACGATCAGGAGGCCGAACGCTACGGCCGTGACGTCGGCGCACTAAGGGACTTCCTGGAAGGGCCGGTCCCCTTCGCCGGGGAAGGCGGCTCTTTCGTCAGCGACCTCTGCAAAACCGTCCTCCGTCTGGCGGACCTCGAGAGGGAGATGGCCGGTACTGACTTCGAGGACTTCAGCCTGTCCGAACTGGAGAGGATCGACCGGGAGCTGTTCCGATGGATGGAGCCGGGAACCTATTCCCGCAGCTGGTCCGATCCGGCGGTTGCGTCGGGCTCGTTCGGGCCGGAGGCGGGACCTCTCCTGTCGATGCTCTACCATACAACCGCATCCTCCGCCGGGGCCGTCTTCCTGCACAGGAGGTTTCAGCTGGCCCACCTCGCCTCCCTTGCCGTGGAATGCTCCCGCTGCTTCCGCGGCGACGGGTCCGTTTGCCGTGAACGGCTCGATGGAGCGCTGAGGACCGGCATGCAGGAGTACTCCGCCGCCATGGAGGAACCCCTGATGCTCTGCATGGTGGATCCCGGTTTCCTCTTCTACCGGGATATAATGGAGGAGGCTGATCCCTCGGACCCGCGACATCTTTACCGCTACGGCCGCCGCATCGGAAAGCACGAGCTGCGGACCGCCGCCTTCTTCGCGGGTCTCGAGGAGGCGGAACTCGAGTCTCTCGCCTCGGTCATTATCGACGCATTCCGAAGGGGGTTCGAGGTGGAGGGAAAGGAGATCAGGGACGGGGGCACGGTAATGCTGAAGCTGCCGGTGGGCTACGAGAGGCTGGCGGGGCTTCTCTTCGGGAGGATGGCGGACCAGGGCATGGTGCCGGTGGTCCATGCTCCCGACGCCACCAGCATCAACCGGCAGATCCGCCTGGACCACCGCTTCGACAACACGCTTTGGCTGGACGACGATTTCATAGAGAGGGAGCTGGAGCGCAAGGACGCGATGCTGGGAAGGAATTCAGGCATGCTGGAGAGGTGCTGCGGCATCATCATGGTGAGCTTCTTCGGGGAGGCGCCCTTCCAGCCGGTGGAGAAACCCGAGGCGGTCAGGCCGGGAGCCCGGGAGATGGAGATGTTCCGCCGGTACCAGTTCGGCATGATGAACCTCCAGGAGAAGTACCTGCCCAGGAAACAGATGAGCTTCACCGTGATATCCTTCCCGTCCCCCGAGGTCGGCGGAAGGTACGAGGAGATATTCGAAGCGATGGTCGCGGTGAACTCGGTGGACAGCAGCGGCCACGGCGAGCTCCAGGACAGGCTCATCAGGATGCTGGACGGAGCCTCCTCTATACACATCGCAGGAAGGGACGGCAACAGGACCGACCTGACGGTGGCCCTGCAGGTGCCGGAAGACACGGGAAAGGCTACGGTGTTCCGCAACTGTCTTGCCGACATCAACATCCCGGTGGGGGAGATATTCACGTCCCCCAGGCTCCGTGGCACCGACGGTATACTGCACGTCGAGGAGGTGATGCTGAACCGCATGAAGTTCCAGGACCTGGAGCTGCGGTTCAGTGACGGCATGACCGTCGACTGCACCTGCAGCAACTTCGCCACGGAGGAGGAGGGCATGAAGTTCGTCAGGGAACAGCTCCTCTTCCCCCATGAGCGGCTCCCCGCCGGGGAGTTCGCCATAGGAACCAACACCCTGGCCTACGAGATGGCCATGCGCTACGGGATAATGGACCTGCTGCCGGTGCTCATCATAGAGAAGATGGGGCCCCACCTGGCGATAGGGGATACCTGCTACGCCCACGAGGAGGACCAGGTGGTCAGGAATCCCGACGGCAGGGAGGTCCTGGCCAGGGAGAACGAGATGAGCGCGGCAAGGGACGAGGACCCGGAGAACGCCTACACCAACACCCACATAGACATCTCCATACCTTTCCACATGATCGGCGCCATCACCGCCCGTTTCCCAGACGGAGGGGCACTGGACGTCATAAGGAACGGAAGGTTCGTCCCCGGGGAGCTTCAGGAGCTGAACGGACCGATAGACAGGCTCCGCGGTTGAGGACACCGCTGCTGCTGACCCTGTCGGCCGCCCTGATGGTCCTCCCCGGGATGCCCGCCGGGGCGGGGGACCTTCTTCCCCGCCTGGGGGATGACATCGGCGAGTTCTTCACTGCCGGCACCCTTCCCGTGATCGGTGTGGGCGCCGCCGCAACCGCCGCCGCCCTGCTTCTGGAGGATCCCTGCGGGAACCCGGGTTTCCTCGGGCCGGGAGCGGCCCACGATCTGTCGGACCTCTGTCACCACACGATGGGGCTTCCCCTCCTCGGAGCCTCCGTCCTAGTATGGGGAACGGGAGCCCTGGACGGTTCCGAGGGAACCGAGGTTACCGGGCAGATGCTCACCGAGGGGCTCCTGCTCACATACGGCGCCGCCGGGATACTGAAGCTGGGTTCAGCCCGTACGAGGCCGGACGGCAGTGACCGGATGAGCTTCCCTTCGGCTCACGCAGCCGGGACCGCATGCACGGCGGTCATCCTCTGGGACCGCTGCGGTGCCGGTGCGGGGATACCCATGGCAGCCGTCGCGGCTTTCACGGCCCTGTCCAGGGTGCACCTCCACCACCACTACCCCTCTGATGTCATAGCCGGCGCCGCAATAGGGATATCCATCGGGCTTGCCGTGACCAGGACGCACGATGACGGGGCCGGGTCCTCGACGGTACATCCATCGCCCGGGCTGATGTGGAGCAGCCGGGACGGATTTGGAGTATATTTCTGATATGAGAAGACGGTTCAGGAGCTTCAAGTACGCGCTGCGGGGTGTATGGACCCTGCTCTCGACACAGGCGAACGCGCGGATACACCTCACCGCTCTGATGGGGGTCATAACCGCAGGTCTCCTGGTGGGGCTGGACAGCGGAGAGTGGACCGCCATCACTTTGGCGGTAGCCATGGTGTTCTCGGCTGAAGCGATGAACAGCGCCCTGGAATTCCTGGCGGACCATACGGCGCCGCAGTGGCACGACAAGGTCCAGAAGGCCAAGGACCTGGCCGCGGGAGCCGTCCTGCTGGCCGCAATGGGGGCCCTGGCGGTGGGCCTGCTGGTTTTCGTGCCGCATCTCTGACAACGCCCGCCGGAGCGCGGCATCAATTCACTAAAAGGGACAGGGAGAAACCAGATGCTGGACAGGGAAATCCTCAGGAACGACCCGAAGAAGGTCAGGAAGGCGGCCGGCGACAAGGGGGAGCCCTGTCCACTTGACTCCTGGCTGGAGCTGGACGAAAGGAGAAGGCACCTTCTGTCCCTCAGCGAGGACCTTAGGAGGGAGAGGAACGATCTCTCCCAGCGGGTTGCCGAAAGAAAGAAGCAGGGCCTGGACGCGGAGGACATCATAAGGGAGAGCCGCGAGGCGGGAGACCGTATTTCCCGGCTTGAGCAGGAGCTTGGCGGAGTGGACCGGCAAATGCTGGAGGTGGAACTCAGTTTCCCTAACATTCCCGACCCTGACGTTCCCGTGGGCCGGGACGAATCGGCGAACATCGTCCTGAGGACCTTCGGCGAACCCGTGGAGGACCCTGACCTGCTTCCTCACTGGGAACTCCTGGGGGACAGGATGGACCAGGACGCCTCCGGGGCCATCACCGGGGCCAACTTCATCCTCCTGCGCGGCTGGGCCGCCTGGCTGCAGAGAAACCTCATCAACTGGATGATGGACCACAACTCGCGGTCGGACATGGAGGAGGTATGGGTCCCGTTCCTGGCCAACAGGGAGAGCATGACGGCCACGGGCCAGATCCCCAAGCTGGAGGAGGACATGTACCACGTGGAGAAGGACGACCTGTTCCTGGTCCCCACCGGCGAGGTCCCCCTTACGAACATTTACCGCGACAGCATCATTCCGGAGAAGGACCTGCCGATATCCCTCTGCGGCTATTCCCCCTGCTTCCGGAGGGAGGCCGGCAGCTACGGCAAGGACACCCGGGGCCTCAACAGGGTACACCAGTTCGAGAAGGTGGAAATGGTCCGGCTGGTGCGCCCGGAGGACTCCTCTGCAGCCCACGAGGATATGGTTGCCCATGCGGAGCGGATGCTGGAGCTTCTGGAACTGACCTACAGGGTTTCGCTGCTGTCCACCGGCGACCTCAGCTTCGCCGCAGCCAAGTGCTGCGACCTTGAGGTCTGGGCCCCGGGACAGGGAAAATGGCTCGAGGTGTCGTCGGTTTCGAACTTCCGCGACTTCCAGGCACGGAGGGGCGGAATAAGGTACAGGCCGTCAGACGGCGGGAAGCCCAGGTTCGTTCATACGCTCAACGGCTCGGGGCTGGCGCTGCCTCGCGTCATGGCCGCCCTGCTGGAGACGGGTCAGACACCCGACGGCGGAATAAGGCTGCCGAAGGCGCTGGCCGGGTTCGCGGGGGTCGATCGCCTGGGAGAGACCGATCCGGCTTCCAGGGCCCTCTGAAACCTATTCGGGGATCCGGCGCCGAGAGAATCAGGACTTCTCCTGGTCCGCTCCCCGGCAGGGAGGGAACCAGTCAACCTCCTTCAAGGAGGGGGGGGCGGCGGTGAAGGAACTCCTGACGTGACGGTCCCAAAGGTCCACGAGGAACCGGTAGACCGTCATGTCGGACTTGAGTTCGAACCTGCGCGTGACGACCGATCGTATGTTCCCGATGACCTTCAGGGGGTGGAAAAAGAGCTTGAGCAGCGCGAACTGTAGGTAGACCCAGATCCTGGCCCTGGTGATGGTCCGGTAGTTTTCTCTCCAGGTCGGAGAGAAGTTAATGTCCTCGTATTCGAGACCCTCCGGCATCAGATCCTCGACTGCCGTCTCCGGCAACGGGGTCAACATGAATGTCACTACTTCGTCCAGACCTTTCCGGGCCAGTTTCCTGATAAGGCGGTAGGTCTTCCTCCTGTCCTCCCTCTCCTCGCCGGGGAACCCGAGGACGAAATTGCAGTTGACCCTGATGCCGAGTCTGTTGCAAATGGACACCACCTTCTCCACGTGTTCCAGGTCCACCGGCTTGTTCATCAAATCGAGGACCTTGCTCGAACCAGACTCCGGGGATAGGGCGAAGTATCTGCAGCCTGACCTATAAAGCAGCTCCAGCTCCCTTTCTCCCACGGTCTCGACCTTGATCCCGGAAGGGAAACAGTAGGTGTACTCCCTGCCCCGCCTGAGGATCTCCTCGGCAAAGCTGCGGGTCCTCTCCCTGGACAGGGAGAAGTTCTCATCCTGTATGTGGAAGTCGCTGACTCCGTACCTGTCGTGGTAGAAATCCATCTCGTCCACGATCCGTTGATAGCTCTTCGCCATCCAGTGGCCTCCCCACATCCTGGGTGTCTGGCAGAAAGCGCAGTTGAAGGGACATCCCCTGCTGGTGAAGAGGCTTATGTACCTGCCCGTACGTACCGGGCCATGGGCGTAGTGAAGCTGCCAGTATGTCTCAAGAGGCAGGGGATCGAAGTTCCCGAAGGGCAGGTCCTCTATGGGGTTGTTCCTGGGTTCCCTCTTCAGGTCGAATCCATGACCATGGAGCCCGTCGAGGGTGAAATCCGAGCCTTTCTCCAGGTGCTCGATCAGCATCGGAAACCTCTGCTCTCCCTCCCCCTGTACCACATAGTCCGCTTCCGCCTCGAGGAAGGGTCCCACACAGAAGGTGGTATGGTAACCTCCCACCACCACCGGGACGTCCGGGAACCTTCTCTTCGATTCCCTGACGAGTGAGAGCCCCATTCCGTGTTCCAGTGTGCAGTGGACGGATATGCCCACCAGGTCAACATCCGATGGAACGCTTTCCACTACCTCGGTGGGAAGAAGCCCCCTGGCCTCGAACTTTTCCAGATAGGGTGTGAACCTGTGCGGGGCCATTCCATATGCATCGACCACAGCAACCGTATGCCCGTGATCCTGCAGCACGCTGACCAGATAGGAGAGGTTTGAGGGTATTCCGGGTGTCGAGCCGAAGGGGCTGTTCCGCAGGTTGATCACCGGAGTCCTTAGAAGCGCAACCTTCATATCATCTCCATCTGAGTAACTCCTTGAAGGCGGACAGGAGGAGTCGCGGATGGAACCTTACCGAGCACACTATGTTCGTTGACACAGCGCATTCCCACGTGCAGGTGCACTTCTCCCTGTTCATCTTCCTGAACAGTCCCCTGGACCTCCTAAGGATCCTCCTCAGATCGTAGTCATCCTGCCTCAGGTCTCCCAGTATCTCCCGTCTGAACTCGCAGAGCCTGACCTTCCCGGTCTCATCTATGACGGTGATCTTCCTTCCGGCAAAGCACTTCGAGATGCGTTCACCCCTGACCAGACGTCCCAGTGACCTTATGTACTGGTCGTTTAGCCCCCTGAAGAAGGCGCTCAGGTTCCTCGTTTCCTTCATTCTGCCCTCGGAAGCGTACTCCTCCGCCTGTACCAGGAAACAGTCCAGGTCCAGCCCTGCAGGGATATGGTCCGGCCAGTCCTCCCTGATCAGATGCAGTTCATGGTTGTCGGGCCTTATGCTTTCACGGACCCATTCCCTCAGTTCTGGATGGATGTGCTCGTTCTCCTTCATGTAGACGGTGACAACATCCAGGCTGAGGTTGGGCCTTGTGCGCTTGAGTTCCCGTATTCCTCTGGTCGCTTCGACTATCGAGTCCAGGCATCCGGGCACCCCCCTCATCTCATCGTGTCTCCGGTCGGGGAAGTCCACGCTGAATGCACTCCTGAAATGCACCCCGGGGAAGGTCGACGTGAGTCTGTCGAAAATGCTTACGGTCCTCTCCGGCAGGAGTCCGTTGGAGGGGATGGTAACGAACTGGGCACCTGCGTTCTGTACGAAGAATCCAGTGACGACCTCGAGATCGTCCCGCAGCGAAGGTTCCCCCCCTGAAAGCAAGAGGTAGGGGATTTTGCCGCACTTCCTGGAGATCCGCTCGAATTCCTCAGTCGTGAGTTCCTCCGGTCCCGTCGCAGATCCAGTTCTCTCCGCGTAGAAGCAGAAGGGGCACCTGGCGTTGCACCTAGAAGTGACGAACATGACCAGGAACGACGGTTGATAGGGCTGAACGAACGAACGGGCCATTCTGAAGATATTCAACTGCGTCCTTATCCCTTGTGTCGTATACCGGAGAATTCTGTCCAGACCCGGAATATACAAAGGATGGCGGGAACGGTGTTGTCCGACCCGCTGCCGGGGGTTACAGACGGGGGGACATCGGTTATTAATAGATCCTGTATTCCGAGACCCTGATTGGACCCTATTGAAGATATCGGTGATAGTACCTGCTTACAACGCTTCCGGGACCCTGGCGGCCTGCATCGAGTCCATAAGGTCTCAGTCCATGGACCATCACGAGCTTATAGTGGTCGACGACTGCAGCGAGGACGGCACTGCAGAACTTGCTGAAAAGCTGCATGTAATCGTCGTAAGGTCCTCCAACAGGGGAGGTCCGGCTTCCGCGAGGAACGCGGGGGCGGCGCGGGCCACGGGTGAGGTGCTGCTCTTCCTTGACTCTGATGTCACGGTACCCGATGACCTCCTGGTGAGAATAGACTATATCTTCCGTTCAAAGGGCGATATCTCGGCGGTACAGACCATATACTCGCCCTGCTGTGCCTCAGGAGACCTGGTCTCCGTCTACCAGAACTTCTACTACCACCATGCCCTTGCGCACCTGCATACGCGGTCGGTCGCTATCTTCGCCACATGGTGTGCGGCGATCAGGAGGAAGGACTTCTTCGAAGCCGGGGGGTTCAACACCAGGATACCCGAGCCCACAGTCGAGGACGAGGAACTGGGTTACTCGCTGGCGGATGCCGGGAAGAAAATCTACCTGGCACGGGAAATCATGGTCACGCACCTTGCCCAATACACTCTCGGCCAGTTCGCCAGGCGCCGCTACAGAATGGCTAAGGCCCAGGCCAAGAGCGGCTGGCGGTCGGTAAGGGACAGGCTGCTCAGGAGGTACATCAACATACGGGAGACTGGTACGCATCACAGCAGATGGGTCGTACTCAGCATCCTGCTTGTGATGATGGCCGGTCTTCTTATGCTCTCCGCCGCCGGGACGCTTGCCGCTGGCTGGACGGGCTGGCGGTTCCTGGCACCGGCCGCTCTGGTATCGCTCGTACTCTCCCTTTCATGCCATCTCCGCTTCTTCCGCAGCGCGGCGTCCCACCTGGGAAAGGGAGTGATCCCCGGATTCATCCTGATGAGCATCCTGGACATGGCCGTCCTCGGCTGTGGAATAGTCGCGGGTTCCTTCCGATTTGCCATGGGGGAGCGATACTGAGGGAGCCTATATCCTCCCGAGCATGTAGCGGAGGATGGTCCTGAGTACAGAGAGTCCGTAGGGGACCGGCTTCAGGCTGGAGAAACCCTGCCCGTGAATGGTGGGTACGGGGACCTCCCTTACGCTGAGCCCGGCCCTGATTGCGCCAACCAGCATCTCGGAATCGAAGTTGAAGGTGTCGGAGTAGTCCCGGTAGGGGATCTCCTCCAGGGCCCTTCTCCCGTAGGCCTTGTAGCCGCTGTGGTAGCTCGTCAGCCTCTGCCTGAAGACCAGGTTCTCCAGCGCGTTGAGCCAGATGGTCCCGTAGTACCTGGTCCGGGACATCCCGCCATCCCGCATGTCGCCGAAGAGTATCCTGCTGCCGCCGACCACTTCGGCTCCGGCCTCGAAGGGCTCCAGCATGGGAAGCAGGAATTCCGGGGGATACTGGCCGTCGGAATGGAGCATGACCGCAATTTCGCCCCCGTTCTCCAGTATCCAGTCGAAGGCTGTCTTCTGGGCGGCGCCGTAACCCCTGTTCTCCGAATGCCTGAGCAGCCTTATGCACGGGAACTCATTCGAAAGGGAGGAGGCCAGTTCGGCTGTTCCGTCCGTGGACCCGTCGTCCACTACCAGCAGCGTATCGATTACGGACATGGCGTCGTCCGGGATGTCCCTGATGACGGGCTCCATGAGAGCCCCGGCGTTGTAGGCCGGCATGTAGCAGACTACTTTCCGGTGGTCCAGGTCTGCGCCTTTCACTGAAGTGTTCCCTCGGGATCCGGCTGGCGCAAATATGTCTGGTATTCCATGCTCCTGGTAGGCGCTATCTCGTCGGAGAGTTCGGGCGTCCACTCCTCGAGACGGAAGGATCCGCCGTCGAACCAGTAGAGGTATGGGTTCCTCCCGGAGAACGTTTCCATGAACTCGATGTCCTCCCCCGTGGTCTGATGGGCGCAGTAGACGACCGGACCGTCCAGGAACGGCGAGTCGAAGTTGAGCCCGCTGCAGATGTTGGGGTAGCCGTGCTGGCCGGCCTGCATGAAGACCACTGCCGGCTCTACGATCCTGCTCCGGGCCAGATCCTCCGGTATCCTGTCGATGGTCTGCCACGGTCCGGACCTCAGCTGAATGCCTTCCGGAACGTAGACCAGGAGGTTCACCAGGAAAAGGCCAAGGACGGTCACGGTCACCAGGTTCCTGCCCCCGGTTCCCTTCCTTTCCCGGGCAATTGCCAGGGCCTCCCGCAGCCCAAGGACAGACAGCAGGATGATGACGGGCAGGAAGGTGTAGTAGTGCCTTGGACCGTAGTCTATCGCAGGACAGTAGTGCAGCCACATCAGCACCATGATCAGGCCGACGGGGATGTAGAGCCAAAGGACCCGCCTGTCCCGTCTGAGGGCACGGACCGAGAGCAGCATCGGGACCAGCGAAAGGAAGGGCCACCCGAAGAGTATCGTGCTTCCCACTCCCGCCTGGCGCGCAAGGTTCATCAGCCCCCTGAGAGGTGTATGCGCATAATCGCCGTACTCGGGAAACCAGGCCTTGTCCGGACCGAACCCGATGAGCTTGCCTCCCCGTACCATGTCGTACCCTGCCTTGAAGGGGCTTCCGGTATAGTAGTGGTTGGCGGCCAGGAAGAGTGCGAATGGCACCGCCGCAGCGAGAGCTGCGGGGGCCAGTATCGAGAACCATCTCTTCCTGCAGCCGGTTATCACCGCCAGCGGGACGAACACAAGCCATACCAGTATCGGATAGGGTTTCGTGGTGAAAGCCAGGCCCATGAGAAGGCCTCCCCCGAGGCTGAACCACGGGCCGCCTCCCTTGACCCTCCTGGAGATCAGGTAGAGCGACCATGTTACCAGCATGAGGTTGGTGTTATGGGCCATGAAGGTGGTGGTCATGAACAGGAAGAACGGGGAGAAGAGCAGCAGCAGGGCGCTCACCCTGGCCATCAGCTCTCCGGCCCAGAGCCTGATCAGCAGGTAGATCCCCAGGAAGGAGAGCAGTCCCTCCAGAGGCCCCAGTAGAGGCGCCGCTCCGGCGGCAGTGAACGGTGCCATGAGAAGGGAATGGAACGGGGTGTAGACTATGAACCATCTTCCCTGGTCGAAGACGAAGTGGCGGAAGGGGAAATGCGCGGACGGGTCCCGGACCTCCGGCGCGGGAGCCGACATCTCGCCGGCGGCGTAGATCTTCGACTGGAAGAAGTACGCCACTTCATCCCCGCCCTTTGGTATGCCCTGGAACGGACCGTAGGCCATCCAGACCGAGAACACCGCAAGCACGCACATGAGTGCCCCGATGAAACGCCATGAGGGAACCTCGGAGATCCTTCGAAGCAGGGCGCCAGCGAGGTCGAAGGATAGTTTCCCCGCGGCCCACGCGCCCAGCAGGACCGCCGCCGGGAAGAGAAGGAGGAGCTGAACAGCCTTGTCCATGGGTCCATGTGGCAGCACGCCCGATACTCTGTAAACGGCGAATGCAGCCGTGAGCAGAAGACCCGATGCCAGGCAGACCCTTCTTCCCATGGTCAGTACTTCCTTCCGGCAAGGCTGGAGACCAGTCCGAAAAGCAACGCCGGTATGACGAGGGCCAGGTCGGGGAAAGTTATCCAGGCCGCCCTGAAGCCTCTCCAGCCCCCGTTCTCGACCGCCGCCCCCCAGAATCCACGATGACCGGCGGCTATCAGCCCGAATCCCAGGAGAGCCGCTCCGGCTCCGGGACCCATGCCGGCGGCGGCAAGGACCAGGCCCGCGAGAAGCGGCCAGATCGCTGCGGCCCCCAGGAGCACCGGGAGCATCTCCGAAGGCCTTGCCATGGATACGGATGGCGACCCGTGGTCCCCGTCCCTTCTGAGAAGATAGAGGACCTTGGATACCATCATGTTCCACTCGTACCTCATCAGCTGCCCGAAAGTGTACTTCCTGAGGTGAAGCACCTCCAGGTCCCTTGCTATCCTTATTCTGCCTCCTCCTGATATGAGCCTGGCCGCGAAATCCGCATCCTCCACCGTCGCTCCGGGTATGTTCTCGTCGAAGCCGCCCAGATCAGCGAAGATCTTCCTGCGAACCGCGAAGAAGAAGGTACCGCATCCGGTTATGTAGTCTCCCTTTATCCTTCTGGTGAAGGTGTAATGGTAGTAGAAGTTCTTGTAGAAGGTCGCCGCATCACTACCCACCGTCTCCCTGCCGTAGACGGCCTGGACGCCATCTGCTCCCTCACCGATGGCCTCCGTCATCCTTGCCCGCCAGTTGCGGGGCGCTACAGCGTCGCTGTCCACGAAGAGTATCCATTCTCCCCCCGCAGCAGCGGCTCCCGTGTTCCTGGCTCCCGCTGCTCCGGGTTTTCCTCTGCTGGGCATGACCCTGGCGCCAAGACCCGCGGCCAGGACTGCGGTGCCGTCGGTGGACCTGTCATCTACCACTATGAGTTCGTCTTCGCCCTCAAGACCGGCCTTCAGGACCTCAAGCACCCTCTCTATGGTTTCCCCGCTGTTGTGGACGGGAACTACGACCGAGATCCGGACCGTATTCTTTTCCATATCGAGGAGAACTGTTCCATGACCATGATGAACAGGCTCCCGGCCCCATGGAAGATCGCCCGGAGCTGGAAGGGGGACATGATGTTGGTGAGCCTGTAAAGCAGGAAGCCGGGACGCAGGAAGTACCTGGTGTAAGCCAGTCTCCTCAGTTCCATGATCTCGTCCGCGCTCATGGTGAAGGGGACGAAACAGGGTCTGTCCAGCAGCATTCCCTGGTCGCTGAGGTTGTTCGACATCGTGCCGAAGAGCCCCTTCATGACACCCTTGTAGAGGGGTGTCCCCGGGAAGGGAGTTATCGGGAAGAACTCCACCGTGAAGGAGTTCAGCTCCTTCGCGAACTCTATGGTACGAAGACCGTCCTCGAAGGTCTCTCCCGGTATGCCGAAGATGTATGTGGTATGCGTCTTGATGCCTGCACTGTGAGTGAGGCGGACCGCTTTCCTTATCTGATCCAGGGTCTCGTGCTTCATAAGGGTGTCCAGATGCTTCTGTACGCCGCTCTCCACTCCGTAGTTGATACACCAGCAGCCGGCCTTTTTCATGGCCCTGAGCAGAGGCCTGTCCACTGAATCCGCCCTGCAGGAGACCCACCAGCGCACCTTCAGGCCGCGCCTCAGTATTTCGTCGCATATGGCGTAGACGTGTTCGTGGTCGTAGGAGAAATGCTCGTCCCAGAACTTTATCTCCCGTGCGCCGTAATTCCTCACGTAGTATTCCATCTCGTCAACCACGCGCACCGGGTCCCTGAGCCTTATTCGCTTCCCGTACATCTTGTAGCAGTACAGGCAGCTCCCGTTGCAGCCCCTGCTGGCCAGCATCTGAACCACAGGCACGGTGGAGACCTGCTCGAAGCTGGGATAGTACCTGTCCATCTCGCACAGGTCCACCGCGGGGAATGGCAGCCGATCGAGGTCATCCATCATCTCGCGGGGCGGAGTGCGCACAAGGCGTTCGCCGTCCTTCACCAGCAGTCCGCTGATCCGGCTCAGTTCCTCGCCCTTCTCGACCGCATCAATGAGTTCCCTGGAGGATACCTCTCCCTCTCCGATGACTATGGCATCCAGTGCGTCCGTCTCTGCCATCAGCGTCTCGGGCATTGCGGTCGCCCCGTGCCCGCCGATGAAGGTGAAGATGTCCGGGTCCATCTCCTTGACCGACTCGATCAGGGGTCTCGCCTTGTCCCAGAGAAGGCTTATCACGTAGACTCCCAGTGCTTCCGCCCGGAAATCCCTTATTCTCTCCAGCATGTCGCTGTTGCTGTAGAAGAAACCCTCCAGGAAGAGTATATCGTGGCCGGCGTCCCGAAGGACGGCCGCCACGTACTGCAGTCCCGGCGTGGGCCAGCAGCCGGATATTCCTCGTGTATCCTTCGCTCGGATGTCATCCGGGCCCCATGGGGGCACTACAAGTGCTATGCGCAAGGGGTTCCTTTCTGAAGAGACAAGTCGCAACGGGATATCTACTATATGAAAGCGAGGCCTGTTTGGCACGGCCGGCGGACTGCTTCAGGATTGATGCGGGGTCCGGGTGCTGGTATGTTTAAGTGCAGTTCCCGTCTCGTCCGACCCGGGGGCGATCGCGCAGTTGAACCGTTTTCCCCTCTGACAGGAAAGCCTGAGAATGAACGTACTCATAACCGGAGGGGCCGGCTTCATCGGCTCCCATCTTGCGGATGCGCTTATTGAGAAGGGTTACTCGGTAAGAGTGCTGGACAACCTTGATCCCCAGGTCCATGGAGAGGGGTCCGGGAGACCCTCCTACCTGCACCCTTCAGTTGAGCTGATCGCAGGGGACGTAAGGGACAGGGATTCGGTGGCCCGTGCAATGGAAGGCTGCCAGTTCCTCGTGCATTTCGCGGCGGCGGTGGGGGTCGGCCAGTCGATGTACCGCATCGAGCACTACACCTCAGTGAACGCTCTGGGAGCCTCGGTCGTCCTGGAGGAGGTGGTTTCCAGGAGGGATTCAATTCAGAGGATGCTTGTCGCCAGCTCTATGTCGATCTACGGCGAGGGGCTATACCGCTGCGGGGAATGCGGCGAGTTCGCCCCGAGGCTCAGGCCCCCGGAGCAGCTGGCAAGGCACGAGTGGGAGGTGCTCTGTCCCCGGTGCGGAGAGGCGGCGGTGCCGATTCCCGTGCCTGAGACCAAGCAGCTGTATCCGTCCTCTATCTACGCAGTGAACAAGAGGGACCACGAGGAGATGTTCCTCGTTACCGGACTCGCCTACGGCATATCCACCGTTGCGCTGCGCTTCTTCAACGTCTACGGAACCAGGCAGGCCCTTTCAAATCCCTACACGGGGGTCGGTGCCATCTTCGCCTCCAGACTGCTGAACGGGAAACCGCCGGTTGTCTTCGAGGACGGGCTCCAGAGCCGCGACTTCATCCACGTAAAGGACCTGTGCGAGGCCTGCGTGCTGGCCCTGGAGAGGCCCGGTATAGACAGCGAGGTGCTGAACGTCGGCACAGGCACCCCCACCTCGGTTACGGGCATGGGCATTGCAATAGCCCGTGAGCTGGGCAGGCCCGACGACAACTTCATCATCAGGGACCAGTTCAGGGCGGGGGATGTGAGGCACTGCTTCGCGGACACCTCGAAGACGGAGGAAATGCTGGGCTTCAGGGCGGGGATCGAACTCAAGGAAGGTATACGCGACCTCTGTCAGTGGGTGGAGGAATCCACCGCCCTGGACAGGGTGGAGGACGCCACCAGGGAGCTGGAGGACCACGGTCTGACCACCTGAGGTCCCCGTGGACAATGTCCTCAGATGGGGAACTCCACCGGCTGCCTTCCCCGGTATATGAATGCCCTGTCGAAGCCCTTCTCCTTCAGGAGTTCCCTGCCCTGTGCCAGCCCGAAGAAGACGTGGGGGTCACGGTGGGAGTCAGAACCCAGCGTCACGAGGGTTCCTCCCATGCCACGGTAGAGCCCCAGTATCTCCGGTGTGGGGTAGGTAATACTCTCCTTCCTCCTCAGGCCGGAGGTGTTCAGTTCCAGTGAGATGCCCCTGTCGATGAGCGTCTGAAGTATTTCCCGCATAGTTTCAGGCCAGATTTCTGTCTCGTCCAGGGAGGTATCGAGGCCGGCAATGGCCATGCCCCGCCTGAAGAGCCCGAGGTGGGCGAGTACGTCCATATCAGCTCTCTGGAGCATGACCAGGGTCTCCGCGTAGTATCCCTCGATGACCTCGAGAGGTTCGCGTTCACCGAAGGCTTCTTCCCCCAGCACCATACCGGTGCCCTCGACGCTGTGCAGCGCTCCCACGATAAAATCGTATTCTCCGTAATCGACCCTTCGCAGCGCCTCCTCCTGAAAACGGTGGGGTTCGCCGACCTCGAGACCCTTCATGACCTCCAGCCTTCCGGCTGACTCGTGCCTGGCGCGTCCGATCGAATAATCGTACTCCTCACGGTCGAAGGAATCGTAGCATGGATCGGCAGGGTCCAGGTCGAGGTGGGCGACGAACCCTATGGCTGCCATGTTCTTCTGAATGCCCCTCCTGACCAGTTCCCAGGCTGCTATATCCGCATCCGGAGAATCGCTGGTGTGGACGTGCATGTCGCACAGGCCGGCTCCTGCAGTCATGTTCACCCCCTAGTAGGTGATGCCGAGACCGGCCAGTATCATGCTCCTGGAGATATCCAGGGGAATGGTGAACTGGAACAGTATCGACTCGGGCAGGTATGTCCTGTCCTCGTTCGGGCTTCCAGGTGGTTTGAGTTCGTACCTGCAGCCTATCCGGATACTTGAGAAGAAGGTGTTGTCGACCGAATCCCAGTCATGGGAGCCGTCCCCGGATTCCGGAATGTTGGCAAGGTCCGGCCCGTAGCCCATGTCGGCCCCGGCGAACACCTCAAGCTCCCTGTCGAAACGGTGCCCGGCGCAGAGGGAGAACCTTGGCATCATGACCTGAACGGGTATGACGTAGTTCATGTTGAGCATGGCGGAGACGGCGTCGGGGTCTTCGGGGGGCATGAAGTTGTACTTCACCATCGGTCCTGCCCCGTAGCCGAATGAGGATACCCCGAGATCGATGCTCTCCGTTGCACCAACGGCGAAATCCGCCGTCGGGTATGCTTCAAGGAAGTCGGTCCTTGTCTCCTCGGCCTCCCGCCTGGAGTCCGCCGAGAAGTACGCCGGAAGCGTGGCGCCGCCGGTCACCGTGATGTGGTTCTTGCCCAGAGTATGGGCACCCTGCAAGGGGCCGTAGTAACATGATGACAGGACCAGCGAAAATAGCACCGGTGCAAGGAGTGTTGTTCTCATATGGACTTCCTTTCAGTTGCGAAGAAGATACTTGACCTGCCGGAAAGGGCAAGGTTCCAGGCGGAATCCTGGACCCGGCCTGCCTGTTTTAGTATCTGTTCCTTAAGAGTGAACAGTACATCGAACGGAGGGTATCCCATGGCCAGGAAAGTGGCTTTCGTGCTCAGCGGCTGCGGAGTGAAGGACGGTTCGGAGATACACGAGGCGGTATCGGCGCTCATCGCACTGGACAGGGCGGGCTACCAGGCGGTCTTCACCGCCCCGGACGTTCACCAGGGAACAACGGTGGACCATTCGACGGGTGAACCCGAGGAAGAACCCAGGAACGCCCTCAGGGAGGCGGCCAGGATAGCCAGGGGGAACATCCTTCCGCTTTCCGGACTGAAGAGCGGGGACTACGATGCCGTGGTCTTCCCCGGCGGCTTCGGTGCCGCCCTGACACTGTGCTCCTTCGGCAGGGACGGCGCGGAATGCACGGTCAACCCGGAAGTTCGGAAACTTATCGAGGATGCCCTGCGTGACGGCAAGCCGATAGCCGCCATGTGCATAGCCCCGGTGATACTTGCCCGCACCGTACCCGGCGCAAGGCTCACCATAGGGAATGACAGGGAAACCGCGGAGGCCATCGAGGCTATGGGCGCGGTTCACGTGAAATGCCCGGTGGACGACGCCGTAGTCGATGTGGACAGGAGGATAGTCACAACCCCCGCGTACATGCTGGCTAACGGGCCGGCGGAGGTCTACGCGGGAGCACTCAGGATGGTGGAGGAGCTGAACAGGCTACTCTGAGACCGGTGCAGGCCCTCGAGGGACCGACCGCATCCTCCCGGGGAATGAAGAGAGCGGGGAGGCGACGCCTCCCCGCTCAGTACATGAACATAGGTCCCGCTAGAACACTGTCTTGATGGAACCCCAGGTCTGTCTCTCCAGGGCGAGACCCCCGGGCATCACGATCTCCGCACCGGTGGGGGCGGTGACGGTCATGTCGTCGATCCATACCATGTCCCCGGGGTTGGAGTAGACCCTGGCCTCGATGACGAGTCCGGTATGACCGTCCACCACGGTCCAGGTGTACTCGGTCTCGTCCCAGCCGGTGCCGGGACCGTAGTCGCTGTTCCCGCCGGCGCTGCCGGCGTACCCGTTCACGTCGCCGGGGTCGTCGTTCCAGTGCGCCCATATCCTGCACGAAGGAGCGGCGGCCGGTGTGACGTCGTAGCGCCAGAAGCTGGCGGTCACCTCTTCACCGTCGCTGAGGCCGGTTATCCATGCCACGTAGGCCTGGGGAGTGCCGTCGGAAAGCCTTTCCAGCTCCAGGGACTGTGACCCGCCGTGGACCGGGTCGGTGGCGATTGAAGCCATGACGCAGCTGTCGGGGTACATGCTCAGTATGGTTGCTGTGCCCTCCCATCCGTAGGTCTCGGTCTGCTGGGCGAATGCAGCCTGTGAGAGCGCCAGGAGAATCGCGGTATAAAGCAGTGATCTCATATTCGTCCTTTCGTTTCTTAGATGCAATCTTCCACCAATCATTCATAAGTCAAATCACACCCGTGGACAAGACCGGCAGAGCCAAGGGACCGCCGGCCCGTTCTTCTCAGGAAGGAGCCAGCATGGCGGCGGATGTGTTCATCGCCTTCCGGTTCCGGCGCTTCCGGGGTCCTTCCGGGTAACCATACGAATCGACTGTTAAGGGCCCGTGAAGGAACACGGTAATATACGGGAACCGTATTTTATTGGCAGGATAGTGATAATGTGCGTATGGGGTACATATTAACGGATACGCCGCCTGTACACCCGGAAGATGGGGCCGGCCCGGTCCTGCCCGGGATCAGATGCCACGCTTTGCCTCCACCATCTCCTTGACCTTCATCAGCCTGGTGAGATTGCCACGCTCCATCTCCTCCAGCTTCAGCCTTATGGCGCGGATGGCTTCCTCCAGCTCGGGTATCAGCTTGTACTCCAGGGCGTTGACCCTGCGCCTGGTTGTATCTATCTCTCTGGCCAGCAGGCTTATGGCCTTCTCCTGCTCGGCCAGCTTGATGATCTTCGGGAGCAGTTCACTGTAGACCCTGAGCGCCTCGTCCAGCTCGGCGGGGGTGTCGAAGACACCGTAGTTCCTCACCCTGCCCTCGATGGACACCCCGAAGACCGGGAGCACCAGATTCATTATCTTCCTGGTCCCGGTCTCCACCTTCGCCTCGGCCCCCGGGTACCTGAGGGCGTCCAGCAGGCCGGGTTCCGTCATTGCCGCCCTGGCGAAGAGGAACTCCCCGTAGGCTTCCTGCAGTTCTCTCTCCAGTTCCTGCCTGGCCCCCTCGTACTCGGAGATGAGTATCTTGAACTGCCTCATCAGCTCGTCCAGCTTGTCCTTCAGGAGCTTGTGGCCCTTCCTGGCCAGTTTGGCCTTCTTTCGAAGGTTGAGCAGCTCCATGCGGGTGGCGCTGACGACTATGGCCATCAGTCGTCCCCTTCCCCGCCGCCCTTCACGGGCCAGTACTTGTCCAGTCTCTTCGGGTCTATCCTCTTCATCTCGTTCCTGGGAAGGAGTTTCAGCAGTTCCCAGCCGAGGTCCAGGGTCTCGTCTATGTTGCGGTTCTCATGTCCTCCCTGGCTGATGTACCTCCTCTCGTACTCGTCCGCGAACCTGAGGTACTTCTGGTCGATCTCGCTGAGGGCCGCCGCCCCAAGTATCACAGCCAGCTCCCTTGCGTCCTTGCCGGCGGAGTACGCCGCCATGAGCTGGTTGAAAAGGTCGGCGTGGTCCTCCCTGGTCTTGCCCTTTCCGATGCCCTTGTCCTTGAGCCTGGAGAGGGACTCCATCACGTCCATGGGCGGGTAGACGCCCTTTTTGTGGAGTTCCCTGTTCAGTATCAGCTGTCCCTCGGTGATGTAGCCGGTGAGGTCCGGGATAGGATGCGTCTTGTCGTCCTCGGGCATGGTGAGTATCGGGATCTGCGTGATGGACCCCTTCCTGCCCTTTATTCTGCCGGCCCTCTCGTAGATGGTGGACAGGTCTGTATAGAGATAACCGGGATATCCCCGTCTGCCCGGGACCTCCTTGCGGGCCGCGGAGATCTCTCTCAGGGCGTCGCAGTAGTTGGTCATGTCGGTGAGGATGACCAGTATGTGCATGTCCTTCTCGTATGCGAGGTACTCGGCGGCGGTAAGCGCCATCCTGGGAGTGGATATCCTCTCGATGGCCGGGTCGTCCGCCAGGTTCATGAAGACCACAGCCCTGTCCATTGCTCCGGTCTTCCTGAAGTCGCGGATGAAGTAGTCCGCCTCCTCGAAGGTTATTCCCATGGCCGCGAACACCACTGCAAAGCTCTCTCCCTCGCCCAGGACCCGGGCCTGCCTGGCTATCTGGGCGGCCACGGCCGCGTGGGGCAGTCCGTTGCCGCTGAACACCGGCAGTTTCTGCCCCCTGACCAGTGTATTGATGCCGTCTATGGAACTGAAGCCCGTCTGTATGAACTCGGCGGGGTAATCCCGAGCGTAGGGGTTGATGGGGGCGCCGTTTATGTTCTCCATTCTCTCCGGCACAACGGGAGGGGCGGTGTCGAAGGGAGCCCTGGGCCTTCCCTGGCCGTCGAAGACCCTTCCCAGCATCTCCTCGGAGACTCCGAGCTCGACCTGTTTGCCGAGGAAGCGAACCCTGCTCTCGGTGATGTCCGTGCCGCTGCTGCCCTCGAAGAGCTGGACCAGGGCCATCCTGCTGTCCACCTCCAGCACCTTGCCATGCCGGATCTCTCCTCCGGGCAGCTCTATCTCCACCAGCTCCTCGTAGGCCACACCCTCGACCCTGTCAACCAGCATCAGGGGACCGGAAATCTCAACCGTCGTAGTGTATTCTCTGATCATCTCCCCGCCTCCTAAGCGGTCTGTTCGCTCTCTATGACTCTGCTGACCTGGGAGGTGACCGATCCCTTTATGGCCTCGATGGATCCTATCTCGTCCTCGGGAATGTACCTCATCCTGGTTATCTCCTCCTTGAGCGGCAGGTCGAACAGCTCCCTTGGCGGGACTCCGCTCCTTATGGCTTTCCTCATCTCCTCGTGGGTGTTCATGATGACCTCCATCATGACCTTCTGCTTGCCTATGGAGGCGTATGTGTCCACCTCGTGGAAGGCGTTCTGATGGAGGAAATCCTCCCTCAGGGACCTGGATGTGTAAAGGATCAGCTGGTCCTCGGGGGAGAGCGACTCGGCGCCCACCAGCCTGGCGATCTCCTGGAGGTTGGCTTCCTGCTGAAGCAGGGATATGGCCTCCTTCATCATCGAGACCCATCCCTCCCCGAGGTTCTCGTCGTAGTACTCCCTGAGGTTGTCCGTGTAGAGAGAGTAGCTCTCCAGCCAGCCTATGGCGGGAAAATGCCTTGCATAGGCCAGCTTGGCCTGGAGGCTCCAGAAGACCTTGACCACCCTCAGGGTCGCCTGGACTACCGGATCGGAAAGGTCGCCTCCGGCGGGACTAACGGCACCCACCACGGTCAGGGCTCCGCTGCGGTCACCGCCCCTGCAGAGCACGTTGCCGGCCCTCTCGTAGAATTCGGCTATCCTGGTTCCGAGATACGCCGGGTAGCCCTCCTCGCCGGGCATCTCCTCGAGCCTTCCGGACATCTCCCTCATGGCCTCGGCCCACCTGCTGGTCGAATCGGCCATGAGCGCCACCGAGTAGCCCATGTCGCGGAAGTACTCTCCGATGGTGATGCCCGTGTAGACGCTGGCTTCCCGGGCGGCCACAGGCATGTTGCTTGTGTTGGCCACCAGGACGGTCCTGAGGATGAGAGGCTCTCCGCTCTTTGGGTCCTCCAGCTCGGGGAACTCCTGCAGCACGTCGGTCATCTCGTTGCCGCGTTCTCCGCATCCCACGTATACCACTATCTCCGCGTCGGCCCACTTGGCCAGCTGGTGCTGTATCACCGTCTTGCCGCTGCCGAAGGGCCCGGGGACGCAGGCCGTCCCGCCCTTGCCCAGCGGGAAGAAGGCGTCCACCACCCTCTGTCCGGTTATCAGGGGTTCCTCCGGAGCCCTCTTCTCCGCCACCGGCCTCGGCTTCCTCACCGGCCAGTTGTGGTACATCTTCAGCTGGACCTCGACGCCTTCGCCGTCATTCACCTTCGCCACAACGGTATCTATGTTGCAGCTCCCGGCCTCCTTCACCCAGGTAAGGGTTCCCTTCACGTCCGGCGGGACCATCACCCTGTGGGTTATCAGCTTCGTCTCCGGGACCTCTCCGAGAACCTCTCCTCCGCCGACCTCGAGACCGGGTTCGGCGACGGGGTTCCAGTCCCACAGTTTCTCATGATCCAGGCCGCGTATGCTTATACCCCTGGTTATCCAGTCCCCGGCCTGCTCGCGTATCTCGTCCAGCGGCCGCTGGATGCCGTCGTAGATGGCTGTCACCAGTCCGGGTCCCAGTTCGACCGAAAGCGGCTTTCCCGTGGCTGTCACCGGGTCGCCGGGTTTCAGGCCACCGGTCTCCTCGTATACCTGTATCGAGGCCTTTTCCCCCTTGAGTTCGATTATCTCGCCGATCAGGCCATAGTCGGATACGTAGACCAGGTCGTACATCCTGGCCTCCTTCATTCCGTCCGCGACAACCAGCGGACCCGCTATCTTGTCTATCGTTCCCTTGATCATTCAGTCGCCTCCGGTGTTCTGCGGACCAAAACCGGTCTTCTTTTCTACCGCGGCTCCTCTGACATGAGGTCCACTCCCACGGCCCTTATGATGAGTTCCCTTATGGTCTGCTCCCCGCGTCTGCCGGTACCCCTTATGCCGGGAAGGACCACCACCGACGGGACCGCCATGTGAACGGTTCCGTCTATCTTCTCCTGAAGCTCGTCCATGAGGTCCTCGGTTATCATTATGACCGATACCCCCTCCCGCACCAGCCTGTCGAAGGCTTCTTCGGCCCCTTCGCTCTCGGACGGGACAATGGTCTCAACGCCCAGGGCCCTGAAACCCAGAACGGAATCGGCGTCTCCTATGAATGCTACCCTGCCCTGAGCCACGTCGGTCCTCCTATCCCCTGGGCAATCTCTTCCTGAGCCTGGACTGCGGGACGCCGGCCGCCTTGGCCGCCAGCAGGATCCTCAGGTGGTTCATCTCCATCTCCCTCCGTATCACGAATGCGGCGAGCGGTGATGGACCGAACACGGGAAAGGCCCCCTTCTGAAGGAGCTCCAGGAGCCTGGCGTCGCACTCCTTCTCGTACCTGAGGAAGGAACCTTCCTCCAGGGCTTCGCCAAGGGCGGCCGCCATATCCTCGAAACCGGGAGTCTCGGCCATCAGGTCGCGAAGCGACCCCCTCTGGTATGCGCCGGCGATCTCCTCCGGATCGTGGAACCCTCCGGGCAGCAGCATCTCCGACATCTCCTGGCGGGGTACGCCGTCCACGTGACACCTTCCGGCGGTGAGGAAGTTGCGCTGCTCCAGGTGGGTCGTGACGAAGTTCCTGAACCCGGGATTGATGTCCGTGAGTTCCTTCGTCTCCACCTCTGCCGCCAGCCTGTCCATTCTCATGTCGAACCCGGCAGTGTCCCCCGGGTCCAGTGCCGTAACGTCCTCCAGAGCCGAAAGGAAGAGTGGCGGCAGCTCGTCCCTGGCCTCATCGCTTGCCACGGACCTGTTCAGGATGTCTATTCCCAGCAGTCCCGGCCTCTCGACCTCGACCCCCCCGGCGGACCCTTTGTCGAGGAAGAGTGCGGACTTCCACAGGTATCTGGCGTTCCTGACATCCCTCCTGTGAAGGATCCCCCGGACCAGCCTCTCGTCCTCCGAGAGTTCGATGAGTTCTTCCTCCGTCACCTCCATGGCCCGTAAGAAGCTCTCGTCCATGGAATGGTACTGCATGAATGTGCCGTACCAGGTGTCACCAAGGAGCCTCAGCGCCTCTTCAGAGTCACCGGCCGCCAGCAGCATCTGCCACATCCTCTGGTCCAGAAGGGTCTTCTCCTCCCCGCTTATCCTGCCGTTGGCGTAGATGAATCCATTCTTCATGGGTCAGTTCTTCTCCATTGGGACCAGTCCCGAGAGTTCCATCACCAGCTTCTCGTGGGAAAGTTCCGCTATCATCGGGAAAGTTCCGTTCTGGCTTATGTCCCCCGACCTGAAGATGACGCCTCCCCTGGCGTCGTGATGGAGCGGGGAGAGCACGAATCTCCTGTCGGGACCGGAATGCTTCTCAAGGAACGAAGGTGTTATTCTGGACTTGTCTGCTTCTGAGATCAGCACCTCTACCTCGCCCTTCAGGTCGCATCCCTCGAGGAGGGACGATATCATGGCCAGGTATACGGAATCGTCGGAAGCGGCAAGGACCTCCACCGCCCGTTCCACGGCACGGTCTATCATGGCTCTTCTCTCGTTCAGCAGCTTCCTGTAGGCCTCGCGCCTCACATGGAACTCCCTGCGCCGCCCGGATTCGTCCATTCTGGAGCGGAGTCTCTCCGCGTGCCTTGCGAACTCCTCCTCCAGTTTCTCCCGGTGCTCACGGAGGACATTCTCCTTCTCCTCCTCCGCGGCGGTCACTATGGACCCGGACTTCTCCTCCGCGTCCTTTCCGATCCTGGAGAGGATGGCTTCAAGTGACATCTCGCCTTTACCCGCCTATTCCCTGGAGCATCAGGAATGATACGAGGAAGCCCAGGATAGCATAGAACTCGACAAATACGGCCAGTATGAGGGATTTTGCCGAGTCGGCGGGCTGCTTGGCCGTCATCATTGCGCCTCCGGCACAGACCTTCCCCTGGTGTATTCCCGAAAGCAGTCCTGCAAGAGCTATGGGAATGCCGGCGGTGAATATCTGCCATGCAGCGTTCATGTCCATTCCCGGCGTCACCTTCCCGAGAAGGAGGAAGGCTATGACGAACCCGTAGATACCCTGGGTCCCCGGCAGGGCCGACAGGAGCAGGAGTTTCCCGAACTTCCCGGGATCCACGCTCATGACCCCCGTGCTTGCCTGGGCCGCTATTCCGACCCCCACTGCGGAACCTATGCCTGCAAGGGCACAGGCAAGGGCTATTCCCATGTATGCAACGAGCTGTTCCAATTGGTACTCCCTTCACTCCCCTACGGAGCCTGTTGATTATTCCGTTCGATGTGCACGTACTTCGGCTGGTACCTCAGTGGCCTGAATGGGACTCCGGTCCCGTCGTAGAACTTGCCGAAGAACTCCACGAACTGGAGTCTGGCAGTATGAATGAAGCCGCTGAGAGCCGCCATCGCCAGGTTGAAGGCATGTCCAGCCACGACTACCACAGTGGCCAGCAGCAGTCCTACAACCGGTATGCCCAGCTGTTCCATCAGCATTCCGGCCATCTGGTTGATGACCTGGGCGATGATTGCGCTGGAAAGGGCAAGCGCGAAAAGCCTCGAGTACGAGAGAACGTCACCCAGGAGGTTCACTATTCCGTAGGTGGCATACGCGCCGAGTCCCACCTTTCCGAATCCCCTGGCTTCCCTGCCGCCCATCACGAATATAAGTACCGCTCCCAGGGCGAGCATTATCATGAATACGGTATCGAGCGGTCCCTCGGCTTCGTAAAGGCCCCCCTCCAGCAGATACCGGTTGAACAGCCATGGAAAGAGCCCGGCAGTTGCAAGCAGCCATCCCGACTGGTCTATCACCGCAGAGATACCCTCTCCCGACCTCAGGCGTTTCACGAGATTGACCACTATTCCCGCGGTCAGCTGCAGGAGACCCAGGGCAAGTGTCACGTACAGGAACTGTTTGGATACAGCGAAGCCGCCCTGGCCGGACTGTCCGCGGCTATACCCCGGTACAAGCGCATTGAGCATGTCCGCCGGCGCTCTGAGGAATCCCGGCAGGTCCTCCAGGGGCATTCCGAACCAGCCCCCCAGGAAGACTCCCACAAGTATGCTCGCAAGGCCTCCCTGGAAAAGGAGCTTGAACAGCCTGGTGTTGCCGTGACGTTTTTTGACCATGTACCATCCGGCGGCGGCCCCTGCGGCCAGGGCGGCGCCGTAGCCGGCGTCGCCGATGCAGATCCCGAAGAAGAGTGCGTAGAAGGGAGCCATGAGCGGGGTCGGGTCCGGATCCTTCCGGGTGGGCTGGCCGTACATGTCGGTGAGCATCCTGTAGGGTTCCGCCACCGGCTTCTCCGTCAGTGGAGAAGGAGGCACCTCCCCTTCCTCGGGCTCTATCGTCTCAACGTCGACCTCGCCTATGCCGCCAAGTCTGCGGCGGATCTCTTCCAGGTCCCCGGTCCTTATCCACGCCCTGAAGATGTGGATGCTTGAAGTGGATACGGAT
Organism: Candidatus Aegiribacteria sp. MLS_C; assembly: GCA_002030045.1. Classification (GTDB taxonomy): domain Bacteria; phylum Fermentibacterota; class Fermentibacteria; order Fermentibacterales; family JCC-6; genus Aegiribacteria. The sequence continues at coordinate 50,703 of LQBI01000002.1, read as the reverse complement.
GAATTGGCTGCCCTCATACGCTCGAGGACCAGTGATGCGGCGTCAAGCAGCTTCCTGAAGCTTTCAAGGATTCCGGCGTACTTCAGTGCCCTTGCGTGAATGGCCCTTGTTCTCGAGCGGATCATCTCGAGTTCCCTGCGCACCTCGCCCATGCACTCGGTTACTGTTCCCGTCCTCGAACCGAAGTCCTGGGCCGTGTAACCCGCCTCCGTCAATGACTGGAACGCGCTCTCATCGGCATCCCTGTGGATGACCACGATGACCCTCGCCGTGCTCCTGTCGCTGTCGATCCCCTCAACGTGGACCAGGGGGTTTTCCTCCTGGAATTTCCCGATCCAGTCCATCGACTCCGATGGGAGGGTGCCGGCGCTGATGGTGAAGGAGCCTTCCCTGCGGAGTTCCTGCAGGGGCAACGGGATATTCCTCCACTCGAAAAGGAACTGCTCCTCCTGGAGCAGCTCATTCTCCGCGCCCTCCAGCTTCGCCTTCTGTACGGCAACGATCCATGCCCTCCTGGCGTTCTCGATGAGCGTCCTGTCCGCGAGGAGTTCCATCAGTTCCGCCTCGGTGACGGCCGAAGTCTCCGAAGGTATCTCCATCTCTTCCGAGGCTTCCTCTATAAGAAACTTTACGGCTCTGTTCAGGCTTGAGATGTCCTCCGCAAGTGATTCAGTGCTGATACGGGAGGGTTTGAGGTGCTTCGACAGGTCCTCGCCTTCTTCGTCCGTATAGACCTGTTCCTCCGACAGGTCGAGAAGATGTACCCTTCCGAAAGCTTCCAGCGCAGCTACCAGGCTGTCCCTCGCGCTGGAATGACAGACGACCTCGATCTTTGAAACCGGGTCGAGGCTCATTTTTTCCCGCTGTCCAGTATGATGCCGCGAAGACGCTCCTCGGCCGCCGACTCCAGATCCATCCCGTGTGACGACAGTTCCTTCAGCCTCGACTCCGTTTCCTTCTCGAGGTTGCGGGAAAGCTCCTCTATTCTACCGGCGACCTCCTGCTCCCCGCTCCGTTCCAGCTCCTCAAGCCTGTCCCTGTACCTCCGGGTCTGCTCTTCCATAAGGTCCGGGATCGACATCCTTATCCTGTGAGCCTCCTTCTCGGCACGGTCGATTTCCTGCTGAGCCTTTTCCTCCGCCTCCCGGAGCTGCCCCAGTTTGGTCATTCGGCACCAGCCTTTCGAAGATTCTAAGGGAGCGGCAATGCCCGAAAAGACAGGTGAAATGCCTGACTCAGGCTATGCCTCCATAAAAGAGTCTGTTGTGGATATTACTTATGAAGCTACTTTAAGTGATTCCGTATATTACTGTCTAATAATAAGTTAGCTAGTTGTCCACAGTTTCGGCGAATTATCCACATTCGACTTCAGCCTTCTGACTCGTTGCCACGGCTCATCTTGCAGTTCCCCTCGAAGAAGACTCCGTCCTCTATGATCAGTGAGCGGGTGAATATATCACCCTCGACACGGGACCCGCTGTGAAGCTCCATCTGCTGCTCGGCCCTGACAGTGCCCTGTATTCTTCCTCCGATAACGGCCTGGTTGACGGTGACGTCACCGGTGATGACGCCCTCACGGCCTACGGTGAGGGTTCCAGAGACAACGACCTCGCCGTCAACGGTCCCGTCGATCCTCAACCCTCCATCCACCTTGATGGACCCCTTGCAGAAGCTCCCGGAACCCAGGATGGAATCCATCTTCGCCGTCGATTCGTTCTTGGTCATCTCTGGCTCCTCATCTCCTTGACTGTTTTCTTCTAGAGGGAATCCTCCGCGGTGGGGCTCACGAGTGAGGCGATGTTCTCCAGCTTCCTCCTGTAACCCTCGAGGTACTGTAGCCTTGCCTCCATTGCGTCGATCCTGAGCTCCAGCGACTGCCTCTGCGCCAGTGAATCCTGAAGATGTGTCATCTCCGCCCTCAGCCTTCCCGTCTCCCCGGCGTTCATCAGCCCGTATGCCACTACAAAGATCGCCGACGAGACGAGAAGCACCACGAATGCCATCACGCCCCTGGCAAGGTACAGCTTCCAACCGCTTATGTTATACTGGCGAAGCGTTTTCCCCGTATTGGAGATGAAGATCGCCTTAACACCCTTGGTCGCCGTTAAACCCTTCTCAGGCATTCACACCAGCCCGTTCATCTGACGCATGGGGTATACTAAGCCCAAGCATTCAGGCTTGTCAACGAACTCCGGCAGGTCTACAGCCTGCTCAGCATGGAGTGAATGTGCCTCTCCTCCATGCCCATACCTATTGCGGCCATCAGCAGCAGCCTGAGCTTGTGACCCTGCATGTCGCCGGCCATGAAGGCCCCCCTGCGCTCGAGGTCCGCGCCGCCGCCCTTATAGTCGTAAACTCCCAGCACCCTGCCCACATAGCATCTGCTGGTCACGAAGACCATGACCCTCCGGAATACCGCCTCCTCGACCGCTTCCGATACCTCCGGCGGAACGTTGCCGCGCCCCAGCGCCTCCACCACAACGGCCCTGTCTCCGCACCGGACGCAATGACTTATCTCCCTCGCACCAAGACCCGCCGCTATCCTTACAAGACCCACCCCTGGATCCATTGCGAGTTCCCCCGGAGGGAGCTGCACCCTCCACAGAGGGATCCTCTGGAGGAGAACCCGGTCCTGGTCTACGAAGCCGAGAGGTCCGTACCCCGGTGAAGCAAAGCTGCTCACGTTGCTGGTGTAGGTCTTGGTCACCCTTCCAGCCGCATGAATCTCGTCGTTAAGAACTACTGTAACTCCCAATTTATGAATTTCATTATTCGAAGCGGCAAGAATGGCCCCCCTGACGTTCCGTGGTCCGTCCACACCCAGTTCTGATGGACTCCTCATTGCCGCGGTGAAGACGACCGGGATCTCGGTCCTGAGGTAGGCGTCCGCGAGGAAGGCGCTCTCCTCCAGGGTATCCGTGCCATGTGTCACGACTATTCCGTCGTAACGGCCCTCTTCGGCCATGTCCCTGAGTCGGAGGCACAGTGAAGCCATCAGGTCTGGGGTGATGGCAGGACTGGGAAGGCTGCAGAACTTCACGTGCTCGATTCGGGTCCCCTCGGGAACTGCATCACCCTCCAGGGAAAGGGGATCCTGCCCGTCGATTATGTCAAGTCCTCCCGGTCCCGGCTGCATCTCTATCGTTCCGCCGGTGGAGAGGATCGCTATCCTCTTCTCTCCGGAGGAACGCAGAGGGTGCTCAGACGAACTGCAGTCCGTCATTGCCGCCGAGTCCCGAGGTTCCGATGAACTTCTCGAGACTCTTCTTGAGCTTGTCGGGCCTGTCGGCCAGTGACCTGATGTAGAGCCTGGCCTTGCCGTTGCTCCAGAGGGTATCGATCATCTGTATGAGTTCGCTGTCCCTGCTGACGGCCTCAAGCAAGAGCTGGTGGGCTTCGACGAGAGAGAGAAGGTCCGATCTGGTGCTGTCCTGTGTCCACTTCAGCAGGATTGCGACGGTGTTGGCGTTGTCCCTGTACTTACGGCGCATGCCCAGGCTTATCGCGCCGGCCTCGGCGGCGGTGACGGCTCCGGTCCTGGTGCCCATCTCGAGGAAGAACTGTGTCACGGTCTCAACCGCATCCCTTGCGGTGTCAACTGAAGAGATGGGTCTGACCACCTCGGGATTGAAGACCCAGATATGGTCCAGGGCTGTACGGACGGACTTTATCTCTGTAGGCTTCCTCTTCATTATCTCGGCTTCCAGAGCTGCGAAGATACGGCCGAAGTTCATCATGAACAGTATCTGCTCCTTTGCCGATTCCTCCCTTGATATCCTGTCGAACAACCGAATGGAGATCTTCCTTCCCGGAATGTATCCGGATACTGCTTCCGCGGCTTTCCGGGTGGCTTTTCGAAGCCACATGAGCTTGTATACGTTCCTGTCCAGGTTCTTCATCGCCGCATCCACGGTAATAGGTCTCCCGGCCTCGGTCCGCGATAGGGATTTCTCCAGCGCGGTGAGCACTATCTCCGGCTTGAAGTCGGCATCCGTCCCCAGGTATCCTATGATCTGGACGAAATCGTCTATCATCAGTTCGATCTGTTCCAGGTTCCTCTTGTCCGAGCTGAGGAGCAGTATGTCTATCAGGATGTTCTCGAACGTGCTGAAGACCCTGTTCCTCCAGCACCTGCACACGTTCTGCCCGGGCGGGCATGGCTGCTGTTCGAAGAATCCCCTGACCGACGGGGGAAGGACTTCCTTTTCTTTGCCCTCGGCCGGGTTCTCCATCATCCTGATGATATCGACCGGGTCCTGGCCCTCGGTTACCCTGCTGAATTCCTCAATGTCCTCCTTCGATCCCCTGTCGGCCCCGCTGGTGATGACTTCTCGGCATCCGTTCTCGATGAAGCCCTCTATGAGCTTTCTCCCCTCTCGAAGAAGTATCTGCCTGTATAGCGGGGAGGTTGTGATGAGCTGAACGGATTCCATCATTTCGTTCATGATGTCCGATGAGCCGTCCCTGAGCTTTCTCCATATCTCCATGAGCCTCTGGGCGTTGAAATGTTCGTCGAAGCCCCGGTATGGGCTCTCTTCGCCGAGCTTTCGCGCGAACTCGTCAAGCAGCTCGGATTCCAGCCTGTGGGACATCCAGGAGAGGAAGGCGGCGCCCGCAGGTTCCCCCTGCTTGGAAGAAACGGTGAGTTCAGACAGCTCCGAGAGGTATCCGGTTATGATGCCGGGATCGTCGGCGTTCAATTCTACCGTCAGGGGGATTATCTTGCCGAAGAACATCGAGGCGGTCTTCAGCTGCCAGAGGGCGACATCGCTCTCCTCCGTCTCCTTTGAGGGGATAATGGTGTCGATGACGCCCCTCATGAAACCGCCTGTGATCCTCTCGGCTATGTCGGGGTATTCCACAAGTGTCTTCACGAAGGCCGTCAATCCGTAGGACAGGAACTTGCTGAATATCCTGTGCCCGGTCTTCTCTATCCAGACCGCCTGCTGTGACAGTGTCTCGCACAGCATCCTCGCGGCATGGATAAGGTCGGTGGCGTTCCTCTCCTCTATACCGGGAATCCTGAGGAGGTTCTCCATGGTCTGCTTGAGGGCCTTGCTCCTGTCCTCGGCCCTGAAGAGCTTCCCGAGAAGGGCCGTCTCCTCCTTCCTCAGCTGCTCTATGCTCATGTCCCTGTTGTAGGTCGCCACGCCGCTGGATATGAGTTCCGTGAACACGGGATCGTCGGTGTCGGTCTCCTGAAGGAGGGGGGCCATCACCTTGTCCATGAACCTTCCCCTCAGATCTTCCCTGCCTATCTTCTGAAGGGTTCCGAGCACAACCCTGGCGGATCCTATGGAATCCTCCACCAGGGGTGTCAGCCAGTCCGTCTGCTCACCCTCCAGAAGTCTTCTTCGGTAGTCGAAATCAAGAAGTTCGAGTATTCCTGCGAAGACATCGCTCTTGTCCAGTATCTCCTGGAAGGGTATCCCCCTGGATGCCCTGATGAGGAGTATGAGGGAAGTCAGGAGCTTGTCCCGGTCTATGTCGAATTCCGTCAGATACCTTCGCAGCTCGGCTATGAGGGACTCGGGTTCGTCCTGGTTCAGTACGGAATCCATGAGCCGCCCGATTGAGTTCACCACCCTGCGCATCTCGGCAGGGTTTGTCTTGTTCTCCAGGAACAGCAGCGCAACCGGTACGAAGTCCATAAAGAACTCGGTCTTCCTGCTGCTTAGGTAATCTACTCCGCTCCTCTCCTGGGCCAGCCTGGCCACAAGGAGGACCTTCTCGTTGTCATCCTCGTTCCTGAGAATGCCGTATGCTTCCCGGAAGCAGTTGTAGAAAGCAGTCCCGGCGCCGGTGAAAAGTATCATGTCGGCGACGGCCTTCCCGTACTCGAACGGAGAGCCGCTCTCCGATACCTTGAGGCTGATCATGTCCAGGCATATGTTCCTCTCGGCCCTTCTCCTGAGGGCCTTGGTCGCCTGGGGGGAGAGACTTTCCAGCACTGGAGCCATCTCGCTCTCCGGTACCGTGCCGGTCACATCGTTCACCACCATCCTCATGGCGTCGTCGAGGAGGTGCTGCAGCTCCTCCGACTCCTCCATGCGGCCGAGGAAACCCGCCAGCGCCCTTATGGACTCCATGGGTATGGTGAATCCCCTCATCTTCCTGTACAGGGACTCTCCGCTCCTGCCTATGGACCTCCATACCGGCAGATCATCCCTGGACAGGAGGTACCATCCTGTCTCGAGGGCGAAATCTATCAGGACTTCATGAACTCCGGGCTCCGAGTACATCATTATCTCGGCCGCCCTTTCAAGAGCCCTGATCACGTTCGCTCCGCCGATGCGGCAACGTTCCAGCATGAACGGGAAGCGCTCGGGCCACTTGATCCCCTTCTGTATCAGGCTTTCGATCATCTGGAGGTCGGCCGGGTTCTCGGATATCACCTGGAACACTTTGTACAGCAGCGCGATAAGGTCGTCGAAAACGAGACCGGTGGATGGACCTATCTGGTTCCAGACCCAGGACAGATGGAAGAACTCCTGCACTGCTAGAACCACTGCTTCGGAAGGGAGGTCCGTGAGCGCATTGAACCACTTGACCGCCGAATCCTCCATAACAGGAGGCGGCGTTATCATGTTGGACAGGTTGTCAAGAAGCTTCTCGGCGTCAATGTACCTTATCGTGGAGAGCAGCGTGGCAAGGGAATCCCCCGCATCGTTCCATACATCGTAGAAAAGGGTTATCGACATCACTATTCCCCTGATCTCAGGCGAGACGATGATGTCCTCCGACCTCTTCCCCGGAAGGCTGAAACCCTTGCCTACCTCGGGCGGGCGCACTGGCCTCGGCCTGTTCTCCTCGCTCCAGGCCTCTATCTCACTTACTATCCGCTGAAGGTCTATTGCTGCTCTCCCTCTTCCGTAACCTCGACCGGTACCGCCTGATCCGCGGGCAGGACCCTTGCGGCGTCCACCACGCGGTCCGCCGGAGGAAGGTTCATGAGGCGGACCCCCATTGTGTTCCTTCCCATCTCCCTTACCTGGCGTACGGGAAGTCTGATTATCATGCCCTGCGCTGATATGAGTATGAGTTCGTCCTCTTCCGATACCGCCATTATCGAGATTACCGGCCCGTTGCGTTCTATGTTCCTTATGTTCACGACACCGGCGCTGCCGCGATGCGTGAGCCTGTACTCCTCGGACGAGGTCCGTTTGCCGAAGCCGCCCTCGGTAACCGTCATGAGGCTTCCCGGGCTCTCCATGACCACCATGCCGACCAGGCTGTCCCCCTTCTCGATCCTTATTCCGCGGACTCCCCTGGTATGCCTGCCCATAGGCCTTATCTCCTCCTCGGAGAACCTGTTGGCCTTACCGCCGGCAAGGGCGAGGAATATCCAGCTGCTCCCGCCGGTCAGTTCCGCGGACACCAGTTCCGTATCCTCGTCCAGCCTGATCGCCCAGATACCGTTCTTTCTCGGATGACTGTAGCTTGCCAGGGGTGTCTTCTTCACAAGACCATTGCTCGTGGCCATGACGATGTAGCTGTGATCGTCGAACTCCTTTACGCAGACACTCGCCACGGGCCTTTCTTCGGGTGCAAGGTCTATCAGGTTGACGATAGCCTTCCCCTTGCTTGTCCTTCCGATTTCGGGTACCTGGTATACCTTGAGCCAGTAGCACCTTCCCCGGTTCGTGAAGAAGAGTATGTAGCTGTGGTTGGAGGCCACGAAGATCTGGTCCAGAGAGTCCTCTTCCTTGGTCGTTGCTCCGGTGATACCTTTCCCGCCCCGGTGCTGGATCTTGTAGGTATCGGAAGAGAGCCGCTTTATGTACCCTTCCCTCGATACCGTTATGACCATCTCGTCATCGGGTATCAGATCTTCCATGCTGAGTTCCCCGGGTGCGTGCTTCTCAATCCTGGTCTTCCTGTCACAGCCGTACTTCTCAGCCACCTCCCTGAGTTCGTCCGATACGACCCTCATCCTGAGGTCCCTGCTGGCGGCCAGCTCACGGAGCCGGGCAAGGAGTTCCCGGAGTTCCCGGTACTCGTTCTCCAGCTCCTCCCTCTCCAGGCCTGTAAGCCTTCTCAGCCTCATGTCCAGTATCGCCTGGGCCTGGACATCCGTGAAACCGAACCTCTCCATCAGTGCCGGCTTCGCCTCCTCGGTGCTCTTCGACGATCTGATGACGCTTATAACCTCGTCGATGGAATCCTGTGCCTTGAGCAGTCCCTCTACTATGTGTGCCCTTGCCTCCGCCTTCTCGAGGTCGAACGCAACCCTCCGCTGAATGACGTTGTGCCTGTGCTCCAGATAATCAAGGATGCACTCCCTCAGGCTCAGCCTGCGCGGAGTCCCGTCGCAGAGAGCAAGGCAGTTCGCCCCGAAGGTCCTGGCAAGGGCCGTGTGCTTGTAAAGCTGGTTCAGGACAACCTCGTGCATCACGTCCTTCTTCAGCTCAACGACAATTCTCATGCCTTCCCGGTCGGATTCGTCCCTGAGGTCGGCTATCGATACTATCTTCTTGCGCTTCACCAGATCAGCGATGCTCTCTATGAACTTCGTCTTGTTTACCTGGTAGGGGATCTCCGTGATGATTATCGCTTCCCTTCCCCTGGGTGTCTGTTCGATTCCGAACCTGCCCCTTACCCTTATTGAGCCGTGACCTGTCCTGTAGAATTCCCTTATGCCCCTCACCCCGGTGATTATTCCACCGGTGGGAAAATCGGGTCCTTTTACTATCCTGAAAAGATCGGTATCCGGTATCCCCGGGTCCTTTATCATTCTGCAGCAGGCATCCACGACCTCCCTGAGGTTATGGGGCGGGATGTTCGTTGCCATGCCTACCGCTATTCCGGAAGAACCGTTCACCAGGAGGTTCGGAAAACCCGCAGGAAGGATGGAGGGTTCCTTCAGCCTGTCGTCGAAGTTCGGTACCATTTCCACGGTTTCCTTGTCGATGTCCCTCAGCATCTCCTCGCCTATTGTGGACATCCTTGCCTCTGTGTACCTGTATGCGGCTGCCGGGTCACCGTCGATGGAACCGAAGTTTCCCTGTCCGTCCACAAGTGGATGCAGCAGTGAGAAATCCTGCGCCATCCTGACCATGGAATCGTATACGGCCGCGTCTCCGTGGGGATGGTACTTGCCGAGGACATCACCTACCACAGTTGCCGATTTCCTGTAGGGTCTCCTGTGTGTCAGGTTCTGCTCGTACATAGAGTAGAGTATCCGCCTGTGCACGGGCTTGAGTCCGTCCCTTACGTCAGGCAGGGCCCTGGAGACTATCACGCTCATGGAGTAGTCGAGGTAGGAACGTTTCATCTCCTCCTCGATGTCGATCGCTTCCGCCCTTGTCCTCCGCGGATCGCTCTGCTGTTCCTCTTCAAACCTGTCGGTCATACTGGAATGGATCTCCTTAGACTGTTGTTCGGCTAGACATCAAGGTTAACGACCTCGGACGCGTGCTGCTGAATGAACTCCCTGCGAGGTTCCACATCATCCCCCATCAGCACGGAGAAGACATGGCTGGCTTCCATCACGTTCTCGAGCCGTACCCTGAGGAGCATCCTGTTCTCGGGGTCCATCGTCGTGGACCAGAGCTGTTCCGGATTCATCTCTCCGAGTCCCTTGTACCTCTGTACCGTGATTCCGTCACCGCCCAGTTCCTCGGCTATGGCCCTTCGCTCGCGGTCGTTGTACGCGTACCGCCTCGTGCCGCCCTTTCTCAGCATGTATAGAGGAGGCTGCGCTATGAATACGTATCCGTTCTCTATGAGTTCCGGCATGTGGCGGTAGAAGAATGTGAGCAGCAAAGTCCTGATGTGAGAGCCGTCGACGTCGGCGTCGGTCATGATGATGATCTTGTGGTACCTGAGGGACTCTATGTCGAAATCCTCCTCAATTCCGGTTCCGGCAGCGGTGATAATTGTCCTTATCTCGTTGTTCTTCAGAACTTTGCTCAGCTGTGCCTTCTCGACGTTGATAATCTTTCCCCGAAGCGGCAGCACCGCCTGGAAATGCCTGTTGCGTCCCTGCTTTGCTGAGCCGCCGGCCGAATTACCCTCAACAATGAAGAGTTCTGCCTCACTGGGATCGTTCACTGCACAGTCCGCCAGCTTTCCCGGAAGGGCCGCCGTCTCCAGCGCCGATTTCCTCCTGGTAAGCTCCCTGGCCTTCTTCGCCGCCTGTCTGGAGCTGTTGTTCAGAAGGCATTTCTGCACTATCCTCCTGGCCAGGGAAGGGTTCTCCTCAAGGAATGTGGCCAGTTCACGGCTTACGAAGGAGAACACAGCTCCCTGGACTGTCCTGTTTCCAAGCCTGGTCTTGGTCTGACCCTCGAACTGGGGGTCGGGAATCTTTACGCTGATCACAGCGGCGAGACCCTCCCGCACGTCGCTCCCGGAGAAGGAATCCTCCTTCCTGCTGAAGAGGTTGTTCGCAAGCGCGTACTCGTTCAGCGTCCTGGTAAGAGCTGACTTCATGCCGGACAGGTGAGTCCCTCCGTCTATTGTGTTGATGTTGTTGACGAAACTGAAGATGTCCTCCTGGAAGGCCTTGTTGTACTGAAGAGCAACATCGACCATCATTACTACGTTGTCCTCGATTTCGAACTCACCCTCTATCCTTATGGGGTCGTGCAGTACCGAATGTGCTTCGTTTATGTACGATACGAAGGAGCTTAGACCGCCATGGAAGTGGTATTCCTCCCTTCTTTCCTCGTAACCCTTCCTCAGATCGGTTATCGAAAGTCTCAGATCGTTGTTCAGGTAGGCAAGTTCCCTGAGCCTGCCTGAGAGAGTCTCGAAATTGAAAGTGGATTCCTCGAATATCTGCTCGTAGTCAGGCTTGAACCTTACCCTGGTACCCGTGGTATCGGTGGATCCCTTGACTACCTGGTCGCAGGTGGGGACTCCCCTTTCAAACCTCTGCATGTATATGCTGCCGTTCTTGTGGACTTCGACCTCAAGCCACTCCGACAGGGCATTGACCACGCTGACACCTACTCCGTGAAGACCTCCTGAAGTCTTGTAGGCGGCATTGTCGAACTTGCCCCCGGCATGAAGAGTCGTCATTACGACTTCAAGTGCGGATTTGCCGCTCTGATGCATCTCCACGGGAATACCCCTGCCATCGTCGTCCACGGACACGGACCCGTCGTCGTGAAGGTATACCTCTATGGTAGTGCAGTATCCGGACTGCGCCTCGTCGACGCTGTTGTCGACAACTTCCCAGACGAGATGATGAAGACCTGTCTGCGAGGTGGATCCTATGTACATTCCGGGACGCTTCCGGACATGCTCAAGGCCCTTGAGTACCTTTATGGAGTCAGCATCGTAGCTTCTGGTTTCTTCCGTCAAGTCGGTTACCTTCCGTTGCTTCGCGTTACCGTCCTGAGGTCCGTGAATATTTCCCGGTCCCACAGGGAGTTGAATTTCTCCAGTATCTCCTTCTTCCTGATCCTGACCTCCATGGCGGCGGCGGGATGGTAGCACATAAGCACGAGGACTGAACCCCGGACACCAACTGGTCTCAGATATGTGGAGAGATCATCGCCCGCAATGCTGCTCCAAAGCAGTAATGCTCCGTTCCTCTTCATCCTTATGTCCGGCTCGAAATCCTCAAGAACCTGGCTGACCAGACTGCCGATGCTCTTCACTTCAGATGTCTGCCGTCTGCCGATCATTCATCAGATGCCCTTGACAGCTTGACCGGCATTATCAGTGCAAGGTAGCTGTCACCGCCCTCCGGTTCCTCACTGTCCCTGATGACGACCGCTGTGTTGCCGTCCTTCATACACATGACGACTTTCTCGCAGCTCATGTTGCGAAGTATCTCCATGAGGAAATTACCATTGAAACCTATCTGGAATGGTCTTCCTGAGTATTCGGAATTCAGTTCCTCATGGGCTTCACCGGCGTCGGCGCTCTCCGCCTGGATGAGCACTTTACCAGTTTCCAGCGAGAATTTTACCTGATGTGTAGAAGGGTTGGACATCGTTTTGACCCTTCTGAGCACCGATATAAGGTCTTCCCTTTCAGCGACCAGTTCACAGTCATTGTCGGTGGGGATCACCTTCCTGTAAGGCGGGTACTCGCCGTCTATGGTCCTGCTGTATATTATTGTATCGTTGAACTCGAAGGAAATCTGAGATCCCTTGAACCTTACAAGTACATCACCCTCGCTGGACAGCCTCGCGAAAAGGTTCAGGGCCTTCTGGGTCACAAGCGCGTTTATCTCGATATCCGAAGCCAGGCTCGCTATGGATATACAGCTCAACCTGTGCCCGTCAGTGGCAACCATTTCGAAGCCTTCCGGCCCCATTTTCATAAGAGCACCGTTAAGAGTCGCCCTGTAGTCATCCCTGGCCACGGCATACGAAGTCTTCCTTATCGCGTCAGAGAGTACTTCCACAGGAACTGAAGCGGGATCGGTTCCGCTCCTCGACGGAAGTGTCGGGAACTGCTCACTGGAGTTCCCGCTGACGGAGAAAGAGGCATTGCCGCAGCTTATCGTTATCCTGTTACCTGTACCGCTGAACCTCACGTCCTCCTCGGGAAGCTCCCTGACGATCTCATGCAGCTTCTTGCCAGGCAGGGTTATGGAACCGGAAGTGGTGACCGATGCAGGTATCGATGTCACGACCGTTGTGTCCAGGTCGGTAGCCGACATCCGCAATGCATCACCCTCGGTCTCAAGCAGGACATTGGTCAGATAGGGAAGACTGCTCCTGGTCGGCAGTGCCGATGCCACACAGTTAAGGCCTCTCAGAAGGTCTGAATGGTTGACAAGGAGTTTGATCATGGGATTTCCTCCAGCTCCATGAATACAGTATTATGAGAACAATTATGATAGTTATTATACATGTGAATATGTGGACATGTCACATGCAGTAATGGGGCGTCACGACATAGGCTGTGGGAAAATTTCTGGACACCCGTTAGTGAAACGGCACTTATCGACAGAGACGAGTTTACGACACAGTTCCAGGGGAGTTTTGCACAGGAGGAAAAGCTGGTCGGAAGGTTCAGATCGAGACCAGTCTGCGTTTGATCTCCTCGATCTTGCGGTCGAGTTCCGCATCGCTCTCCCTCAGTTCCTGTATCCTTTCGATCGAGTTGAGTACAGTGGAATGGTCCCTGCCGGAGAAAAAGGACCCTATATCCTTGAGGGACATTGAAGTGAGTTCACGTATGAGAGATATGGCGACCTGTCTCGGGACAAGGATGTTCCTTTTTCTCTGTTTCCCCTTGAGCTGGGCGGGGGATATGTCGAAGACCTCCGCTACGGCTGATGTGATGGTACCCGGGGTGAGCCTCTGAGAAATGGTGCCGAGGGTGGACTTGATCTCCTTCTGAGCCATGTTCATGTCGATCCTGCAACCGGTCAGTCTCGAAATTGCAGCAAGCCTGTGTATGACGCCGGAGAGCTGTCTGACGTTCTTCCTGATGGAAGAGGCTATATAGTCAAGGACATCGTGTCCCACCTCCAGTTCCTCGTCCTTCACAAGAAGCATGAGTATGGCAAGCCTGGTCTCGTACTCGGGAGGCTTTATATCAGCGACGAGACCCCACTGGAACCTGCTTATGAGACGCTCCGGAAGATCCTTCAGTTCGTGCGGCGGCCTGTCGGAGGTGAGTACTATCTGCTTTCCCTGCTGATGAAGCTCGTTGAACCTGTGAAAAAAAGCCTCCTGTGTCTCGACCTTGCCCTCAAGGAACTGAATGTCGTCCATAAGGAGGTAGTCTATTCCCTGAAACAGTTTCCTGAACTTGGAATAGTCCTTCTGCAGCACGCATTTTATGAAAGTCCCGACAACGTATTCTGTGGAGAGGTAACGGAAGGTCCTGCCGGAACCCTCCAGTCTGAGCCTGTGGGCGATAGCCTGAATAAGATGAGTCTTGCCGAGACCGACACCTCCGTAGATGAAAAGGGGGTTGTATGTGGTGGAACCGGAATCGCTGCTGACAGCAAGTGCTCCCGCATGGGCAAGCTGGTTGTTGGGACCGACGACGAAATGGTCGAACGTATAGTTCGACCTCAGGTACATTGAATCGGAGGATGAATGTCCGTTGTCACGGCCGACGGCTTCCCTGGAGGAAGGACCGGGCTTGGCCGGGTCTCCAACGAACTGGAGTGCTATGTCGTTCCTTCCGGAGATTTCCCTTGCGATCTCCTCGAGAATGGGTCCGAACCTTGATTTTACATGACCGGCGACGAACGAGTTACGGAACCTTATGACCATCCTGCTTCCGTTGACATCCTCGTAGGTGGAGTTCCTGAGCCAGGTATCGAATTCGGTCCTCTCCAGGTTCTTCTCGGCCTCCTTGAGGCAGAGATCCCAGAGTTCGACGGGATCGTAGTTGTCCATCAGGCTTCCAATCGGATCTGTGTTCCTAAATATGTAATCCTCATTGAAAAGAATACCTTCTCCACAGCTGTATCCACACAGTATTCACACTATTAATAATTGAACGATAAAGACTTGCATATAGATTCACACAGTCCGTTGTCAACAGTGTTGAAAACACTGGATGCCCACCGTGACCTGAACGCAAATACTTGACATAATTGGGCATATTGGCTAATTTCCACAATCGCCGGCTCGTGAGAGAACTGTTTGCTCGACTGTTGATACTGATGCAGTAATCCCGCCTTCGTCAAGGTGACCACAAAAATGAAATGAGTGATCCGGAATGAAAAGAACATATCAGCCAAGCAGATTATCGAAGATAAGAAGACACGGATTCAGAGCCAGGATGGCCTCGAAGGGCGGGAGGAAGGTACTCAATGCCAGAAGGAGAAAGGGAAGGAAGAACCTGATCCCCTGACAGAGAAATGAAGAGAACCCTGAATAGGGAGTACCAGTTCAGAAGGGTTTTCAGGACGGGTAGCAGATTCAGGGGAAACACCTTCAGAGCTGTCTTCAGAGTAAATACCCTGGGCTTCATCCGCCTGGGGTTTTCTCTATCCGCTAAGAGAGGGAACGCGGTATCAAGGAACCTCATGAAGAGAAGGATAAGGGCACTGGCCTCTAAGCAGGATCTAGGCGCTGATGTTGTGATAATGCCTGTGGGAAGACTCGATGGCCTGAGATGGGAGGGCGTCAGGGACGATTTCCTGGAACTGATGGAGAAGATCGGTAATTCCGTAGAGGAAGACCGAACCTGAAAGAATGGGTAGAGTGTATGGCGTCGCAGGCAGAATACTTATAGTTTCCATCAGGTGGTACCGGAGACACATCTCTCCACTTCTTCCTCCAAGCTGCATTTACACTCCAAGCTGCAGTGAATACGCCGAAGAGGCCGTAAGGAGGTTCGGAGCCGCTAGAGGTACATGGCTTGCTATCAGGAGGATTCTCAGATGCAATCCTTTCATGCAGGGGGGCTACGACCCTGTTCCGAAAAGACCGGGACCGGAAACAGAGGACTCCAGCCTTGTGTCGGGGGATAGCGGAGAAAGAAGTGAGGCTGCCGGTGATGACAGGAGCCCGACGGAAAGAGGAAGTAACGTAAATGATGATGACCTGGGCGAGTAGGGCCACAGGTATCGAAGGAGATGACCGATGAGTGATCAGAACCGTCTGCTCCTTGCCGCTGCCCTGATGGCAGTGGTGCTTTTCGTCAGCTGGCAGTTCATGGGGAAGCAGGGAACAGGTACTCAGGAAGCCGGAGAACAGGTATACGTGGGATCGGAACTTAATGCAGAGCAGCAAGTTCCCGATACAGGCACAAATGTGGAAACGAACGGGATGACAGGGGTGGATACGAATGCCACCACATCATCACAGATCGACACAACTGACTCACATTCCGGCACAATGCATGCATCCACTGAAAGCACAGGTTTTTCAGGCAGAACGATAACTGTGATCATAATGGATGAAGGAAAACCTGTGGTCACGGCGAGCATTTCGACATCGAGCGGGTCGATTGAGGAATGGTACCTGGAGGAATACCAGGCAATGCCGGGCACGGACCATGGTGGAAGAGTGAACCTGGGAGAGCAGAGATTCATGGAGCTGGGCTGGGGATACGAAACAGGCTCACAGGATACGGTAATTGTGGAGGAGGGTCCGGAGAACGTAGTGCTGCAATCGGAATCAGGCGGAAGGACAGTAAGCTACACTTTCTACCCGGGTTTCTATGGATTCGGTATGGAGATGCTGGGTTTCGACGGGGTAACCGTTCTGAACGGTGGAGTTCTTCCTGTGAGCGAGACCGGGGTATCAGAGGGAAGCTATTTCGAGGCGCAGTGGAATGCTGAGAAGCTGCGCAGCAGGGATTCAGAGGACATAGAGATAAGCGACCAGGCGGGGAACGTAGAGTGGATAGCAGCAAGAAGCAAGTACTTCGCTGTGATAATGATGCCGAGGTCGTACGAGAGGGCCTACGGCTTCATATACGCTACAGGAGGGACGGACTCGCCATCAGTTGGACTGCAGGACAGGAACATACTGGTGTACGCCGGGCCACTGGACTACGGAGAGCTCAGGGAGCTTGGGAGTGACACGCACCTGATGGTGGACTTCGGATGGCCGGTAATAAGGGACATAGGAAGGCTACTTTTCTGGTTCTGCACTTCGGTACTGTCATTTGCTGGAAACTGGGGAGTGAAGATAATCATCCTATCTGTAGCGCTGAAGCTGGCAATGCTTCCGCTGACCACCAGGAGCTTCAGGTCGATGGCAAAGCTCAAGCAGGTGCAGCCAAGAATGAAGGAGCTGCAGGAGAAGCACAGGAAGGATCCAAAGGCACTTCAGGCTGCGATGCAGAAGCTGTACCGGGAAGAAGGCGTCAATCCGCTTGGCGGCTGCCTCCCGCTTCTGCTGCAGATGCCGGTGTTCTTTGCCCTGTACAGGGTGCTGGCGAATTCAGTACAGCTCAGGGGAGCGGAGTTCGTTCTATGGATGCGGGACCTGTCGACACCGGAGATACTCATACCATTCGGAAGTCCTGTACTGGGTCTGGAAGGAATCGGACTCCTTGCGGTGCTGATGGGAGTTACAATGTTCGTTCAGCAGAAAATGACTACGGCAGACCAGAGCCAGAAGGGAATGACCTACATAATGCCGATATTCATGACATACCTTTTCATGCGCTTCCCTGCGGGACTCACTCTGTACTGGTTCGTGAACAATCTGCTGACGATAGGACACCAGCAGATGATCAACAGAAAGCTTCAGGAGGAGAATAGGTCCTGAGGGATCTGATTTCACGGAGAACACGTAACCGATGGATTATCACGACGATGCAAAAGGAATCATCTGTGCCGTATCGACTCCCGAAGGAAGATCGGCGATTGCTGTGATAAGGGTGAGCGGAAGTGGTTCAGCTTCAGTCGTGGAGCATCTGATGGGGCTTGAGAAAGGCCGTCTCAGGGGAATGAGAAGGAAGACGGGCGTAATACGGAGGGCTGGTGTTGAGCTTGACAGCGTAGTGGCGCTGGGATGGCCGGAGGGATCGAGCTACACTGGCGAGGAGATGGTGGAGATAATGTGCCATGGAATTCCCGAAGTAACTGCCGACATATTGGAATGCCTGATGGATGCGGGAGCAAGGAAGGCAGTGCCCGGCGAGTTCACGAGGCGGGCATTCATGTCCGGAAGGATGAGCGCGTGGCAGGTGATGTCACTGGCGTCCATGTGGAGAGGTATGGACCATGGAAACCGGTTGTCGGGAGAAGGTGGATCTGAATGCAGCAGGCTGCTGAGAGAGACCCGGAGGGTAAGAGAGCTGCTGGAAGCGGACATAGAGTTCCAGGAGGAACATGGAACGGGAGGATCTGAGGACTTGCTTGCGGAATTCGGAAGCCTGATGGAGTTGACGGGTGAGTTCAGGAGGAAGACCTCGGTAATGGAGGGTGAATGCCGCGTCATGCTTATGGGACCTGTGAATTCCGGTAAATCAACTCTCTTCAACAGGATTGCGGGAGGAGAGGCGGCACTGGTTTCGGACGAGCCCGGAACGACAAGGGACGGGGCCTCAGTGCACGTTGAAATAAGGGGAAGGAGGATACTGGTCTGCGATACCGCCGGAAGTGACGGGACGGGAATTGACCGCGAGGCGTACAGGAGGGCTCTCGGGACCATGAAGGGGACGGACGGTGTAATATGGATGTCCGTTGGGGGAACAGAGAAGACGCCGGGGGAGATAGAGAAGACAGCGGGATGGATAATAAGGGTCAGCAGCAAGAGCGACCTGGTGGAGAAATGCACCGATAAGGAATGGCTGGGGGTTTCCTGCGTTACCGGGGAAGGTATTGATGAACTGCAGGAACTCGTATCGCAGTTTCCGGGAAGCATGTCGGTCACTGCACTGGCGGACAGGATCGAGAATAGGGTTGGAGCTGCAAGGGACAGCGTGATTGAAGGTGATTTCGCCGTTGCATCGGAAAATCTAGCGGATGCAGAGAATGAACTGAGCGACCTTCTGGACAGGGGTTCATGTGCGCTGATAAGTGTTGAGAGGGCGCTGTCGGGAATGTGTGTGGGGAAATGAGCCGCTGCGTGGACGTGATAGTGGTAGGAGGAGGTCACGCGGGAATAGAGGCTGCGCTTGCAGCGTCGCGAATGGGCATGAAGACAGTTATGGTGACTGCACGGAAGGAACGCATAGGAGAGATGTCATGCAACCCGGCGATCGGGGGAATAGCAAAAGGAACTATTGTCAGGGAAGTTGACGCTCTCGACGGATCCATGGCAGTGGCAGCTGATGAGACAAGCCTTCAGTTCAGGATGCTTAACAGAAGGAAGGGACCGGCGGTCTGGGGTCCAAGGGTCCAGTCGGATGCAATGATGTACGCAAGGGCCCAGCAGAGGACACTTGAGGCGGGAGCGGTAGAGGTAATAGAAGACGAGGTGACCGGCCTCATAGGAAGGACCGAGAGGATAGAAGGGGTGCAATGCCGGAGGAACGGACCGCTGAAGGGCAGGGCTGTTGTGCTTGCAACGGGGACGTTCCTGGGAGGCATGCTGTTCAGGGGAGAAGAGACCTGGAGGGGAGGGAGGACAGGGGATATATCCGCGGACCGGCTGGACGAGGACCTTAGACGAAGGATGTTCCACGTGGAACGTTTCAAGACAGGGACTCCACCGAGAATACTGAGGGACAGCATTGACACAGGGTCGATGGAGGAGGAGACCTCAGAGGAGATAGGCTTCTCGTTCAGCTACAGCGGGTCCAGACTATCTGAACTAAGGGAGTTCTTCTATACAGTTCATACGAACAGGGATACAGCGGAGGCTGCGAAGGACTTCCTGCACAGGTCACCCCTGCTTGCGGGAAGAATAGAGGGCAAGGGACCCAGGTACTGCCCGAGCTTCGAGGACAAGGTGGTGAAGTTCCCGGAAAGGGCAGAGCACAGGATATACGTTGAGCCGATGGGTTACAGGTCAAGGTTGCTGTACCTTAACGGCCTTTCGAGCAGCCTGCCGAGGGAAGCACAGTACAGGATGGTCAGAACACTTCCGGGATTTCACGACGCTGTGATACACAGGTTCGGATACGCTGTCGAGTATTCCTACATAAGCCATGAGGAGATAGCTCCTACACTAAGGCTGAGGAGGACCGAGAACCTGTTTGCGGCGGGACAGGTCTGCGGTACATCCGGATACGAGGAGGCAGCAGGACTGGGGGTCCTGGCAGGAATCAACGCCGCCAGGCAGTGCCTTGACCGGGAGGGACTGGTTCTGTCGAGAATGGATTCCTACATCGGTGTTATGGTGGACGACATAATCGGTAGAGGGGTGGACGAACCCTACAGGATGTTCTCATCGAGGGCGGAGAACAGGCTCTACCTTAGACAGGACAACGCTGACAGGAGAATGCTTCCCGCGGCCCTGGGATCCGGAGTGCTATCGGAAGGGAAGAAAAAGGTACTTGAAGGAAGGACCGAGGCAGCAGGCAGGATCAGAACAGCAATTGACGAAACGTCAATGGATGGGGTTCCCGCCGGCATACTCTGCAGAAGAGGAGAGTTGAACCCCTTGGAACTCCTCTCGACTTCTGGCCTCCAGGGTTCGGTCGAATTGTCACTTGCGGAATCCGTGATACTTGACGAGAAATACCAGGGCTACATTCAGAGGAATCTGAGAAAGCACAGGGAAAGAAGTTCTGAGTCATCGGTCACCCTGAGTTCGATAGATTCGTTCATGGACATCGAGGAAATATGCTGGGAAGCCAGGGAGGTCCTGGAGAGGAGGAGGCCCGAAACCCTTCAGCAGGCCAGGAACCTGCCGGGCGTGAGGCCCACGGACATAAACGGCCTGATAATACACCTCGGCAGGAAGTGTTCCACGTGGAACAACCGGACCTGAACCGTTCCGAACCGAAGCTGCCACCCTACCTTCCCCCGCTGGGATCGATGCTGAAAGAACTTGAAGAGATCTCCGTCAATGTCCGCGAAGACGAACTCTTTAAGGTCGTCGAGTTCACCAGGCTGCTGGTAGAAAGGTCACCGGTCGTGAACCTTATGGGTCCCGGGGAGAGGGACAGGCTCTGGAGCAGGCACGTACTGGAGTCCTTCTGCTATTCACGGCTGCTGGATCGGTCCGGTCCGGTCGTGGACATCGGCACCGGAAACGGGTTTCCGGGGATCGTGCTCGCCTCGATGGGTTTCGAGGTCATCATGCTGGAACCACGCAGAAAGCGATACCTTTTCCTCAGGTTCGTTCTGGACCGGCTTTCCCTTGAAGGAAGCACAGTGGATAAAAGGAGACTCGAAGACCTTGAGGGGACTCCGGCACCGTGCCAGTACACCGCCCGTTCGGTAGCCCCTGCAATGGAGATGCTCGGAAGTATCGCAGCTCTTTCCGGTCCAGGTTCCACACTGGTGGTGAGGGAGCCGGTGATACGAAGAGGCCGGGGGGTCTCCGGCATCGTAGAATTGAAGGTCCCGCCGCTTGACCGCAGCGGGTTTCTGGTGCAGTATCGGGTCTGACATCGGCCCGGGGAATGTGGTAAAATGCCTTACAGGGCCGGTCGTCGGCCTGATGCCGTACCAGGGTGCACGGCCTTCTGAAGCAAGCTGAACCGGTTAGGAAGACGATGAGGAGAACCAGGGTAATAGCTATCGCCAATCAGAAGGGCGGTGTGGGGAAGACCACAACCGCCATCAACCTCGGCGCCAGTCTTGCCATGAACGACCGGGAGGTGCTGCTCGTCGACTTCGATCCCCAGGTCAACGCCACATCGGGACTGGGGATAGACTGGAGGACCGGCCCGACGGTGAGCGATCTCATCCTGGGCAGGCAGGCGGTGGGTCAGGTGACCAGAGAGACCTCCGTGGAGGGGCTGAAAACAGTTCCGGGGTCGAGGGAACTCTCGGGTCTCGAGATAGAACTGGCAACGGCGGAGTACCGTGAGTACGTGCTGAAGGAAGCCCTTGAGCAGTGTCACGGGCTGTTCGATTTCGTCCTCATAGACTGTCCCCCGTCCCTGGGTCTTCTCACCATAAACGCGCTGGTGGCTTCGACGGAAGTAATGGTTACACTGCAGAGCGAGTACTACGCACTGGAGGGTCTTTCACATCTCATGGACACCGTCAGGAACGTCAAGAGGCTCTGGAATGGGGACCTTGTAATAAGCGGTGTTGTACTGACCATGTACGACCAGAGGCTTATACTCAGCAGGGACGTGGAGGAGGAGGTCAGGGGTTTCCTGGGCCAGAAGCTTTACAGGACATACATACCAAGGAATGTAAAACTAAGCGAGGCACCGAGTTATGGTATGCCGGTGATTCTTTACGATGCCAGGTCCAAGGGAGCGACGAGTTATCTGAGCCTTGCCAGGGAGGTTATGAAGAAATGACTAAAAGAAACAGGAAGGCCCTGGGCAGGGGGATAGACGCGATATTTCCCGGAATATCGGAAGAGGGATCTCTTGTGGTGACCGAGGTCCATATAGACGAGATAGAACCCAACCCGTTCCAGCCGAGAAAGGAATGGGACCGAGATGAGATCTCGTCTCTTGCTGTGTCAATAAGGTCTCAGGGGATACTGCAGCCCCTGATCGTTAGGACCAGCGGGGCCGGCTACCAGCTCATCGCGGGAGAACGCCGTCTTCGGGCGGCGCGGGAGGCCGGTCTCAGGACGGTACCGGTCATGGTGAGGGAGGCCGACGATCAGCAGATGCTGGCCCTGGCCCTGGTGGAGAACATACAGAGGAAGGATCTCGGACCCGTGGAGAAGGCGGAAGCTTTCATGATGCTCTCATCGCAATTCGGTCTCACTCAGGAGGAGCTCGGGGAGAGGGTCGGAATGAGCAGGTCGACGGTTGCCAACTTCCTTCGACTGCTCGATCTTCCGGAGAAGGTCCTTGACCTGATGCGCAGCGGTGAACTCAGCATGGGTCACGGAAGGACCCTTCTCGGCCTCGCCGATGGAACGAGGATCGCGGGTGTTGCCGTGAATGCGGTCAGGAAGGGTCTTTCGGTGAGGCAGCTCGAGGAGCGAGTAAGGGAACTGAACTCGCCGCCAAGGGGGACCCGAAGAAAAGTTAAACCTGGTGAGAGTCCCGAGACCAGGCAGCTCCAGGAGTCCCTTCAGCGTATTCTGAAAACCAGGGTGAGGATTAGGGGAACTGGAAGCTCGGGAAGGATAGAGATCACCTATTCCAGTCTCGATGAACTTGACCGTCTTCTGGAGATTATTAGGTCCTCATGAAGATAGGGGCCCTCAAAGTTGACCCCTATTGACAGAGAGCATATACTCACGGCGTTTCATTACGACAGCGAGCATTCGAAAGTATTATGAAAGGAGTGCCGATGGCGCACAAGATCACTGATGAATGCATAGCCTGCGGTGCCTGTCAGCCGGAGTGTCCGGTTGACGCGATCAGCGAGGGTGAGAAGAAGTACTCGATCGATCCGGATATATGCATCGACTGCGGAGCCTGTGTCTCGGTATGTCCGGTTGGAGCGATACAGGGTCCCTGAGAAGAATCAGCGCAGGCAGCGGGGGTCGCGGTGTAAAGACCGCGGCCCCATCGTTTACAGTGAATAGTCCGAAATGCCTTCCCTGTCGGTGCTATCCGCAAGTTCCCTGAGAGTGATGCCCCTGTATTTCCTTAGGATACTTCGGAGCTTTGAAACAGTATTCGTGCCGGAGTTGTGGTGCTGCCTGAATCGCTGGAGGGTGTTCATACTGCTGGAGATGTTCTGGGAATCTATCTCCCATGGATGGAAGTAGAGGACCGGTGTTATTCCGGACCTGGAGACGGATCCAAGCATGATCCTGTGGACGCAGCCGGGGTAGAACCTCATGTATGCTCCACCTGCCACCGGGATCTTCACTCCGGAGATCTGGAGCGCCGCCAGTGGCAGTTCGAGTATGCCGCCCTCGGGGCTGTTCAGGAAAAAAGGTCTCCTTGGGGCATCTGGGATGCCGTATCTCATCTTGAACATGGGATAGATGCTGCTGTCATAGGTGAAGCCCCTCGAGACTATCTCGTCCACTGCCCAGAGTGTGTCCCTCCTCATGGAGAAGCTGGGAGCCCTGAACCCGACAGGACCCGGAATGGAGACCCGGTCCACGATGGAAAGAAACCTGTCGAGGTTGTAGCCGAAATCCTCTCTCCTTACTCCATGGAGTTCCGTGTGCTTGAAGCCGTGGTAGCCTATCTCGTGACCGCGCTCCGAGACCGTTACCATAAGGTCCGGGTAATGCTCCGCGATCCATCCGAGGAAGAAGAAGGTGGCTTTGGAGCGGTGCTGGTCCAGTATGTCCAGAATGATATCGATGACGGGCCTCACCCTCTGCGTCATTCCCTCCCAGGTCTCGCTAGGGTACCATTTTCTGGCAGCGTACGTCTGGAACCATTCCTCGACGTCGAAGGATATTGCGACAGGCTTTCTTCGGGCAGGAGTTCCGGTTATCGTTCCTCCAAGGTCCAGGAATCTCATTACATCGGTCCTGTCAGGGAATCCGTTGGACGTTGACTCCTCTGATGGGTTGGGCAGCAGCTGGATCCCACCCTTTCGGATCATGTCCAGGCCTTCGGAGACGATCTCGGACGCGGTCATCTTGGTCATGTCGAGAAGTGTGTGCAGGGAGACGTCGTCCACCGTCACATCGATACTTCGCTGCAGAAGGATCCCGCCCGCGTCCAGCCGCGGCACCATGCGGTGCATGGTGACTCCCGGAGTGTCCCCGTGATAGAGGGACCAGAAGGTGGGCAGCATTCCCCTGTTCCTGGGCAGGAGTGCGGAATGTACGTTCCATGCCCCAAGGCGGGGGATCGCAAGTGTCTCCTTACCCAGAATCCGGGGACAGGAAATGGAAACGAAGACATCAGGATCAAGGCTACTGAGAATGCTTCTGGACCGGGGGGAATTCACATCGTCCAGGACGAGATGATGGGAATACTCTCTTAGGGCGGTTTGTTTCAGGGAGTGTGAATCCCGCGTGGGCAGACACAGGGCTCCGGAGAGCTTCATGGCCAGGAACCGGAACAGCTGTCCGAAGAAGCCTCGGAAACCGTAGAGTGCCATATAGCGCCTGATGTTGCGAACTGGCGTTCGAAGAGATCCGTGACCCTTGAGCGAGATGAGCGTGTACCTGTTGAAGGGCTGTTTCCTGATTATTCTGGCCACGGTCCTGGGAATGTTGAATGGTTCATCGTCGCAGAGGAAAACGACGTTCATCTCCGGGTGAGCCAGCCTCGTATAGAGCTGGTGGAGATCGAGGACCATCCTTTCGGCGGAGAAGGGCTCCAGGTCACTGTCGACCCGGGCCAGCAGAGAGCTTCGCAGCTCAGGGTCATCAAGAAGTTCAAGGACCCCTCGAGCGAGGGATTCCTCGTCCCCCTCGCCGCAGAGAATTCCGTTCCTGCCATCGCGAAGGAGTTCGTGTATACCCCCCGCGTCTGTGGATACAACGGGTATTCCGGCCGCAAGTGACTCCAGCAGCACCCTCGGGAGGCCCTCGGTGCGGGAAGTTATGAGGAAGACATCGAAAGCGGGGATCAGGTCCTCCACGTCATCCCTGCTTCCGGTAAGGATGAAGCTGCCCTCGATGCCCCTGAGTTCTATCGTCTTCCTGGTCTGTGAAAAGAGCGGACCGTCGCCGATCATGACGAACTTCGTCCCTGGCCTTCGTTCAAGGACCTTTTCCGCCGTGGAGACGAATATGTCAGGGGCCTTCTCGGTACAGAACCTCATCACCGAACCGACAACGCCGTCCACTCTGTCGAGTCCCAGTCTCGCCCTGGCCTCGTCAGCACTATTCCTGGTCCTCCGGAAGTCATCGAACTCCACACCGCTGCGGATTATCCTGTAATCGTCGTAATGGCCGATCCCGTACCTTACGGCCTTGTCCCGATCCCTGGGACTCACGCATATGTTGATGTGGGCGAGGTTGAAACCTATCTTCTCCAGACTTATATACAACCACTTCTTCACCGGGTTCATGGATTCGTAGAAGGGCCATCCGTGAGCGGTCTGAACGGTCTTCACGCGGGGGATCGAGGCCGCCGCAATCCTTCCCAGGAACCGGGCCTTCGACCCGTGGGTGTGGACAATGTCGTACGCACCCTCCAGTATCACATTCCGGATCTCCAGCAGGGCCATCAGGTCGCTCAGAGGTGATATGCTGCGCTTGAGATGGGGAGCCGTTATGACCTTAAGCCCCCATTCATCGGCCAGATGGAAGAGGTCTCCCTCCTCGGGTCTTTCCGGACCGGTCAGTATCTCGGACCGGTATCCCATGGCGCCTATGTCCCTGGCGGAGATGAGGGTGTTCATCTGGGCGCCTCCCACGGCCAGCTTCGTGATGATGTGCAGTATTCGAATGTCTCGACCGGGCATCAGTCCTTCTTATTCGAAGGTGGGCCCCCGCTGTCGGAACGCTCCACTTCCCGTGTTTTCCTGCAGGAGAGAGCGAAAAGGTAGAAGATCGCAAGTATCAGGGAAAGGCCGGAATAGAAGATGGGACTCAGGAAAAGGACTCCGATGAGCCAGAAAACCATCAGGGGCATGGCGATCCGACGGAAGTGAGCTGAGACGCTCCAGAGGTCCTTCCCTCCGTGAATGGCGGGGAAATCCCTGAACATGTCCTCGGCTATGCTGAACAGGATTATGGAAAGGGCAACCAGGACCAGGTGGAGTACCATTCCGCCGGACAGATGATGCTGGTCGACAAGGGCAAGTACTGCGGTGAAGGCGGGCAGGAACAGAAGACCACATAGGAGGAAGAGAAAGCCTGTGATAAGCATGCGGTCCGAACCGAAACTCCCGTGACGGGCCTCGAGCCGCCTCACGACGGATCTCATGATGATCCTGGAAAGCCGGAACAAACCGAACACGATCAGCACCACGAACGCCACCATGGCGTAATCCGTCAGTCTCTGGCCCAGGTCAGTCCTCCTTCTTCATCGCCGCAGGCGGCGGACACCATGAATTGAATCGGGAAAGGCAATATACACTCCCGGTTCCCTCAGCTCAAGAACCGGCGGCTCCTGAGCCGGGATTCATAAGGAACCGGCGGCTCCTGAGCCGGGATTCATAAGTCCCTTTGTCAGGAACCGGCGGCTCCTGAGCCGGGATTCATAAGTCCCTTTGTCAGGAACCGGCGGCTCCTGAGCCGGGATTCATAAGCCCATTTGTCAGGAACCGAGGGACCTTGCCTGGAACTTGTAGCCGGTCAGACAGAAGATGAACATGAGCACAAGGGCGATGACCGGACCCGGATCGGCCGCATCTATGAACCCGGCAACAGAGCTGACGAACCCGATATCCTCGAGCATGATCATCGCCGACCCGGCGGCGATGTATGCTCCGGCGATTGCCGTCAGGAGAGCAGTTATGGGTTCCTTGTAGACATGCATGAGTATCCCTGACGCCAGAGCGATGGCCGCGTGCACAATACTGCTCATGGAGGGAAGCAGGCCCCTGGCGACGAATAGACCTATCACGGCGCCGGCGAGTAACATGGACACCTTCCAGGCCACCAGGCCCAGTGCTGCGCCGATCAGCCCCGATACCCATGCGACCCAGGGAGATGCTGCGACGGTTGTCCCGGTGATGTCCGCGAGAAGCAGAGACAGCCATGAGAAGCCGATCATGAATCCGAAGACGATTACTATGAAACCCAGCAGCTTCCTGCCGAGGAAACAGAATAGCAGGCCTATTATGAAGCTGACCATAGGTATGCTGAATATTCTCGCGTCGAGTATCAGGTCCATGTCATACCCCCTTCAAATCCGGACACTGGGTAGTTCAGGGAGTGACCGGATCAGTCCCTCCAGGCCGGATACAGTGAAATCACTCTCAATACACAGGTCCCTGTTGAGGGGATTTAGCACGAGAATGCTGCGGAAACCCCCCGTAAAGGCGGCTTTGACCCCCTTCCAGGAATCCTCCGCCACAAGGCTCCTCGAAGGTGCTGCCCCGAGTAGCGAGGCCGCCTTCAGGAAAATGTCGGGTGAGGGTTTCTTGGGAAGCCCGTCGCCTCCCACCACCATCGGTACCGGAGCATCGTTCCCGAGGAGTATGTCCCTTATGATGCTCTCGGAGGTATTGGACGCGATGCAGTATCCCATGCCGGTGTTCCCGGCAAGCGCATCAAGCCGTCGAAGGAGTTCTACCGCTCCCGGGAAGAGAGACACCTCTCCATTTCCGACGGCTTTCAGGTAGGCCTCGCGCTGCCGGCAGGCAGCCTCCCGGACGTCGATCCCGCTTATACCGCGCCTCCTTATCTCACCCTCGAGCCCCTCTCCCCGCGAGGACCAGTAGTTCCAGTAGTCGTTTTTCCCGATGGTATGCCCCCATGGGCTGAGGGCATGGTTCCATGCACGCCGGAACACCGGCTCGCTGTCCGCGAGGACCCCGTCGAAATCAAGCAGCAGGGCATCGGAAGCCTCGATAGCCGAAGCGAGCGCCTCCTCACCGCCGACCCTGTCCAGAGTTCCCCCTTCCGTGATGCCACGTCCTTGGCCGAAAGCCGTTCCGGCCACATAATACTAAATCCTTGCAGTGGGAGTCCACCGTCGGTCACTTCAAAACACGGTTGACCGCTGCTCCCGGCCGGTGTCAACAATCGACAGGGGAGGTTCTCTTGTACAGGAATTTCGGCGAGATCAGAGATGCGGCACGAGCTGTTTCGAATGCCAGGGTCGCCATCCCTATGGGGCATGATGCGTCCTCGGTGGAAGCCCTGCTCCGGGCGGCGGAGGAGGGCCTCGCCTCGGCCGTGATAGTAGGGCCGGTAGCAGGCCTCAGGGATACTCTCAGGGAGCTGGGCAGGAAACTGCCGGAAGAGATAGAGGTAGTTGACATAGAGGACCCGGAGGCAGCGGCCCTGGAGTCTGTGAGCATGGTGAGTTCGGGGGAGGCCAGCCTGCTCATGAAGGGGCTCATCAAGACCTCCATATTCCAGAAGGCCGTACTGGACAGGGAGAAGGGGCTCAGGACAGGCAGGATACTCAGCCACGTGGCTGTAGTGCACGTACCCAGGCAGGACAGGCTCGTGGCCATATCCGACGGCGGAATGAACATCAGGCCGGATGAGGACGGTATCAGACAGATTGCAGTGAATGCGGCGGGAGTCATTCTGGCCCTGGGCGCAGAGAAGCCTCTGGTGGCACTCCTTGCCGCCATCGAGGTCCCCAGCGACAAGATGCCGGAAACCCTGATGTTCCACAGAATAGCTTCCGAAGGGCTCCCGGGAATGGCGGTTGCGGGACCGATCGCCGTGGACGGGGCGATGGATCCGGAGGCTGCGGCCATCAAGGGAATGGAGGGAGAAGTGCCCGGACGGGCCAACGTCCTGATAACCCCTGACATAGCCAGCGGCAACATATTCGCCAAGGGATTCATGTACATGACGGATGCCGAGGTCGGAGGGCTCATAGCCGGAGCCGCGGCACCCGTTGTGATGCTCTCGAGGTCCGACACTCCCCTGACAAAGCTTAATTCCCTTGCACTGGGAGTAGTGGTGACGGGAGGAGGGAATGGCTGACGACGGACGACTGATACTTGCTGTGAATCCCGGCGGCACATCAACCAAGCTGGGTCTTTACAGGGAGACGGAACCGGTGTTCGAAATGAGCGTGAGGCACCTCCCTGAAGAACTGGAGAAGCTGGGTTCCACTCTTGGTCAGCTGGAGTACAGGAGGGACATGATCCTTCGGGCCCTCGAGGAGGAAGGTCATGACATATCGGACCTCTCGGCCGTGGTAGGCAGGGGTGGAGCATTCAAGCCGCTGGAGAGCGGCACCTACCAGGTTAACAGCAAATTGGTCGAGGACATCAGGGAAGGATCGAGCCTGCAGGCCGACCATCCCTCCAACCTGGGTGCGCTTCTGGCATGGGACATAGCGGCGAAGGCCGGCTGCAGGCCCTACATCGTGGATCCGGTATGCGTGGACGAGATGATACCTGAAGCCAGGCTCTCGGGACTCCCCATGCTGGAAAGGGTCAGCCTGAGCCATGCGCTCAACATACGAATGGTGGCCTACAAGGCCGCCGGGAAGCTGGGGAGGCCGCTGAACGGGATCAACCTGGTGGTACTCCATCTCGGAAGCGGCATTTCCGTAAATCCCATCCGCAGGGGCAGGATGATTGACACCAGCCATGCAAACGATGGAGGACCGTTCAGTCCTCAGAGGGTCGGCGCATTACCCACCACCGGCCTGGCAAGGTTGTGCCTGTCCGGTGAGTACAAATGGTCCGAGATGAAGACCATGCTACTCAAGCGGGGAGGCCTCATGGCCTATACCGGGACCGACCATGTGGGGGAGGCCAGGAAAAGGGCGGAAGAGGGTGACGAGACCTGCGATCTCGCCCTGAGGGCCATGGTCTACCAGATAACCAAGGAAGCGGGGGCCATGGCCGCTGCCCTTTACGGGGACGTTGACGCCGTGGTCATAACGGGCGGAATAGCGCACAACAGCTGGGTCGTCGAAAGACTCGCATCGAACCTCGCCTTCCTTGGCGAGATCATCGTATTCCCCGGAGAAGAGGAGCTGGAAGCTCTCATGCGGGGAGTTCTCAGGGTCATGGATTCTGTTGAGGAAGTTAAGGTCTACAGGTAGGTCACGGGGCCTGAAGGATCCCTCCGTGTCCGGTTGCGCGGCACAGCGGATCCCGTCATGATCACGGGCCCGCGAAGACACATGAAAGGCGGCGAATGAGGAAGAAGCTGAACACCGTCGAGGAAGGGGTACTTCTGCTGTCCGGGAACGAGGCCGTGGCCCGTGGCGCATGGGAGTATGGAGTGCATTTCGCGGCAGCCTATCCGGGGACCCCTTCCACGGAGATACTGGAGACCATCGGCGAGGAGTACGAGGAGATAGACGCCCAGTGGGCACCCAACGAGAAGGTGGGCCTGGAGGTGATAGCGGGAGCGTCCTTCGCGGGAGCCAGAGTGCTCTCGGCCATGAAGCACGTTGGTTTGAACGTAGCGGCCGACCCGCTCTTCACCCTGAGCTACATAGGCTCCACCGGAGGCATAGTCATAGTCTCCGCTGACGATCCGGGAATGCACTCAAGCCAGAACGAGCAGGACAACAGGCTGATGGGCAGGGCCGCCAAGGTTGTGGTGCTGGAGCCCTCGGACAGCCAGGAGGCAAAGGACATGGTAGGGGAGGGCCTCAGGATATCCGAGGAGTTCGATACCCCGGTCCTCCTGAGGATGACCACCAGGGTATGTCATTCAAAGAGCCTGGTGAGGGTGGGCCCCAGGAACGAGGTCCCCGTGAAGGGATACGTGGCCGACATACAGAAGAGGGTTCCCATCCCGGCACATGCGAGGGTGATGCACAGCAAGGTGGAGAAACGGCTCCTGGCAGTGTCCGAATGGGGGGCCGGAAGCGACCTGAACCGCATAGAGGAGGGAGACCCCTCCATAGGCGTCATAACGAGCGGCATATCCTACCAGTACGTGAAGGAGGTGTACCCGGAGGCCAGCGTCCTGAAGATAGGCATCTCGAACCCGCTTCCCTGGAAGCTGGTGGAGAAGTTCCTGGGAATGGTGGACAGGGTTGTCTTCGTTGAGGAGAACGAGCCATTCCTCGAAGAGGCAGTGAGGTCACGATTCCTGATAGAGTCCGACGGAAAGGATATCATCCCCATAGAGGGGGAACTGGATCCGGAGACCGTCAGGAAGGCGCTCAGGCCCGGTACTGAGAAGAAGCTCACCTGGAGCGAGATCCCTCTCCCGGGAAGACCCCCGTCGCTGTGCCCGGGATGCCCCCACCGGGGTGCCTTCTACTGCCTGAGCCGCATCAGGGGGAGTTCCACCGGCGACATCGGATGCTACACGCTGGGACTCATGCCTCCGTACAACGCCCTCGAGACCACCGTATGCATGGGCGCCTCCATCGGAGTCCTGAGCGGCATCGAGAAGGCGGTGGGCCGCGAAGGCATGGGCAGGCTCGTCGCCGCTATAGGCGAGTCCACCTTCGTCCATTCTGGAATAACAGGTCTGATAGACATGGTCTACAATGGCAACACCGGCACCGTGATGATAATGGACAACAGCCTGACGGCCATGACCGGGGGCCAGCACAACCCGACCACCGGACGGAACCTGAGAGGGGAGGAGACTCCAGTCCTCGACCTCGAGGGGCTGGTACGAGCCTGCGGCGTGGAACATGTGAAGGTGGTGGACCCCCACGACCTGAAGGAGATGGAGAAGACACTGAAGGAGGAGATCGGGAGGGACGAACTCTCGGTCATAATCACCAGGAGACCCTGCATCATGAGCTACCGTCCCGGGAAGCCGGCGGTTGCGGTGGTGGACACGGAGAAGTGCATAAGCTGCAGGCAGTGCATGAAACTGGGTTGTCCCGCCATCAGCTGGGAGGACGACCGCCCGGTCATCAGCAAGCTCCTCTGCTGGCCCGACTGCGACCTGTGCGTACAGGTCTGTCCCGTGGACGCCATCTCAAAGGATATGGGAGGTCGGGAATGAGACCTGTTACCAACGTCATCATATGCGGTACCGGCGGACAGGGCATCCTCCTGGCCAGCGAGGTCATGTGCGCGGCAGCGCTCTCTGCGGGCAACGATGTGAAGAAGAGCGAGGTCCACGGAATGGCGCAGAGGGGAGGGAGCGTATCAAGCCATGTCAGGTTCGGTGAGAAGATCTACAGCCCCCTGGTGGAGGAGGGGTGCGCCGACCTGATTCTGGCCATGGAAAAGATGGAGGGACTCAGGTGGGCTCCCTATCTATCGCCGGTGGGAAAACTCGTCGCCTGCGACCTGAGGATATTCCCCATGACAGTGAACACGGGACTCGCCGAGTATCCTGACGTTGACGCCCTTATGATAGAGCACGGGCTTCCGGTTCAGCTTGTTCCGGCGGTAGAGATAGCCGAGGAGCTGGGCAACATGAGAGTGGTGAACGTGGTGCTGATAGGAGCCGTCTCGCCGCATCTCCCGATGGAGGTCGAGCACTGGCATCGGGCCATCAGGGAGAGGGTCCCGGCAAAACACCATGAGGTGAACCTGGAAGCCTTCAGGAGAGGCAGGGAACTCTTCGGCTGATACTCTGTCCGGACCGGTTCAGGATTTTCTGAGGACCCCGAGTATCGATGTCCCCCACGGGAATCTCACGATACCCGAGAGGGGTGTCTCCAGGGCGAATACCATGGAAAGAAGACCGTTGACCGGGGCGGCTGGAACCCTGTGCGTCCTCTTCAGGTGCGCCATCTCCGCTTCCCGGGAGGCCCCCTCGGGCACCCTGCCGAACATCCTGCTCACAATGAACAGGGGACTCAGGAGGAACATGAAGTAGTCCGCCGACAGAAGGGTCATTCCGGCGCATTCGGCAAGATTGCGGATGTCGCTGCGGCTGTATCTCCTCCGGTGCCTGACTATCCTGTCGTTGTCCGAACGGAAGAACTCAAGGGCGGGGACGGTCATCATCAGCAGTCCTCCCGGCCGCAGTGAGTCCCTTGCGCTCTTCAGTGCCTCAAGGTCCTCATCCATGTGTTCCAGGACGTCCAGAATGAAGATAACGTCCCAGAAATCGTTCCACGGCAGGTCAAGAAGATCGACCCGGTACCTTGATGCGAACCCCCCGACCACCGGACCCGCCATCTCCAGGGCCTTCTCCGAACTGTCGCCCAGGCCCATCTCGGCGAACAGGTCCGGTTCCCTGTCATGGAGGTATTCGATCCATCCGCCGCAACCGCCGCCGATATCGATGCACCTGAGTCCATTCTCGCCCCCTGCGTCCGTGTGCAGGGATCGTCGAAGCCGTTGCAGGATGAAGCGGTGCCTTCCCCGGTACCAGAAATGGCGTCTCTGCATACCCAGGATAAGGGGCAAGGCCGCTTCATCGTACTCCTCCCAGCGATGCAGCTGCCGGACTCCAGGGACCGATTTACCATCCTCTTCGGAGATGAGAGTCAAAGACCTATTTCCCCGGCTATTCCCTTCATGGCCTCCAGAGCGAGTCCCACGAAGGTCTGCAAATCGTATCCCGCCTCCTCGCACTCCATGATGGTCTCCCTGGGCACCGACCGGGCGAAGGCGGTCATCCTCATCCTCTTGGCAACCGATTTCGGTCTGACGGGTTCGAGCGTCCTTTCCGGGTATACAAGGGCGACGGCGACTATGAGGCCGGTAATGGATTCACCGGCCGCCAGCAGGTGATCGAGGACGCTCTCCCGCCGGACGCCGTTGTTCTCGGCGTTGTGGGCCTTTATGGCGCGGAGGTTTTCCTCCGGCAGCAGTCCCTCCAGCATTTCGGCTGCCACCAGGCCGTGCCTGCTGTAGTCATCGCCGGTCATCTCGTAGTCAAGGTCATGCAGGAGCCCCGTAAGACCCCACAGTTCCGGGTCCTCGCCCCGGTCCTCAGCCAGCCTTCTCATGACCGCCTCCGTGGCAAGGCAATGCCGCACCAGGTTCTCGTTGTCCAGGTTCTCCCTAAGCATCATCAGCGCGTCGTCACGTCCGATCGTTCCAGTCACTTTTCCATCTACCTCCGCTGGTAAGGAGTTCATAGTCCATGCATTCCTCCGTCACGCTGAACGCTCTCCCGAGCCACAGCGCGACATCGGAAGGTAACAGGGAACGCCTCGACGAGAACTCGGTGGCCATGTCGGCAGCGAGTCCGTGCGCGAATGCTCCTGTCATTCCGGCTTCGAAGGGGTCCATTCCCTGTGCCATCAGCGAGGCGACAACGCCCGTGAGCACGTCGCCGCTACCTCCCTTGGCCAGTCCGCTGTTCCCGGCGGGGACCAGAGCCGAACCTCTTTCCTTCCAGAAGACCATCGACGGTCTTCCCTTGAGAAGGATGCAGGCTCCGGTGGCTTCCGACAAACGGGCCGCCGCGCTGGATCTGCTGGCTATACTGTTCGGATCGCATTTTGCCAGCCTCGCCATCTCACCGGGATGTGGCGTGATCAGGAGAGGTCCGCGGTAGGATTTCAGCTGCTCCACCGGGCGTTCGATGACGTTGAGTGCATCGGCATCCAGCACCAGGGGCACGCTCCAGTTGCTCAGCACGTAGTTGACGACCTTGCGGGTCGAGGAGTTGTTGCCCAGACCGGGACCCACGGCCACCGCATCGAACTGCGAGACGTCGGGGAGACTGCTGGGATCGCCAGGCAGGAAATAGGCCGAAAGCGCCTCCGGTACCCTGCCGGCTACGAGCTGATGAGTGGACAGCGGCACCGCAAGCGTCGCAAGTCCCACCCCCGACCGTATCGCCCCCATCGCCATCAGTTGAGGTGCACCGGGCATGATCTCCGAGCCGCCAATGAGCAGCACTCTTCCGAAGGTGCCCTTGTGCCCGTCCGAGGGCCTTGGCGGAAGCAGGTCGCGAATGTCGGCCATGGAAGGGACCATCCTGTCCCGGGCCTCGTCAACCTCTATACCGATGTCCGCCACGTATATGCTGCCTGCATGGCCGCATCCGGGCGGGAACAGCAGACCTGCCTTGGGAGCCGCAAAAGTGACCGTCACGTCTGCCGGCAGTGTGTGCGGGTCGACCTCCCCGGTCCTGCCGTTGATCCCGGATGGAGTGTCCACGGCCAGCACCCTGCAGCCGTAAAGCTTCATCCTGTCCAGACACTGTGCGAATATTCCCTCTATCCTTCCCTTGAAGCCGGTGCCGAGAAGAGCGTCCACCACGAGGGACGGGGAATCGGGAAGATCGTCCAGCTTGCCTGGCGGAACGACGATGCCCCCGTCCTGTACGAATCGACCCAGGTTGTGCTGGCAGTTGCGGGACAGGCTCTTTCCGGGAGCTGCTGCGAGAACGACGTGAGCGTAGTAGGACCTCTCCCTCAGTTTTCGTGCGACCACGAGCCCGTCACCGCCGTTGTTTCCTGGACCGGCGAAGACAATGACCGGTCCCCCGTCAGGGGAGACCATCCGCATTGCCCTGGCGGCTGCTGCACTGCCGGCCCTCTCCATGAGCTCGTCGCCGGGAATACCACCGTCGATGGCCCTCCTGTCGTACTCGGACATCTCCTCAGGTATGACCCAGAACTTCATTGGTTTACCCCCGATCCTTCCAGGAAAACAACCGCGATCGCGACTTCCGAGGTGGAAGAAACACTTGCCAGTACCCTCCTGCCGTTCAGAAGCTCCAGCGACCTGCCGGTGATCAGGGGCTCACAGGAGCTATCATCGCATGAAGGCAACGAGAAATCATGCCATCTGACCCCGCCGGCCAGGCCAGTCCCGAGCGCCTTGAAGAAGGCTTCCTTCGCTGCGAACCGAACGGCAAGCAGGGATGGAACACCGGCACAGGCAAGCTCGGCATCCGTGAAGATGCGCCGCAGGAACCTCTGACCGCTCCTGTCCGCCGCAAGTGCCATTCGGCCCACCGTTATCATGTCCACACCGCACCGGACTGCGGGCACCATGCCACCTTTCCTTAAAGAAGAGAATCCCGAAGCAGGAGATATATAGTACAAACGAGCCGGTTCATTGACAACCGAGAGGAGAGAGGGAGGTGCCCGACCACCTCGCGAAAGCGTTGCATGTAAGCGGCGAAGCTGCCGAAGGATCCCTTCGAAGAACGGCGAGGGCAGCTCTTCCGACCATGAGGGCGTTGTCCATGGTGTGTTTCAGGTCCGGCAGGAACAGACGCACTCCCGCCCGTGAAGCCTCCCCTTCAAGCCGTGACCTGAGAAGACTGTTGGCGGTGACGCCTCCGGCGGCCAGAACACTCCTGGCCCCGGAATGTGAGCACTGGTACATTAGTTTTGAAACAAGGATCCCGACTATCGTTTCCCTGAATGAAGCGGCCAGGTCGTGGAGGTCGGCGCCACCTTCCCAGGCAAGCTTCGCAGCAGTCTTCAGACCGCTGAAACTGAACTCGGGATCAGACGGATCGGACAGCGGGGAAGGCAGCCGGATGGAACCCGGGTCCCCCCTTTCGGCAGCCGAGTCCAGTCTGGCGCCGCCCGGGTATCCGAGTCCCATGACCTTGGCTGTCTTGTCGAAGGCTTCCCCGGCGGCGTCGTCCCTGGTTGAACCAAGAAGCACGATCTCTTCCCACGAAGCCATGCCGAACAGACAGGTATGCCCCCCGGATGCGAGCAGGGCGACAGCCGGGAATTCCACCTCGCTGCCAGTTCCGTAGTGAACATAGAGGTGCGCCGCCAGATGGTTGATCCCCAGAAAAGACTTCCCTGAAGCCCACGCTGCGGCCTTGGCCCATGACAGGCCCACAAGCAGCGAGCCGACCAGGCCGGGACCGGCAGTGGCCGCGAAGCAGTCTATCATCGAAGGATGAATGCTCCCGGCCTCCATCAGTACCTGGTCGACCAGCGAGGGAAGGACTTTCATGTGTCCCCTGGAAGCCAGTTCCGGTACGACGCCCCCGTGATCGACATGGACCAGCTGACTGTGGATCCGTTCCGCAGCGGCCCTGCCATCCTCCAGCAGAGCCACGGCAGTGTCGTCGCAGGAGGTCTCAACGGCCAGTATCCTTAGGGGTTCTGAGTATCCGGGTCCGGAGCCGGAGCTGCTGCATGACCCCGGTCCCTTCCTCATCGGTCCTACTCCTTCTCTTCGGGCAGTATCCTTACGCTGACCTCGGCCCTTATGTCCCCGTATACCTTGATCGGCACGGAATACTCGCCGGTGGCCTTGAGGTGTTCGGCCAGGAGGACCTGTTCCACTTCCACCTCGTACCCGGAGTCCTTAATGGACTGGGATATGCTCCTTTCGGTGACACTTCCGTAGAGATGGCCGGCTTCGTCGGCCGAAGCCCTTATCTCCACCACGAGCCCGTTCAGCTTTTCGGCAAGGGCCTGGGATTCGGAGGATATCCTGGCCTGCTCCTTAAGGGCCCTGGTGCGGTAGACCTCCGAAGATTTCACCGCGGCCGGGGTGGCTCGCACGGCCAGGTTCCTGGGGAAGAGGAAGTTCCTGGCGTACCCGTCGGCCACATCCACGACGTCGCCACCGAGACCCAGGTCCTCCACGCTCTTTATCAGCAGTACTTTCATTATTCCTCTTTCCTTTCGTTTGATCTTTCGATGCGGGTTCTGAAGTCAAGCCAGGTGTCCAGCATTCCAGTGACGGAGAGAACTCCGATGGCTACCGGCGGAAAGATGATCCCCATCGCGAGGACGAGGAATACTCCGGGGTAGCGTCGAAGCAGCTCCCTGCATACCGACAGCCCGATGGCTGTGTAGGGCACCACCATGAACAGGGAGACGTTGACGGAGGCCTGTCTCACCGCAGCTGGAAGAGCTCCGGACAGGTTCAGTGCCAGAGCCGCTATGAGTATCCATGCAGGCAGAAGGCCCAACCTGAGCGGTTCTCCCTCCAGGAAATCCGTCCGGTAGGCGTTCCTCCTGCAGATCAGCCTTGCCGCTG
Organism: Candidatus Aegiribacteria sp. MLS_C; assembly: GCA_002030045.1. GTDB lineage: Bacteria > Fermentibacterota > Fermentibacteria > Fermentibacterales > JCC-6 > Aegiribacteria. The sequence goes on along the minus strand of LQBI01000002.1, from coordinate 12,968 downwards.
CGGAGGCCGTGACGGTACCGGTGACAGCCCATACCGCAAGAAGTGCCGGAAGCAGGTAGGACAGCACTTCCATCACCAGGGCTATCTCCGAAGGGCTCATTCCCGCCGAGCCGTAGAGCCGGACCAGGGTTTCCACATTTTCCGAAGACAGGAGCGAATACTCAGGAAACAGGGCCGTGCCCGCTATGGAGGCAAGAGCTGCGGCAGCGGCTGCCGATGAGACGGAGGCAGTGAAGCTCCTTCCCGCTCTCAGGGTCAGAGCCAGTACACCTGCTCCGGCGGCGGCGATGAAGGCTCCTGAGAAATCGGAGATCAGGTATACCACCGCAAGGGTCCCCAGTGCCAGGGGAAGGCCCCGTGACAGTTCACGGCATACCAGCATTGCAGCCATCACGGCCATGCCCACGAAGGGTACGCCCATGAGGACCAGAATGAGACCCAGCGCCAAAAGTCCGAAAAGACCGTTGCCGGCCCCCGTCATCCTTTCCGTCATGTCACCAGCCGGGCCGGACTACCTGTAGTGCTCTCTAACGTAGGGGATGAGGGCAAGGAAACGGGCGACCTTGACGGCGTTAGCCACCTGCCGCTGGTGCTTTGCGCAGTTGCCCGTCACTCGTCTCGCCACTATCTTGCCCCTGTCGGAAACGTACCGCTGAAGCAGTCTCTCGTTCTTGTAGGATATCTCCATCTGAGGGTTGGCGCAGAAACGGCACTTCTTCTTCCTGCCGAACTTGCTGCTCTTCTTCTTAATGCGCTTCTTAGCTGCCAAGACCGTTCCTCCCGGTATTCAAGGGTTGCTCAGGTGCCAAGGGCGATTATTTCCGCCGCCTTGACCACCATCCTGTACTGCATCCGTTTCATCCTGTCTATGTAGGACCTGCTGACGAGGCTTCCCTCCACCAGCACTAACATCCCGTTCCTCACGTTCCTGTCCACGTCCTCGGCCAGGTTGCCCCACGCCTCTATGTCCAGCACGTAGGTTTTCCTCTCGTCGTCCGATCCGTCGGCGGAGTGGGTGACCAAGTTCTCGAGCCTGAACCCTATGTGGAAGATGTTCAGACTGGTGCTCATCAGTTCGCCCTTTTCCATCACTCTTCCTGTTAGCACAATGTAGTTGAGTTCTGGAGGTTCGTGGGGAAGGGTCATGCCGGTCAGAAGGGAATGTCGTCGTCGGGGATTGAAGAGTCCGAATCATCGGCATCGGCATCCCCTCCGGGACCATCGTCCGAGAAATCGCCTTCCTGTCCCCTCTTCTCGAGGAACTGTATTCTCCTGGCGTTCACCTCGAGACGGCTCCTTTTTGTGCCGTCGCGGTCCTCCCAGGAGTTGTAGACCAGCTCACCCTCCACCAGTACGGGCGAGCCCTTGCGGCAGTACTCGCTGACCAGTTCCGCAGTCTTACGCCATGCCACCACGTTGACGTAGCAGGTCTTCTCCTGCCACTCGCCACTCCGGTCCCGGAACCGCTGGTTGTTGGCGATGGACATCTTCGCCAGATGGGTTCCGTTCTCCAGTATCCTTGTGTCGGGATCCCTGACGAGGTTACCGGAGATGATGACCTTGTTGATGCTTGGCATCCTGAGATCCATTACTGGTCCTCGCTCTCCATCTCGTCCTCGTACTCCTCGTCCTCTTCATCCTCGAAATCCTCCTCCATTGAGGAAACTCCCTCTCCAGCCTCGTCCTTGAGAGTAAGGTAGCGGAGACAGTTGTCGTTTATGCGGAGGTATTTGTCGATGGCTTCTATGACGCTGTTCTCACCATTCCACCTGATGAAATGGTAGATGCCCTCGGTCTGCTTCTTGATGGGATACGCGAGCATTCGGCGGCTCCATTTGTCCGAGCTGCCGTAGGCGCCGCCCTCACCCTTGATGATCTCGACCACGCGTTCGTGTTCGTGGTCGATCTCGTTCTCGGGGATGCTGGCGCTCCAGATTATGACGGTCTCGTAGTCTCGCAAACCAGGAACTCCTTCCAGTGACGGGTTAAGACACCACACACCCGACCGGAAGGAGCCATCAGAACTTCTATGTGGCGTCGTTTCCGGTCCGGTGAGCTGTGTCACTTCGGGCTGCACGACCTTCGTGCAGCAAACGACAGAGTGATTATTCTAAGGAATTTGTTTTTGGTCAAGGGCTTATCGTGGGGAATCCTCCGGATTCCTCACGAACGCTCGGGAGTTACTCGATTCTCGATCCGGTAACTCCAGGCAGATACGCAATCCTCCGGATTCCTCACGAACGCTCGGGAGTTACTCGATTCTCGATCCGGTAACTCCAGGCAGATACACAATCCTCCGGATTCCTCACGAACGCTCGGGAGTTGCTCGATCCAGGATCACGTAACTGCGGACGGTCATGCGATCCACCGGGGAAGATGATCCTTCCAGGCATTTTACGCTGGACGCCAAATCCTATGTAAAACCATTGTCAAACGAGAGGACTCACTTTTGTAAGGGATATCAGTCGAATCGGCCGTTTCTCGTGACATGCCGTATCATGGATCTGAGCACCGGGTCGATGTTCTTCGTCACCAGCTTCACATCAGGGCGCGAGGCTGAATAGACCCTGAATATCTCGTCAGCGAATCCCTGACCCACGCTCCTTACCCCCTCGAAGTCCAAAACAACTTCTCTGAAGTCACTCGTCCCCGCCATAACCCTGCGAGCCAGTGAACGGCTCTGCAGGCTTTCCGAGTAGAGCCGCAGATGAACAACGGTCCTGCCGAAAGCATAATCGAATGATTCCGGAGCGTACTCCGAAAAAACCTGGGGCAGTGTCCTGCTGCTGGCCCTTGATATTCCGAACTCCACGAGAGTCCCCTCTTTGCGGCGGACCCTCTCGATGGAGGATCCGGAATCGTCGAACCGGACCTGTATCCCGTTGGCTGCAAGGACGAAGACATCCGAGCATTGCCTGGTGAAGAAGATCCCTTCTCCGGTGTGTTCGCCCGGAGCGGATGTCTTCTTTCCCTTCAGGATCTCCAGCGCCGCCGTTTCAAGGTCGTGCAGACCATGGGAACGCCTGATGGATTCGAAGGCCCCTATTCCTCTGTCCCTTACAGAGAAACCGCAGCTGTAAGGTCCGATCGAAGCGGCAACCCGCCCTTTGTCTGCCGTTGAATGATCGATGGCGTTGTTGACCATCTCGGTGAGAGCGTAGTGGAATATGTCAGACACATTCTTGTTCACGCTCCTTCTCAGGTCCAGACATGCGGATACATAGATGTATACATCTTCATCGTCTTCCCTTCCAACATGGAAGGTGTGACTGCATGTCCGTTCTTCAGGTACACCGGCCTTCTTCGGAATGCTGTAACGGGTACCCCGTGTCCGGCCTGTCTTCCTGACCTTTCCGGAACTGACAAGCGATTTCAGATAGTAATTGACCAATTGTCTGCTGGTACCCAGCCTCCGCGCCAGCTCCGCACCTGTCGCAGGCCCCACATCCTCGAGGAGGATAAGAATCCTTGACTTCATGTCGTTGTTCATGGAGTGAAGATAACTATATGTCATATGTTTGTCAAAATGCAAAAATGTCTATTGTCAAAAGCCTCATTCATTACAACGGAATTGGAAAGAGCGCTCATGCCATCTCTGCGATTCTGCCGTCACCGTTCCGAACAACCGCAGTTGTCCTAAAATGTGGGAGCAGCTCACAGGTGAACCTGATAGCTGGCGACAGGCGGTTCATTCCAGCGGGTTCTCGGCAAGCCTCTTCCAGTCCACCGCGAAGCGGTAGCGGTCGCCGGGATCGACCCTGAGGGGCAATTCCATGCCCTCGTGAAGCAGCGGAGCCGTTTCCGCCGGGACATCGAACTCCCCGGGCAGGGTCAGGTACCTTCCGTCGTCCTCCTGTATTTCTATCTGCAGCAACATGCGGACAGCATCCACTTCTCCGACTGTTCCCGATGCCGCCTCGGCCATGGAACGGATGAAGCCCCTGGCCCTCGTTCCCCTGCTTAGGAGTTTCCTTTCGGGAACGGACCCGTTCCATGCCCTCGGGAGCACCACCGGTATTCCTACGATGAGGAAAAGCGCGGTGCACCCCATCGCTATCATTACGCTATAGTGGTCGAACCTCTCCTGTGAGATGTCTCCGAGTACTCCCGCGATGCCAAGGAGGAACCAGGCAGCCAGTGGCGCATAGAACATCAGCGCCGCCAGGGAGAACCTGATGAACTTAGGAAAGTCCGAACCACTCACTCCATAATCCCCCATGACCGGGAAGACGTCATCACAGGTAACGACCTTCATCATAACTCAGGCTATTATGATAAGGTCCCGATGGGAAGAGGACCCGGCTCACGGGAGCGAGGCGGCGTGAAAGATGGGAAGGTATGGTGAAATGCGGGGAATCAAGACCTGTATGGACGAACTGCTGAAGCGGCGTGTGCCGCTGGCCAGTCTGCCGACACCCGTCCATTACCTTGAGAGGATGTCGAAGGAGCTGGGGGTGGGGCTTTTCGTCAAGAGGGACGATCTCACGGAGAGCGTGGCTTCCGGCAACAAGATAAGGAAGATGGAGTACGTGCTTTACCAGGCTCTGGAAAAAGGCGCCGACACCCTGGTCACCTGCGGCGGTCTCCAGTCCAACCATTGCCGTGCGGTGGCCTGGATAGCCGCCAGGAAGGGGCTCCGCTGCTTCCTGATACTGAGAGGGGGAAAGCCGTCGGTACCGGACGGCAATCTGCTGCTGGACAGCCTGCTTGGAGCGGAGATGGAATTCCGGACGGTGGAACAGTTCGAGGATCTAACAGGCCTTGCTTCGGAGTGCTGTTCAGCGCTTCAGAATAAGGGAAGAAAACCCTTCTTCATCCCTATGGGAGCGTCCACCGCCACCGGCGCACTTGGTTACGTCAACATGGTCGGGGAGCTGGCCGCAGCAGGAGACAGGTTCGACCATCTGTACTGCGCCGTTGGATCCGGCGGCACCCTTGCCGGCACCATTCTGGGCTGCAGGCATTTCGGGCTGGACACACGGATCCATGGAGTAGCCGTCTGCGACGACAGGGCAACCTTCGAGGCCGAACTCCGCCGAATAGGTGATGAGTTCTCCTCGTGGTTCGGGATCGAGGCGGACCTTCCGGGACCGTCGGTGAGGATCGATGACGGGCACGTTGGTATCGGCTACGCCATGAACACCGGAGAGGAGTTCGAGGAACTGGTCCGTGTAGCCCGGTCGGAGGGGCTGGTGCTGGACCCGGTTTACACCCTGAAGGCTTTCCTGGGAATGAGGGACGACATACTTAGTGGCAGGGTAAAAACCGGGGAGAAGGTCCTGTTCCTTCACTCCGGTGGTCATTTCGGGCTCATGTCAACCGGATTCGGAGTACATTCTTACACTGGCTGGTGAGATCCTCGAGGGCGGCCTTACCGGTCGGCAACACGGAAGTCAGTCGTCGAAGAGCCGTCTGCTTCGGAAAAGGGGGTCGGACGTGGCATTGATACCCAGGGTGCGAAGCCCGCTCTCGTCCCCCGAGTTCGGCAGATGGGTGAGATGTGCGTCGCAGTTCCTGAGCTTCGGGAGCATGTTCATCCCCTCCAGGGCCGGCGGGAACGATGCCGCGTTCACGCTGAGGGCCACCAGAACCTCCTCCAGGTCCAGCTGAAGAGGGTTGCTGCCTACGGCGGTCTTGAGCTTCCTTATGGAGTCTATGGTAGCCGGAGAGAGCAGGTGGGTCCCGTCGCTGATGCCGGCCAGGCTCTTAATGCCGTTCAGGACCGCTGCGGCGGGGGCGGTCATGAGCTGCGACCCCGCACCTGTCACGATCTCCCCCGCATGGAGCATCAGGGCGGCTGCGGAGGAGTTTTCGCTGTCGTCTTCCCTTGAGAGTCTCTCAAGCCTGTTCCTGGCGGGAGCGACCACGGGCCTGTCCTCGGGTCTCAGTCCGTAGTCGTCCATCAGCAGTTCCACTCTCTGGACCGTTTCCCTCTCTGCGATGCCCATGGCGTACTCGCATACGTACCTGAAGTACCTCCTGATCATCTCCTGCTCCGCCGCTTTCCTGACAACGCCGTCGTCGGTTATGGCGAAACCCGCCCTGTTGACACCCATATCGGTGGGAGAGGCGTAAGGACACCTGTCCCCGGTGATCCTGGTCAGAATCCTCCTGATGAGCGGGAAGGCGTCGACGTCGCGGTTGTAGTTGATGGCGGCAGCGCCGTAGGCCTCCAGGTGGAAGGGGTCGACCAGGTTGAAGTCGCAAAGATCGGCGGTGGCTGCCTCGTATGCGGCGTTCAACGGGTGCGACAGCGGAAGGTTCCAGATGGGGAAGGTCTCGAACTTGGCGTAACCGGCTCGCTCCCCGCGGCGGAAGTCATGGTAGAGCTGTGACAGGCATGTGGCCAGCTTGCCGCTTCCGGGGCCGGGGCCGGTCACCACTACCAGCGGCTTTGTCGGAGGAATGTAGTCGTTCCTGCCATAGCCCTCCTCGCTCACTATGAGGTCCACGTCTGTTGGATAACCCCTGGTGTAGTAATGCCTGAATACGTCCACACCCCTTCTCTTCAGCTTGTTTTCGAAGCTGACGGCAGAGGGCTGCTCCTCGAACCTGGTGATCACAACTCCCCTGAGATCGACGCCCCTGGACCTGAAGCCGTCTATGAGCATCAGGGCGTCGGCGTCATAGGTTATTCCGAAATCCCCCCGTACCTTCCGCTTCTCGATGTCCCCCGCGTATATGCACAGGATCACCTCCGCCCTGTGGCGGAGCCTCTCCAGCAGCCTGATCTTCACGTTCGGGTCGTAGCCCGGCAGGACCCGCTCGGCATGGTGGTCGTACATCAGCTTGCCGCCGAACTCCAGGTAGAGCCGTCCGCTGCTGCTCTCCACCCTCTTAAGTATCTCCCTGGACTGCTCCTCCAGGTACGCCTCGTTGTCGAATCCGGTCCTCACCGGCAAATGACACCCGCCTTCATCGTAGTCCGATCTCCCTCTTCACCACCACTATGGTCATGTCGTCGTCCTGGGAGGATCCGCCGGCATGCGAGCGGACCTCCTGCTGTATCCTCTCGACGAGGCTCTCCATCGGAAGATGGCTCAGGGCCGAGACCATCTCCGCCGTCCTCTCTATTCCGAACTGTTCCCCTTCCGGGTCCGGCTGCTCGAAGATCCCGTCGGAGATCAGAGCGAATATGTCCCCGGGCTCCATTCCCACTGGGCCGGGGTCCACGAGCGGCATGTCGGGGACTATACCGAAGGGCAGCGCCGAGGCGGTGAGCACCTCCGTTGTTCCCGAACCGCTCCTGTAATGGATGAGCGGCGCCTGTCCGCAGGCGTGGTAGCTGATGGAGTTCTCCGCCGGGTCAAGGATCCCGATGAAGGCCGTTATGAACCTCTCGGAGGAGAGGTCCTCCACCAGCTGGTTGTTGGTGTGGCTGTGGAGGTCGGAGAGGTCGGTCCTCAGGCGTAGAGCCATTCGGACCATCGCCCTCAGCTGTGTGACGGAGAGGGCTGGGCCGATGCCGTGCCCGCAGGCGTCGGCGAGCATGAGAAGGACTCGGCCGCCGCCGAGGGAGACGGCGTCGAAGATATCGCCTCCCGTGTGGTCCGCCGGACTGTTCCAGCCGGCCAGGTCGTAGCCCGGGACATGGGGCATCTTCACGGGCAGCAGGCCCAGCTGTATCTCCCTCGCAATGCTGAGGTCGTTCTCGATCTTCTGCTTGGCCACGTACTCCTCCAGGAGCCTGGCCCTCTGGAGGGCGACGGCGCACTGGGAGCCCAGAACCTCCGCCATCCTCTCGTCCCGCCCGTCGAAAGCCCCGTCCTTCTTGTTGATCAGCTGCAGCACGCCTACGAGATCGTTATACAGCCCCACCAGCGGCACCGACAGGATGCACCTCGTGGTGTACCCCATCCTTCGGTCTATCTCGCGGTTGAAGCCACTGTGGGCGTACGCGTCAGGAACGTTGACGATGCCCCTCATCCTGGCGCAGATGCCGGCTATCCCCTCGTCGGCGGGGAACCTGATCTCCTCCATGGCGAGACCTGTACCCACCCGGGCGGACAGCTCGTGGCGCCTATCGTCGTACAGGAAGACCGTGCCGCGCTCGGCGCCCATGACCTCCCTGGCCACGTCCACCACCTGCACCAGCATGTCGTCGAGTTCGATGGGCGTGCTCAGCTGTCGGGTTACGTCGAGTATCCGCCAGAGTATCTCGGGGGAGAAGTCCCGGACTTCCTGCAAATCGCCTCCTCCTGAAGCAGGGTGGTATAGTGCTGCCCGGCGTACTATACGGCGAGGAGGAATGGCCGCAAAGGCATGAACGCGAACACCGGACGGTCGTGTAACCGTCCGGCGCTGCTTACTGACCCTGCCGGCTATCTTATCAGCATGGCCCTTGTAGTGGCGGTGCCATCCGCTGTTTCCAGCCGGAGCAGGTACATGCCGCTGGCTGCGGAGCTGCCGGGGTCCCATTGCACGGAGTGGGACCCGCTTTCAAGCTGACCGGAGAAGATCTCGTCCACCATCCTGCCCGAGACGTCGTAGGCGGCCAGGCGGACGCTTCCGGCACCCGGTACCGAGAACGACACTGACGCGCTGCCCGTAACGGGATTTGGACTGGGCCCGGCGATGCTGAGGATTCCCGCAGGACCGCCGTCCTCCTCTATTCCGTCGCCGATCAGTATCCACTTCAGGTCGTAGTGCCAGTCGTGCTTCCACGCGCCTATGTACACCGTGCCGCTGGAGGGGGCGTTTATGCTCAGCGTGACGCTGCCGGAGGCATCGGTGGTGCCTTCCTCGTAGAAGGTCATGCCGTCGCCGTAATTGTCGACACCGTCCGTAAGGGTGACGTAAACTCCCTCTACGGGCGAGGAGCCGTCGTTGACGGAGATGGTCACGTTCTGCGCACCCGGGTAGATGTTGTCGGGATGCTCGATCTCCAGCTGCCCGGGCAGACCGGACTCGTCGAAGGTCCAGATGTCCTGTGCGGGGTCACCGAACCAGATGTACATCCTCGCATTGGTGATGCCCAGGCTACCGTGAACGTTGATGGTGTAGACGGTGGCCGCGGTTATGGCCTCCATCACGCGGAAGAGACCGGTATCGTAGAGCTGGATGTAGATCTGCTTCATGTAGTCGTGGTTGGGGGAGGTATAGGAGCTGGTGTTGGCGCCCAGGTTGCCGCTGGCGCCACCCTCTGACCACTGCCATGCCTCGCTTATACACCTGTGGGAGTATTGGTACATTCCGTTGAGACAGGCTATGTTGAACACCGGCGGCATGAAGGTGTTGGTGAGGCCCATGATGTCGTTGCCCACCCATCCCGGCGCCCACTGCCAGCAGTAGTACTGCCCGTGGCCCCGGTACCCTACCGTGCCCACGTTGTTGTTGATGATCTCCTTCAGATCGTCCTTGGTGGCTCCCTCGGGAGGGTACAGCTTGCTGAAGGTGATGTCGCAGAGGTCGTAGCTGTAGGCGGCTATCTGGTTGCAGCACTGGGTGTACTTGTAGGGGTAGTCCTCCTCGTGGGCGGCCAGCACCGTCTCGCTGGGCACCACCCCCGGGGTGTTCCCGCCCTGGAAGTCGTAGGCCATGTAGCCCGACATGATCTTGCTCACCTGTATCGCCACCTGGGAGGAATCGCCTGTTATCCTGCCCACTGAGATGTCCCCGTACACGTCGCTGTCTATGCAGGCGTAGTAGTAGTCGCTGACAAAGGACCCGAAGGACTGTGAAGGCAGCTCGTCATGGGTGCCTACTATGCAGGCGAAACGGGTCACACCGTCGGTGTAGTTGTTGAGGATGGTGTTCCTTATCTGAGCCGTGGTGGCCGGAGTCGTCAGTGTCTCTACCCTGGCGCGGAGGCCGAGGTAATGGTGCGTCTCGAAGAGGTCGGAAACCCAGTCGACGTTGTTCCCGGTGCAGATGAAGAGGTATTCCACCCCGTCGTCCCTGGTCCCGCCGAGGGCGGCGGATTCGAAATCATCCCAGTTGAGGACCATGTCCTCCATGGAACCCACCATTGCGGGATTGACCGGGTCCGATACCGAGGAGAGGACTCCGTTGAAATCAACCCTCAGTGTGATACTGCTGGCAACGGTCATGGTCCCCGAGGCGGGGTCGAACCTGAAGGGGTTCACCACCAGCCTGGAGACACCGAGACCCGACCACCTTCCCGGAAGGTCCACGTAAACCCATTCCGAGGGGAAGACGTCAACATCGGCATAGAAGTCACGGTCCATCTCGAAGGGATAGGGTGCGTGGGGCATGTCGATCTCCGGCTGCTGCCTGGGCATGACCATCATGTCACTGTATTCCGCCGTGCGGACCTCCTGGACCGTTACCAGGGCCTCGGTGCCGCCGGGAAGGGCGAAGAGGCTGGTCACGGAGGGCATTTCCGGCAGGCCGACATCTCCCTGGGGCTGGTAGGGCGGCAGCTCCACCCGGTCCCATGTGTACCCGCCGGCGGGCTGCCGGTAGAGGTAGAAGCCCGGAAGGTCCACCCTTACCACCATGTGAGAGATGTCGGATTCAAGCAGGGTGACACGGGGGGCTTCACCCTCGGTGCCCCCGAAGGACTGCCATGCGGATATCCCGACGGGTGCGGCGTAGAGGAATGCCGCGGTGAACAGAAGAATGAACAGAGATCTCATGGTGCAACTCCAGCCGCTTAAAGGGAATGTTCTCGCTGCCGTATCAGGAACACAGACAGGAGTCTAACCGTTCCCGGCCGTTCCGGTCAAGAGGCGAGGAGGAAGCCGGGATACGGAGGAAGGCGGGCCCGAAAGCCCGTTTCGTCGTTTTTCTCATTGTCGACAGATCCCGTACACTTTCGCTGCACGATCGCTACAAATCCATGCATATCATATCTTTAACCTATGATCAAAGCACCTCTGAATTACACATCCGCTACACTTCCATGACACCCTCTGAACACTATTTTGCACCGAAAGTGTGCCATATATGTGCCACGGAAATCAGGGTGAAAGTCCCTGCAGGACGGCATTCCAGATCAGGCCTGACGATAGAATTAACAGAACTGATGGAAGAGAATCTCTGCCAGGTAGCGTCGGGAGGAGATGACCAGGGACAGCCTGACACGGAAGCAGCTCGCTGAAAGGCATGGTATCACTTCCGACAGGATAACTCAGTGGTTATGCCTGCTGAAGCTGCCTGAGGAGAAGCTGCGGGAGATAGAGAGCCTTGGTGACTACTGGAAGCATCAGGTGGTGACACAGAGGGAGCTGCGTCAGTTGAGACAGCACAACCAATGCTAAAAGGATCCAATTCTAACAAGTGAATGTCTCTATTAGATTGACTTAACCTTCCAGGGAATACTATTCTATTCTTAATGATATCTTCGAAAGAACACCTGCGCATCTTCAACTCGATTACCGAAGATCGGAGGTAGTACTGTAAATTACCTCAAGCTGTATTCACTATGCCTGTCAGTTCTGATATACTCACTTGCATGGGCTGAATCTCCTGCCGATCATGATATCCCGACATTGATAATGAGGACCTATGGTTCGGAAACGTCCTACATTACGGACTTCTCTCTCGACTTGTTCTGTGAACTTTTCTGGAAGAACTTCGATGCAGTCAATTTCAGTGGATCAACAGAGTATCCCTATGTTCTGAATCTCATGTCGTTATGCGACAGCGCCGGCGTCTACTTCTCATTCAGTCCAGCCGATATAATGCAGTACCTTGCGGAATGGGCAGAACCGGAGTTCAGGTACTGGTTCCGATACAGTGACAGTTCACTGACCTCGGACTGTCCGTTCTTACAGTGTGATTCAACTTTTAACATTACTATCGATACTATGACTGCGGATTCTATGTGCCTGCTGAATAGCACGATAGCTATTAAGGAAGTTACAGAAGGCCTGAATTACGCTCTAAGGAATTTTGATCTGCTCTGGTACTACGAAGTCTACGACGAGGCCAACTCCTGGCAGAGACGCCATTCAGTGGAAGATGCACTTCCCTGGAACGATTACCTGCCCAATGTCTATACACAGGATACCCTTGCCAACGGAGCCCTATCGCTGGAGGAGGTGGAACCCAGCGGTATCTTCTCCCTCCAGAAGTACTACGCAGAGAACGATTCCCTGTATCCTACTCCCCTTGCCATGAACTTCGCCCTACTTCACTTCATAGACAAGCGGGACTACACGGGTCTGACCGTCAACATCGACTACGGAACCTTCGAGGACCAGGCCAGGAGCGTCAGGGCAATTATGGAGGCCGAGTTCCAGCCCCCTCCAAGCGGGCAGTTCATCCCTCTTCCCGTGGAGAACTACCCCGACTTCATCTCCTTTGACTACTACCCGTTCAGATACGTCTGCCCTGAATCCGCTTCGACTGCCCCTCAGTTGTGTGACGCCGACTGGCTCTTCCTGATAGACCATTTCGAGGAGGGTCTCGATTCGACCGTGGTACCTGCCACGGAATACGACTGCCCCGTGTACTTCTTCGTGCAGGCCTTCGGCTTCGCCGGAGGGCCCGTGATGTGGGACAGCAGCTACTCAACGCTTACCATCGAATCCTACAGCTACCGCAAGCCTGCGCCTCAGGAGTTCCGGATGCTGTGCAACCTTGCCCTGCTCCACCAGGTGAAGGGCATCTTTCCCTACAACCTGTGCAGCTACAGGGAATTCGGCCAGTACGGCAATGCTTATGCGATCAGCAGCTCTCTGCTTGACAGCCACAACATCCCCTTCGACGCAAGCTGCGAGGACTGGAGGTACACCGGCAGATGGGCGCGGGACAGCATGGCATACATCAGACCGGATTCCATACCTCCCTGGATGGACGGCTACGATCCTCTCTTCTCCATGCACGCCCCACCCGATACCTCCGGCGACGGAGAGAGGGCTGAGGAGAACTGGTACGCCTGGCATTTCCGGCCGTACGCCGAGCTTTACAACAACCTCTACGACATCCTGGCAGAGGTGAAGATCATCGGTCCTGAGATGTACGACCTGTGGTGGTCGGAGGAGAACGGCACTCCATACTGG
>LQBI01000001.1 GCA_002030045.1 Candidatus Aegiribacteria sp. MLS_C | reverse complement strand
TTGGAGCAGAAGTGTAAGCCATGCTTCCTCCTTGATGGGTATATAACAGACCCATCAAATATATCACATAGCATTAACTTCTGCAATTAGGTACTACGTGGTCGCCGGTCTCAAACGTATGGGGCTTGAACCTGTGAAGGTGTCGATAGCCGACCTTGCCGGAAGGACGCCGGCGTCAGGGAAGAGGGAGGACGCCGAGGGTATCTTCCCCTACCGGGACAATTCCATCTACGAGCCGGTGGCACGGCCGGTGGTGGTCATTCGACCCGCGGAGGAATGCTCGTCGGAGGAGAAGCTCGCTTCGGACATCAGCAGGCTGTCATCATGCGTCTCGGACCTGTGCTCGGAACGGTCCTTAAGGATACTGTCGGCCTTCTCCGTCTCGGACAGGATATGCCTTCTTCTCGAAGGTGCGGAGGACGCGTGGAAGCTGAGTGCTGCGCTGGCAGACCTTCCGGGTGACCTGCCGGCCCTGTCCCTGCTGCTCCACGCGGGTCTCGCCATGATGCTGGATTCATCCATGACAGGGCGCAGGGACTACTACTGCAGGGAGATGAACGAAGCGGTCGAGGCATCGGGGAGCCTCAGCATTCCCGGTCAGCTCGTTACCATGCAGTTCAGGGCGATGCTGAGGCATTCGACCAGCCGGGAGAGGGAACTGGACTTCAAGTACCACGGGCTGGTGATGACAACAGGAGGGGATTCCCTGAGACTCTTCAGGATCCGGTGACGGGGGTCGGGTACTGCAAAGGTCCTTCGGTCTTCCCTCCATGGTCCCGTCCTGCAGAACCCTATTCCGAGGACGACCAGCAGCAGTACGAATGCAATGGTCTTCGAAAGGCAGGTGCGGCCCGCTTCGGATCATGTCCGATCCCGTGATACTCTGTTTATGATTCATATTAATTTTGTAAATGGCAATCCAGATAACAAACCTGACCCCTACTCCAGGTCCACCACCTGGATGACGGGCAGGCTGTCCGTTATCCTCGCCCTCACGAGGTCACTGATCATCATGGCACAGCATTCCGTTCCCCGGGACCTGAAGGCCAGCAGGTCGCGGGCTGCCAGGCTTCCCGGAGGACATCCTGCCGCTATTACGTACCTGTCACCCTGCAGGAGGTCAAAGCCACCGATCTGCGGTTCGACCTCCCTCCTGGAGCCGATAGTCCGGGTTACGAGCCTGCGCCCTCCGGTGAGCTTCTCGTAGTAAGCCTCTTCGGGATCCCTGAAGAAGGGACCCCCCGGTATCACGTGATCCTGTGTCAGCCTCGAGACCGCACCGTTCCTCACCCTGTATATGCGGCTGCTACCGACATGGCACATCAGGCCGGTCTTTCTGTCGCCGGTATCGAAAAGTGCCGCGGCAAGGTCCACGCCATGTCCATGGGGGCTTATTCCCATTCCGGTCCTTTCGTAGAGCGTGTCGTTGGCTTCCTTTACCGAATCCCTGAAAAGCTCCTCCGGCAACCTGTCATGAATGGATGTGAACACCCGTCTCACGATCTCGAAAGTGATCCTCCCCGCCAGGAGGTCCTCAGGGGAATCGCGCATCCCGGTGCACACAATGAAAAGCTCTCCGAAGGGCGTGGAGAAGGAGCCGTGGCTCGGTCTTTCCACGGCGGAAGGTCCCGAACCATCGCGTAAGTCCGCGCTGCCGGTCCTCGTGAACACCTCAGGACCTCCTGACTTCATGTAAATGAATCCTCCCCGGTTAATAGGGTTTCGGAGGGGACGGGCAGGCAAGTGCCATGCTAGGTCCGAATAAACCAATAAACCGTTCACCATGATACTGTTAAGCATTTTATAGATTGATCCGTATATACGATGACGGGTACCGTGTCGAGGACTCGCCTCCTGCTGCCGCTGCCCGCGGCGATGACGGGGTCATGGACCATGACCGGGCTGCGGACAGGGGCCGGGACCGCGTAAAGTACGATGGATGACTCCAGCTACTCCGAATGGCGTCCTTCCATGTACGCCAGTCTCCTCTCCTGCGGGAACCTCTCTATCGCGTAACGGAGCATGGTCCTGGGCATTTCGCGGCAGTGGATCTTCAGGAAGCTCTCCTCGGCGGCCAGGTCCCTCTTGCCCACTTCACGCAGCATCCAGCCCACCGCCTTGTGTATCAGGTCGTGGCCGTCCTTCAGAAGGACCTCCGATATTCCCAGGGTATCGTCGAAGTCGTTCCTGCGTATGAAGTAGTGGGTGGCCACCACGGCTATCCTCCTCTCCCAGAGGTGCCCGTTCCGGGCCAGTTCGTACAGTGGCGACCTGTCCCTGTGGAAGAGCCGGGCTCCGGGTATACCCGGCGCGGAGAGGTCCACCAGATCCCAGCTGTTCACCCTGTCGGTGCTGGCCATGTATAGACTGTAGACAGCCTCCCTGGGATCCTCGTCACCCCTTTCGAAGAGGTCGACCATCGAAAGCAGGGCGAACAGTCTCTCCTCGTGCCACGGCGATCCGAGAAGACGGCCGCAGTGGTCCGGTGTCAGACCCCTGAAGGCCTTCACGGCGGAACGTATGTGCGGAACCCTCACTCCGAGGAACCGGTCTCCCTCGCCGTACTGGCCGGGTCCGGTCCTGAAGAACCTCATGTGAGACTCGGCCCTTTCCGGATCGGCGTGCTTCCTCAGCTCCTCGCCGATAGCCTCCAGCACTCCGTCTCCGATCATTCCAGGAACACCTCCGACAGTCCCTGCTCCGGAATACCGTCCATCAGGTGCCCGCACCCATCCAGTCTCTCCCCGGTCCACCTGCCCATGGGACCCAGCCTTCCGGCTGCTCCCGGAAAGGGGCCGGAACACAACGGCGGCCCCCTCCCGGAAGTTTCCCGCGAAACTTCCATGACGGCGGTCCGGGGACGGAGGACCGGAAGGCGAGCATCGCTGCCGGACCTACTTCTCGAGGGTTATGATCTTGCCGAGATTGGAGCAGATCAGAGTCCTGCTCCCGCTTCCGTTCACAGCCATGTCGTAGACCGTTCCGTAGCTGGAGGAGGATGCCTCCACCTCCCCGTTCTCAGCACTTATGACGGTCAGACCGCCGCTCTGGTGGGCAATGTAGATGTAGCCTCCGTCGGGGGTCACCGCCACGGCCAGTGCAGGGCTCGAGATGTCATAGGTTTCGTAGGGCTGGCATGAGCCTGTATCCACCGCCCAGATCTCGCTCAGAGAATCGGCAGCTGCGTACACGAGGTTGCCGGCTCCCGCGTACATGTCCGCAACACCACCGGGCACATGACATTCCGCAACTACGGTCCCCAGGTCACCGGTG
Organism: Candidatus Aegiribacteria sp. MLS_C; assembly: GCA_002030045.1. Classification (GTDB taxonomy): domain Bacteria; phylum Fermentibacterota; class Fermentibacteria; order Fermentibacterales; family JCC-6; genus Aegiribacteria. The sequence goes on along the minus strand of LQBI01000001.1, from coordinate 268,264 downwards.
GAGATCTTCCTGATCGTGTCGTCGCTGCCGTCGGCTACGAAGATCGCAGTACCGCCAGCGGATATTGCGGCTGCCACAGGATCCTCCAGGTCCGGTGGGTCATCAACGGCCACCACGTCCCATGATTGAGTATTGATCGTGGTGATGGTCCCGTCGGCCCCCACCGAGTAGACGTGCCAGCTCCCGCCTACGGGGTCGGTGAGCAGGAACCTGCCGTAGGAACCCAGGGGGACCGGGTCATGGACCACATAGGTCCCGTCGCTTATGTAGAACAGCAGGTTGCCGCAGAGGGCCATGGCGTATCCTCCCTCTGCGGTTGCCGCCACGTCCTCCACAGAATAACCCTGGACCCCCACCTTCGCAAGGCAGTAACCCTGCTGGTAGTCGATGAAATAGACGCTGTCGGAGGCTGCCACGCCGTCATCGCCGGAGCCGAGGTAGCAGCAGTGCATGGGAAGGGTCGCGGTGGACACGTCCTGAAGGAAGTAGAAGGGGAAATCCACGGACATGTCGGGGCCGGTCACACCGCAGCCCAGCGGAAGGATCATTACGGAGGACAGCGTCAGAGCTTTCAGCACGGTGATTCTTTTCATGTTACCTCTCCCCTGAACAGTTCCTTCAGCCTCATGGCGTTCCTCGCTGCCTGTCCGAAATGGCAGTTGTTGAACATTACGTAGACGGTCCCTGATTCACCGCCCAGCCTGTCTATAGCGGGGAACCACGCCTCCAGTTCCCCGTCGCTGTACGAGTAATCATACCTGAGAGGCCCGCCTTCCCACCACTGGGAACCGTTCCTGCCGTGAAGCCTCAGGTAGCCGAAGGGTTTCCCTGAGATGGGAACCGGGGGAGGAAGGTGCGGAAGTCTGGGCAGGTCCACCGAAACAAGCGCCATCCCTCCGTCGCTCAGCCTTCGCAGTATGTCCCCGTCGTACCAGCCGTCGTAACGGAACTCCGCTGCGAGAGGGACGTCACCCGTCCTGGCGTTGAGTTCCTCGACATAGCGCACCGCCTTCTCGGAAGGCTTGAATGAATATGGGAACTGCGCCAGCAGCCCCGAGAGCTTGCCGCTCTCGATGAAGGGTCCCAGCATCCTGTGGTACTCGTTCCACTGGCCGCCATCGGCGTCACGCGAGTGGGTCATGCTGGAATGGAGCTTCACCAGGAACCTGAAATCCTCCGGAGTCTTTTCGACCATGTTACGGGAAACCTTCGGGTGCATTGTCCGGTAGTAGGTGCTGTTTATCTCCACGGTCCGAAAGAAGCCGCAGTAGTAATTCAGCATCCTTCCCTTATCAATGCCCTTCGGGTAGAATGGGCCCACCCAGTCGGGGAAACTGTAGCCCGAGGTCCCGACGCGGACCTCGTACCCCCGGGTCTCATCCGGCATGCTTCGCTCCTCTCGGCAGGCACCAGCCGTTTCATGCAGCATCATACGGCGGCCCGTGGAGTATGTGCAAGTGTCCTTCCGCAGGTCACCGACCCCTCTCCGTAGCGACGGCGGATGAGGTCCACCACACAGTCGACCAGGCCGTTGCGCCGGCCGAAAATGTCCATTTGTCTGTCGGCCCCGTCGGTGAGGGCGCTGAGGCAGACACCTATCAGTCTGATCCGCGAGGTGACCGCCTCGCGGGCCAGGTCACGGGCTGCGGTGTAGATCACCCTGGCGCTGTCGGTTTGACAGGGGAGGGTCCTGGACCTGCTGCGCCTCTGCAGGTTGCTCAGCCTGTACCTGAGGGTGACGGTGCTTCCGGCCAGCCCTCCGTCCCTCGCCCTCCTGGCCACCTTCTGGCTCATCATTGCCAGCACCGGCAGGTATTCCTCGGGTTCCAGGACGTCGGTCCCGAAGGTGTGCTCGTTGCTTATGGAAAGCGGGTCAGGTGACAGGTCCCCCGGTACCACCGGAGAATCGTCGATGCCCCTGCAGAGAAGGTACAGGCTTTCACCGTGCTTTCCCAGCAGGGCCTTCAGCTGCTGCCTGGTGAACCCCCTGAGCTGGGATATCCTCTCTATTCCCAGGCTCAGGAAACGCCTCCGGGTGGCAGGTCCCACCCCCCATATGCTTCCCACCGGGAAATCGGCTATGTCATCGGGACCCAGCCCCGTTATTCCCCGGGGCTTGGCCCTGCGCGAGGCCATCTTCGCCAGGAACCTGTTCTCCGCCATACCGATGCTGGCCCAGAGCCCTGTGGTATCAAGTATGTCCCTCTGTATCCTTCCGGCGAGTTCCCGGGGTTCCCCGCCGCCTATGACCCCACTGACGTCAATGAAAGCCTCGTCTATGCTTGCCGGGTCAACTATCGGTGAATGGGAGAGGAGAACCTCGAGTATCCTCCTGGTGTAGGAGGAGTAACTGCCGTGGCTGCCGGATATCACCGCGGCACCCGGAGCCAGCCGCATGGCGTCCACAATTGGCATGCCGGACCTCACCCCCAGCTCCCTGGCCTCGTAGCTGCAGGAAGCCACCACCGAGCGGAGGGTCCTGCCGCCCACTATCACCGGCCTGCCGCGGAGCCACGGGAAGGAGAGACGTTCCACCGATACGAAGTAGGTGTCCATGTCTATGTGGAATATGACCCTCACCGGAGCCTCCTCAGCCGTTCTCGGAGTAGTGGAAGTCCAGGGTCCAGGAGAGATCGGAGGTGTCGAAGTGGATTTCGTACACGTCCTCGCCCCTGGTGCGGACGACGTAATGGTAAAGCGGGTAGGCGCCCTCCCTGGTCTCCCAGTGCGAGGATACGGAGGATATGCGATACACCCTGCCGTTCCACCTGAACCTGCATGGACGGACCCTGCCCCTGCAGAAATGGCCTATCATCTCCACCGGCTCGTTGTACCTCGTGACCAAAGTACCGACTCCTTCACCCCTCTCCCCTCCGCGGCACATAGAATAGTGAACATATGTTCACTGGTCAAGAAGCGGGGGAAACTCCTGCATGCGCCGGGGTTTTCCATTACCTACCGTTCAGGTATGATACCGCCTGCATGACAGGTGTACCGCGGGACCCGAGCATGAAAGAGGAAAGTCGATGAGGAGAAGCCTGTTCGCCGTACTGCTGCTGGCCGCCCTGGCACCGGCCAGGAGCATTGTAGAGACCTTCGACTCCCCTGCCGGGGACATTTCCGGCCTGGGCTGGGAGAGCGGAACACTCTGGGCGCTGGACGCGGTGAACAAGATGGTGTACGCCATGGACCCCTCGTCGGGCCAGGTCACCGGTTCATTCACCGCCGCCATAGCCACCGGTTACTACGGCACCGGTCTCGCCGTGGAGAACGGGTACGTATACGTGGGGGCGTGGAACAACGCCACCAACGGTTACGTGTACAAGTACGACACTTCCGGAGGATACCTCGGCGCCGTCGGCATGTGCGGCGGTTGAGGCAATCCCGTCTCGTCGGTGACGGGACTAGGCGCCAACTGCAGTGGTTATCTGTTCGTAAGCTCAAGGGCCCAGAACACCACCTACCGCTACGTGGCTCCGGGGATATACTCCAGGTACGCCTGGGTCTACTACTCCGGCGGAAGCCAGACAAGGGACATCGCCATGACGCCGGAAGGCAACGTCTGGGTTGCCACCGACTGGTCCAGCATGCCAATGCGCCTCTACGACCAGAACGATCAGATGATAGACTTCTTGGACAGCAGCGTGCTCCCCGGCGCGAGGGGCGTGACCATTGACGACGAGGGCTTCCTGTGGGTCAGCGACATCGAGAATGACAAGATATACAGGGTGGACCTGACCGAGGGCATCGAGGGCCCCGGACCGGTTCCTTCTCCATGCATGAACGCCTCCGCCAACCCCTTCTCGGGACATGTGACCATAACCGGTGAAGGCTGGGGCGACGGCGCCTCCATAGGCATCTACGATCTGAGTGGGACCCTGGTCGGCGGCGGGGAGTTCGACGGAAGCTTCGTGTTCGGTGATCCGGAAGGGTCCCGGACAGGGGTGTATTTCGCGAGGGTCACGGGAGGCGGCTCGGTCTCGGTCCTGAAACTCACAGGCCTCTGATCAGCAGTCACGGGCCACGGGGCTCAGCCCAGCGTCCTGTGAAGCCTCCAGATATCGCGCAACGCCCTGGGGACCCTCCTGCGGAGCGGCAGCGGGGTCTCCCTTATCTCCTTCAGGTGTATCGGGATCTCCCTTATCCTGACCCCCCTTCTCTGAGCCCTTATCACCAGCTCGGTGGGAAAAATGTCCAGCTCCAGGCGGCATTCTTCAGGAATACCCTCTATCGACCTTCTCCATAGCACCTTGGGACCGTGGGTGTCAGTACCATCGTAACCAAGCAGCCTCCTTAGGAGGAAGGTGAGGGTCAGTGTGGCGGCCCTTCTGACGAAGGGCCTCCTGTCGTCCTTTCCCGCAAGTACCTTGGACCCCTGTACCAGGTCCACATTCCCGCCGGCCAGCAGATCCAGGCCCCTGCGCCAGAAGTCCAGGTCCAGGACGTCCAGATCGTCCACAACGATTATCTCCGCATCGGCCGCCATCAGCCCCCGCTTCATGGCGAGACCGTAGTTCGGTTCCGGCAGGGACATGAAGGCCAGGTTCCCGTACCGGCCGGAGAGTGCTTCGAGGATCTCCGGTGTCGAGTCTGTGGAGCCGTTCTCCACCGCCAGAACGCGGAAGACTTCCGGCAGCCCGCACAGTACCGGCTCCAGCTGGCCCCTGAGGATTGCCTCCTCGTTGTAGACCGGCACGATGACCTCCACGCTTCCCGTACCGGGGGGCACTGCTCTGCGGAGATCGTCCGGGATCATTGTCCATGCCTCCTGCGGCCGCCCAGTCTTGCGGCGAGGACGCTTAGCTCGAACAGCAGGTAGAGGGGGAGTGCCAGCATGACCTGGGTGAGCGGGTCGGGAGGGGTGAGTATGGCGGCAACCACCAGCAGGCCCACTATGATGTGCCTCCTGTACGCGGCAAGTGTGTCCGGAGTCACGATACCCATGCTGACCAGGAGCATCACCAGCACCGGGAGCTGAAAGGCGGCGGCGAAGATCATTATGAACCTTCCGAGGAAGGTGATGAAATTTGCAAGGCTCCATGCCCCCTGCACGTTCCCGGTCTCGAAGCTCCTGAATACAGTGATGGCGGGGTCCAGCATCATGAACCAGGCGAATGCGGCTCCCGCAAGGAAGAGTGCGACGCATGCCCCGGCAGCCTTCGCCGCCTTCCTGCGTTCGTTGCGGTAGAGACCGGGAGAGACGAACCTCCAGAACTGGTAGAAGACTACCGGGGAAGCCGCCAGCATACCCGCGGCCAGGGACAGGTTGAGATGCGCGGAGAAGGCCTCCGAAGGGGCAAGTGTTCGAAGCGGGATCGGGCTCCTGGACAGCACCAGGTCCATCAGCCTGCGGCTGAAGACGAAGGCCGCAATCACGAACCCGGTGAGCGTCCCAAGGACGAGGAAGAGCCTTCGCCGGAATTCCTCCAGGTGTTCCCAGAAACTTCCCTCTGTGACGGTCTTCAAACGGTCTTCATACTTTCAGCACTTCCAGGGCCCCGGGAAGCAGTTCCGCCTCCTGGTCGGGAGTGAGGGGGACCAGCCTGCAGTCGCACCAGTCGAAGGGCAGCGCCCAGGTACGGGCGTCCCTCCTGGTTTTCTTGTCCCTTTCCAGCCGCTTCCTGATCTCCTCCATCAGAGGGTCGACATCCATCCTTCCGGGTAGCCCTACAACGTCCAGCATCCGATGGATCTCGCCCGGGAGATTCCTGTCGCCTCCCAGCGCCACCGCCATGGCCGCCTCCGCCAGCATGCCGAGACCCACCGCCTCGCCGTGGGAGAGCCTGAAACCGCTGGCGCTCTCGAGGGCATGGCCCACCGTGTGTCCGAGGTTGAGCACCATCCTGCTACCCCTCTCCGTGAGGTCGGCCTCGACCACCGCCCCCTTAACCGCGAGGCTCCGCCTGACCACCTCGGGGACCGCTTCGTTCGAACCACCGTATACAGACGCCTCACGAAGCAGGTTCTCTATTCCCCTGTCCCCGATCAGCGCCGTCTTGATGACCTCCGCCATGCCGCTCCGGTACTCCCTCCCGGGAAGGGTCTCCAGGAAACGGGTGGAGATCACTATGCGCCCGGCGGGATAGAAAGTGCCCACCTGGTTCTTGTTTCCGGACAGGTTGACCCCTGTCTTGCCTCCCAGGCAAGCATCCACCATGCAGAGCAGGGTTGTGGGGACCAGCATCAGAGGCAGTCCCCTGAGGTAGGTGGACGCTGCCAGGGCACCCATGTCGCAGACCAGCCCCCCGCCCACCACCACGACGGGCGTATCCCGGTTTATGCCTGCGGAGGACATACTGTCCCATATCTGCGAGAGCGAGAATGTGTTCTTCAGGATCTCTTCCGCCTCCATGGCGTAAATACCGGAGGAGGAGAGGATAGCCGGCTGGAGCAGTCCGTCCCACAGCATCCTCACGGAAGCATCGACCACCAGGAACGGATCCCTCCACTCCCCGACGAAGAGCCCGGCGAGGTCCGGTTCCCGGCTTTGCGGATAAAGCTCGACCTCGGTCTTGAGGGTCGAGGTTCCCCATTCGAATTCCATCATGGCCCCCAGACGAACCATATGAAAGCAGCCCCCGAAACGGTAGCCGCAAGTGTGAAGGGAAGACCCACCCGGACGAACTGGTAGAACGTCACCGGATAACCGTTCTTCCTCAGTACGGATACCGAAACTATGTTCGCAGCCGCTCCGACGGGGGATATGTTGCCTCCGAGGCAGGCTCCTATCAGGAGGCCGAAGGTGAGGTAATGGTGAGTCCCTCCGGAATGGTCGAGACTCCCGGCGATGGCGTGGGCCACGGGGATCATCGCCGTCACGTAGGGCACGTTGTCCACGAAGGCACTGAGGACGACCGCACTCGCAACCACCAGAATGAACGCCATCAGGGGATCGTGACCTGAGACACCGGCCAGGAAAGTGCCGACGCTCTCCATCACTCCCATGGTCTCCAGCGCTCCCACCATGAAGAATATTCCGGCCAGCAGGAACAGCGTATCCCAGTCGAACTCCCTGAGTATTCTCCTCGAGGTCCTGTCCCCGTGCCTTCCCCTGCTGGACCGGGCTCCGAGATGTCCCCTCCTGTAGAATGCGTGCCACACCACGGAGACCGCCCCTCCGGCGATGCACAGGAGCCCCGCCTGAATACCCACTCCGGGGAAGAAGAAGCTGAGGACCGCCAGACCGAATATGACCGCTCCCAGGACCCATGCGGGGAACCAGCTGCTCACATTGGGTATCTCCACCCTGGGCAGCGAACGGGAATCCTTCTTCAGAAGCCTTTTGAGGACGAAGAAGGAAAACACCGCTCCCACCTGTACCGCGAAGAATATTCCGGGTCTGCCGTTCATAAAGAAGAAATCATTGAAGTCCATGTTCTCAGAGGCAGCCAGTATCATACTGGGTGGATCTCCCACCAGCGTGGCCGTACCCTGGAGGTTGCTGGCCACGGCGATGCCTATCAGCAGCACCACAGGGTTCGCCTTCAGTTTCCTCGCCACCTCGAGTGCTATGGGAGCCACTATCATAACGGTGGCCACGTTCTCCACGAAGACCGAGATGATGCTTGAGAGTATGCAAAGGTAGACGGCGGCGTGACCGTAGTCCTTCGAATGCATTACGATGTGCCCGGCCAGATGGCCTGGAATGCCGGCCTCGATGAGGACCTCGGCTATCAGCAGGATGCCGGAGAATACCAGAAGGACGCTGAAGTTGATGTTCCCGGCTATGGTCGCAATATCACCCCATCCGGCGAAACAGCCGAAGACAACGCTGCTCAGCAGAGCCATTACAGCCGACAGCCAGATCGCCATGCCCCTCTTCCTGTGTGCCACGGCTATGTAGGCGTAGGCCAGCAGGAAGAAGAACGAGAAGACGAGGCCCGAGGTCAATTTCAGCTGCCCGGAGTATAGCTCACAAGAGTAAGTGTGCTGTCCGCCGTCTGGCTGGCCACCATCCCCACGTCGGGGGCGAGCCAGATGTCCCTTGTCACCACGGTGGTCTCCGGATCGAAACCCGTGGTCCTGATCCAGTTCACTGTGGTCTCATCCTGTACCAGGTGGTAACACTGTTCCCACCGGCCGTCGGGGCTGGTCCCTATTCCCGCTACCGTGGTGGTCCGTTCCCAGTCGTGACTGATGGTCACCCCCTGGCTCACCTCGAAGGTGGAAGCCGAATCGGTCCGGGTGTAGCCCACCGTCAGGGGCCAGTCGAGCCAGGTGACCCAGGACTGGTAAAGCGGGACCTCGATACCATTGAACATGACCCTGTGGTCCTCATAGAACTCGAGGAAACAGTCGTTCGCTATCCAGTAGGTGTAGTCGGCACCGGAGAGGACCCTGTAGCACGCCCTCTCGCCTTTCTCGGTCTGATCCACCACCTGGACTATGAGGGTCCCCCCTCCTTCGATGGAGTACTCCCATTCGCTTCCTAACTCGTCGACGGGATAGTAGTCGGCCCCCATCCTGAAGAACAGGGGATTCCTGTCGCAGCCCAGGGAAGCCATGACCACCACTGCCAGGACCGCCGACGCGAGCCGTCTCATATCGCCACCTCCCTGGACAGGCCCAGCTGCAGGAGGAATGCGTCTCCGGTCTGAAGCTCGGCCATTATACTGGAATAGTCGGTGCCGACCTCTCCCCTGAAGCCCCCGCCGATGCTGAAGTTCCATCTGAAGCCCACAGACCAGAAGGGGTCCCAGGTCACAGGGTCAGTGCCGCCGCTGTTGCTGAGGGCGCTGCGGCACATGCCGAAGGAACACAGCAGGCCGGGGTTGAACACCCGTCCCCATGGCCTGAAGTAATACCCCGCCCTGACCTGGGGCCTGACCATCGTCAGGCTGGCCGCTCCCTGGTCACCGCTGCCGAACACTCCGAACGATACTCCGAGACCGGCCCTGAGCGAAGGGGTTGCTATCCAGGAAGCGTACACCCCCCCGTCGAGACCGGTGTTCAGGCTGTTACCCCACTTGCCCGTGGGGTAGGAGAGCCCTGTGTTCGCCGCAATGTCCAGGTCCAGGGCAGCCGCGGTCATTGCGACCGTGAACACCAGTATCAAGGTCGTTTTCAATTTGGACTACCTCCTCATATCTCCAGCGCGGGAAGGGGTTCGTCCTGCATTCCGGTCAGGATCTCGACCCCTCCTCCCGTTACTTCCCTCGATGCTTCCTCCGCAAGTCGCGGAAGGTTGTTCTCCTGGCTCAAATGCGCCAGTACACAGGTCCTCAGTTCTCTATGCATCACAGCGGCCAGCAGTTCCGATGCCGCATGGTTCGAGAGATGTCCGATGTTGGACGCTATCCTCTGCTTGAGGTTCCATGGATAGCTTCCGTTCCAGAGCATATCCTCGTCGTGGTTGAACTCCAGGACCAGAGCCGTGCATCCCGAGAGGCTCTCCTCCACCAGCGGGCTGGATACTCCCAGGTCAGTGACTATGCCGAGTCTTCCCGAATCCCATTCTACCAGATAGCCGGAGGGGTCCACGGCATCGTGGGCGATACTGAATGCCGAGATACTGAACTCACCAAGGTCCATTACGGACCCGTTCTCGAGGACCTCAATGCCGGGAACCCTTCCGAGGGACCTCCTGCAGGCGCCGAGAGTCCCGGTGGTTCCGCAGACAGGTATGCCCCATTTCCTTGCCAGGACACCGGCGCAGCTCACGTGATCCGAGTGTTCGTGGCTGAGCAGGAGGGCCGCCGGCTTCAAACCGGCAAATCCCGACGCTGTGAGCCTCTCGAAGTGACGCCTTCCGCTGAGGCCGGCATCGATGAAGACCGAGATGCCCGCGTGCTCCAGAACGATGGCGTTCCCCCTGCTGCCGCTGGCAAGTATACCGAGCCTCACCTGGATGCCCCGAAGCCGGAGGAGACCCTCTGGTAAACGGAGGGATCGACCGCATGCACGGGACTGCCGATCTCACCCCAGAAATTCCTTATCTTCCAGGTGCTGTCCGAGGAGAATGAGTTGAGGCTGAAGACGCATACGCCCGCGGCATCCCTGGCAAGGGCTTCCCCTGCTCCCGTGATCGCGCTTCTTACGGTCTGGTTGTAGGTACCTATGCCGTAGACCACCTTCTCCGGATAACCGGACGTCACCAGTGCGGCCAGCTCCAGGGCCCTGGAGCGGCTGGTGGTGTAGGCCATCGGGCAGACGAAGTCGACCAGGCCCCTCTCCAGCCAGTGCTGCCAGTCGCAAGAGTAGAGAGATGCGGCCTCCGATGGATCGGCCATGACCGCGGCGGACAGGAGCACTCCCGGAGCGTCCGCCCTCAGAACAGATCTCACGGTCTCCACGGTTGAGGTGACCATGTCCCGTCTCCAGCTGTACCAGGCGGCCTCGACCTCGCCGGTGCCGGAGGCCCGTCTGAATATGTCAAGGGGATCCAGCCCGGTCTCCAGGTAGAACCTTCCCACCGCCGGGGACTCGTAGCCGAAAGCCTGGTTCGGATATCGGATGTAGTCCAGGTGTATCCCGTCCACATCGTAACCGGTGGCGATCTCGGATGTCACTTCAGCCAGGAAGCCCCGGACCTCCGGGACCGCCGGCGAGAGAGTGGCGCCAACTATTCCGGCTGCCTCGCATTCATAACCGGTGTACTCACGGGTGGAACGCCCGTAACGGTCGGACATGAACCAAGCGGGGTGCATGTGCCAGACATGGGAGGAGTCCGCCGGAGGGTCATCGTCGGACCATACCAGGAATGCGTTGACCCAGGCATGGACCTCCATTCCCATGGGACGCGCCCTGGCTATGGTGTACGCCAGAGGATCGAAACCCTGAATGTGCGATGCCGGGGGAAGGATGGCTGACGAGTAGTAGGCTTCCCCCCTTCCCACCACCTGGACCAGGAGACCGTTGGCCCCTGCCTCAGCAGATCTTTCCACCAGTGAATCAATTGACTGGGGACTGGAAAGACCGTCCCTTACCACCCAGAAGTACCTGCATCCGCAAACCTCCTGCGCCTGCAGGGGTCCGTTCAGCATTGCCGCCATCAGGCAGAGGACGAGTATGTATCTTATCAATACCGGGTACCTTTCATGAGCCCAGCACCGAGGCCAGGGCCCGCAGGAAATACTCGACGTCCAGTCCGGTGTTGAAGGTATCCAGCGAAAAGCCCAGATACCTGTCCGGCATCGACACGTCCCAGCCGGTACGCCTGAGGAAGGAGAGCCTTCTCGTGGAGTTGTGGGAGGGAAGGATCACACCCTCCCGCTCCAGCCTGGCATGCACCCTGTCGAACCTGCCCTTCAGCCTCAGCAGTCCGGTCCCGGGCAAGGAACCTTCTCCACCAATGATAGAGTAACTGAGACCGCAGGAGTCAAGACCCCTCATGGTCTCCTCCCTGAGTTCCTCCACATATCCCGATGACGTCCCTACACAGCCGAACCTCGATTCCATCGCGGCTACCATGCCGAATGACGCCGGCAGGTTCGTAGAGAGGGCGAACTCTGGCACCCTGTCCAGGGAAAGCATCCTCCCCCTTCGTACTGTCACGGCTCCGCTTCCCGGAGGACCTCCCAGCTGTACCGACGAGAACGAGGCTGAATCAACTCCCAGTTCCTCCATGTCCACAGGCACCCTCCCGGCTGCCCAGCTGCATTCGCAGTGCACCCAGGTCCTTTCCGGATCGAGTAAGCCGCTGAGTTCCTTCAACGGCTGAACAGTGCCGCATACCCCGTCAGCCAGGCAGCAGACCAGCAGACCGGTATCCTCCGCAAGAAGCTCTCCGAGGGAATCAGGCCCCACGAATCCACGGCGGTCAGAATCCATGACGCTGACTCGTGACCCCTCTTCCTGAAGCAGCCTGAGTGCGCCCACCACCGCAGCACTCTCCACCGGCGATGCCACCACGTGCCCGGCCCCCCTTGCCCGTGCAGCCCTTCCCGCAGCTAGTACGGCCATTGCCGACGCAAGGCACCCGTCTACTGAGAATACCGTTGCTCTTCCGTTGACCAGCTTGGATACTCGGGAACCCAGGTCCTCCATGGCGGCCTGCGCTTCCCGACCCGGCGCGTTGGTGCACCTGGGGTCCCCCAGCCCCAGGTCCAGAGCCTCCTCCATGGCCTGCCTGGCCTCTGCCAGCAGAGGTCTGATGGTCAGGCTGTCCAGATACGTCGTACCTTTCAGTTCCTATCCTTCCCCGTATCAGCAGAGTTCGCTTGAGAATTCCTCCTTCTCGGGCCTTGCGAACAGCTCTGCCAGAGCCTCCCTCACGGGCATCTCACCCTCTATGATCTTCGTGACGGTCGAAGTGATGGGCATGTCCACACCGTGGCCGGCCGCCAGTTCGATGGTGGCCGTAGCGGTGTCCACCCCCTCGGCAAGGGGAATGTCCTCCGTATTTCCACCCCTGGCCAGAGCTTCTCCGTACATCCTGTTGTGGCTGTACGGGGAGAAGAGAGTCGCCTCGTAGTCTCCGAGATGCGACAGGCCGTAAACGCTCCTCCAGTCGCCACCCATTGCCCTCACCAGCCGGGCTACCTCCTGCGGCGCCCTTGCCATCAGTGCTCCCTTCAGACCTGACAGGTTCAGTCCGTCAAGAAGTCCCGCGGCTATTCCCACGATGTTCTTCGTGGCGGCCCCCACTTCGCAGCCTGTCAGGTCCCTTGACCTGTAGAACCTTATGAGGTCCGTGCTGAAGATGGAGGAGACCCGCAGTGCGTCCTCCTCCTTCCCGGATGCAACTATCATGCAGCTGGGGACACCGGCCACGAACTGCTGCGGGTGGCCGGGGCCCACCCAGACCGAGAGGCTCCTGGGGGATACACCCTCCTGCAGTGATATTTCCGAGAGCCGCATTCCCGTGCCCCTCTCGATCCCCTTCATGCAGAGAACCAGATCGGAGGATGAGAGGTCAAGACCGGACAGCGTCCTGCACAGTGAGCGGAAACTCTGGGCCGGTACCGTCACCACCACCACATCACTGCCGGCAACGTCGTCCAGGTCCTCCGTGAGTTCCACCTCCGCAGGGAGCTGGAGATAGCTGTTCCTCCCGGTGAGGCGCAGACGCTCGTAATGGGGGTTGCCCTCGGGCTCCCATCCGATCACGCTGTTGCCCGAGCGGTGTCCGTACCAGAGGTGGAAACTGCCCCACCTTCCGCATCCGAGGACCGCCTCCCTGATACTCATTCCGGCGTCAGCCGCCGTTCCTCTCCGTATGTCCCGGAACGGTTTCCAGAGAACCGTAGGCATCGAAGAGCCTGCCCCACTCAGTTTGCTTCGCGGCCCTTATCCTCTTCTTCCCGACCAGGTTGAGCCAGAGGACGTCGTGATAGAGCCTGCTGGCGAAATAGGACCATGGAACGAGCGGTGTTCTGAGAAGGAACTTCTCCATTGGTTTGAGCCAGCCATGGTAGATCATCTTCTGTCCCCTGCTGGCGAAGGTGTCCGTCTGCACGAAATGGAAGTTCACGTCCGATATGTCCTCGCCCACGATCTCAATCTCTGCCGGGTCGCCGGTGCCCAGACCCTCCTCGTGGGCCAGTCTTATGAAGTCCAGCTTCATGGGGTCGAAACCCTGCATCCTGGCGCTGATGGCATCTATGGCAACCTGGTCCGCCGAGGCGAGTATGTAGTTCTTTACATGGGGTATCATGGCCCTGGGACCGGGCCCCTCTCCGGCGAATGTCCCGTCCATCACTGCCAGAAGCCCGGGATGGATCTCCTTCTGTATTCGAAGAAGGTCCACGAGGGTCTCGTGAATAACGCCATGGGTCCAGTGGCGCCTCTCGCTGAGCAGGCCGCCGAAAGCGTTCTTCATTGCTCCGGTTATCGTCGTGAACACGTGGGTCTTTACCGTCGGCAGCTGTATTATGTTGTTGCCTATGAGAACGTCCGGGATCTTCACCCCGTCAGGGAAGATGTCGCCCAGGACCCTGAACGGCTTCTTCGGAGTGAACTCCACCCATTTCACCGGTTTCTCGTAGAGCCTCACCTTCCGTATGCCGTGGAGGTCCTCGTCGACCATTTTCAGGTGGTTGCCCTTCTCTCCCCTCTTGTCGCTTACCACAACCGTCCGGTTGTGGGTCGAAACGAGCTGGTCCTTACTGAAGCCGTCCTCAAGGAGTGTTCGTATGACCCCGTCCAGCTGCCAGGGCGTGGTGGAACAGGCCGGGTACCAGTGATGCCAGGAGACGTTTATCTTCAGGAGGACGTCCCTGCTCCTGTCCAGCTCGTCAATGTAGTCAATGCTTCTAAGGAGCCGGGCGTAGTCCTCCAGGACCGTTTCCGGCGTTGTCTTGAGTACTGCTACTCTGCTCTTCATGTTTCCCGCCTCTTGCCGTTCGTTTTCGAGCCCCGGGAGTAGAGTCCCGTGCTCTTCCATCTCCTGTGGGCCCACCAGTAGAGGTCCGGCCTCCTCCTGATGAACTCCTCCAGTTGTTTAGTGTATTCCGCTGTGACCCGGGTCTCCGCCTCCTCGACAGGAACGCCCTCGGGGGGGTACACCGGTTCACCGATCAGCAGTATGTGGTCAGCTCCGTTTCCATGTCTCTCCAGGACCGCCGGCACTACGGGGACTCCCAGCTTCACCGAGAACGCAGCTGCACCACGGGGGGTCGAGGCGGGATGACCGAAGAAGTCCACCGGCACCCCGCTGTCCCCGGCATCCTGGTCCGAAAGCCAGCACACGTACCCGCCGCGCTTCATCGATGTGAGCACGCCCTTCACAGCCGAACGCCTGTTGTACAGCTCGATCCCGTGGCATGACCTCATCCTGTTGATGTATCCGTCCACCAGACGGTTGCTCTGTCTGCCCACCAGGAATGCCACGTCACCCAGCATATAGCTGCATACTATACCGAACAGTTCCCAGTTGCCGAAGTGCCCGGTTATGACGAGGGCACCGTGTGTTTTCCTGAGTTCCTCCAGCCTTACCGGGTCTCCCACCTTTACGTGCCTGTCGATATGGTCCCGTCCCAGCCTCTGCTGCCTGGCGAATTCCATCATGAACCTGCCCGAGTTCATGTAGGACCTGCGCCCTATTCTTCTCAGATCCCTGTCGGGAACCTCATGGAAAGCAAGCCGGAGGTTGGTCATCACCACTCGGCGCCTGACGCCCAGGACGCTCCAGGCGATCCAGCCCAGGGCCGCCCCGGCGGCAATCGCCAGGCGGAGGGGCAGCAGGCCGGCAAGGAACGCCACGGCTCTCAGAATGCCGTACTCGAACCTGTGGCTCAGTCCAGGGTTTCCTGTGCCCGCCATTTCATCCCCTCCCGAAGGGTATCCTGATGTCCACCGCCCGTTCGGGGCAGAGTTCGTGGCAACAGAGGCACATGATGCACTTCCTCCTGTTCATCACGGCCTTCCCGTTCACTATCCTGATGGCCCCGACGGGGCACGCTTCCGCGCAAACGCCGCACCCTATGCAGCGTTCGTTGGCCCTGGGCGCCTTCTTGAACAGATACCTGGCCACCCCTCCCAGGAATGGCGGAAGCAGGTTGTAGAAGCTCTCCCTGGGTATCCTGAAGTCCTCCAGTAGGCAGTCTTCCCTGCCATGGACCGCGATATCACATGGTTCCTTTCCGAGACCCCTGTCAAGAGCGGCTTTGTTGGTCCTGAGCTTCATGGAAGGGAGGCCCGCCAGATCCGACATTACCATATCGAGACATACACCGTCCCCCGCCAGGCCGAGGATGCCGTCCTCCCTGGGATGGCCGTCGGTGCTCGGACCCTTTCCGTCCATGGCCAGTACGGCGTCCATAACATGAAGGACACAGGGCACAGCGGAGTAGACGTCCACAACAACCTCGGCGAAATCACTGGGTCTCACGGCCCGGCTGTGCAGTATCGCCTTCCCAAGTCCCGGCACCGCTCCGAACATGTTTTTCACTGCGTTGGTCAGCCGGCATATACCGTGTGTCTTGAACTTGCACATGTTGATCACCGCGTCGGCCTCCAGCAGGGGCTTCGCTATGTTGTACACCCTGCCGCGCACCTCCACCTCGGAAGAACCGGACCTCTCGAAGTTCACCAGCTCGATGTCCAGCTCACCGGCCAGGTCCGAATAGCCGCATCGCTTCCAGTATCGCTCTATACCCTTGACTGCGCCGCCGGGACTGTCACCGACCTGTACCCTGCAGCCCCTTTCGAGAAGAAGCTCGGCCATGGCCGCCACCACCTCCGGATGCGTTGTTATCGCCCTGTGAGGTTCCTTGGCGGAGAGCATGTTGACCTTGAGAAGCACGACGGCTCCCGGAACCACCTCATCGGGCCAGCCCCCGGAAAGATCCAGCATGTCCTGAAGCGCGGACCTTATGGCAGCCCTGTGGTAACCTTCGAACCCCGACCTCAGGACAACATCGTATGCCATTGTGCCTTCCAGAAAAGAGATGGGAGGTGTCAGGTGCCAAAACACTCATGAATAGTGAATCTACCAAAGACATGCCCTCGCTGCTAGCCTGACCGGCTCGTGTATCGGGGGGTCGTACGTTACTTAGGGTCACTTACACTGAAAAAGGGACGGAGGCGATTCCTCCGTCCCCCTAAGTGACCCTAAGTAACGTACGACCCCGAGAATCGACCCCGAGAATTCGACCCCGAGAATTCAGCCGGCGAACTGGCAGTTGCCCAGGGCGGGAGCGACCACCTTGTTCTTGCCGGCACGCTTGGCCATGTACATGCGCTGGTCGGCATACTTGAGCAGCATGTTCCTGTCGCCGACGTCGGTGAGGTAGGTAGAGACACCAAGACTGATGCTTACCATTCCGAGGGGCTGCTGTTCAGAATGCGGGATGACGTATGAGGATTCCACCACCTTCTTCCTTATCCGCTCGGCTATCTCCGCCGCCTCCTGCTCGCTGGTGAAGGGCAGGATGCAGACGAACTCCTCGCCTCCGTATCGGATGAGGACGTCCACTTCCCTGATGGCGTTGGCCATCGACTTGACGACCGTCCTGAGCAGGGTGTTGCCCATCAGGTGTCCCCATGAGTCGTTGTAGTGCTTGAAGTCGTCGATGTCCATCATGATCAGGGAGAAGGGGAAGTTGGACCTGTCGGTCCTCCTGAACTCCTCCTCCAGCTTCTCCTCTAGGTATCGAAGGTTGCCCAGGCCCGTGAGCTTGTCCTTTCTGGCGAGGCTGAGTATCCTGGAATGCAGCATGGCGTTCTCCACCGCAGTTGCGGCGTGGTTTGCCAGGGCGACCACGGTCCTCTCCGACTCGGAATTGAACTTGGCGGGTGCAGGGCTCTGGATATCGATGACCCCCACCACCCTGTCCTGGACGATCATCGGCACGGCCAGTTCGCTCCTGGTTCCCGGCAGGTTCTCGACGTAACGTCTGTCCTCGCGGACCTGCCTTACGTTGACGGCCTTTCTCGTATTGATGGCGCTGGCCACCACACCCTGTGAATAGGTGTCGTCGGGCTCCGAACTCCGCAGACCGGCGGTCTCGCTTATCTTGATGATGAGACCCTGGGGATCGGTCTCCCTGTCATAGCCGGTCGTGGCAGCTACTTTGACGGAGTTCGGTATCATGTTCTCGCGGCTGCCTTCGGCCAGGAAGACGGCTACGGCTTCGGAGGGGAAGAACCTCCTGAGGGCCTTGACCACCTCCGTGCAGATCCTGTCCAGGTCCTGTGTGGAGTTCAGTTCGCTTCCTATCACCGAGATGGTCTCCAGCTGCTCGTTCTTCTTTCTGAGACTCTCACGGAGCGTGTAGCTCTCCGTGACGTCGTTGGCCATTATGACTATTCCGGCGAAGTGCCCCGCCCTCTGGAACGGAAGATAGCTGACGTCCATCACCCGGTCCGGAGTGCCGGCTCTTCCCAGGTGGACCGACTGGTTCAGTACGGGTTTCTCCCCCTGGAGGGCAGTCTGAAAGGGGTTCTCACCGCCCGAGGCCAGTATCGGCAGGGCCTCCCGGACGGGACGTCCCCTGAGGTCTGCCGTGCTCTTGCCGAAGAGCTCTCCCAGTCTGGAGGTGGCCTGGAGTATCACACCGGAGTTGTCAACCACGAGTATGCCGGAATCAAGGCTGTTCATGATGGCGGACATCTGCTCCCGCTCGTCCGTGACGTCCTCGAGTATCATCGCGTTCAGTATGGCTTCAGCGGCATGCGCGGAGTACTGCCTGAGCGCCTCCAGGTCCGACTTCTCGATCTTCCTGCCGGTAAGCGAACGATCGCACCTTATGAGACCTATCGGTTTCCCCGCCGCTATCAGGGGTGTGTCCACGTAATCGGAGGTGCCTGTCCACCACAGTCTCTCGTCGGGCAGGTCAAGGTCTCCCGACACCACCTGCACCATCTCTCTCACGGCTATTCCCAGCGGCAGTTCCGTATGATCCCTCACATGAATGGACCCGGACACGTCGCCAAGGTTCCTTCCCCTGGCAACCTCGGTTACCAGTTCATCGGTCTGCTCAAGGTACCTGGAAAGCCACACCCTGTCGAAGCTGAGACCGGTGAGTATTCCGTTGGCCATCCTTCGGAATATCTCCCGTACGCTCATAGTCCTGCCAAGCTCCTCTGTCAGGTGCCAGATGGCCTCCAGCCGGTTGACCCTGGTCTCCAGGTATGCGCAGAGCTTCTCCAGGACGGACTCCCTGTCGGTAAGGGAGGTCCTGGTGATCCCGGCGCTTCGATGCACGGGGCTCTCCATGGCCAGACTGCGGCAGAGCGAGAGAAAATCCTCTGAGCGAACCGGAAGCTCCCGCACCGCTTCCACTCCGGCCCATTCGGACCTCTGTCTCAGATAGGGATCTATGCCTGGGGTGAGGAGCACGAAAGGCACTCCTGATACGGAAGGTTCCCTCTTCAGGTAGCGGCAGACCTTCAGGCCGTCCAGAAGAGGAAGGAAGTAGCCGCAGACTATCAGACAGGGCGGTGAGGCCACCGCCCTGTCTATCACTTCCATGCCTGTGGAACACTCCACGACTTCGAACCCGTCCAGTCTGAGGACCTTTCCCAGCACCTGGACAAGCCCCGCGTCACTGTCTGCCAGTACTACCGTTCCACTGCCGTTCATGGCTGCCTGATACTTTCCGACGTCGCCTCGGTCCGGATGTCGTCAGCTCTCGCCCTCAATGATCGCCTGGGCGGCTGCCAGTCTGGCCACGGGGACCCTGAAGGGCGAACAGGACACGTAGTCGAGACCGGCGCCGTTGAAGAACCTGATGGACCCGGGGTCTCCGCCATGCTCGCCGCAGACCCCTATCTTCAGGTCGGGCCTGGTCTTCCTTCCCTCCCTCACCCCCATCTCCACGAAGCGGCCCACACCGCTGACGTCGATGGTGGTGAAAGGATCCACATCATATATGCCCATTCGGACGTAGTCGTCCAGGAAAGCTCCCGCGTCGTCCCTGGAGAAACCGCATGCCATCTGTGTGAGGTCGTTGGTCCCGAAGCTGAAGAAGTCGGCGTATTCGGCTATCCTTGCCGCGTCCATCACCGCCCTTGGTATCTCGATCATCGTACCTATCCTGTAGTCGATGTGGTCGGCGGGCAGCCCCTCCTTCTTCAGGAGGTCGTCGATGACCTTCTGAGCCCTTTCCCTGGCGATCCTGAGTTCTTCGGGATGGCCCACCAGGGGAATCATTATCTCGGGGCGGACTTCCTTTCCTCCGGCCTTGACCTCGATCGCGGCCTCCATGATGGCCAGTACCTGCATGTCCGACACCTCGGGATAGGTAAGCCCGAGCCTGCATCCCCTGTGCCCCAGCATGGGGTTGAACTCGTGCAGCTTCTCCACGGTGCGCCTTATCTTCTCAACTGGCACGCCCATGTTCTCCGCCATCTCCCTCTGTCCCGCGTCGTCGTGGGGCAGGAACTCGTGCAGGGGAGGATCCAGCAGCCTTATGGTGCACGGACGGCCGTCCAGGACCCTGAAGATCCCGGCAAAATCGCCCTTCTGAAGGGGAAGAAGTTCGTTCAGGGCTTCGTTGTAATCCTCCAGCGGATCGGCCAGCTGCTCCTCGAGGTCGGAGGTATCCCCATCCCGGGCGTCTATCTGCTCCCTGAGCTTCTTCACCTCGTCGGCGACGAGTATCAGCTTCCTGAAGGATACGATCCTGTCCTCTCCGAAGAACATGTGCTCGGTCCTGCAGAGCCCTATTCCCTGGGCACCGAAATTGACGGCCACGGTGGTGTCCCTCACGGTCTCCGCATTGGTCCTGACTCCCAGCCTCCTGTACTTGTCGGCCCATTCCATGAGCTGCGAATAGTTCATGTAGAGCCTGGAATCCGCCGGTTCTCCCTCCCCGGAGGATATGGTCAGTATCTCGGAAGGTTTGACCTTCACCTCTCCGGCGAAGACCTCTCCCGTGAATCCGTCAAGCGCTATGACGTCACCTTCCCTGATCAAAACATCGCCGCATTTTATCCTTTTTGCTGTCGAGTCGACGCTGAGGTCGCTGGCCCCGGCGACGCAGGGAGTGCCCATACCCCTCGCCACCACGGCTGCATGGGAGGTCATACCGCCCCTTGAGGTGATGATGCCCTTCGCCACCGACATGCCACCGATGTCCTCGGGGCTGGTCTCCTTGCGGCAGAGGATGACATTCTCATTCCTCGCTGCCCATTCCTCCGCATCATCGGCGCTGAAAACGGCCCTGCCGCAGGCGCCTCCGGGAGATGCGCTGAGACCGGTCGTGAGGTACTGTGCCTGCTTTTTGCTCTCCCTGCCGAGCACCGGCGCGAACAGCTGGTTGAAACTGCCCGTGGGAACCCTCATCAGGGCCGTCTTCTCATCTATCAGACCCTCCCGGACCATATCAACGGCTATGTTCAGCGCAGCGAAGACGGTCCTCTTGCCGGCCCTGGTCTGAAGTATGTAGAGCTTGCCGTCCTGAATGGTGAACTCCACGTCCTGCATGTCCAGGTAGTGCTCCTCAAGCCTGCTCCTGATGGCCAGGAGTTCACTGTAGGCCTTCTCGTTGACATCCCTGAGTGTGGATATCGGCTTCGGGGTCCTTATGCCGGCCACCACGTCCTCGCCCTGTGCGTTCATCAGGTACTCGCCATAGAACTCGTTCTCACCGCTGGCCGGGTCTCGGGTGAAGCATACACCGGTGCCCGAGCTGTCTCCCATGTTGCCGAAGACCATGGTCTGCACGTTGACGGCGGTGCCGAAGAGACCCGTTATTCCGTTGATCTCGCGGTAACGGATAGCCCTGTTGTTGTTCCAGGAACCGAAGACCGCATCGATGGACAGCTTGAGCTGTTCCCAGGGTTCCTCTGGGAAGTGTTCCCCTATCTCCCGGTCGTATATCTCCCTGAAGCTCTCCACCACAGCCTTCAGGTCCTCTGTCGTCAGCTCGGTGTCCAGTTCCAATCCTCGGCGGGACTTGATGACCTCCAGGGCCTCCTCGAAGCTGTGGTGGGGTATTCCCATCACGACATCACCGAACATCTGTATGAACCTTCTGTAGGCGTCCCATACGAATCGGGGATTGCCCGTCCTGCTGATGAGCGACTCTATGGACTTCCGGTTCATGCCGAGGTTCAGGACCGTGTCCATCATTCCGGGCATGGATACTGCCGCCCCGCTCCTCACCGAGACAAGCAGCGGATCTTCACCCTTGCCGAATTCCTTGCCGGTGATCTCTTCAAGGAGTGCCAGCTTCTCCCTGACCTCCTCCTCGAGACCTTCGGGCCAGGCTCCTCTAATACCCTCGCTGTAGTAGGCAGCGCAGGCCTGTGTGGAAATGGTGAACCCTGGTGGCACCGGCAGTCCAAGCCTCGTCATCTCGGCCAGGTTGGCCCCCTTGCCACCAAGAAGCTCCTTCTGGCTGCGATCGCCTTCGGTCCTGTCTCCTCCGAAAAAAAAGACATACTTGGTCTTGTTCATGAGAACCTCTCTTCAGGTGTGGCACGGATTATGCGAACAGGTAATATAAGGACAAGAACCGTGCGAAGTCTACTGCACGGACCGATGCGGGAAACACCTAAAACCATGCCCGGAAGATCGTTATCCGACCGCCGGATTCAAAATGCCCCGCTTGTTCAAGTGAAGAACCGGAATGATAAGGGTACTGCAGAGGTTCCGAAGAAGGATCACCGGAGAAGCGGAGGGGGACTCCTGACCTGAAGGCCCCCAGCGGTCCCGCAGCCTCTACTCGCCGCCCTGCTGCGCCACGAAACCGAGAATGGTAAGCCCCGTGTCCGAGGGTGTCCCCGCTTTGCGGGCGAGGAAGTTCTTGCCGAGTTTCTCGATGTGGTCGTCGATGTCGTCGAAGTAGTTGAGGTGGATCTGCTCCTCGTCGATGATACGCTCGAACAGCTTGGCTGTGATGGTATCACCGTTCTCCCTGCAGACCGCCTCGAACTTGCTGTACCTGTCAATGGTATCGTCCTCCAGGCCGCTGTCGAACTTGAATATCTTCTCCACCGCCTGGCCGGGCACAACTTCGGCCGCCCTGTCCGTGGTCGGTTCCCCGCCCAGCTCCTTGATCCTTTCGGCGAAGTCCTCGGCGTGCTTCATCTCGTCGATGGCTATAAGCTTTATCTTTCCCGCCAGTTCTCCGTAATCCATGTCATCCAGCCCGTAATGCTGGTTCATGTACTGCACTATGGCATGAAGCTCCATCTTCCTTGCCTCGTTCAGTACTTCGATGACCGCCTGTCTGCGCTCTTCCCTGCTATTCTCCGCCATCTCTTTCCTTTCCTCATTGTCCGGGCACGACAGCCCGTGTTCCATCCACATCCTGCGATGGGGATGTCATGGGTACAGTTCGTTTATTATTTACCCCCGGCCATCCATGTCAATACCCGCGGAACGACCTAAGGTCCCGAACGGCCCAGGGGAAGCTCCGGCAGGGCCTGTCCCTCCTCCCTTACCAGAAGCTTTCGCGCGGCATCCCTCACCGCGCTTCTCAGCCCCTCTTCCAGGGTGGGATGGTAGTAGGGCATCTGAAGCATTTCAAATACGGTCATGCCGCACTGGACCGCCCAGGCTGCAAGGTGTGCCGTGTGCTCCCCTCCCGGTGACACCAGGGAGGCACCCAGTATCCTGCTGTCGTTGGAAGCGGCGTAGACCCTCACCAGTCCTCCGTTCCTGGAGGTCATCACAGCCCTGCCCTGGTCGTCGTAGTCGTATTCGCCCGTCACGGTCCCCCGCATGCCGGGACCCACTCCCACGGAAGCGATCGAGGGATGGGTGAACACCACTCCCATCCTCGCCTTGCGCAGGAAGGCGGAGGGTTTCTCAGCGATCGCGTTGTAACCAGCTATCCTTCCGTCGTCGGAGGCCTCGTGAAGCACAGGGTGCCTGCGGTTCACGTCCCCGGCCAGGAACATCGGCAGATCTCCGACCTGAAGGGTGGAGGGATCGAAGGGGGGCCGAGAGCCCCGCAGTACCCGCCCCAAGTATGACCACATCGTATTTCCGTTCCACTCCGACCTCAACCCTTCCAGTCCGATCATGCTCTATCTTCCGAGAACACCTTTACTTCTCACAGTATGTCGACGGACATCCCTTGTCAACATTACGACGGCGCCTACCTCGGGAACGGAGCATGCTCTATATTGGAATAACGAAAACATCGGATTCGAAGCGATCCCGAAAAGAGGAAGGGAATAATGAAATACGCCATGACAACGGTCCTGCTGGCCCTGGTATTCCAGGCGCCTCTTCACGCCCACGAACTGGGCGAACTGATCCCGCATGACGCGGGGGACGGCTGGAAGACGGTGGATATCGAGGGAGCCTCGCTGTCCTGGTCGGAGTCCGACGACCGCTTCAGCTTCAGTCTGGAGGCTCCGGCAGGTGGCTGGGTCTCCATAGGCTTCGGCGGCGGTCCCGCCATGAGGGACGCCAACCTCGTCATCGGCTACGCCGATGATGAGGGAGCCCATCTGAGGGACGACCACGGCACCTCTCCCATATCTCATTCCCCGGATACGGATAACGGCGGCAGCGACGACCTGATCGACGGGAACGTTACCGAGACCGACGGGTACACGGTCATGTCGTTCTCGCTGCCGAAGGAGCCCTCCGACGAACTGGACCCGGCGCTTCAAGCCGGGGAGACCATCAGGATACTGGTGGCATGGAGCGACAGCGACGGTTTCTCTGGAATGCACACAGAAGCCCATACCGCAGAACTGGAACTCTGACCCGTGCCCGCCGCCGCAGGATACCGGGTGACCGGCACCGCCCGCCACAGGCTGGCGGTCCTCTGGAGGACACTGCTCTACGCCCTGCTGGTCCTCTCGCCGATCATTGTCCGTGAGATAACCGGAGGAGGTTACGGGAGTGACTGTGTTGCCGGTGCGGGCCTCGTCCTCGGCATGACGGGGTTCGCCGTACTGGCGCTGCAGCCCCTTTTCTCCTCGAGGTTCAGGTGGGTGGAGAGACCCTTCGGACTGGACCGGCTCCTGAGGGTCCACAGGGTAACGGGGGTCATAGGCGCGCTGTTCGTGACAGCGCATCCGGTTCTCCTTGCACTGGGCAGGAACAACAGGGAGCTGCTCCTCTCACTCGACCTCCCCTGGCACCTGATGGCTGCAAAGCTTACACTAGCCGTACTGGTGTTCTTCGGCATCGCCGCCCTGTTCCACTCCAGGCTCCGCCTGCCCTTCCAGTGGTGGTTCCGCGGGCACAGTCTTCTTACGCCGGTCATTCTCGCCGGTATCTTCATGCACAGCTATGCAGCCTCGGTCCGTTACCAGCCCGCAGCGTTCAGAGTGCTCTGGTTCATCCTTCTGGGAGCAGGCGCCTTCTCTTACCTGCATCTGACGGTCTACAGGAGGTTCGGGGGGAGGCTCCGTCCATGGAAGGTCACCGGCGTGTCCCGCATCGGTCGGGACGTATGGGACATCAGCATGGAACCGCCACGGGGACGGAGGGGTTTCGACTACCTGCCCGGCCAGTTCCTGTTCGTCACCCTTCTGAGGGCAAGGGGTCTACCCACCGAGGAGCATCCCTTCACCATTTCCTCGAGTCCTGCGCAGAAGGGATACGTGAGCATATCTCCCAAGGAGTCGGGAGACTTCACCGCCACGGTCGGGAAGACCGAGGCGGGCGACGGCGCGGTGGTCATGGCCCCATACGGCAGGTTCACCTACCTGCTCGGGAACGAGCCGTCCAGGATCGTGTTCATGGCGGGAGGGATCGGAATAACTCCCTTCATGAGCATGCTGCGCTACATGAGGGATACCGGCGACCGAAGGAAGGTTCTGCTGCTGTACGGCTGCAGGACGGAGCAGGACCTCGTCTTCAGGGATGAACTGGAGAGAATGTCCGGGCCCGAAGGAGCGCCGGAGCTGGAGATGGTGCCGGTCCTCAGCAGTCCAGGCGATGACTGGACGGGCGAGACCGGTTACGTGGACGGGGAGAAGATCGACAGACTGGTGGGGGATCCGGCAGGGTCCTCCTTCTACATCTGCGGTCCTCCGCCGATGATGGCCATGGTCCACGGGATCCTGAGGGAAAGGAATGTCGACGAGAGGAGCATCCACATGGAGAGGTTCTCTCTCTAGTACCGGAAGGTAACGAGCCCCATGGGAAAGATCGTATGCGGAAGATGCCGGAAGGTGCACCATACGGATGAGGGTCACTGTCCCGTATGCGGCGTCAATTCCGACCGGTCATACGATTTCAGCAACAGCGACCGATACCTCGAGGAGCAGATCCCAAGGGTACTGGAGGAGAGACGCAGCTCGGGGCTGGAGGGTCTGGTGGGAGGACTTGAGTTCGTGATCATCAACACGGAGGAGGACAGGCTCTTCCCCGCTGCCGAGGAGCTTGCGGTCCGGACCGGCCACAGGCCCGGCGGCGGTTTCACCGGACCGGGTGAGAAGGCTCTGCTCCTCACCAGAGAGGGTTCCGCCGGGATCATGGTCAGGCACAGGACGGGCGGCCGCAACCCCTTCACCAGGTTCAACAGTGGACCGAAGTCCTCCCGTTTCCCGATCACCAGGCTGGAAACGCTGGTTTTCTCCGTGACCGACATTGCGGCCTACCACGAGATACAGAGGGAGGCGGGACGGAGCTTCGCGGATGACGGGATCAGGTCCTTCGACGGCTACCTCTACCTGGAGACGCATCCCTCGGAGTACACCGGCAACGCGCTGGGCTTCGTGCAGTGGAGGGGCGAGCCGGGGAATTTCGGTTCCGCAGAGAGGGAGGAACTGTCATGGGACGCCCCGCCGCCTCCGGGAAACCTTGGGGAAAAGGTGGGCTTCCTCGACCATATGGCCACCCGGGTTCGTGCCGAGGACAGGGACAGGGCCATCGTAGAGTTCATGGAACTCACGAACTACACCTTCGACTTCTCCGTCTACGTCGAGATCTTCAACTCCATCACCAACGTGGCCCGTCTCTCGCCGGAGGACTACGCCATGGTCTTCACTTCCGGCATAAGGCCCTTCGCCGGCACGGAGCATTCCGGGCCTACTGAGAAGTTCATAGAGAACTACGGTCCCAGGGTCCACCACATGGCCTTCGATACCGGGGACATCCGCGAGGTCTACAGTACGCTGGTCGACAGCGGACAGGGGTTCCTGATAGAGCTGGTGGGCTCTGAGGAGGAGGGTCTCAGGCAGACCTTCACGGAACCCTCGGAACACACCATGATCGTAAACGAATACATACACCGCTACGGAGGTTTCGACGGTTTCTTCACCAGGAGCAACGTGACACTGCTCACCGGGTCCACGGACAGGCAGTGACCCCTCCTGCCCGAGGACGGCAGGGAGAGTCCGGAACCTTCTCAGGTCGTTGCGGTAACACCTTACGGGACCTATACTAGAACGGCGTGCTCCTGGAGTAGATCAAGGACGTTTCCTACAGCCCGCCTGACGTATACTCTCGTTGGAGGTCCATGCAGCTTCTTCTCGGGATTCTTTGCATTTCCGCCGGTCAGGGGGACCTGGAGAGCTACCATCTCCAGATCGATCCCGCCTACCTGAACATGCTCTACCAGAATCCGCTTGAGGACCTGCAGTTCCCGGCGTGGGTCGAGACCCCGGCCGGCGCCTGCAGCTGTCTGGCCGGTTTCAGGGGAGGTTCGTCCCTCTTCTACCCCAAGAAGAGCTGGAAGCTGGAACTCTTCGACACCTCCCTGACGGACTGCTCACACCTTCTGCTGGACGCCCAGTACAGGGACAGGACATTCATGAGGAACGCACTGGGCATGCTCATGTCCAGGGAGATGGGGCTCCCGGCCCCTCTTACCCGGCACGTGGAGTTCTACGTGAACGGTGATTACTACGGAGTCTACGTACAGGTGGAGAGGATCGACGGCTTCTTCTACCGCAGGAACGGTCTGGAGGACGGTCCCCTTTTCAAGTCCGTCGACCACCTGGGAAGGATGGTGTGGCAACCCTGCGACACCTCCGGGACCGCCGGGTTCGAGGCGGAGAGAGGCTGGGACGAGGAACTCCCCCTTCTCCGTCACCTGATAGACCTGGTGAACCTGGGTCTCCCGCACGGCATCAGCAGCGACGACGTGATCACAAACACCGCGATAGCGATGGCCATACACGACGAGGATGCCATAAGCAAGAACTACTACCTCCACCTGACCCAGGAAGGAGAATGGAGGTACTACCCCTGGGACAGGGACGCAACCTTCGGGAACAGGTGGAACGGCGAGTACAATCCCGACTGGGTCGAGGAGCATTCCCTTTTCTGCTTCGACATATCCCCGCTGGTGAACCTAATGCTCAGGGACGGTACCTTCCGCCAGCTGTACTCGCAGAGGATGCTCCAGGCTGCGCAGCTGATGGCGGAGGAACTGCCCGGGGTCATGGACTCAATCTACTGGGAGATAAGGGAGAGCGTCTACGCCGACACCATGAAGAACGGATCGAACCAGAACTTCGAGGACGCTGTGGACATCCTGGCGGAAGACCTTCAGGAGAGAGCGGACTACCTGCCTGTCATGGCCTCGGTGCCGTCGCCCATCGAGTTGGTCTCCATGGAGTTCTCGAGGTGGGATTTCCCTCCCTGGGGGGCGGATGACAGCGTGACCGTCACTGTGGAGCTTGAGTCGCCGCCCGGCTGGGCGGGGATCACCGTCTGGTCCGACGGCAACATGTCGGTCCACTACAGCCTCGAGAGGGTCGGTGCTTCAGGGCTGGTCTGGAGTGGCCGGTTCCCGTTTCCGGAATGGCAGACCCACGTCAGGGTGGCCCTTGACTACTCCATCGTCTCCCAGCAGGGGCCCTGCACCTACTACTACCCGGCCTACGGCCACTCCACATCGGAGAAGCGCAGGGTGTGCGCCCCCACGGCACGGCGAAGCCCTTACCCCGCACACCACGGGGACCTGGAGGTGCTGGATCCCGTGAGGTACAACACTTTCCTGTGGTCACTGCCACTGGTCAACGGTTCGAATGAGCCGCTGGACCTATCTTTCTACGGTTTCCAGGCAGGGGATCCCCCCGCAAGGATCTTCGCTCCCGACAGAGCGCTGATGGAACCCGGGGACACTCTCTTCCTGACCAACAGGTCCGGGCTGCTGAAACTCATCCTGCCGCCGGGGAGCATGGTGTTCGGAGACCTGGTCATTGACTCGCCCTCCGGGACCGATCTGCTTGTTCTGGATCCTTCCTGGCAGGAGGCGCTGACGGTCACGGTGGGGAACGAGGTGCAGAGCGGGGAGTCCGGCGCGGTTCTCGTCCTCTCCGAAATATGTCACCGGGGAGATGCGGGAGACTGGATAGAGTTCTTCAACATCGGCTACAGGACAGTGGACCTCTCGGGCTGGGTCGTCCTGGACGGAGGACTCCATACCGGCGTCATTCCCGACGGCACGACCATAGATCCGGGAAGGTTCCTGGTGGTGTGCCAGGACATCGACGGATTCCGGTCGTTCTACTCCGGCGACATAGCGGCGGTGGAGGGGCTGGAGTTCGGCCTCAACGGGGAGAGGGACGGCATTCTCCTCATGGACGGGGAGAGGTCCGTGCTGTCCGTTCTATTCGACTCCTCCTCATGGCCCCTTTCAGGCGACCTGATGTACCTCCGGCGCCCGGACATGCCCATGGAGGAGCCCTGCAGCTGGCAGGCGGCGGAGATGCCGGGAACTCCCGGGGCACCCAATCCGGGGTGGCCCTCGGCATTCTCTTTCCCTCCGGTGATCCAGCGGACCTGGCCCAATCCGGCATGCTGCTCCATCGTGATCGAATACTTCACAGCCTCGCCGGGGGAGGTATCCGTGTACGACCTTTCGGGCAGGATGGTGATCGAACCGAGGCTTCTCGGCAGCATGGAGGGGACGGTACAGCTGGAGCTGGAAGGGCTCTCCACCGGGGTCTACTTCGTTGTGGTCAGGTCAATGGGCGCGACGGCCTCATCGAAGATCGTTGTCCTGAGGAACGGAACGACCGGTCGGTGACGGTGTGCGGCGGGTGTGGGTATTGGTCCCGGGTGCACGGTATGTTATCGTTACTCTTCATGTACATGAATGATCGAGGAGCTTGAACAATGACCATCAGACGGATACCTTTCATTCTGGCACTGCTGGCGGCATCGGTGTGCGTAGCCGATGTCGACGTGGAGAACGGGAACGCCGAGAGCTTCACACTGTCCGCCTACTTGAAGGTCAGGTTCGGCCAGTTCGGCGGATCTCTCGAGGTCCCCGACAGGAGTTTCATGGTGGAATCCGCCGGTCTATCTGCGGACTTTCGAGTGACCGGCAACACCGAGGGACAGCTTCAGCTGGAGACCAGGCCGGAGGACATCTACGTCAAGGACTGTTTCATTGAATGGCAGCCCCTGAATGAGCTGGGACTCACGTTGGGAAGGTTCAAGAAGCCCTTCTGCCTCAATACCATGCTCAGCCGCTGGGACCTCCAGTCCATCGACCACTTCGCAGGCGACGGCGAGCTGGAGGACCTTCTCTATTCGGGCAGGGACATAGGAGCCATGATTGTAGTATCCCCCGGTATCGATCCCCTGCCGGAGATTTCACTGGGAGTGTTCAACGGTTCACCCGACTTCGAGAACCAGGACAACGAGGTGCAGTACGCTGTGCGAGCACTCTTCCGGCTTCCCATGGACATCGAGCTTGGCGCAGGGCTGACTTCCCTCAGGTTCGGCGAGACCGACCTCAGCTCCGTGGAGGGTTACGTGGTCTCCTCCAGGCAGATGGCCTACGGGGCCGATCTTCAGTTCAGCCGGGACCTGTCCGGGGATTTCTCAATGATGATGAGAGGTGAGTATATCCGGGGAGACAACTGGGACCTTGCAAACGTAATGGCCGGCGACCCGGCGCCGGACTTCCAGACATGGTGGTGTACCGCCGGCATCACGTGGCTCACCTGGCGGCCTTCCATCAGGAGCATAACCGCATCCGTCTCCTACGGCTCCTGGAAGCCCGACAGGAACGAAGCGTCCAGGGAGGATGAACTGACGGTGACACTCGAACTGGACACCGGCAGCCCTTTCACCGTGAGCGCAGCCGCGGTGAGCCACAGGCCAAGTGAAATGCTCTTCGAGGAGGAGAGGATGGACTACCTGCTGGAGGCGGCGGTGGACCTCTGATGCCCGAAAGCGGACTGCCCAGGCTGCATTTCCACAGGTACGAGTTCAAGTACCTCCTGGATCCCGATACACTGCCAGGCGTTATCAGGGAACTCGACCTGAGACTCCAGAGGGATGTCAATTCAGGTGCCGAAGGCGATTACTTCGTGCGGAGCCACTACTTCGACACGGACTCCTTCGAACTCTACCACGAGAAGCTGGCCGGGCTCAGGAAGAGGTACAAGTTCCGACTTCGCAGCTACAGCGCTTCGAGCAGCTACGTCCAGCCTCTTTTCCTCGAACTGAAGGGCAGAAACGGCAACCTTGTCTACAAGCACAGGATGCTTCTGGATCCCTCTGATACCGAGGAGGCACTGGGCAGGGGGACTACTGACCTGGCAGGTCTTCTCATGCAGAGGCAGGACCTGTGCAACACCGGCAGGAGGTTCGTGTACGACGTATTCAGGAAGCGGATATCACCAAGCGTGGTTGTGGACTACCGCAGGACTGCCTTCGAGAACAGGGCCAATCCGGACTTCAGGGTCACGCTGGACAGGGGTACCATGGCCTACAGATCCTTCCCCACCGGACATCCGCACACAGAGTGCTACGGGATATCCGACGGGTTCCAGGTCCTGGAGATCAAGTTCAGGTACAGGATGCCCGCCTGGTTCCTGAGACTCATACAGGAGTTCCAGCTCGACCTGGTCTCCTTCTCGAAGTTCGCATACGCCACCGGCGCGGTGTACATGGATTCACTCCCATCCAGCCTGGACAGGCTGTTCGAAAGGAGACCGGCTTGTCTCAGCTGACGGAATGGTTCACCACTGCCTCCGAGGACCTGGGCTACAGCCCCATGTCCGTACTCGTCAACATGGTGCTGGCCCTCCTTGCGGGCCTCCTTATAGCCGTGATATACCGGAGGACCCACAAGGGTCTCTCCTACTCCCAGTCCTTCGTGGTCACGCTGGTGCTGATGTGCATCACGGTGAGCGCGGTCATGATGGTCATCGGAAGCAACCTGGCCCGGGCCTTCGCGCTCGTGGGCGCTCTGACAATCGTCCGCTTCAGGACGGTGGTGAAGGATACGAGGGATACGGCTTTCATCTTCTTCGCGCTGACCGAGGGAATAGCCTCCGGAACCGGCAACTACGTGCTGACATTCTTTTCCACGCTGTTCATAGGGACCGTGGCCCTGCTGCTCTTCAGGACCAACTTCGGTTCCATGCACAGGAGCGAGTTCATGCTCAGGTTCAGGTTCAACCGGGAGACCGGCGACGAGCAGGAATACATAAGCTTCATCAACGAGAGGGCCAGCAAGAGCACCATAATACACATCGAACCTTCCAGCGACGGTGTCTTCCTGACCCTTACCTACGACCTCTCGCTGAAACCCGGGTTCAGCTCCAGCGACATCGTCACCGGTCTCAACGCCGTACAGGGCATTGACAACGTGAACATGGTGACCGCCAGCAACGATATAGACTTCTGACGGGTACAGCTGCCCTCAGATGGGAGTTCCGGTCTGAGGATACTGTCAGTCGGCCTCCACGCTGTTCCTGACTCCCGGAGTGCCCCAGCATACGGGTCGCCCGTCTTCGGGATCGTTTCTGGGACACCCGTAGTCCTCCGAGGGTCTCCAGTTGGTCTCGTCATTGGGACCCGTCAGGGCTACCTTCTCCAGCGAGGAACCCCTCCCGTCGGCGTCGCTTCGTGAACCGCTCTCCGGGTCGGCGCCCCAGGTGTCTGAATAGGTCACGGCATCGAGGACCTCGCCGCTCGATGAATAGAGGATGACCTGGTCACCGTCGTTTGACAGCTTCGTCCAGTCCCCCTCCCATTCCGCCACGGGGACGTCGTCACCGTAGGCCAGCGCGAAGTCCTCCGAATCCGCGGCAAGGACCACCCTGGAACCGGTTTCCAGGTTGAATGGTCCGATGAAGAGCTGGTTGTTGCCGTCGCTCAGCATCATGCCCTCGAGTTCCAGCGTCGACGGGCCCGCGTTGCAGAGTTCCACCCATTCGAAGCAGTCGTCGTCGCCCAGAGTGGGGCCGTCAGGGTTGTACATTATCTCGCTTATCACCAGGTCGCCGGGTGCCACCAGCACCAGCGACAGTATCGAAGTTATGAAGAACACTGTAACCTCCAGTTTCCGTTCATCTTCCCAGGACCACCACTTTCCTGCTCTCGGAAAGCCCGGCCGAGTGCATCACATGTATCAGGTACACGCCCACGGGGACACGGGCACCGCTCTCGAACGCCGCGTCCCAGTGGAACCTGTACTCTCCGGATTCCAGGTAGCCGTCGTAGGGGACCGCTATTAGCCTCCCCGCCATGTCGTACACGCTAACCCTGGTAAGACCGGCGTCCACGGTGATGTCCAGCGCAACGGAACCGCCCATGAGAGGATTGGGGAAGGCGGCCGAAACCTGCAGGAAACCGGTATCGCTCCAGGGAAGCGAGTTGGACCAGCCGGGTGTGCAGAACTCCAGCAGTCCCCACTCGGGACCGCCGTCGCTGTACCTCCCGTAGGACATGTCCGGCGGCACGGGACCGAAGCTGACCGAGTCGACCAGCTTGAGGGCCCTTGTCCGGCTGCCTTCCGCATCTCCGGAAGAGGGTTCCGCCGGCTGGCGTGAAACGTAGATGCTGTCGCCTTCCGAGGACAGAGCGAAGGGCAGGTGAAGACCGTCCTGCCATGGATGTCCGTCGGCCCATACGATAAGGTAGCCTCCGGCGGGAATGACCGTGCCGGGAGGGAACTGGTACGTTTCCAGCCGGGAAGGGTCGTCGGAGACGAAGACCCAGCTGAGGTCGCAGTCCCAGTCTGAGCCGTTGTAGAGTTCGAACCAGTCGTCGTAGTCGCCGTAGGAGTCTGCTATCGTGGTGTCGTTCACCGACTGGAACTCGTTGATGTAGAGGTCGTCGAGGAACTGCGGGAAGAAGACCGCCCCCATGTCCGACCTGGTGCCGTCGGGGTCCTCCATCGAGGGATCACCCGAGTCTATGCACGGGGATTCGTAGGACAGATGGTAGTCCGTTCCTACCCAGGGTGCGAAGAGCGGGTCTCCGGCGATGTTGCCCTCTCCCGGCCAGGAATACTCTGATCCGGTGAGGCTGTAGGCGACTTCAACCACGGACCCGTCCTCGAAGCTGAAGGTCTCGCTGCAGGCGTGGACGATCCCGTTGAGCACTGTGGCGTAACCGCCTCCGGAGCCTGCGGTCTTGTTGTAGGCCCTGACGCCGATGTCGCACTGTGTCACGGTGCAGCTGAAGATATCCGCGTATGAATCGTCCTTCACCGCGATGCCCGTGTAGCATCCGGAAACCGTGTTGTTCATCAGCTCGACGGTGGATATGTGGCTTCCGGGTGCGTTTATGCCTATGGAGAAGCCCTTGTCCGCCGCGTCCCGGACACTGCAGTGCTCGACTGTCATGTTGCTGCTGTTGCTGTCGATGGCGTCTCCCTGGATGTTGAACACCTCGCAGTTCCTGACGATATAGCTGCCGCTGCGGCAGTCCTGGAACTCCACCCCGTCATGCCACGGACTAGGTGGGTCCACCATGTTGCCGAAGCTGCTGTTCTCGATGAGGGCCGAGTCTCCATCCTCCATGAAGAAAAGTTCCCCGCTGTTCCATCCGGTGAGGCGGCAGCTGTCCATAACAACGCTGCCTCCTGTCAGGTTGATACACCGGGTGTTCCCGGTGAAGGAGCATCCCTTCAGGACCAGGTCCGAGTGCTGTCCGAGGATAAGGGCGTTGTCCTGGCCCGAGCCGCCGAACCCCACGGAACCGAAGAAAGAGACGCAGGTCATCCAGGCTTCCGCTCCCTGCAGCCTTATTCCGCCCCAGGGCCTTGACCCGTCGTCGGGCAGGAACCTCACCGAGTCCGCCGAATTCCCCATGCAGATGATCTCTCCGCTGCAGTCGATGCTGACGTCCTCCTCAAGGCGGATGTCCACCCCGCCCTGGACGGTGAGGGATGAGCCTTCGGGTATGAGCAGGTCGGAGACCGCCAGGTAGGGGGAATCCTCCGGGGTCAGGACCGTGCTGCCCGAGAGGGTGCCGGAGAGCACCGTCCATGAATCGATGACCGTGAAGGGATTGTAGCGGTCGTAGGCCTCCGTGTACCTGTCGCCCCCGGTGCCTGCCTCCACCCTCCACACGTAGCCGCCGGGGGGAAGCGATGTGAAGGTGTGGAATGTATCGGCCAGGGCCAGGGTCTCGATGGGGTCCAGCGGCCAGCCCTCTTCGGTGTAGAGATACAGCCTGTAGTCGACGGAATCCCCCTGGGGATCCACGGCGGCCTCCCAGTTCACGAACTTGTCGCCCAGCGAGACCGTGTCGCCACAGAAGGCACTGAAAGACCTCACATCGTTTCCGTACATGTAGTTCAGTCCAACGATCCTGCCCGGTATCCTCTCGTCCCGCAGCCTGGCGATGGCGGTGTGGAAATCGTCAGCTGTTATGGCGTCGTAGTCGTCATCGGCAACGGCACCTGCCAGGACCGCCTCCAGAGAGTCTATCACCGGACCCACCAACTCCGGGGTCAGGAGCTGTGCGGCGATGGAGTCCATCCGGTCGTAGTAGAGTTCGAAGAGCACAGGGTCCAGGATGACCTTCTCGATAAGCGGGTTGTCGTACCAGAAGTTGTTCACTCCGGCGGTGTAGGTCCTCCAGGTCCAGTCCCCCCACAGCTTGTCCACGTCCCAGGGGAGGACCGTCCAGAGCCCGGTGCCTCGAATGTCCCTGTATACGAAGTAGTTGTGGTAGTAGGTGCTGAAGTTCATGGTCAGGGTGTTGACCGCCAGTATCGTGATGAGGTCGTTCAGGTCGAAGACCTCCCAGGCCGTCTCGTGGAACGCCGCAGGGTCCACCTGGTCCATGTACTCTATGAGCTGGTAGAGGTCGTTCCATCCCTCGCTCTCGTTGGCCTTCTTCTCCCATACAAGAGGCACGTCATCGTACCTGCTGAGGCAGGAACCGTCGACGGAAGCCTTGTAGAGGTTCCCGTCCGGATCCATTCCCCTGCTGGAGAGGAACTGCTCGTCGACAGGTTCGCTCCTGAGGTAGAGCCCTTTGTATTCGTCGTTTACGTAGAACCTGTAATGGTCGGTACGGAAGCAGGGATAGTCGAGGTTCGTGAGGATCCAGGAAAAGAGCCATGGATGTATGTAGGTGGAATCCGTGTACTCGGAGTTGAAGTCCCACTCCACCCTTCCATCCCAGGAGCTGCTGTCGGCGAGGTCTATGCGGAACGATTTCTTCGGATACCCTCTCGAGGTGTCCCCTCTCAGCCGAATACGGGACCCTGCGTACACGGTGTCGCCGACGATCACCGTGCAGTCTATCTCGATCTCCTCCTCGTAGAGTTCCACCATCTGCTGGAACTGGCCCGGATCGCAGTATACCTCCACGGAAGGGACCTGGGACACCAGCACCGCCGGTACCAGGAAGAGCGGAATGATCGTCAAGGGTATCCTCATCTATTTCGCCGGATTGGACTTGCGCTTCCAGAGATAGCCCACGAAGTCCTCTATCTCCCTGCGTTCGGCCTCGTTCAGGGGATCTATCCTCCCGAACACCCAGGCGCACATCTCGCCGGGACCCCGGAACTCCTCGAGCCTGCCTGTGGCAGAGGCGATGACCTCCGCCATCTCCTCCCTCCGAACCAGGTCCCGAAGGCCGTGGCCCGCTCTTTCAGTCTCACCCAGGAGGTCTTCCTTCACTATGGAATCGAGGTCCACTGCCTGGGCGATCGTGTGGTAATGCTCGCCCAGCTGGGTGGTTGACACTC
Source organism: Candidatus Aegiribacteria sp. MLS_C (assembly GCA_002030045.1). Classification (GTDB taxonomy): domain Bacteria; phylum Fermentibacterota; class Fermentibacteria; order Fermentibacterales; family JCC-6; genus Aegiribacteria. The sequence continues at coordinate 232,061 of LQBI01000001.1, read as the reverse complement.
CGTACTCGTCGGCCAGCTGTTTCTGAGTGAAATGGGGTCCGAACCTCGTTACCGAGTATTCAAGGGCTGCAGCCCAGATAGCGGGTTTCCGGCCGGCGGGTCTCTGGACGCTGCAGAACCTGTTCCACGCCTCCATGGCCTGCCTTGCCTTCTCCCGGGAGTAGCCGTGCAGTTCCAGCATGCCCCCGGTCATTCCCGGGACCAGGTCCTCCAGGGGCAGGTCCTCCTGATGGAGGGCCCTCCTCTTCAGACTTACCCTCAGGGACTCGATGCGAAGCAGTGTGTGTTCGATCTTCTCGTCCAAGGGAGCCAGTTCCCTGGCCTGCAGGAGCAGATGCAGGCTCTCCTCGAGACGGCCGGCCTTGGCCTCCAGCATGGCCAGATAGGTCAGGGTTTCCGGCACCCTGTTCTTCTCCCTGCGGGCGGTGGCGAGCAGGATGCGCTGTGCTGCATCGTCCTCGTTCAGCATCAGCTGCACGAGACCCAGCTTCCTCCTGGCGTCCAGGTCCTCCGGTATCAGCTCCAGGTATTCCTCGAGTTCGTCCCTTGCCTGCCCGAACCATTCAAGCTTCAGATACACGTCCGCCAGGAGGAGCAGCCCCGCCGGTCCCGGTACGCCGTGCCACCTGAAATCCGAGAGCCTGAGCGCAGCTTCCCTGCTCCGTCCCTCCTCCAGGTCCAGCTGGCTGAGGTTGATCAGGGCCAGGTCCTCGTCGGAGGTGTCCCGAACGGAGGGATCGGCCAGGAGTCTCTCCAGACACTCCCGGACCGCCTCCCGGTTGTCATCCGCCCTGGCGCTCTCCACCTGCTTCCACAACCAGTCTATCTTGCCGCCGGGTGGTCCTGACAAGTGGTACCTACCTCCTAGAGGTTATTCCTCCGAAATGACCGCCAGCACTCCGTATTCCTCCGTGGTTCTGCTGAATACGGAGGAACCGAGGGCATCCGCCCTAATCTTGTAAATGTAGGGTCCCCCCGCAACGGGATCACCGTCGTGGTCGAGGCCGTTCCAGAAGAGCTGGTTGTAGCCCTGGGAACAGATCGCGGTCAGTTCCTCGATCCTGGTACCCGCCACGGTGTAGATGGATACGGTCACCTGAGCGTCCTCGGAAACCCTGAAACTGAAACACCTGGAACCGCTTCCGGGGTTGGGGTAGACCAGGGTCTCGGTCAGCGAGAGGTCGCTCTCCTGGAGTATCCTCAGTTCCAGAGTGTCCCGGGAGCTGTTGCCCAGTCCGTCGAAACTCCAGAGTATCAGCGTGTGCTCACCCTCGGCCAGGGATTCGATGCCGTACTCCAGTCTTCCAGAAACGGAGCTGCCCCTGTCGTAGGAGAAGTGGCGGCTCACGTCAACGCAGAGACCGTCGATGAACAGGCTGAGTTCCCTTCCGGCGCCGCCCAGGAGGCAGATGCCGCTTGAATCGCTTATGGCCGCCTCGAGGGTCACGTCTCCCGTGAGTTCCGGAAAGGACACACCCTCGTACCCGTCTATCCACATCTGAACCTCCGGACCAAGCAGGTCGCCGCCGGAGGGGTTCCCCTCCACCAGAACCGCCGGGTCCAGCGCACCCGCATCGGAAAGCTCACTGGAGATGGCCAGTCCGGCCGCCCTGGACATGTCACCCGTATTCGACTGAAGGGGTATGAAGCACTGAATGGAGAATTCCCCGTCCTCGACGGTCTGAGTACCGCTGTAGGCGGTTCCGCCGTACCTGAGGTAGGGGATCTGGGCTCCCCCCAGGCAGGTGTAGACGGTGTTCCATGACGACTCCAGGACCTGGACGAAAGCGAGACCTTCCTGCTGGAAATCCCGCCCCACGATCGTGTTCAGCTCGCCGCTGCGCAGGGTGTCCCCCTCGACGGAAACGGTTCCCCCGGTCCCTGGAAATGCCAGCGGCAGGTCGGGATAACCGAACATCACGTAGAACCTGTTGTTGCTGTAGGAAGCTGACAGCGCAAGTTTTGACTGCCAGACCGCCTCCCCCGCCGAAAGCTGAGGATCGCTGCAGAGGGAATCTATGACGCTCCTGAAGTACTGGTAGTTGGAGGCGCCGTAGGTCCCGCGGGTGGCCGCCACGCTGGATATGCAGCCGCCGGCCGGATGGAGCACCAGCCTCTCTCCGATGGCGTCGGAGCCCGGATCGTCGAAATGCCCCACGTCGCAGGTGGCCCAGAACGAAACCGGCAGACGGTGGCCGTTGCTCATCCCGCTGACGTCCTCGTCGGTCATGAGGACCTCGTGAGCTATCTGGTTGCCGGCACCGTGTCCCTCGTAGAACATGAAGAGGAACCCCCTGTCGAAGGTCTCCAGAAAGCTGTCTCTCGCTTCAGGTTTCTCGGGATGTGGTCCTTCCGGTGTCCACGGTCCCGGAGGCCACGGGTATTCGATCATGTAGAACTTTTCCCTGGATAACCATCTGGGGAGCACTTCCTCGGCTATCCGTTCGCAGTTCACTGTATGCTCGGTCTCGTTCCAGGACCCGGACTGGCCCCATTCATCGTCTGCCACGATGAGCGCCCTGCCTGTCCAGTCGCCGGAATTATTCTCCTGGTAATACGAGATGAGCTTGGCGGTGCAGGTACCCAGCTGAGACAGATTGTCAGCCGGGATCCTTGATACAGGAATCTCCGGAAGTACCGCTTCCGGGTGGACCATGACGAAGAGATCGTCGACACAATCGGTCTGACCGGTGCCCAGGCGGACCCAGGGAGGAACCATTACCGGCTGCGAGGTGGCGTGGCCGAGGAAATCGTAGTGTCCGTCTCCTGCGAGGATCAGTCCCGACAATCCCGGTGTCCAGGTGTCCATCGCCCACCTCACTGCCGCTCTTATGGCTCCGGGATCCGCCACCCCCTGTCCGAACTCGTCGTAGATCTCCGTGGTCGTGGCCACCACCGGCATATGACCCTGCTGCTCGAGGACCTGGAGCATGCCCCAGGTACCGTCGTACATGGACGGATGAACCACAAGGAGCCTGTCCCCCTGTGTCACGGTCCCCGCAAGCCTGCCGGGATTTGCTGACACGACGGAATCCGGCGTCATCCAGTCCTGGCTGTCCATGATGATGAGCCCCGAACCGGGATCCACCTGGAAGGAGAAGCTGTAGGAACCTCCGGAGTATTCCCCCCCCTCAACCGCCAGGGGGTCGTTGTGATGAGTGACATCGTAGGCGAGGCATGTGGAGGAGGCTCCGGAAACGGCGAAGTTGAACCTGCCGGTCTTCTCCCTGGACGGGAACAGGAATCGGCCCGTCAGATCGCCGGGCCGTTCCGAGTACTCCACCCTGATCGACACCAGGGAGAGTTCGCTGTCCCCCAGGTCATCCTCGAACACCACCTGGAGATCGCATGAGCCGGAGAGCTGTACGTCCTCCGCCTGAAGGAGCCTTGTACCGGAACCGTACCAGGATTCGTTCAGGACCTCGGTCCCGTTGATCCTGAGGCTGACAGTGTGCTGCTGGGAACCGTCCATGATGACTTTCACGGATACGTCGCAGCTGCCCTGGTCACCGACCTGGAAGGGCACGGAGATGCTCTCCCCCTCGACTATGGTCTGCCATACCCAGCCCGTGGCGGTCTCATAGCGGGGAAGCCACTCGTTCTCCTCCCTCAGCCACAGGTCCGTGCGAATGGTGCCGCCCCAGCCCGGAGATGTATCGGGAGCGCCCTGGACCGTACCAATCCGCCTCCCGTTCTCCCCTCCCCATGTCAGCCAGTAGACGTTGTGGGTTGCATACCTGTGTTCCAGCCTGACCAGTTCCTGGCCCTCCTGCTCCCAGCGGGAGAGACCCCTTCCGAAGAACCTCACCTGGTCCTCTTCATCGAATACCCCGTCCCCGTCGGCATCGATCACCGCTATCGCAACCTCCTGCAGCGCGTGGCTGTCCTCGGGAGCACTGGTGAACATCACCCCGGGCCCGGAGAGCATTCGAAGCGTGGCGCACGGGGTGCCTGTCACCTGGCAGCCGCTCTGCTCAAGCCGACTTCCGGTTACTGAGTAGCCGCCGCTTTCAGGGATCGATATCCTGGCCCAGGGCATGCCCCAGAACTCACTTCTGCAGGATCGCCGCGGATACCCCCTCCAGTAGAGGGTTCCGGAAGGGGCCAGGAGACGCAGCAGCGTGCTTCGTTCAACGGGAATGCCTCCGCTTTCCGCTTCCCAGCTCAGTTCCAGGGACACGCTTGAAGCGTACTCGGCACCGGACGGGTCCACCACCGGATAGACGTCGATCATGGCAACGGAGGTCCCGGCGACGGGTATGACGCCCTCCAGCACGGCGTGACTGGATGGCGGTGCCACCCTTTCCACAGGCACTTCCCGGACGGATAGGCCGCCTCCCTGCAGAGCCGGTGTGAGGACCGTGGAGGATGCCGCACCGGTCGGCCTGTAGCCCCCGGCGGAGAAACTGAGCTCCGGTCTGGCGCCCGGAGGGACCGGAACGAAGAGGGTCAAGACGGGACGGGGAGGCTCCCCCGGCTGGAACCTTGTGGGGATACCGCTGAACACCGGGTATACACCGCTCTCCAGTTCCGCGATCCCCGGTTCCGGGAACTGGACAACCGCGGCGAATCCCGACGAGGGATCCGCAGGCAGGGGCTCGACTGACTGGGAAACGGACACCAGGAACAACAGCGAGATCAGCATGATCGAATAACCGCCTTTGCCAGCTCGGGAAGAACACTTCCCGCGGTCCCTCTCAGGAACAGGGTCCCCTCCAGCGAGGAAAGAGGTGTTTCCACTGTATTTATCTCTATCACCCGTGCCCCGCTCCTCAGGGCTATCATGGGAAGCGCAGCGGCGGGATACACCACCATGGACGTACCCACAACTATCATCAGGTCACATCTCCCGGCAAGCCTTAATGCCCGCTTCAGGGCCTGTTCGGGAAGGTCCTCCCCGAAGAGAACGACATCCGGTCTGAGAATGCTGCCGCAGACGCACCTCGGGGGCATGTTCTCGAAGAGACCCTGTTCCATGCGGACCGGCGGAGCGCCGCATCCTGCCAGGCAGGAGGCCGTCCTCAGGCTGCCGTGGAGTTCTATGACGTCCCTGATCCCGGCCTTCTGATGGAGCCCGTCCACGTTCTGCGTCACCACGGGGAGCCTTCCACTGTGCTCCTGTAGACGGTAGAGGGCTTCGTAACCCTTATGCGGGATCAACTCCTCACAGGCCCCGAGCCTTTCCCGGTACCACTCCCAGACCAGGACCGGGTCCTTCCTTATTCCCTCAAGTGAAGCCAGGTCCTCGGCCCTGTGCTCCCTCCAGTAGCCTTCTTCGCCCCTGAAGGTACGCACACCGCTCTCCCTGGACATCCCGGCGCCGGTGGAGACCACCGGGAGGTAACTGGAACGAAGAAGCTCGACCGCCAGCTCCAGACCTTCCGGGGCGGCCTTTCCGGAGTTCATTCCTCGTTCATCACGGCGAGGATCCCGGTGAATGAGGCGGAGGATCCGTTCAGGGTGGAGAGATCCACCCTGTAGACATAGGGACCCGAGGCCGGAGGGTCGCCGTCCATGTCGAGGCCGTTCCAGACGACCTGGTTGTATCCTTCACGGCAGATGACAGTCTCATTCCAGATGCATCTGCCCGAGACCGTGTATACCTTTATTCCGGCCGTACCGGAGACGGCGGCCTCGAAACTGAAACATCTCTGTCCGGCACCGGGGTTCGGATATGCGAATACGGAAGAGAGGAGTTCGTCCGGGGCCTGGACCACGCTGAAGTCGAGCGTGTCCCTCCCTGCGTTGCCCATTCCGTCCCAGGCGGCCAGTATGAGCCGGTGTTCCCCCTCCGTCATCTCGGGGAGTGCGTACTCCAGTTCTCCGGTTGTATAGCTGTCTGGTCTGTACTGGAAATACCTGCTCACGTCGAAGCCCTGGGAGTCAAGGCTCAGCAGTACCGACCTTCCGGCTCCGGCCCCCATGGCACATACACCGCTGGGATCGGAGATTATACCCCAGATGGTCGTCTGGCCGCTCACCGAGGGATGGTCCTCCCCTCTGTGGCCCTCCAGCCACATCTCTATCTCCGGAGGAAGGGAATCCTGATCATGGACACCGTCGTCCAGAACGCGTATCCATTCCCTGTGGGCCACCTGGCTGCCGCCGGAACACAGCCCCACCGCCGAACCCCTGGAGTACGATCCGGTGTCGGCCTGGACGGGCATGAAGAAAGGTACGGTGAAGCCGGTCCCGTCACTACTTACGAGTCCCTGGTATACATCGGACCCGTAATGTAGATAGTCCACCGAACCTGAACCCAGGCCGCTGTAGCTGGACTGCATGCCGCTCTCGGTCACCCGGACGAAGCCGGAGGAGCCCGAGGTAAACTCTCCGTAGACGGTGTTCATACGGCCGCGGTAGAGGGAATCACCCTCGACGTCGAAACTGCATCCCTCGGAGGATGAGCCGACAGGGAGGATCCCTCCGTCCCCAAGGGTCACGTAGAGCCTGCTGTTGTAGTACTGGATCGGCGCGTAGACCACCTTCGCCGCCCACATGGACTCTCCGACGGTGAGGTCGTCATCTCCGTACTGGTAATAATAGTAGCCGGCGAACAGGTCCTCGTTCTGGCCGGAGTAGGACTCCCGCGTGGAACCTATGGACACCACCGAGCCCGATCCGGGAATGAGGAGGAAGTCCTCGGCAAGGCACTTTGCCGATGACATGTCGAAATGGGCCAGGTCGCAGCTGGCGAATATCATCACCGGCAGGCGTCCCCCGTTGTCGATGACCTGCACGTCGCTGGAGACCAGTATCTTCTCGTGGGCCAGCTGTCCGTAGGAACCGTGGCCGAAGAAGATCATTCCGGCGCAGCCTTCCGACAGTTCCTGAATGAACGCCTGGCGGGCCTCCGGTTTCTCCGGGTGGACCCCTGAGGGAGTGGTCCCCGGAGGCCACGGGAACTCGATGAGGTAGAACTTCTCCCTGTCAAGCCTTGACGGCAGTATGGTGTCCGCAAGGAGTTCGCAGCTCTCAGTGTGATCGTACTCGTTGACACTGTAGTTGCCCCATTCATCGTCCGCAGCCAGTATCACCCTGTTCTCCCACTGCCCGGAGGCCTGGCGGCCGTCGTAGGACATCAGCTTGGCCAGGTATCCGGAGAGTTCGGCGGCCGAGGAGACGGGAATGCGGGATACCGGGACCTCGGGCAGCTCCCCGTTCTCGTGGGCGATGACGTACCGGTCGTCGATATTGGTCCCGGCAGAAGAGACCAGATCGAGGCATATCGGTATGAGCGTGGGATTTGAGGTGACATGCATCATTGGATCGTAGGAGCCGTCCCCAACCAGGAGCAGGGCTTCCGCAGGCTGGCTCCAGGAGTCCTGCGTATAGCGGAAGAAGGACCTTATGGCGCCCGGGTCCCTGATGCCCTGCCCGAACTCGTCGTAGACCTCACCTGCGGCCACCACCGCCGCTGTGCGCCCCCTGCCAGCGTAGATCGTCTCCAGGGGCTGGGCCGCCTCCATGAGCTGGTCGGCCACCACAATGGCGACCTCCCCCTCGACGACGCTGCCCATTATCCTGCCGGGTTCAGCTGAGGTAATGGAATCCGGCACACGGTAGCCTTCCTCCCCTTCGAGCCAGAGACACCTGCTCCGGTCGATGTCCATGCTGGTCTCGAGAAGGGCGCCGGAGAGCTGCCCCCTGATCCTCACCGGATTCCCGGGATCGGAAAGGTCAAGGAGCGACGAGGACGAGAGCGCTCCACCGAGTGAGAGGGTGTACCTCCCGGGCACCGCGCCGGCGAAACTCAGCATGCGGCTGGCGGCATAGTCGAGCCTTCGGGAATAATCGGCCATCATGTAGTCCAGGTACAACTTCCCCGGGGATTCGTCCACAGTTACCTTGAGCAGGTTCATTGAGGGATCGAGGTCGAGTCCATCGAAGAGGAATTCCCTGGGATCGTCAGTGGTCCAGACCGTATCTCCTATCACGTCACCGTTGAGTTCCGCAGTCATCTCGTGGGGTCCGTTGTTCCCTGTCTCCGGCACCATCAGGAAACGCACACTGCCGCTTCCGTCGGCGGAGGGGGTGCTGAAGTAGAAATAGCTGGGGATACCCTCGAAGAGCTGCGTCCATACCCATCCCGTAAGGGAATCCTGGCCTCCGACCCAGAGGTAGTCCTGTTCCTGCCATATATCGTACCTTAGACTGTCCCCCCACTGGGGGGAACCGTCGGGAAGCGCTTCCACCGTATCCACCCTGAGACCGTCCTCGGCCCCCCACGTGAGCCAGTAGACGTTGTGGTCCGCATAGCGGTGCATCGTCCTGCGCGGCGTTGCACCCTCACCCTCCAGATCGAGCCTGGACAGACCGCGACCGAAGAACTTCAGGGAGTCCGACTCGTCGAATATGCCGTCCCCGCCGTCCATTACCTCCACTGGGACCTCAACGGGCTGATGCTCCGCCGCAGGATCGTCCAGGTCGAACATAAGGCCGGGACCGGTCAGGACCCTGAGGCTCCTGGAAGGCGCACCGGCTATTCCCACGCCTGCGTCCTCCAGCTGCGAGCCGGTAACGATGTAGATGCCGGAGGCGGAGATGGCCATCCTTGCCCAGGGTCTGCCCCAGAAGGGTCCGGGACCGTCGGAGGTCCTCCCTGCGGGCCAGTACTCGAGACCACCGGCGCAGAGAACCCTGAGGAGGGGCGTGTCAGGGCTCCTGCTTCCACCCGTCCTGGGCCAGTGCAGCCGGACCTGGATGCTGGAAGGGATCCAGCCATCGTCCATTCCGGAGAACGGGTGAACGGTGACCGCCGCCACCCTGGTACCCGCCAGTTGGAAAGTCCTCACCTCCACCATCTCCGGAAGGGCCGCCCCCCTCTCGGCTTCAGGGATCTCCCATTCCGTCTCGAGGCCGCTCCCGACCGCCACGGGAGTGACCAGCAGAGGACCCGGTATATCCAGCTGGATCCTGCCGGAGTGGTCGTATTCCATTTCCGGATCGCAGTCCGGAGGGACCGGCACGTAGACGGTGACCGCGGGAAGCACGGGAAGTCCCGGCAGGCAGGTTCCGGTCATGCCGTGCACAACGGGATACCACCTGTCCCGGTAGACCCTGTAGGATGGAGGTTCCACCCGGATGGTCATCGTGCAGCCGTCGGGTCCGGATTCTGTGAAATCCACAGCTTCACGGTCCGTGGCTGCGGCCAGCATAATCAAGCTCATTAGGGCGGCGATCAAATCCGTCTCCTTGTCCGGTGGGGGCTTCCAGCAATGCAGCGGGTCCGGCAAGACCAGCTTTTTACAGTCATATAACTCCTGCTGAGTATATATGTTCCTGTTTTCGGCGCACCAGGCCGAGTCTTCCGGACATCTGCGCCGCTGATTCCATGGAGGCGCTCCGTTCCGAAGGACAGGGTTAACTATATTACCGGTCGATGGTCACCAACAGGCTGGGCTTCGAGCGGTCCGGGACAGCGCAGCCCCTGTCTGTCAACAACCTCTTCCGGGGGTGCTTATGAACTGGCTTTCCCTTCACCTGGCATGGAGATACCTCCGAAGGCATCCAAGGAGGAAACACCTGGCCTTCTCCACGGTGGTCAGCATAGCCGGCGTGGCCCTGGGAGTGGGAGCCCTCATAGTCGTCATGAGCGTGATGTCCGGTCTGGAAGGGTTCATCGAGGATTCCGTGATCAACGTTGACGCGCCCCTGACCATCCTGCCGGACAGCGGCTCATCCTTCATGATGTCCGAAGACCTGCTTGTCACCATGGAAACACTGGAGGAGATAGATCTGGCCTCTCCCTTCGTCCAGGGCGAGGCGATACTGAGGATGCCTGCCAGGGGAGTGGATACCGGCTGCAGGGTCCGCGGCGTCGACCCGGAAAGGGAGTTCGCGGGAGACAGGATGTCCGACGCCCTTTCCTACGGGGAACTCCGTCTCACTGCTCCCGGGGGGGGAGACGCCATCATCATGGGACTCTACCTGGCGGAGGAGTTCTTCCACTCGGTGGACGACACGGTATTCATATTCCCTCCCAGGGCCTTCTTCTCCGGAAGGGGCCACGCCATCGGGAGGGCAGTGCTCACCGGCGCTCTGGAAACGGGACTCCCCGTCAACGACGAGACCCTGGCATGGGTGCATATCGACCTGGCCCGCAGCATGTACCTTCCTGAGGGCGGCTACAGCGGAATCAAGATATACCCGGCAGAAGGCGTATCCCCGGAAAGCGCCTCGGAAACACTCACGCCGCTGCTTCCCGCCGGCACCTCCGTCAGGAGCTGGAGGGAGCTGAACCCCGACCTGACCGCTTCGATGGAGCTGGAGAGGATGGGGGCCTTCCTGGCCCTGCTCCTGATAACCCTCGTAGCCACCTTCAACATCATAGGGACCATCTCGAGATCGGTGATCGAGAGGCGCAAGGACATCGCAGTACTGAAGGCCATGGGTGCCGGAAGCAGGCTCGTCTTCAGGATATTCCTCTGGGAGGGGATCGTAGTGGGCATAGCGGGTGTACTGGCGGGGACCATGCTGGGCCTGGCCGGCTGCTGGGTGATAGGGAGCACCGGCCTGATCTCCCTTCCCGATGTGTACTCCTTTCACCAGAACATCCCGGTTCACGTATCCCCCATGCAGGTGCTGACGGTGGCCTCACTGGCTTTCCTGCTGAGCCTGGGGTCCGGGATCGTTCCGGCCATGAAGGCCGCCGGACTGGACCCTGTGAGAGGGCTCGAGAGTTGATACCCCTCATCTTCTCCGTGCTGCTGGCTTTCGGCTACTCGCCCTCGGATTCCAGCTGGAACCTCGTCACGCTCGCCGAGGTACCCGAGGAGGCGGTTCTCTTCGCCGAGCTGGCGGCCAGGGAGGGAGGACGTACCGTGATAGACTTCGGAAGCCTTCTCGAGGTCTCCGGCAACTTTTCCAGGGCCGCATCCGTATTCAGGGTGGCCTACGGGTCATCGGACGACGAATCGATCAGGGAGTGGCTCCACCGGAGAATAAAGGGTTCGGAACTACTTGATAACGTCCTGGTGATAGTCACCCGGATCTCGAATACCGGCGGGGAGCGTATAGAGGAGGTATCGGTCAGGATACCTCTGCCGACGGCCCACCCGCCCTACCAGTCCCTCGAGATCGTCACCGGCGCCTTCCGCGCTGACGGGTCCGTAATGGAGGCGCCGGTGTACCGACTGGAACCCGGATCCACCGCCGTGCTCCCCCTGGTTCTCAGAATAGTTCAGGTCCCTTTCACGTACAGACCGATCGGCTCCGATCTGGAATCACGCATGGGCGAAGACGGACTGGACGGTATCGCGGGAATGATGAGGTCCATACAGGTGCCGGAGGAACCGGAGGGTCCCGGACCCTGCCTGGGTCTCGCCATGGCGCTCCGCGATTCGGCGGCGGCCGGAGGCGTTGCCCTGTCGGTCACCGGAGGTCTGCTGAGGGAACCCGGGGACACTCTGGTATTCCACGCGTGGAACCTGCTTCTCCCTGACATGCTGCCGCTGGACGTGTCCCTATTCCACGTTGATTCCATGAGGGGGATCGCCCACTGCCCCACCGACGTCATTCCACTGTGGGACCTCGAGAGCACGGAAGGCCACGAGGTCTCCGCCTACTTCTCGGAGCCCGACGGCAACCTGTCGGTCTCGATGGAAGCCTCGTTCCTTCACCGCTCCGTCGAATCTCTGTTCGAGGTCTTCCCGCTCTCGCTCACCCGTTACCGGAGATAAAGAGGGAGGTACCGATGAAGCTCTCGCTCCTGAAAAGCTCGCTGATGTCCCTGCTTCTCGTTCTGCAGGGATGCGGTGAGGCGCCCCGCACATCTGGTGAAGACATCCTGGAAAGATGCCTTGAGGCCGCCGGCGGCAGGGAGGCGCTGAGCGGACTCCATGTGATACACACGGTAGACAGCCTCTCGATGGCAGGCATGTCCGGAATATCGGAATCATGGTGGGTAAGGGAACCCTTCACCGGTCTAAACGTCACGGAGCTGGGTCCTGTACGGCAGGAGGTGCTCATCAGGGAAGACAGTGTATGGACGGTGGACCGGAACGGCCACCTTTCCCCCGGAGGCATCGAGGAGAGGGACCAGATGGAACTGTCCAGGATGACCGTGTTCTACGACTACCTTCTGAATACGGCACTGGCCTCGCCGGGGGCCGACACCCTTCTGGACGGCGTGACAGCGGTTTCGGTAACCCTGAAGGACCATCCCAACGTGGTGTTCTACCATTCGAGGGAGGACTGGCTCCCGGTGATGATGAGGGCAGCCACGATGGGGATCGAGGTCAGGAGCTATCCCGGAGGGTACACGGATATCGACGGTATCATGACGCCCTCGTACAGCGTCAGCATCATTCCTGCCCTGGGACAGACCATGGAGACCCACAATCTGCTCACCGAGTACAATGTCCCGGTACCCGAGTCCATCTTCGTCCTGACCTCGGGGACCGCGGACTGGTCGCTGGAGGGACAGGGAGAGGAGTACCCGGTCCGCATCATGGGCGAACACCTCTACCTGGACGGAACGGTTCAGGGACAGCGGGTGAACATTCTTCTGGACAGCGGCGCGGGAGCCACCGTCTTGGACAGCGCCCTGGCCAGCCGTCTGGGCCTCGAGGGTACCGGCAGGCTTCCGGCCAGCGGAATAGGCGGGACCAGGGAGTTCTCCTTCGCCCGGGTGGATGAGTACTCGGCCGCAGGGGCGGTTGTGAGGGACCAGACACTGGCGGTGATGCCACTGGCCGACCAGTTCTATTCAGCCACGGGCCAGAGGATCGACCTCATCCTCGGATACGACTTCCTCAGCCGGTTCGCGACCCGTATAGACTACGGCAGGGAGACCATAACCCTCCGGGAACCCGGCACCTCCGGCATTCCGGAGGAAGGCGCATCGGTGCTGCACGCGGAGAGGAGCATGGGGCTGCTCTCTGTGAATGCAGTTCTGGAGGACTCGGTGCCCGTCAGGCTCATCGTCGATACCGGCGCTGGCGGCAACATCCACCTTACGCCCTCCTTCTTCGATGCACATCCCGGCTTCCTGGCGGGCAGACCCACCTTCGATACCGAGATGGAGGGGATCGGTGGAACGGATTCGATAGCCGGTTTCAGGGTCTCCACGGTGACGCTGGGGGATTACAAGGTCCCGGGAGGCCTCTGCAGCAGTTTCGACGGCGGCGAGATCCTCAGCGGATTCGACGGCATCCTGGGCAGCGGCGTTCTCAGCCGCTTCGCTGTGACCATGGACTACGACTCGGGACTGCTTATCCTCCAGCCCTCGTCTCTCTTCGAGACGGGGATGCCCGAGACGCTGACGGGAATGGGTCTGGAGATCCGTGAGGGGATGCTCCGTGTAAGGTCTGTGGTGACCGGATCACCGGCGGAACGCGCGGGTCTAAGGGAGGGTGACATGCTGGTATCAGTCGACGGCGCTCCCGTATCAGGGGAGGACCTGCATGGAATAACCGGGCTGCTGCCGGACAGAGAGGACGTGCCGGTGGTCCTGGGCATTCGGCGCGGAGGCGACGAGACCGGGCTGGAGCTGGTGACCGGCAGACTCGTGCCCTGATCACCGCCCCCGAACAGGTGAAAGCATGATCACCGCTCCCGAGGTGTCCTCGCTGACGAAGATCCTTCCCGAGGTGTCCACTGCGACGTCCTCTATGTTGAGGAAACCCCGTGCGACCTCGGAGACGGCACCCGAGGAGTCTACGGACACGACCCTGCCTTCCCCTCCGCCGATGTCCTCCTCCGCCACCAGGAGAGGGAAGAAGGTGCCTGGAGAGGCGCATATCCCCTCGCATGAACTGAGACCTCTGACGAAGACCTCCCAGCTTCCCGAGGCAGGGTCTATCCTGATCACGGACTGACTTACGAAAGGAAGGCCGGAAGTCTCGTTGCAGGCGTACACCACCCCTGAGGGATCCACGACCATGTCCGAAAGGCTCCACAGGAAGAGGGATTCGAACAGCACATCCCCGGAACTCACGCTGGACACTCTTGTCTCGAAGGGCAGGGAGCCGGTCTCTGCGGAGGACTCGGTTACCAACACCTCTCCTCCCGGTGTGAGCACTATTCCCTCAGAGTAGAGGAGACTCTCCGCCAGTACCTGGATCCGCCCGGTCGGGTGAAGCAGCAGGGCCCTGCCGCGGGCCGTGTCCTCGGTGACCAGGATCCCGCCCTCATCCGAAATGGCAAGCCCTTCGGGGTGGTCCAGACCCGACAGCAGTTCTTCACTCCCGCCTCTGCGGCCGATGCGGTAAAGGCTCCCGGAGGTCTCCGAGAGCACGAGGACCGAACCGTCCTCAGACACCGCTATGCCGTCGGCGCCCGGTATGCCCTCGCAAAGGAAGGTGGCCGTGAACCGGCCGCCTGAGTCGATCCTTGCCAGGGTATCGGAGACACCTGCGCCGTAGACTCCGGGTACGGGATCAGTTGACAGAACGGTCGCCAGCATCAGAACAGCTCTGACTGTGAACTCCTCCTCCCTGGACGGTCAGAATGACGAACACATGCTTAATGGATTCTCTTCACCCGATAAGATTCATGGTGAGAGCGGCCGAAGTCAATATCCGGGCCGGCACCATTGACGGAACGACCGGAGCTGTTCTATTTACCCATGATGCTAACGGGACCGGCCCCGAGGAAGGAAGGTACTCCGGGCGCAATGAGGATACTCCTTATCGAGAACGACCCTGACGACGCACGCGCCTTCAGGGAGACCCTGGACAAGACCACGGGCGAGTTCCGCATAGACAGGGCCGAAAACCTCTCAGGAGCCCTTGAAATGGTATCCGGGACTGAATACGACGTCATAGTGACCGATCTCGACCTCCCTGACAGCAGGGGAAACGAGACCGTGCTTGAGATAGGCCGGCGCGCGTTGAAGGTTCCTATAATAGTCCTCACGGAGATAGACGACCAGGCGATAGAGACCGACGCCATCAAGGCCGGCGCACAGGACTACCTCGTTAAGGGAAGCCTGGATACGGACATGCTGCTCAGGACCATAAGGCATTCCATCGAAAGGAAGCACCTGGACTGGGAACTCCGCCAGGCAAGGCGGAGGCTCCGTATCCTTCACGATGCGGCTTCCAGCCTGGAGACCTGCACCATGAAGAAGAAGGCCTACCAGCTGGCGATAGACTATGCTCGAATGATCCTCCCGGAAGCCGTGTGCCAGATATTCAGCGAGAAGGATGGCATACTGACCGTGGTGGCCGCATCCCCCGAACTCAGCAGCCGGGTGGGCAACAGGACCAGACTTGATTTCGGACTTGCTGGAATGACCTTCGCCGAGAACCGCACATTCCAGTTCAGGAGCGGCGAAGACATGCCGGTGATAAATTCTCCGGATGACGGCTATCTGTCAGGCATCTCCATCCCTATAAGCTCCCGGGCGGTGTTCCAGTGTCTTTCCCTTAGCAAGGACGCCTTCTCGGGCGACGACACCAGCATGATGGAGATGCTGGGAGGGCACCTAGCGGAAACCCTCGACAGAATAACCCTCGAGAGGAAGCTCAGGAACCTTGCCATACACGACCCCCTTACGGGGGTTTTCAACAGGAACTTCTTCCAGATAGCCCTCAACCGGGAGAAACTCAGGGCGGAGAGGTACGAGAGCAGCATCGGCTTCCTGATGGTGGACATCGACAGCTTCAAGGAGATAAACGACCTCTACGGTCACATCGCCGGCGACAGGATACTGAGGGAGGTGGCGGACTACCTCTCGTCCTCGGTAAGGGAGACCGACTACCTGATCCGGTACGGCGGGGACGAGTTCATAATGATACTCATAGAGACCGGTCAGACCGCGGCGGTAGTAAGGGACAGGATACTCGGAGGTTCGAGGCTGGCCGAGAGGAGCATCAGGCTCATAGGAAGACCTGTCACCCTCTCGATCGGGCATTCCCACTGGGACCCGAAGACCGGCTTTTCCATCAGGGAGGCCCTGGCCGAGGCCGACAGGAGGATGTACCAGCACAAGAACAGCAAGTGACTCAGTCCAGCTTGGCTTTCTGCCAGGCGTCATCCATGGCTTCCATGTCGGCTTCGGTCAGCTCGAGACCCCTTTCCCTGAGTATTCCTTCCATTCTCGTGAACCTGCGGATGAACTTCAGGTTGCTGGCCCTGAGGACCGTCTCCGGCTGAAAACCCAGAAGCCTGTAGTAGTTGACCAGGCTGAAGAACAGGTCGCCCAGCTCCATCTCCTGTTCCTCCCTGCCGTGCTTCGACAGCGCCTGCTCGAACTCCTCGAGTTCCTCGAGCACCTTCTCCCTCGCTCCACCTGCATCCGGCCAGTCGAAACCCACCTCTGACGCTCTCTGCTGTACTCTCCATGCGGTCTGAAGAGCGGGCATGCTGAGGGGGATCGACCCGAAGAAACCCTCTTCCCCCTTCTCCGAGGACTTGATCGCCTCCCACTGCCGTTCCACCTCCTCAGGTGAAAGGTCGCTCCCGACGCCGAAAACATGGGGATGGCGCCTCACCAGCTTCTCCGTGATGCCATCCATGACTTCCACGAGGGTGAAGTGGTCACCCTCCTGGCAGATGACCGCCGACATCACCACGTGCAGGAGGAGATCGCCCAGTTCCGCCCGAAGGAGTCCCATGTCCCCCCGGGCCGCTGCGTCAGCCGCTTCGTAGGCCTCCTCGAGCATGAACGGAGTCAGGGAGGATACAGTCTGTTTCCTGTCCCAGCTGCATCCGGAGGGTCCCCTGAGCCTGCGGACCGTGTCCACGAGCCTGCAGAAGGCTTCCGCTGCATCCCTTCCTTTATCATCCATGGATCGAACCGGCCCCGAAGGCCTCTCCCGCTTCCATGAACATCTCGCAGAGGGTGGGATGCGGATGGATCATCCTTCCGATATCGACGGCCCTGACCCCCAGATTGACTGCCATGACCGCCTGCCCCACAAGGCTGCTGGCGTGGGCGCCTACTATCTGGACACCCACCACCACTCCGTCCGAGTGCCTCGCGATGATCTTGACGAAACCATCCGTCTCGTTCATTCCCACGGCCTTGCCGTTGGCGATGTATCTAGACACGCCTGTGTCCACCTGCACGCCCCTTCTCTCCCACTCCTCCTGGCCGGGTCCCACGATGGCGATCTCCGGGCTGGTGAAGATGCAGCCCGGTATGGCATCCGGATTCACCCGTCTTCCGCCGCTGCCGAACATATGGTCAACGGCGGCAAGAGCCTGAGCGCTTCCGGCATGGGCGAGATGCCAGCGGCCGGTGACATCCCCCGCAGCGTACACTCCGGGCAGGCTCGTCATCTGGAATTCATCGGTGTATATTCCTGATCCATCGTACTTTATACCGGCAGCATCCAGTCCCAGGTCGCCGGTCCTCGCCCTGCGGCCCACCGATACCAGTATCCTCTCAGCCGTGAATACGCTGCCGTTCTCCAGGGCCACTGACAATGAACCCCCGGAGCCGCTGACGTCCCTGGCGGCACTGCCGGTGGTTATTCCCACACCGGACTTCTTCAGAGACCTCTCCACTACCTGCCGCACGTCGGCGTCCACTCCGGGCAGGATGCCCGGCAGCATCTCAAGTATGTCGACCTTGACGCCGAGACTGGAGAAGATCGATGCGAACTCGCAGCCTATGACGCCTCCCCCGACCACGATCAGGCTCTTCGGCAGCGTGGACCATTCCAGGACCTCCCTGCTGGTATCCACTCCGTCCGATGCGAAGGGGCCGGGTCTTATCGACACGGAACCGGGTGACAGGATCACTCTGGAGGCTTCCAGGGTCTTCCCTCCGGCCCTTACCCTGTCGGATCCGAGGATCTCCCCGTGCTCCTGGAAGGTGGCGACGCCGAGTTCCTTCAGATGAGCCTCCACTCCTTTCCTGAGCCTATTCACCACCAGTTCCCGGCGCCTGGAAAGGGCTTCCCATGAAAAAGCCAGTCCGCCCTCGAGCCCGAACCTCCTTGCATCAGCGGCGGCCCGAAGAAGCTCGGTGCTGGATACAAGCGTCTTGGTCGGTATGCAGCCACGATTCAGACAGGTGCCGCCGATGTCCCACTCCTCGATGACCGCAACCGATCTTCCCATCTGGGCCGCCCTTATTGCGGGCACATATCCGGCGGGGCCGCCGCCGATTATCACAAGGTCGTATCTGTCCATGGAGGATCCCCTGTCTCAGGATTGTTTGACATGTGACGAACAGGACCTGGGAAGATATGATAAGTCGAACACTTCGGGAAGGGCGGAGGACATGACCCTGATGCTTGCGTTATTATCCCTGTCCGGTTCGATGGACATGGAGGAACTGACGGCCAGGCTGCACCTGGAGACGGGAATGGCGATGCTCCAGCAGGGTCTGCTCGAACAGGCCGAGGAGGAGTTCCAGTCCGCTCTGGAGACAGGGCTTGAGTACAGTGAGGCTCTCCTCGGTCTTGGCATGGTCAGCGCCAGGAGATCCTCATGGACCGCAGCCGAGGAATACTACCGCCGATACATGCGGGAATGCCCGGAGGACCCCAGGGGTTACAGCCGGATGGCGGAACTGTTCCTTGATACGGGAAGACCCGACAGCGCCGTGTCGATGGCGGACAGCGCCTTCGACCTGTCCCCCGGGGATCCCGATGTATGGCTGCTCTGCGGCCGGACAAGACTGGAGCTGGAAGATCTTGATGAGGCCGGCAACTGGTTCTCCAGGGGAGTGGACCATGGAGGGGATACAGCCCTGGAATCCCTGGTCCTCCTGGCATCAGTGCACAGGCGCTCGGGAAGGGGCCATGAGGCCAGGGACCTTCTCGTTCCGGCGGCGGACGCCGGCTACTCCCCGGCCTGCTGGGAACTGGCGAAGGTCTACCTCGATTGGGAGGATTACATGAGAGCTGAAGACGCAATGAGGAGGTACCTGCTCCTGTCACCGGACGGGACATACGCCGATTCGGCCGTCCTGGTTCTGGAGGAACTGGGCGAGTCAGGCGAGTACATGGAAACACTCTACTGAAGAAGGGAGCATCATTTCAGGGAAAGGGTTCTTCGGTTCACTCCTCGACTTCTCCTTCGAGAGTTTCGTGTTCCCGAAGATAATAAGGTTCCTTTACGTCCTCGTGGTTGTCCTGATGGTGCTGGGTTATGTCGGAGGCGTCATCTACGGATTCATGACGAACACCACCATCGGCCTTGCGGCCCTGGGCCTTGGTCCGGTGGCGGTCCTCCTGTACCTCATCCTGGTGAGGACCTGGATGGAGATCGCCATAGTGCTGTTCAGGATTCACGAGAACACGGAGAGGATAACCGGGAGCGAGTGATCAGCGTCTGAGGTCCAGGCTGAACCTGGAACCCCACCAGGCTATGGCCAGCAGGAAGGCGGCAACCTCACCCAGCGTGATCCACAGTCTCGCGGCTATCGATATCAGTGACGCCTGACCGGGTTCCACAGCAGTCATCACCGCTCCTATCAGCCAGACCATCGATAACTCGCGGATGCCCAGTCCGCCGGGCGAGAAGACAGCAAGGAATCCGATGCCCACCGCAGTGGGAAGGATGAAGACGCCGGGCCAGAAGGGCAGCCCCATGCCGAAACTCCGTGCAAGCAGAACGAAGGCGACCCCTTCGAGCAGGAACATCACCAGATAAACGGGAAGCAGAACCAGGACCCTGGAAAAACCGGGATCCTGGAGGTCGAGTTTCCGGCCGGACAGTTTCCCGGCAAGCCTCAGGAACCTGCCGAAGGCCCCGGGATGCGCCGTCAGGAGTACCGCGGCGGCCGAAGCGGCCACCAGGAGTATTCCCGCCGTGCTTCCCAATCCCACTCTCTCCGCCGCCAGAGGAATGACGGGCAGGGACATGATCAGACAGCCGGCGAGTATCAGAAGGGTCTCCAGTACGAGGGCATGACCGGTCTGGGTCCTGGTCATCCCTATCTTTCTGGAGAGACCTATCTTCCCAACCGCTCCCCATACTTTTCCGGGAATGTACTTCCCCACCTGGGCCAGGAAATGAACGCTGAATGCCTGTCTGAAGGTTATGCCTGCGCCCGCGACCCCGCATACCAGCATCCAGGACCAGGCTGCGGCGAGGAGGTGGAGGAGCATGATTATGAACGAGAGAACGAAGAGCCAGGGATCGAACCTGAGTAGTTTGGCCACACCTCCGGCCTCTCTCGATCCCTCGATGAACGAGACCGCGATGTAATACGAGGCCACCAGCGTAAGCAGCAGCCCCAGAACGTTCAGCAGGGTCTTCTTCAATGCGCCTCCAGAGATGGGTCCGGAACGGTCGGAGACCCGCAGGTCTTCAAAACCGACCGGGCTCAGTCAAGAACGCTGAGCCTTGCGCCGGACTTCTTGGTCTGCTGCTTGACATTCCTGGTGAACACAATGGATTCGAAATGAGGGAGGCTCGCCGTGTCGAGGAGTTTCTCGAGGACGAGGGAGGATGGTTCCTCCTCGGACAGGAATACGCTGGAGAGCCTGTTCCGGAGTATCTTCTCCCTATCCTCCTCCGGTGAGGAGGCGTCCTGCTCCCACTGGTCAGGATCCTCCAGCATGGTCAGCATCCTTCTTGCGGTCATGTCCTTCTTCATGGTGAGGTCCCAGAAGGTCTTGGCTTCCCTGGTGGAGAGGAGTTCCAGCAACTGGGAAGAAAGGGTATTCTGCGAAATGAGGTCGCTGGAGTAGAGTGCGCTCAGGCTCCTGAGCCTCTCCTCCAGGTTCTCCTTCAGGTCCCTGACCTCAGCGTCTTCGTACATCCTCAACTCTCTCCGCCGATATCGTCCGTCCATGGCCCGGGCAGACGGGCGATCCTCCTCACCAGACCGGATCCCTCCAGCCTCCCCTCGACGGATTCGTAGCCTCTGAGGGCTCCGGCAACGATCCTGGTTGTGGAATCCTCACCGCTATCGGTAACATTCCTCACAACGCAGTTCGTGTAAAGCCAGTTGATCATGCTGCTGTCGTGGTACTCCATCTCAAGCTCGAACCAGTCCAGCGAGCTGTCCCGGTACCGCATCACGGTGGCGAGGAGTCCTTCGATCCCTTCTCCAGTGAGGGAGGAGACGGACACGCCGCTTCGAGGGTCGACCGGGTCTTTCACCAGGTCGCACTTCGTCCAGACCGTCAGCCTGGGAGTTGATTCGTCCACACCGATCCTGTCCAGAGTACGCCTGACCGCGTTCATGTGCATCCCCCTGCAGGGACTGGACCTGTCCACCGCTACGAGAAGGAGGTCCGCAGTGCGGGCCACGTCCAGCGTCGTGTGAAAACTTGCCACCAGGGTCTCCGGAAGCCTTTCGATGAAGCCCACGGTATCCGATATGAGCACGCTTGAGCCGTCGGGGAGTTCCAGTCTCCTGGAAGTGGTGTCGAGGGTGGCGAAGGGTTTGTCCGCAGTGAAGAGCCCCGTACCGCAGAGGGTGTTGAGGAGGGTGCTCTTCCCGGCATTGGTGTACCCAACTATCGTGATATTGAACATGCCCCTCCGGCCTTCCGAGACTATTCGCCATCGGGATTCCACCTCACCGATCCGCTCTTCCAGGAGGGCGATCCTTGCCCTGGCCCTTCTCCGGTCGATCTCCAGCTGGGTCTCACCGGGACCTCTTGTACCAATTCCGGCCCCCAGCCTGGAGAAATGGTGCCACATCCCCGACAGTCTGGGAAGAGAATACTTCAGCTGTGCCAGCTCAATCTGGAGTTTCGCCTCCCTGGTCCTTGCCCTGTCGGCGAAGATGGCCAGTATCAGCTCCGTTCTGTCAATCACCTTGCAGTCGGTGGCCTCCTCGAGTCTTGAGACCTGACCGGAGGATAGGCTGTGATCGAAGACGATGGTGGAAATGCCCTCGCGCAGCGCAGTCTCCCTGAGTTCCGATGCCTTCCCCCTGCCGATGAACAGTTTCGCGTCGGGGGAAGCTCTCCTCTGGGACTTCTCGGCCGCCACCGTCCCCCCCGCTGATTCAACGAGGGCCCTCATCTCTCCCCGGGAGTGGTCCTCATCCGGCTCGTCGCCAATGAAAGCCCTGACCAGGAGTACCCTCTCGAGCCCTTTTTCGATGGATGTCGTCTCATTCACGGGTGACTGTCACCGGACCGTTTCGCAGTTATGGCAGGCGGAATGTCCGGGGCTACTCAATCCTCGAAGTCCTCCTCGTCGAGGGAATCCGTCTCACTCTTTCCGGCAGGCTTCTCTCCTTCAGCGGGTTCCTTCTTCGAGGCTTTCCTTTTTTCTTCGGACTCGGATTCCACGTTCTGCTGGACCCCCTTCTGTGCGGACCTCTTGACCAGCTCCTTGGCAGCATCGCTCCTTATGTTCTTGACCAGCGCGACCTCGCCGGCCAGAACGCTGATCGCTTCGTTCAGCACCCTCTTCTCCGAGGGGTTCATCTTGTTGATCACAGATCGGGCTATGATGTCCCTTATGGCCCTGGCGACCTTTTGGGGTTCTCCGGAATGTACCCTGTCCTTAAGCTTTTCGATCCTCCTGCGCCAGTCCTTGGGGAGTTCATCGGCCTCGAGAAAGAGTTCCTGAAGGGCATCCTCGAGTTCAGCCGGGCTGACGACCGGCCGAAGCTCCGCCTCGTCCAGGTTATCCACGGGAACGAGCACCCTTTTCTTGCCCACCACTATCTCGATCACCACGCATTCGCACATCTCTCCGGATATTTTCTGCTTGGAGATCTCCGTAATTACACCAGCTCCATGAATCGGATCGACGACCTTGCCGTTGATGGTATACTTCATCCGTCCTCCCGGTATAACAATATTCAGCATAATATCCGATTTTCCCCGTGAAAGTCAACGAAAAGGTGCTAGCGGCCCAGCAGGATCCAGATGTCAGGCGGAGAGGGAAGGTCGGTGGGAATGCCGGGGGAGGACTCGCCCAGAAGAGCGCGTCTGATCTGCTCCTCGGCCTCCTGCAGAACCGGGATGCCGCTGTGGTAGAGGAAGGCGCTTCCCTGAAGCAAAACCGGTATTCCCAGCTCCTCGTTCAGCATGTCACCGTCGCGGAAATCGACGACTCTCAGGACCCATTCCTCACCGTTCAGGAGCAGGCTCCTGCCGTTGAGGACCGACCTGACCCATGTGGCGGCACCGGTCCCGCCGAAGGAACCGGTCACTCCGTGATTGGCGATGTCGATGAAAAGAGTTCCAGCCGGGGCGGAAGATGCTGTCAGAATGTCCGGAGCCACCGTATCGTCGTTCAGGTCCGATCCGAGGAGCAGGGTCATGTCAACGGGGACGATGGTCATCGATGAGTCGGCTGAGGCCAGTTCGATGGAGGTAGCATGCAGTTCGGCATGTCCCTCCAGCGGGACCGAGGGATCGGACCTCCTTGCCAGGAGCATGGAATTGCCCCTCGTGCTGCCGGTGCACGCGTAGACGTCCGTATATCCCGCTGCGGGACCCTGCCTGAAATCACTTGCCAGTCCGGGCTGACCGGTACCGTTGCTTATCCATATGACCGGTTCCCACTGAACCAGGTCCCCGGTGACCACCGGCAGGACCGTGTCCAGCGGCGTTACCTCATTGACTGCGGTGTCGATGCGGGCAGCGGTGTCCGGTACGCCGACAGCCTCATTCCGGTCCCCGTCGGTCTTCCAGGGCGCCACGGCGACCAGCAGTGCCACAGCGGCCGCTGCCGCAAGCACCACTGCCCAGACACGTCCCGGCACCCTCCTTCCGGCAGATCCAGGACGCTTGACGGAAGGCCTGTTCACGTTCGACGCCGTTCTTCCCGGGACCATGGAAGCCATTTTCCTGGAGAGGACCATGAGGTTGGCAAACCGGTCGTCTGTCCTGGGGGTCACCATCCTCTCGAGGAGTCTCGTCATGCCGTCGGAGAGACGGTTCCATGAATCGACCTGCACATCTCGGTTGTCGCTTCCGGCAATGAGCCTGAACATCAGGAGACCAATTGCGTACACGTCGCTTCTAGGGTCCTGTGCCCTGGCGCCTACGGCTTCGGGAGGCGAGAACGGAGTGTCAGGTATGCCCCGGGCACCGCCCAGGATGTAATGGTCCCCCGAAGGCGTGACGAGAACGTTCTCGGGTCCCAGATAACCCGCCCTCAGGCCGGCGTCATGAAGCCTCCGGAGAATGACCAGCACCTTCCTGCCGACTTCCGTAGCCCGGGTCTCGGAGAGGGGTCCGTCACGGATGATCCTCTCGAGGTAGAGTTCCGAACCCTGGGGGATCGAGAACAGGAGGACCTCTGCGTCGCTTTCCGCGGAGGGGCTCATTCCCGAGTCCGGGTGGAGGATGCCGCTGACCATTGGCCATTCGGACGGGGGGATGCCACCACGGTCCCCGGAACTCACCTCCGCCAGCATGGTCCTTCCTTCGATCTCCACCCTGGCCAGGAGGTAATCCTCCTCCTCGAGGAGTATCGTGCCCCCTTCCGCAACCTTGGCCAGGATATCAGAAAGCATGACCGTCCGATGAGTAGTTGGGAGCTTCCTTGGTGATTATGACGTCGTGGGCATGGCTTTCCTTGAGACCGGCCGAGGTGATCCGGACGAACCGGGCCCTTTCATGCAGTTCGGATATCGTGGGACTGCCCACGTAGCCCATTCCCTGCCGAAGTCCTCCGAGAAGCTGGTTCAGATAGTCTATGAGGGGTCCCTTGAAGGGCACCATGCCCTCTATGCCCTCCGGTACGTACTTCTTCTCGGTCCTGTCGTTCTGGAAGTACCTGTCGGCGCTTCCCTCCCGCATTGCCCCCAGCGAACCCATACCCCTGTAGATCTTGTATTTCCTTCCCTTGTATATCACGGTTCCTCCAGGGCTCTCGGATATGCCGGCAAGGAGGCTTCCTATCATCACCGAGGACGCACCTGCAGCTATGGCCTTCACTATGTCCCCCGAGTACTTGATGCCTCCGTCGGCTATCACCGGTACACCCATCGTGGCCGCCGCCTCCGCACAGTCGCTGATGGCCGTGATCTGGGGACAGCCTACCCCTGCCACTACCCTGGTCGTGCAGATGGACCCGGGACCCACCCCCACCTTGATGCCGTCGGCACCGGCCCTGATGAGGTCCACGGTCGCCTCCGGGGTCACGACGTTGCCGGCCACTACTGATACCGAGGGAAAACGGGACCTGAGCGCGCTGACCGTCTCGAGGACCCTGACCGAATGCCCATGGGCCGTATCGACGAATATGCAGTCGACGCCGGCATCGACCAGGAGCGACGCCCTTTTCATGGCGTCATCCCCTACTCCGACCGCGGCTCCAACCCTGAGCCTGCCGGAAGCGTCCTTGCAGGCGTTCGGATAGTTGATGGCGTTGTGGATGTCCTTGACAGTGATAAGTCCGATGAGCCTTCTGTCACCGTCCACAAGGGGCAGTTT
Organism: Candidatus Aegiribacteria sp. MLS_C; assembly: GCA_002030045.1. Lineage (GTDB taxonomy): Bacteria > Fermentibacterota > Fermentibacteria > Fermentibacterales > JCC-6 > Aegiribacteria. Next base: position 206,799 of record LQBI01000001.1, on the reverse strand, counting down.
CTCCAGACGGTGCTTCCTCATGAGTACCAGGGCCTCCTCGAGGCCTGTCTCCGGCGGGGCGGTGATGAGCCTGTCCCATGGGGTCATCAGCTCCCTGACGGGTTTGTTCTCATCGGCTTCGAACTGGTAGTCGCGGTTCGTCAGCATGCCTGCGAGACGCCCGTCCTTCACCACCGGAAAACCGGACACACCATGTCTCCTCGACAGTTCGAGCGCGTCAGCTATCGATGCTTCCAGGTCCAGGGTCACGGGGTCCACTATGACACCGCTCTCCGCCCTCTTGACCCTGCGGACGTGCTCGGCCTGACCGGACGGGGACAGGTTCTTGTGGATCACTCCCATTCCTCCCTCCTGGGCCAGGGCGATGGCCATCTCCGCTTCGGTCACGGTATCCATCGCTGCGCTGAGGATCGGAATGTTAAGGGTTATGCCGGACGTGAGCTGTGTCGTGAGATCGGCCTCGGAGGGAAGTATCTCGGACCGACCTGGCAGCAGCAGAACGTCATCGTAAGTTAGTGCTTCACCACTGCTGGAAACTTTCATTTTGCAGCTCTCCGTTCCGAATTCGCGGGCGTCAGTCGCACCAGTATATGAACCTGCCGCATGATGGGCAGGTCACTACCTGATCATTCCTGTCCGGAGATGCGAAGAAGGCGGTGGGCAGCTGGGTTAAACAACCGCTGCACCTCTGGTTGACCACCGGGACAACGGCGTTACCGTAATGACCCGCCAGCCTGTCGTACATGTCGCGGTGTTTCCTGTCGATGGTGGAGGCAAGCTGGTCCCTCATCTTCCTCAGTTCCGCCACGGCGGCTTCCGGGTACAGACCCAGCTTCTTCTCCTGTCTGCTGATATCCTTGTTAGCGAGGTCCGATATCATGACATCGAGATCATGAAGGCTGATGAGCTTCTCCATCACCTTGTTCATCTCTTCAATCTCCCCCGTAGGTGAATTTGAATATTGATGCAGCCTCGTCCGGTCCGGAGGCTGAGAGAAGCTCCTCGGCACCTCCCGAACGGAGGGTCTGGGCAATGTGTTTGATCAGCTCCAGGTGTTCACTGGGCCCGGTGGGCTTCACAGGTGTTATGAACAGGATTATCATCCTGACCCCCCGCTCAGGCCACGGTATTCCGGAAGCGGACCTGCCGAGGGCTATCATGATGTCATCGACCAGTATGCTTCGACAATGGGGCATAGCTATGCCCTCGTGGACCATGGTGGGTTCGGCCATCTCCCTTGTTTCCAGCGCGGTCTGGAGAAGGGTCCTGGTTGTTCTCTGGAACTGAAATTCATCAAGGAGTTCGGAAATGGCTTCTTCAAGGCTGGTGGAAGTCATATTCCACTTTATGCGGCAATGTCGGTCCAAACAAACCTCCCTCGGGACATGGTGTTTAATATAGAATTTGTTTATCGTCCTGCAAGGGCCAGGGTACTTTCCCGGGCACGCTTTCGCGTGCTGTTGCGGACAATCGGAACGATCATCCGGAAGAGGTTGAAACACCGATGATCAACGGGAACATCGTTTTCCCCGTACCTGAAGATTCCTGCGCCGTCCTGCTGACTGGAGGCGCCGTCAGCAGGATGTCCAGACCCATGGATGCACTGATCGAAGGATCGTCCGTGGACAAGGAGGCATTCCTCTCGGCGCTTTCGCACCAGGAGGACGGCTCGCTGCCGGTGATGCTCAATGAAAGGATATTGCTGTCGACCAGCTGCAGTGCAGGGGAACAGAAGCTGGTGGTCATGAGGAATCCTTCGAAGGTGGAACTGGAGGAATGGCTGGAGACCGGCAATGAAGGCAGGGCTGCAATGCTGGTTGACGGATCGGGCGCAATACACGCCGCCACCGAAGCCGCAAGCAGATTGTTCTCGGGCTTCGGAATGACGAAGCTGGGTGATTTCCTTGACCAGATATCCAGCACCGCCTTCCTGTCGGCCGCATCGGGATGCCTGTCCGGCAGGAAGGTCAAGGACTTCTCCGTGCTCACCAGGAAGGGGCAGTCCAGCAGGATGTCCCAGGTGATGTCCCTCAGACGTACCGGAGTGATGGGCCAGCTGATGGTGGTTAGCTTCTCCTCTCCATCAATGGCCCTGACCTCCGTCGAGCAGGACGCCTCCAGGTTCGCAGGAAGTCTGTTCACTGTGATACCGGTCCCATCGGTGCGGATCGACGGCAGGGCGATGGTGCAGGAGGTGAACGGTCCCGCCCTCACCTTTCTTCCCGAGATCCGGGATGATGGCACTACCAGTTTTCTGGACTGGATCACAGAGGAGGACCGGGAAAGGGTCCTCATGCTCCACAGAAGGAAGCTCGAAAGCTATTCGGCTCCTTCACGGTTCCGCGCCGGTGTGACGATGCGCGACGGTCGGGCAGGACAGTTCGAGGTCACGAGCGTCCCGATGCCGGACAGGGAGAGCTTCCTTCTCTTCCTCGTTCCGGAAAAGCATCTGGACGTCTCGGATTCCGACAGCGTCCCGGGTCAGCTCGCAGGTGAACTGATGAGGATACTTGAAGGGTTCGAGGAGGGAGAAGGGAGCACCAGGACCATACTGGAGTTCCTGAGGGCCGGGACAGGCGCCAGAGGAGCCTCCTTCGTTTCCCGTTCCAGGAGAGTGACGGTAGGCGATTCGGTACCGCCGATAATGGAAACCCTGACGATGACATTGAGGGACCCTTTCTGGACCGAAGACAGGAACGGTCATACGGTGACCTTCCCAGTGAGGCAGAGGCACGCCCAGGCGCTGGTGAGGATCAGCGGAATGCCCTCGGACGACGGCGAGGGCCTTCCCGGCCTGGTTATCGCCCTGGCGCCGATACTGGCGGAGTATCTCCAGTCCGGCCAGCAGCTGGAAAGCATCGTTGAACTCCTCAGTGCCGTTTCCTCGTTCCTTGACCTCCTGCAGGGGCGGGAGAGGGATGTCTCGGTGGTGCTCAGCGAGGCAGGGGCCATCGTAGGGGTCGATTACTCGGCCATACACACTGTCAGCTCGAGAGAACCCGTCCTCAAGCAGCTGGTGGTATTCGGGACCACCTCCGACCCTGGCCCCCTCAGACTCGAGATCCCCTCCATCGCTTCCTGGGCCTATACCCACACGGAGACCTGCTACGTTCCGGACACCGCTGTTGACCAGAGGTTCTCCTCCGTGTTCCCTTCTTCCCGCAGCGAGATGGCTATTCCCCTCGTAACGGGAGGAAAGACCATGGGCACCCTGACCGTGGGCTGCACCAGGCGAGATGCCTTCGGATACCCGGTTGGCAGCCTCCTTGGCATACTGGCCGCGTCACTTTCGCTGTGGCTCTTCCGGGAGAGCCACGCAGCGAGAGTCCAGGAGTCGGAGAGCCGAGGAAAGGCCGGGGAGGTCGTACCGGGACTCGATGACCTCCTCCTCGACATCTCCCATCACATGAAGGCGTCGATTACTACCCTCAGGGGTCACAACGATATTCTGACGTCCGAGAAGGCCGGCAGCCTCAACACCGATCAGAAGGAGTCCCTCTCCCTGATGAACGAGGCGCTTGTAGGTCTGGCTGAGTATACGGACAAGATGCTCAGTTTCCTGAAGATAGAACTGGGACAGGAAGGTCTGGAAACGTCATGGACCCGTCCTTCGGACCTTGTCTCCTCTATGCTCCCTCTCCTTACCGAAAAGGCCCGGGCAAGGAACGTGACCGTAACCGCGGAACTGCCCTCGGACCCCTTCACCGCCTCCTTCGATCGGGCCAGGCTTCAACAGGTAATAAGCCACCTGGTGGACAACGGGATCAGGTTCAACAGAGCCGGGGGATCGGTCAGGATAGAAATCAGGATGGATGGTACCAGCCACTGGATACTTGAGGTTTTCAACACCGGGGAGGGGATCTCCTCCGAGGACCTTCCAAACGTCTTTGACAGGTTCTTCGTCGGAGGCTCCCGCGCCGGCGGTCAGAACCTCGGTATCGGTCTCGCCATCGTGAGGAGCTTCACTCGACAGATGGGAGGTACCGTCAGCGTCAGGAGCAGACAGGGATCCGGGACCTGGTTCACGGTGAGGCTTCCGGTGTCCTGATGGGTTCCGACGACATGAAGCTTGACGACTTCCGCTACGACCTGCCCCCAGAGCTCATAGCTCAGAGACCGCTCGAGGACAGATCATCAAGCAGGCTTCTCGCAGCAAGGGTCTTCGACCACGGACTCCGGGACATGTTCTTCCGGCAGCTTCCGGAGATACTCCATTCGGGAGACCTGCTGGTGCTGAACGACACCAGGGTCTTCAGGGCCAGGCTGAAGGGAAGGAAGGCAGCCACAGGGGGCATGGTGGAGGTGTTCCTCCTGAAGAGGTTCGAGGATGACCTCTGGAAGGCCATGGTGCGTCCTGGCAGGTCTGCGAAGGCAGGGGCTGTCTTCGATTTCGGCGGAAGGCTGAGCTGTACCGTGGAGGAGAGACTGGAGCACGGCAGGGCAATGGTCCGTTTCTCCGCCGGGGGGAACCTGTCGGAAACGCTGGAGGCCGAAGCCAGGGTACCGCTGCCGCCTTACATCAGGCGGGAACCGGAAGAACTCGACCGGCATCGTTACCAGACGGTGTTCGCATCGGCCAAAGGCGCGGTGGCCGCTCCCACTGCAGGCCTCCATTTCACTCGGGAACTCCTTGACCGTCTGGCCGAGGGGGGGGTCGACAGAACGTTCGTCACCCTGCATGTGGGGCCCGGCACCTTCCAGCCGCTCAGGTTCGCCGAGATATCCAGGAACAGGCTTGAACCGGAGGAATATTACGTTCCCGCGGCATCCCTGGAGTCGATCCGCAGTGCCAGGTCCCGGGGAGGAAGGATCGTCGCGGTCGGGACGACAACCACGCGGATACTGGAGACAGTGGACCTGGACTCGACCGGCCCGTTATCCGGCGAGACGGATATGTTTATATTCCCGCCTTACAGCTTCCGGAACGTTGACGTTCTGATAACCAACTTCCATCTTCCGGAGAGCTCCCTGCTATGCCTGGTGGCCGCCTTCATGGGATACGATTTCATGATGCGGGCTTACACGCATGCCGTTGAGAACTCCTACCGTTTCTACAGCTACGGCGATGCCATGATAATAGAAAAGGAGCCGGCAGGATGACGATCACAGCCAGGAAGTATGCTCTGCTAAGCGGCATCACGCCGGGACCGGCCAGGATGGCCGGTCTCTACGTGATGGAACTGGTGGTGCTGCTGTCCTGGACCATCCTCATGGACACGGTACTGAGACTCCTGTCCGGAAGCTGGTTTGTCCTGTTGCCGGCCGCCTATCTCTTCGCTGTCATACTGATGGCCATCATGGAAAGGCAGGGAGGTGACAAGAGGGAGAACAACCCTCTGGAAGCCCTCGGCCTGGGGGAGATATCCCTGGACGGGAGCAGTCCGAACGAATGGCAGACGCTCAGAAGGCTTGCCCTGACCCCCCCCCTCCTCCTCCTGTTCTGTGTCGGTCTGATCCCCGTGGGCGGCAGGAGCGTCAACATTCTTCAGGCGATCTCGGGGACGAGGATAGTCCCCCTGAACGAGAGCATGGACCCCAGGCCCGACGAGGAGGTTTTCAGGACCAGGAGGAGGGCCCTGAACAAGGTGATTGCCTATACGATGGTGTCGCTGATGATGGCGGCGGTGATTACCTTCGTGCCTCCGGAACTCTCGCGCAGGAGCCTGGAGGGGAGGATCGAGGCGGTTCACGGTCTCCCGGAGAGAGAGAGGGAGCTTCTTGCTCAGTACCTGCAGATGAAGGCCCTGTACCCGGACTGCCTGGAGGTAAGGGTGAGACTGGCGAGCCTCTATTTCAGGAACGACATGACCGAGGACATGCTGATGGAACTGGCCTACATACGGAGGAAGGATCCCGACCATGCGATCCTCCTGCTGGAACAGGACATGTCGGTCAGCATGAACGACCTGATGGTTTACCCCGATACTGCATTCCCGGATTCGGTGCCGATAATACACGGGATACCCGACACACCCTCCGTGCAGGACACCGTCCCTCTTCAGGACAGCGTGACGGTTCAGGCCGATCCGACTGATTCAGCGGCGAGCGAAGCAGTAACGGTGGATTCGGTAACAACCGGTCCGGACACCGCCGTTTACCCATCGCCTCCGCCTGTCCAGACAGTTCCGGAACCGGACACTGAGACCTACCCCGATACCTCGGAATCCCAGGTTCCGGCGGAGCCAGGTACCACTTCCACTGAAGATCCACCCATTCCCGATGAAGATGTACCCGTCCCCGCAGCAGAGGCTACCTACGAGACCGGCGGCTCTACCACCCCTGAGGACGAAACAGCGAATGCCGGAGAAACCCCCTCAGCCGATACCGGCGGGAGCGGCGCGACCACGGACCAGGTCCCGCCCGAAGGACCCTGAACCCTGGGCCTGCGCCCCTCATTCAGGCTGCTGACCCGTTCGGGTAAGGCCCGGAGGGGGGTCCTGGAGCTGGCCCACGGGAGGGTGGAAACCCCAGTCTTCATGCCTGTGGGCACACAGGCCAGCGTTAAGACCGCGCGGAATTCTGACCTCCTACGGGACGACTGGAGGATCATCCTTGGCAACACATACCACCTGTACCTGCGCCCGGGCGAGGAAATACTGGCTTCCGCCGGAGGGCTGCACCGTTTCATGTCCTGGGACCGTAACATCCTGACCGACAGCGGCGGTTTCCAGCTCTTCAGCCTTTCCGACCTTCGAAGGAGATCGGAGGAAGGTTACCGGTTCCAGTCGCACATAGACGGCTCAAGCCATCTTCTCACCCCGGAGAGGGTAGTAGAGCTGCAGAAGTGTTTCGGCAGCGACGTGATGATGGTCCTTGACGAGTGCCTCGAGCAGCCCAGCGACAGGACCAGGACCGAGGAATCGCTGGAACTGACGCTGAGGTGGGCTGAAAGGTCCCGCAGGATGCACAGGGAGGATTCTCAGGCCATGTTCGGCATAGTTCAGGGAGGGGCGTACACCGACCTCAGGGAAAGGGCGGCTACCGTGCTTTCCGGAATGGATTTCGACGGCTACGCCATAGGCGGCGTTTCCGTCGGCGAACCCAGGAGGCTCATGATGAAGGCGGTCAGGGCCTGCATCGGCCACCTGCCCGAAGACAGGCCCAGGTACCTGATGGGCGTGGGCAGGCCCGAGGACCTGGTGGATTTCACCGCCGAGGGTGTCGACATGTTCGACTGCGTGGTCCCCACTCGCAACGCCAGGGGAGGCAGCTTCTTCGTACCCGGAGGACACATCAACATAAGGAACGCCAGGTTCGCGGCGGACCTCTCGCCGGTCCAGCCCGACTGCGGGTGCTACACCTGCTCAACCTATTCCCGCGCCTACCTGAGGCACCTGTTCATGTCCAGGGAATGGCTTGCCCCGATACTGGCCACGCTGCACAACCTCCACTACTTTTCCGTGCTCATGGGCAGGATCAGGATGGCTGTCGAGGAGCGCCATTTCAGCGCCTGGCGCAGGGACTGGCACCTGGAACGCCGGGACTTCGATCCGGGGCGCTTCTGATGGACGGAATCCTTAAGGTGGACGGAGTCCTGGAGGTAAGGATAGGCTCTCTCGGCAACGATGTGGGAGGCGTTTCTCCTTCCCGGGACAGGAAAACGGTCTTCGTCCAGGGAGCCCTGCCCGGAGAACTGGTGAGATGCAGGCCGGTCAAGGAGGCCGGGAGTTTCATCAAGGCCGAACTGCTGCAGGTGCTGGAACCGTCGTCCCGACGTGTGGAACCCTTCTGCCCGGTCTTCGGGACATGCGGCGGATGCTCCCTGCAGCACCTCGAGTACGGGGAGCAGCTCCGCTGGAAGAGAGAATGGGTAATAAGGGCCATGGAGAGGTGCGGGATCGGGCTGGAATCGCACTTCGTGGAAGAAGCCGTCCCGTCACCCGAGGCAAGGAACTACAGGAACAGGGTTTCATTCGACATGACCCCCGAGGGGCCGGGTCTCCACATGCGCCGGGGTGACCCGGTGGCCGTACCATTCTGTCCTCTTCTGAACCGAACCGGGCTGGAGGCGTTCTCCCGGCTCTCCGGCAGAGCCCTGCCCGGCTGTCGTCGGGTATCCGTAAGGGCCTCGGATCGCACGGGTAGGTCCATGGTGGAATTCTCGGAACTGCCGCCAGGAGGAATCCCGGACCTGGGAGAGGGGGTGGCGGCAGCCTGGCCGAGGAACGGAAGATGGGAGTACGGCAGCAAAGCAGCTCCATTCACGGAGGAACTCGCCGGCTGTTCATTCAGGATCGGCCCCGGATGCTTCTTCCAGGTCAACACAGGCGCAGCCGGAATTCTCGTTGAAAAGGTTCTGGGACTGCTGCCTCCGGGAGGCCGGATTCTGGACCTGTACGGCGGATGCGGGACCTTCGCCCTGCCTGCGGCTGCTTCGGGTGCCAGGGTGGTTTCCGTGGAGATGGACAAGGCATCATCGGAAAGCGGAAGGGCTTCGGCCGCGGAGAACGGCCTGAAGAACGTGGAGTTCGTCACCTGCAGGAGCAGGCAGTTCCTTGTGGAGGACCTGAAGGACGGGCAGGCCTGGGACGCCGTCATCGTGGACCCTCCCAGGGCAGGGCTTGGAGTGAGGGATGCACGCCTTCTGAGAAGGATGAGAACTCCGCTCATCGTCTACGTCAGCTGCAATCCCTTCTCGCTGGCCAGGGACCTGGGGATCATATGCGAGAGGGACTGGAAGGTTGCAGGCATCACACCAGTTGATATGTTTCCCCAGACGGACCATGTGGAGACCCTCACGGAACTGAGAAGGGCGGGAAGAGGATGACCGGCGTTCTACTGGCAGCTGGACTGATGATGGTGCCGGTCAGGGAGACAGGGCTCCCTCTTCAGGACCCGCTGGGATGGTGGCTCTACATGAACGGGACGGCCTCCTCGGAGATGCTTCCCCAGGTACTCCCGGCGGTGGGATCAGGTCTGTTTTCAACCACCACCGCGGAGGGCATACACCGGGGACCCCTGGGCGAGATCCTTCGCAGGAGCCTTCCGCCCGGGGGGCTGGAGGACGGATCTACGGGTATGGCCCTCACCGGGACCGCCGCAGGCGAGGTCCTGGTGGATGACGGTGAGCTGGAAACAAGGACCGGCGGCACGGGCAGGATATACGTGAGCATCCTTCCGGGACTCTTCCTGGAAGAGAGGCTGTCGCTGTGGGCCGGCTCCGACGAGCAGCCCCCGGACTACTTCTCCCCCTTCCACCAGGGAATGGAGAAGGGACGGCACCTTTACGTGGACTGGGGATACCTGAGGTGGGACGGAGGGGTAGTAGCGGCCTCGCTTGGCCGAATGCCCCAGAGATGGGGTCCCGGCAGGTTCAACCAGCTGCTGCTTTCGGACAACAGCCCTCCCCTGGACATGCTGAAGCTGGAACTGAGGCTTTTCGAGGACAGGCTCGCCTTCACCGGTCTCACGGCCACGGTGGACAGCGATTCCGGGACCTATCTCGTCAGCCACAGGCTGGACCTGTCCCCCTCCGCGAACCTGCGCATAGGATTCAGCGAATCGGTGCTGTTCAAGGCGGAGGGTCTGGACCTGGCCTACATGAACCCTCTCATACCCTGGTACCCGGTGCAGTGGAACGAGAGAGTGGACGACAACGCCTTCATGTGCCTGGACGCATCCTGGAAACCCGTGACCGACCTGGAACTCTATGGAGAGTTGCTCATAGACGACATACAGTACGAGAACGAGGCGGACCGCCCGAACAAGCTGGGAATGACCGCAGGAGTATCCGTCTACGTTTCGCCCCTTTCAATGGGCTCTGTCCTGGAATACACGAGAATAGACCGGTACGTCTACAGCCAGAGGGAATCACATAACTACTACCTTCACCACGGTGACATAATAGGCTCCGGCCTGGGTCCAGACGCCGATGTCCTGACCCTCTCGCTAGGGACCGCCGCCGTCTGGCCCCTTCTTACGGAGGTGACCGTGGACCATACGAGGCACGGCGAGGGCACTGTCCAGGAGGGCTGGCCGGATTCCGCCTCCACCGGCGGCGAGTTCCCCTCAGGCATCGTTGAGCACTCCACGGGCGCCCGGCTTCACATCGGATGCTACCCCCTGGATTTCATGGAGGTGCACGCAACCGCAGGCAACGAATGGGTCCGCAACGAGGGACACGTGACCGGTGTCTCCGATTCCCGCTTCTCCTCCTCCCTGGAGCTTTTTCTAGTCTTTTAGGGACGGACCTGATTTCATCAAGTTATCATCATTTACGAAGAGCACGCGATGGATCTGCTGCACCCCAGAATTCTTAGGAAATCCATATCCCCCAGCATAACTCGAACCTAGTAACTTGATGAAATCAGGTCCGTCCCTGAATGGGGTTGCCGTAGATGCCGGGATCGCTGCCCTCGATGACTCTGGCATCGCAGATACTCCGAAAGAAGTCCACCGGACCGGCTCCACCTATGACGGCGTAGGCGTAACCGGCCTCCCTCATGCTGTACAGCACCGAGAGGACCAGGGCCTTCCCTATACCCCTGCCCCTGGCTGCTTCCGTCACGCCAATCGGTCCCAGGAACCCCAGCGAGGTGCAGTCCCAGCAGCAGAAGCCTAGCAGCCTACCGGTTTCGTCCACCGCCACCTTGATCCGTGGAGGGACCGAACCAAAGGCAGAGGACGCCTCCGCTTTCCAGGAGCTTCCGAAGGTCTCCCCTATGAAGTCAAGAACCTTCTCCGACTGATGCGGAAGCGGCCGGCCCACCCAGAAGCCCTCGAGCACCGGCAGGGAAGAAAGGCTGTAAAGAGGCACAAGCAGGTCTGGCAAGATCAGTTCCCGGTGACCATCATGTCCTTCAGGAACATGAAGCTTTCGTTTCCCGTTATCATTTGCAGGATGCTGAAGAGGATCCCTAGCAGGATGAGGACCATCACGATCGCCTTGCAGGCGTCCTGGCCTTTGACAGCACCCAGCTGCTTCGGCTCCCTGCCCAGATAGGCGCTGGCCGCGTAAAGCTCTTCACCGATGAGCGTGTAATCACATGTGGTGATGAAGAAAGGGAGCTGGGTCACCGCATCCGTTCCGGCGATCTGTATCGCCCCGGAGAGCGAACCGGTCTCCGCCAGGAGGAGGGATTCAGCCCAGAACATACCCAGATAGAAGTTAGTAGCGGGTCTCTCACGCATCATCATCCCATTCACACTGGCTACGTATGCGAACTGGCTGTCGGTGATGAAGTACACTGATTCATCGCTGTAGGCGTCGGGTCTGCCAGCTTCCAGATAGGCCTGCTTCACAGATTCCGTTGCCACTGTGTAGACAATTGGATCGCAGTTGGGGACCCTGAGGTCCGTTCCATACTCTGCAACCTTCCTGGCGACCCTGCCAAGTATGGTAAGACTTGCTATGGTAGCTACATCAGAGATCGTCGAGAGACCCGGTACGTATAGAATGGCCTTGCCCATCTCCGTGGCCCTACCTATGGCCTCGTCTATGGCTTCGATCCCGGCTATGGGCCGCAGGTACATCTCCCTTCCCCGCTGTGCCTTACCGAAGTAGTAGAAGATGAGGAAAATGAACACCACGCTGGCGGCCAGGACCGATACCTCGTCCGTGTTGATGAACTCACCGCGGGGAACCACAGGTGAGACAACCACCTCTCCGGGGAGGGTATCACCTGACAGGGTCAGGGTCATAGGTAGATACTCGTACTTAACACCGGGGATCACGGGATAGTCAGGGTCATATCCGTCAACGAGAAAGGGATCCCATACCGGCATCATCTCGACCATGACCAGCTGCCAGTTGCACTCGGGTTCCTGCACTGACCTCCTGTAGATCTCGACGGACAGTATCTCGTCGGTTACCTCCGGCATCTGCAGGTACACCAGTAGGCCGTCACCCGCGTCGTTCGGTCTATCCTGGATATCGCTGACCTGTATTGGCTGAACGAGCACTACCCCAGCGGCAATCAATGCGGTGATCATATTCCTGTTTCTCCCGGGATAAAGCCGAAATCGAGGACCTCTTGTGTATTATGATTCGAGTTTCCAGGGAATGGAAGCTTCTCAGCCATCCCTCCTGGTACCCATGTACCTGTCCCCTATGAGGACCTTGCTCATGACAGCTATATCATGCCTCCTGTGCCATCCCGTCCTCTCGTAGAAACCGATGGCCGGGTTGTCGGTGTAGATGAACAGGTGAGCCTTCTCTATACCGTCATTTCTAAGCGCGTCCTCGCATGCATCCATGAGCATTCTGCCTATTCCACGCCCCTGCAGGCCCTCCTCTACGGCCAGATGGTAGACATAGCCCCGCCGTGCGTCGTTGCCAGCCATTACGGTACCAACGGCGCGGTCTTCCATCTCGGCCACGAAACAATACTCACCGTTAGTATCGAGGAACGCTTCAAAGCCTGAGGGACTGTCAGCCCCGGTCAGCGTATTTCCTGAAAAACACTCCCAGAGCTCCACGAGATCCCTGTAGTCCTCTTTCTCCATTCTTCTCAGGGTCACTTCCGCTTCATCCATCTCATCTCCCGAGAAGTTCCCTGTAAAGGGAAGCCAGTTTCTGTGCGGAACGCTCCCAGGAGAAGCGCTCCAGCCTTATGTCGCCTCTCTGGACCAGGGATTCCCTGAGGTAGCGGTCCCTGGCAAGGTTCAGCATGGCATCGGCCATACCCGGTGTATCGTCGGGATGGAAGTAAAGTGCCGCCTCCCCGGCAACTTCTCTGTGGGGAGGGATGTCCGACGCCGCCACCGCCCTGCCTGAGGCCATACCTTCCAGCAGGGTAATCCCGAAACCCTCGTACTTTGAAGGACAGACCACTAACTCGGCATTCCTGTAGAACCTGACCAGAGTCTCGAAATCCAGGTCGTGCCTTATCATTAGCCTGTCAGACACCCCCACACGCAAAGCATTTTCCAGTATAGTGCGAAGAGAACCCTGATCCCCTCCGACAAGAACCAGATTGCCGTCCCACATCCTGGAAACGATCCCGAAAGCCTCCACAAGTCTCTCGAAGTTCTTTCTTGTTTCCAGGTGGCCTACCGAGAATATGTAGGGTCTGGAGACCGGAGAACCTCCGGGCCGGGAAATGCGAAAGGGTTCGGGGTCCACGGAGTTCTCCACCACAGACAGCTTGCCTGCAGTGACCGGATACCTGTCCAGAAGGACCTGGGCCGTCCACTGGGATACGGCCACAACCGCGTCCGCCCGTTCAAGTGACCTGCCCATGGAGTGCTTCATGAGGAGGTATCTCTGAAGACTCAGGTAGTTCCTCGAAGCCAGGAACCTCAGGTCATGTACGGTGATGCAGGTCCTTGTCCCGGAAAGACCGGAGGGAACGGGTAGCGTATCGGTTACCCAGAGTCCGCATTCCTGATCCTTGAGCAGACCACTCCAGTAGGATGCGGAACCCTCCCTTAGCCTTCCCAGGAATGAACGGGATCCGGACACCTCGACGAATCTTATACCCGGACATTCCAGCCTCCACTCGCGGGAGAAACCACGCGTTACGAAGGCTGTGAATTCCAGGTCCTCGGGCATCCTCCTGTGAAGCTCGTAGGCCCTCCTGGCTGCTCCCGTGGACCAGGTGTTGAAGACAATCCAGTTGAGGGCTATCCTGCTCCCTGTTATGGCACCCTCCATTCACGATGACAGATCCGACGGTGCTCAGAATCTATCGCCGCCGAGGGACCATGGGAAGAACCGCATGAAGAACTGTACTCAAAGCAGATTGAATATCGGATCTGCAAGTTGCCCAGGTTTCGTGAACTCCTAATACTATGGATCTCTGGTGCGTGCACTACATATATGGTATTGAGGGATGCCCCATCGGTGGTGGAGAGCCTAAGTGACCCGAAGTAACGTACGACCCCATGAGGTGGTGCCGGGGGACAGAATCGAACTGTCGACACACGGATTTTCAGTCCGTTGCTCTACCATCTGAGCTACCCCGGCACTAATGATCCGATTCGAATAATCCTGCAGATACCAGAAAACTGCCAAGCCGAAAGCCCAACCAGGGCCGAAACGCAGTTTCAGCCGGAAGGAGCAATTTACGAAAACACCCTCGAAAGGTCAAGTTCGAAGGAGTGACGGGGCCGGGGAGGACCCGGCCCCGTCAGCGCTCCTCACTCTATGAGGTGGAGCCAGTCTCCGAGAAGGTACTGTATCCTTCCAATGAGCAGGCTGATACGGCCCATGACGGTGAACCCGAAGGTGGCACCGAACCCGAGCATGATGATCCAGATACCTATCCTGGAACCGGTCCCGAAGAAGAAACCCTTGTGCGGCTTGGAGAAGAAGAAGTAGATGAGCGCCGCAAGCGTTCCCAGGACGAGGACCACGTTGCCCAGGACCATGTGCCAGGGCATGCCCTCCTGGTAGAAGGGTATCATGGCGGCTTCAAGCTGCCTGAGTACGTTGCTCTTCATGGTGAGGGGGAACCCGACTCCCATGCCGGTCCCGAGGACGAAGGCGATGGGATACCTTGAGAGCCACGCTATGCTGGAAATGAACCTGGTTATGTAGAGGAGCCCCAGCAATGCGGGGATAAGAAGGATCCACGAGCCTCCGGCCAGGAGTGGTTCGATCAGCCTGGGCTTCAGCACCACATCGTAGGTTATCGCCATGGTGTAACCCAGGGATATGCCCACCACCAGATGCTCGGCCAGACGGTAGACGGGGTTCTCCTTGTAGAGGAAGGAATAGATGGCCAGGGTGAAGAAGGCCCCGACCCAGATGCCTATGATCTCGTACATTTCCTACCTCCCTCCCTTCAGCTGCTTCTTCCTGTGGAATCCCCCCATGAAGTAAGCGATGTTGCCCATGATTATGAAGAAGATTATCAGCAGGTGGTCGGCGGACTGGACGTCCATCCCGGTGAAGGCCTTGTCGGTGGTCTCGGTGATGCCGTTCTGCTGCAGGAGAACCTCGTACTCGGCGGCACCCCGAAGACCTCCCATCTGGCCGATTATCTGGCCCGACTGGATGTAGGGGTAGTAGTCGGTGGCGCTGACCGCTGTCACGCCGAAGGCCACCGGCAGCCCTATCTTCTCCCTGCCGTAGATCACCCAGGCGGTGCATGCGGAGGAACCCGAGGTCGTCACAGCGAGGTCCACCTCCCTGAGGCTCTTGTGCTCCCTCAGGATGGGCATCTCGGACAGCGGGTTGTCGTGGGCGTCGGACGGGTACTGGGTCTCGATGGAGGAGGTCATTCCCAGGATCACCAGATGGAACAGCGGGGCATAACCGAGGTATACGAAGTCCCTGCCCTCGAAGACCCAGCCATGGGAATCATCCGGAAGCACATTGCCGGCCTCTTCCCATGCCGCTTCCAGTTCATCCCTGTCTGTGATCCCTGCATTCCTGATATCGGCCCACTCGTCGAAGTCCACACTGGTGTAGTACCCCGGAGTCGAAGGTCGTGTCACGTAGTCCAGCGCCCCTCCGGCCATTCCGTGTCCCAGAGGTGTGTAGGCGGTGAGGAACACCGGAACGTGATTGTGGAAGGCATGGCGCATTACCGCAACTCCCATGGGCATGTTCTCGGCCTGGGTGCCCGGGTCGAAGTCGAAGCTGATGAAGATGGCATTCTCCTTGCCCAGCGAATCGATGTAGGTGAAGATGTCCTCCACCTCCTCGGTGGTGCTCACGGGCAGACCGATCTTGGTAAGGAAGGGGATGATTGAGACCACGCCGATGGAAAGGAATATCCATCGTCTGTCGATGTTGAGCATTCTCTCCCAGATGTTCATGCCGATCACCTACTTCCCGGCCCCGCCGAGCCAGTTGCGCTCGACGCCGAAGATTATCTTCAGGTTGGTGGCCAGTATACCGAAGCCGACACCCAGCATGATGGCTCGCTTGGCGGCCAGGTTGGGATACCTCAGTATCCACAGTCCTATCTGGGGGAACCATTTGGCGATGAGGTCCCCTATCGGGACCTGGCCGAGCATGACTATCACGGCGGCCAGGAGAAGCACCGTGGCCAGGGCAGACTTGGCCCTGAAGGCCCTGAACGCCGCACTGGCGATGTAGAAGGCGAGCATGCTGAACATGGTGGCCTGAATGGGGACCTGGATGTGCATGAAAAGGAAGTGGAAGATGCTGGGTTCGTCCATGCCTCCCGAGAGGGAAACCGGCCATATGTGGGCCAGCACCGGCATCGCGTAGAGCGGTATCAGCACCGCCCAGCTGTACTGCCAGTTCTCTGCCTTCCTCCTGATCTTGTGGGCGTGCACCCTCGTGAGGCTGCCTACTCCCAGGATCAGGGCGAAGGCGGCTATGATGGGGGCCCAGGATACATAGCTGTCGAAGACGGCCTGGGAGTACTGATGGGGAATGAAATACTGAACCATCATCAGTATTCCGCCCACCATCACTATCATAAGCGGAACAGTCCTCTTCACTGTTCAGACTCCTCTCCGGTGGGCTAGTCCACAATGGGCACGGTCACGATGCGCCTGACCCATTCCAGGGTCTCCGTATCCGCGACCATGTCCAGGATGGACAGAACGAAAGCGATCGTAATGAACGCCATTATTATCCCCTTGCACGCGTCCTGTCCCTTGACCGCGCCTATCTGCTTGGGTTCGCGGCCGAGGTAGGCGCTGGCGGCGTACAGCTCCTCCCCAATCAGTGTGTAGTCACAGGTGGTTATGAAGAACGGCAGCTGGGTGACCGCGTCGGTCCCCGCTATCTGAATGGCCCCGGTGAGGGAACCGGTTTCCGCCAGGAGCAGCGATTCAGCCCAGAACATTCCAAGGTAGAAGTTGGTGGCGGGTTTCTCCCTCATCATTATACCGTTCACACCGGCAACGAATGCGAACTGGCTGTCGGTCAGGAAGAATACCGAATCGGGATCGAAGGCGTCGGGTCTTCCTGCTTCCAGATAGGCCTGCTTCACGGCCTCGTCGGCAACTGTGTATACAATTGGATCACGGTTGGGGACCATTAGCGGCGTCTGGTACTGTGCGACCTTCTTGGCCACCCTTCCCAGAATGGTGAGGCTTGCGATGGTGGCCACGTCGGAGATAGTGGACAGACCCGGCACGTACAGGACCGGCTTGCCCATCTCGGTTGCCCTTCCTATGGCCTCGTCGATGGCCTCTATGCCGGCAATGGGTCTGAGGTACATCTGCCTGCCCCGCTGGGCCTTGCCGAAGTAGTAGAAGATGAGGAAGATGAACAGCCCGCCGGCTATCAGGACCTTTGTCTTCCCGGTATGGTAGAGTTCCCCGGCGGGAACTGCCTGTGCCACCTGCGGCTCACCGAAGTACTCCTCGCCCTCCAGGCTCACGGAAGCTACCCTGTACTCGTACCTGGTGCCGGGCTCTATCGGATATTCCGGGTCGTAACCGTCGATGAACAGGGTGGGTCCCAGAACAGGGATGATCTTCACCAGGTTCCAGCTCACCTCGCCCGTCTCCCCCGCCTTGCGCCTGTAGACATTGTAGGCGAAGACGCCGGATGTGTCCGCCGGGGGCTCGAAGCAGACAACCAGCTGGTCCCCGGCATCGTTGTCCTTGTCCTCGACGGTTATGGCTCCCGGAACGTCAAGGGCGGGACCAGGCTCTTCGGGCACTCCCTCCACTGCCGGCTGGAGCTGGGTACCCTCTACTCCCGCCGTATCCTCCATCATCTCCCCGGGCCGGGGATCCGCATCCTGCGTCATTTCCTCGACGGCATCCTGAGCTGCGGCAAAAGAGGCAAGCAGAAGGAGAATCCCGAGGGCTGGAATGCCAATCCAGTCTTTCCGCATGGATCCACCTTTCCTGTTGATGATGACTGTTTCCCGTTTATTCGAAGAAGGCGATTATCTTCTTTGCCACCTCGCCGCCCACCCTCTTGCCCGCAGCCGCGGTACCGGCGCCGATGTGGGGTGTGACGACGACCCTCTCGTTCATTACGAGAGGATTATCTGCGGGAGGTTCCTCCTCGAAGACGTCCACGCCGGCGGCGAACACCTTGCCGGAATCGATGGCCTCGAGAAGGGCGGACTCGTTGATGGTGCCGCCCCTGGCGCAGTTCACTATCACCACGCCGTCCTTCATCATTCCGAACTGGGGAGCGTCGAGCAGGTAGTGGGTCTCCTTGTTGTGGGGAATGTGGAGGCTGATGAAGTCCGACTGCCTGAGAAGGGTGTCAAGATCGACCTTCTGGGCGTCCGCCGCGTCATCTATGTATGGATCGAAGAAGATCACCTTCATGCCGAAACCCCCGGCCATCTTCCCCACTTCGCAGGAAATCCGTCCGAAACCGATGAGACCCAGGGTCGAACCGAACAGCTCCTTGCCCTTCCCGTAGGCCTTCTTGTTCCATTCGCCCCTCTTCATGGTCAGGTTCGCAGGTCCCAGGAACCTGCTGCAGGCAAGCATGTGGGCCATGGCCAGCTCTGCTACGGCAACGCTGCTTGCGGCGGGAGTGTTGTTCACGGTTATTCCCAGCTCGGCTGCCACATCGGTGTCTATGTTGTCGAGCCCGACGCCTCCCCTGACGATGAGCTTCAGGTTCCCCCTGGCCGCCGCTTCCAGCACGGGCTTCCTGACCTTGGTGGCGCTCCTGACGACCATGGCGTCGAACTGCGGTGCCGTCTCGAGGAGTTCCTCCGGTGTCATGCCGGTCTTCTCCACCACTTCATGGCCGGCGCTGCGCATAGCCTCGAGGGCTGTCTGGTCGACGGGATCGCAAATCAGTACTCTGGCCATTTGATTCCTCCTGTTTGCTGTTAGTAGGAATAGCTTCTCATGATAGAGTCCATAACAAGCTGCATACTACAGCGGGGCATTCCGCAAGTCAACGACAAGTGCGCCTTCCCGCCATTCGGCGGCCGGTGCTCACGAGAGCAGGTTCTCAGCCCTTTTCGCCATTTCATGTGCGGTGAGACCGTAGTCCCTTCTGACGAGTTCAGGGGAGCCGCTGGTGCCGAAGCGGTCCATGACCGCAACGGCATCCACCCTTGCCCGTCCCTTCAGCGCAAGGGTCTCCGCCACGGCTCCGAACAGGCCTCCGGTGACCTGGTGGTCCTCCGCCACCACCACCGCACCGGTCCTGGATGCCTGTGACAGGAGCAGCCCCTCGTCCAGGGGTTTCACCGACACCATGTCCACAACACCGGCAGATATGCCTTTCTTCCGCAATAACTCCGCAGCCTCCAGGGCCTCGGCCACCATCGGCCCGCAGGCCACCAGGGTTACATCACCGCCCTCCGCAAGGAGGTTCCCCCTGCCGGGCACAACACTTTCGGCAAGGGAGTAGATCTGCGGCACCGGGTTCCTGCCGAACCTTATGTAGACGGGACCCTCCATGTCCAGCGATGCCAGGACCGAGGCCCTTGTCTGGTTCGAGTCCGCCGGCACCAGCACCTTCATGTTCGGCAGCACTCTCATGATGGCCACGTCCTCAAGGGCCTGGTGGGTTGCCCCGTCTGGTCCGACGCTGATCCCTCCGTGGGCTCCGCCGATCCTCACCTTAAGGTCCATGTAGCAGACGCTGGTCCGTACCTGCTCCCATGCTCTTCCCGCAATGAAAACAGCGTATGTGGAGACAAAGGGAGTGAAGCCGGCCAGGGCCAGACCGGCGGCTTCCCCCATCATGTCCTGCTCGCTTGCTCCCAAGTTGAAGAACCTGTCGGGAAACTCTTCTCCGAAGGCGGCACTCCCTATGGATCGGGAAACATCTCCCTCCACCACCACTACCCGCGGGTCCCTCCTGCCGGCTTCCAGGATGCCCTCGACGTAGCCTTCCCGCGAGGGTTTCGAGTCCCTCACGACGAGCCCCCTTCCAGTTCCCTCTTCGCAGAGGCGTACTCCTCCCCGTCGGGGCACCTGCCGTGCCATGCGGATGCACCCTCCATGAAGGAGACTCCCCTGCCCTTCACGGTATTGGCTATCACCACCGAGGGAAAGGCGGTGGTTCCGCAGTGTTCGAAGGCTTTGTCAAGTGACTGGAAGCTGTGCCCTTCGGCAACGATGACGTCCCATCCGAAAGACAGCCACTTGTCCGCCAGGGGTTCTATCTCCATGACCCCCGAGACATTACCGTCAAGCTGGACCAGGTTCCTGTCCACTATCGCGGTCAGGTGGCCAAGTGCGTAGTGGGATGCTGTCATGGCCGCCTCCCAGACGTTCCCCTCCTGAAGCTCTCCGTCTCCCAGAAGGCAGTAGACGCGGCCGGGCAGCCCGTCCAGACGCAGGCCGTGGGCAATGCCGCAGGCGATTGAGAGGCCCTGTCCAAGGCTGCCGGTGGATGCGTCCAGTCCGGGGAGGTCGCGCATGTTGGGATGGCCCTGCAGCCTGGAACCCAGCTTTCTCAGGGTGGTGAGTTCCTTCGGATCGAAGTAGCCCCTCCTTGCCAGCACAGAGTAGAGGGCTGGGCAGGCGTGCCCCTTGGAGAGGATGAACCTGTCCCTATCCTTCCAGCCGGGTTCCAGGGGGCGGATCCTGAGAACGTTCCAGTACAGCTCCACAAGTATCTCCACGGAGGAGAAGGACCCTCCGGGATGTCCGCTGCCCGCCGCCCGGATCATCTCCAGCACGTCCAGTCTAACCCTTCGGGCCATGTCCTTCAGCTGATTCTCGCCCATTCCGCGCATTACCTCCGGTCCCGGTCCTCCCCGACGGCGGTGGAGGGATTCAAAGTCATTCGGAAGAGCATCCCCCGGGAGACTGTCACCCTTATCTCAGCGGAACCGGCAGTGCCCGGGAAAGGCTGCATCCAACAACTCCCGTCCTCCTGCCGGATCACTGGTCCATGTCGCCGGCATCAGCTCTCTCCTTTATCACCGGTATGGGAACGTAGCCGGTGACAAGCGTTTTGGGCTCGTCGAAACCGAAGTCCACCGTGATCCGCCACTCCGATCCGTTCCTGACTGCCTTCCTCACGATACCGCGGCCGTACCTGGGATGCCGTATGAGGTTGCCGATCCTGTAATCGATACCTGTATCTACATCATCATCGGAAGAAGTGATCTCCCCTGGAAGGTCACGATCCGCGGGTGGTATCCGCGATTCACCGGCGGCGATCTCCTCCAGGAACCTTGAAGGGCCGGACTGGCGCACCCCGGCCCTGATCCTGTTCAGGGTAAATGTAAGTACAAGCCTCTCCATCGCCCTGGTCATTCCCACGTAGAGCAGCCGTCTCTCCTCCTCAATGTCCGAGGGTGCATACTCGCCGGGCCTGATGAAGGGCAGCATGCCCTCCTCGAGACCGGCGATGAAGACGGTGTTGAACTCGAGACCCTTGGCGCAGTGCAGGGTCATCAGCGCGATCCTGCCGCTGTCCCTTCCCTCGTAATCGTCCACGGTGGTGGCAAGGCTCACCTCTGTCATGAACCCGGGCAAACCTCCCTCGGGAGCTGCCTGATCGTATTCCAGAACACTCCTTCGGAACTCCTCGATGTTCTCGAGCCTGGACTGGTCCGTCACGTCCCCGGAATCGTACCGGGCTGCCAATCCGGTTGTCTCCAGGAGGCTGTCCACAACCTCCAGGGCGGCCGCTCCACCGGCGGTCATCTCAGCCGCCTTCCGGTACCACAGGCCCAGGTCCCTCAGGGCGGAGGCCGCCCTGGATGATACCCCGTCGATACCGCCGGCCATCATCATCGCGTCCAGCGGGTCCGTACCATTACCGTCGACAAAGTCGAAGAATGCTTCCCTGCCCTTGGTACCGAGACCCCTGCCCGGTTTGTTGATGATGCGTTCCAGGCTTAGCCTGTCCTCATGGTTCAGGAGCACCCTGAGGTAGGCGATGATGTCCTTTATCTCCATCCTCTCGTAGAACCTCTGGGAACCCACCACCTCGTACCTGATACCCCGTCTGCGGCAGGCGGTCTCGAACTGCCTCGACTGGGCGTTTGTCCTGTACAGGATGGCTATGGAGTCGGAGGGGCAAGAGCCGTCCTCCAGGAGTTCCTCTATCTCCCCAAGGATCCATTCCGCCTCCTCCTGCTCGTTGTAGAGGCATTTAACTCTCACGGGCGGTCCCGGGTCCTGCCTTGTCCACAGGGTCTTGCCGTGCCGTCTGAGGTTGAAACTGACCAGCGACGCCGCCCCGCGGAGTATGTTGCCCTTGGACCTGTAGTTCTCCTCCAGCCTGATCATCCTGGTACCGGGAAAATCCTTCTCGAACTCCAGTATGTTCTCGACACAGGCCCCCCTCCACGAGTAGATGGACTGGTCGTCGTCGCCGACTACGGTCACCATCGCACCTCTGGAAGCCAGTTCACGGAGGAGTTCGTGCTGCACCCTGTTGGTATCCTGGTACTCGTCCACCAGGATGTGGGAGAACCTGGATGCGTAACCGTTCCTTACGTCAGGATATTGACGAAATAGAGTAAGAACACCCGTCAACAAATCGTCGAAATCAAAGGCACCCGAATCACGAAGCCTCTCCTGGTAGGCTCCGTATACCTCTGCAAGTTCCCTGTCCCTGGCGCTTGAAGCAGATTCCGAGGCCTCCTCCGCCGTAACCCCGTCATTCTTGCACCGGGAGATGTACGAGAGCGCTATGCCCGGAGTTATCCTGGTGGAAATCCCGCGTCCCTTCAGGAGCCTCCGCATCAGCGTCTTCTGGTCGTCCGCATCGTAGATGGTGAAATTCTCGTTGAAACCGAGATGATGGGCTTCTCTCCTGAGGATCCAGGCGCACACTGAATGGAAGGTGCCCATCCTGACGCGGGAGCCCTTTCCGGGCAGCATCCGCTCGACCCTTTCCCTCATCTCCCCGGCAGCCTTGTTTGTGAAGGTCATCGCCAGTACCTGCCAGGGTTCTGCCAGTCCTCTCCCTATGATACGGGCTATCTTCGAGGTGAGCACCCTGGTCTTTCCGCTGCCGGCTCCCGCAAGTATTATCAGATGCCCGTCCGAATAGTCCACCGCCTCCTTCTGAACGGGATTGAGATTCTCGCTGCTCACGGGTCGTCCCTTTTTTCTGGTAAACTTCTTGCTTCTGGAATAAGTGTTCGGTTGAGAGTTTGAATGCGCAAGGAGATAGTGAAATGCAAAGACCTGGACTGAAAAACTGGCTGATCCTCGCTGTCGAAGCGCTGATCCTGCCAGCATTCGCTCTCATCGTACTGCCGGTCTGACCCCCTCCCTGACCGGCCGTAGAGAACCGAATGTAGTCCAGGGCACAGGCAGGCAACCGGTTGACCCCTCCGGTTGCCTGCACTAATTTCCAGGAACTTTCCGGGGGTCATTCTCTGATCGACTCGATTATCTGAACGCTTCTGCTGCAGCCGAGGCGGCCTGCTCCCGCCTCTATCATCGACAGCGCCTTCTCGAGGGTACCTATACCGCCGGATGCCTTTACCCCCAGCTTCTCTCCCACAACGCTCCTCATCAGGGCGACATCCTCGACAGTGGCCCCTCCGCCGCCGAATCCGGTGGAGGTCTTTACCCATGAAGCTCCTGCATCCATCGCCAGCCTGCAGCCGATGACCTTTTCCCCGTCTGTGAGCAGGCAGGTCTCCAGTATGACCTTCACCG
The DNA here is from genome assembly GCA_002030045.1 of Candidatus Aegiribacteria sp. MLS_C. Classification (GTDB taxonomy): domain Bacteria; phylum Fermentibacterota; class Fermentibacteria; order Fermentibacterales; family JCC-6; genus Aegiribacteria. The sequence continues at coordinate 183,363 of LQBI01000001.1, read as the reverse complement.
GCACTCCGGAAGAGGCCTTCACTACTTCTTCGATGGTCTTCGCAGCCTCGTTGGTCATTCCGCTCTTCAGCAGACCCAGGGGAATGACCATGTCAAGCTCACCGGCGCCATTGTCCAACGCCCGGGAAGCTTCATCGGCCATTGTGACCGATGCTCCCAGGGGAAAACCGATCACGGAGCAGACCAGCGGGCTCCCGTTCCTGAGCAGGTCCGAAGCCAGGGAAACCCATAGAGGGTTGACGCAGGCTGCGGCGAAACCGTACTCAAGCGTCTGCCTGCAAAGCCGCTCGATATCAGATCTCCCGGCATCCGGTCTGAGCTGGGTATGGTCTATCATGGAGGCCAGAGTGCGTCTGTCCATGGATCATTGATCCCTGAGGAAGAGCAGCTCGATACCACCCGCTTCTATCGGCATGGATCCTGTACTGTAGACGGTCCTGCCGTCGAGCGAGACGTTCACGGGATGTTCGCCGGCGGGAAGGGCGATACGGGCCACGTATATCTGTGAGGGAAGCGTGAGCCATGCTCTGAGGTCGGCCTGCTCCGTTGCCGCACCAAAGATGCTTAGAACCAGACCGGTGAACCTGGCGATACCGCTCCCCTCTTCTGTCAATTCTTCGACGATCTCCTCACCGGCCTCGCTTACGCCGGCCTTGACCGCCAGCCTTGCCACTGCCCTTGCCACGTCCCTGCCGGCATGGTCCTCCAGGTTCTTCCTGGCGATCCCGGTCAGGTCCTCCGTCAGGAAACCGGAGGACACACTGCTTCCCGAACTGACCACCAGGCTGCTCCTGACCCTACTCCCTCCGGGGATGGCAGGGAGAGCGATCCTGTAGACCCTGTCATCGACCATGAAAGTGCTGGTCCTCTCCTGCCTGGGCGGGATCAGTCCCACCTCCATGATCACCACCAGCTCTCCCCGTTCGACGTCGGGGCCAAGTCCCTCCCATTCCACATCAGGCCAATCGGATGCGTACTCACTGTATACCGACTGCATTCCAAGCCGGCTGGACAGTCTGAGAACGTCGGCCCTGACCCTGTCCGGGGCCGGCAGCCCGTAGTATTCCCCGTAGTCCGAATCGTAGACGGATACGCTGTTCCTGTAAGCGACGAGCGCGTTGTTCAGGTCTCCCGCCTTCTCGAACAGCACTCCCATGAAGTACCGCACGAAGGCGTCGTCCCTGTAGCGGTTGGGATTGTCCTCGTAGTTCACGTTAAGAGCCCTGAGCTTGTCGTTGACCCTTCGACACTCCACCAGGGCATCCTCCATGTTGCCCTGTGCAGCGTAGCAGACCGCAAGACAGTAGTTTATCATTACCTTCTCGTAGTCCGCACCCCTGAATTCCAGCGCCGTATCGCTTGTCAGGAAGGATCCCACCTGCTGACCCAGATCCACTCCCCGCTGCCGGTCGCTCAGGCGGTCGGCCTGAAGAAGGACACTTCCAGCCTGGCCGTATTCGCCTGCCAGCCTGAGCAGGTTGCCAAGTTCCATGAGGTAGAGGAGGCGATCCCTTCCCGTTGAATCGCTGAAGGTCCGCCGGAACTCCTCCAGTGCCTGGTCCGGATCGTTGTTCCTGAGCTCGGAGGTGACACGCCGCATATCGCCCGTGTAGCTAGTTGCGCAGGATGCAGATACGATCAAGGCAAGCACCGTCCCGAAGGTCATCAGGAGGCGTTTCCCTGCAAAGGGGTTATTCATCCGGTGTTCAGCCTTCGCCAGAGGAGACTGGACCCCTTTTCTACCACTCGATGATCTTCTTGATCTCGAGGCTGCCCATCCATGCTTTCAGGGCCGTTTCAACATCCACCAGCTCAAGGCTCACCTGGTAGTAGATGCTCCTGGTGTCTCCCTCCTCGTCCACGATGGAGCCGATGTCGCCTGTCATGACGAAATCTGCACCGATCTCGCGTCCGAACTCCGCCGCCGACTCGGGAGAGGCAAAAATGCCCTGCTGGTACCTCTCGTCCCTTATCTCCTCCCTGCTGGACCCGCCGGCGGCGATCTGGACCTCTCCCGACTCCAGAAGGGAACGCTCGATCTCGTTCATGAACAGGTCGGTATTGATATGTTCCGAACTCTCGTTGTAGATGCCCCCCACTACGATCACCGGTGTGGCCGGTCGGTCTCCGCGGGAAGCCCCGTGATCCGTCAGCCACCTGCCGTCAAGGCACTGGGATACCATGGAGTCGGCCACCATCCGGGCATCGGTATCGTTCCAGTAACCGCTGAGATCGGTCACCGTGCCGGGATCGGTCCTTGTTACCTCACGTCCGCCACAGGACGCCATGAGCACCGCAAGCGCCGCAGTGGCGATGATAGCGGTGAAATATCTCATATACTCGTCTCCACTTCTTTTTCAGCTACGGTTCCCTTGGTACCAGGGAAGCGCCACCACTCCCCTGAAGATTACATTGAAGTACCCGTACTCACGCATGCCCGTTCCCCTCACGACGGGATCCAGGGGCTTCAAGATCACCGCGTAGGGTGATACGGCATCGGAAGGCGCTCCCGCCTGCTGACCCCAGGCGTCAGCGGTCCATTCCCACATTATGCGTTCCCTCGGGTCCAGGTTCTCGCTGAACATGGCAAGTCCTGCAGGAGGAACGCCGATAATGGAAGAAAGTGTCATGGAGATGAAATCCGAGTAGGCGCTGACCACATCCCAGGTATCTACGTAACCGGCGGCGCCGGCCGAGATCGCGGCTGTGAGTTCGGCCTCCGTGGGGAGTCTCTTCCCGTTGTCGCCCAGATAGAGGCCTGCTGCGTCGAAAGTGACGGCGTTGGCAGGATTGTCGAAGCAGCCGGTCTGTACCGTTATGCCCTCGACCCCTCCCTGCATGTCGCGGTAGACCACCCAGGGCGTGTACCTGACGAACACAACGTCACGGAACTCTTCGCCGATGTTCTCACCGGGCATCAGCAGTTCAGCCTGCCCCGTGAGATACACGTGGACCTGGTCAAGATGCGTTATCTCCGACGATAGCCAGCTGAGCATGCTCCGGGAGCTTACCGGCTCGCTGTCTATGAAGAAGGCCGGGACATGGACCATGTTCCCGTCAACGCTGACTGAACACGCCGGTATGAAGGTCATCCCTTCCGGCGGACTTATCAGACCGCATTCGGGACAGAACTCCCCTTCGAACACGGTGCCGCAGGCCGGGCATGTCCATGCGAAGGCTGCGGATACTGTCGCGAGCATGAAGAATATGGCTTTCAAACCGGTTCTCCTTCGATTGTTCCTTCAGTGCTGCTGTCCTTATGCCGGAATATACGCTATCCCCGGACGATCCCGGCTACCGTCATCAGAACTCCGCTCCGAGAGTGAAGTAGTGCGCGGGCCTCTGCGAGATGCCCCTGAGGTCCGTATTCCAGGCTATGTCATGCTTGAGAAGGAAATACCCCAGGTTGAACCTGTATCCGAGACCGATGCCCAGCTTCAGGTCCTGAAGATGGAAGCCGCCGTCGGTGGAGACCCCGCGGAAACTGTCGAATTCGTTGAAGGCGGTCCCGAGGTCAATGAAGAAGGCGCCCCTGCCGTTGGTGATGGTGATGGGCAGAGGAGCATCCAGGGCAAGGGTGTTCACGAAGGGCACCCTCATCTCCAGGCTCAGGATCCCGTATCTCCTTCCCTGAACGCTGGCGTAGTCGTATCCCCTCAGCATGTCCCCGTAGTTGGTGTAGAAACCGAGCAGCTCGTTTATCGTGTCCACCTCTCCCCAGAGCAGTCTATGCGGAATGGCGCCGCCCAGGAAGAACACCTGCCCGTCGGATCCCCAGCTGGAACCGAGGGCCAGCCTGGCGGCGAGCGTCACCCTGGAGGAGACCCAGAGGTAATGCCTGAGGTCCATCAGAAGCGTGAAGTAGTCCGCCGAACCGGAGATGGGGGGAGCGTACTCTCCCGCAAGGCTCAGCCTGCTTCCTACCCTGGGACCGACCGCACCCCACAGGGCGTTATCGAACACCAGTCCACCCTCGATCGAGAATATGTCCTCGTCAACGTCGGCGGTCGAATTCCACGTACCGGTCCTGCTCAGCTTCCTGTATCCAATCGTACCGCTGAGCCTGAAGGAGGGGCTGAAGGGATACCGGGCCTGCGCGAAACCGCCCATGTCGACGTCCCTCACCTCTTCGTAGTGCCCGTCTGAGAACTTGAAGATGTACCTGTATGATTCCCTCATCAGGCCGAAGATGTAGTCCGTCCGGTTCGGCAGGTATCCGTAAAGAAGAGCGATGTCCACGTCGCTCAGACTGCTCCCGTTCAGGTTCGTGTTCACGACAACCTGATGCTGCGCCAGGATGTCGCTCAGGATGATCTGCGTATAGCCGGCTATTCCGAGATAGGAGTCATAGGAGGCCATGGCACTTGCGTAGTCGACCGAAAGTCTCGGGGAGTAGGGTGCCATGCTTAAGCTGGAGCCGTTCCCCCCAAGACCCTGCCATGGTTCTGTCCTGGTATGGACCCCTTCGGCGGCTTCCACCCCGTGGATCTCATCCTCAGCTATTCCAGCCGGTGCCACGCCGGCGGAGACCGGTGTTCCCGTGTCCGTCCGGGACCCTTCGAGACCCGCTTCCCGGCCGGGTTCCGGCAGGACCCCGGGAGGTGATGCCCGACGTTCATCCTCGCCTGTACTTGAGACATCGTAGCTGCCCGGGGAGCATTCAACCACCCTCCTGTCCGTGACGTCGTAGCCCAGGTATACTCCCATCCCGCTCCAGTCGCTGGAGACGAAGGTCATGATGCGCGAGGAATCTGCCATGGAGGGGGATTCTATCGTCCTGTACAGCGCAGTCAGCCGGTTCAGGTCTCCCGAATCCTCGTCCAGAAGGTAGAGGTCGGGATAGCCTTCCCTGTTGGAGAGGATTACGATACCGTCATCCGTGTGCATCGGATATCTCACCTCTGACGTATCCTCCAGAAGGGTCCTGAAAGTGCCGTCGATACCGTATTCCAGTACGCAGGTCTTATTCGGGCCTTCCTCCACCGCGCATAGGATACCTCCATCGCTCCATGAGAGGTCCCTCTCTCCCCGTATGTCGTCGCTCACCCTGCTCAGTGCGTGTTGCTGAAGGTCCCAGAGGTAGATGTCCAGAATGCCGTCCACCATTCCGGCGAAGGTGACATACCTTCCGTCGGAGGACCATGACGGATCCCTGATTATGTCCATCTCAAAGGGAAGGTCTTCGTGCCGACCGTCGGAGCATATTCGCAGCCTGTCGCCCCTTAAGTACTGAACTGCCACGGCGAGTGAATCCCCTGAGGGGGAGAAACTGCAGACGCGGTAGAGCGGCGAGACCGAAGCATCTTGGATCCCTCCCGATACGAAGGGCCTCTCCTCTACCTCTCCGGTAATAGCGGACCTGACCGTGACAGCGAAATGAGCGTGGTGGTACTCCACCCCGGCGATCAGCCGACCATCGCTAGAGATGACCGTGTTCAGCTGTGCCACCCTCTCTTCATCCCTGTACAGTGCGTTCCCGATGTCACCTGGACTCTCCCGGCAGGCCAGTTCCGACCAGTAGGTCTCCCTGGCCCATTCCATGAACTTCTCGCTGAACTGCTCCACGGACATGCCGAAGACAGCTTTGAAGGGGTCGCCGGAACCCCTGCGCACTCCGGAGTCCGAACTCATGTCCCTGGAAGCGTAATCACTGGCTGCCCTGGCATTGATATGCCTGACGAACTCCCTGTACTTCTCCCTGCCGTACCTCTCAACGATGAAGTGGTAAATTGCCTGTCCCTCCCTGTAGACCAGGTAGTCGGACCTTCGTGACAGCTGATCTATCGGCACTATCTGATTGGCGATGACCATGTCCCTGAACTCGGCCTCGGATGCAGCGTCCCAGCCCAGCGAAGTGTACTCCGCCAGCCCCTCCATCATCCACAGGGGTGTCCCTCCGGTGATTATGTTCAGGAGGGACCGCCTGTAGAGCATGTCGTAGATGTAGGCATGGTTTATCTCGTGTGAGACCACGTGGCGGAACTCGGACCAGTATCCGGTGAAGGGGACGACTACCCTGCCCTTGTAGAACTCCGTGAATCCGCCCACCGTCTGGGAGATCTCGTATGGGTTGATATCCGTCTGCCTGAATGTCCCGGGCGATACGTAGAGGATCATGGGAATCGGGTCCTCGGGCATGTAGCCGAACTCCTCGGAGAGTTCGGCGAGTTCCCTCTCCGTGTGAACCAGCAGGGTCTCGGCTGGCACTTCGCCGCCGACGGGGAAGTAAATGGTGAAATGACTTCCACGGATCTCCCACCAGTCTTCCCGCTCGACCTGTACCTTGTTGCGTCCGTAGCCGGTAGCCGTACACAGGGAAAACACAGCGGGAAGCAGCAGAAGCAGTGCCTTTTTCATCGGACCTCCAGTGAAGGCTTTTCAGTGAGCAATAGTTCGACTATACTGCCACGGTTCCACATCGAACAGGAGTATAGTGCGTTCTACAACCGTTTTCGCCCTTGCATTGCTGACAGTAACAACAGCCTGCGACGAGCCCGGTTCCTACAGCGGGCTGTCCGCCGGAAAACGGGACGAACTCGCCGCAGCCGCAGGGTGGATAGCGAGGTACTCGGTCCTGAGCCCTTGTGACAGCCTCAGACCCCGGCAGCCCACCCCTGAGGAGGTACAGGATATAGTCGATTCCTGCCGTCCCCGTCCGGAAGCATGGGCCTACCTTTACAGATGCATCTCCGACACCGTGGCGAAACTGGAGCCTCCCGAACCCACCTGCCGGCAGGAAGGGGTCGAGGGATACTCCGAGGAGGAGATCGGGGACTTCTGACGGGTTCCGCTCTTCAAGACGGGCCGTGGTCCGACCAGGGACGCCCCTGTTCCCGCTGTGGTTACCTGACCCTGGTGATTACCCTTGATACGTCCTTGAAGACTATGAGTAGGAACAGCAGCAGTATTATCACCATCCCCGTCTGCTGCATCACCTGTACGGTCCTTTTCGATATGGGTCTGCCCCTGATGCCCTCCAGGACCAGGATGAGTATATGGCCGCCGTCCAGGACCGGTATGGGGAGGAGGTTGAAGATCATTATCGCCAGCGAGATGCTGGCAAGAGTGTAAAGGTAGCTCGGAAGCCCCGATCTCGCCTGCTGGCCAAGCGTCTCGGCCACGTAGATCGGGCCCCCGGAACTTTCAGCCAGCTCAGAAGGCCTGCCGAAGAGTCTGAAGAGTGTCGTCACCACGTAGACCGTCCCCTCTCCCGCCGATCTCACACCTTCCCATAATGCCTGGAAGATAGGGAGCCTGACCCTTCTGGAAGGGAGCTCCACTGTGACGCCAGTGAGTCTCCTTCCGTCGTAGACACCCGGAGTGACCCAGGCAGTGTCCGGTCTTCCGTCCCTGAAGAAGTCGATCCGGAGTTCACCGGCGCCGCGTTCGATGACGGACTGGAAATCACTCCATATCCTCACCGGCTCTCCGTTCACCGCTACGACGCTGTCGCCGCTCCTGATACCCGATTCGTATGCCGGGAAACCTATCATCGCCTCGTCGATGACAACCGGGACCATGGGCTGGAAGGGGACCGAATCCCCCTTCAGCGAATACTGTCTGATCGACCGTCCCGAAGCTGTGCCCACCGCAAGGGATCCGGAAGGCCGGGTATACATCATCTCGAGCATTCCGTAATAATCGTTCACAGGCTCACCGTTCACCGAGAGCACGGTATCCCCGACACCCAGTCCCAGGCTGTTGTCCCGGTTCCCCACCACCGGAGGCGCCATGTCCACGTCCCAGCCCACGATGCCGAATATGGTGACCAGTATGACGGCAGTCAGAATAAGGTTGGAGAAGGGTCCGGAGAAGGCCACCAGGGCCCTCCTGAACCAGGACACTCCCTCCACCGGCTCGCCCGTGGTGCCCAGGTTGACCTTGCAGTAGCCTCCCAGGGGTATCACGCCGATACAGTACTCGGTCTCCCCCAGACGTTTCCTGAAAACGTGCGGCGGAAAGCCTATGGAGAATCTGGGAACGGGCAGTCCGACCAGCTTTGCTGCAACAAGGTGGCCCATCTCGTGGAAGAACACTATCACGCCCAGGCCGAACACGATGGCTATCACGCTGAGCACAGTCTGTCCACCACCTTCCGTGCAGAGGCACGGGCTTCCGCATCGGCGTTCATCACGTCTTCGAGCGATGAGACCGCCGTTTTTCTGTGACCCTCCAGGACGGAGGAAATGACCACGGCTATGTCCCCAAAGCTTATCCTGTCTTCAAGGTAAGCCTCCACAGCAACTTCGTCCGCCGCGTTCGCCGCCGCGGGAGCCGTGCCGCCTTCATTCCCCGCGACCGAGACCACGTCGAAGGCCGGGTATCGCCCGCTCTCCAGCGGCATGAACTCAAGTGGACCCCAGTCCAGCGGTCCGTCCCGGGCAATGACGCAGTTATCGCACCGTGGCCAGGTCAGGGCGTACTGCAGGGGGATACTCATGTCCGGTTGCCCGAGCAGGGCCTTCCAGGAGCCGTCGCTGAGCCTGACCAGGGAATGCACGATGCTCTGGGGATGAACTACCACATCCACAGGGAGGTCAGGAAACAGCCATCCGGCCTCTATCACCTCGAAGGCCTTGTTCACCATGGTGGCCGAATCCACGGTTATCCTCGCCCCCATCCGCCATGTCGGGTGGTCCAGTATCCGATGGACTGGCAGGTGGTCGATCTCATCGAGAGGAACGTCCCTTGCCGAACCTCCGCTGGCTGTCAGTGTAACACCCCTGACCCTGTCCCGTTCCCCCTGGAGACACCTGAATATCGTGCTGTGTTCACTGTCCACGGGTATCACCCTGCCGGAGGCTATGAACTCCCTGAGCAGTTCGCCCCCCACGACCAGGCTCTCCTTGTTCGCCAGGGCGAGGGGAATTCCCAGGTCCCTGCAGAGAATGCTGGCCTCCAGTCCGGCGCTTCCAACTATTGCATTGAGCACCAGATCGGCCCCCTCCACCGCAGACCTGACCGCCGAAGGACCGCAGACCATTGAACCGGGACAGCTTTCAGCGGGGTCTACCACGGCGGCGATGCCGGGAGAGAACCGGGAAACCTGGTCGGACAGTGACTCCAGGTCGGAACCGCACAGGATCGAATGAAGGAGCAGGTCTTCCCTGGAGGAGATGACTTCCAGCGCCTGCCTGCCTATGGAGCCAGTGCTTCCAAGTACCGCCACCCGCCTGGGGTTCACAGCACTGCCCATTCGGAGGAGATGAACATGATCGCCCATACCACGGGTACCGCAGCCAGAAGGCTGTCGAACCTGTCCAGAAGACCCCCGTGACCCGACAGAAGGGCCCCTGAGTCCTTCATGCCGGCGTCACGCTTCAGGGCGGATTCCAGCAGGTCACCCGATACTGCGGCCGCTCCTCCGGCCAGACCCGCCGCGATCATTGCTCCGGCGCCGAAACCGGCTCCCAGGGTTCCCGCGAGAAGGGCTCCGGCCACCGATCCCGCGATACCCGCTCCGAACCCCTCCCATGATTTGGCCGGGCTCACCGAGGGCGCCATCTTGTGCCTGCCGAAGGCGGACCCTGCGAAATAGGCCAGGGAATCACCAATCCAGCACAACAGCAGCGGTATGAACATGACCCATGGGGATTCGAAATCGGTCCTCATCCTGGCCATCAGCCCGAAGCAGAGAGAGATCATGACGGTGAGACCAGTGAGTCCGGCCGTGCGCCTCCTGGCGCCTTCGACCCCATCCCCGAGCACCTGCATTAACGAAACGACCACTCCGGGCAGCGGAAGCAGGACCATGGAGAGTCCCGGGGAGAGAAGGGCCACGGAAACCGTCGATCCCCCGGCGAGGACCGCGGCGGTCAGGGTGATCGGAAAGGCTGAAGGACCCAGCAGGCGTACAGCCTCCATGGTCGTGAGGAAGGCGATGAGGGCGAAGAAGGCTACCGTGAGAAGATCGGAATCGATGAACGCGACAGCGGCGAAAAGCCCTGCTCCGGGTACGGCCACCGCCACTCGGCTTGAGAGCGCGCTGAACCTTCCCATCAGACGTCATCGACCTCGCCGAAGCGTCTTCTTCGGCGACGGTACTCCTCGACAGCCTCCATCAGATGCTTCTTCCTGAAATCGGGCCACAGTACATCCGTGAAGTACAGTTCCGAATAGGCCGACTGCCACAGCAGGAAATTGGACAGCCTGAGTTCTCCGCTTGTCCTGATGACAAGATCCGGATCGGGAACGTCGGGCAGGTAGAGGCTGGAGGAGATGGTATCCTCCGTTATTCCCTCCGGGGAGATATCACCGTTCCGAACCATGCCGGCTATCCTCCGGAAACCGTCCACCAGTTCGGCCCTGCCGCCGTAGCTCAGGGCGAGGATAAGCTGGAGACCGTCATTCCCGGCGGTCCTTTCCATGGCTGAACGGAGTTCCCTCAGAGGACCCGCGGGAAGGTCATTCAGCCTGCCGGTGGCCCTGACCCTCACGCGGTTCTGGTCCAGGCTGTCTATGTTCCTCCTGATGAACCTCTTCAGCAGGGCCATGATGAAACCGACCTCCGCCCTGGGCCGCTTCCAGTTCTCGGTAGAGAATGCATAGAGCGTCAGGTAGCCTATTCCAGTCTCACCGCAGTATTCCACTGATTCATGTATGGATGTCTCGGCGGCCTTGTGGCCCTCGATCCGTTTCAGACCCCGCGACCTGGCCCAGCGGCCGTTGCCGTCCATTATTATGCCCAGATGGGTGAGGGGAGCCAGTACGGAAGGCGAGGAGCTGGTCAATGCATCAGACCTCTAGGATCTCTTTCTCCTTGGCCTCGAGGAACCTGTCTATCTCTGCGATTGCCCCGTCCGCTGCCTCCTGGACCTCGGCCATTCCACTGTGTTCCTCATCCTCCGTGATCTCGCTGTCCTTCCTGGCCCTGTGCAGTTCGTCGTTCCCGCTCCTCCTGACGTTCCTTATGGAGGTCCTGCCCTGCTCTGCCAGTTTCTTGACCAGACGGTCCAGTTCCTGCCTTCTCTCGTCGGAGAGCTTGGGTACCGGTATCCTTATGACCGGTCCGTCAGCGCTGGCCCTGAGGCCCAGGTCGGATTTCTGTATTGCCCTGACTATGGCATCGGACGTTGACGGATCGAAGGGCTGGATGACTATGAGGCGGGCTTCCGGGGCTGATATGCCTGCCACCTGCTTGATGGGATGCAATCCGCCCCAGCACTCGACCCTGAGGTTATCGAGGAGAGCCGGGCTGGCCTTGCCCGTCCTTATGACGGCCATCTCCCTTGCGGTGCTGTCCACCGCCGCCTTCATCCTGGACCTGATGTCCTTCATCAGTTCATCGATCATCCTCGTATCCCCCTATCAGGCTTCCCAGTGAAGGATCGCGGTAGACCTTCACGATATTCTCCGGCTTCCATACATCGAAAACACTAATAGGAAGTCCGGCCTCCCTGCAAATGGCCACTGCCGCCGCATCCATCACCTTCAGGCCCGACCTTAGCACTTGATCGTATGAGATGGTCGCATACTTCCTGGCCCCGGGTACGGATTCTGGGTCCGCATCGTAGACACCGTCCACCTTGGTTCCCTTCAGGAGCCTGCTGCATCCGGTCTGAACAGCTCTCAGGGCTGCGGCCGTGTCGGTGGTCAGGAGCGGGTTGCCCGTACCCCCTACGTATATCACTACGAACCCGCGGTCCAGGTAGTCGCAGGCGAGATCGGGGGAAAAGGTCTCGAAGATACCTTCCACGGGAATAGCGGAGAGGGCAGCAGCTGCTCCCCCCATGGTCCGCAGCGCATCTCTCAGCGCAAGGCCGTTGATCATCGTGGCCAGCATTCCCATCTGGTCACCGGTGATCCTTCCGGCCGAGGCCAGGTCCCGTCCGCGGATGAAGTTGCCCCCTCCAACGACTATTCCAATCCCGCATCCCTGCGAGGAGAGTTCAAGGACCGGTGCGGAAACGCCTTCCAGCACGGAAGCATCGATGCCATGGCCGGAACCCCCGGCCAGCACCTCGCCGCTGAGCTTCAGCAGTACCCGGTCCGATGTCGCCGGGGGCTCCTGCATCATCAGGAGCCTATGGAGAACCTTGCGAAGCGGTTTATGACGATGTTCTCCCTCAGCTTTCCGATCAGGTCGGTCAGAGCATCCCTCACGGTACCCACGTCAGGGTCGTCAGACCATTCCTGGTCGAGGAGGCAGTTCTCGGAGAAGAACTTCTCCATTCTGCCGTCGATTATCTTCTCGATTATCTGGGCCGGCTTGCCGGAATCCCCCAGCTGTGCCATGAGTATGTTGCGTTCAGCCTGCACTGCCTCGGAGGACAGATCGTCCCTGGATACGACGGCGGGCGGGTAGGCGGCTATGTGCATCGCCACCTTCTTTGCGAACGCCTGGAAATCATCGGTCCTGGCGACGAAATCGGTCTCGCAGTTGATCTCCACCAGCACACCCAGCTTTCCGGGGGGATGGATGTACGCTGTCACCAGACCCTCTTCCGCTTCCCGGCTGGCCTTCTTTGAAGCGACCTTGATGCCCTTCTCCCTGAGAATGGTTATGGCCTGCTGCATATCGCCGCCGCTCTCCTCGAGAGCCTTCTTGCAATCCACAATTCCGGCCCCGGTGGCTTTCCTGAGCTGTTTGAGATCGTCGAGATTGATGTCCATCATTCACCCGGGTCCTTTCCTTCATCGGAGACCTCGGAATTCTCCCGGGGCTGTTCCGGTGACGGTTCCTCGTCCATGGTCCTGGCAGTAGTCTTCCTGGTTGTCTTCCTGTCGGGCTTCCTGGTCTCATCCTCGGCTTCTTCACCGTTCTCGGGGGACTTCCTGACCGGCTTCCGCTTCCTCGCTGGCTTCTTCGGCTTGGATGGAACGTCGTCCTCCTCCTCGGAGATGTAATCCTCGATCTTTATCTGGGAAGCCGGCTGCTCGGCCCCGGCCTCCATCTCCTGAGGGGTCAACTCATTCTCACCGCTGCCGGCGCCCTCGGAACCGAGAATGGCGTAGTCGGCCAGCGTGCCTATTATCATGGAGATGGACTTGATGGCGTCGTCGTTCCCGGGGATAGGATAGTCAACTTCTGTGGGATCGCAGTTCGTGTCCACCAGCCCGATGCATGGAATGCCCAGCTTCCTGGCTTCCTTGACCGCTATCTGTTCCTTCTTGATGTCCACCACTACCACCACTCCCGGCAGCTTCTTCATGTTGCGTATACCGGACAGGTCCTTCTCGAGCTTCTCGTAGTGGCGCTTCTTTCTGAGGATCTCCTTCTTCGTCATGCTGGGAGGGTAACCCTCCTTCTCCAGCTTCTCCAGTTCGTTGAGGGTCTCTATGCCTCCGGAGATCGTGCTGAAGTTCGTGAGCATGCCACCCATCCACCTCTCGGTGACGTAGTACTGGCCGCTCCTGACGGCATGCTCCCTGACGCATTCCCTGCCCTGCTTCTTGGTGGCGACGAAGAGAACGTTCTTGCCGGAGGATACCGTCCTGGATACGAGGTTCGCGGCCTCTTCCAGGAGAGCCCTCGACTTCTTCAGGTCTATTATGTGTATACCGTTACGGGCCATGAAGATGTAGTTGCGCATCTTCGGGTTCCATCTGCTCTTCTGGTGGCCGAAATGTATTCCGGCCTCCAGCATCTCCTGCATGGAAGGTATCTGCATGACTTGTCCTTTCGGTTTACCTCCGACCGGCTTGATCAGACCGATCCCCCTTTCGGGGGACACCGGGTCAGTCACCACCGGCCGTGTGTGTTAGTCGCCCACGCCACCGTCAGGAACGAGCCTCTGCGGAAGGCGCGGCATCCCGGGATCCTATCTCTTGGAGAACTGGAATCTCTTTCTCGCCTTGGGCTGACCGTACTTCTTCCTCTCGACGGTCCTGGGATCCCTTCTCAGCATTCCCTCTGCCTTGAGAGACGACCTGAAATCGGGGTTGAGTTCCACGAGAGCCCTTGCGATCCCAAGCCTGATGGCTCCGGCCTGTCCGGTTATCCCTCCGCCCCTGACGTTTACGGTAACGTCGAAGTCCCGGGCCACTCCCAGGAGCTCGAGGGGCTCCAGGGCGTGTTCCAGCTGTGAGAGATGACAGAAATACTCACCCGGGTCCCTGTGGTTTATCCTTATCTGTCCCTTGCCGGGCTTCAGATAGCACCGGGCCGTGGCACTCTTCCTTCTTCCTACGCCTATGTGCTGATTCATTCAACCACCCCTGACAGCTACAGTTCCAGAGCCTGAGGGTTCTGGGCCTGATGTGGATGTTCACTGCCGGCAAAGATCTTGAGCTTCCTGATCTGCTGCCTTGCCAGCCTGTTCTTGGGCAGCATTCCGCGCACGGCCTTCCGTAGTATCCTGTCAGGATGCTTCTCCAGCACTTCCCTGATGCTGGTGGTCTTCCTTCCTCCCGGATACCCGGTATGCCTCCCGTACTCCTTCTGTTCCAGCTTCCTTCCCGTGAAGTCCATCTTCTCCACGTTGGTGACTATCACGAAATCGCCGGTGTCCACATGGGGAGTGTAAACCGGTTTGTTCTTGCCCTGGAGGATCATTGCGATCCTCGAAGCAAGTCTTCCCGGAGAGTATCCGGCGGCATCCACGTGCCACCATCTCCTTTCGATCTCCCCGGTCTTGGCCGAATACGTCTTCACTTTTCCTGACCTCCGCTGCGCAATACACCATTTCATCCCTGCAGACCGTGAGATAGAACTGCAAGGTGTTGAACACTTTGTATCCATAGTCCCCCGGCATGTGAGAACCATGCGGACCCTCATTCCCGCCGTCACCCGTCTCCCCGCAACGCAATGGTCGGACGGTGCGCCGGTGGAACACCGAAGGGAACGGCTAAACTGTTACAATTTCATCAGAAAGTCAAGGACCGGAAGACGCTGGAGATGAGCCCCTGCCGCACACGGCCGGGAGCATGTCCAGAGAACAGGCCGACACTCCTCCGGCTTCCAGCACCTCCAGGACTTCGAGGCTCCAGCGGGCCATCACGACTACCAGTCCGTAGCCTACAGCCGCTGTCCCGGCGTTCCTGCCCACGAGTGCCAGAGCCCTCTCCAGCTCCGGGACGCGGCGGGAGAAGGACTGGGGCACAACCGCGGTTCGATCCGAATGGAACGGCAGCAGCAGTGTAACGCCCGGCCATGGACTCAGCCTGAGGGGACGGCTGTAGCCCATTCCCCTCAGGATACGCCATGTCCTCCCGTAGATGAACCTCGATTCCCTGGGAGTGAGCATCTCTCCGACCATTATCCGCCCCCCGCGAGGTTTGCGGAAGGACAAGCCCAGCACTGAGGACATATGGGACGGCATACCTTCCGGAAGGGGTTCCCCTCCTCCGAGTATCCTGCGGCCCAGTTCCGTCCAGAACAGGCGGTACCACCTGTCCCTCACTCAGTCGTCCTCACCTGTTCCCAAGGCCTCGTCCAGAATGCGCCTCACGGTCCCGAAGGGAAACCCTCTTCTCGAGAGGTAGCCTGCGGCCCTTCTCAGGGCCTTCTCCCGTTCCAAGCCACCGTAGCGCCTCCTGACCTCGTCGATCGCAATCCTGCGAAGCCCGTCCATGTCACGGTCCTCGAGGAGTTCGCCGACGATCGAAGGATCGATACCACGTCTGCCCAGTTCCATCCGAATGCGGTGATTCCCCATCGGGGACCTGTCCGAATGGTTGAGCAGGAATGCCTCCGCGTATCGCCTGTCGTCCACCAGGCCGGATTCCTCGGCCCAGCGGGATATCTCTTCGATCACGTCAGGCAGGTAGCCCCTGCGGCGCAGGTAGTCCCTGAGCTGAACGCAGGTATGCGCGGCACGCACAGCGTATTTTTCGGCATCGGAACGTGCCGCGGGAAGCTGTTCCCCTATGGCGATACGGTCCATTCCGGATACCTCCACAATGGAGCCCGCACCAAGTCCCAGTCTTTCCGAGGTCCCTTTTCTCAGCAGCCAGCGGCGGCCTTCCCCCTCCGCCAGGGTCCAGCCCTTCCTGGCTATCCTGACGGACTCCAGGACAATCGGGCCGCCGGTCATTCTGAGGCGGTATCTTCTGCGGAGGGTTCCGCTGCCGCTTCAGCCGCGCCTGACGGCGCCGGGATCTCCAGTCTGGTCCTTATTTCCGACTCGAGCCGGTCGGCGATATCCGGGTTCTCCACCAGGAAGAGCCTGCTCTTCTCCTTGCCCTGGCCCAGCTGCATGTCGCCCATGGAGTACCATGTGCCGCGCCTCGTAAGAAGGTCGTTCTCCAGTCCGATGTCGATAAGCTCGCTCTCCCTTGATATCCCGAATCCGTGAAGGATGTCGCACTCGGCCTTCCTGAAGGGAGGGGCCAGCTTGTTCTTGACCACTTTGATCCTGGTGCGGCTGCCGATCACCTCTTCGCCGTCCTTCAGGGAAGCGACCCTGCGGACGTCCAGCCGGACGCTGCTGTAGAACTTCAGCGCGCGTCCGCCGGTGGTAGTCTCGGGGTTGCCGAACATGACCCCTATCTTCATGCGGATCTGGTTTATGAATATCACCGCGCACTTCGACTGGGATACGACACCCGTCAGTTTCCTCAGGGCCTGGGACATGAGCCTTGCCTGAAGACCAACGTGGCTGTCGCCCATCTCTCCCTCTATCTCTGCCCTGGGAACCAGAGCGGCAACCGAGTCGATAACTACAGCGTCGATCGCGTTGCTCCTTACCAGCATCTCGGTTATCTCCAGCGCCTGTTCGCCGTTCGATGGCTGGGACACCAGGAGATCGTCGATGTTCACTCCCAGGTTACGGGCGTAGACGGGGTCCAGTGCATGCTCTGCGTCTATGAAAGCCACCTCGCCGCCAAGTCTCTGAGCATTTGCTATGATGTGAAGTGCAAGTGTGGTCTTGCCCGACGCTTCCGCGCCGTAGATCTCCGTTACCCTTCCCCTGGGGATACCGCCTATGCCAAGGGCGGCGTCAAGCGCCAGCGAACCCGTGGGGATCACGTCCACCTTCATGTGTACGTTCTCGCCCAGCCGCATGACCGCTCCCTGCCCGAACTGCTTCTGTATCTGATGGAATGCAGCCTTCAGGGCCTTCTCCTTGTCCTCGGACCTGCCTTTCCTAGCCGCCATTGGACCACCTCTCAGACGTTATGTAAACCGTATCTCCTCAGGTATGTGTACTCCGGACCCCCGGATGTCAACATGCTGTCTATGATCGACACTTCCGTGATCTCTCCCGCCATCTCATCCGGCGGTTCCAGGAGGGGGACGATACCGCTGCGCCTCCTTGCCACCGTGAGATGGGGAACGAAGACCTTTCCGGCGACCCTCCCTCTGTCGTCGGGGATCTTCCCCAGTCTTCGGGCGATGGACACCACCTCGGGAGGGAACTCCCCACCAAGCCAGTATACTGAAGGCGAACCTCCACTGCCAAAGGACCCAAGTCTGCCGATAGTGAACTTCAGGGGACCGGGGGTCCATTCTTCCAACACGCCGTTGATCCTGCCGAGGGAGTCCCGCGGAATATCGCCGTAGAACCTGAGTGTCATGTGCATTCTGTCCCTGCTGACCCAGCTCAGGGAGGGGTACCTCCCCGCCAGGGGACCCTTCCATCGTTCTATTCCGTCCAGCACGCCCCCCGGAAGGGAAAGCGCCACGAACACCCTCATGAAAGCTCCTTCGAAAGGAATTCCACGAGGTTTTCCAGCAGGGAGTCGGTGGCGCCTCTTCTGACCATGTCCCTGCCGCCTGAGAAGAAACCTCGCCAGGCGCGGCAGCCCGCATCGTGGCAGATTGCCATCCAGACCGTACCTGCAGGCTTGTCAGGAGTTCCGCCGGCCGGACCGGCGATACCGGTTACCGCAATGGAAATGTCGGCTCCCGTCAGGGACCTGACCCCCGATGCCATCTGCATCACTGTCTCCCTGCTGACCGCTCCGGAATCCGCTATCGTCCCCGGGTCCACTCCCAGGAGCAGGGTCTTGATACTGTCGGAGTAGGCTATTACACCACCGATGAACCACTGTGATGCTCCCGGCTCCGCAGTGAGGGTCATGCCCAGCATTCCGCCGGTACAGGACTCGGCCACGGCCAGGGTGAGCCCGGAATCGGCAAGGAGCCTTCCAGCCAGAGCGGATGGTCCTTCAGAGGAGCCCATGTACCGCGTTCGCCGCAACGATGATGAGCACTGCGAGCAAGCCCGCCGCCAGATCGTCCATCAGAATTCCCAGGGGAGTGTCCTGTCTGTCGAAGAAGGATACCGGCCATGGCTTGAGTATGTCGAAGAGCCTGAATAGAGCGAATGCCGCCGCCACACCGGGTATGCCCCACCGGGCCGGGACCGCGAGACACGCCAGCCAGCAGCCGGCGAACTCGTCCGCAACCACCCGCGAAGGGTCCGTCCCCCACTCCCTTCGGCCAACAGTGCATCCCCAGTACCCGATGATGACAACCGGGACCAGAAGAAAACGCGCCGCAGTACTCCCCGGTCCCGTGAACCAGAATACCGCGGCCGAGACCAGACTTCCCGCAGTGCCGGGGGCTACCGGCGAGAAACCCGCGCCTAGGACGGTGGCCACCGCCTGACCGGTAATGGAGAGGAGCCTTCTCACAGCACCAGCCTTCTGAGTATGGACCTGTTGCGCCAGAAGTAGTCCACGCCGGATATCACTGCCATCAGGACAGCCGCCAGCAGTGTCAGGTCGGCTGCGAGGAGCAGCATGTGCTCGCCGCCGAAGATTTCCATGCCATGGTAGTAGAGGAAGGCTATCCGCCCCGTGCTGTCGTAATGCAGCACCGAATAGAGCAGGTACAGGCACATGGAGAGCATCTGGATCGAGGTCTTGTACTTCCCCATCATTGACGGAAGGATGAGCACGCCTGCGTAGGCTGCTATGGACCGGAGCCCGGTGACCAGCAGTTCCCGTCCGATTATCAGATAAAGGGCCCAGCCCGGGACCAGGTCGATCTGGTTCAGACCTATCAGGGCCAGTGCTATGAGAAGCTTGTCCGCCAGAGGGTCAAGGAACTTGCCGAGGTTGGTGACCCATCCGTACCTCCTGGCGAGATATCCGTCGTACAGGTCGGTTACCGAGGCGATGAAGAAGACCGTCAGGGCTGCGATCCTGGAGCCCTGTCTGTTGTCGATGAGAAGCAGCATGAACAGGGGACTGAGGAGTATCCTCAGTATGGAGAGCCTGTTGGGCCAGTTCAGCTGCAACTCTCAGACTCTCTGTCTTCCCTGGAAGGCCTGGCTGAGGGTCAGAGAATCGGCGAACTCCACGGAGGCTCCCGGCGGCAGTCCCCTTGCCAGTCTGGTTACCTCTACGCCGGTGTCCGACAGGGTCCGGGCGAGGTATGACGAGGTGGCCTCTCCGTCGGCGGTGGAATCAAGGGCCAGTATGACCTCGTCAGTGCCGAACCTCTCTATCATGCTTCGCAGCTTATCTATTCCCAGCTCCTCCGGTCCCATTCCGTCCAGCGGGGCGAGGAATCCATGGAGAACGAAGTACTTCCCCCTGTAGAGTGCAGCATCCTCGATGGCCCTCATGTCGGCGGGATTGTGTACGACGCAGATCGAGTCGTTCCGCGACGGCGAGGAGCAGACTTCACAGATTTCCTTCTCAGTGATGTTCCTGCATATGGAGCACTCCCCCAGGTTCCTCCACACGAGTTCCAGGACCTCCGAGAAATCCCGCGCCATGTCCCTGTCGTCAACGATGCTGAATGCGAGCCTCATTGCCGTCTTCCTCCCTATTCCGGGAAGGCGCTGCAGCTGTTCCACCAGCCTGTCGAAAAGGTCCGAACTCACATCAGCCCTCCCAGGCCCGGAAGCCCCAGCCCCTCCATGCGCTGACGTGACAGTTTACGGCTTTCCTCAACTGCGTTCCTCACGGCTACCAGGATCAGGTCCTCCAGGATCTCCACGTCCTCCGGATCCACCACCTCCGGCGACAGTGAGATCTCCACCAGTTCCCCCTGACCCGTCACCACGGCCCTGACCAGTCCATCTGCGGACGTTCCTTCCACCCGCTCCTCAGCCAGGTCATCCTGGACCCTCATCACTCCGTCCTGCATCTTCTGCGCCTGGGCCATCATCTTCATCAGTTGCTTCTGGTTCATGGATCCTCTCGTGTCCTTTCCCTGAATCGGTCCCGATCCGGCCCGTGAGTAACCGCCATTGCGCCGGACATGGAACCGGCCGCTCCTTCATGATGGGACTAGACGGCGTCGAAGAGTCCCAGTATCTGCTGGGAGGTCTCCTGCTCCTTCTTACGGTCAGGACCATCATCCTCGGGGGGCTCGTCTTCCGAAGGCCCGGCAGCTTCCTCCTCCTCCGGCTCCCTGACACCATTCCCGGAATCACCCTCCTCAGCCCCGTATGCTGACCCGGCCGGGACCTGTTCTTCGGCAGGATCTCCATAGTCCTGGAAGACGCCCTGATCGACTTCGCCCTCTTCCATTTCACCTTCGTCATCGCTATCGTCCTGGCCGAGGTCCGGAGCCCCGGAGGAAGGTGCTCCCTCGACTCCCGGTGTACCGCCGGGAACCTTCCCTGGATCAACTGCCGCAGCTCTTACGGCCGAGAGCCTGGCGGTTACACCGGGAAGGGTGTTGAGGGAGAATGCCCTGGTCAGGTTGGAAGCGGTCATCACAGCGGTCTCCAGCGTGACCCTCGGAAGATTGCTCCTCCTTACCTCTATGGATGCACCGGTCATTATTCTGAGAATGTTGAGAACGGCAATGTCGGGAACTCCCTCTGCAAGTTCCCTAAGGAGTACAAGCTCCGATTCCGGCACTTCCCTGAGGCTCTCCGAGGCCCCGGCGGCCACGAGCAGCAGGTTCCTCAGGAAGGCGAGGAGCGCGTCCATCAGTTCGTCCACGCTGTAGCCTTCCGAGAGGGAGACGGATATCCGGTCCACAGCTCCGGACGCATCGCCCCGGAGGATACCGGCAGTAACGTCGGCGAGGATGTCTGTCCTGACCAGCCCGAGCAGACGGGCCACGTCCTCGCCGTGTATGTCGTTACCGGAAAAGTTCACCAGCTGGTCCATCAGGGAAAGAGCGTCGCGCATGCTGCCTCCGCTGGCCCTGCAGATGAGGCCCAGGGCCGAGTCGTCCAGCGTTATGCCCTCGCCCGAAGCTTCGCTGCGGAGGTATTCGGACATGTCCGAAACCGGGATCCGCCTGAAATCGAACCTCTGGCACCTGCTCAGAATGGTATCCGGGACCTTCCTGGGCTGAGTCGTTGCGAAGATGAATATCACTGATTCGGGAGGTTCCTCGAGTATCTTGAGCAGGGCGTTGAACGCCTCATTGGTCAGCATGTGGACCTCGTCGATGATGTATATCTTGTACCTTCCGGTAGCTGCGGCGTAGCGGGCCTGCTCCCTCAGTTCCCTTATCTGGTCGATCCCCCTGTTGCTGGCACCGTCGATCTCCCGGACGTCCATGTGGTTCCCTGAGGTGATGCTCCTGCATGAATCGCATACCTGGCACGGGACCGACGAAGGCCCCTTCTCGCAGTTGAGTGCCTTAGCGAAGATCCTGGCCGTGGTTGTCTTGCCTACTCCCCTGGGCCCGGTCATGAGATAGGCATGGCCTATCCTGCCTGTATCTATGGCATTCTTCAGAGTTACCGTCACATGCTCCTGCGAAAGGACCTCGTCGAATGACTGGGGGCGCCATTTCCTGGCGAATACAAGATAGCTCAAAGGATCCTCCATCCCTTTCGGTGCGCCGGCCATGCATACCTGCTGGACAGGCCTCACGGGATGTATCGTGCAGCCGGCTCAGGTCAGGTTGTCCCGAGTCGCCCGGCAGACACCGCTTACCGCTGCTACCTTCCGGTCCTGACGGGGTTCACGGGCTGACGCCGCTCAGGTCCTGACCATCGTCACCACTTGCACGGGTCCATTCCCGCTGCGCTCTGCCGCACAGATCATTCGGCCCCGCTGCAGCGGATTGCGGGTGAAGGGCACCGCTAGCTCCCCGCCTAGCATGGCCGGCGGCCTGAATATACATGTGTACCCCTTATCGAAGAAAGAGGGCGGAACGCCCTTCAATCGAGAGGCATCACTGTTTCCGACGTATCGGACGTTTCTTCGGGATCACCTCCAGCAGGTCCGTCCCCACGTCCGCAGAGAGGGAGGGTGAGAAGCCCGGCGGCTGCGGCAGCCGCTAAAGCCAGGACAGCCCGGTAGTAACGGAACTCTGGAATACGTCGCGCTCTTCTGCAGTACCTGACCGCAGCAGCGCTGCCCCCGATCCTGTCGAACCTGATCCTGGTCCCGGCAACTATTCCGACGAGACACTGTTCAAGCGGTCTGCGGCACTTCGATAGACCGGCGAGGGCCTGGGGTGAGCCGGCCAGCCCGACAAGTCCCCGGCTCACCAGCAGCAGGCACTGTCCATGAGAAAGCTCGACTTCCTCCAGACTGTCTTCGCCCACCGGAGTGACCTCGCCTGTTGCTTCTTCCGATCTCAGTCCAGCCACGAACGCCCTGCAGCCACCCCGCGTGTACACCCAGGTCCCCCTTCCCAGGAAGGCGGCAGCAGCCACAGATATCTCCTCCGGGAGTTCCTCCAGCAGTTCGTCCATGATGTCCGCAAGCAGTGTGTCCGCTCCATAGGCGACGCCCTCGGCGAATGTATCCCTGACAGTGGAAACGGCCTTCATTACAAGGTCCATCATGCCGTGGGGACCCTCCGCCACTGCGACTGCACCGGCCATCACACCCGTGCCCCTGAACCCGTCAGCGCAGGACCCCGTCCGGGCGGACAGTCTTCCCGGCTGATTGAGCCAGACGGATTCGGTCAGATCACGGACTGTCAAGGGAGGACGCCTTCCAGTTCAGGAACAGGTCGAGAAAGGACCGGGATGGTGGAGATGAGCGGGATCGAACCGCCGACCTCTGCCTTGCGAAGGCAGCGCTCTGCCAGCTGAGCTACATCCCCACCCGTTTTCCCGGATCATGCGGATTACCGAAAACCCGTCATCAATTGAGGAGTCGGTGTACGTGCCGCCTCGTACCGGCGGCGGGTTCGAACCTCCGGGTCACTCGATAAGGTAGAGCTTGCCGGAACCGGACACCTCTGTGTAACCTTCCTTCGAACCGCTGAAGACGATGTCCGGGTCAGCGGCTGCGATGGCGGATGTCCTGACCAGGAAAACCCTCCTGTTCTGTCCCAGGAGAATGACCCTGACAGGATCATCGGCCCTGAGAACCACGCTCTCGTGAGCCGTGTTCTTAACCACGTAGAAGTCCTCGTTGCCAGGTACGTCCAGCAGTTCGAGCGTAATCTCCCCGGTATGGAGTATCACCAGATCCCTGCGAATTATCATGTCATCCCTGAGGTTCAGTCTCAGGGGAGCCTCTCTCCCACAGTTGATGAGGAACGTTCCCTGTCCCGATAATCTGAAGGTCCCTTCATCGAGAAGCTTCATTTCAAGGGTCTTTTCCACCACCGTCAGCCTGGAGGCTTCCATGTCCAGGGTACCGGAGGCCATGTTCACCGTCAGCAGCCCCGACTCCGGTGACCAGGTATCCATGGTATACTCGGCATCGTTCCTTAGAAGAAGAAATCCCCCGGCGGATGGTTCCTCGATCCCCGGCTCGGCGGCGGCCTCTTCCGGCTCCGCAAGCACCTCTTCGACGGAAGAAGCGGCTACCTCCTCGATCTCCGGCTCGGCGGCGGCCTCTTCCGGCTCCGCAAGCACCTCTTCGACGGAAGAAGCGGCTATCTCCTCGATCCCCGGCTCGGCGGCGGCCTCTTCCGGCTCCGCAAGCACCTCTTCGACGGAAGAAGCGGCTGCCTCCTCGATCTCCGGCTCGGCGGCGGCGACTTCTTCCGGCTCCGCAGGCCCGGCTTCAACGGAAGAGGTTTCTTCCTCTTCCTGCTCGCCGGCGGATGCGCTGAACATGTCTTCGAGGGTCTTTCCTGCGCCTGAGCCAGGAGCGGATTCCTCAATCTCTTCCTCTACCTCTTCCTCTACCTCTTCCTCTTCCGCCACTCCACCGGCATGAGCCTGGACAACCGCTTCCTCCCCGGCCTCCGCTGCCGCTGGTTCCTCCTCCTCGGCGGGGACGTGTACAACCGCTTCCTCCCCGGCCTCCGCTGCCACCGGTTCCTCCTCCTCGGCGGGGACGTGTACAGCCGCTTCCTCACCGGCCTCCGCTGCCGCCGGTTCCTCTTCCCTGGCAGATGTGCCGAAGATGTCATCGAGGCTGACCACCTTCTTCTTCTCGGCAACGGTTGACTCGTCTCCCCCGTCAGAATCCTCCTGTCCGGTTTCCCCGGCTTCAGCGAATGCAGAGGCAAGCGTAGTTGAAGTCGACACCCCTATGTTCTCCAGAAGCCTCGATACGTCCTCGTCATCGTTATCGGAAACCGAGGCTCCCGTAAGACCGATGTTCTTCAGCAGGGCGTCGACGCTGTCGTCTTCCTCCTCATCCTCCGATTCCGCGAAGATGTCGTCCGAGGGCACATCGGGGTAGATCTGCATACCTTCCCTGAAGCCCTGATCCTCGGCCTCCCCGGCCTGTTCATCTTCCGCAGGACCCTCTTCGGGCTCTTCTGAATGCGACCTGAACACGTCCGCAAGGTTGACGCCCATGCCGGAATCACGGTCCCGGGAGGCGATCCTCTTCAGGGCCACCTTGGCTCCGTGATGGTCGGGCTTTCCGTCCAGCACGACCCGGTAGTTGTCCGCAGCCAGCTGGTACTCACCAAGCTCTTCGAGTACCTGGGCCAGTTTGAAATGATTGCCTGTATTGCCCTCGTCGAGAGTTATCAGGATCTCCAGCTGGTCCCGGGCCTCGGACCAGAGTTCCATAGTCATGCATGTATCCGCCAGGAGACTTCTCGCCGCAGGTCTGGTACCGATCAGGGAGACGGCTTTCTGCAGGAGTTCGCGAGCCTGTTCAGGGGATCCCTTCGACAGGTAATCCTCCGCATCCTTGCACAGCGTGTTGTAGGTTTCGCCAGTGAAAGTATCAGACATATTTCCTCCCCGAATTGATACTGAAATCGCTGGCATCGCTGGCTCCTACGATGATCAGCTGCCTGCCGGACCCCGAAGCCGCTCCAACGGGTGCAGGGGATGGCGGAGAGAGAGGGATTCGAACCCTCGAGAACGTATACACGCCCTACACGGTTTCCAACCGTGCTCCTTCGGCCAGCTCGGACATCTCTCCGCATGAGAACCCAGGTAGAACAGAAAGCGGCATATCCTCCATGCAGATGAAGACATCGCACGAATGCCGATCTTTCCGCCAGCACCCACAACGGCCGGAATCACTTCCTCCGCCGTTGAAGCCGGCATTTCCAGCAGGCTTATTGATAGGCAATATAAGAAAAAGTGTCAACTTGAGGTAATCTGCGATGACAAGAGGAGAAGGTTCTTCCCGGTGACCCTTTCGGGACCAGCTCAGTGCCTTCGGAGGGCTTCGAGGTTATTCCTGGCTTCCGGGGCCAGCTCGAAGAACTCCTCCAGGTCCAGGCATGGGTACTCGCCGCAGGAGGCACAGGTCTCAACGCCGCGGGAAACGGCGCAGAGCCTTATGGAGCATTCGTAGCAGTGAGAGAAGTGCAACCCCTCCTTCTTCCTGCAGCCGGTGCAGCTGATCTCCTCCGGGCTTATCTTCCTGCCGTAGATCCTGGACCATTCCTCTGCGAT
Organism: Candidatus Aegiribacteria sp. MLS_C; assembly: GCA_002030045.1. Taxonomy (GTDB): domain Bacteria; phylum Fermentibacterota; class Fermentibacteria; order Fermentibacterales; family JCC-6; genus Aegiribacteria. The sequence goes on along the minus strand of LQBI01000001.1, from coordinate 157,777 downwards.
CCTCTTTCTTGAATGACCGTACCCGCTGACCGTGGCGAGATAGGCGGGACAGGAACCGCATTCGAGTCCGCAGTAGGCCGGATCCCTCATATCAATGCCCTTTCAGGAGCCTGTCCCTGAACTCGTGCACGAATCTCGAGACGGGAAGCCCCATGACATTGAAATAGCATCCCCTGATGCTCTCCACGAGAACACATCCGAAACCCTGTATACCGTAGGCTCCGGCCTTGTCCAGAGGCTCGCCGGTATTCACGTATGCCCTTATCTCATCGGGGGTGAGTTCCCTGAACTTCACCCGGGTCTCCTCGCAGAAACTGAAGTCGAGGCCCCTCTCAGGCCACATCAGCGCAACGCCTCCGAAGACGGAATGCCACTTTCCCGAGAGCCGTCCAAGCATCTCGGACGCCTCCCCGGGATCCCGGGGCTTGCCTAGAAGATGGTCCTCCATGGCTACCATGGTATCCGCACCGAGCACGGGTCTTCCCTTCGAGAGTTCCCCGACACTGCCGGCCTTCCTGGCGGCCCAGTGGACCACGACTTCCTCAGGTCCGCCTTCCATGTCCGTCTCCTCGATACCACCGGGGATCTGAACGAATGGTATTCCCGCCATCTCCAGTATGGTTCTCCTCCTGGGCGACCTGCTTGCCAGAACGAGCGGTTCTTCGGCAGGGTACCACCACACTTCTCTATTCCCTCTCCGATGGCGAATCGATCATCAGGGTCACAGGACCCTCGTTCACAAGGCTGACCTTCATCATGCTCCCGAAGACTCCCGAGCTGACCTCCAGGCCCGATCCTGCCAGCATGCTCACGAACAGGTCGTAAAGTGTCTCTGCCTCGGAAGGATCGGCAGCCGCCATGAAACTGGGACGCCTTCCCTTCCTGGTGTCCGCATGGAGGGTGAACTGGCTGACGACAAGGATGCCACCGCCCACTTCCGTTACCGAGAGGTTCATGTTGCTGTCGTCGTCGGGGAATACCCGCAGGCCCAGGACCTTGCCGGTCATCCACTCCAGGTCCCTCTCGGTGTCCGATCTGCCGAAACCGGCCAGCACCAGGAGACCCCTTCCTATGGAACCCCTGAGAATCCCTTCCGACGAGACGGATGCGCTGGAAACCCTCTGGATCAGCGCCTTCAAGAAGCACCTTCATCAAGTTCCGCATCCTCCTGCTGACCGGGTTCCTCGTGGACGGAACCCGGGATACCGGCGACCGCAGCCAGCACGAGGCCTGCCACGCTCCCCAGGGCAGAGGGAAGCCCCGCTAGCTGCAGGTACCTGCCGGCCCTCAGAAGGCCGGCGGAACCCAGGCGGAAAGCCCGGATCCGAAGACCGGAGCCGGCCGCGAAGATCAGCAGTCCGGCCCATCGAAGGGACCACGGAGAAGACCAGGTAGTGAGTTCCAGCAGGAAGGAATCCAGCGCCGTCACCAGCAGGACTGAGTAGAACACCGCATAGGGAAGACCGGTCCTTCCCCGTCTGTATACGGTCTCCACAGCGCTCCAGACCAGATAGATAAGTACGGTTGCACCGCTTACCCTGAACTCCTGCGAATCCCATGGCAGTCCGCCCGGATCGATGATCCCAAGGGCCCAGAGAAGGCCTATCAGGACCAGAATGGCCAGAGTCCTAAACAGCATGTTCCGGTGTCTACCCCCTTGCCGGGATGATCAGCGCACGATGGTGCACTTGAGCAGTTCCGTGGACCCGCCTGTCCGCAGGGAGATAATATATACCCCTGATGCCGCCTGACCGCCATCGTCACATGTTCCGTCCCAGTAGAAAGCCTCACCGGGCAGAGGTGCCCTGTAGGAACCCGGTTCGAGCCCGGTCCTGCAGAGGCCGTGAACCGGCTGACCCGTGAGGTCGAACACTGACAGGCACACGTCGGCCGGCCCCGAGGTAAGGTCGAAGCCCACGTAGACCCCTTCGCTGGAGGGATTCGGAAAGACCGTCGGAGGGGAGTCCGAGGGATCCAGGTCAACATATACGGTTATCTCGACCCCCTCCTCCGACAGGCTGCCGGTGACGGGTATGACCTGGCCTTCCCCGCCTCCTCCGGAGACTGTGAAATCTCCCAGGACCCATGGCGAGAGGGCGAACCAGCCTTCGGCGTTGCTCAATGTCTGAAAGACCGAATCACCGGTTATCACTACGAGAGGATAGTCTGGTACCGTGGCGGAGCTGGAGCTTAACCTCACCACTCCGGTCACGGACCTGTACATTAGCGCCGCGTATGCATCGACGATACCGTAACCGATGCTGTTGTCCGGTGACCCGCTGCTTGAAGCGGTGTTCCTGAGCACTTCCATGACCCTCACCATGTCCCATTCCGGGTGCGCCCCCGCCACCGCCGCAGCGGCCGAGGCCACCAGAGGGGAGGAGAAGGATGTACCGTTCCCCTGAACAAAACCTCCGGCGCCCTGTCCCGCCATGGCGACCCCCAGTCCCAGTGCGCATCCGTCGGGCTTTATCCTGCCGTCATATGTCGGTCCCCGGGAGGAGAAGTCCACCACCACGCCGGATGGGTCCACTGCACCGCAGGCGAACACCGAATCCCCGTCCGCCGGCGCCAGCAGGGACCCTTCGCCCGGTCCCGAGTTCCCTATGGAGTTGTAAACCATCATGCCCCTGGAAGCTGCGGCGTCGGCGGCCACGGTGGTGACCGCGGTGTTGCCGTCCAGGTCGGGATACGTGTACCAGTCGATATAGGCAAGGGAACTGTTGACAAGCTGTCCTCCTCCGGCCTCTATCCATTCGAGCCCGGCCACCCAGTAGTCCTCCTCCGCCTGGTACTCGTCGCTGATGTCTTCCGTCTTGGCAAGTATGAAGGATGCCTCGGGAATGCCGCCGCAGTACTGATCCGGAACGTATCCGCCCATTACCGAAAGCACGGCTGTCCCGTGGGTGGACTGACCCGGAGGGTCGCCCGGCTGCTGGGAGGGGTCGGGATCGTCGCTCACGAAGTCGTACATGTCTATTATGTCGATGCTCGAGAAACATTCGTGCACCAGGTCGAAACCCGAGTCAAGCACCCCCACCACAACACCCCGGCCCATCCAGCCCCTTTCGTGGAGCTTGTCCAGCCCCACCAGACGGAGCTGTGAATCGGTCATCAGGGACCTGGCCGGGAAGAGGGGCGCCAAATCCGGGGGACTGAAAGTGCTGACGGCCACCGGGCGTATTCCGGCGACGAAGGGGAGTTCGAGGAGTAAACCGGCATCGCTGCCACGTATCGTAACGCTCACGGCGTTCAGATAACGCGATGTGGTCCTGATAGCAAGGCATGCTGGATGGGATGCTATCCGGTCCACGTACTCCCGGAATGGAGGGAGATCCAGCTCGTCAGCCTCTGTCAGTCCGGCGGCCAGTCGCCTTTCATGGGATGGGGAAAGCTGAAGCTCCAGGGTCCTGGTCTCCAGCCTCTCCTCAAGCCCCGGACCGCGATCGGAGAGGAATAACCACCATGCGCAGGTATCTCCGGCATTACAAGCGTAAACAAGAAGAAGAACCTGGATAAGGTGCTTCAACGGGCCTCAGGGAAACTCAGAATTCCGACTGGTCCCACCACTGCCAGATGTACCACTCGCCCGTTGAATCAGGCCGGCAGATGAACAGGGCCTCACCCGACGCCCTGAAGCCCTCCGGCGGGTCATCGCTGGTGTAGACCTTGAGGTCGAATGTACGGGTGAGCTGCAGGGACTGTCCTGTGGAGTCGCCGGTCCAGGGGCTCTGGCTATCGCCTGAGAGCGTAAGCTCTATGGTGCTTACATTGTTGAACATGACCTCGTGGAAAGCTTCCTCGAGGTCGAGACCCCAGTATTCGTCGATTATTCCGTCACCGTCGTAGTCGTCCCAGTCTATCTCCAGGAGATGGAACTCGAAATCGTCCCGGAAACAGTCCAGGTAATGGCCGATGTCACGGCTGACGTAGGCGTACTGGAGGTTCTTGAGCACCTTCCATGCACTGTCGCACGGACTGTAGTACTGCTCGGACTCACTGGGTTTGCTTTCGGGGGAGAAAGGGTTCCAGCACGCCATCAGCACCATGGACAGTGAAAGGGAGATCAACAGGGTCGTTAGTCCGGACTTTTCCATCGTATTCGTTCCATATCCTCTGTTCATTTGGCCTGCACCTCCGATCGCACTGCTATAACTCCGCATGAGGAAAATTGTTCCAGGCGGCGCCATCGTCAAGAAGCGGGTCCGTTGACGATTGGCGCCCGCCTCTTCATTGTTTATTCGGGAGGTTGATGTGGTCCATCTGGTAATTTGCCTACTTCTATCACTGTCCGCACAGGCGGCCTCCGTTGACGAGGCGATAGACCTGTATCTAATGGGCGACATGAACGGCAGCATCGAATCGCTGGAGAACCTCCTGGACAGGGGTGGACTGACCCTCGACGAGGAGATCCGGGCCTACCACAGGCTGGGGGCGGCCTACTTCGGCATAGGGCAGCCGGACAGAACCCAGGCTTCCTTTCACAGCCTACTTCTCCTGGATCCCTACTATGACCTCGGCCCGTGGGAGAACCCCCGGCTCAGGGAGATACTCGACACCGTAAGGGACGAGAGCATGGCCACGGTCCTTATACAGGGAGAACCCCGAGGGGCCCTTGTCTTCATGGATGGGCATTTCCTGGGGTCCACACCCTACATACACGACAACCTGATAGGAGGTGAGGTCTATACCTTCACGCTGATGGCCGACGGCTACAGGACCACCGTCCAGTCCTGCAGCACGAACCCGGGACAGCTCTATACCATAATGTACCAGCTGCAGCCCGGACCGTCGCAGACCGAACTGGCACAGGCGGAAACCGATATCGCAGCCGGTTCGTCCGACACCGGACCGGATCCGCAGGAAATCCTTCAGGCGGCTTCCTCCGGCGTCACCTCCCCGGCTTACCCGGACACGGCATCCTTCGACGCTTCAGGCCGGTCGGGCTCCATGAGCATAGAGCAGCTGAACGCTATCCTCAACGGCGGCGCCCAGATGGCGGCACTCGAGGAGGTAGGCCCGCTGAACATGACCTCCGCCGGACATGAGGTGGCGGGTTCAGGACAGGGTTCCGGCAGGGACCCCACGAGGTTCACTGGTACGGGTGGTACGATAGAGACGGTTTCCGAGAATCCCGTGAGCATGGTCTTCTCCGAGGTGAACATAGATGATGACATGGTGCTGCAGACCGAGCCGGGCTCCCTCTACAGCTCCAGGACCTCCAGCGAGGTTAGGGAGGTGCTGACCTCGAAGGAGAGCGCGGTCACCTTCATCTACAACAAGTACCTGAGATCCGATCCGCTGCTGTCGGGCACCGTGGTGATAGAGATGCTCATTGAACCCAGCGGGAGGGTGTCCGATGTTACGATACTGGAATCCAACACTATGAACCCGGCCTTCGACATGGAGCTTGCCTCAACCGTGGGAACATGGCGGTTCGGCGCCGTGGACGAAGACGAGGGCCCCCTGCCCGTAACCTATCCCTTCAGCTTTTCCCAGTAGCGGCTCCCCATCCGGGACCGCCTGTCCACCGGGAGGGAGGACCGATTTGAGCGAAAAAAGGGTTCTTGAGATACTGAGGTCCTGCGATGCGCTCCTCGAGGGCCACTTCAGGTACACTTCCGGAAGGCACGGAAGTCAGTACTTCGAGAAGATCAGGATAGTCAGGGAACCTCGCTTCGTCGACGAACTCGGAAGGATGATGGCTGTCCTGATGGACGATCTGAGGGACGAAATAGACATTGTCTGCGCACCGGCCTACGGAGCCGTGGTATTCGGGTTCTCCACTGCACTCCACATGGGAAAGTGCTTCGCCTTCCTCCAGCGGGACGCCAGTTCGAGAATGACAGTGAGATCGGGTTTCAGTGACATCGTTTCCGGGAACAGGGTGCTTCTGGTGGAGGACGTCTGTACTACGGGCGGCAGCGTAGTGGAATCCATAGAAGCTCTGGAGGGAGCCGGCGCCGCCGTCCCGCAGGTGGGTCTCATAGTGGACAGGACCGGAGGGAAACTGGAGCTTGGAGTACCCTACAGAGCCCTCCTGACAACCGATGCCGAAAGCTGGCCGGAGGATGAGTGCCCTCTCTGCAGGGATGGTATACCCATCACTGTCCCGGGGTCCTCCGGCAAGAAGTGAGCACTCTCGATCCCTTACATCAGATATTTCGGGAACCGGTCCGCCTATCTGAATGAAACGACACTGTTCCTGCCTGATTCCTTGGCCCTGAAAAGGGCCGAATCCACAGTCGCGATCATGGACGAGGGATGCCGGTCCGATCCCTCCGCAGTGCTGCAGCCGATGCTGCAAGTGAGCTTGAGAGGAGAGGCCCCCTCCTCAAGATGGAGAACTTCGGTACCGGATCTTATCATCTCGGCGATCGATGCAGCCTCTTCCCCAGTGGTCCGTGGCAGCACCACCAGGAATTCCTCGCCGCCGTAGCGTCCGATCCTGTCGAAGGACCTGCAGCTCCTGCAAAGCAGGTTTGCGAAGGTGACCAGGACCCGGTCCCCGGTCTGATGGCCGAGATTGTCGTTGATGAGTTTGAAACGGTCCAGGTCGACCATGAGTATGCTGGTGGGACTTCCGTCCCTTCCTGCGCGATCAAGTTCCATGCTCAGTTCCCTCAGTATTGCGGCATGGTTCAGCAGGCCGGTGAGGCTGTCGGTCCTTACCAGCAGCCTGAGGCGGTTGTTCAGGTCCATCAGTTTCTTCTCGAGACCGGCTACACGTACAGCCAGAGAAAGCCTGGATCTCATCTCTGCGGGGCTCATGTCGGCGGATACGAAGTCGTCCGCTCCCGCATCGGCTGCACGCCACTGCTCATCAATGTCCCTTCCGTCGCTTCCCGCGATAATGTAGCAGCTCCTGCCTTCCTGGCCGTTCTGCCTTTTCAGTTCCCTGAACAGGCCCGGCCCGCCGGCTCCCAGCACGGAAGCCTGAAGGAGCACGATGCAGCACTCGAAGGTCCTTGTTCTCTCCGCGACCTCTTCAGGGTCATCCGCGGTGACCTGTTCCAGTGCAAGATCCGAGGCGGCCACGGCGACGGCTTTCCTGAGCTGCTCGTCAGCGACGATGATCATCTTCATGTCAACCCCTCCCTCTACGTGTGCCAATATCGCCAAGGCCGGGCCGGGAAACAAGACTCGCTGACCCGGGGACGGCTAACGGCAGTCCGGCGGGCCGGCGGCGCAGCGACGCTGTCACGGTTTCTGATTGAAGAACCTTGAGAGCTGCTCGTAGAGTTCCGGGGCTTTCCCCTTCATCTGCCCGGGCTTCTCGAAGAACGCTTCCACGGCGCAGGCGAAGAACTCCGCGGGGTTTGTGCCCGCATACTGCCTCAGTATGGACCTGCCCCTGCTGACCTTCTCGAATTCCCTCTGCATCACTTCCACCCAGGGTCGGTAGGCTCCGAGGGAAAGTTCGTCGGGAATGCCGTCGGGATGGTATCCGTCCAGGACGTGGGCGAACTCGTGATACCCTACGTTGAAGCCATCGTTGTCGTGCTGGAATCCCCTGAGAAGATGCGGCAGCGACAGTATCACGTTGCCCGATGAGTGAACAAGCCCGGCTGCAGCGGAATCTGTACCGTTCAGGTCCGTGGAGTAGGTGCCGTCGGTCCTGAACCCGCCGGGGTAGACCAGTATCTCGCCGAAATCCCTGAACTCCCACTCGGGTCTTCGGAATACCAGACGGACAGCTGTGGCGGCCACCAGGAGCGCGACCTTCCTGGTGATCTCGACGTCGTCCACGCCCGTTATCCTGTGTTCGGCCAGGAATACTGCCAGGTCGGTCTCGTATGCCTTCCTGTCATTCTCCCCGAGTGTGCCGTAGAACGACACGTTCCGTCTCAGTATTTCCCTGTCCCCCTCGGACAGCGGGTTTGCGGCTATCCTCCGTCGTCTCCTGTACCTCGTGCTGTAGAAGGCGAAATAGTAGACGGCGCCGGCGACGAAAACGAGCGGCACCATGAACAGTGCCCTTCCGGATGCAATGAATGGAAGTGAAAACAGGGTGCAGGCCAGGATGGTAACCCCCAGCCTGACCTGCATCTTCCTTCCGGGATAGACCTCCATTGAGGCCTATACCTCTTTTATGAAATGACGCTCCACCTGAATGCGCTTCAGCTCTCTCTTGAATATCTCGCGGTCGACCTTCTCGCTCTCAAGCTCCTCGCGGGCCTCCTCCAGCCTGTGCTCTTCCAGCCTGAAGGCGCGCCATGCCTTGCTGTAGCTTTCCTTGAGAGCCGCCAGTTCCTCGGGGGTCAGTTTCTTGTCCTCGGCCTTTTCCGCCGCCGCCCTGATCCTGTCGAAGGCTTCCCGAGCCTCTGCTGCAAGCTTAGAATCCTCCTTCACCTCTTCCCTGAACTGGCCGATCTCCTCCTCGCTGAAGCTCATCTCCGCCTTGATGCTATCCTCCAGCTCATCGAGAAGGGGATCCAGGAATTCCCTCATGTCCTCGATGTATTCCCTGTACCTCGCCACCGTCCTCCGGAGCTTCTTCTCCTTACGGATGTTATGTATTGTGTTGAGCCTTTCCTGCCACTCATGCAGCTGGCGGACACTCTCAACCAGGTCCTTCCTGATGGCGTTCTTGAAATGAATCTCAGTCTTGAGCTTTCGCTCCTTCACAGTATGCTGGTCCATAGAGACGCTCCCCTTTGGTCGATTTTGTATGAAATCATACACTTATGCGCAGTGCCGATAAATTGCTCCTGAAACCCCTCCTGTCAAGGCTGGTAGGTTATCCTGCCCGGCATACCCGCAAGCAGGGTCCTTCCGCGAACCGGTCAGTATTCAGTATTGAATGCCGGATTCCGCATCCTTCTCAAGGGCCGCGTAGCTGAACCTGATGCCTTCGTCCGGATCCAGACCCAGAAGTCCGGCCGCCTCGAGGACCGCTTCCTCCGAAGCGGCCTCGATCTCGACGAAATCCCCGAACCAGAGACTGTCGAGGCATACCGTCGCATTCCCCACCCGGCACTGCCTCCGTGTCTTCCTGTAACTGTAGACGACACCGTATCCAAGCAGACCGAAGAGCTCCAGGGCCTTCTCCTGGGAACATGCCAGGACAGCCTCCTCCTCCCTGCGCACCTTCAGGGCCGTTGAAGGAAGCGGCTTCTTCACCGTTACAAGGGTTCCACCTTCGCAGTTCCTCAGCCGGAAAAGGGTATCGGTCCCTCTCAAGGGTCCGCCCATCATGTCCAGCACGAGGTTGTTCTCCTCCACTGCCTCTCCCGCCGACACCCCCAGCCGGGCGAGTGTCTCCTCAATCGGTCCGAACTCCTCCACTCTGAATTTAAGCTCCATCTCGAGCAACCCGCCACCTCCTGCTGAAAAGACCCTTCTGATTGACCGATGTACAATGATAACTTAAATTCCACCCTTGCGGAGGACTAGTCTAACTGGTAAGGCAGCGGATTTGAAATCCGCCGGGTTTACGCCCTTCGGGGTTCGAATCCCCGGTCCTCCGCCAGCCCATTAAGGACCCATCCCTGCGATCGGCAGTCGTCTGGTGAAGGTGACCCCGACGGGTTCCGCCGTCCCTGATGAGCATCCTTTCAATTGCCATGCGCCATGGATGACCGGCCTGGCGGGGCGAACCGGGAAAAACCGCCGCCACCTGCCGGTGTTCGTCGTTCGGAATACCGGGATGAGGAGTGAGCGGAGGATAGTCGAGAGGACCTGCGGGGGAGTAAAAAGAACGGGAGCCTCCGAAACGGAGACTCCCGCAGCAATTCCCTCGAAGGACTAGAACATGCCTCCATCGGTAAGGGAGCTGGAGATGAAACCGTTATCCCTGCCACTCGCAGCTGCTCTTGCTCTGCTCCTCGCATCCGCGGCAGGCGCTTCCACACTGGTTGACCTGGTCTGCCATGCGGAGGTCCTGCATTCTGGCTACTACGATGAGGAGAGCGGGACCATTGAACTGGTGATCCGAATAGACCGTGTTGACCTTGAGACATCCGCGACCGATTACTTCGCCGACAGCTTCATGGAATACGAGGGCAACAAGAAGCGGAAGATCTTATTGGAAGGCTTGACTGATGGCATCGGAACGTCCGCCAATGAGGAATCTACTGCAGCAAGGTCTTGATACTGCCCCAGGTAGAGTTCGTGAGTTCCTGGCAGCCGAATCCCAGCAGAGCCACGCTGTCCAGTATCCATTCTATCTCCAGGTAACCGTCCCAGTATAGGGGATGACAGTATGACTCGCCGATGAACCGGACCCGGAGAGAATCACTCGGAACCCAGGCGGAGGCGGGGACGGGCATATCTACAGTGTCCTCCCAGCTGACATAAAGGTATGATACGTCAGTCGCGTAGAACTCCCAGATGTCATGTGTGCCGGTCCCGTTGATTACGGATATCCGCTCGAGGTTGTACATGCTCCCGATATTGATGGTGGTGCACTTGGCATACAGAGACATCGGCACGCTCACCAGCAGACTGTCCATCCCGTCCGGGATGCATACCGGAGGTGAAACCAGCGTATCAGAGGCGAACAGGGTCTCACCCGAGCTGGTGCCCTGCTGGTCGTACATTCTCATCGACTCTCCGTAGAAGGTCCACAGAGGTCCGTATACCCAGGGATTCGAGCCCGGTTCGGAGAAGTCGTCGAAGAAGAGAGTGTCAGGCTCCTGCGGGAAGCAGGTGCTCACCGCCGCTGAAAGAAGACAAACGATCATTAGCTTCATTTCTATAACCCTTGTCATTACTAATGGCGGTATTACCCCATGTCAATGATCATAGGGCTTTGGAACAGCTACTCCAGCTCGAGCATGTAGACCTTCTGGTACCCTTAGCTATGGGTGTGTCATTTAGGCTCCGTTCTATTTATAACATATTAAATGGCATATTGGGGTAATAATTATGAATATGTTCATTTTTTTATTACGAGAGAGGCTTCTTAGCTTCTTCTGCTTGCACTGGTCATGGATAATCGGGGAGGTAAGATACTATCTTCAAAAAAATTTACTGTTGTAATTATATAATAATAATATAGTTTCCAAGCTCACCAGGCATCTTAAGGTAGTTCTATAGTTGTTTTCACGCTTCCGTGCTCATATCATCTACCAGCCTGATCAGAGAAGAGGAGTTGAGATTTCTCCTCCTCACGCTCAAACGGGGGAATATCACGTAACCAAGTGTAGAATTGTTTCCAACTTTTGGACAGATGGCCCGCCAGTCCACTGAGGACCCATCCCTGCGATCGGCAGTCGTCTGGTGAATGTGACCCCGACGGGTTCCGCCGTCCCTGATGAGCATACGTTCAATTGCTCTGCGCCATGGAGGACCGGCCTGGCGGGGCGAACCGGGAAAAACCGCCGCCACCTGCCGACGTTCGTCGTTCGGAATGCCGGGATGAGGAGTGAGCGGAGGATAGTCGAGAGGGCCTGCGGGGAGTAAAAAGAACGGGAGCCTCCGAAACGGAGACTCCCGCAGCAATTCCCTCGAAGGACTAGAACATGCCTCCATCGGTGACGACCCATCTGCCGTCTTCCATCATAAGCTCGACCTCGTCCTGCTCGGTCTCGCCCATGAAGGTTAACTCGATGGTGACTACAGCCTCTTCACCCTCGATCTCGGAACCCAGGACCTTGACGTCTATTTCGCCGAACATGGCGAGCATGCCTTCGGCCATCTGCTTCTCTTCATCGGACATGTTCTCGAACTCGGCGCGCTCGTCAGCGGGCATGTACTGGGCCATGGCATCGAGATCGCCTGACTTCAGGGCATTGAACATACCATTGACGGCATCCTCCGGGCTGTTGGCACCGCCGCCGCCGCCACCGCATGCCATGACGGCAAGACCCACGATACTGAGGACAGCAAGAATTCTACGCATCTCTCTACCTCCACTTTGCGAGTATCAGAAGTCACAGTTTCCGTTAGAATGCAAACCGCCACCCCTGAAGACCTGATACGGACAATGGATTCTACAACTGCGGTAGACGCAGCGTCAACTGCACACGTCCTTCAGAAGAGGTCTTCAAGGAGCGAGGAGCCGGTGAGCTTCCAGGAGGATACCTCCCATGTGTAGAAGAAGGTGACGGAAATGCCAGATTGCCAAGTGAATACGACCTCGGCGTTCCTGCCCCGCATGCTGACTTCCTCGAATACGACCTCTTCCGGGGACGGCATGTCAAGGACAGGAAGAAGTGCCGAAACGAAATCCTCGGTGGTCATCCACTCAAGGTCCCATACCGTGATGCCGCTTCCCGTCCTCTGGAGGAGAGCCTCCGCAGCTCCGGGTTCCTCGAATGATATCTCCTGGAGTTGCCTGTAGGAGTCCTCGATGCTGCTTCGAAGGCTCGAGGACATGATATTCAGGAAATCGCCTCCCCTTCCGTACTCGACGGCGTACAGAAGGTCCCGGGTAACGTCCACAGGGGTGGCGAGGGCGGCGGATGGGGCGACAGCGACGAACAGCCAGGGTATCAGGGCACGCCGCAGAATATCCATGTCCTTCCTTCCCTTTTCACGGTGACCGCAAGACCGGGGCAGTCACCGCCCGGAAGTCTGTGATCACCCTTCTCCAGCCGGCCTCGCCATACTGCTCCGAGAGGCCCGTCCAGGAACACGTCTCCCTCACCCGGCATCCTCAGCATCATCCGGCTGCCTTCCCGCGCCGCCCTGAAGCCCGAGGCGTCCCCCGGGAGCATGCTGCTGCAGAAACACCTGCCCAGTCTCAGTGCTTCGATTATACTCCTCTCGGCTTCCACATGTTCCTTCGGAAGCTCATCGTCAAGCAGTATGTGGGTGACCAGTCTCCTGAAGAGCATTCCGTACGGGAATACCTCCAGAATGCGCCTGCCCACTCCGAACCGCAGGGCGTGTGCGTCTGGACATGCTACTGCGCAGCCGCCGGTGCCCTGCCAGAATTCCACGGCCCCGGGATCGGGATCCGCCGTGCAACGGTCGGGATGCCGAAGCTTCCGGACGGCGTTCAGGGGATTTATACCCTTCTTCCACAAGGACATGTAGTTCCACACCTCCACTCCCCCCAGTCCCTCGCGGCCAGCCTTCCATGAATAGCTCCTGGTCTTCGGCAGCCTGCCGGGAGCCTCGGTGGGATGTGCGGCGATGGCTATCCCCCCCTCCGAATTGACGAAATCGATCTGCTCCGATGTGACCTTCGATGGAGGCAGCCGGTCGATACCGTAGGCGAGCATGTGGCTGTTCTCACCCTGATCCTCGAGCTCCGTCCCGGCCAGCAGGAAGAGGGACGAATGCCAGCCCCCGTATCCGTGGTCCCTGGCCCAGAGGTTGCGGTGGTCGTTGATGCCCAGGATGTCCACTCCCGCCGAGAGGGCCTCATCGATCACCTGCTCCACCGTGCCGGTACCGTCGGAAGCCCTGGTATGAACGTGGAGGATGGCCCTTTTCTCTATCATATGCCCGCTGTTCACAAGGTTGACTCCAGACAGCTTGTGTGATCGGAAGTACCGAACAATCGATAACGGAAGGACCGGAGGACAATGATAGCTGCCGTGCGGTTGAGGAGTCAATGACGGCACTGGAACCCGATCCCTTTCCTGCCCTTCAAGGAGAGTAACCGGTCATGATTTTCTGGGGAGCAAGGCTGGAATGGATCGCGATCGCCCAGGACCGGGGCCGGTTGCGGATTTCGCAGCTGTCGTCAGGAATTGCAGGCAGGCGTTCCCTGCATTGTCGCGAAACCGGGACCGACTGAAGGATGTCAGGTTTCCCCGAGACAGAGATGAGATGGAACGAAAGCCACCGGGCTTCACGGGTCGGGTATATCAGATCGAGGTATTTCGCAGGGGCAAGAGGGTTTCTCCATCGACCGCGGAACACTGCGGCCGAAACTGTCAATTGCGCTGAGCGAAACTGGACAGTACCCGGGCGAATACACCGCTCCGGTCGATTGCTGTAATGCCGTCAGAATCCAGTCAGCTGTTACTTTACGGATCATTCCGCTTTCAGCTTTTCCCTTCTCCTCTTAACCATCTTCACGACCTCGAATACCCCGAGGTATACCAGGGCTGCGCCTGTCACGAAGAGCCAGTCCGCGGGAGCGGGGCCGCTGAAATACAGGAATCGGCCCATGAAGGGCGTATAGACAACCAGAAGGATCATCGCTATGGATGCGGCTATCGACCAGAGTATCACCTTGTTGCTGAAGAAGTTTCGGTTGAAGATAGAGGTCAGCCTGAATCTCCTGGACATGATGTTCACGAACTGGCAGAAGGCTATCGTAAGGTAGGCCAGCGTGGTGGCCTTCATGTAGGCATCGGGGTATGGAGGTACCAGCCCGGCGGTGAAAGGGGCGTTTTCGTACCGGAACATTCCCAGGGCGTAGTTCGCGAAGGCCAGACCCCCGATAAGCGTACCCATCAGCATGACCTCGGGTGAGGTCCTGGAATTCATTATGTGCTCATTCCGGTCCCTGGGGAAGGACTGCATGATGCCCTTCCGGGGAGGATCGAAGGTGAGACAGGTAAGGGGAGCCACCTCCGCCAGCAGGTCGATGGCCAGTATCTGAAGGGCCAGCATCGGTATAGCCCAGTCGCCCATTGCCACGGCGGCCAGACCGAGCACCACGACCACAAGCTCGGCCGCGTTGGTGGTGATGGAAGCCAGCACGGTCTTCTTCAGGTTCCTGTAAATGGTCCTGCCCTCCCTGACCGCCTCCACCAGCGTTGGGAAGCTGTCGTCGAGAAGGATCAGCTCCGCCGCCTCCTTGGCCACGTCAGTCCCGGTTATTCCCATCGCCACGCCGATGTCGGCCCTCTTCAGGGCGGGGGCGTCGTTGACCCCGTCGCCGGTGACTGCCACTACCTCGTCCTGGTCCTCAAGGATGTTCACGATCCTCAGCTTGTGGGCGGGACTGACCCTGGAGAAGATCACCGCATCCCCCGAGAACAGTATCTCCCTGAGCCTGTCGTCATCCATGTGTTCCAGTTCCTCGCCGGTGTAGACGGGGGCATCCCCGGAATCCGTCAGACCTATCTCCCTTCCAACGGCCCTGGCGGTCACGGCGTGGTCGCCGGTCATGATCACTATCCTTATCCTGGCGTCCCTGCAGGCCTCGATGGCCTCTCTCACGCCATCCTTCGGAGGGTCCATCATTCCCACGAGGCCCAGTAACACGACATCCTTCTCCACTTCCTCCATCGCCCAGTCCCTACCGTCGTCCTCCAGGGGACGGAAGGCGATGGCCAGCACCCTTAGGGCCCGGTCCGATAACTTCTCGTTCATCTCCCTTATGTGTTCTCTGTCCTCTTCCGTTATCGGCACTGCCTGACCGTCACGGTAGATGTACTTCGTGACAGAGAGGACGCTGTCGGTGGAACCCTTCATGGCCAGTTCGACCCTGTCGCCGAACTGACGGACAGAACTCATCCTCTTCCTCTCGGAATCGAAGGGGAACTCGTGGAGTTCAGGGTTCTCCTCGTCCTCCTGCGGACTGCGGGTCCCAAGCTTGGTGGACATCGTGATGAGGGCAGCCTCGGTGGGGTCTCCCACCGGATACCAGTTGCGGTGTTCCTCGTCAGGGGCGTGTATCTCGGCGTTGGATGCCATGGTCGCGGCATCCATCATCACCTCTATTCTATCTATCCCCTCCCGGGAGAGGGGCTCTCCGTCGGAATCCAGTATGGTACCCGAGGGTTCGTACCCGACACCGGTCATGGTGAACTCCCGACCGTCGAACCATATGTTCTTCACGGTCATCTCGTTCTTGGTCAGTGTCCCGGTCTTGTCGGTGCAGATCACCGTGGTGGAACCCAGGGTCTCCACTGACGGGAGGTTCTTAACAACCGCCTTCCGGTCAGCCAGCCTCTTGCTGGCGACCGTCAGAGCCACGGTGACCTGTGCCGGCAGTGCCTGCGGCACCATGGCCACAGCAATGCCGAGAGCCAGGATCATCGCAGTGGACAGGGTGAAACCCTGCCAGAGCGCCACACCGAACAGTACGGCACTGATGACCACCACTATCATCGTGAGCCAGCGTGCCAGGTTCCCCAGTTCCTTCTGAAGGGGGGAACTCGTTTCAGTCGTGTCCCTGGCCATGCCGGCTATCCTGCCCATCTCGGTGCCCATGCCGGTACGTACCACCACACCCACAGCGTTCCCCGTTGCCACGGTTGTTCCCATGAAGGCCATGTTCTCCTGGTCGGAGATGATCATCTCCTCGTGGATCGAGCTGGTCATCTTCTCCTGGGGCATGGACTCGCCGGTGAGGGAGAACTCCACGGTCCTGAAGTCGAAGCATTCGAGAAGCCGGAGGTCGGCCGGTATCCTGTCCCCGGCCTCCACCTCCACGACGTCGCCCGGAACCAGCTGGATCTGGGACATCTCCGTGAGTTCGCCGTCCACCCTGACCTTTGCCGGGGACATGATCATCTCCCGCAGTCTTTCCAGGATCTTCCCCGCCTTGTACTCCTGGACGAACCCGATGATCGCGTTGACGATCACTATGATGAACATCACGCCACCGTCCCGGTAGCTTCCGATGGCGATGGAAATGGCCCCCGCGATCAGGAGTATGATGACCAGGAGGTCGCGGAACTGCTTGAGGAAGATTACCCACTTCGGGACGGAGATGTCCGCGGAGATCTCGTTGGGGCCGACCTTCTCCCTGATCGCGTCTGCTCTTTCCCTGGAAAGGCCGGCCGGGGACGAACCAAGCCTCTCGAGAGACTCCTCCGCCGTCAAGCGGTAGTAATCATTCTCAGGTACCGCGGTGTTCGACCCTCCGCCATTCATCGGCGACCTCTTCCTCTTCCCTGTCGTCGCGTTCAGCCCCTTCTCCTCTTTATCTCCCTGATGACCAGGGGTATGACCTCGAACAGGTCGGCGCAGAAGCCGTGGTCGCAGAAATCGAAGATGGGAGCGTTCTCGTCCTTGTTGACCGCAAGTATCCTGTCGGAGGACTGCATGCCCACTCGGTGCTGCACCGCCCCGGAGATCCCGCAGGCCAGGTAGATCTTGGGCTGCACGGTCTTGCCTGTCTGTCCGACCTGGTGCGGGTATGGGACCCAGCCTGCGTCCACCGCGGCCCTGCTGGCGCCTACGCTTCCATCGAGGAGGCCCGCGAGTTCCTCAAGCATTGCGAAGTTCTCGGGGGATTTTAGACCACGTCCGCCTGAGACTATCACCTCGGCCTCGGTGATGTCCACCTCTCCCTCCTCCAGGGGGAGCCATTCCAGCACCTCGGTCCTGCAGGTCAGTTCCTCCGGCGCCACTGCCAGCTCCTCCACCGTTCCCTTCCTGTCAGGATCCGGCTCGATGGCCTTCATGACCCTGGGCCTCACCGTTGCCATCTGCGGCCTGGTGTCGGCGCAGACTATGGTGGCGAGTATGTTGCCTCCGAAGGCGGGCCGGGTCTGAAGGAGCCCGCCGGTATCGGGGTCTATGGCAAGTGCCGTGCAGTCCGCAGTGAGTCCCGTATCAAGCATCTTTGCTATCCTGGGCATGAGGTCGCGTCCGGTGGTGGTCGCAGCGGCTAGAACCACAGCCGGTCTCTTCTCCGTGATGACCCTTCGGGCGACCCCCGCGAATGGTTCGGTCCTGTAATGTGCCAGCTCCGGGGCAAGGCCGAGGTATACAACGTCGGCGCCGCAGCTTATCAGTTTTCCGGACCATTCCCCCGCCACGGCGGTCAGGAGAAGGACCGAAACGCTGCTTTCGTCGGCTGCCGCCAGTCTGGTTGCTTCGCCGAGGAGTTCAAGGGTCGAATGGTCCACTTCCCCGTCCCTCTGTTCGGCTATCACCATCACTCCCGAGTAGAGGTCCAGGTCCGCCGCGCCGGTCTCGCCGGCACGTATCACTATGGCCCCGAAGGGGCATGACGACTCGCAGGCGCCGCACAGCGTGCACGCATCACCGATGACCGCTATGCCGTCCTCCATGGATATGGCTCCGAAGGGACAGGCCGGAACGCATGCTCCGCAGCCCACGCAGATATCCTTCCTGACGTCGATGCTGGCCATCAGTCAGCCTCATTCCCCAGGAGCTGGTCCACTATGAGCCGGGCTATCTCCTCGGGCTCCCCCCGGTGTATCTCCCCGCTCGCGGGGTTCTCGGGGGTCATTATTCTCACTACCCTCGTGGGCGAACCATCCAGACCTACCTGGTCCGGAGTGAGCCCCAGGTCATCGATGCCCCACACGGGGACTTCCATCTTCCTCGCCTTCATCTTGCCCCTGAGAGAGGGGAGACGGGGCGTATTGGCGTCCTTCAGCACGGTGATGACCACGGGAAGGGAGGACCTGACGACTTCGCAACCTCCCTCGACGTAGCGTTCGGCCACGATACCGTCCTCCGTAAGTTCCCTGACCTTTCCGACGAACGTGATCTGCGGCCAGTCGAGGGAGGCGGCTATGCCGGGACCCGTCTGGGCGGTATCGCCGTCGATGGCCTGCTTCCCGGTCATGACCACGTCCACGCCGCCGAGTCTTTCCACCGCCTTCGCCAGGGTATGACTGGTGGCCCAGGTATCCGCTCCGGCAAAGGCCCTGTCCGATAGCAGCACGGCGTCATCGGCGCCCATGGCCACGGCTTCCCTGAGTACCGCCTCGGCCTGGGGGGGGCCCATGGTGACAACGGTCACGGAGCCTCCCAGCTGGTCCCTCCACCTCATGGCCTCTTCAAGCGCGTACTCGTCGAAGGGGTTCAGTATGGAGGGAACACCCTCCCTGACGAGGGTGCCCCTCTCCTCGTCTATCCTCACCTCGGAGGTATCGGGCACCTGCTTGACGGCTACGACCATCCGCATTATCTGCCGCCTCCCGAAGCTGTCTCCTTTATCACGGCGGAGGCTATGACGCTGCGCTGGATCTGGTTGGTGCCCTCGTATATCTGGGTTATCTTGGCATCCCGCATCATCTTCTCCACCGGATACTCCCTCATGTACCCGTAGCCTCCCATGATCTGGACGGCATCCGTGGTGACCCTCATGGCGGTGTCGCTGGCGAAGACCTTGGCCATGGCGGACTCCTTCTCGAACTTTCGCTCACCGGCATCGATCATGCGGGCCGTGGCGTACACCAGAGCCCTTGCGGCCTCTATCTGGGTCGCCATGTCAGCGAGCATGAACTGGATACCCTGGAAGGAGTCTATGCGCCTGCCGAACTGTACTCTCTCCGACGCGTACTTCGCAGCGGCCTCGAAGGCTCCCTGGGCTATGCCCACCGCCTGGGCGGCGACACCGGGCCTGGACCTGTCCAGGGTCTTCATGGCCACTATGAACCCGTAACCCTCCCTGGACACGAGATTCTCCGCCGGCACCCTGCAGTCCTCGAATATCAGCTCACGGGTGGAGGAGGCACGAATGCCCATCTTGTCCTCCTTCTTCCCGTAGCTGAAGCCGGGGGTCCCGTCCTCCACGATGAAGGCGGAAAGACCCCTGGCGCCCCTGGAAGGATCGGTCTGGGCTATGACGGTGTATATCTGAGCCTCGCCCCCGTTGGTTATCCACTGCTTGGTACCGTTCAGCACGTAGAAGTCGCCTTCCCTGCCGGCCCTTGTCTTGACGCCTCCCGCATCGCTCCCGGCCTCGGGTTCGGTGAGGGCGAAGGCCGCCAGTTTCTCTCCCGATGCCAGCTGGGGAAGGTATTTCTGCTTCTGCTCCTCGGAACCCGAGAGAAGAATGGGCATCGCTCCCAGGGCGTTGGCGGCGTAGGATACTGCTATGCCTCCGCAGGCCTTGCTGAGTTCCTCCGTCGCCACGCAGAGGGCCAGGGAGCCTCCACCGAATACCTCGGCCGAACCACCGTAGGCTTCCGGAATGTATATCCCGCACAGGTCGCTCTCCGCCATCACACGTATGATCTCCGCGGGGAACCTGTTCTCCACGTCAAGCTGCGCCCTGACCGGAATTATGTACTTCTCAGCTATCTCGGAGCAGAGTTCCCTTATGTCGTTGAGTTCCTCCGAAAAATAGTAGTTCACTTCATACCGTCCTCTCGATGTTCTCAAGGGCCCTTGCGGCAGCCTGTTCCACGGCAGCCTTCCTTGTGGGCCCGGTACCCTTCCCCGCCTCGCGGCCTCCTATGGTCACCATGACGGTGAAGGAGGGCCTGTGATCGGGACCTTCCATGGTGACGGTCCTGTACGCCGGAAGTTCCAGTCCCAGGCCCTGGCAGTACTCCTGGAGCCTGCTCCTGGGGTCCGGACCAGGATCCGGAACAGGGGACCTTTCCAGGATCTCCCTGGTGACGAACTCCCTCGCGGTCTCCAGCCCGCTGTCCAGATAGACGGCACCGATCAAGGCCTCGAGCACGTCGGCGGCCAGGGAGCGCCTTGATGAAGCGGTGGACCTGAAGCTGCGGCCCACGAGGACCAGCCTGTCAAGTCCCATCCTTGCGCCGTGCACGGCGAGACTGCCCTTTTTTACTATCCCTATCTTCCTTCGAGTGAGGCTCCCCTCCTGCTCCTCCGGGAACCTCCTGAGAAGGAACTCCCTGGTTATGAGTTCCAGGACGGCATCCCCCAGGAACTCCAGCCTCTCGTAGTCGGTCCCTGTTCCTGCCTCGTCATGGAGGGAACCGTGGGTCAGCGCTGTGCGGAGCAGTTCCCTGTCGCGAAATGCAAGACCAAGGAGTTCTTCCGCCTCCTGCACCGGCCCGGGGAGCATGACCGGCTACCCGGAGTACTTCTTGAGCGCGATGGTGACGTTGTGTCCTCCGAAACCCAGCGAATTCGAGAGGGCGTACTCCATGTCCGCCTTCCTCGCCCTGCCGGGCACATAATCCAGGTCGCAGGCCTCGTCGGGTTCGAACAGGGTCGCTGTGGGAGGTATGATCCCCTCCCTCAGCGCAAAGGCGGTGAAAATCGTCTCCACGGCACCCGCTGCACCCAGCATGTGCCCGGTGACCGACTTGGTGGAGGAAACAGGCGTTCTGTGCGCCTCCTCCTCTCCCATCGCGGTCTTTATGGCTTCTGTCTCGTTGATGTCGTTAAGCTGCGTTGAAGTACCGTGGGCATTGATATAATCCACTTCCTCCGGCGAGATCCCCGCATCCTCCATGGCCAGTACCATCGCCCTGGCCGATCCTTCGCCGCCCTCGGCCGGTGCGGTGATGTGATAGGCGTCGCATGTCATTCCCGCTCCAACGATCTCCGCCATGATCTCCGCGCCCCTGGACCTTGCCGATTCCAGTTCCTCCATGACGAGGACCGCGCCGCCCTCCGAGATCACGAAACCGTCACGGTCACGGTCGAAGGGCCTTGACGCCGTCTTCGGATCGTCGTTCCGTGTGGACAGCGCCTTGAGCTGGCAGAAACCACCCACTCCGGTGAGCGTGATGGGTGCTTCCGATCCTCCGGCCAGTATGGCATCCACCCGGCCCAGCCTTATCATGTCCAGTGCAAGGGCTATGGCATGCCCGCTGGTGGCGCAGGCGGTGACCGTGGCGAAATTGAGCCCCTTGGCGTTGAGATCTATTCCTACCCTTCCCGCAGCGATGTTGCTTATCATCATCGGGCAGAAGAAGGGGTTGATCCTTCCGACACCCCTCTCCAGGGCGACCTTGTGCTCGCTTTCCAGGGTCTCTATACCTCCTATGCCCGAGCCGATTATCACTCCCAGCCTCTCAGGCCTGATACTTCCTTCCAGGCCCGACTGGGCATAGGCCTCCCTGGCCGCCACCATGGCGAACTGGGTGTACCTGTCGATCCTCTTCACGAGTTTCCTGTCGAAGTGTTCCTCTGGATCGAAGTCCCTTACCTCGCCGGCGATCTGGCTTGTGAACTCCTCGGGGTCGATCAGGGACATCCTTCGGATGCCGCTCACACCCTCAAGGGCACTCTTCCAGCTCTCGGATGCCGTCTTCCCAACGGGACCAATGATTCCGGTACCGGTGATGACCACTCGTCTGTTCATTGAAACGTCCCCTGTCCCTGATTGTCTCTTACAACGTCCTCTTCTGCAGTACCGCACCGCAGCCGTAGCTGCGGTGCGTCTCGTGAACCGAGCTGAAGGGCTACTGGTCTACGTCCTGCTCCCGCAGGTACTCCACAACCTTGCCCACGGTGGTGAGCTTCGCGGCCTCATCCTCGTCTATCCTGAGGCCGAACGCGTCCTCAAAACCCATGATGAGCTCGTACTGGTCAATGGAATCGGCACCGAGGTCCGTATCGAAATGCGCCTCCATCGTGACCTGTTCGGGCTTTACCCCGAGCTTGTCTATGATGATCTCGGTAACACGGTTTTCAAGAGACATATCGTATTCCTTTCTCAGGTTGTAAGTCCACCATCTACAGGGATTACTGTGCCGGTAATATAAGAGGAATCATCTCCGAGAAGGAAACTGACGGCAGCGGCAACGCTGGCGGGCTGTCCCATCCTGTTCAGGGGCACCCTGGAAGCGTAATCCTCCCGGACCTTCTCGGGGAGTTCCCTCGTCATCTCGGTCTCGATAAAACCAGGTGCGATGGCGTTCACCCTGATATTCCTTCCGGCGAATTCCCTGGCAAGGGTCCTGGTAAGGCCCAGCAGGCCGGCCTTTGTGGAGGCGTAGTTGGCCTGCCCCGCAGCCCCCAGGAGAGCCACCACAGAGGAGATGTTCACTATGGAGCCCTCCTTCTGGCGGAGCATCCCCCTGGAAAAGGCCCTGCACATAAGGAAGGAGCCGGTGAGGTTGACGGCGACGACCCTGTCCCAGTCCTCGATGCTCATCCTCATGAGCAGCCCGTCCCTGGTTATTCCAGCGTTGTTCACCAGGCCGAAGACCGGACCCAGCCTGCTCTCTATCCCTGCTGCCGTCTCGCCCACGGCCGCCTCGCTGGTAACGTCCAGCGGCCAGGGGCTGAAAGCATCGCCCAGTTCCGCCGAAGCTCTCTCCAGGTCCTGCTCCAGAACGTCGCATCCGGCTACGGACCAGCCGTCCTCAACTAGTCTTCTGGATATCGCGAGGCCTATTCCTCTCGCGGCTCCCGTAACAACTGCAAGTCTGCCCATAATAACCCCCCTCCGTGGTTCCTACCAGTGCAGTATCATACCGCCCCATGTGAGCCCTGCGCCGAAGGCGGCAAGGACGACGGTGCTGGATTCGCTTATCGCCCCGCTCCTGTGGGCTTCGTCCAGAGCTATTGGTATGGAGGCGGCGGAGGTATTGCCGTATTTCTGTATGTTTATATACACCTGTTCCGGTTCCAGCTCAAGTGCCCTGGCGGTGGCGTCGATGATCCTCAGGTTCGCCTGGTGCGACACGAGAAGGTCCACGTCCTTCTTCGGCGTGCCGTCCCTCTTCAGGGCCTCCATGCAGGAGTCGTGCATCGCCCTGACCGCGTGCTTGAATATCCTCGAACCCTCCATGTAGATGGTGTGATGGTTCTTGTCCACTGTTTCATGGCTCGCGGGGTTCCTTGAACCACCGCCCCACTGTATCAGGTACTCGCCCAGGGAGCCGTCGCTCCCCCAGTGCCAGCCTCCCAGTCTTCCGCCGGGTCCTTCCGAGGAGACAGCCACCGCTCCCGCACCGTCGCCGAAGAGGATGCAGCTGGACCTGTCGTCCCAGTTGGTTATCCGGGTGAGACAGTCAACGCCAACCACCACTATCCTGTCCAGAATGCCGGACTCGATGAAGGCCTTCGCCTGTATCAGACCGTAGATGAATGCGGTGCAACCGGCCTCGAAGTCGTAGGCCGGGATCTTCCCCATATTCAGCCTGTCGGCCACCAGGGCGGCGGTGGAGGGGAACGGGTAGTCCGGAGTGACGGTCCCGACGATAATCCCCTGCACGTCCTCCGGCTTCCATCCGGCCATGTCAAGGGCGTTCAGGACCGCCTCGGCGACGAGATCGGACGAAGCCGTTTCGGCGTCCACCCTGCGCCTCTCCTTTATGCCCGTCCTGGTTACAATCCATTCATCGCTGGTGTCGACTATCTTCTCAAGGTCGGCA
Source organism: Candidatus Aegiribacteria sp. MLS_C (assembly GCA_002030045.1). Classification (GTDB taxonomy): domain Bacteria; phylum Fermentibacterota; class Fermentibacteria; order Fermentibacterales; family JCC-6; genus Aegiribacteria. The sequence goes on along the minus strand of LQBI01000001.1, from coordinate 133,907 downwards.
TTGGTGATGATTCCGTCCGGAACCGCATGTCCCGTTCCGACTATGTAGGCGTTCCTACTCACCGTATCTCCAATCTCAGGTTGTGGACCTCTGGATCTCCTGTCGGATCCTGTCGCTCACTCCGCTGCGATGGAAGTCACGGGCCGCAGCCACAGCGTTCTTTATGGCCTTGGCCGAACTGCTCCCGTGAGCGACTATGGATACGCCGTTCAACCCCAGCAGGGGTGCCCCTCCGTACTCGGCGGAGTCGAGTCTCTCCCACAGTTTCGAGAAGGCGTGCCTCATGAGGAGGTAACCCGCCCTGGAGGCCCAGTGCCTCTTCATCTCCAGATAGAGCGACCCTCCCACCAGGTCGGCTATGGATTCAAAAGTCTTGAGGAGGATGTTGCCGGTAAAACCGTCACATACCACCACGTCAGCTTCTCCCTTCAGTATCCCGTCACCTTCCACGTTACCCATGAAGTTGAGCGACGATGCTTCCAGCATACCGTACAGGTTCTGAAGGACAGGCGGACCCTTGGTCCTCTCCCGGCCAACGTTAAGTACAAGTATCCTGGGATTCTCTATACCGAAGACGGACCTGGAGTAAGCATCCCCCATTATGGCGAACTGGAAAAGCTGCTTATCGTTGCAGCCGACATTGGCACCGACGTCAAGTATGATGGTAGGGTTGTGCTGAGTGGGGAAGGTCGCGGCTATCGCCGGTCTCGGGATACCCTCTATCCTTCCCAGGGCGAATAGGCTGGCCGCCATCATCGCACCCGTATTCCCTGCACTCACCATCGCCTGGGCGATCCCCTTCTTCTGAAGACCCGCCATGACGACCATGGAGCTGTCCGGTTTGGTCTTCAGCGCCTCGGCGGGATGATCGTCCATAGTGATGACCTGGGAAGCGTGCTGGATGGATATGGGGAGCCTGGCGCCTCCGCTGCGGGAAAGCATCCTGGAGAGGATGTCACGGTCGCCCACCAGGATTACCCCCACGTCTCTGGTCATTCCGCTGCTGCACTCACGGAAGAACCGCACCACACCGTTCACGACCACCGTTGGACCGTTGTCCCCTCCCATGGCGTCGACCGCAATGTTAAGACTGAAAGACAAATCCGGGACCGGTCCTTCCTTCTGGGGGGATCGGATTCCGGAGGATGGACTACTCCTCCTCCGGCTCCTTTACCTGTCTTCCATCGTAGAAACCGCAGTGCCTGCAGACCCTGTGGGGGAGTCTGGGCTCACCGCACTGGGGGCAGTTGCTGGTTGACTTCGCCATGAGGGCGTCATTCGCCCGGCGTTTGTCTCTCCTGGTTGACGAGTGTCTTCTCTTTGGTACTGGCATGTTTTCGTCTCTTCCTTCAAACAGGGTCATAGTTATTGTCACCGTTGGGATCCGAATGATCAACAGGCGCGAATATACTCAAATATAATCTATTCCGGGACAGTCACTAGAGCAGAGGGGTTTGACGGGAACGGACAGGATGACGGCTTCCCTGACGGCTTCCATCAGGTCCAGCAGCCCGGTGTCCGGGACCATCTCTCTCTCTTCCCCGGAGGTGCCGGGCGTCAGGGCGAACTCGCGGAATATCTCCTCGACCACCTGGAAACGGGTGGGCTCCAGGCATCTGGCGCAGGGAGTGGTGAAATCCGCGTGAAGGATACCGGCACATATTACGGCTCCGTCCTCCAGGTCAACCGTGAGTTCCAGGATGCCCTTCCCGCTTGCGGGCAGTACGTCCTCGATGTCCCAGGCGACCTCCTTCATGGGGACGGTGAAACTGCCGGTGTTAACACCCCTGTGCAGTGTCTTGAGGTCGAGAACCATTCTGACGGGGTCCAGCTCCATCATTCCTCCCGCATCCCTTCGAACTCCGTCCTCAGAGAATCGAGAAGCGAGTCCCTGCGTTCCTCCGATGCGGACTGCGCGTAGACCCTGGCAAGCGGCTCCGTACCCGAAAGCCTTATCAGTACCCAGTCACCGTTCTTCATCACCATCCTGACCCCGTCGGTCATGTCCACGTCGAGCACTTCCATGCCGGCCACGGAAACCGGCACTGATCTGAAGTAACCGGATTCGATACGGTCCCTGAGTACCGGATCGAGCTTGAGGTCCATCCGGGAGATGAAGACCCTGCCGTAACGGTCCCAGAGTCCCTTCAGCTGCTCGCCGAGACCCCTGCCCCGGTCACAGACCATTTCGCACGCCAGGAGGCATGCGAGTATGCCGTCCTTCTCAGGTACATGGTCCAGGATAGAGAGGCCGCCGCTCTCCTCGCCGGCGAGGACGACACCCCCTCCGAGCATCTCGGCCCCGAGGTACTTGAAACCAACCGGGGTCACGACGGTAGCGATACCGTGGGCGGATGCGACACGGTCCAGGAGACCGCTTGTCGTCACCGAACGGACGGCCCTGCCCTCCATGTGCCGGACGGTAACCAGGTATTCAAGAAGCAGGGGAAGGAAATCGTGGGGAGAAACGAAACTCCCGTTTTCGTCCACTATCCCGAAACGGTCCGCATCACCGTCGGTGGCGACACCGATGGATGCCCCGCTGGCGAGGACCTGTCCCGAAAGGTCGGCGGTCCCGCTCTCCCCCGGTTCGGGATGCTCCCGGCCTGCGAACAGGGGGTCCCGCACTCCGTTCATAACCCTCACGGAAACGCCAAGGTCAACGAGCAACCTGTCCAGTATGCCGGAACCTGTACCGGAGAAAGCGTCGTAGACGACTCTGAGCCCGCTGCCGGAGAAGGCTTCCGTATTCAGGCGTTCCAGGAGGGTATTGACGTACGCGTCCCGGAGATCGACCCGGAATACGGAACCATTCCCGCCTGCGGGTTTCGCCCCTGATGCGATGATCTCCTCGATGGCAGCGGTCATGCCGTCGTCAGCCGGTCCACCGTGCCAGGGGCTGAACTTGATGCCGTTGTAAAGTGGAGGGTTGTGGCTCGCGGTGAAATTGACCACACCGCCAAGTCCGCCGCTGACGCATGCATGCGACAGGACCGGTGTGGGACACGGCACCTGAGAGAGTGTGACCCGAAAGCCGTATCCCGTCATTCTCTCTGCGGTGTACTCGGCCAGCTCGGGCGAGAGGAACCTGCAGTCGCCTCCCACCACCACCGTATCCCTTCCCTGTCTCTGCAGGAAAAGGGCTATACCGTCCACCACTCTTTCCACCCGCTCCCAGGTGAACTCCCTGGCGATGATGCCGCGCCACCCCGAGGTGCCGAAGCGTATTCTCATCAGGCCCCTTCCCTGAAGTACCGGAGCGCCCTCTGAATGCCTTCGTCGTGAGGCGCCACCATCCTGTAGTACATCTCCCGGTCCCAGACTCTGGCAGCTATCTCGGCGAAGAGGGCGTTCTCTATGTAGAAGATGTTCTCCGTGAACTCACCCTCATCCCACTGGATGCCCTGGTCGACCAGGTACTGTCGGAAATCGGCAACCGTGGCCGAGTCGGGCCAGAAATCGTCGCCGATCTCGTGGTCCATCACGTAGTCCGTGGCGAAATTGAAAAAGAAGGATCCCAGGTACAGCTCGGCCGGAAGTGACCCGGAGAGTTCCGGGGATTCCAGCTCTATGTCCGGCAGGATACCCCAGGTGACCAGGGAATCGGGGATCTCATCCCCGTCCGAGAAGTCATCCTCCAGCGTTCTGTCGATACTGCGCCCGCTGGGAGTGTAGTACCTGGCCGTCGTGAGCTTTATGCCGTAGTGGCCCAGGTTGCGGAACTCCCCGAGGTCCATGAGGGTCTGAACGGATCCCTTCCCGAAGGTACGGCTCCCTATCAGTACCGCAGCATCATTGTCCTGCAGGGCTCCGGCCAGTATCTCGGAGGAACTGGCGCTGCCGCCGTCGACGAGCAGCACCGTCCTGCCTGAGAAGAGCGGGCCCTTTGCGGTGTAGTAGTTGTCCTCTCCCACTGCATTGCCTCTGGTTGAAACCACGAGGGTGCCCGAGGGCAGGAACAAGTCGCTCACCTCTACTGCAGCGGTGAACAGGCCTCCGGCGTTCCCGCGTATGTCCAGTATGAGGTCCTGCATCCCGAAGGTGATCAGCTCCTGGAGGGCTTCCTGGGTCTCCCTTGCGGTCTCCTCGCCGAACCTGGACAGCCTGAGGTAGCCGGTGCTGTCGTCGAGCATGAAGGCTGCGGTCACAGAGGGCAGGTCTATGACGTCCCTCTCTATTCTGAAGACAAGGGAGTCGGAAAGACCCGGGCGGACCACGGTGAGTTCCACCTCGCTGCCCCTGGGACCCCTTATCTGCATGACGGCCTCAGTGGTGGTGATGCCCTCGGTTGAATTCCCATCGATCTCAACGATCCTGTCCCCCGCCTTCATTCCGGCCCTGAAGGCGGGAGTTCCCTCTACGGGAGCTATGACGGTGAGCCAGTCCTCCCTTATACCGATGGTGATGCCGGCTCCCTCGAAGGACCCGGAGAGCTGGATACGGAGGTTCTCGTAATCATCGGGGTTGAGAAGAACGCTGTTGGGATCCAGGGATTCCAGCATTCCCCTGAGGGCGGCCTCCACGAGTTCCTGGGAATCCACGGAGTCGACATAGGTGACCGAGGTCCTGGAGAAGACATCCATGAAAAGCTCGAGGGATGAATTCTTGGCCACTGCGTCGTAGGCGGTGGCGGAAGGAAGCAGCATAAGCCCGCCCGATACGACGAGACCGGCGGCAAGCACTACTGTAACCCATCCGGGCAGGAACTTCTTCATCTCTTCTCTCCTCTTCCGCTTCCGCGCTTCTCCAGCATGGCTGTCACTTCAAGCTCTATGATGCGGTCCTGTACAAGGGGTTCCTGTTCCGCGTCCACCACGAGGTACCTGGGGTTCTCCCCGGCAAGCCTGAGATACATCTCCCTGACCCTCCTGTGGAACATGATCTCTTCCTGCTCGATCCTGTCCCTTTCCCTTCCCTGCCTTTCAAGTCTCGCAAGGCCGACCTCAGGGTCGAGGTCCAGCAGTACGATCAGGTCAGGGAGCAGGCCGCCGGTGGCCAGCCCGTCCGCATTCCTCACCGGTTCCTCAGGAAGCCCCCGTCCGCCGATCTGGTACGCGAAGGTGGCATCGGAGAAGCGTTCGCAGATGACGTTGACACCCTCCTCGAGGGCGGGTCTGATAAGAAGCTCCGTGTTGGAGGCCCGCGATGCGAGATAGAGCATGAGTTCCGTGAGAGGTGTGACGCGGAGGCCGGGGTCCAGCAGGATATCGCGTATCCTCTCGGAAGCCCTGGGTCCGCCGGGTTCCCGTGTATGCATCACAGGGAAACCGGCGGCCTCCAGACTTTTGACCAGGGTCAGGCAGCGGCTGGATTTACCGGCACCCTCCACTCCCTCGAAGGTGATGAAGCTCCCGGCATAGCCGTCCTCCCTGATATCCAAGACTACTTGTCAGGCTTCTTTTCCGAAGCCTTCTTCTCCTGCTTGTTCTGGTGGTACTTCTCTATGTAATCCTCGGTCATCCTCCTGCATTCGTCGTCGTAGTACTGGACGGGAGGGGACTTGAAGAAGTAGGAGGAAGGAGCCTCGATCGCACCGGAGAGACCGTTGTCCAGTGCCAGCTTGGCGCAGCGGACCGCGTCTATGATCACGCCTGCGGAGTTGGGACTGTCTATGACCTCGAGCTTTGCCTCTATATTCAGGGGCACGTCGCCGAAGCTGGTACCCTCCATCCGGATGTAGCACCACTTCCTGTCGTCCAGCCACTCAACGTAATCGCTGGGACCGATATGTACGTTCCTGGGCGCCATACCACCGGGAAGCTGCGAGGTCACGGCATTGGTCTTCGAGATCTTCTTGCTCTCAAGCCTTTCCCTCTCCAGCATGTTCAGGAAATCGGTATTGCCTCCCACATTGAGCTGATATGTCCTGTCCAGCCTCACTCCCCTGTCCTCGAAGAGCCTGGTCATGACCCTGTGGAGGATGGTGGCCCCCACCTGGCTCTTTATGTCGTCGCCCATGACCGGTAGTCCCCTGTCCCGGAACCTCTTCTGCCAGTAGGGTTCCCTGGCGATGAAGACCGGGATGGCGTTCACGAAAGCGCATCCGGCATCGAGGATCTGCTCGACGTACCATTTGGTGGCCTCTTCGCTGCCCACGGGCAGGTAGCTCACCACAACGTCGGTCTTGGTCTCCTTCAGTATGCCTACGATGTCCGATGTGGGCCCCGGAGCCTTCTTGATAACATCCTTGAGGTACTTCCCGAGACCGTCGTGGGTCATGCCGCGGTTCACCTTCACGCCCAGCTTGGGCACGTCGCAGAGCTTCACCGTGCAGTTCGGGTCGGCAAAGATGGCCTCGCTGAGGTCCTTGCCCACCTTCGTGATGTTTATGTCGAATGCCGCGGAGAACTCCACGTCGCTGACGTGATATCCTCCCAGGTTGACGTGCATCAGGCCCGGCACCTTCTCCGAGTCCTTGGCGTTACGGTAGAACTCCACGCCCTGGACAAGACTGCTTGCGCAGTTACCGACACCGATGATTGCTACTCTGACTTTTTTGGACATTCGCATCCTCCCTGAAGGGATTGGACCAGTGAACGGACGGCGTGACCGGATCTCACTCCCTGTTCAGCGAAACCCCTCTGCCGTCCTTTATTACCTTTGCGAACCTCTGAACAGCGGTCACCCAGGTGCCCGCAGCCAGAACCGACAGCAGCACCACTAGTATACCGCCGCCCCATACGCCGGCACCTGCGAGACCGGTTATCAGCAGTACCAGCCTCTCCGTCCTGGTGAATATACCAACGGAACATGAAAGATTCACTCCCTCTGCCCTGGCCCTCACATAGCTGACCATGAAGGAGCCCCCGATGGCGGCGGGTACCAGGTAGACCATCGAAGCGTGTTCGGCGCCCGCTTTCCCCGCCAGCATAGCTCCGAAGACCAGAAGCTCGCCTATTCGGTCCGAGCTGGAATCGAACACCGCTCCGGCCCTGCTCACTATCCCCTTCCTCCGGGCAAGCTCCCCGTCCACCGCATCAAGTATGCTTCCCGCGATCAGGAGAGCCGCCCCCGGAATGTAGCTCCCGTACCAGACCAGTACGGCGGCCGCCGCAGTGAGGATCAGCCCCGCGGAGGTCACCGAGAACGGACCGATACCCAGCCTGGCCAGAAGGCCGACGAGGGGGTCCAGAAGTCTTCTGGCGGCTTGCCTTATTCTGTCCAGCTCTTCAAACCTCCCGGCAAGTTCCATAAAACATTGTAAGATAGAGCTGGCCGAAGTCTTCGTCAATCAAAGAAATCCGGTCCCAGACCCTCTCCACCTACAACCAGGGTTATCTCTCCGCGGACCGTTCCCTCCGCGAAACGCTCCCTCATTCCCTCCATCGATCCCCTCAGGTATTCCTCGTGGAGCTTGGTAAGCTCCCTGGCCACGCATACGGGTCTGTTCCCGAGGATGTTCAGCATCTCATCGAGGAACTTGCCGAGATGATGAGGCCCAATGTAATATACTATCGAACCACCGTAGGTGGACATCTCACGAAGACGTGCCGTCCTTGCGCCCGTCTTCCTCGGCAGGAAACCCTCGAAACAGAACCTGTCGGTGGGAAGTCCCGAAGCCACCAGGGCGCAGATCACCGCTGATGGACCGGGGATGGCCTCCACTGGAAAGCCTCCGTGCAGCGCCGCCCTTACCGCGCGGTAAGCGGGGTCTGATATTCCCGGCATTCCCGCATCGGATACCAGGGCCACCGTGCTGCCGCGCTCCAGGAAGTCCACGATCTGCGGCAGTCTTCCGGAGGCGTTGTGATCATGGTAGCTGTAGAGCCTGGACCGGTCGGTGACGAACCTCGCGGTGCGTCTGGTATCTTCGGCCATTACCGCATCAGCGGTCCTAAGGACCTCCTCCGCCCTGGGGGACATGTCCGACAGGTTGCCTATCGGTGTTCCCACCAGCACCAGCCTGCCCCCGTCACCGGCTTCCATCGGAGGAGCCCTCCTCTTCCCTCTCGGCTGTCCGCCTCAGGAGCATCCGCTGCAGCTCTGCGACCCTGTCTGCAAGTTTCCGCGTCTCCCGGGGGTTCAGCCTGAAAACCACGTCTATGACATCTCCCTCGTCGGATCCCTCAGGGAGACTGTCCGCAGGGACGTTCCAGGTCCATCCGTCCTCCGTAAGGAGCACCGCTATACCCTCCTCGACCCTGTCCAGGGATACTCTTATCATGCTTTCTTCCATGCCATCACCCATCCGGTCCCTTCCTTCAGGATGCCTCCTTTAAGACCCGGAGAGTGTTTCCTGCCGTGGATCGGCAGGGCACGCTACCGCCGGGACTGCTTTCCGAGGATAACTATAGAGATTCCGAGACCCGCGGCAAGGCCGGTGACAACCCTCAGCGGGTTGCTGCTCTCGTAGTACGTGTGGAGCTGGAGCAGACCATCGGCGATGAGGGGTAGCATCAGGGTCAGGCCGGTCCAGAAAACTGGCCGGAAACGGCCGCTGTAGGTAACCGCGCTACCGGCGGCAAGGCCCAGCCAGAAGGCGGTGCACCTGGAACAGAGGGCGCTGCTCCCCCAGGGGAGAGAGAGGCAGCGGTCGGGCTGCCTGTGGCACAGTGCCGAGAGCAGCGGGTCCGTACCCTCCAGGGGAAGAACTGGTCGAAATACGGACAGCAGGAAGAGGAGGAGGGAAGGTACACCCAGCAGAAGGGCCAGGATGAGCCTTCCCCTGTCGAAGCCCGGACTCACTCCCCTGTCCAGATGATCCTGGTCCGGTCGTCCGCCTCGAACTCACCGAGGTCCTCCATGTAGGCGATCACGGCTTCCATCAGCGTGAGTCCGGCGGGCACCGCCTCGTGCCCGAGCATTATCTCGTAGCCCACGTTGCCCTGGGCAAGGTAGCCCGTGGTGACGAAAAGGTAGGTACTGTCAGGATGCCAGGGTTCGCCACCTACAAGTATGTTCCCCATCTTCTCCCCGTCGGGCATCGACTGGTCCCTGGTTGCGGTCAGTCCGCCGATCTCCATGTCCCGGCGGCGGCCCTGCATGCCTGTCTCGAGAACGGCCTTGAGTTCGGCGCCGCTCAGTTCCATCAGGAATAGGTCCTCCTCGAAGGGAAGAACCTGGTAGATGATCCTGGGGGTGACCGGACCCCTGGGGATGGCAGCCCTTATACCGCCCCTGTTCATCAGCGCCACATCCGCTCCAGTGTTCCAGAGCATCGCATCCGCTATGAGCCTTCCCACGGGGTGTTCGGCACCGCCTCTTGGGATCTGCTCAAGAGCCTCGGCGACGACCTGGTCCATGCCAGCCTCGGCAACGGACCTGAAGCCCTCTATCAGCTCCGCCACCTCCGGATCGGGCCAGTACTCGTCGTGCAGGAGGCTCACGTATTCCTCGCCCTCGGGCATGTCGAAGCCCACTACCGTTCCGGTCCCGGTGTCTATGGCCAGCCTTATTCGGCCTATGCCTGTGCCGTTGGCGTACCCCTGTACCACGGGCGTATGTGTAACGGGATTGATCCAGGGTTCAAGCAGACCCAGATGGATGTGTCCGGACACTACCAGGTCTATGCCGTGCACCATGCAGGTGAGTTCGGCGTTGTTCATCGCGAAATCCTTCGCGTACTCCTTTCCCTGCTCCCACGCGTCGAAGACACGTTCCAGGTATCTCTCCGGATCCCCCGGCTGGCCGAGGTGTGAGACCAGTATTACCACGTCTGCGCCGTTCTCACGTACTTCCCGCACGTACCTCTCCGTGGTCTCCAGCTCATTGAGGAAGACGAAACCCTCCAGGAGCTCTGGTGTGACCAGTCCGTAGGTATCCGGTGTCGCCAGGCCTATGAATGCTACCTCGACACCGTCGAACTCCATCATGACGTAAGGCACTATCGGATGCGGTATCTCCCCGGTGGAGGAGTTGACGAAATTGGTGCAGATGACGGGAAAATCAGCCTGTTCGCACAGAGCCAGGAGGTTGTCCGCCCCGTCGTCCAGGTCGTGGTTGCCCACCGTCATCATGTCGTATCCCATAACGTTCATCCATTCCATCACGAAGCGGCCGGTCCCGTAGTTCCCGGTCGGAGTACCCTGGTATATGTCGCCGGCATCTATCAGGACGCAGTACTCCCCGTTTTCGCGGCACTCCTCCCTTACGTCCTCTACATAGGAGGCGATGTAGGCCCCGCCGCCCATCATCGGAGGAAAGTCCGGGTTCATGAAGGTGGCTTCCGTGGGTACAATGCCCCCATGTATATCATTGGTGTGAAGTATGTTGAGATACAGGGTGCCGCCGGATGCGACAAGGGCCGGAACTAGGGTCAGGACGAGCAGGAACCTCTTCACGTCAGTCCTCCCGGCCTAGAGCCCGAAGGCCCGGCTCACGGAGAACATCAACCTGGTCTCCGTTTCTTCGACGGTCAGGCTGTCTCCGGTCACGAAGGAGGGCAGACCGCTTACCTGGGTCTGGGCCCACCTGTCTGGCGAGAAACTGCCGCTCACGTCAAGGTTCCAGTCCCCGGCGCTGAAGCCCAGCCCTGTGGAGAAGGTCATCCTGTCAAGTGCGGCTGCTATCGGAGAACGCCTGTAGCTGAAGCCGAACCGCGCGGTGGGTCCTCCCGGCAGGGAATTTTCAACACCGAACGTCACACCCCAGGAATTGTCGAGACCAAGGCTGATGTCCTGGAATTCCAGTGACCCCTCGCTGCTCCAGTTGAACTCACCGGTGACCCTGGACCTGAGCAGGTTGCCGGGCATGTAGATCGCCCCGAGCCTGACGGTCATCGGCATGTCCAGGTCGTAATCCTGGTCGGAAAGGGTGTTCCAGTCTACAGGGTCGCCGGAGTTCTCGGGGGAAACGGACAGGGAAAGGGGATAGTCGACCCCCGCTGTGATGAACACCCTCCTGTACGGAACGAAGAGCAGCGAACCCCTGGTCACGACGCATGACATGGATTCCTTCCTCATGGCCACTGTACCCTCCTGGGAGGGATCGACCCAGGAAACATCCCACTCGACGTCCCTGCTGCCCGTGAGGTAGCCTCCGGCGAAACCGAAGGTCAGCGCTTCGGAAGGGGAGAAGGCCACCGCCATGTCGAACTCGTTCATGCGGCCCGAGATGTCCAGCATCTCCTCCCCGGTCTTCACGTAGGAGGCATCCCTTACGATCCTGCCATAGCCGTAATCGAAGGTGGAGGGGACGCGGTATCCGGCGGCCAGGGAGAGGGAGGATGGAAGCCATTCCTGTCCCCTGAGAACAACTGCGGCTCCCGCCGGAAAGAAACCGATCTCCTTGTTGAAGGCGATCTCGGATTCACCTATGGAACTCTCGAAGGAATCGTAGACCCTCCTCGTCCTCTTCTCCACCAGAAGGTCGGCGCCGGCGGAGAACTCGACCAGAAGACCGTCACCGGCCAGACCCATCAGAGACGGGTTCTCCAGGACCCCGAGGGGTGAGACGTGAGTGAAGCCGGACCCGCCCATGGCATGGGAGACCGCGGACTGTGAACCTGTCGGTTCCCCCAGCCACATGACATCCGGCAGTCCGGCGGTGAGGGTCATTAGCGAAATCATTCCTGCTGCGATGATGCTCATTGTTCCTCCACCCTACCAGCGGAAATCCAGCTGACAGCGGATCCCGTATTCCGTTGCATGATCGATGAAATCCCTTACCGGGCTGTCCGGGTCACCCTGGTAGTAGAATGCGTCTTCTGGATCGGGCCTGTACAGCCCGGTCCTCGGATAGAATGTATCTTTCCGGAGCACCCTCAGCCTGAGCTGGAGGTTGTCGGACAGGTTGTTCTTTATGGTGACGTAGAACTTCGTCCCGTCTCCGTCCAGGAAGTCTATTCCCGTATCCTCGAATTCCCACTGGCTCATGCCGTCGGTGGACCAGAGGGTCGTACCCCCGAGCACGGAAAGAGCATCGGAGAAGTTGTGCTCCCACCTTGCGGAGATGTAGCCTCCGGACATGAGTCTGTCGTCGCCGTAGAGGGGATTGGGGGTGAGCTCCACCATTCCCAGCCTCAGCTGGACGTCGAAGAAGTCGCTCTCCGTAGGCAGGAAGAAGGTCCTGAAGGTGTACTCCGTGGTCCTGGAAGTGGTCGGGATGACGTCCTGCATCTTGGTCTTCTCCTGGTACTTGTACTTCAGTCTGAACCGCACGGTGAAATCAGGCCGGTACTCGATCTCGCCCTGGAACCTGTGGTTGTCGAAACCGTAGGGGATCGATCTCCAGAGGTCCAGGTAAACCTTCGTGAAGGTGATGGCCCTGCTGACCTGGAAACGGCTCTCGATGTAAATGCCCTCCTCCGGCTTTGGAACGGGCCACCGGGCCAGCTGCGACGCCAGGGGATCGTTGAGGTAATAGGGTTTCTCGAATACCGTATCGTCGTAGCGGAGCTGCTCGGCGAAACCCCTGTTGTATGGATTGTTGAAGGCCAGGTCGTAACGGCGCCAGATGCCGAGCAGGTAGAAGTAGTCGTTCTGCCACCTTCCCCTGGCGAGGGCCGCCATGGATTCGTTGTCCTGGCGGACGATCTCGCCCTCGAAGCTGACGTTATCGATCACCGTCTGGGCTGAAAGGCCCAGGAACGAGGAGGATTCGCCTGCCTCGAGGATGTCGTACTCCGGGCAATCCCAAACGGTGGCGTCACCCGGAATGTCCATGGCCGATGCGTCCGGCACCAGCGAATCGCTGTAGGAGACCATCATGGCTCCCACCCCCACGGCGGTCCCGCAGGACAGGAACCCTCCCAGGTCGTAGAAGCCGTAGCCGCCGTAGGAGGTTTCCTTTACGGCGTCGGCATAGGCGGACGTCCTGGTGGCGGACATGAGGAGGATGCTGGGAGTGCCGTCAACGGACCTGACCGCATCCCTGGACGCGTTGGAGTAGAAGCCGTATCCCAGGAACGGTCCCGCCTGGACCTCCATGGCGCCTCCCACCATGGCGAACTGCCTGGTGGAGGTAAGATCGGGGTAGAGCCCCCAGCTTCGGTAAGTGGACCTGTACATCATCTCGTCGGTGTTGTCCACCAGGAGGCCCTGCGCCAGGGACAGACGGTAGTTGCCAAGAACAGCCTGTCTCACCGCTCCGAGGTTCTCGACGGAGACGAATCCCTTGGCAAGGTCGAACCGGTCGTTGATGGATCCGAGGTCCAGGCCGTCGAAAACACCGAAGCCGGCTGCGGAGTTCCGTCCCCGCGACAGTCTTACCCCTCCCCTGAATCGGTCACCGAGACCGACCCTGACCCTGTGCTCCCATCCGGTGGCGTTCTCCGCCTCAAGCAGTTCCTCCCGCTGGTCGCGGACCCGTCCGATCCATGCCAGGCTGTCGGCCTCGGAATAACCCCTGGCGCCGTACAGGATGTCGTACTCCGCCGACCGCAGCCCGTCGAGCATTGCCCCAAGGCCCTCTTCATCGTAGAACCTGCCGTCGCCTCCGTCCACCACCAGCCTGTAGCTGCCGAAGAATTCCATGGAACTCAGGTCAAGCTCACGGACGGACACGAAGTCGCGCATGTTCCTGTAACCGTAGTAGGTGAGATTGTCCACGTCCCGAAGAGAGGTCACGCTGGAAACGGGCCCCAGGGTCCTGAGCCTTGCCTCCACCGCCGCGGCATCCACCAGGCTGACCCTGTCGAGACTCCTCAGCTGCCATGAAGTGGCCGCGTTGACGGGTATGGGCCTTATGAGGAAGTTCTCCCATACGTCCACTGCGGCGTCGCCGGGTCCGTCCTCGGCGGCAAGTCTCTCCATGATGCTCATCACCTGGGGGGATATTCCTCCCCCCCTGGGCGGCACCAGAACGCAGTTCTCCCTGAGGTACTCCAGCTCTTCGGGTCCGAAACCGGGGATCTCCATCACTTCGTAGATGCTCCGGAGACCGCCCGTCTCGTATATGTAGCGGTGAAGCTCCCCGGCCTGGACATGGGAGAGCCCGGGCAGCTCCTGCAGCTCCTGAAGGGAGGCGGTGTTCAGGTCGAACCCTCCCGGGACCGTCAGGCCGAGGCAGGCAGCAAGCAACAGACTAGAAATCATAGGTCACCCCGAACTGGTGGGTGAGATCCAGTTGCGGATGCGTGATGACCGCGTAATCGACCCTCACTCCGCCCACTCTCGTCTGCATTCCTCCGGATACCGTCACGGGACCGCTCTGGACGCCGGCCATGAGTACCAGAGGACCGAGGGAAAGCGCCTGCCCGACATGGATCCTGGTGCCCCGGAAATCTCTCGAGAACGTCAGGGCCGAAACCATGCCGGTGGTGGGTTCGTATCGCAGTCCCGCATCGATCCTCCTCTTGAGGTATTCCCCGCTCTCGCCCAGACGGGCCTGGAAGGGGTTCCTCACGGAAGCCGCCAGCAGCCACCGGTCGTACATCCTCACCTGGAAACCGGTATTGACCGCGACAGCTGTGGCGCTTCCGTACTCCGACACGCCGTCGGCGATCTCAGCCCGGCAGAAGACGGGCTGCAGGCCCAGGGACATGTCGTCGGTGAGCATTCCGGCGAATGTCAGTGCACCCATCTGCTCATTGTAGAGTTCCCCACCGAAATACCTGAGGCTGACCCCCGCCCTCCATCTTCCGGAGAGGTGCACTGCACCGTCGACCCCGTAGGTGCCGAAATCCAGGTTGGAGAAGGGCAGCCTGCCCGAAACCGCAGCTGAAGTACCCTCACCGCCTGCGATCGAGGCCGGATTGAACAGCACGGCATCCGTACCGTACAGCACCACTCCGGTGCCGCCCATTGCCTGGGCAGCGACGCCTATCTCGAGTTCCTCGAAGGCCGCGAGGACCTGTCCGGGAATGAGCAGGAGGAGAAGGAGGGGAATGCGAGTCCTGATTCTCATCTGTGATACCTCAATTCAACGGAGCTGCGACCACCAGGGTCTCCGTGGTGGTGTAACGCTTGCCTTCTGAATCAACGCCCTCGAGCAGCGCAAGGTAGGGACCGATCGAGAGATCCTTTCCCGAATCGTCGGTACCGTCCCACTGCACCACATCACCGGCAGGTCTGGACTCCGCCAGGTGGGCCACGGCCCTTCCGGTCCTGTCAAAGACCGTGAGGGTAAAGCTCATTCCGGCAGGACCGCCGTACTCGAGGTTGACTGTCTCACCCAGGGATGGGGCGAAGGGGTTTCCGGTCAGCACCGTCAGATGGAAACCGTCGGATATCGAAGGCTGGTACACCTGCAGGTCGGACTGGTACCTCGGAAGGAGCTGGTAGCCGCTGTCGTATGGCGGCTCGGAATCGTACTGCCCGCCTATGCCGGTCACGAAGAGCCTTGTTCCGGCCGATATCGCCGATACGCTTATTCCGGTGGTGGAGTTGACCCTGAGCGCCACCGCCGTCTGTCCGTTCCAGACCGAGAAGTTGTAGCCGCCTCCCGCCGACTCAGGATCGTTGGCCACCGTCACCCACTGCCCCTGGGAGCTGTTGCCCAGTGCCAGCAGCAGACCCTCAACGTCTTCGGTGACCCCCTGGTTGAGCCCCAGCTGAAGGGGATCGGGAACTCCAGGACTGTCTACATAGGTGAAGTCCGAGGGAGAGGATGGAGATATCTCCACCAGCCCGTTGTACTGCTTTATCTCCCCGGTTATCCTCCACCTCTCCCCGGCAAGTATCGGTCCGGGGCTGGCCGAGTCGTACGCGTAGACGTTGATACCGGCGGTCTCGTCCTGTACGTAGAAGCTGAGCCCGGTCTCGGAGAAGAGCGTTCCCTCGCAGGTTGCGATTCCCTCGATGGTGAGTATCTCGCCCAGGTGATCGGGAATACCGTCCCCGTCGAGGTCTTCCCTGGCTTCCGCAATGGTGACGGTCTGGGCTGCCGAGTATCCCGCCAGCAGCAGCATGATCAGGGCCGGGAAACCGTTCTTCATCGTCTCCCCTTTCATGATTCGATATACAGTCGATTTCGGATCCCGGTCCAGCGTCCGGAATACCTTTCTGCAATTCGGTCAGGCCCGGACTCCGTTTCAGCGTCCGGAATACCTTTCTGCAATTCGGTCAGGCTCGGACTCCATTTCAGCGTCCGACAGCTCTGCCGCCCTGTCCAGGGCCTCCAACGCGCTCATCCTTCCATAAAGGGCGATCTCCACGGCTTCCGACAGGAACATCCTCCCATCGTACCAGAAGGTTCCCTGAGGTTCGAAAAAGGCGTATTCCACCTGAAGCATGACCCTCTCAAGACCGGGATAGTCCCGGTAGGCTTCCCTGACGGCGGGATGGTCCAGCGAACTCCTGGTAGCTGGGACGTAACCGGTTGCCGCGCTCCATCTAGCCTGCTGCTCAGGGCGTGTGAACCATTCTATGAATTCCCATCCGGCCCTGACCTGGATGGTGTCCGACCTGAAGAGTATCACATTGGTGCCGGCGATGATCACTGCCCTCTCCCTTCCGGCGGGCAGCGGAGCGATACCCAGGGTGAAGACATCCTCCCCGTCCTCCTCCATCCTCCTCATGCTGGCCTGAATGAACGAGAGGGACACCGTCGAGCCCTGGATCAGCCCAACCTTTCCATCGAGGAAGTCGTTCTGGTGCGTGTAGCCCGAAGATATCCTGGCCGAACGGTCGGTGTGGATCAGGTCTATGAGGAACTGCAGCGCCTCCACTCCCTCGGTAGAGGAGAATGCAGTGCGGGTGCTGTCCTCGTTAAGGAGCTTCCCGCCGTTCTGCAGCAGGAGGTTCTCGAACATCCCCACGCTGGGACTGAAGGCCGTGCCCCACCTGTCGGTCTCGTCCATGAGGTCACCGTCCCTGTTGCCGTCGAATGTGAGGGAATCCAGTACCATGCGGTATTCGTTCCAGGTCTTCGGCGGTTCCAGCCCGAGGCTGTCCATCAGCTCCACATTGTAATAAAGCGCCTGTACGCTCTTGTTGAAGGGGAAGCTGTAGATGCGGCCGTCGAATGTGTTGTTCTCCCTGAATACCGGAAAGAAGTCGTTCCACCACCTGTATGTGATCGAAGGGTCAGCCAGCTGCATCAGTGAATCGAGGGGGACAAGGGCTCCACCCCTTATCAGCTGCGAGGTCCAAGTCTCGTAGGCCTGGGCCACCACCGGTGTGTCATCCGCCATTACGCTGGCCAGGATCTTCTGACAGAGTGCCCTGTAGTTCCCCATGCTCACGGGAATGACCTCTATACCGGGATGTGTGGCATTGAACTCCACTATGAGGCTATCCTCGAGGTATTCGCCAAGGGGTCCTCCCATGGCGTGCCAGAACTCCACCCTGACGGTCCCGTTGCCGTCGCGTGAACCATCCCCGCAGGCAAGGAGCATCGAAAGAAGGAACAGAACAAGGCATCTGGACAGGATCGACCTCCCCGGAAGCAGTCAAAACGACTGGGACATGAGGACAGCAGATAGTATACTATCCGCGCGATGACCGAACCAGAAGCGGGTGCCGGTCAGATGGGGGGTCAATCCCCGTCGCAGCATCCTCCCGAGGGACAGCTGCCCTTCCTTCCTTCCGGACCGCTTCCCCTGCCTTTCGCGTAATCGGTGGCATAGAAACCGGAACCCTTGAAAATTATTCCCGACCCGGTCCCTATTATCCTTTCCGCAATCGCCCCGCACTCCGGACATTTCCTTACTTCCGTGTCGTTCATCGCGTGAAATTCCTCGAAAACCCTGCCGCAGCCGCTGCACCTGTATTCGTAGGTAGGCATGGAGACTTTCACCTTCTATCTTCCGTGCACCGTCAGAGCGCCTTCGGGACATGCGTCTGCGCACCGTCCGCACCCCCGGCAGCTCCTTCCGATGCTGACCCTGCCCCTGCTGTCCATCCTGATGATCCCGTACACACATGCGGCGAGGCAGTCACCGCATCCCGAGCACAGTTCCCTGTCGACCCTGACCCTCCTGTTCCTTCCAGGCCTTCCCGCAAGACCCTTGCCCGGATAACCGGAGGCCCTTCGCCCGAGGATCATGATCTGCCGCTGCGATACATACCCATGCATGGCGCATGCGCAAGATACCTGCCAGGGATCATGTATCCCTTAATTCCTGCCGGACAACGATCTGTAACATAAAGGGTTCCTGAGGTCCTTTGAAGTGCGCCAAACAGGCATAGCGTCATTCTTCCTCCAGCATGCTTCCCGGACCGGGAACACTCATCTCGTCCTCGTTCTCTGCTATCCTGCTCACCTGTGCCGCTGTGACCCCTTCCCGCAAAGCAACTACGAGCCCCACCGCTATGACCGGAAGGAACTGAGTGGTATGGAAGAGGAGGGCCAGGACCCTGGTGGTCTGCTGGGTGATCCCTATCAGAGCCGGGAGCACGAGCACCAGAGCGCCGTGCACCGTCCCGGTGCCTGCAGGAGTGGGTATGAGCATTCCCAGACCGGCCAGCACCAGCAGCATCACCGGGTAGTACCAGATCACGGCGAGGTCCATGGCCAGGAAGACCGGTATGACGGACACGGTGAGGGAGCCCCATACTAATATGGAATAGAGGCTCACCTTCAGTGTGTCCCTCCAGTCCCGGAGGGAATCTAGACCCCGGGCGAAGGAGAGCAGGAGCACCTGCAGCCTGAGGGCCTGCTTCCGAAGGCCGATCCATCGCAGAGGCGCCGCCAGCATTCCGGCAGCCCTCTCCCTGTACCTGTGAAGGGATGCAAGCATGACCAGGAAAGCTACGTACATGGCTCCAGCGGCTGCGAGCCCCAGACGTGTCGCGCCGTCGAGACGTGTCCACAGTACCGTGAGGACTATCAGCGTCATCGCCGCCAGCGTAAGCCCGTCGAAGATACGCGCAAGCACTACGGTTGCGAAGGAACCTGCCCTGGGAATGCCTGTCCTCCTGGAAAGGAGCAGTGCCCGGAGTATCTCCCCCACCCTCCCGGGCAGCAGCGTGTTCACGAAGAACCCCGTGATAAGCGGTCCGGATGCGTCGCGGACGCTGACATCCCCAAGGGGGACGAGCAGCTTCCTCCATCTGATCACCCTGAAGACGTAGCTCGATACAAGGGGCGGCAGCACCAGGACGAGGAGCGGCCAGTGAATCTGGCCAAGCGCTCGAAACAGCGCTTCCCCGTCGGTCTTCCTGTAGGTCAGGTACAGTGCCGCGGCTGCTATCAGCAAGCCGGGAACAAGGTGTTTCCAGACGGCGCCTTTCTTCAATCAAACTCCATCTTCCGGTGCGCATGCCCTCTCCACTGCCGCACAGAGAGCGTGCCCGGCTATGAGAAGGACCTCCTGCACGTGGCTCGTCTCGGAGGACGCTGCCCTGACACATATGTCAGCGAGCACACCGAGAGCGCCGCCGGACTCACCTGTCAGACCGATTGTCCTCACCTTCATCTCCCTGGCCTTTTCCACCGCCTTGAGGACGTTCTCGGAATTCCCGCTGGTCGATATGGCTACCAGTACGTCTCCCGGCCTGGCAAGGGCCTCGAGCTGTCTCGAATAGACAAGCGTGAAGTCGTAGTCATTCGCTATGGCGGTGATCACGGCCGAATTCGCCGTCAGGGCCAGAGCGGGGAGCGCCCTGCGCTCCATCCTGAACCGTCCCACCAGCTCCCCCGCGAAATGCTGCGAGTCCGCCGCGCTCCCGCCGTTGCCGCAGAAGAATAACGTGCCTCCGTTCCTGACTGTCTCGATGCACAGTTCCGCAGCCCTGGATACCGTACCCGGGTCCAGCGATGATATCGACTCGCGGGCCGATACGATGTAATCATGAACGTCGGACATAGCTTCTCCTCCATCTTTCCAGTGCATCGTCCAGGGAGGGCAGGTTATGATCTCTCACTGTACCGAGTTCCGAATAGAAAGGCCTCGGAGCGTCCAGATCGAGTTCGTGCCAGTCGATCTCCTCCACGGTGCCCCCGGTGAAGTGAACCAGAAAGTGCGCCAGTTCCGCAGGAGTGACGCCAGGCGGATTCGCAAGGTGGTACAGGCCGCCGGCACCTTCCTGGAGCATATCCACTATCTTTGCTGCAAGGTCGGGCGCATAGGTCATGCAGGCCCTCTGGTCCCGGACCGCCCTGACCCTGCCTCTGCCGAACAGCTCCCGCCAGAGGAATGGACAGAGTCCATTCCCGTCCGAGAACATCCAGGATGTCCTTATCACGATGTTGTCTTCCCTTGCCTCCAGCACCGGTGCCTCCCCCATGAGCTTGCTTTGTCCGTAGACGTTGGCGGGACAGGTCGGGGATCCCTCCGTGAACGGCTTAGTCATGCCCGGAGTACCCGTGAACACGTGGTCCGTGGAGATCGTGAGGAGCCTCCTGCCGGTGGCTGCGAGGTTTTCCACTCCGGTTACGTGCACCAGCCCGGCGAGGTCCGGTCTTCTCTGGCAGAGGTCCACGTCGGCAACGGCGGCGCAGTTCAGTATCACGTCAGGGTCGTACCTGTCAACGGCGGACGAGATCGATGCTTCGGAGGTAACGTCCAGCTCCGGGAGTCCGGTGATGACCGCAGCTTCGCCAAGGACATCCGCCAGGGCTCGTCCCAGTTGACCTCCACCGCCGGTTATCAGATAAACTTGATCCATTAAACCGGTCCGATCAGTTTTCGGGAAGCCGACACGGCTTCGCGGGAAACCGCATTCTAACTTCCGGACTGCCTTTCGGCATCCTGGAACTATAAGGTCCGAACGGTGGTTAAGTAAATGTTCAGAAGGATTGTGTGAAACGTACGCATGCGAAAGGCCGGGAATGTCCGGGAAAATGATAGCCGCGGTTCTGATGACCGTGCTCGTTCAGTGGACCTATGCGGATGAGGACAGGGCCATGCAGCGGCTCATGAGCATAGTGGACGGACTGAGCGGCCTCGGTGAGGAGATGGTCCTGGAACCCGTTTCCGGAACTCTGGTCCCGGGGGACACCCTCAGAATAGAGATGGAGCTTGACACGAGCCACATGTACCATCTTCACGCATTCTCGGATTCATTCTTCAACGAGATTGATTTCTGGCTGTCGGACCCCTCCGGGGAGGTAACAGGTGTCGCTGGAGGCGATCACGCCTCACTCGCGGTATATCCCGAAACATCGGGGACCTGGACCCTCAACGTCCTGCTGCACAGAGCTGACGGGACCGATCCATACAGCCGGGAGGGAGCCGATTCCGCATCCTTCGCCGCCGCCGTTTTCAGGGGCGGCAGGTACCTCTGACCGCTCCTCCCGTCCGAGCCTTCACCTCAGCAGGACTACTTCCGGCAAAACCGTTGCAGATTCGGCGGTGAGTCCGCAGATGCAGTTCCCGAAGGGCATTCCGGCGGTATTACGTCGCACCTGACCCGCGCCCGGCTCCCGGCCAGGGTCAGGTCCTCGGCAAAGGCCAGAGCCTCCTCCCGGATCCTTGTAAAGCCTTCGTCAGACTGCTGCCACATCAGCCCCGTGATCAGGTCCGTAACGTGCCGTCCCAGTTGTCCAGGTACGACGGCTGAAGGACTGAAAACTGGGCTCCTGTCCGTAGAAGGGCTCTTCCGGCACGGGTTCATCGATCACGGCCAGCGTGTCGAAGCAGAGCGACTGGTCTGTGTCCGGCAGGATGCACGCCGCCCGGGCGGGTCCGGGAAGGGCCGTCGCCCGGGTCATCACCACGGCGATGAAGAAAGGTGAGGTTGCCGGTCCCATCTCCTCCTCCCTTCTGAATAGCATCCTTTGGAGAAGCATCATGCCCTGCGGTTTCAGGTAAATGAACTGAGTATTGCGGAATGCAACAGCGTGCGAGGCTCAGGTGATGAGCTCCTCCGAAGTCCTCTGGGAGTTCAGGACAAGGTCCGGGCGGGAACCCCTGATGCACCTTGCGAGAAGGTGAACCGCCGGTTTACCGTGGGGACCGACAGGCTGAAGGAGGGAGACACCAAGGCCCCAGGTACCGCATCCCAGCAGGATCGAAGGCAGCATCGCCGGTCTGAATACCGCCACCATCTCTCCCCCGGGAGCCAGCAGGTGAGAAGCTGCCCTCAGGAATGAGTGGACCGCCGTCGAAGGGGCGGCCCTCGAAACCGACCTGGAAGGCACAGGACTCGCCCTTCCTCTGTCGGATCTTACATAGGGCGGATTCATGATGACAGCCCCGGCCAGGCTTTCGGGGATGAGAAATGGAACATCCTGCACACGGCAGCAGATAGCGCTCAGGCTGCCCGCCTCATCGCACAGCCCTTCAGGGCCGAGCATGCGGGAAAGGGCTTCGAAGCGGAAGTCGATCCCAAGCCATCTGCACCCCGGATTACCCTTGAGAGCCGCTTCGATGGCTCCTCCGGTACCGCATCCCAGATCGACCACCAGGGTTCCGGGAACGACCCTGAGAAAGCTCCCCAGAAGAATGGTGTCGGTGGTCACGGAGGGGCCGGGGAATGGTCCGTCCTGCAAGGAACGGCCTATCTGAAGGACGCCTTGGCAACGCCCCAGGTGTAGTTCTCGCCGGTATAGCCGTCAGGACGGTAGTCGTTACATCTTCCTATGGACCACAGACCGTAGACGTCCTCGACCATTTTGAACTCGACCCTTCCACTGGCGGGCGAATCCCATCCCGCGTATTCGCTTCCCGCCGCCACTATCTCGTAATCCCTCCAGAGAGTCGCGGAGTCGGAGGGGGCCACGGGGTCCGGCAACTCCGGAACGACGTTCATGATCACTGATACGAGGCTGTCCTCGGAAAGGCCCGAACCCTGAACGAAATTGTAGATGTTCATGAGAGTGTTCTGCTCGACATCGTAGGTCCAGCCGCTGAAGTCGAATGAGCCGCCGAACTCTGTGGTATCGGCGCCGTCGGCTATGAACAGGTAGGATGAGTCGCAGCAGGCCATGGTCATGCTGATCGACCTGCCCTCCATCGCGTTCTCGAGGTTCAGGACCACGGTCTGGGGGGCGTAGGGCTGCTGCCATGTGATTTCGCCGCCGGGGTCCGGGTCCTCCGGCTCCCTGGGCTCGAATAAGGAACAGGATGACATTGCCGCCAGTAAGAGCGTCATCGATAGGACGGTCCTGTCCGTTTTCATATGCACTCCCGCCTAGAACTGGTAGTTAAGTCCTACCGAAGCTTTCCAGTAGCTCTCCCTGTCTTCCCGGGAATAGAAGGACCTTGTCAGATTGAGATTGAGCGCACCTCCCTGGAGCACCATCCTGGTCCTGAGCCCGACGTGATGTATGTGCTCCACCTTCGAAGGCAGGGACTGGGACAGGTAGTTCCTCCTCTGGTACTCCCAGGCGTAGCTGGGCGTCAGTCCAATATCATCGCTGACATGGAAGCCGAGGTTCAGCTTTATGATGTTGTTGATGACTTCCTCGGACCTGAAGAAAACCGAGTTGGAGTAGGTTCCCTGGTCCTGAAAGCGGAACACGTGGCTGACTCCCAGCATCGTGCTGTCCTGGGACACCCTCTGGAACGAACTGTTTGTGTTCACCCGCCTGAACAGGAGATCGGCTCCTGCCGATGATGCCCCGGGAAAAAGGAAGGTGGTGTAATCCGCGCTGAGCTGCACCGACTCGTCCAGGGTCCAGTCGCCTCCCGCATCGTACCTGAACCCCGGCTCGATGCTGTAGGTGGAGGAGGTCTTGCTGTTGCCGGACTGCTCGGACATGACATAGATGGTCTCCCTGCGCTGACCCTGTATGATGGCGTCGAAGACGACGCTGCCGCTGAGCGGTATCTCCGAGCTTAGCGACAGCACCTCCCGTGTCTGGTCGTAATCGAAGTTGTCGGTGTACTCGATGCCCCATATGTCGGTCCAGGTACCGTAGGTGTCACGTCTTATCAGCTGGACGGCCCTGTAGAAACTGATCCTGCTCTCCCCCGGCGTGTACTCGATCGTTGCCGTGAGCTGGCGGTCATCGTCGATGTAGTAAGTGTCGAACAGCGTCTGGACCCCGGTTGCCGTCCTCTTCTGGTCAACGCGGAGAATGCTCCGTGTCAGGCCAAGGTCCAGCCTTACGTTCTCCATTATCTGATAGCGCATCGACGAGGAAAGGTCCCTGTTGAACTCCTTCCTGTCCAGTACGTCGCCCTGAATCCCTGCGGAATCGGGGACTTCATAGTCGTAGTAGCGGTCGGAATACCTCCACCCGGTGGAAACCTCCATCGATACGCCCTCCAGCGGGAACGGTACGACCAGGGAGAGCCTGCTGGAGAGATCGTCCTGGCGCTGGGTCCTGTTGGAGTCGCTGTAGGTGATGAACATTTTGCTCGCCGCTGCCTGGGCGTCCAGGGATCCTCCACGGAACAGCAACGGAAAGTCGTATCCCAGCCTTATGGAGAGGTTGTCGTTTCCCGTATCCTTCTGGTAACCCAGGGTCCTGTTCTCGCCAAAGGACACGCTGCTGCTCAGGTTGTCGAAGATGGTCCTGTTAAGCGATACGTCCACGTTCCTGACACCGCCCTCGTCGTAGCCCGTTATCGTGCTGTCCCCGGAGGGATTCATGTAGTCGACGAAATGGGCACCAAGGCTCATGCTAAGGGAGAGCCAGCTGCTGGGGTTGTACCTTATCTGCCCGGAGGTGGTGTTGTTCAGACGGTCCCTGATGAGTTCTCCGTACTTCTCCTCGGAACTCAGCGAGCGGGAGAGGTTGATGCCCAGGTCCATGCCTCTAAAGGGAGAGAAGGATACGCTGGCATTCACGTTCCTGCCGTCCACGAACCTTCTCAGGTCACTGTTCTTCTCTCCGGTGAAGGTGGCGTTGGCGTTCAGCGATATCCTTTCGGTAAGCTGCTCGGAAAGGGACAGGGAGTTCATGAGCAGAACGCGGTCCTTGATCTGGCTCATGTCGAGGTTGTAGCCCACGTTCACCGCGGCGGCGGTTCCGGCCAGGAACAGCGAGAGAGCCAATGCGGCGAATTTCACGGCATCTCCTTCAGGAGTTCCAGGAAGCCTTCGGGACTGACCTGTTCCGCCCTGCTGTCCGGTGGGATACCGGCACTATCCAGAATGCGCAATGCTGACTCCCTGTCCATGACCGACACGAGATTGTTCAGTATGGTCTTTCTCCTGGCTGCAAAGGAGACCTTTACCAGCCTCCTGAAGGCCTGGTACGCATCCCTCCGGACCAGGGGCTCCTTCCTTCTTCGAAGAACAACCACTCTGGAATGCACCTCCGGAGGAGGGAAAAAGTCCTCCGGCACAGCGTCCAGAATAGCTTCCACCTCGAACAGAGGCCAGATCTGAAGTGAAAGCTTACCGTAATCCCTGCCTCCGTCAAGTGCTGCAAGCCTCCCGGCCACCTCGCGCTGCAGCATGAAAACGGCCGTCCGTACCTGTTCGAACACGTCTTGCACAAGTCTGAACAGCACGGGTGACGATATGGAGTAGGGCAGGTTCCCCGCCAGGTTCCGGAAGGGATATCCGGGAAGCGAGGCCGGATCTGCGGAGAGGAAGTCGGTGTTCACAACGCGGAGTCCATCGTTCCCGAACCTCTCCATGAGATGGTCGCTCATCCTCGAGGATATCTCCACAGCGGTAAGGCTTTCGCAGCGTGGAAGAAGATAACGGGTCAGGGATCCCAGGCCGGGACCTATCTCGAGAGTGCTGCCCTCCGAGGGAACGGCGGAAGCTATTCTCCTTGCGATCGAACCGTTCACGAGGAAGTTCTGGCCCAGGTCCCGGTCGGGCCTTATCCCTACCTCGCGAAGGAGCTTCACGATTTCCAGGTCCCTCATCCCCTTATTCTGAAGGGTATTCCCAGAGAACCGGCAAGAGCGCCCACGGCGTCCATGTCCACCCCCGGATACCTGACGGCGGTCAGGACCGGACTGGAGATTTCGGCCGCCATCCTTATGAAGGCCATAAGGCTGTCCCATGCCTCCGGTGAACCGGGCCTGCACAGCCTGTCGTACTCTTCGCGGGAGGATGCGTTCAGGCTTATGCTGACAGTACCGAACTGACCCAGGAGGTCCGCCGTCCTCTCTCTGGAGAGCCACAGCAGACAGGTACCGTTGGTGTTCAGTCTTACCCTGTAGCCCTTCCTGTAGGCGGAGACCGCAAGGTCGAAAAGAAGCGCGGGCCTCATTGTGGGTTCTCCGTAACCGCAGAATACCAGTTTCCGGCCTGAACCCTCCGGCAGGAGGGACACTATCTCCCTGAGCCTGCTCTCCTCCGGCTCAGCATCGTGTCTCAGATAGTACCCTCCCAGCCCGTCGGTCCTGTCCCTGATGCAGAACCTGCAGCTGTTGGTACACTGACCGGTCATGTTAACGTAAATGTTCCCGTAAAGACTGTATATCAGGTCAGTCCTCCTGTGTTCCCCGAGCTGGAAAGCCCTCAGCGAATTCTGCATGAGCTGCGCCGAGATATCCCCCGGGTCACGGCCCGCCGCTTCGGACAGTGTCTCCACTATGTACACCAGGTTGGCCGGTTCGTTCCTTCGTCCTCTCACCGGTTCCGGCGACAGGTAGGGGGAATCGGTCTCCGCCAGGATCCTGTCCGGCGGAAGTGAAGCGGCAAGTTCTCTGAGCCTCTGGTTCCCCCTGTAGGTGAGAGGTCCGGCGAAACCAACGTAGAAACCCTTTTCGGCGGCGGCGGCGGCTGTCTTCGAAGGACCTGTGTAACAGTGCATCACAACCGGTACACCGGGTCCGTCCCCCAGGACCTGAAGCACCTTCTCCTCAGCATCCCTGGAGTGTACGACCAGGGTGAGCCCGAAGGCCGCGGCCATACGGATGTGAGCCCGGAACAGCTCTTCCTGCCTTTCCACCGGTACCCTGTCGTGGTAGAGGTCCATGCCGGTCTCCCCGACGGCCACCACTCCCGGCCTTACCAGCAGGGAGGCTATGCTCCCCATGCTCCGGACGGGATCCTCTCCGGCATCGCAGGGGTGTATTCCGGCGGCTGCAAAGACCCCCCTCTCCGATTCGGCCAGATCCGCAGCCTTTTTGCTGGTTTCGGGATCGATGCCGGGAACGAGGAATCTGCTGACTCCTGATCTCCTCGCCGCTGAAATGACCTCCCCGGCATCGCTGCGGAAGATGAGGTCGCAAAGGTGGCAATGGGTATCGAAGAGGCCTACGTTCTCCAGATCAGGTCCTCCCTGGCGGGCCCTGTGGAGATGGCCCTGACGGAGACCCCGGTGAGCTTCTCCAAGAACATCACGTAATTCCTGGCGTTCTCGGGCAGGACGTCCCAGCTGGTCTCACCTGTGATATCCTCCTCCCATCCCGGAAGGGTCTCAAAGACGGGAACATGATATTCCAGCCTTGCACCTGTCTCGAAAAGTGTCAGGTCTATTCCCGGATCCAGTTCGTACTTCTTGCAGACCATGAGTTCGGGGAAGCCGCTGAGGACGTCCAGAAGGGTGAGAACTGTCCAGGAGCAGCCGTTGAGCCTGGCGGAGTAGCTGGCAAGGACTCCGTCGAACCATCCGCACCTCCTGGGACGACCTGTCGTCGCCCCGTACTCGTTGCCCTTCTCCCTTATCCTCTCTCCGGTCTCATCATTCAGCTCGGTGGGAAAAGGTCCGTTCCCGACCCTTGTATTGTAGGCCTTCATCACGCCGACCACTTCGTCTATCATTACGGGTCCAAGGCCCAGGCTCACACAGGCGGCGCCGGAGACGCATGATCCGCAGGTAACGAAGGGATAGGTCCCATGGTCGGGATCCAGGAGAGTTCCCTGGGCGCCCTCGGCTATCACGGTACCGCCGGACCTGAGTATCCTGGAGATGACCATGGAAACGTCACTGGCCCTGTTCACCAGATCGAGGGTGCATTTCATGAACTCCTCGGTCTCCCGCTCCAGGGCCTCCCTGTCCTCTTCCCCAAGTCCGAGTCCGGAGATGCTCTCCTCCATGACCCCCAGTGAACGATCACGGAAGGCCTCAGGCACGGCGGCATCCTCCAGCCGCAGTCCCCTCCTCTCGTACTTCCTTACATAGGTGGGACCTATGCCCCGTCCGGTTGTCCCGACGGAAGCCTCTCCCAGCTGTCTTTCCTGTTCACGTTCCATGTACCTGGCAGCCGGGTGCACAAGATGTACCTTGCCGGATATGGTGAGTCTGTCACCGACGTTGAACCCCTCATCCTCAAGCGATCCCATCTCACGAACCAGGGAGACGGGGTCGAGGACACAGGCGGCTCCTATGATACCCAGCACTCCAGGACGGAGAAGTCCGCTGGGCAGCTGATGAAGAGCTATCCTCCTGCCCGCCGATATAACGGTATGCCCGGCGTTGGCACCTCCTGAAAACCTGGCTACCGCCACGGCATCCTCCGACAGGTGGTCAACCACCTTCCCCTTGCCCTCGTCCCCCCACTGAAGCCCGGTGACTATGGTTGCCGGCATCTCATTCCCTTCCCGGGCGGACCGGGTATCAGTCCACCGTCTGGAAAACCCACTTCTTAAGCTGATCGAGGCCCATGCCGGTCATCGAGGATACCGGTATCACAGGCCCCATATCCTGTGCTTTTCTTGCAGAGGACGCAAGCTTGCCCCTGGCGAGCTTGTCCGATTTGGTGAGAGCAACGATGTAGGGTCTTCCCCGTTCCCTGAGGAATTCCACCATCTCCATGTCGTTCGGCAGGCAGGGATGACGGGCGTCCACAAGCAGTACGACACCTCGCAGCGGATGCCTCTCCATGAGGTATAACGCTATCCAGCCGGTCCACTTGGTCCTTTCCCGCTCCGGCGCCCGTGCGTAGCCGTAACCGGGAAGGTCCACGAAATAGAAGCTGTCCTGGACTGAATAGAGGTTCAGGTACTGGGTGCATCCCGGCCTGGCACTGGTCCGGGCCACCGCGCGACCTCCCGCGAGCCTGTTGATCAGGGACGACTTGCCCACGTTGGACCGGCCGGCGATACATATCTCGGGACGCCCGTCGCCGGGAAGGTGTTCAGGACCTGGACAGCTCCTCAGGAAGCTTATGTCGAGGGCGGACATACCGGCGGCCTCAACCGGCTCTGCCGGACTGCTTCTTCTTCTCCGCCTTGACCAGGACCGGTCCGGCCTCTCCCCTGACGACCTCCGGCGATATGACGATCTTGACTATTCCCTTGAGTCCGGGGAGTTCGTACATGGGCTCGAGGAGAATGCTCTCTATCACAGAGCGAAGCCCCCTGGCGCCGCTGCCCGCCTTCTGGGCCCGTCTGGCTATCTCCTCAAGAGCTCCATCAGCGAACTCCAGCCTCACGTCCTCCAGTTCGAAGAGGTACTGGTACTGCCTGACCAGGGCGTTCCTCGGCTCCGTCAGCACCCTGACCAGGTCGTCGGTGTCCAGGTCGTCAAGTGCGACCAGTACCGGGAGCCTGCCCACGAGTTCGGGTACCAGCCCGTACTTTACCAGGTCGTGTGACTCCACGATGGAGAGCATGTTCCTCCGATTCTCCCCCCCGTTCTCCACCGCCGCCGAGAAGCCCATGGCATTCCTGCGAAGACGCCTCTCTATGATCTTGTCCAGCCCGTTGAAGGCCCCTCCGCAGATAAAAAGAATATTGCTGGTATCCACCAGGATGTTGTCCTGGTAGGGGTGCTTGCGCCCTCCCTGCGGAGGAACGCTTGCCACAGTACCCTCGATTATCTTGAGAAGAGCCTGCTGCACGCCTTCCCCCGATACGTCGCGGGTAATCGAGGGATTCTCGGATTTTCTGGAGATCTTGTCTATCTCGTCGATATAGATGATACCCTGCTGGGCTGCCGGAACGTCCATATCTGTCACCTGGAGAAGCCGGAGCAGGATGTTCTCCACGTCCTCTCCGACGTAACCGGCCTCGGTCAGTGTAGTGGCGTCCGCTATGGCGAAGGGAACGTCCAGTATCCTGGCCAGGGTGCGGGCCAGGAGGGTCTTGCCCACTCCGGTGGGCCCGAGGAGGAGTATGTTGCTCTTCTCCAGCTCAACATCTCCGATCTCCCGGGATGACCTGAGCCGCTTGTAGTGGTTGTAGACCGCTACGGAGAGCACTTTCTTGGCCTGCTCCTGGCCTACCACGTAATCGTCCAGCAGCGCCTTGATCTCCGCCGGCGCGGGCAGTTTATCGTTGAGGATCTCCGGGACCCTGGTCATCTGCTCCGATTCCAGGTCCACAAGCTCGCTGCAGTACCTGATGCACTCGTCGCAGATGTGTACGCCCGGTCCCTGGATGAGCTGGTTGACCTCCCCTATGGGTCTTCCGCAGAAAGAGCACTTCTTGTCCTTAGCCATCTTCCAATCCAATCAGCTCCGATCCGTCATCGTCCCGGACCACCCTCAAGCCCTGGACGACAGGACGTTATCGACTATGCCGTATTCCACAGCCTCGGCGGCGTCCATCCAGTAGTTCCTGTCCGAATCCTTCTCGATCCGTTCCAGCGGCTGGCCCGTGTGCAGTGCCAATATCCTGTTGAGCTCCTCCCGGAGCTTGAGTATCTCCCTTGCCTGTATCTCGATGTCACTGGCCTGTCCCTGCGCGCCCCCCATGGGCTGGTGTATCATGACCCTGGCGTGGGGCAGTATGTTCCTTTTCCCCTTCTCTCCCGCCGAAAGCAGCACCGCTGCCATGCTTGCCGCAATGCCCATGCAGAAGGTCGCCACGGGTGGCTTGATGAACTGCATCGTGTCGTAGATGGCCAGACCGGAGGATACTATGCCTCCGGGACTGCTGATGTACATGTTGATGTCCTTCTTGGGATCCTCGCCCTCCAGGAACAGTAGCTGGGCCACTATGAGGCTGGCGTTCTGGGTCGTCAGCGAATCACCGACGAAGACTATCCTCTCCTTGAGGAGCCGCGAATAGATGTCGTAAGACCTCTCCCTGTTTCCCTCACGCTCCACGACGAAAGGCACGAAAGTCGACATCAGGATCCTCCCTCTCCGCTGCCGGCGACTCCATCAGAACCGGGTGCGGTCTCATCAGTGTTCATATTCTTCACCAGCGTCCATCTCCAGGATGGGGTGCCTTCGCTCCCCTCCTCTTCCGGAGAATCCTCTGCATCCGGTTCCTTTACGGTAATATTTGCCCTGGAGATGATTAGTTCCAGTGCCTTTCTGTTCCTTATCCTGTCCATCACCGAGGCCGGACTCTCCTCGGGACTCCTTTCCTTCTTTATCTCCTCCGGCGGCACCTCGATGCCTTCCTTCTCAGCAAAGGCCCTCAGGATGAGGAATTCCCTCACCTTGTCCCGAGCCATTTCACCGGCGGCCCTTACCGCGCTCTCATCCGGGTTCTCCTCGCCGAGCCTGTTAAGATAGTCGCGGGTGAGATTGTCCACCATGTAACGGGGCGGTTCGAACGGGTTGCTATCGAGGAGGCCGTCTATGATCGTACGTTCCTTGTGATAGGCCATCTCCTGGTCGTAACGGTTCCTCACGCTCTCCGTGACCTTTTCCCTGAGTTCCTCAAGGTTATCGACACCAGCCGCCTTCCTTGCAAACTCGTCGTCCAGTTCAGGAAGCACGGGTTCCCGTATCCCTGTGACGGTGAAACTGTGCACGGGAGTATCCTGCCCTTCGGGATCCTCCCCCATCATCCTGGCGGAGAATGTGTAACCGGCTTCCACTCCCGTCACCAGATCGTCGAAACCCTCCCCGATGTGTGAATGCCCTATGCGCACGCTGAATTCCTGAGGATCTTCCCCCTCCTCACGCGGAGCCGCCTCCAGCATGACCAGATCGCCCTCCCTCGATGCCCTCTTCACGGTCTCGAAGCTGACCATCTTCTCCCTGAAGGAGTCCAGGGTCTTCTCGACGGCATCCTCAAGATCCAGAGGAGGAACTGCGATCACGATCCCGTCGGTTCCTTCAGGCGCAGGCGTCTCGAAGAGGCTCAGGGTCATCTCGAAGGAATAGGGACTGCCCTCCACCGGCATTCCCGGCTCTCCCTCGGCATCGCTGTCGTCCAGGATCCAGTCCTGTTCGTCCAGCATACCGGAAGTGAGCTCCTGCCTGATCGTGTCAGCCACCTCGGCCTTTATGATGTTTCCGTACTGCCTGTCTACGATCGACCGCGGTACCCTGCCGGGACGGAAACCCGGCAGGGAGAGGTCCCTTGCGATCTGTTTCCTGATCTTCGCAAAGAGCCTGTCCACTTTCTCGGTGGTCTCCGTGAAACGGACGGTCCTCCTGTTCCCATCTGACTTCAAGATTTCGTACATGGATTTCTTCCCGTTGTTAGAACGAAGTGGTGCGAGAGGGGGGACTTGAACCCCCACAAGCGATGCTTACCAGATCCTAAATCTGGCGCGTCTGCCAATTCCGCCACTCCCGCAGCGATATTGCTCTGATAACCTGCAAATATGCCTACCGGCGGTATTTTCGTCAAAGCTGCTGAAGTTCGGGACATGAACGGGGCAGTTTCCCAGGCGGTTCAGAGTGATCGCCTTCTTCCGCAGCCCACCTGTGCGAACGGATCGCAGGCACTCGAGTCACTGCTGCAGTTCCCTTACGAGTGCGGCCTCGGAAGCACTCGGATCACTGCTGCAGTTCCCTTACGAGTGCGGCTTCGGAAGCACTCGGATCACTGCTGCAGTTCCCTTACGAGTGCGGCCTCGGAAGCACTCGGATCACTGCTGCAGTTCCCTTACGAGTGCGGCTTCGTCCGACTCCGGGTACCTGTTCAGAAGCAGGTCGAAAAGCCTGTCCCGCTCACCCCTGGCTCCATGCGCATCGTAGATGTCCGCCGCCCGGAACAGTGCTCCCGGGGCCCATTCGGACCCTGGATACATGTAATAGAGAGCCACGAGATCCTCAATTGCCCTGTGGGCGGAACCGTCTTCCTCCCAGCATATGGCCATGTAGTAGAGAGCATCGTCAGCCAGGGAGGAGGCGGGGTATTCATCGTGCAGTTCGAGGAAACCCCTGGCGGCTATATCGAAGCTGCCCTGCTGAAACTGTCTGTAGGCCTCGTCGAAGAGAAGCTGGGCCCCCGGACCCGCTGCGGTGTCCTGTACCGTCGCAGCGGGGCCCGATGTGCTGTTGAGGCGCATCAGTGCCATGTCCAGCTCCTCCGCCAGCGCCGAAAGTCTCTCTATAAGGTCCGAAGTCCTGCTCCCCGACTGGGCCTGCAGTCCCCTCAGGAGTGTCTCGTTGGCGGCCATCGCCTGCGAGAGAGCCTCCAGGTCCGACTTCATAACCAGCTGATCCGATTGAATGCTTTCGATCTCTGCTGGAGTATGCACCCAGAATCCCAGGCATCCGGTCAGCAGGAGCGAGGCTGCTGTGATCACCACGGCCGGCCCGGTCATGGTCAGTTCCCCGGAAGGACTCTGAAGTGGGCCCTTCTGTTCATGGTCCATGCCTGCTCGTTGTGACCGGGGTCGAAGGGTCTTTCCTTGCCGTAGCTTATGTACTCGAGACGGTCGCGGGAAATCCCGTAGTTCACCAGGTAGTCATAGACAGCCTTGGCCCTCTTCTCTCCCAGGGAAAGGTTGTAGTCTATAGTGCCCCTCTCGTCGCAGTGTCCCTCGATAAGCACCCTGTAGTCCCGGGTGTCCATGATGTAGGCGGCGTTCTCCATCAGTATGTCCAGGGCGCCCTGTGAGAGTTCATAGCTGTCGTACTCGAAAAACACATCGTCCAGGTTGTCCTGGTGCATCATGAGCATATCGTTGTAGGCTTCCAGGGTGTCAGACTCCCAGACCCCTACGAGCGTGTCCGGCACTTCATCAATTACCACTGCGGTTGTGTCAGGGCCGTCGGGAGTGGTATCGTCAGGCCTGCAGCCCGAGAACATGGCTGATGACGCCGCCAGTACCAAGGCAACGATGATAACGGAATACCTGAATCTCATGTTTCAGATCCTCTCATTGAAGATTATGGCACTCTATCTGAAACCCAGAGGGGACCACGTGGGACAGTAGCTCTCCCCTCCCCCCGAAAGCCTCCTCACTGTAAGACCGTTCAGTTCGATCATGTATACCCCCCTGCCGCCGTCCATGTCGCTGCTGAATGCGATGTGCCTGCCGGTGGGTCCCCATACCGGATCCTCGTTGAGCGTCCCGTCGAAGGTGAGCTGACGCACGTTCCCTCCATCGGCGTCCATCACGAAGATGTGGAAGTCCCCTCCCGTCTGGGCCGTATAGGCGATCCTGTCACCGTCAGGGGACCACGAGGGGCTGTCGCAGTAACCGTGGGAGCTGGTCATCCTCATGGAGGTCCCACCGGCGCTGTCCATGACGTAGAGCTGGGGATAACCTATCCTGTCGCTGGTATAGACTATCTGTGTCCCGGTGGGCGAGAAGCCCGGAGAGGTCTCGATGGATTCCCTGAGCGTCAGTCTGGTGGTCGAGAAGGTCTCGGGGTCAAGCAGGTATATGTCCGAATTGCCGTCCCTTGAGAGGGTCACTGCCAGGCTGGCCCCGTCGGGACTCCATGCGGGAGAGGAGTTAAGTCCGGGAACGCTCAGTATCTTGACAGCGGAGGACTCCGAGAAGCTGTAGCTCCAAAGGTCGGCATTGCCCGAGCGGTAGGAGGTGAAGACTATCCTGTCGCCGTCCGGAGACCAGGCGGGGGTTGTTATGACGTCGGTATCGAACATCACCGACCTCGCGGGCCGGGGGTCCTGGGACTTCACCGACAGGGAGTAACCCTCCGAGGTCCTGGTGACGTATGCTATCCAGGTGGAGGCTATACCCTGCTCACCTGTCAGATCGTATACGAGGTCGTCCGAGAAGGCGTGGCAGAGGGAGTAGATATTCTCCCCGGTGTAGCTCCTGGTCATCAGAGGCTCGCCGCCGGAGCTGACTCTGGTCCTCATGCTGTAACCGTCCGGAGTGCGGGACACATCTATCCGGGCTTCCGCATATCCGTCATCGGAGGTCACGAGAAGACCCGAGAAGTCGATGTCGTCGCCTATCTGCTCACGGGCGGTCCCAGCCAGGTCGCGGTCACCGGTGACCTCCAGTGATACTGGAATGCACTCGGCGCCTACCGGGGTCATCGGTATGAAGTCAGCGGCCCCGGCCGCTGCGATCACGAGGAACACCGTGCAGGAATACCTCATTCGATCACTCCGGTCCCAGGAATTCGATATTGATCACGGCGGGTGCGGCCCTGCCCGGGGGCATGGGCGGTATCTGAGCCATTGCTATGGCGTTCTCCACCGCCCTGTCGAATGCCGAGGTGCCGCTCTTCCTGACCACCTCCACCTGGGTTGACCCGTCGGGAAGGACCGTCAGTATGATCCTGTACGACTGAAGCGGCGTGACGGACGTCCGGTATCCGCGCCTGACCGCGTTGAATACCCTGGACTCATAGGTCCCCGGACCGGGAGCCCCGGCTCCGGCATCGCCCATGGAACTCACGGCAGCAAAACCGTCGTTCTCCTCCTGCAAATCCTCGGGAACCTCCTGCACATCCTCGGGAACTTCCTGGACATCTTCCGTGATCTCCTCCTGCACATCCTCGGGAACTTCCTGGACATCTTCCGGGACCTCCTCCTGAACCTCCCCGGGAACCTCCTGAATCTCCTCCGGTACCTCCTCCGGAATCACGGACTCCTCCTGCGTCTCCTGAGGGTTCTGCTGCATCTCCTCCTGCACGGTTGCATCCTCGCGGTAGACCTCCGTCGTTCCGGTGGTGACCATTCGCACCATGATGGCGTCCTCGCCGCCGGTGAGCGGGGAAGCGC
The DNA here is from genome assembly GCA_002030045.1 of Candidatus Aegiribacteria sp. MLS_C. Taxonomy (GTDB): domain Bacteria; phylum Fermentibacterota; class Fermentibacteria; order Fermentibacterales; family JCC-6; genus Aegiribacteria. The sequence continues at coordinate 98,502 of LQBI01000001.1, read as the reverse complement.
CCCCGGAGAAGGTAAAGGCGCCTATCAGCAGCAGGAGGATATGTCCGGCCCCGGCCGCTATGTAGTCCCGCCTGCGGGGGGAGTAATCCCTCCCCTTCAGTTCCTCATGGTCAGTGAAACCGGTCACGGGACCTCCACTTCCTCTGTCCCTCTGCTCTCCTGTATCAGTCCCACGCTAAGGTAGCCGCCGCCGCCGAGCCTGGTGAGCGCGTTGGCCACGACCTCGTAACGGACATCCCTGTCCGCCCTGACGAAGGCTTCCGTCCTTCCCGACCGGAAGGCGGCCTCGGACAGGGTCTCCAGCTCCTCCATGAGAACGGGCTCGCCGGATACCGACAGGTTCCCGTAGGCATCGATCTCTACGATGAGGGATTCTCCCGGGTCGAGGCTGTTCACTATCCTGCCCTGACTGGACGACGGAGGCGTGACGTCGGCGCTGCGCTGCATGACAGGCGATGTGAGCATGAATATCACGAGCAGGACCATGGTCACGTCCACAAGGTTGGTCACGTTGATACCGGAAAAGCGGGTGTACCTGGTCCTGATCATTCCAGGCTTCCCCTCCTGCAAACGTCCACAAGCTCTGACAGGAACCTGTCCATATCACCGGCCAGGGAGTTGATCCTGCCTACCACGAAGTTGTGGAAAACGTTGGCGGGAATGGCCGCAAGGAGCCCCGCCACAGTGGTCGTAAGAGCTGCTGCGATACCCGAGCCGACGGCGCTGAGGTCAGCCACTCCCAGTTCCTTCATTCCGATGAAGCTTGTGAGGACGCCCCATACGGTGCCGAGGAGTCCCAGCAGGGGGGATACGCTTGTCACAGTAGCAAGGAAGCCGATGTTCCTCTCTCTCTGAGCCAGGTCCTCTCCGGCCTCCCTCTCCAGTGCGCTGGTGAGGCTGCTGACCTCCTGCGGAGATAACGGGTCGGTGATGCCCCTGTCCCTCCTTCGCTGCAGGAATCTGCCGGCCTCGGCGTACATCCTCGCCAGGGGTCCAACCTCGCTGCTCCGGTTCCAGAAATCGCCCCCCGGGGGTCTACCCGTTGCGCGGAGCGCGTCCATGAAAGTCTTGGATGAGCTCAGAATGGTCCTGAACTCGCGTATCTTGGCGATGGCCACCGCCCATGATCCTACGGACAGCACGGCTATTGCCACCAGGATGAGCTTGGTCACGAGGTCCGCACTGGCAACCACTCCAAGGACCTGACCGATCACCGATGATCCTCCTTAATCTGAGCTACCGCCTCTATCTCCACTAGAGCACCCTTCGGCAGGGCCGAAACCTCGACTACGGAACGGGCCGGCCATGGCTCTTCCATCAGTTCGGAAAAAACCTCATTGACAACGGCAAAATCTGACATGTCGGTAATATAGATGCTCACTTTGACTGCCAGGTCAAGGCCGGTACCGGCTTCCTCCAGTATGGAACGGATGTTCTCCATTGCGCGCCTGGTCTGGGCGCCTGCACCGGGAACCAGCTCCCCGCTGGCCGGGTCGATGCCTATCTGGCCGGCGGTGTAGAGCATGCCTCCTGCCACCACGGCCTGACTGTAGGCCCCGATGGGACGAGGCGCTCCGGATGAAATCACGACTTTTCTCATGGGCGGCACCTCTCTCCGTTCCTGCAGGACCGAGGGACGTGTCTTCAGAACTTTATACACACAGCGGCCGGGTTCTGTTCCATTCGGACCGGAATATACAAAAGGCGGAGGCGTCATGGCCCGGACCGCCGGTTCTCCCGGGGCTAGGAAGGGTGCCGTTCGCGTTCGATGTACCTTGAAGTTGCCCACATCACCCAGATGGTGCCGAACACCACGGCTGCTGCCGTGGCCAGGGACGCGCCGAATCCGCCCATCCTGGGGATCAGGACGAAGTTCATGCCTATATTGAAGATGGAGGAAATGACGACGCTGTAGAGGGAGTACTGTGGCTTGCCCATCGCCGCAGAGGCGGTGGAGAAGAAGCTACCCAGGGGTCTTACCACAGCCAGGGCGCCGAGAACCAGCATGATGGGCCATCCGTCGTTGTACTTCCCGCTGTATATGAGGTCCATGAGCTGTCTCGGAAAAATAACATATAGCAGTATCACCGGGGCCATCAGGACCTCCGCCAGCAGTACGGTGCTCCAGACCCTGGGCAGTATTTCGTCCCTCCGGCCCTGGCTCCACATCTTGGATACCAGCGGCAGGAGGACCATGTTCGCGGCGGAGACCACTACCAGTATCATCCCGGAAAGGGACCTGGAGGCCCCGTAGGCGGCGACATCGTCCGGGGCTATCTTTCCCAGCATCAGTATGTCGGTCCTTGAGTATATGAAGTTCGCAAGGGAGGTACCCAGGGTTATGATGGCGTACTTCATGACCTCCCCGATTCCGTTGAGCCGGACTCCCAGTGCGGGGAAGAACAGGCCCCCGGCCAGCCAGGAACTCATCAGGAAAGCCAGGGTGTTGGCGATGATCGCCGCGATGAATATCTGGTGGGCCGTACGCAGGGTCCCGGCCAGCAGAAGGACTCCGATTATGCCGCTCTTTACGATGAACTGGAGGAGGTCGGAATACATCACCTGCCTCGTGAGGTGCTTCGAGATGAGCAGGCTCCTGGGCAGGCCGCTGATGGTGTTGCTTACCACGACTCCCGCCAGAAGCAGGGGTATTCCGGAGAGGTCCATGGACCCGTAGAAGGACTGCAGAAGGCCTCCGCCGGCTGTTATCAGGACTGCGGAGAACCCGGCGAAAATCAGCGCCATGAGAATGCCGGCGTTGGCCAGCCTCTTTTCCCTGTCGGTGTCGCCCTCCGCGGACATCTTCATTATTGCCTGGTGTATGAAGCCGCCGCCCAGGAGGATGCCGAACATCTCCAGGCTCCTGGCCACCGCGTATATGGCGTAGGCTTCCTCGGGAAGTACCCTGATGATGAAGATGGTAACGAAGCCCCAGATCACCATGCTCCCCCGGCTGACAAGGGCGGGGAAACCGACGCTCATTATTCTGTGGCGGAATTCGTAGATCTGGGCCAGCAGACCCATTTCAGTTCCCGTGCAGGAGACCGGACCAGCAGTCCAGCAGTGAGGATACGTAGCCGGAGACGCTGAAGTCCTCCCGTACCTTCCTTCGTCCCGCCTCGCCCAGTCCGGATGCCAGCTCCCTGTCGGAGAGGAGCCGGGCCATCGCCTCTGCCAGTCCTGCGGGATCCCCCGGCTGCACGAGAAGACCGGAGACGCCATCCTCGACAAGCTCAGGAATTCCGGAGATCCATGTGGAAATGGAGGGTACGCCAATGGACATGGACTCCATAAGCGAAACCGGTATGCCGTCCATGTCACCGTTCAGGGCCTTCACTGAAGGAAGCACGAACAGATCGGCCCCTGCAACCGTCGACAGCACGCTTCCGGCCCTCATTGCACCGGTGAACTCGACCCGGTCATCGAGACCCTTCTCCCTGACCATCCTCCTGTACTTCTCCAGGAGAGCGCCTGGCCTGTCGGCCCCTATCACAAGGCATCTGAAATCGATACCCATGTCCTTCAGCACAGCGCATGCCTCTATAAGGACTGACACTCCCTTCTTCTCCACCAGTCCGCTGGCGGTACAGACCACGAGCGGAGGACCATCCAGAACGGGACTTCTCTCCGGCAGGGACTCGCAGTCCAGTCCCAGATGGGTCACACGAGCCTTCTCAAGGAGTTCCTCACCGTAGCGTCCGGCCATGTAGGACCTGTTGAACCATGATATGGTCATGACTCCCTCCGCCCTTCGAAGCAGCCGGTCTACGAGGTCCTCCCTCCTCGGGACGAAGATGTCCACTGCATGGGTGGTCACCGTGAAGGGGAGCCCCAGAAGACCTGCCGCCCACATGCCGGAGAAGGCAACGGTCCTCGCGAAGTGGGAATGCACTATCAGTGTGTCCGGCGACATCCTGCGGGCGACCCCCGCACCGGCCAGGAAGAATCTGAAGGACCTGGTCCGCAGAGCCTCGGCAGCAAGCCGGAGGAACCTCAGGGGATGCCGAATCAGAACCGGGACGCATTCGCTCATGAAGAAGGAGACCAGCGGGCCGGGAGAGCAGCTGTACAGTCGGACCGGTACGATCCTGTGTACACTGACCGAATCGAGCATCTCCTCGGATGAGATGATGTCCATCCAGAACTCGGAGATCTCCTCGGAATCCGGGAGGAAAACGTCGACACGGTAACCTCTGGAAGCCAGTTCGAGGACCTCCCTGAGAACGTACGTGGGCAGAAAGCCGAGAATGTATGTGATCCTTCCCCTGTCCATCGAACCGCCCTTCAGTGTATCCCGGGGACCCGCAGTGTCCGGTGATGATAGTCCCGGCCGTCTACCTTGTCAAATTCAGCCCCCATTCTTTAAGGTTCTGCGGCGTGAAGACTTGCCTCCCTCGGGGACACCGGACGCAATGGAATCCTGTTCCGGTGCCGGACATGCTGTTATAGTTCTCGAAGTCATATTCATACCTTCAGGAGGTGTCCCGGGCATGAGCGATCCAGCCGTACTGGGCGAAGGCGGTATCGGAGGCAAGGCATCCGGGCTCATGGCCATCCTCGGGTCGCTCGAATCCGCGGAAGACTTCCCGATGGAAGTGACCGTACCCGGTTTCACCGTTATCGCCGCCGATCACTTCAGGGATTTCATCGGCAGGAACGGCCTGGGGAGGGACGCGGAGGACGATGAGGCCGACGACAGGATAGCCATGGCGTTCATGAGGGGAGAGGTCTCCCCGATTCTCTCCGGCGAACTCTGGAAGTACATCGCCGACACGAGGGAACCGGTCGCCGTAAGGTCGTCCAGCCTGCTGGAGGACAGCCTCAGGACACCTCTCGCCGGCATATACCAGACCAAGATGCTGCCGAACAACCAGCCTTCCGACGAGATACGCTTCCGGAAGCTGATGGAGGCAGTCAAACTGGTCTGGGCCAGTACCTTCTTCGCCGATTCCAGGGAATTCCACAGGGGCATGGGCTCGGACCTGTCCGAAGAGGCCATGGCAGTGGTACTGCAGGACATCGCAGGCAGGAGGTACGGGAACAGGTTCTACCCGGTCGTATCTGGCGTCGCACGTTCCTACAACTACTACGCATTCGGCAGCAGCAGGCCGGAGGACGGAGTCGTGAACCTTGCGCTGGGGCTCGGAAAGACCATCGTCGACGGCGGCCTCTGCTGGTCCTACAGCCCCAGGAATCCGAAGACCCCCCCTCCCTTCGGTTCGGTCACGGAGATGATGAAGGGGACACAGAACCGGTTCTGGTGCGTGAACATGGAGAGGGTAACCGAGTACGACCCGATAAGGGAGACGGAGTTCATGGCCTCCTGTCCCCTTGAGGATGCTGATTATGACGGGACTCTCAGCCTTGTGGCCTCCACCTACGTCCCCGGGTCCGACATGCTGGTGAGCGGGACCGGAAGGGATGGCCCAAGGGTGCTCAACTTCGCCCCCATCCTTCAGGACCGGGTCGTACGCCTTAACGAGGCCGTGGCCAGGTCCATGGAACTGTGTTCAGATCGATCGGGGACTCCCGTGGAGCTTGAGTTCGCCCTGAGGGGACCTTCCAGGGAGAGCGGTCCCGAACTCGGCCTCCTGCAGGTCAGACCCATCGCCGGGGCCGGTGACGAAGTGGAGATAAAGCCGGAGGAGCTGTCCTCCCCGGGGGTGATCGCCATTTCCAGGAGGGCGCTGGGTAACGGCGACAACAGACTGGATCACGTGGTGTACGTGAGACCCGATAACTTCAGCAGCTCTTCGACCGCAGGAATAGCGGGAGAGGTTGCTGCCGCCAACAGGTTCATGTCGAGCCTGGGAGAAGAATACCTGCTGATCGGATTCGGGAGATGGGGCAGCACCGATCCGTGGCTGGGCATTCCGGTCACCTGGGGACACATATCCGGTGCCAGAGTGCTGATGGAGGTCTCAGGACCTTCCATGAGGGTCGAACTCAGTCAGGGATCCCATTTCTTCCACAACCTATCCAGTTTCGGAGTGGGTTACCTTTCGGTGAATGAGGCGCTGGACGGACCGGTGAGGTGGGACCTGCTTGAGGACGGGGTCGAGATACTGGACGAATCGGAACATGTCCGCTGCATCTGCATACCCGGCGGACTCCGTACCAGGATAGACGGAAGACGAGGATTAGGAGTGGTGATCAGATGACGGAGAAGGGACACGATCCCCAGCAGCTCCTCAGCTCCCTGAGGGAACGGGCAAAGGAACTCAACTGTCTTTACATGGCCGACGAGATCCTCATGACGGACAGTCCGCTGGCCGAGAAGCTCCAGATGGTCGCCGACGCCATGCCGCAGGGCTTCTACAACCCTACCGACTGCAAGGCCAGGATCCTGTACATGGGCAGGGAGTACAACTCCAGCGACTACCGGGAAGGCGGGCCGGTGCTCTCGGAGAACCTGGTCATCAATGGAAGCATAGTCGGGAGCGTATCGGTCAGTTACCCCGATAAGGTCCCGCAGCTCGAGAAGGGGGCCTTCCTCGACGAGGAGAGACGGCTCCTGAGGAACCTGGCCAGAAGGATATCCCATACCATTCTTCATGACAGTCTCTCGCAGATGTTCGAGGAGGACGCCACCGGACTGACCGAACTGCAGTCCGGTACCGAATCCTGGAGGACCATCCTGGACATGCTTCTCATAACGGACAGGAAACTCTATCAGACACTGTCCCGCAGACTCCTCAACTACCTGAGCTTCATAGGCATATCCGATGCCACCGCCCTGCTGAACAGATGGGCGGGACAAACCTCGGGAAAGGACTCCGAGCTGGACCACCGCGGCATCAACCAGCCCATACCCAGGCACCAGTTCGAGGTCAGCTACGAGCTTGTCCAGGAGATACTTGCCATAGCCGGCAGGGAACTCACCGGCGAACAGATACTGGAACTTCTTCAGAGGTGGATAGGTGAGAACAGGATCGAGCACCTGATCAATGTGCTGGACGATCACGCGAGTTCGCTCACGGACATAATCCAGGCCATGGAAACCCACCGATGGGTCGTCAGTGACGAGGAGAGCCTCTCCCGCCCGGTCCTGAACGCCCTGAAGGTATCCTTCATAAGACGTCTTGTGAGCAGGAGGCTGGATTATATCAGCAGGCTCAAGGAATCGGTCTCCATCTCGCATTTCTACACACTGGCGAATTACCTCATCCTTCCCGGACGGAGCCACGGACAGCTCGGAGGCAAGGGTGCAGGTCTTTTCATGGCGGAAAGGGTGCTCGAGCAGGCGGGCGGCAAGGACGGGAGCCTATCCGCCATCAGAACCCCTTCCACATGGTACATCAGCAGCGACGGTATTCTGGATTTCGTCCACCATAACAGGCTGGAGGAACTCCTGGAATACAGGTACCGCTACCTTGGAGAGATACGGCTAGAATACCCCAACCTCATTCAGCTCTTCAAGAACTGCGCCTTCAGCCCTGAGATGAAGAGAGGCCTGTCCGTCACTCTGGACTCCATCGGAGATTATCCTCTGATCGTACGAAGCTCCAGCCTTCTCGAGGACAGCATCGAGGCCGCCTTCAGCGGCAAGTACAAGAGCCTCTTCCTGGCGAACCAGGGGTCCAAGAGCGAGCGGCTGGACGCTCTGATGGACGCGATCGCCGAGGTTTACGCCTCGATGTTCGGCCCCGATCCGATAGAATACAGGAAGGAGAGGAACCTCCTTGACTTCCAGGAGGAGATGGGCATACTGATCCAGCAGGTGGTGGGTACAAGGGTCGGAAAATACTACATGCCCGCCTTCAGCGGTGTCGCCTTCAGCAGGAACGAGTTCAGGTGGTCCTCCAGGATAAGCAGGGAGGACGGTCTGCTCCGCCTTGTCCCGGGACTGGGCACCAGAGCGGTGGACCGGCTGGGGGACGACTTCCCGGTTCTCGCGGCCCCGGGGCAGCCCGGCCTCAGGGTGAACACCAGTGTAGACGAGACCGTCAGGTACGCACCCAAGTTCATGGACGTGATCAACCTCGAGGAGAGGAGGATCGAAACCGTCCGCGTGGAGGACGTCATAAGGGAGTACGGTTACGAGTACCCCCAGGTCGAGAAGGTGTTCTCCACACATCGTGATGGCATGATATCCAGGGTGAACAGATTGACGGACTTCAGCAGTGAATACGTCATCCCGACCTTCGAGGGACTCCTTGGCCCGGGAAGCAGTTTCCTGGGTACCATGAGAAGGATGCTGGACCTGCTGGAGCAGTGGTGCGGCTTCCCGGTGGACCTGGAGTTCGCGGCGGACGACAGGAACATATACCTGCTTCAGTGCAGAGCCCAGAGTTCGTGGGCCCAGGTCGATGACGCCTGCCCGGCAGAAAAGCCGGAGAGCGAGGATATACTGTTCACCGCCAACAGGTACGTATCCGACGGTTTCGTGCAGGGAATAACACACATTGTTTACGTGGATCCGGAAGCCTACGATTCGCTGGGCAGCATGGAACAGCTGGTGGAAGTGGGAAGGATCGTGGGAAGGCTCAACAGTCTCCTTAACAAGAGGAGCTTCATACTGATGGGACCTGGGAGATGGGGAAGCCGGGGCGACGTCAAGCTCGGTGTCCAGGTCACCTATTCGGACATCAACAACACGGCTGCCCTGATCGAGATGGCTTTCAGGAGGGGAAGCTACGTCCCGGACCTCTCCTTCGGCACCCATTTCTTCCAGGACCTTGTGGAGGCCGGCATCAGATACCTTCCCCTCTATCCCGACGACGACGGCGTGGTCTTCAGGAGGGATTTCTTCAGAGAAAGCGAGAACAAGCTCACGCAGCTGCTTCCGGATTGCGCCGGGCTGGCCGGCGTGGTGAGGGTGATAGACGTCAGGGAATGCACGGGCGGCAGCGTCCTCATGATAGCTATGAACGGTGACGAGGGCCAGGCGGCGGGCTACCTTGTCCATGAGGACGATCTTCTGAGGAGTTCCAGGGAAAGACTCCCCAAGAGACAGAGGACCACGGAGCTGGAATCCGATGATCACTGGCTCTGGAGGCAGAGGATGGCCGAGACCCTGGCCGGGGGGATCGATCCTTCTAAGTACGGCGTACGGGCCATGTACGTGTTCGGAAGCACCAAGAACGCAACCGCCGGAGCTCTGAGCGACTTGGACCTCCTGGTGCACTTCCAGGGTACCGAAGATCAGAGGAAAATGCTGGATTCCTATCTTGAGGGCTGGGACGTGTGCCTCTCCGAGATGAACTCCATCAGGACGGGCATGCGTACAGAGAACCTCCTGGACGTGCACGTGATAACCGATACGGACATAGAGAACAGACAATCCTACGCTTCGAAGATAGGGGCGGTCAGCGACGCTGCGAGACCGCTGGAGATGGGCGGGTCCAGGGACTGACGCAGGTTCCATTCATCACGGAGCCAGGTTGTTCTTCGTTGCCCGCCCGGGCGCCATCCAGCGGCCTGGATGTCCGGTCCGCTGGAGAATCCCGGCAGCTCCCGGGAATTCAATCCAACGACTTATACAGGGAGATCGCAGGGACAGGGGATCGCTGCCGGGATCGACCCTACAGGAGTTCCCTTACCGCTGACGCAGGGTTTTCGGGGTCGAACTCGACCAGCGCCAGTTCCGGGCCGTCATGACCCGCGGAGAACATGAAGGTGCCGCCCATCCTCTCCATCCATCTGCCCGTCAGGGAAGCTGATTCGTGCACGTGGCCGTGAAGGGTCACCAGGGGCTGTTTCGCCTTTATCAGTCTGGAGATCGCAATGCTCCCCACGTGAACATCCAGCGGTGCATGGTCGACCTGGACCCCGTCCAGGGCCGCCCTGTCCAGATCGGTGCCGTAGGGCGGGGAATGAAAGAGCATTATGGTGTCGGAGAGGTCCTGCCCGGATGTCATCTCGCTCAGATCGTCCCGTATGGTCGAGAAGGCCAGTTCATAATCCGATACAGGAACGGAATGCATCCCGTCCGAAGGATGTACCGAACCGGGATCCACAAATCTTGATACGTCGTACTTCTCCCAATCCTTGAGCATGAATGGAGTCGGGGGTACATAGGAGTATCCGAAGACCCGGAACCTGTCCAGGTCGAGGAAACGACCATGGGAGTAGTGCCACAGACCGCGGGAATCCCACTCGAGGACAGCCGGTTCGAGGTACCTGCCGTCATCGTTGCCCAGGATCACGAATACTTCGGGGTAGTCTTCGCTCATTTCCTGCCTGAGGGCCAGGAACCCTCCTGCCAGGGTCTCCTCCAGGAACTCCCCGGAATCCCTGCCCTGCGCCAGAGATGCGAATGCTCCAGGGAACAGGTCACCTCCCAGGAAAACTGCTTCCGGTCCATCTCTGAGTACGGCTTCGAACAGTGATCGGTACTTCACTTGATCGCCGTGCAGGTCACTGCAGAAAAAGCAGAGTCCCATGCTCTCCCTCAATGAGCGAAGGGCGCCCGCAGGTAACGGGCGCCCTCGCTTCCCGGATCTGCCGGTGCTAAATCCAGCCTCTGGCCCTGCATGCTTCCACGACCCTGCTAACGCTTATCACGTAGGCAGCGTCCCGCATGTAGATATTGTGCTTCGCCGCCAGATCGCTGACCGCTATGAAGGCCTCGGTCATCTTCTGGTCCAGCTTGCCGAGAACCTCGTCCTTGGTCCAGTAGTAGTTCATGTTGCACTGGACCTGCTCGAAGTAGGAGCAGGTGACCCCGCCGGCGTTCGCCAGGAAGTCCGGGATATCGAAGATGCCCTTCTCCTTGATGACGATGTCGGCCTCGGGTGTGGTAGGTCCGTTGGCTCCCTCGCCGATCAGCTTCACCCTGCTGCTTATCTTCTTGACGGTCTCGGAGTTAATCTGGTTCTCCAGTGCGCAGGGCAGGAGTATGTCCACTTCCTGGTCGATCCACCGATCGCCGTCCAGCAGCTCGTAGCCGAGGTCCTTAGCCTTCTGTTTGTCTATTCCACCGAACTTGTCGGTGATTGACAGGAGGACATCCAGATCGATACCGTCCATCTTGCGGAAAGAGTAGCTCTTCTGGTCCGTCTGGTCCCAGCAGGAAACGCATACGACCGTACCGCCCAGCTGGTTGTAGAGACGGATGGCGTACTGTGCCACGTTACCGAACCCCTGGACGCTCGCAATGGTGTCCTGGGGTCTGATACCCAGCTGTTTCAGGGCTTCCCGGACGGTGAAGATCAAGCCGAAACCGGTGGCCTCGGTCCTTCCGAGGCTGCCGCCCATGCCTACGGGCTTGCCGGTGATCATGCCGGGGTACTTGGCACCCATTATCGTCTCGTACTCGTCCATCATCCACAGCATGTGCTGGGCGCTTGTCATCACGTCGGGAGCCGGTACGTCCTGCAGCGGGCCCACGTTCCTGACAAGCTGCCTGATCCAGCCCCTGCATATCTGTTCCTGCTCCCTCATCGAAAGGTTGTGCGGGTCGCAGATGACGCCGCCTTTCCCGCCTCCCAGGGGGATGTCAACTACGGAGCACTTCCAGGTCATCCACATGGAAAGAGCCCTTACGGTATCTATGGTCTCCTGGGGGTGGAACCTGATGCCGCCCTTGCTGGGTCCCCTTGCATCGTTATGCTGGCACCTGAAGCCCCTGAACACCTTGACGGAACCGTCGTCCATCCTTACGGGGATGTTGAAGTGATACTCCCTCATGGGATTCCGCAAAAGACCCCTCGCCCCCTCGTCCAGGTCCAGGAAGTCCGCTACCTTGTCGAACTGCTCCTGAGCCATCCTGAATGGGTTGAAGTTCGCTCCTCCGGCCATACGAGACTCCTCTCACGGGAAAGAAAACCCCCCTGGACCATCTGATCATGATCGTTCGGGAGGTTGTCCGCTCCACAGGGAAGCGGGGTTGTAAAGCTAGAAAACACGCCGATAATCTAACATGAATCTTCCGCAATGACTAGCAATACAACAACTGTTAAAGTATTTCGTCAGTCTGCCAGGAACTCCTCCAGGAAGGCCTTCAGGTCATCCCTGCTGAACATGTGCTGACCCTGGAATGTGCGGAACTCGACGTCGTAACCCGCTTCCGACAGCACCGAGTCCGCGAAGAGGGCCGAACCGTAGTCCACCACCCTGTCCTGCTCGCCGTGCACTATCCTCACCGGGACCCCGGAAGCCGCAGCCAATTCCTCCTCCGAGACCACCGACATGTCGAGCCAGCCGCTGAAGGGTGCGACGGCGCGAAAGCGCTGCGGGGCGTGGAGACCCGCCAGGTAGGTCATTCCTCCTCCCTGGGAGTACCCGAAGAGGTACACATCCGAGATCCTGTACACCTCCTCGAGCCTGTCCAGCAGAGTGAGGACGTAGTCCCTCGATTGCCTGGCGCTTGCGGTCCGTGACGAGTCGTCCTCCCCTGCGTACCAGGTGTAGCCTATCCTGTCGCCCACGAGGTATGGAGTGGGTGCCTGGGGTACGGCGAAGATGCATCCGTAGTCACCTACCACTTCCCAGAGGCCCATGAACCCTTCGGGGGAATCTCCCAGACCGTGCAGGCCCAGGACCAGCGGGACCGGGTCCGAACCGTCGTATCCCTCCGGGAGTCTTACCCGGCACCTGAACCGGCCGGTGGCGCTGAAGATGACTTCCTCACCAAGTTCCTCCTCCCTCGAGGCCGCCAGCTGTTCCAGACTGTCAACCAGCGCTGAGAAGGTCGGATCGGTCCTGACAGGGTCGAAGTCGGGATCCCATCTCACATGAACTATATCATCGAAGCCTGCTTTCCATGCTCTCTCCAGGTAGTCGGAGGCCAGTCCAGCGCGACCCAGAAGGCCATAACAGCAGGCGAGGTTGTATATGGAACCGGAATTCCATGGCTGCGCCTGGAGGCCCTCAAGGTAGAGAGAGGCTGAGAGCTGGTAGTCTCCAGCCCTGTAGGCGGAATCCGCAAGGACGAAGAGGCTGTCAGGATCGGGGAGCCGGTCAAGGAAAGCCCCCGCCTGCGGGTCGTATATGTCAGTCTGAAGTGAGACCGCCGTCATCAAGAGCATGAAGAGCATGGATACTCCCTCCCTATTTCTTTTCCAGGACTTCCTGTATCCTGGAATGAAGCTCGCTGAGCCTGTAGGGTTTCTGTATGAAACCCGCCAGCCCCTTGCCGACGAAACGCCGGGTCACGTCCTGTTTGTTGTAGCCGCTGGAGATGATGACCTTCACCCCCGCATCGATCTTCCGCATCTCCCTGAAGGTCTGGTCGCCGTCCAGGTGGGGCATGGTCAGGTCCAGAATTACGCAGTCGATCTCGTCATGGTGTTCCCTGAAGATCTGCAGAGCTTCACGGCCGTCAGACGCCAGTAAGACCCTGTAGCCCTTCCTCTCCAGCATGGACCTTCCTACCTCCCGCACCGAAGGCTCATCGTCAACCAGCATTACGACACCCTCCTGCAGCTGCTCCAGACCGCACACGGAAGTCTCGGCGCCGGAATCCGGCATGCCGAGCACCGCCGGGAGGAGTATCTTGAAGGACGAACCGGAACCCTGCTCCGAGCAGACCTTCACCGTCCCGCCATGCCCCCTGACTATGCCCAGCACCGCGGAGAGGCCCAGACCCCTGCCCGTGAACTTCGTCGTGAAGAACGGATCGAAGAGTCTCTTGAGGGTCTCCCGGTCCATACCGCACCCGGTGTCCGCAACCTCCATGTAAACGTAGCTTCCCTCTTCCAGGCTGTCGCTCAGGTAGGCGGTATGGAGGTAGTCCCTGTCGCATTCCATCACGTTGGTGGTGATGGTGATGACGCCGCTGGTGTCTTCCATGGCATCCGAGGCGTTCGTTATCAGGTTCATTATGATCTGTCTGATCTGGGACGGATCCGCCTCTATGGGGGGCAGTTCCTCGCAGAGGTCGAACTTTATCACGGCCTTCTTCGAGATGGATATCTCCAGGAGGTGGGTCATCTCACGTATCAGCGAGTTCAGGTCCAGCCTGGATATCTGGAAATGGCCCTTCCCGGAGTATGCCAGCATCTGCTTCGTCAGGTCGGCGGCGTTCCTGGCGGCCTTCTCTATCTCTTCTATGGAGGTCCTGGCGGAACTCCCCGGATCCGTGTCCAGGAGAGCGAGGTCGGCGTATCCGAGAATGGCCATGAGTATGTTGTTGAAGTCGTGAGCTATCCCTCCTGCCAGAACACCCAGGCTCTCCAGCTTCTGGGTATGCTGTATCTGTGCCTCGAGGTTCTCCCTCTCCCGCTCGGCCCTGACCCTCTCGGTTATGTCCAGCGCTATCCCGCCGAGCATGTCCTCATGGCCGCCCTTTGATATGCGGAACTTGTGGGTCTGGAAGATCCTCTCCCTTCCGCCTGAATCGACCACCTTCTGAACGTTGATGCTGTAGTCCTTATTCAGTGCTTCCCTGTCGTCGCGGGTCAGGGACTCCGCCTCCTCGCTGCTGAAGCACTGGGAAGTGTGGCTGCCTATCCAGTCCTCGTCAGCATCGAAGACCTGCCTCATGAACTGGTTGATGTAGATGTACCTGCCTGAGGAATCCTTCAGGAAGACCGCGGCCGGAAGCTGGTCCATGAAGGACCGGAACCTCTTCTCGCTCTCCATCAGCTCGATCTCGGCCTTCTTCCTGTCGGTGATATCCCTGACGTATACCACGACACGCTTCCCAGCCGATGTGTCTATGACCCTGGCCCATGACTCCACGGGGATCACGGTCCCGTCCTTCCTGAGGTTCTCAGATTCCACGAAGGAGCGGCCGAAGGTATCCAGTTCCTTTACGATGCTGCCGATGAGGTCCTGCTTGTCCCGTGGGAGAAGGTCACTTGTTCGCATTCCCACGAGTTCCTCCTTCGTGTAGCCGAGCAGTTCGCAGGCAGCGCTGTTGCATTCCAGCACCTCCCCTTCGAAGGACTCGAGGAATATGGCGTCCAGAGATGACTCCACCAGGATCCTGTACTTCTCCTCACTCTCCCTCAGGGCCTCTTCCGCCTGGACCCTGTCGGTGATGTCAACCGCCATCTCGAATCGGACCATTCTGTCGTCCGTCCATCTTATGGTCCTGTCCATGCACTTGTACCACCTGCCGTTCACAAGGTTGCGGAACGTCCATATGTAGGGCAGGTCCGCGTCGTCCGCGAAGATCAGCCGGTTAGTGCAGAAGGGACAGGGCTCCTTCCGGTCCTGAAGAACCTCGTAGCACTTTTCGCCGATCCTGTTCCCCCAGTTGCGGATGGCGGCGGGATTCAGATAGAGGAGTTCGTATGTGTCGGGATCAGACACGTAGATGACCTCGTCCATGCTCTCCAGTATCTTGAACAGCGGGTCTTCCCCCGGTCCTACGCCACCATTATCACTCCTGTCGGGACCTTCGTTCATGGTTCTTTCCTATCGTCCGTCCTGCCGAAGCTGAGACAGGGTAACATCATGATTCGAAGACTCCTTCCAGCATTCCGGCCAGTTCCTTCAGACGGAAGGGTTTCTGAAGGAACCCGCATACACCTATGTTGAGCATTTCCTGTACCCTTCCATCCCTGCTGAAACCGGTGGCCAGTATCACCCTCACTCCCGGAGCGATATCCTTCATTCTCAGGAAGCATTCCCTGCCGTCCATCCCGGGCATCGACAGGTCCAGTATGACCGCGTCGAACCCTTCCGGGTCCTTCGAGAAAAGCTCCAGGGCGCGATGACCTCCAGGAGCCGGGACTACTTCGTATCCCAGTTCCTTCAGCAGCTCGGTCAGGGTGGACACCACCACGAACTCGTCGTCCACAACCAGTATCCTTTTCCCCCCTCCCCCCCCGTTCCTGTAAGCGACGGCATCTTCCTCGAGCTCATCGTCGTCTTCGCTGCTGTCGACAGGAAGATAGACGGTGAACACCGCGCCGGTCCCGGGAGTACTGTCCACGTCCACCCATCCTCCGTGGTTCACCACTATGCCGTAGACAGTGGCAAGTCCCATGCCGGTCCCCTCCTCCGCCTTGGTTGTGAAGAAGGGTTCGAATATCCTGTCGAGGTTTTCTTCGGGGATGCCGACCCCGGTGTCGGTAGCCCTGAGGACCGCAAGCTCCAGGGGGCCCTCATCGCGGGCCAGGCCCGGAATACCGGGAGACAGGCTCTGTCTCTCCAGTTCGAAATGCAGCCTGCCACCTTCAGGCATCGCGTCCCTTGCGTTGACCGCCAGGTTAAGCACCACCTGTTCCAGCTGCGTCTCGTCCCCCCTGACGTGAACGCCCTCCTCCAGGTCAAGTTCGACTTCAATCCCCCGGTCGAAGGTCCTCTTCAGGAGACTGTTCACTTTCCTGATACATTCGGCCAGGTCGACCCTGGCCATCTTGTGCTTGCCCTTCCTGGCGTAGCCCAGAAGCTGACGTGTGAGCTCCGAGGCCTGGTGGACAGCTGCGATGATGACGTCCGCAGCCCTGGAGACGTCGCTGTCGGGATGATGGTGCTCCTTCAGCAGTTCAGCGTATCCCAGCACTCCCACCAGGAGATTGTTGAAATCATGGGCGATGCCTCCCGCAAGCTGCCCGATGGCCTCCATCTTCTGCTGCTCCTGCATCCTGCGTTCCATCTCCGCCTGGACCGTTACGTCCCTTCCTATGACCAGGAAGTTGGTGATCGCCCCTGCCTCGTCGGTGACCACGGACACGGTGGCGTCCAGCCTGAAGGGACGGGCTTCCATGGTCAGCCCACTGATTCTTCCGCTCCAGCTGCCCTTGAGCATCACCTTCTTCCGGATCTCGTCTACGGAGGGATCGAACTCGGAAAACGGGACATCCGACAGCCTCCTGCCCAGGTACCTGCCCCCGTAACCCGTCAGTTCGATGGATGCACGGTTCGAATAGACTATCCTCTCCTTCTCGTCCAGTATCAGGACCGCCTCCCCGGCCTGGTCCACGGTCCTTATGAGGATGTCCTTGAGCCTGGCCACGTCCTCCCACTTCTTCTCCTCACGGGAGGTTATCCAGACCCTCAGCCTAAGTGCCGTGTAGATGATAGCCAGGAGGATTATCGCAGCCATTCCCAGCAGCCAGCTGTTGCTGAGGTCCGCAATGTTCCGCATCACGGCGGATTCAGGGACTGACAGTATCAGGGTCCACTCGGTGCCCTGGAACTCGAAGGGAACGACTGTGCAAAGCATTTTCTCAGGGGACTTCGACGGGTCGAAACACCTTCGGAACTCTATCATGCTGTATTCCGCGGGTGCCGAGTCGGCTTCCGAGATCAGTTCCAGGAATCCCTCCGACCCTGAGAACACCTCGCTGTACTGCCTTCCCTCGTTTTCTTCCTCCGGGAAGAACAGCACGGTACCACGACCGTCCAGGACCAGCGGTACTATGTCCTCCTCCGGAAGAAGCTGCGCGAAGAGGTCCGCGAACATCTCCCTGAACGGGACCAGGAAGGCCAGGGACCCGCTGAACCCCCCGTCCTTGTCGAAACAGGGAAAGTGGTAGGCGATGGCCCAGTAGCCCTGCACGGTAAGGAAAGCGTCGCTGATGACCGGTTCCCGGTTGCCGAGAAGGTACTGTACATGGGACTGATACGAGATATCCGCTCCTATGGTGCCCTCGTAGAAGGGGACGGTGTATCTGATGATCCCGTTCTCGTCCATCCTCGTGATGCTGGAGACGTAGCTCCCATGGGCATCGAGAAGCCTTTCCATGGACCTCTCCGTCTCTTCGGAGATCTGCCTTATCTCCCAGGATGTGCTCCAGAGTTCCAGCACGTTCCTTACCAGGTCGAACCTGAACCGCACCTCGTTGATTATCTGGCCGGCGTATATCCTCTGCTGCTCGGAGAAGTTCTGCAATGCCGCGGTACGGGTGTTCCTGTAGCCGCTGTAGAGGAAGATGACGGCCGAGACCAGAAGGACGGCGAGTATGACCTGCTTCCAGGCCTGGAAGCGTATCATGCCTTCGCGGAAGGGATCGTATCTCGATCTCATTGCACAAATATGGAAACGAAAGCTGCACCGTACAACCTGTGTCCGGACCGCTGATTCTGAAGACTGAGCCTGACGCAGGCCCCGGTCATTCCATGGACAGGTCGGCCATCATGTCCGCCATCTTCTGTCCGTACAGCGGGTCGGCGGCCCATGTACCGGCGAGCCCGAAGATATCCGGCGCTTTCCCCCTGGGTTGTACGAGCCGGAAACGGGGATCAACCAGTTCTTCCACCAGCGGTTCTGTGGAGGCGTACGCTTTCAGGTGCTGCACATGTGCCCTTATTCCGGTTCGCTCGTCTGGAAAGGAAATGCCCGGTTGTTCCGGGCCGACCGCGCCCAGGCCGCAGAAGTTGTTCATATCCTCGGTGACCAGCCCACCGAAGCACAGGAATCCGGTTTCCAGGCACATCTGCACGAATGCCACGTCCGAGTTTACGCCCTCGAGGGCGCACTCCTCGATGTATATCCCGGCCAGCCTGACCACCAGCTGCGGATCCGCATCGGGCTCGTTCCGTAGGAAAAAGTCCAGCAGATCCTCAACACCGTGGACGCCTGAACCCATGATAGACGTGACCGATGAACGGTCCGGAATGGATACGGTCTGCCCGTCCCGAAATGGATAGACCTCGTAAGTGTTCTGTCCGGCCACTGGACCGGCCGCCGCCAGGAGAACTGCCAGAGCTAGAGTGAGCTTCCCGGTCTTCATTCTCGAGTATCCCTTCCTTCCTCTCCATGGCCGTATTCCTGGATGAATCGCAGCATATCGATCATGAGCATATCCGGCAGAAGCGACCCGTGTCAATGACAACGATGTCCGCGGTCTGGTTTTCGACTCACCCCTGCTGAATATTCGGTCCCGGAACCTATAACGGCACAGGGCGGGAGTATCATGACACGCGAGGTCACAAAGAGCGAGCTGAAGGATCTCTTCATACTCAGGAGAGTCTCCGGGGCCAGGGCGATCTCTCTTCTCACGGAGTGCCCGGTCATCGAGATGGAACGGGGACAGATCCTCCTCAAAGCGGGACAGAGCAACCAGAAACTCTACATCATCCTCTCGGGCACCCTATCCGTTCATCTGGAGAGCCCCGACAGGGCCCCGGTGGCTATACTGGACGCAGGTGAGACGGTGGGCGAACTCTCGGTCATCGACGACAGTCCGGCGACGGCGTTCGTGGTGGCGAGTGAACCTTCCCGTGTTCTCGAGCTGAGCGAAGCTGCATTCTGGGACCTGGTATCCTTCTCGCACGCCTTCGCTTGCAACATGCTCATGATCCTGTCCGAGCGGATAAGGCACAGCGACGCAGCCATAACCAGGAACGTGCGAATGCGCAGACGGTTCGAGAAGGATGCCCTGCTGGATTCGCTAACCGGCCTCAAGAATCGCCGCTGGATAGACAGCCGGCTGCCCCGGCTGCTTGACCGTCACCAGAGGAGCGGTCTTCCGTTAACCCTTGTCATGTTCGATGTGGACCACTTCAAGAACTTCAACGACGAATACGGTCACGAAGCCGGTGACACCGTCCTGGCCTCAGTGGCCAGCTCAGCCATGGACTGCCTGCGGCCGACGGATCTCTGCGCCCGGTACGGCGGTGAGGAGTTCCTGGTGATCCTGACTGGAATTCCGAAGGAGATCGGTCTTTCAGTGGCGGAGAGGATCAGGCAGAACGTCAAGGCCACGGACGTGGAGACTGATGACGGCAGAAAGCTCCCTCCAGTTACCGTATCCCTTGGAATCGCTGAAGCCCGTTCGGACGACGTTGCGGCCATTCTCATAAAGAGGGCGGACTCCGCCATGTACCGGGCAAAGACCTCCGGCCGCAACCGCACCTGCATGGAGGATACCGGGACGGAGGGATCAACGTAAAGCAGACGTGGAGTTTTCGAAGAAAACTCCAATCTCAAAGAGCAGCAGGGGGACGGAGGAATCAACGGATCGGGGGGGACGGAGGAATCAACGGAGACAGACGTGGAGTTTTCGAAGAAAACTCCAATCTTAAAGAGCAGCAGGGGGACGGAGGAATTACCTCCGTCCCCCTGCTGCTCTTTAAGACTGGTACCGGGGACGGGACTTGAACCCGTACAGGCAATTGCCCACTAGGTCCTTAACCTAGCGTGTCTGCCAATTCCACCACCCCGGCCCTGTATTCGTACGTATCAGAATATGGCCAGCAGGAACGAAGTCGACATGAAGAGGACCGCAAGCACCGAAGTCGCCTTGGACAGAACGGTGGCGGCACCGCGGTTACCAAAGGAGGCCGTCAGCGCGCCTCCGCCGCCGAAGGCTCCTGACAGACCGTCGCCCTTTGCTTTCTGCAGCAGCACAACGGCCACCAGCATGACGCATACTACGAAATGCACAATAGTAAGTATCGTAATCATCTAACTGCATATCCCTTCCAGAGGACGCAGATATACAAAACCACCGGACGGGTGGCAAGTCCTGAACAGCCTTCACCGCTCCGCCAGGGCTGCGTCGACGGTATCGTGATCGAAGTATCTTCCTGGACAGTGCGTGCTGCATTCCTTCAGCTCACCGTGGAGGTATATGCCACCCCGGCCGATCCCATGATCTGACATGAGACGGTGCATCAGTTCTCCCAGCGCCAGCAGCTGCTTCTCAGTGGGCGGGTGCCGTTCCATGTTTCCCACGAGGCAGATACCGATTGAGTCGTCGTTGTTGCGCCTTGCGTGTGCACCGACCGCCCATTCCGGCCTTCCCTTCTCCAACTCTCCGTCTCCAGAGAGGGTGCCGTTGCCTATGACATAATGGTACCCTATATCCGCCCATCCGTTGCAGGCCCGGTGCAGACAGCGGAATACTCTCGCACATCCCGTCTCTGTCGCCGAATGATGCAGCACCAGACGAGTGACCTTCACAATCCTCGTGTATACCGATCCCTCAGGCGGACCACCGAGCTCCTCGAGTTCCTCATCAGTTATTCCGGGCAGCTCGAAGCGGTTCTCCTTCAGCCAGCTGGCACATGTTTGCACAGCATTCCTCCTTGTTTCATAATATAGTCATAAATGGGGTGAGGTTTTCGGGAGGGAGGACCTTAATGGTCAGGTACCTTGGCATACTGCCGGCGATTCTACTTCTTCTGACGGGGTGCGACAGTACTTCGTATCCCTTCAGCAGTGTTACCGGCCCCTGCGAGTACTACTTCGAGCTGCCCAGCAGCGGTCTGGTGAACATCACAGTGGTGAACAGCTACATGGTCATCGTAAGGACCCTGGTCTCGGGACAGACCTATGCCCAGGGAAGCCATACCGGTACATGGGACCTGATGGACGACTCCGGGGAGAGAGTTCCCGACGGCCTCTACTGCGTCCGCGTGTTCCTGGACGGGGAGCTGCACGACACGGACATGTTCGAGGTGCACGAATGACCGCGCTGGCGGCTCTGCTGTGCATCCTGGCCCAGGTCGCCCCCGGCGGAGGATCGACTGACGTCAGGATAGGAATATCCTTCACCGCCTCGTTCCCTTCCATGGATGACGAGAAGGACTTCGCCCAGATGGTCAACGACGGAGGGATGGACTTTGACCTGGCCAGTACCGCGTGGGGAAGCACCATCGAAGTACTGGGAGACGTCAGCGACCGGTTCAGGCTCAGAGGCGGCCTGAGCGTATCCAGGCTTCACGGCTCCTATTCCGAGGGCTACGACCCGCTCACGTACATATTCGTCGGCATCTTCACCGCCGGACTTGGTTTCATGTTCTCCCAGGACAATGAGGTCGTCGACCTTGATGACGAGGCGGTATCCATAGAAGCGGAAGCCTACTACCTCTTCCACAGGAGCCAGGACCTTTCACTCTCCGTAGGCGGCGGTCCGGTCTTCACTTTCGCAGGCAGACACCTGGACACGCCCAGTACCACCACGAAGGGGAGCGGCTCCAGCCTTGGTCTGATGGCCTCTATGAGACTCGACCAGGAATCAGAGATGAAGCTGATCTGCCTTCCTGTCCTCTTCGGACTCGAGGCGGGCTACAGACTCGATGCGGTTGAACTGGACGACGCCGAAGCCGAGGGCTTCGAACTTGATTTCTCCGGTCCTTTCGTGAAGGCGGGTTCCTATATCGGCCTCTAGTCAACGGGAGCTGGAGGCCGCCTCGTTGGACGGCCAGTGGCTGCTCCTTGTCAATCCGCTCGCGGGCAGAGGTATTTCCGCCAGCTGCCTGAAAAGGGTGACCGACAGGATCGACAGTCATGGCATAACACACCGGGCGGTTGTTACCGACTCTGCTGAACAGCTTGTGGATTTCGCCTCAATGGCCTCCAGCAAGGGTTACGATGGGATCATGGTGCACGGAGGGGACGGCACTCTGAGCCATGCTGCGGCGGGACTGATACACGGAAGGTCATCGATACCGGTAACGGTGATTCCCCATGGCAGCGGCAACGACTGGGCCAGGACCGTCGGCATAGCATCGCTTTCGGACACGGTGAGGGCTGTCATGTCCGGCGAAACTGTCCGAATGGATGCCGCGGAATGCATCATTCGGGATCCCTCTGGAAGCAACGTCCACTCATCGATACTGGTCAATTCCGCCGGCATCGGTCTGGATGCTCATGTTCTCGGCAGGGCCATCCGGCTGAGGAAAAGATACGGTCTCGGTAAGCTTGCTTACATATCATCGCTCCTTGGTAGCGTCGCCGCACTGCCCTGTTGGGAGGGGATCGTGGCGGTCGATGGAGAGGAGGTTTTCAGCGGGGAGTACCTCAGCCTGACCTGCGGAATAGGGCCCTACGTGGGCGGGGGAATGCTTCTGTCCCCATCGTCCTCGCCGGTTGACGATCTGCTGGACGCCACGCTGGTGAGACCGGTATCAAGGAGGAACCTTCTGATAAGCCTGCCGATGGTCTACAGTGGCAGTCTTCTCGAACACCCGGCGGTATCGTCCTGGAGGGGTGGAGAGATCATCCTCCAATCGAAGGGGAGCCTCGAGGTCGAACTGGACGGCGAGGCGCTCTCCGGTCTGCCGGCAGGTTCCTCCATGGTCATTAGGTCAATGCCTTCAGCGTTCCTCGCCCTCAGGAACCCTGGAGCCAACCTCTGACAGACTATCAGCACGCTTCAGCAATTCGAGGAGTTCATCCGGTCTATGTATTATGGACAACGCGCCGCGGGCCCTCAGAAGAACTGCGTCCCTGAAACCCCATGATACCCCCACGGCTCTCATGCCGGCGTTCACGGCGGTGTCAATGTCCACATCGCTGTCGCCTACCATCATTATTCGTTCCGCCGGATACCCGAGTGCTCGTATGACAGGGATGGAGACCTCAGGAGAGGGTTTGAGCGGAAAGCCTTCGACGGCTCCCCTCACCATAAGGAATCGGACTCCGCCGAAGTACCTTTCCACTGATTCATCCGCGGAAGCCTGTGGCTTGTTCGTCAGAACAGCCATGGGATATCCCCTGCGGTCCAGTTCCCTCAGGAGTTCCGGTATGCCCGAATAGGGTCTTGTCATTACCGAGCCCATTTCCAGGTAGACTTCGCGTATCCTCCCCGCAAGAAATGACAACTGTCCCTCATCACTGCGGTATTCAGGCAGCAGCTTCTCCACGAGGTGCTCCACTCCCCTCCCTACGGCGAATCTGACCTCTTCTCTCGTGGGTTCAGGAAGGTCCGCACTGCGAAAGACCCTGTTCACTACCTCGTGTATATCATCCAGAGTGTCGAGGAGCGTCCCGTCCAGATCGAATACGACGCCATCCATCATACGGGGTTCCTTTCAGAAGATGTCGTGACTCATGCAGGAGTAGAGAACACCGTTCCCCCCAAGGGACCGCATTCCCAGGATGCCCAACCTATGCCGGCATAAAGATGAAGTGCCAATGAAAGAACCGAGGCAATCGGTATCTTCCAGCCAGGTCCGGCTTACGTGAAATCTATCCCTAATCCCTGCCATCAGAAAGGATCGGCCGGAGCCGGACGACATCCTTGACATGGCAGATCCCATCTCATAATGTGAATTATTCAAGGTTTTCATTCTCCCTGGCACTTTCGATTCCCGGAACCTTGCAGCATCGCTGACCTTGAAAGACTAATCGACAGGAAGGGAACACCTGAACATGGCTGAAAGGAAACCCGACTGTCCCTGTACCTACCCCGGGTGCCCCAGACACGGTGTATGCAGGGATTGCATAGCTTACCACAGGAGGATGGGTGAGTTCACCGCCTGCATGTTCTCAAAGGAGGCGGAGAGAACATGGGACAGGTCCTTCGAAAAGCTGGTTGAGGACAGAAGGAGCTGACTCAATGTCCCAGAATCAAGGCCCGGCACCAGAACGGGACATCAGAGGTTCTCGGAAAGGGTTACCAGGAGGGGGTCCAGTAATTTCCTCTTCATCCATGTGTCCGGAAGCGGATGCCGGACCACCCGGTTGTCCACCTCTCCAACCATGACATCCTGAGCGCCTTCCATCAGAGCATCCACGGAAGCCCATCCCAGCTTGGAAGCGAGAACCCTGTCCCTGGTGGTGGGGGATCCTCCACGCTGAACATGGCCCAGTACCGTAACCCTGCTCTTCAGGCCGGACATATCCTTCACCTTCTCCGCGATCCTGAAAGCGTCCCCCGCCTCGTCACCCTCTGCCACCACGAGAATGCTGGATGTCCTCCCCCTTGCGATCCTTCCCTGGATCCTGTCGCAGATGGCGTTCAGATCGGTAGGGGTCTCGGGGATCAGGACCGCCTCGGCTCCGGCGCCTATTCCTACCTCGAGAGCGATGAAGCCTGCGGACCTGCCCATCACCTCGATGATGAAGAGCCTGTCATGGGCCGCCGCCGTGTCCCGTACCTTATCAATGGCTTCCAGGGCGGTGTTCACCGCGGTATCATAGCCTATGGTGAGATCGGTGCCCCATATGTCGTTGTCAATGGTTGCGGGTACGCCAACCAGAGGAATGCCGTGTTCGATGTACAGTTCGTGCGCGCCGCGGAAGCTCCCGTCTCCTCCTATCACCACAAGGCCGTCAACCGAGTTCCTTCTGAGGCTGTCAGCGGCCGCCGCCCTTCCATCGGGTTCTCTGAACCTGGGACTGCGGGCGGTGTGGAGAATGGTACCGCCGCGCTGTATGATGTTGCTGACATCGGTTGATTCCATAGGTATGAAGACACCGTCTATGAGACCTTCATAACCCTTGATGACACCCAGTACGGAAAGGCCACGGTCGAGTGCGTGCCTCGCCGTGGCCCTTATGCATGCATTCATGCCCGGGGAGTCACCCCCGCTGGTCAGGATGGCTATTCGATCCAAAACGCCCCGGCCGTTACTTGGCTTGCTGGGTGACGGGAACCGGCGAGTCCACAAGCTCGAGGATGACTTCCTCAGCCGCGTCGCCCTTCCTCGGACCCAGCTTCAGTATGCGGGTATATCCCCCCGGCCTCTCAGCGTACCTGGGTCCCAGTTCGTTGAACACCTTCTTGACGGCATCGCTGCCGTAGACGCTTCCGGCCACCAGTCTCCTGGCGTGGACGGTGTCCTTCCTGCCCCTCGTGATTATCTTCTCGGCCGCGCTTCTTGCCGCCTTCGCCCTGACCAGGCTTGTCCTAACCCTCTCCTCGAGTATCAGGGAGGTCACGAGGTTGCGGAGCATCCTTTTCCTCGCGTCGGGTTTCCTGCCAAGCTTGGCGACCTTTTTTCTGTGTCGCATATCAGTACTCCAAAAGGGTTCTTCAGTCCTTGAGCTTGAGACCCTGGACTTCCAGGGCCTTTTTCACCATGTCCAGGGAAGAGGGACCGAAGCCGCTTATCCCCAGTATGTCATCCTCTGTCATACCCGACAGGTCGCCGAGGGTCCTGACTCCGCCGGACTTCAGCACGTTGCCGACCCTTGTGGGTATGTCAGTATCTTCGATCGGAGTTGCAAGAAGGTCCTCGTTGCCTTCCTTCCCCTCGTCGATGGTCTCTGCCCTCTCCTCCGGCTCGAGCCCTCCGGGGATCATTCGCAGGTGCTCTATCAGTATCTCGCAGGCTGAGGTGACTGCCTCTTCAGGACCTATGCTGCCGTCGGTGGTCACGTCCATGATGAGATGATCGTAGTCGGTCCGGTCGCCTACCCTGGCGCTCTGGATCTGGAAGTTGACCTTCCGGACAGGGCTGAACCATGAATCGAGGAGGATTTCACCGTTCCTGTCCTCCCTGCCGTGAAGTACCCACTCATCCGAGGCTATGAAACCCTTGCCCTTCTCGAACACGATCTCCATGGAGAGTCTGGCGGTCCCGTCGAGGCGGGCAATCTCCTGAGATCTGTTTATCACCCTGATATCCTTGTCGCTCTTTAGATCTCCGGCCTTATAGCTTCCCTGTTCGGACGCATCCAGCCTGAGGACGCTCCTGTCCTCCCCCTGAAGGTTGACTATCACCGATTTCACGTTAAGGACTATCTCCGGCACATCCTCCACGACTCCCGGTATCGTGGAGAACTCGTGCCTTACACCCTCGATGGTGAGAGATACCGGGGCGAAACCCTCCAGAGAAGAGAGCAGCACTCTCCTGAGAGCGTTGCCCAGCGTCCTTCCGAAACCTCTCTCCAGGGGAACGATCTCCAGTCTGCCGAAAGCATCCGTACGGGATTCCTCATCCCACCTGATCATATCAGGAAGATAGAGACTCTTGAATACCATCTGATCCTCCTCCCAGGCCACAACCCGGACGATTCGGGGTCACCGGGACCCCATTTACCCGATTATCCGCGCCGCCGACGGCTGGACGGGCGACACCCGTTGTGCGGAATCCTGGTTTGATCCTTTATTGATGTTACCTCGAGACTGGTAGACTGCAGAGCCCGTACTGCTGCTTCGCGGCCGGAACCCGGTCCCCTGACCCAGATCTCGACCTTCTTGAGACCCGCCTCTATGGCTTTCTCAGCCGCCTGCACAGCGGCCTGCCCCGACGCGAAGGCAGTACCCTTACGGGTGCCCTTCACACCGGTGGTCCCACCGCTTGCCCAGGTTATCACGTTGCCGTTCCTGTCGGTAATCGTGATCATCGTATTGTTGAAGGACGACTTCACGTGGGCAACACCGTGAACGTCGGTGACCTTCAGGGTCTTCTTCTTCGCTACCTTCTTGCCGCTCTTGGCCTTGGCTCCTTTTGGCACGACAGCCTCCTATCGGATTTTCTTACGCCCGAACTTGGGCCCCTTGCGGGTCCGCGCGTTCGTTCGGGTCCTCTGGCCGCGGACCGGGAGCCCCCTTCGATGCCTTATACCACGGTAGCATCGAATGTCCATGAGCCTCTTGCGATGCATGTTGATCTCAGCCCTGAGAGCACCTTCGACCTTGTACTCGGAGTCGATGATCTTCCTCAGTGTAGCCACCTCGGACTCCGTCAGGTCGTCCGTCTTCACGTCGAAATCTATGCCGGCCTTCTCAAGTATCTCCTTCGAGGAGGCGAGACCTATACCATAGATGTACGGCAGCGCATACAGAACGTGCTTGTTGGACGGTAGATCAACTCCAGCGATTCTTGCCACTAAATACCTCCGTACTCATTCGACTATCCCTGTCTCTGCTTGTGCTTCGGATTGCGTGAGCAGATCACCAGGATCCTGCCTCTCCGCCGCACTATCCTGCAGTACTCACATATCTTCTTCACTGAACTGCGTACCTTCATGATCAGACCCTCACTTGTACCTGTAGGTTATTCGGCCTCTGCGGAGATCGTATGGAGAGATCTCCACGGTCACCCTGTCACCGACAAGGATACGGATGTTGTTCATTCGCATCTTACCTGAAATGTAGCACAGGGCAATATGCCCGCTCATACCGTCGAGCTCGACACGGCACTGATAATTCGGCAGCGTTTCTATCACGGTTCCATCCATTGGAACATTCTTAGTCACTGTCAATCCTCTCCATATCTTACAGCAGAACGCATATCATTGGTAATTATCATCATGCCGTCAATGCTCGCGCAATCTCTATTTCAGTTGCCCTAGCACTCCCGGTGCAGGTTCCGGACGCTGAAGCCGCCCCGGAAACGATGCCCATCCCGTCCAGTGGGAGCCATTATCCCCCGTCAGTGGGAGCCATTATCCCCCGTCAGTGGGAGCCACTATTCCCCGTCAGTGGGAGCCATTATCCCCTGTCAGTGGTAGCCACTATTCCCCGTCAGTACCAGCGGTTCCGAGCCGCAGACCACGAGAGTGTGCTCGGCGTGGGCGGAGAGGCTGCCATCGATCGTGACTATGGTCCAGTTGTCCTCCAGGGTCCTTACCCTGTATCCGCCGATGTTAACCATCGGTTCTATTGCCAGAGCCAATCCCTCGGTCAGTTTCATCCCTCTTCCGGCCCTTCCGAAGTTGGGGACCTGAGGTGGTTCGTGCAGTTTCCTGCCTATGCCGTGACCCACCAGCGCCCGTACCACGCTGAATCCCTGCGACTCCGCAGTTTCCTGAATGACCGCTCCCACGTCACCCAGTGTGGCTCCGGCCCTTGCTGCGGCTATGCCGCGGTCCCTGGCCTCGTAAGTGGTCCTTACCAGCAGCATCGCCCTTGGGTCGGCCAGACCGACCACCACTGTATCAGCGGCATCGGCATGAAAACCGTTCTTGAAAGCTCCCACGTCTATGCTTACCAGGTCCCCCTCCTTCACGATCCTGTCGTGAGAGGGTATGCCATGTACCACTTCACTGTTCAGCGACACACATGTCGCGGCAGGATAGCCGTTGTAACCGAGGAAAGAGGGAGTGGCGCCCTCCTTCTCTATCACTTTCCTGCCCGTCATCTCTATCTCTTTCGTACTGACTCCGGGGACGGTCATGGCCATCATCTCGTCCAGGGCCTTTCTCACTATCCGCCCCGACTCACGCATCAGGTCCAGGTCGTGCCCGTTCACTATGCCCATGGCCTGAGGGCCTCTCTGAGTTTCCGGAAGACTTCCTCCACGCTCCCCATTCCGTCCACTGAAAGCAGCCTGCCGCGGTAGTAGTCCTCCAGACCGGCAGTGAGAGAGTGGTATTGCCGCAGCCGGTTGTCCACCACTTCCCTGTTGTCGTCGATCCTCCTCACGAATGCGTTCCCGCACTCTGGACAGATATCTCCCTCTTCAAAACCGGAACTGTGCCTGGTGCCGTCGGCGCACGCACAAACCAGTCTTCCGGTCAGGCGCCTGATGACCTCTTCGTCCGGCACCTGAATGAACACGGCTCCCGACAGGGGCCTTCCCAGGTCATCGAGGTACCCGTCAAGATCACTGGCCTGGGCTATGTTCCTCGGGTAGCCGTCCAGCAGGAAGTCCTCCACATCAGCGATGCGACCGAACACCTCGCGGTTCACTATGTCGTCCCCAACCAGGCGGCCGGATTCCACCGTGTCCCTTATTATCTCACCCAGCTCCGAACCGCTTCTGATCTCCTCCCTCAGGAGGACTCCGGTGGAAAGGTGTTCAAGACCGTAGTATTCGGATATCCTCTCGGCCTGTGTTCCCTTTCCTGATCCGGGCGGCCCGAAGAAGGTGACCCTCATCCTATCTTCTTCCTCTTATCTTGCCCTTGCTGAGGAAGCCGTCGTAGTGCCTCATGAGCAGATGCGTCTCGATCTGTCTAAGGGTCTCAAGTGCCACACCCACGACGATCAGCAGGCTGGTTCCTCCGAACATGAAGTTCACGTTCATGTACCTGCTCATGAGCATGGGCATGACCGCGACCGCCGCCAGGAAGATGGAACCGGGCAGAGTGACCCTCACGAGGACCCTCTCGATGTACTTGGCCGTACTCTTCCCGGGTTTTCTGCCGGGAATGAACCCCCCATACTTCTTCATGTTGTCCGCCAGGTCCTGGGGGTTGAAGGTGATGGCGGTGTAAACGTATGCGAAGAGTATTATCAGGAGGCTGTAGATGGTTATGTAGAGAGCGCTCCCAGGGGCCAGCACCGAATTGACCCATGTGTCGATCCCCGAATTGGGGAAGAACATGGCGATGCTGCTGGGGAACATCATGAAGGCCTGTGCGAAGATCACCGGTATGACACCGGCCGTGTTCAACCGCAGCGGGATGTGAGTGCTCTGACCCCCGTAGACCTTCCTTCCCCGTACCTGCTTGGCGTAGGTGACCGGTATCTTCCTCTGTGACTCTGTCATGAGCACAACGAAGGCTACGACCGCGAACATGAACACGCCCAGGAAGATGGCGGTTATGAAACCGGTCTGCTGGAGCACGAACACGTCCTGGTAAAGCGATACTATCGCCCCCGGAAGCCTTCCGACGATGCCGGCGAAGATTATCAGGCTGATACCGTTGCCTATACCCCTCTCGGTTATCCTCTCGCCCAGCCACATCACGAAGATGGTCCCCGTTATCAGGGTGACCACAGTCTGAACGGTGAACCCGATTCCGGGGTGGGGAACTATCATCGCTCCCTGGCTGTTGAGACCTATAAGGTACTGGGAAATCCCGAGTCCCTGGATCAGGGCCAGAAGGACTGTCCCGTACCTGGTGATCTCTGTCATCTTCTGCCTTCCGGCCTCGCCCTCCTTCTTCAGACGCTCGAAGTAGGGTAAGACCGAGGTCAGGAGCTGTATAATGATAGATGCCGAGATGTACGGCATGATACCCAGCGAAAACACTGACGCCCTGGCCAGTGCCCCTCCGACGAAGAGGTCGTACATGCCCATGAGACCCCCGCCCTGGGCGAAGGCCATGCTGAGCGCGTGACCGTCGATGCCGGGGACCGGAATGTGTCCCCCCACCCTGTAGACCGCCAGAAGCAGGAAGGTGTAGAAGATCTTCTTCCTCAGCTCAGGGATCTTCAGGATGTTCTCGAAACCACGCATCAGTCAAGCACCTCCACGGTGCCTCCGGCGGCCTCGATGAGCCTGGCCGCGCCGGCGCTGAAGGCATGTGCGCATACGGTCAGGGCCTTCTTGACCTCTCCCTTGCCGAGGACTTTCACCGGTCTGAACCTGGAGGAGATGAGTCCGGATTCCTTCATGAGGTCCACGGTCACCACCGTGTCCGGTTCGAACCTCGCCAGCTTCTCCACATTGACCGTCTGGTACTTCGTTGCGAAACGGGCATTGTTGAATCCCTTGTGGCTCATACGCCTCTGAATGGGCATCTGTCCGCCCTCGAACCAGGGCTGTATGCTGGACCTGGCCTTCTGGCCCTTGTGACCCTTTCCACTGGTCCCGCCCTTGCCCGTACCTCGGCCCCGACCTCGCCTGGAGGAATCCGAAGTGGCTCCCCTGGCAGGCCTAAGGTGCTGCAAACGTCTCATTTACCAACCTCCTCGACCTCCAGCAGATGGGCGACCCTGTTTATCATGCCGCGGATCTGCGGTGTGTCCAGGTGAACGACCGTCTGATTCAGCTTCCTTATCCCAAGCGCCTCGAGAGTGCGCTTCTGTGCTATCTGGCGGCCGATCGCGCTCTTTACCTGTGTGATCCTGAGTGTCTTCTCAGCCATCGCTGCTCCTCCTGGCCACCGCGGTGTGGCGCAGCCCGCTGACCCTGTCTATGAGGACGAGGTCCCGAAGGCCCTTCATGGCCGCCTTCACTACATTGTGAGGGTTGTTGGAGCCCTGTGACTTGGTGAGGACGTCCTTGATCCCGGCGCATTCCATGACCGCACGTACCGCCGCTCCGGCTATGACGCCGGTACCGGGGCTGGCGGGCCGCATCATGACCTTGCCTGAACCGTGTCTTCCGAGGATCTTGTGGGGTATCGTCCTCTCGTCGATTAGCGGGATGCTTATCATGCTCTTCCGAGCATCCTCCTGTGCCTTCCTTATGGCCTCGGGCAGTTCCGTAGCCTTGCCCAGTCCAACGCCCACCTTGCCCTTGGCGTCACCTACCGCCACTATTGCGTTGAAGCCGAAGTTCCTGCCGCCCTTGGTCACCTTCGCGACCCTGTTTATGGCTATGAGACGGTCGATCAGACCGGCTTCCTCCAGCTTCGATTCCCTGGTTTTCCTGTTGGAACCGTCCCTGCTGTCCCTGTTGTCCCTGTTGTCCCTGCTGTCCTTATTCCTGTTGTCCAATGTACAGCCTGTCCCTTCTAGAACCTGAGCCCGGCTTCACGGGCGTTCTCCGCAAGAGCCCGCACCCGTCCGTGATAGGGATGACCGCCGCGGTCGAACACCGCTTGCTCGATACCCCTATCCCTGGCTTTCTCGGCGAGAAGCCTGCCCAGCCTGGAGGCCTGCTCGGTCTTGGTCTCCTTGTCCACCGTGGAGAAGCTCCCTGCCTTGGTGGTCATGGTCAGGAGCGTCTTCCCGGTCAGATCGTCTATAAGACTGGCTTCCATATGCTTAAGTGATTTTCTGACGAGCAGCCTGGGCCTTTCGGCCGTTCCGTACAGACTTTTCCTGATGTGAAAGTGCCGGCGTCGGAGGCGCTGCTTCCTGGTCAACTTAGCCATATCAGTCTCCTCCTGACATCATGTAATGGTCTTCACTGCCTTGCGTCTGACGTGCTGGTCCGAATACCGGAACCCGATGAGGTTGTAGGGCTCAACGGGCTTGATACCGTAGAGTTCGGCGCTGAAGGCGCCCACCAGCTGCTTGTCATTGCCTCTGACAGTGAGGGTGAAAGAGTTCTGACCAGGTTTGACCTCGATCTCCAGCCCGCTGGGGATCTCGAAGAGGACCTTGTGGGAGAAACCGACCTGCATCTCCAATACCCGTCCCTTGATCTCCGCCTGGTATCCCTTTCCCTGGACCTCCAGCATCCTTGTGTGTCCCTCGGACACACCCTTGACCCTGTTGGCCAGATGGGCCCTGGTCGTGCCGTGGAGCCTGGTGAGTTCCCTGGTGTCGCTGTCCCTGCTGATCAGGACCTGGTCACCTATCTCCACGCTTATCCCCCTGGGAACGACCAGTTCCATTTCGCCCCTGGGACCCCTGATCCTGAGAAGGTCCTTCTCCCTGGTCACGGTGACCGAATCCGGCAGGGGAATGGGAAGTCTTCCTATTCGTGACATCCTCTTACCTTTCCTTACCAGACATGCAGGAGGATCTCGCCGCCCACATGCTGCTTGCGGGCCTCAGCGTCGGTCAGCACACCCCTGGGGGTTGTGAGGACCGCTATTCCCTTCCCGCCCATCACTCTCGGGATGTTCTCAGCGGTGGTATAGACCCTGCACCCCGGCTTGGATATCCTCTTGAGCCCCACGATGAGAGGCTGGTCGTTCCTGTAGGCCAGGTAGACCCTGAGAATACCCTGCTTGTCATCCTCTATCAGCCTGAATCCCCTTATGAAGCCCCTGTTGTACAGAGTCCTGGCTATGGAGGTCTTCAACTTCGAAGCGGGGATGTCTACTATCTTGTGCTCGGCCCGGGAAGCATTACGGATCCGGGTAAGCATATCAGCTATTGGATCTGTCATTGACATCGTTTCGCCTCCCCTACCAGCTGGCCTTGCGCACACCGGGAAGAAGGCCCCTGTTGACCATGTCCCGGAAGCAGATCCGGCAGATGCCGTATTTCCTGAGGTAGCCCCTGGGCCGGCCGCAGATGGAGCACCTGTTGTACTTCCTGACCTTGAACCTGGGGGTCTTCCTCTGTTTCTCTATCAGGGCTTTCCTAGCCAATTTTACACCACCCCCTGCTAACCGGTGCTCTTGCGGAAGGGCATGCCCAGGAGTTTCATCAGCTCCATAGCTTCCTCATCTGTCTCGGCACTGGTCACAATTGTTATGTTCATTCCCCTGAACTTGTCTATGCTGTCGACATTGATCTCGGGGAAAATGGCCTGTTCCTCCACACCGAAGTTGTAGTTGCCACGGCCGTCGAAACCCCTGGGGGAAAGCCCCCTGAAGTCCCTTACCTGAGGCAGGGAGAAAGTGATGAGCCTGTCCAGGAACTCCCACATGCGGCTTCCACGAAGCGTTACGAAGGTCCCGATGGGTGTTCCCTGCCGCAGGCGGAAGCCCGCAACGGACTTCCTCGCCTTGGAAACCACCGGCATCTGACCGGTTATGGTGGCCAGCTGGTCCGTGGCGTTCTTCAGGTTGTTGGCGTTCTCCATGGCCTCTCTTCCGAGCCCCATGTTCACCACTACCTTGAGAATGCGGGGAATACGGTGGATGTTGTCGTAGTCGAAGCGTTCGCGCATCTTCTCCCGCAGCTCTTCATGGTAGACTTTCTCGAGTCTCGGCATCGTCCTCACTGGTCACCTCCTATCCGTTCGATATCGTCTCGTTGCACGCCTTGCAGCGGCGCTGTATCCTGCCCTCTTCGTCCCTGCTCCGGGTGATGCCCGCCGCTTCTCCGCATCCGGGGCAGACGACCCTGAGGTTGGAGACATGGATGGGCGCCTCCTTCTCGATGATCCCCCCCTGCTGGTTGCGGGTGGAGGGCTTCGTGTGCCTCTTGATGAGGTTGAGACCCTCGACTATTACCCGGTTCTCCTTGCCGAAGACCTTCAGGATCCTGCCCTGCTTGCCTTTATCCTCGCCGGCGATGACAACGACCTTGTCCCCTTTTCTGAGATGCATCATATCACCTCCGGGGCGAGGGACACTATCTTCATGAAGTTCTCCCTGAGTTCCCGGCCGACGGGACCGAATATCCTGGTCGCCACCGGCTGGTAGGAATCGTCCAGTATCACGACCGCGTTGTCGCCGAACCTCACGGAAGTGCCGTCCTTCCTGTTCAGTTCCTTCTTGGTCCTGACTATCACTGCCCTCCTGACCTCCTTGGCCTTTACAGCCCCGTCGGGAAGGGCATCCTTCACGGACACCACTATGACGTCGCCTATGGTCGCGTACCTCCGCCTGGTACCGCCGAGGACCTTGATGCACATCACGGTCCGGGCCCCGGAGTTGTCCGCGACCTTAAGCCTGGTCTCACTCTGGATCATCGCGAATCCTCCTACCGAGCCCGTTCCACGACATCGAGAACCCGCCACCTCTTGGTCTTTGAAAGGGGCCTGGTCTCGGCGATGGTGATCCTGTCACCAACACCGCAGAGGTTCTCCTCGTCGTGAACGTAGTACTTCTTTGTCGTTCGAAAGCGCTTCTTGTAAACAGGGTGCGATTTGACGGACACCACTTCCACAACCACGGTCTTGTCCATGGCGTCGGAGATCACGGTGCCTGTCAGGACCCTTCTGTTCCCGACTCTTGCTTCAGCCATTACGTGTTCCTTCCCCGGTTCCGGATTCAAGTCCCAGATCCAGCTCTCTCAGCACCGTGAGGGTCCTTGCCAGATCCTTTCTCGCGGTCCTTAACCTCAGGGGATTATCAAGCTGCTGAGTAGTGCCGCGAAACCTCAGGTTGAATAGTTCCTGCCTGAGTTCCCTGGCGTGCTCCTCGAGTTCCTCCCTGCTCATGGATCGAAGCTCGTGCGGTTTCATCTAGAGCTCCTCTCTGTCCCGAACCATGAACCTGGTCTTAATGGGGAGCTTGTGTCCCGCAAGCCGCATGGCGGACTTGGCCAGCTCCATGGGAACGCCTTCCAGTTCGAACATCACCCTTCCGGGCTTGACCACAGCGACCCAGTGGTCGACGGCCCCCTTGCCCTTTCCCATTCTGGTCTCGGCCGGAGTCGAGGTTACCGGCTTGTCCGGAAAGACCCTGATCCAGACCTTGCCACCCCTCTTCACGTGCCTGGTCAGGGCCACCCTCGCCGCCTCGATCTGGGCGCTGGTTATCCAGCCGGCC
Source organism: Candidatus Aegiribacteria sp. MLS_C (assembly GCA_002030045.1). Lineage (GTDB taxonomy): Bacteria > Fermentibacterota > Fermentibacteria > Fermentibacterales > JCC-6 > Aegiribacteria. Next base: position 63,026 of record LQBI01000001.1, on the reverse strand, counting down.
TCCATGGCCTGAAGACCGTACTCACCGAAGGAGACCGCTCCGCCTCCCTTGGTCTGGCCTCTCATGCGGCCCCTGTGCTGCTTCCTGTATTTGGTCCTCTTGGGCATCAGCATGGTCTATCACCTGCCATCCGTGGTGCCCGTCACGGGAGGCTCGTAGACCTCTCCGTGGTACACCCAGACCTTGACACCGATCGTGCCGTAGGTCGTTTTGGCTACGTCCCTGGCGAAGTCGATGTCCGCCCTGAGAGTGTGAAGGGGTACTCTGCCCTCATGGTATGTATTGACCCTGGACATCTCGGCGCCGCCCAGACGGCCGGCACAGGAGATCTTCACTCCCTCCGCGCCGTCGGTAATGGCATCCCGGATGGCCATTCTCATGGCCCTGCGGACCGAGACCCTGCCCTCGATCTGACGGGCCACCTTGTCTGCGACAAGCACCGCGTCACACCTGTCCTTGCGTATCTCCTGGACCTTCGTCCTCACGGTCTTGCCGCCCACGAGAACCTTCAGCTCGTTGGTTATCCTGTCGATATTGGACCCCTTGCTGCCTATCACCTGACCGGGCCGGGCTGTCCATATCACGACTTCGACTTCCTGAGGCTTCCTCAGTATCTCTATCTTGGAGATCCTGGCCTTCTCCAGCCTGGATCCAAGGTAGCGGCGGATCTCGGTATCCTCCTTCAGATACTCAGCGTACTTCCTTCCCCTGGCGAACCAGGTGGAGTCCCAGCCGCGGCTGATACCCAGACGGAGGCCGACAGGATTGGTTTTCTGACCCATACTATTCCTCTCGTCCCTGTCCGGCTGTCTCGTCCGTGTTGACAACCGTCACTGAAATGTGGCTCGTCCTGTGCCTTATCTTCGTTGCGCGACCCCGGGCCCTCGGTCTCCAGCGCATGGTCGTGGGACCCTCGTCAACTATTACGTTCTGGACCACCAGTTCGTCCACGTCCAGACGCTTCCCCTCCGCCTTCACGATGGCGTTGGCCACAGCGGAGTCCAGCGTCTTCTCGATTATCCTCGATGCGTTCTTCGGTACCGTCATGAGTATCGAGAGAGCCTGGTTCACGGTCTTGCCCCGAATCAGGTCGGCAACGTACCTGGCCTTCCTGGGGGGGACCTTGGCGTATCTGGCCCGTGCTACTGCCTTCATTCCATCCCCTCCCTAGACCTTTGCTTTTTTCTGCTTCCCTCCGGAATCGGAATCCCGATGTCCCCGGAAGGTCCTGGTGGGAGCGAACTCCCCCAGCTTGTGTCCGACCATGTTCTCGACGACGTAGACCGGAACGAACTTGCGACCGTTGTATACTGCGAAGGTGTGACCCACGAATTCTGGAGGGATCGTGGATCTCCTGGACCAGGTCCGGATTATCTTCTTCTCTCCGGAAGCCTCCATATTCCTGACCTTGTCGGCCAGCTTCTCCTGGATATAGGGACCCTTCTTCAATGAACGGGCCATAACCTACTTCCTCCTTTTTCCTGTGGGTCTCCGCCTGGTGATCAGCTTGTCGGACGGCTTCTTACCTCTGGTTCTCAGACCCTTTGCAAGCTGTCCCCACGGCGAGCAGGGATGACGGCCGCCGCTGGACTTGCCCTCACCGCCGCCCATGGGGTGGTCGATGGGGTTCATGGCGACTCCCCTGACCTTCGGTCTGCGTCCCTTCCAGCGGCTGTTCCCGGCCTTCCCGGAGACCACTAGGAAATGCTCTGAATTGCCCACGGCCCCTATCGTGGCCATGCAGCTCACGGGAACCATCCTGGTCTCCCGCGATGGCATCTTGAGAGTTGCGTAGCGCCCCTCGCGGGCCATCAGCTGGATGGATGCGCCGGCGCTTCTGGCTATCTGACCGCCCTTGCCCGGCTTGAGTTCCACGTTGTGTATGGTGGATCCCAGGGGGATCCGTGACAGCGGAAGGTGATTGCCCGTCTCGGGAGGGGAATCGGGGCCGGAAACCACTGTCTGCCCGACCTGAAGTCCCTCCGGCGCGATCATGTACCTCTTCTCGCCGTCCCTGTAGTTCACCAGGGCTATCCTGGCGGACCTGTTCGGGTCGTACTCTATGGTGGCGACCATTCCAGGCACTCCGAACTTGTCCCGCCTGAAGTCTATCTTCCTGTAGCGCCTCTTGTGTCCGCCGCCCCTGTGCCTGCTGGTTACACGGCCAAGGTTGTTCCTTCCGGCGTTGCTCTTCACGGGCTCCATGAGAGCCTTTTCACCGTGGTCCCTTGTGATATCATCGAATCCCGGAGATACCTTGAATCTAGTTCCGGGAGTGGCGGGCTTCCATCGCTTCATGCTCATTCCAGCTTACACCCCCTCGAAGAAATCGACCGTATCACCTTCGGCGAGGGTGACTATGGCTTTCTTCCATGAAGGTCTGCGACCGGTGTTCCGACCCAGCCTCTTCAGTTTTCCCTGCATCCTCATGGTCCTGACTTCCTTGACGTGAACCTCGAAGAGTTCCTCGACGGCCTTTGCTATCTGTCTCTTCGTGGCGTCGGCGACCACTCTGAACGCATACTTGTTGGAGCCCTCCCTGAGCAGAGTGCTCTTCTCCGTAACCAGCGGCCTTAGGATTATCTGCCTTGAGTCTTTCATATCAGTCTCTCCTTGAGCAGTTCGACAGCCTCTTCCGAGAGCAGAACCACTTCGGAGTTGACCAGGTCGTGGATGGAGACGCTGGAGGCGTCCGTCGCCTTGAGGTTGGGTATGTTGCGTGATGCCCTCTTGAGCATCTCGTCGCCATCCTTCACCAGCAGAAGGGTTTTCCTGTCGTGGCACTCGTGGCCCATCAGCATGTCGGCCATCTCCCTGGTGCGGCCCGTTGACTTGAGGTCCCTCACTATCCTCAGGTTGCCCTCGGCCAGCCTCTCGCTGAGGATGCCGGCAAGTGCCTTGCGGCGGACCTTCCGGTTGAGCCGAATGTTCCATTTCCTGGGCTTGGGCCCGAATGCTACGCCGCCGCCCTTCCAGATGGGGGAAGTGAGAGAGCCCGACCTGGCGTTGCCGGTTCCCTTCTGACGCCACGGTTTCCTTCCGGAGGCCCTGACCTCGCTGCGCCCGAGGGTTGATACGGTCCCCTGACGGGAGTTGAGGCTCTCCGCTCTCACCGCCTCCCACAGGACATGGGTCGAGACGTTCATGCCGAACATCTCCTCGGGAAGATCGGTCTTCCCGACCTCCTCACCCGCCATGGTGTATACTCTTGCGTCTGCCATGACTAGAACTCACCCCCAGATCTCTGCTTCCTTATGAGGAGATATCCGTTACGGGACCCGGGAACCGCGCCCTTCAGTACGAGGAGGTTCTTCTCGGAATCCACCTGCACCACCTCGAGGTTTCGGACGGTCACTCTCTTGCCCCCGTCCCTTCCCGGCATCTTCTTGTTTTTCCACACCCTGGAGGGAGTGGCGCACTGCCCGATGGAACCGGGGACGCGATGGGACTTGCAGCCGTGGGTCTCATCCCCGCCGGAGAAACCATGACGTTTCACCACGCCCTGGAATCCCTTCCCCTTGGTGAGACCTACCACGTCGACCTTTTCTCCGGGGGCGAACATGGAGACATCAAGGAAGTCGCCGGCGGCGACACCCCCCGAAGGCATTGATACCTCCCGGAAACGGGAGACCGGAGGAGCCCCGCTCCTGTCGAGATGACCCTGGACCGCCTTCGTGAGCCGCTGCTTCTTCTGGCTCTTGTAGCCCAGCTGGACAGCTTCGTAGCCGTCGGTCTCCCTGGTCTTCACCTGTGTGACCGGGTTCGGCTGGGCCTCCAGAACGGTGACCGGAACCGCTTTCCCGTCACCCCTGAAAACACGGGTCATACCTATCTTACGAGCCATGAGTCCGCTCATAGATCACTCTCCATCGCTGAAGTCCCCTTTGAAGGCGGGGGGACGAGCGTTCTCTTTTTGTCCCGCCTGCCGGTCAACCGCCATTGTCCGGCAGAGCTTCGTTTCTCTTAACCCGTAACCACCGGGTCAGTCAGAAAGAACAGTAAGGGTTATATCTCGTTCATCTCCACATCCACTCCGGAAGGCACATCCTGTGACCTCAGAGCGGCTGCGGTTTCCTCGTTGGGATCCTCGATCTCGATGAGCCTCGAATGGATCTTCATCTCGAACTGTTCCCTGGATTTCTTGTTCACATGAGGACTTCTCAGTACCGTGATCACCGATCTCCTGGTTGGAAGAGGAATCGGCCCTGATACCCTGGCCCCCGTCTTCACAACGCTTCGGACAATCGCCGTCGCGGAGCGGTCGAGAAGCCTGTGGTCGTAGGCTCTGAGCTTTATCCTCAACCTGTTTGCTTTCAATCCCGTCTCCTGTTTCCTGTGCTCCAGGGTCCTATGCCGAGGACCCTGCGATGCCCATCTGTTCCAGGATACCCCTGGTAATGTTCTCGGCCATGCGTGCGTAGGCGCTGAACTGCATCGAGAAGCCCGCACGCCCCTGCGTTAGAGAACGCAGGGCGCTACTATAACCAAAAAGTTCCGCAAGTGGTACCCTTGCCCTGATCGCCTGTACTTCGCCCCTGGTATCCATCCTCAGGACGCTTCCCCTGCGGGCGTTCACGTCACCGATCACCTCTCCCACGTAGTCCGATGGGCAGATTATGTCCAGGCGCATCACCGGTTCCTTGAGCACCGGTCTCCCCGATCCCAGGCATTCCCTGAATGCCATGGCCCCGGCGTACGCATAGCCGGTGTCGGAGGAATCGGTTTCATGAAGCCGGGCTTCGAGCAATTCCACCCTTATTCCGTCCACGGGATAGCCCGCCAGCGGACCGGCACCTACCGATCCCATGACGCCTCGCTGAACCGCCTCCACGAAATGATCGGGGAAATCCCTGTCGTCAAGAAGATTGACGAACTCGATACCGGAATCGACCGGAACCGCCCTTATTCGGGCATGGCCGTAATGTCCCCGGCCCTGAATCGACCTGCTGAAGTCTCCCTCTCCCTCGGCGGCCACGGAAATGCTCTCGCGGTAGGAGACCTGGGGTCTGCCGGTCCTGACCTCCACGCCCTTTTCCCTCTGTATCCTGCTTGCGATTATCTCCAGATGCAGCTCGCCCATTCCCATGATCAGGGTCTGGCCCGATTCGTCGTCAACTCCCACCCTGAAACTGGGGTCCTCGCTGGTGAGTTCGGCGAGAGCCTGTTCAAGTGATTTCTCGTCGGAGGTGCTCATGGGCTCTATGGCCATCTGCATCACCGGGTCGGGAAAATCGATGGACTCCAGGACCAGCGGATTCTCCTGGAAGGTAAGGGTGTCCCCGGTGGCCACGTCCTTGAGACCCGCTGCGGCTATGTCACCCGCCATCACAAAATCCAGATGCGTCCTCTTGTTTGCGTGCATCCTCACCAGCCTGGTCAGCCGCTCCCTGTTACCGGTCCTGTTGTTGAACACATGCTGGCCATCCTCCACCTTTCCCGAGTAGACCCTGATGAACGCCAGTCTGCCCAGATGGGGATCGCACTGGACCTTGAAGACAAGTGCCGCGAAGGGGTCGCTCACGCTTCGGGCCACCTCCACGGAAGAACCGTCCTTCAGATGACCGGTGATGGGGGGCAGTTCCGAGGGGGAGGGCAGCCAGTCAACTATGGCGTCCATGAGCTGCTGGATCCCTATGTTCTTCAGCGCTGCTCCACAGAGAACCGGGATGAAGTCACCGTTTATGGTTCCCCTGCGAAGAAGTCTCCTGACCTTCACCGGGTCCAGACTGCCCTCGAAGAACTCCTCCATGGCCGACTCCTCCAGCATGGCGGCGGCTTCCCATATCGCGTCCCTGGCCTCGGCATACCGCCCCGCGTATTCCTGAGGTATCTCGTCCAGCGTGAAGACCGCCCCGAAGGAGGTCTCGTCGAAATGGACGGCCCTTCCGGCAATGACGTCTATGATCCCGGAGAACCCGCCGGCGCTCCCTATGGGAAGCACTACCGGCAGTGGCCTGGCGCCCAGCATGTCCCTCATCATCTCGAGGGTCCTGTTGAAATCGGCTCCCTGGCGGTCCATCTTGTTCACGAAGGCTATTCTCGGTACTCCGTACCTGTCCGCCTGGTGCCATACGGTCTCGGACTGGGGTTCAACGCCACCCACGGCGCAGAAGACCGCCACCGCCCCGTCGAGCACCCTCAGGCTTCGCTCGACCTCCGCCGTGAAGTCGACGTGGCCTGGAGTATCTATGATGTTGATCTGATGGTCTTTCCATGTGCAGGTGGTCGCAGCGGACTGGATGGTGATCCCCCTCTCCTTCTCCTGGGGCATCCAGTCCATCACGGCGGTGCCGTGGTCAACGTCGCCCATGCGATGAAGCCTGCCCGAATAGAAGAGGATACGCTCAGTTGCCGTGGTCTTGCCGGCATCGATGTGGGCCATGATGCCTATGTTCCTGACCCTGTCGACCTGATAATTGCCCATTGCGGCGAACTCCTCCAGTTACTGGATCGACCCTGTCCACTTCACTGGAGGGAGCGCCATGAAAAGCCCGGGGTTTCCGGGGGGCGGGTCCTACCAGCGGTAATGGGCGAAGGCCTTGTTGGCTTCCGCCATCTTGTGGGTATCTTCCTTCTTCTTGATGCTGCCTGCGTTCTCTCCCCTGGCGGCATCCATTATCTCGGCAGCCAGCTTCTCCGGCATTCCCCTGCCGTTGCGGGAATTTGCGTACTGTATTATCCAGCGGATCGCAAGGGAATCCCTCTCGTGGGGTTTGACCTCCATGGGAACCTGGTAGGTCGACCCACCGACCCTCCTTGACTTCACCTTGAGCTGGGGTCTCACATTGCCCAGAGCCCTGTTGAAGACCGTGACGGGGTCCTGCCCCGTCTTCTCTGTCACGATGTCCATGGCGTCGTAGAATATACTCTCGGCGATGGACTTCTTGCCCTCGTGCATTAGCTTGTTGATGAACTTCGCCATGAGCAGGTTGCCGTACTTCCTGTCCGGAGCGACTTCCCGCTTCCTGGGCCTTGAACGTCTAGCCATTCGTCCTCCCGGAATGCCCTGCGGCAGACAGATGGTGCCTGCTGCAGGGTCCTCTTACTTTTCCTTCCTCGTGCCGTACTTCGAGCGGCCCTGTTTCCTGCCCTCGACACCTGAAGTGTCCTCGACGCCGCGGATGATGTGATACCTGACGCCGGGCAGGTCCTTCACTCTGCCGCCCCTGATGAAGACCACCGAATGCTCGTTGAGGTTGTGGTCTATACCGGGGATGTAGGCGGTGACCTCGAATCCGTTCCTGAGCCTTACCCTGGCGACCTTCCGAAGCGCCGAGTTAGGTTTCTTGGGTGTCGATGTGTAAACCCTTGTGCAGATACCCCGCTTCTGGGGACAACCGGTGAGGGCAGGGGCCTTCGTCTTGGATCTCTGCTTCTTCCGCCCGTTACGCACGAGCTGATTGATAGTCGGCAAGCCTTCTCCTTTCAATGGGCTGCCATGCACCCGTATCGGTGCAAGGGGCCTTAAGTCTATACATCAAAGTCGGTTTCGTCAATATCAAGCTCGTCCCTGTCCTCGGCAAAAGCCGGTTCAGGAAGGTCATCCCCGTCAGGGAGTGAAAGCCTGATGTGTCGATACCTCTTCATACCGGTGCCGGCGGGGATCAGGTGACCGACGATGACGTTCTCCTTCAGCCCGTACAGGTAATCAACCTTTCCGGCAGTTGCGGCGTCTGCGAGTACGCTGTTCGTCTCCTGGAAGGAAGCCGCCGAAAGGAAGCTGTCGGTGGCCAGGGAAGCCTTGGTGATGCCCAGCAGAAGGACCGCCGAAGTGGCGGGCTTCTTGCCCTGCATCATCATGGCCTTGTTCTCCCTATGAAGGATAAGCCTGTCGACCTGGGCGCCCTCGAGGAACTGTGTGTCGCCCGGGTCGTCTATCTTCGCCTTGGAGAGCATCTGCCGGACAACGATGCTCACGTGCTTGTCGTTGATGTTCACACCCTGGAGGCGGTAGACTTCCTGTATCTCGTTGAGCAGGTACTTCTCCGCCGCTTCGGTACCCTTTATCCGCAGTATGTCATGGGGTGACAGGGGCCCCTCGGTCAGTCTGTCGCCGGCCTTTACCCTGTCTCCCTCCCTGACCCTTATGTGTCTGGAGGCCTGTATCTTGGTGGCCGATTCCTGGCCATGGTCTCCCCTGATGGTCACGGTCCTGATACCGGCCTTTATGGGGCTCAGCGATACGACGCCGTCTATTTCGGCTATGCTTGCGGCATCCTTGGGCACCCGGGCCTCGAAGAGTTCGTCCACCCTTGGAAGGCCGCCGGTTATGTCCCTCTGCTGACCGAGTTTCCTCTCGATCCTGGCGATGTGTACGCCCTGCCTGATCAGACTTCCGTCGTTCACCCTGAGATGGGCTCCGCTGGGTATCGGGTACTTGCCCTTGACGGCGTCGGCTATGTAATCCTCCACCGGATCCTTCTCGACCTTCTTCCTCCCCTTCTGGGTTATGTGACTGCGCATGCCCTTGGAGGAGAAGTCCGACACGATCATCATGGAACTGTCCTGTATGATTTCCTGTATCTTCTGGACAAGGTTCTGGGTACCCTGGTGACCCCTGTCCAGGGATTCGACGACGATGACGAAGGAACCCTTCCTGCTGAGTTCCGCAAGGCTGGAGGCGAAATGCTCCTCGAGGTCCGTGTTCTTGCGTCTCTTGGACTGCTCCAGCTCGTCGATTGCCGTCTCAAGGGCCTTGACCTCTTTCCTCGCCTTCGTTCCGAAGGTCTTTATGACCTCCCTGACCGCGTTAACCATCGCCGCATAGCTTCCGGTCCCGGACTTCTTGCAGTTGACCACCACCAGTGGCAGATCATGGTCCTGCATCCTGTGCGCGAACTCCTCGGCCAGGGTCATGGTCCTGTAGGTGCTCACCTCCTGGTAGGAGTAGATCATCCTGCCCTGGCCATCGAGCATCTCCTTCTCGAGTTCACCGAGGGTGTAGAGTTCCTCCTCGCGTCTCCTGGGGTGACCGCTCAGAACCACGATCTGTTCGGGCAGGATGAAGATGTGGGGATGGAGGGTCTTGCTGCGGTCCTCCACTATGACCATCTGCTTCCTCTGCTCGCTGTCGATCTCCTCCTTGAGGGTGGTGTCCTCCTCAATGTCCACGTAGTGGATACTGCCGTCCTGCTCCGCCACTATGGGTATTATGAACGGGTCGCTCCTGCAGATGACATCGTCCTTCTCCACCTTCTGGCCGTCATCCACCATCATGTGCGAACCCACGACTATGTCGTAGGTCGAGAGAACCTCTCCGGTCCGGTCGAGGATATCCAACTGAGTGTTCCTCGTGCTGACCATGATGGGCTTGCCTGTCTCGTCGATGCTCCTGACTATGCAGGGTATGCGGTAGCTGACGAAACCGGTATGCCGAGCCACGACCTCCGACTCCCTGGTCTCCCTTCCGGCCACACCTCCAGTGTGGAAGGTCCGGAGCGTGAGCTGGGTGCCGGGCTCGCCTATGCTCTGTGCGGCTATGACTCCCACCGACTCTCCCACCGTGACCATCCTGTTCCTGGAAAGATCCCAGCCGTAGCACTTGGCGCAGAGGCCCCTCTTGGCCTCGCAGACCAGAACGCTCCGTATCCTTACGGATTCCACGCCGATCTCGTCGATCTCCGCGGCGAGCGCAGCCGTTATCTCCTGCCCTGCCTTGCAGACGACGTCTTCGGTACCGGGTCTGTAGATGGTCTCCGCGGCGACGCGTCCAAGGATCCTGTCCCTGAGGGGCTCGATGATCTCCTCGCCCTCCTTCAGTGCAGTTATGACCCTGCCCCTTATTGTGCCGCAGTCCTCCATCGTGATTATGACGTCCTGGCAGACATCAACAAGCCTTCTGGTCAGGTAGCCGGCATCAGCGGTCTTGAGGGCGGTGTCGGCGAGGCCCTTCCTGGAACCGTGGGTCGAGATGGAGTACTCTATGACCGAGAGACCCTCCTTGAGGGACGAGATGATGGGGGTCTCAATCGTCTCGCCCAGCTCGCCTGTCAGCTTTTTGCTGGGCTTGGCCATCAGGCCCCTCATTCCGGCCAGCTGCTTCATCTGGTCCACGCTTCCCCTGGCACCGGAGTTCGCCATCATGTAGATGGGGTTGAACCCGTGATTGTCATGGCTGAGGCCTTCCATCATGGCGTTCTTGACCTCTTCCGTGGCCTTTGCCCAGTTGTCTATGACCCTGTTGTACCTTTCCGCCTCGGTAAGCTCGCCTCTCTTCGAACTCTTCTCTATGAGTTCGATCTCCCTGGCGGTCTTGCTTATGATCTCGCTCTTCCTGTCAGGTATCAGCATGTCGCTCATACCCACGGTAAGTCCCGAAGTGGTTGCGTAGTGGAATCCCAGCTCCTTCAGATTATCCAGGAAGACAGCGGTCCGGACCGCCCCAAGCTCGTTGTGGCACCTGCCTACGATCTGGTTGAGGCCCTTCTTGCTGAAGATCCTCTCGTGGGGTATCATGGCGTTGGCCATGATGAATTCCATACCCTCGGGGATTATCTCGTTGAAGAGGACCTGTCCGACAGTGGTGTAGTCCTTCCAGAAGGGAGGTGTCACCCTCTCCCTCTTACCGTTCTCCTCAACGATCCTGTTTATGCCCCTTACCTTTATCTTCGCGTGCAGGTCCACCTTGCCGGCATCGTACGCCCCCCTGACCTCGTCCCTCGAGGAGAACACCATGCCTTCCCCCTTGGCTCCGGGCAGGGGCTTGGTGAGGTAGTAGGCGCCGATGACCATGTCATGGCTCGGAGTAACCACTGGCTCGCCGCTGGCCGGTCTGAGAATGTTCTTGCTTCCCAGCATCAGCATCCTGGCCTCCACCTGGGCCTCGGCGGAAAGGGGAACGTGGACCGCCATCTGGTCACCGTCGAAGTCGGCGTTGAAGGCCGCGCAGGCAAGCGGATGGAGCTGGATGGCCTTGCCTTCCACCAGTATGGGCTCGAAGGCCTGTATTCCCAGCCTGTGCAGCGTGGGTGCCCTGTTGAGGAGCACGGGATGGTTCTGTATGACTTCCTCGAGTACCGGCCAGACTATCTCGTCGGCCTCTTCCCACCTCTTGGTGGCCTTCTTGACGCTTTCATCCAGAAGCTCGCTTATTCTGGCCACGATGAAAGGCTTGAAGAGTTCCAGGGCCATGTTCTTGGGAAGGCCGCACTGGTTGAGGTTGAGGTGGGGTCCCACAACGATGACGCTTCGCCCCGAGTAGTCGACCCTCTTGCCCAGGAGGTTCTGGCGGAACCTTCCCCTCTTCCCCTTCAGCAGGTCGGAAAGGGACCTGAGCGGCCTCATGCCGGCGCCCTTCACGGGCTTGCGCCTGGAGCTGTTGTCCAGAACCGCGTCCACGGCTTCCTGAAGCATGCGCTTCTCGTTCCTCAGTATCACGTCGGGGGCCTGGAGATCAAGGAGCCTCTTGAGCCTGTTGTTCCTGTTGATCACCCTCCTGTAGAGATCGTTGAGGTCGCTGGAGGCGAACCTTCCGCCATCAAGGGGGACAAGCGGTCTCAGGTCTGGAGGCAGTACCGGCAGTATCTGAAGTATCATCCACTCGGGCTTGTTGTCGTCGGAGGAGAGCCTGAAGGCCTCCACCTCCTTGAGCCTCTTGATGTTCTTCTTGCGCCTGGAGTACGTGGTCTCGTTGGCTATGCTGGTCCTCAGGGTGGTGGCCAGCTCTTCCAGGTCCAGGTCAGCGAGCATTGTCCTTATGGCTTCCGCCCCCATACCCACCTTGAACGCGTCACCGTATTCCTTCCTGGCCTCCCGGTACTCGTCGTCGGTCAGTATGGAACCCACCGGCAGGTCGGGATGGTCGGACCTGGTCACTATGTGTGATTCGTAGTAGATGACCCTCTCGAGCCTGAGATTGGTGATGTCGAGGAGCTTGGATATCTTGCGGGACTTGAAGTACCAGATGTGGACCACCGGCACCGCGAGGTCGATATGACCCATCCTCTCGCGGCGGACCCTGGAGTGGGTAACCTCCACACCGCACCTGTCGCACACTATTCCCTTGTTCCGGATCCTCTTGTACTTTCCGCAGCTGCATTCCCAGTCCCTCACGGGACCGAAGATCCGCTCGCAGAAAAGACCGTCGGCCTCGGGCTTGTAGCTCCTGTAATTGATAGTCTCCGCCTGGGTCACCTCTCCGTGGGACCATTTCCTGATGGTCTCGGGCGAGGCGAGGCTTATCTTCATGCCCCCGAAGTCGGAGAGCATGACCCTGGCGTCGCGACGCGAAATGTTCTCCAGCATTATAAATCCTCCTCACCCTCGTCCGGCAGGAGTTCCACATCCAGCGCCAGGCTCCTCATCTCGTTCTGGAGCACGTTGAAGGACTCCGGCGTCAGGGATTCCGGTATGTTCTCCCCGTTGACCATGGCGCTGTAGGCCCTGGCCCTTCCGTCCACATCGTCCGACTTGATGGTGAGCATCTCCCTGAGGCAGTGGGCGGCGCCGTAGGCCTCCAGTGCCCATACCTCCATCTCTCCCAGTCTCTGTCCGCCGTTCTGCGCCTTGCCTCCCAGGGGCTGCTGTGTCACCATGGCGTAGGGGCCGGTGGCCCTGGCGTGCAGCTTGTCCTCGACCTGGTGGGCGAGCTTCATCATGTACATGCAGCCCACAGTGACCCTCTGGTCGAAGGGCTCTCCGGTCCGGCCGTCGTAGAGGGTTGTCTTGCCGTCGCGGGAGAACCCGGCTTCCTCCAGGGCATCCTCGATCTCGGTGTTGGTTGCGGAATCGAAGACCGGCGTAACGACATCGAAGCCCAGCCTGGACGCGGCCCATCCAAGGTTGGTCTCCATTATCTGGCCCACGTTCATCCTGCTTGGTACTCCGAGCGGGTTCAGGCAGATGTCCACCGGCGTACCGTCGGGCAGGTACGGCATGTCCTCCTGGGGAACGATTATGCTTACCACGCCCTTGTTGCCGTGCCGGCCGGCCATCTTGTCGCCCACCTGCAGCTTCCTGCGCTTGGCAATGTATACCTTGACCGTCTTGATGACACCCGGCTGAAGGTCATCACCCCGCATCAGGTTGTCCTCGTTGTTCTCAAGCTCCGCCTCCAGCCTCTTGTGCTCCCTGGCAGAGCTTCTAAGTATCTGGCGGACCTCATCGTCCGCCTGAAGCTCCTCCACCAGCTGCTGGCTGGAGTCGATGTCGGAGAAATCGATCTTGCCGAGGGCGGTGGCGGAAAGCTTGCGGCCGGCGGGAACCAGTACTTCTCCCGTCATCCTGTCCACGATGCTCACTGCCTTCTGACCCTTGAGTATGTCCGTGATCAGTCTGTCGCGCTCTTCGAAGAGCCTTTTCTCATTCTCCCCGAACTCCTCGCGGTAGCGGTCCTTCTTCTCGTCTATCTCCCGGCGCGTTCTCTCTGTCTTGTCCTTGCGTGAGAATACCTTGACATCGATCACAACGCCGTCCATCCCCGTGGGAGCTCTCAGGGAAGCATCCTTCACATCCCCCGCCTTCTGTCCGAAGATGGCCCTGATCAGGCGTTCGGAGGGGGACAGGTCCTGCTCCCCCTTGGGCGTGATCTTGCCCACAAGTATGTCCCTCTCGCGGATCCTGGAACCGATCCTGATTATGCCGTCGTCGTCAAGGTTGGCTATCTCGTCGGGATTGTCGACGCTGGGAAGCTCCCTGGTCAGCTCCTCGGGACCCAGCTTGGTCTCCCTGAACTGGGTTTCCAGCTCGACCACGTGGACGGAGGTGAACATGTCGTTCCTTACGACCCTCTCGCTGACCACGATGGCATCCTCGAAGTTGTAGCCGTTCCACGGAAGGAAGGCGACAGTGGTGTTCATACCAAGGGCCAGCTGTCCGTCGTCGGTAGCCATGCCGTCACCCAGCACGTCTCCCTTCTTCACCTTGTCCCCTGCCCTTACCAGGGGCCTCTGGTTGAAACAGGTGTCCTGGTTGGTCCTCTTGAACTTGTGCAGATGGTAGGTATCGAACCTGTTGAAATCGTGGACTTCGGCGTCGGCCCTCACCAGGATATGGGCGGCATCGACCTCCTCCACGGTACCGGACCTCCGGGCGGTCACGAGCGTCCCGGAGTCCAGGGCCGCCCGTCTCTCCATTCCTGTCCCGACTACCGGGGCCTTGGGATGGAGCAGGGGAACGGCCTGTCGCTGCATGTTGGAACCCATCAGCGCCCTGTTGGCGTCGTCATGCTCGAGGAAGGGTATGAGCGAGGCGGAGACGCCGATGAGCTGTATCGGGCTTACGTCGATGAACTCGACCTCCCTGGGAGTTACCATGGGGTACGAACTTGCCTTCTTGGCCCTTACCAGCGGACCCACCAGCATGCCGTCCGCATCCATGGGAGCATCAGCCTCGGCTATCACGTGCCTGTCCTCCCTGTCGGCGGACAGGTAGACCACCTCATCGGTGACCATACCGTCTATGACCCTCCTGTAGGGTGTCTCCAGGAATCCGAACCTGTTGATGGTGGCATAGACCGCCAGGGTGGTTATGAGACCGATGTTCGGACCTTCCGGGGTCTCCACTGGGCACATCCTGCCGTAGTGGGTATGATGAACGTCCCTCACGTCGAACCCGGCCCTCTCCCGGGTAAGACCTCCCTGACCCAGAGCACTGGTCCTTCGTTTGTGGGTGAGTTCGGCCAGGGGATTGGTCTGCTCCATGAACTGCGACAGCTGGCTCGATCCGAAAAAGGTGTTGATGACGCTGGAAAGGGTCCTGGAGTTCACAAGATCGTGAGGTGTCAACTTCTCCCGGTCCTGCTGGCCCATCCTGTCCCTGATGGTCCTGGCCATCCTGCTCAGTCCCTTGGAGAACTCCTGGCCCAGCAGCTCGCCAACGGTTCTCACCCTTCTGTTGCCCAGGTGATCAATGTCGTCGGAGGTGTTCCGTCCTTCCCTGAGCTTGATGAGGTTCTCGACTATCGCCACCAGGTCGGGGACGGTAAGGGTCAGCTTCTCCATGGAAGTGGAGATGTTCAGCCTCTCGTTGATCTTGTACCTTCCGACTTCGCTGAGACTGTATCTCTTGGAATCGAAGAACATCGATCTGAGGTAGCTCCTGGCGTGATCGAGGTTTGGCGCCTCCGTGCCCCTGAGGGCCTCGTAGATCCACATGGTGGCGGTGTCCTCGTTCTTTGTAACGCCGGCTCCAAGGGAGGTCTCCTCCTTGGCAAGGGTCTTTCGAATACCGTCGAAGTCGTTTGACTCCATTCTGGGAGCCAGGAAGTCGGCGGTCTTGATGCCGTGCTCCACCAGCATCTCTATCTTCTCGATGCTCTCCACAGGCTCGTCGCACCTGACTAGGATTTCTCCCGTTTGTGGATCGACGATATCCTCGGCGAAGGCCTTGAGCACAAGTTCTATGGCCTTGGACCGGCTCTTCAGGGAGCTCTCAAGGTCCTTTGTGAGCTTCGGATAGAACCTGGACAGGATCTCCGAATCGCTGGTGAGGCCCAGGGCGCGCAGGAGCATGGTAACCGGTATCCTCTTGGGACGCCTGTCGATGTTGACGTATATGATGTCGTTGTGGTCCAGCTTCAGGTCCAGCCAGGATCCCCGCTGTGGGATCACTCTGGCCTGGTATATCCTGTTGCCCCTCTGCATGGTGGTCTCCTCGAAGAACACACCGGGACTCCTGTGCAGCTGGTTCACTATGACCCTCTCGGCGCCGTTGATGACGAAGGATCCCGTGTGGGTCATCAGGGGCAGCTCCCCGAGGAAGACCGACTGATCGATGATCCTGGAAACCTTCCAGGAGTCAGGGGAAGGCTTGCCGTCCTCGTCCTCAAGGACGTTCCTGAAGACCAATCGAAGCATGGCGGTCAGCGGGGCGGAGAAGCTCAGGCCCTTGTCCATGGCTTCCTGGACCGAGTACTTGGGAGTACCAAGCTCGTAGGACACGTACTCCAGAGAGAACTCACGGTTGCTGCTCTCTATGGGGAAGGTGTCCTGAAAGATCTTATGAAGTCCCTGAGGAAGTCTCTCGTCGGGCTGGACCTCATCCTGTAGGAACCTGCTGAAGGATTCTCTCTGGATCTTCAGGAGGTCCGGGATGTCTATGACCGGCTGAACTTCGGAATAGTCTCTTACAGGTCTTTTAACCTTCACCTGATCACTCCTCACGCTTGCTAGGAAGTGAAGCTAGTACATTCGTAAAACGGAACGGCACGAACGGCGGAAGAGGTTTTCCCCCTCCCCCGCCGTCTTTTCGAAATGAAGCTACTTGAGGCTGACCCTTGCTCCCGCTTCCTCCAGCTGCTTCTTGAGGGCTTCCGCCTCTTCCTTGTCCACCTCGCCGCGAAGCTTTGAAGGAGCGGCGTCTACGAGCTCCTTTGCTTCCTTGAGGTTGAGCTCTAGGGCATCCTTCACTATCTTGATGACGGCGATCTTCTTGGCACCGAAATCCTCGAGGATGACGTCGAACTCCGTTTTCTCCTCTGCTTCTGCGGCTGCCGCGGCAGGGGCGGCGGCCACAGCTGCCACGGGGGCGGCGGCGGATACGCCGAATTTCTCTTCCATCTCCTCGACGAGCTCCGCCAGTTCCAGGACGGTCATGTTGGAAATAGCCTCAATGATGTCAGCCTTCTTGAGTTCGCTCATTTTCTTCTTCCTCCATTGTGTTGCGGCACCCCACGGGCCCGCCGGCTTCCAGCTAGTTCTCCCTGCTCTCCCTGACCGCGTTGAGCACGTAGAAGAATTTACGGATGATTCCACTGCTTACGGAGACGAATCCCTGCAGAGGCGAACGGGCAGAACCCATGAACTTCGCCAGCAGTTCATCCCTAGAGGGAATATCGGCAAGCTTCAACAGCTTGCTCGTCTCGTAGGACTGTCCCGAGACCATGCCTCCCTTTACCTGAGGCAGCCCGTCGTGATCCTCGGCGAACTTCCTGATGACCTTGATGGGGGTGACCTCGTCGCCGGAGTAGGCAAGGGCCGTAGGGCCCTCCATCATACCGTAGACGTCCTGGTCCCCGTCCACCTCGATCTCGCTGAAGATCCTCCTGAGCAGAGTGTTCTTCACTACCGTGAAACCGACGTCGTTCTCCCTCATCAGGACCCTGAGGTCCGTCATGCCGGCAACGTCTATTCCGGTGAAATCGGTCAGGACCACTGACTTCGCCCTGCCCAGCTCATCGATCAGGGTGGCTATCACCTTCTCCTTCTGTTTTCTTGAAACAGCCATTATTCCACCACCTATCGAATTCTGGCGCGAAGATCGTTGAAGTCGATCTTTATGCCCGGGCCCATGGTAGAGGACACGGAGAGGTTCTTCAGGTACTGCCCCTTGACACTCGAAGGTTTCAGCTGAAGGACCTTCTCGTAGAAGGATATGATGTTCTCGGCCAGCGCCTGCTGGTCGAAGCTTGCCTTCCCCACCGGAACGTGGAGGTTGCCGGTCTTGTCCACACGGAAGCTGATCTTGCCGGACTTGGCCTCCCTGACCGCCTCCGCCACGTTATCCGTAACGGTGCCGGTCTTCGGGTTGGGCATGAGACCCCGGGGACCGAGGACCCTTCCAAGCTTTCCGACTATCCTCATCATGTCCGGACTGGCAATGACAACGTCGAACTCCAGCCAGCCCTCCTGTATCCTGCCGGCCAGATCCTCGTCCCCGACCACGTCAGCTCCGGCTTCCCTGGCCTGTTCGGCCCTGTCGCCGGTGGCGAAGACCGCCACCCTCACTTCTTTGCCGGTACCGTTGGGAAGGATACAGGACCCCCGGATCATCTGGTCCGCGTACTTGGGATTGACATTGAGACAGACGGCGACCTCCACGGTCTCGTCGAAACCGGCGGTTGCCAGCTCCTTTACCAGCTGGCAGCTCTCCTCCAGGCTGTATCTTTTCTCCCTGTCCACCTTCTCACGGACCTGGCTGAATCTCCTGCTCATCCTTGCCATATCAATCCACCACCTCCAGACCCATGCTCCTGGCGGTCCCGGCTATCATAGACATGGCGGTCTCCATGGAGGCCGCGTTCAGGTCCTTCTCCTTGAGCTTGACTATCTCGCGGAGCTGGGCCCTGGTCACCGTTCCCACCTTGTCCCGGTTGGATTCCGGAGATCCCTTCGCGAGCCCGGCTGCTCTCTTCAGCAGTATGGCTGCGGGGGGGGATTTCAGGATGAAAGTAAAGCTTCTGTCCTTGTATACGGTTACTACCGCAGGGATCACAAGGCCTTCGCTCCCCCGGGTCTGGGCATTGAAGTCCTTACAGAATCCGGCCAGGTTTATTCCGTACTGTCCCAGAGCGGGACCGACGGGAGGGGCCGGTGTCGCCTGACCTGCAGGCAACTGAAGCTTTACCACACCAATTACCTTCTTGGCCATGGCAAACACTCCTTTCCCGCCACCACGACCTCCCCTTTAGTGGTCACGGCGGCTGCAACGAAAACGAGGGCTTCCGGCGCCCTCTTCGCCGCCGGTCCTCTCAGACCGGGCGGACCTGGGAGAAATCTATCTCCACAGGAGCCTTGCGGCCGAATATGGTGAAGATTACCCTCACCCTGCCGCGCTCGGGGTTGATGGACTCCACCACCCCCGTAAAATTGTTGAACGGACCCTCTATGACCCTGACGGTCTGTCCCACGGAGTAGGGCACCCGTACTACCTTGGCCTTGTCGGATCCCTCGGCCTGACCCTTCAGGCGACCTATCTCCTCCCGGCTCAGGGGCTCCGGATTGCCCTGGTTCATGGGCGGGAATCCGCTGACGTTGCTCATGGCCCGAATGTCCATGATCATTTCCTGGTTCAGGTCCAGCTGCACGAAGACGTAACCGGGGTAGAGCCTCTTCTTCCTGGAGGTCTTCCGGCCGCGAACGTTGGAGGTCACTTCCTGAGTGGGTATCAGCACCTCTCCGACCCGGTCGGGGTACTTCCTGCTGAGAGGTCCCTCGAGGAACTTCTGCACCCTCTTCTCGTACCCCGAGAAGGAGTTGACCACGTACCAGGAAAACCTCTTGTCCTCTTCAGCTGTCTCCGAAGACCCTTCGGCCTCCTCCGGTACTTCTGCGTCTTCTAATCTATGGTCTTCTGCCATTTTCCTGTCCTAATTCAGCGATCAACCGCAGCTGTGGTCGTATCAGTGGATCAGTCCTATGAGGCCGTTTATGAGCAGGGACGAGAACTGGTCGGCGGCGAATATCCACACCGCAGTTACAACAACGGCAAAGAGGACCACCCATGTGGAGGCCACCACTTCCGGCTTGGTTGGCCAGGCGACCTTCGTCAGCTCGGCCTTGACCTCTCCGAGGAACTGAACGGCAGCCCTGATGCCCCTGACGATGAAATTGCCTTCCCCGTTCTTTCTAGAAGCCATGATACGTCCTCTTCCCCTGAAAGCACTGTTCGCGGGGGACGATGGCAGGGCAGGAAGGACTTGAACCCTCAACCGCCGGATTTGGAGTCCGGTGCACTGCCAATTGTGCTACTGCCCTGCGCTGTCTCCCGCTCGTACTACTTGGTTTCCCTGTGAAGGGTATGCTTGCTGCAGAACCTGCAGTACTTCTTAAGTTCCAGCCTGTTCGTGGTGGTCCGGCGGTTCTTGGTAGTTGTGTAGTTGCGCCTTCGACATTCCTCGCAGGCGAGCGTGATTATTACCCTCACTTCATATCCTGTCTTTGTGCGTAACCGTTCTCTTCTACTTCAGTATCCTGTCAACGACACCGTGGCCGACGGTCCTGCCGCCCTCACGGATGGCGAAACGGAGACCTTCCTCCATTGCGATCGAAGTTATGAGGTTGATGGTTACGCCGTCGATATTGTCGCCTGGCAGGGCCATCTCGCGTCCCTCGGGGAGATGTATCTCGCCGGTCACGTCGGTGGTGCGGAAGTAGAACTGGGGACGGTAACCGGTCTTGAAGTGCTTGTTTCGTCCGCCCTCCTTCTCGCTCAGCACGATGATGTTCGCGACGAACTCGGTATGAGGTGTCACCGAACCCGGCTTGGCCAGCACCATGCCTCTTTCGAGCTGGTCCTTCTTGATGCCTCTGAGGAGCAGTCCGACGTTGTCACCGGCCTGACCCTCGTCGAGGATCTTGCGGAACATCTCGACACCTGTGCAGACGGTCTCTATGGTCTCGTGTATTCCGACCCTCTCGACCTTGTCACCTGTGTGGATGATGCCTCGTTCTATCCTTCCGGTACCGACGGTACCGCGACCCTCGATGGAGAACACGTCCTCCACGGGCATGAGGAAGGGCTTGTCGGTCTCGCGCTGAGGAGTGGGGATCCACTCATCGACGGCTTCCATCAGATCGTATACACACTTGGCGTCCGCGTCATCGGGAAGACCGCTGGAGTTGAGGGCCTTGAGTGCGCTGCCCCTGATGATGGGGGACTCGGGGTCGAAACCGTACTTGTCCAGGAGCTCCCCGACTTCCATCTCGACCAGCTCCAGGAGTTCCTCGTCGTCCACCATGTCGACCTTGTTGAGGAAGATCACCATCCTGGGCACGTTCACCTGACGGGCGAGGAGCACGTGCTCCTTCGTCTGCTCCATGACACCGTCGTTAGCGGCTATCACCAGGACTGCGCCGTCCATCTGGGCCGCACCGGTGATCATGTTCTTTATGTAGTCGGCATGGCCCGGGCAGTCCACGTGGGCGTAGTGCCTGTTCGCGGTCTCGTACTCCTGGTGGGAAGTGGCGATGGTAATACCACGCTTCTTCTCCTCAGGGGCGTTGTCGATCTGGTCGAACTCCACGAAGCTCACGTTATCGAACTGCGTGGAGAGACACTTGGTGATCGCAGCTGTGAGTGTGGTCTTACCATGATCGATATGACCTATGGTACCCACGTTGACGTGAGGTTTGGTCCTCGCAAACTTCTCCTTGGCCATGCTCTCTCCTTTTCCTCTCCATAACAATGCATCCTCGGATGCTCTATCTGCCCCGTTATAACTGACTGCCCACTGCAAGCCGCGTGGAGCCCACGAGCGGGATCGAACCGCTGACCTCGTCCTTACCAAGGACGCGCTCTACCGACTGAGCTACGTGGGCCCGGCAGTCTCTTTCATCAGAAATGGCCCGCAGGCCCTTTCCCCCGGCGGTATTCCGCCTCAATAACACGATCAGCAGGCGCGGCTGGAGCGGGAGACGGGGCTTGAACCCGCGACCCTCAGCTTGGAAGGCTGATGCTCTGCCAACTGAGCTACTCCCGCCTGCCATGCCGGCTTCAGGCCAAGTAGGGCCCGCAATTCTTCAATCGATCGCCTCATCAGGATGGTGGCGAGGGGTGGATTCGAACCACCGAAGGCAATTGCCAACAGATTTACAGTCTGCCCCCTTTGACCGCTCGGGAACCTCGCCAGCTCCTGATATCTATCCGCACGCCACTTTATCCCCAGATGGAGCTGGCGAAGGGACTTGAACCCATAACCTGCTGATTACAAATCAGCTGCTCTACCAGTTGAGCTACGCCAGCGAAGCGAACCTGAAGCATAAAGAAAGCCTGTGCTGCTGTCAAGATTCCGGCTCATTAAGCAGAGGTGTGTACATGCGTTAATGAGCTAGGGAGTTCCTGCCGGAACTCCAGGCTCTTCCGGGTACTCACGAAGAACCGGAAAAGTCGACTGTTCCTGCCGGAACTCCAGGCTCTTCCGGGTACTCACGAAGAACCCGGAACATTGACGCAGGCGAAAGGTAACCTGTAGCATTAGTGGAGAAGTAAGCTACAACGTCCCGGAGGGAGTGTCAATGAACGTACCTGCCAGGTTCCTGGCGTGCATCACCTTCGCAGTCCTCTGCGTCGCTGCCTGCAGTGGAGGACATTCGGTGGCCGACGAGCTGAAGGTGGTGCCCGGTCTCTGCTTCCTCCACGCGCATATAAGCGAGGAGATGGACGTATCCCTCATCCCCGGGAGCGCCGGGGATCTCTTTCCAGTTTGGCTCGTGGATTCCCTTCACGCAAGGGGCGGGTTCGGTGTCAGCCTGCTGGGGGTGAACCTCACTGACCTCTCGCCCCAGCTGCTGTTCCTGAGCAGACGGGTGGATGCCCGGGAAATGGCTGCAATCGCGGGCTCAGGTTTCGGCGGCCGGATCCGGGAAACCGAGACCGGTTACGATCTGGTAGACAGCCGGGGGAGCATCCTGGGTTCGGTCGCCGAAAGGGACGGATGGGCATGCCTGGTCACAGGCAGTGGCGCAGACCGTTCGGCCTCCCGCTGGCTATCCATGGACGCGAGCCAGTCACTTGCCGCCGACAGCGATCTGGTGTCCATATCCCAGTCCGAAGCCGACCTCACCGTCCTGGCATCGAGGAATTCCATCGGATTCCTTTCGGTGATCCCGACGGGCATGCTGACCAGGCAGCAGAATAGCTACCTGAACTTCGCCAGGAACTTCATCGCCGACCTGGGACTCAGAGCGGCGGGTCTCTACATGGATGTGACCGACGACCGGCCCGGTCGGCTGACTGTTGAACTCAGGATGGTGAGGGAGGGCGGTTACATAACCTCTCTATCGGCAGGATTCAGCGACACCGGCATACCGCCTGACAGTGCTATAGCCTACCTGGCCGAGTTCTACGGCCTGGAATGATCGGAGTTGGTCGAGAATGAGGATTTCATTCACTCTTCTGTTCTTGACGGCAGCCATCGCATCGGCACAGTTCATCGAGAATAGCTGTCCGGCACCCGGCGATCACATAACCGGTATCACTGAAGGGGTCTTCGCCGTGGACTCCATGCTGGACGTGGTATTCCACATGAACGGCTGGACCGGAGAGGTATACGACACCATCCCCCTTCCGTTCACCGGCTTCAGCCCGGTGGGACTGGCGATGAAGGGGGACAGCCTCATGTTCGCCGGCAGCGGTACGGCAATGATATACGTCATGTCTGTTTATGGTGACTCCATCGGGACCTATGACGTCTCCGACAGCGGCATTTACAGCATCTCCGGTCTCAGCTGCCCGTGGGAGGACCTGTTCATAGCAGACGATTCCACGAACATCGTCTGGAGGACCGACCTGCCCCTCGGGTCGGGGCCGTTCACCCAGTTCCTGGCCCTGGAGGGCTGCCCGCAGATACACGACATAGGCGTGGTGTACTACGACCAGGTGGCCGTGGCCTGCGAGGACTCCGTATCTCCTGTCAGGATATACTGGGGTCCCTCTGATTACGAACCGATATGGTTCCAGCCCGGAGAATGCGAATCCGCGGTGGGGGTAGGGACATGCGGGGAGGGCAACAGGTTCTGGTTCAGCGACCCGGAGATGGGAATGATACACAGGTACTGCTGCGACATGGGCGGGGTCTCCGGAGACGAACCCGAGCATGCCGTCGAAGTATCGATGCCGAACCCGGTCTCGGGAAGCGCTGTGGTATCCGTTCAGCTGCCCTCACCCGGAGAGGTCTCGATAACCGTGACGGACATGGCCGGAAGGACGGTGGCGGAAGCATTCACCGGACACCTGCCGGAGGGGGACCATCAGGTGCCCCTGAACATGGAAGGTCATCCCGCCGGTACCTACATACTGCGGGTGACCCGTAGTGACGTCGAATCCACATGTCAGTTCACTCTGCTCAAATAGGGACGGAGGCATTTTATTTGCGAAAGTTCTTTAATCTGTCTCTTGTTCTTCTTCTCCCTCAGGTACTGCCAGCGGACCCTCCGCCTGGATACTACGATCCCGCCTCCGGGCTCACCGGTCCCGAACTCCAGCAGGCCCTGCACGACATCATCGACGGCCATTGCAGCATAACCTACGATGAGGTCTGGCTGGCGTTCTTCACCACCGACGAAAGGGATGACAGCCTGGTCTGGGACATGTACTCCGATGTCCCCGGAGGAACGCCGCCCTACATCTATACCCTTGGAGACGACCAGGGGGGCTCGGCGTCCGGGGAGAGCGAGGGCTACAACAGGGAGCATTCATGGCCCAAGAGCTGGTTCGGCGGCGTGGTCCTCCCCATGTACACGGACATGTTCCAGATAGTACCAACTGACATCTACGTAAACAACAGACGAGCCAACTACCCCTACGGGGAGGTGGAGTCGCCCACATGGGTATCGATGAACGGAAGCAGGCTGGGGCCCTGCTCCTGGCCGGGTTATACTGGAATGGCCTTTGAGCCCATAGACGGATACAAGGGTGATTTCGCAAGGAACTACTTCTACATGGCGACAAGGTACCTGGGTGAGGATGCGGGATGGCCCGGCAGTGCCATGGCGGAAGGAGCGGTTCTCGCCGATTGGGCGGAGGAGATGCTCATAGCATGGCATCTATCCGATCCGGTCAGTGAAAAGGAGACCGAGCGCAACGACGCGGTGTACGAAATCCAGAGCAACCGCAACCCTTTCATCGACCATCCGGAATTCGTACTGCTTGTGTACGATCCCTCGTCCCTCGTCCACGGCGGAACCGTTCCGACCCCGGGCAATGTGAAGATCTCACCCAATCCTTTCTTCGAGACAGCGGAACTGAGCTTCTCCCTTTCCTGCGATGCCGAAGTTGCGCTATACGTTTTCGATGCCTCGGGCAGACAGGTAAGGACCCTGGTCGATGCGGAACACTTCTCCATAGGCTATCACAGTATCGAATGGAACGGTCGGGACGTCTCGGGCCGCGAAGTACCTCCGGGTCTCTATTTCCTGGTTCTTCGTACAGGTACAGGTACGGTCACGTCCAGGGTGCTGAGGATCTGATTCTCATTTATCATTTTATTATACCACTGTTGGATAAAATTCCTCCGTCCCTTTTCACATTGACAGGGGGAAGAAGGGGATGGTATCATCCTGCTGGGATTCGGGCATAACTCGTCACGCAGGGAGTCCTCGTTGGACAGCATCATCAGGGCCAGGGACATTCAGAGGGAGTTCGGCGACATACGGGTCCTTGAAGGACTCGACCTGGACGTCCGCCCAGGTGAATTCCTCGCCATAGTGGGCAGGAGCGGTGCGGGAAAGAGCACCCTGCTCGCTATACTGGGAACACACGACCTGGACCACGGCGGCAGGCTGGAGATTTCGGGAAGGGACACTGCCCTGCTCTCCCCGCCGGAACTCGCCGCCCTGAGGAGGGAGTACCTGGGGTTCGTCTTCCAGGACTTCCACCTCCTTCCGGAGCTGACCGCACTGGAGAACGTGATACTTCCGGCCGTATTCTCAGGCAGGGACCTCGGAACGGCCAGGACACAGGCGGCGGAAGTTCTTTCACGGCTCTCGATAAGGGCGGACGAGACCCCCACCACCCTTCTCTCCAGAGGTGAACGCCAGAGGGTCGCCATGGCCCGCGGCCTTGCCAACGGACCCTCGGTCCTTATGGCAGACGAGCCAAGCGCCAGCCTGGACGCGGAGAGCGAGCAGACACTGTTCAACCTCCTGGACGACCTCAGGCGGGAGCAGGGATTCGCACTGATAGCCGTCATCCATTCCAGGGCAGTTCTGGAAAGGGCCGACAGGGTACTGGAACTCAGGGACGGCATTCTCCATGAAGTGGACTGAGACCAGGACCGCGCTCCACCTGTGGAACCGCGGGCACTGGAGGGATTACGTATTCAGCCAGGGAATGCTCTTCGTTGCCTCACTGCTCCTGGTCTTCTTCATAGCCATCGGACTCGGCGTGCAGAACCTGCTGGACAGGTTCCTCTCCACAGACCTCCCGGCGGAGCAGGTGAGGGTGACCCCTTCCGGCGTGCAGGCCGGTTTCTTCCAGACCGAGAGCGGCGGCGTCGAGATCACGGAGGAGGCAAGGAACGAGCTGGAATCCTCCCTGCTCGTGCAGAGGATAGACCCGCAGATATACGCCCGTGTGCCGGCCTACCTCAAGGGCCTCCTGGGAGGACAGCCCTACTACACCGACATCACCCTGGAAGGCGTGACGGGCCAGTTCCTTGGAGACTCGCTCCTCAAGGACATAGACTGGTCGTACACTCTTGCGGATTCGGCGGACAGGTTCCTCCCCATAATACTGAGCGAGAACCTTCTGCTGCTCTACAACGCCGGTTTCGCCGAGCCGAACGACCTGATAGGCCTCACTCCCGAGGGCGTCCTGGGGATCGAGTGCACTGTGACCCTGGGCATGAGTTCCATAGCCGAGATGGACAGACCCCCGATAACGGTGAGGGCCAGGATCGAGGCCACTTCGAGGAACATGAACCTCTTCGCCATCGGCGTCCCCTTCGAGTTCGTCGACCAGGTCAACAGCATGTACATACCCGACGGGACCAGGCGCTACAGCGCACTGGTGGTCACCGCGAAGAGGGCCGAGGACGTCCCGGAGATCGTTCGCCTGGTGGAGGAAATGGGTCTGAGGGCAGAGACCCGCAGGGGCATCGCGCAGAAGGCGGAGATACTGGTAGGCTCTGTTACCGCCGCCCTGTCTGCGCTGGCAGGGGCGATACTCCTTTCCGCACTCTCCAGCGCGATCCATACCCTGGTAATGGACCTCAGGAACAGGAGGTTCGCCCTCGGGGTGCTGATGGCACTCGGCACTCCGCATAACCGTCTCGCGATGATCTTCGCATTCCAGATACTCTTCATGTCGGCACTGACGATGATACTGGGAGCCGCCCTGGGCTGTCTGCTTGCCTGGGGCGCGAGCAGCGCGCTGCTGTCACTGAGTTCAGTGCTGCGTGTCTCTGTGGACAGCCTCGCCGTATTCCCCATCGGCTGGCTGGCGGCCGGAACAGGATTCATGCTCCTGATCTCAACCGGCATCGCGTACGTATTCTTCGGACGGATACTCAGAACACCGGTCACGAGGCTGCTCAGACCCTGAGACGGCACTTCCCCGGACGGTGTACCATCCGTTTCCGGTTTCCGCGCCTGATGCTCCCGGAACTGACCACTGACTGCCATTGACTTCAGTCCGTCGTCGTATATTCTATAAATGGATATGCATTTTTATGTATAATTCATCTAATAATACCTGAAGAACAGGTAGTGCTGTTCGATAGAAGACTTTTGTGTACAGGAGAAACAGCGAAGGGAAAGGGCATGCTCAGAGGCAGGGATATCGATCTCGAAGGATTTGATGCTTTCATACTGGACATGGACGGAGTGGTGACCAGCACCGCCTCGGTCCATGCAAGGGCCTGGAAGAGGGCTTTCGATGAATTCCTCGCCGCCGGGCCCGGGAAAGCCGGGGAGGATCGGTCTCCCTTCGAATTCGAGGTGGACTACCTGCGGTACGTGGACGGCAAGCCTCGTTACGAGGGCGCCCGTGACTTCCTGGAGTCCAGGGGGATATCGATCACCTTCGGCAGTCCCGAGGACCCGCCCGGTTTGAATACGGTATGCGCCGTAGGTAATCTGAAGAACGGCTATTTCCACCAGCTGCTGGAGGAAGACGGTGCAAGCACCGTGGAGGCCACGGTGGACTTCGTCAAAAAGATGAAGGGCCACGGTAAAACCTTTGCTGTGATCTCCTCCAGCAGGAACGCACGGGCGGTCCTGGAATCAGCAGGTGTGTCCGACCTCTTCCAGGAGGTGTTGGGAGGTGTTGAGTCCCAAGAGCTGGGACTCAGGGGAAAGCCGGAACCCGACATCTTCCTGGAAGCTGCCGAAAGGCTCGGTGTCCCGCCGGATAGGGCTGTCGTAGTTGAGGATTCACAGGCCGGCGTCCAGGCGGGGTCCGCAGGAGGATTTGCCCTGGTGGTTGGAATAGGTTCCGGTGAGAAAAAGAGGGACCTCCTCTCGATGGGGGCCGACATGGTGGTACCGTCCCTGGACATGCTGGAAGTCCCCCGTGGAGCCGCATCGGCTCTTTCAGAGTTCCGGAGCATACAGTCCAGGCTGACGGAGGGAGAACCGTACATCTTCCTGGATTTCGACGGAACGCTGACCCCCATAGTCAGGAGGCCCGAGGACGCAGTACTCCCGCAGGGGACGGCAGATACACTCAGGAAGCTGTCCAGTTACTGGCCTCTGGCGGTCATAAGCGGAAGGGACCTGGAAGACGTCCGGTGCATGGTGGGCATCGATGGTATCATCTATGCCGGAAACCACGGGTTCGAAGTCCAAGGAGCCGCGATCGACCTCCCAGGGGACATATCCACGGACGAGCTTCTGGAAGCTCTTGATTCCGCGGAGGAGGAACTGGGACCGGTCATCGACGGCATACCCGGGGCCAGGCTCGAGAGGAAGGGCTTCGCCATAGCCCTTCACTTCAGGGAGTCCCCTCCGGAGACGGAGAAGGAACTCAGAAAAGCTGTGGAACTGGCCGCGGGTTCCCGCCGGGAACTGAGGATGACCACCGGCAAGAAGATCTTCGAGCTGCGACCCGATGTGGACTGGGACAAGGGCAGGGTGCTGGAGGCCATCGTGAGAGCCTCCGGCATGGATCCCGCGAGAGTGGTCCCTGTCTATGTAGGCGACGACACCACGGACGAGGACGCCTTCCGCCGAATTCGGAATACAGGCATAGGGATACTCGTGACAGACCGTCCTCCCGGTAACACCGCCGCATCCTACACCCTCAGGGACACCGTCGAGACCGGGAGGTTCCTGGAACGGCTTCTTGAACTTGCGGAATGGGATTCCCCGCCCGGCGAGTGGAGACTGAGGTACGAGGACTACAGACCCGGGCTGGAAGGACTGAGGGAGACCCTGTGCGCCACCGGCAACGGCTACTTCGTATCCAGAGGAGCCGCACCGGAATGCGACGCGGACCGGCACCACTACCCCGGAACCTACATCGGGGGCTGCTACAATCGGAGGGTCAGCCACCTGGACGGCATGGACATAGAGAACGAGAGCATCGTCAACATGCCGAACTGGCTTCCCCTGACCTTCAGGATCGGTGACGGCCCCTGGCTGGACCCGGAGTCAATGGAGATCCGGGGATACCGGCAGGAACTGGACATGTCACGGGGAGTTCTTGACAGGTGGATGGAGGTCACCGACGGGGATGGCAGGACAACAAGGGTATCCCAGCACAGGTTCTGTCATATGGGCGACCGCCATATGGCCGCGCTGAGGATGGTTGTCCATCCCGTGAACTGGTCCGGTGAGATCACGGTGCGGACCGCCCTGGACGCCGGCGTATCCAACGCCCAGGTGAAGAGGTACCGGCAGCTTGACAACCATCACCTGGAAACTGTCGAGCAGGGAACTGACGGCGGAGAACTCATCTGGGCAGAGGTTGAGACGAACCAGTCCAGGATCAGGGTGGCCGTGGCCGCAAGGACAAGGTTTTTACTCAACGGCGACCGTATAGACCCCGAAAGGACCTTTTCCGGGGACCGCGACAGACCCTTCCAGGACATCGTCCTCAGGGTAGAGGATGGAAACTGGCTGGAGGTGGAGAAGACGGCATCTGTTTTCACTTCCAGGGACCAGGCCGTATCGGAACCGCTCCTGGAGGCACGCCGGGAGGTCGGTGAAGCCGATTGCTTCAGGGACATGCTGAGGGACCATGAGCTGGGCTGGCAGCGACTATGGAGGCGCTGTCACATCGAAACGGACAGTGAAGGAGAAGAGATCGGGAGAATACTCAACCTGCACATCTTCCATCTGGTTCAGACCGTATCACCCCATTCAATAGGCACTGACGTGGGAGTACCGCCGAGGGGCCTTCACGGAGAGGCCTACAGAGGACTTATCATGTGGGACGAACTCTTCATCTTCCCCTTCCTGGACCTGAGGATCCCCGACCTCACCAGGACCCTCCTCCTCTACCGGTACAGGCGGATGCGGAATGCCGCCCTTGCTGCCCGAAGGGCCGGTCACAGGGGGGTGATGTTCCCCTGGCAGAGCGGAAGCAACGGCAGGGAGGAAGCCCAGATACTTCACCTGAACCCGGAGTCCGGCCGATGGATACCGGACAACTCCCGGCTCCAGCGACACATCAACATAGCAGTGGCCTACAACACATGGAAGCACTTCGAGGTGACCGGGGACATGGACTTCCTCTCCTTCTACGGTTGCGAGATGCTGGTGGAGATCTGCCGTTTCTGGGCAAGCACAGCGTCTTTTGACGATGAGAGGGGCAGGTACGGGATAAGGGGCGTCATGGGCCCGGACGAGTTCCACGACGCCTACCCGGACTCGAATGAGCCGGGCCTGGCCAACAACGCGTACACGAACATCATGACCGTCTGGGTCCTGACCAGGACCATGGAGGCCCTGGACCGCATTCCACCGGACAGGAGAAGGTCCCTATGGGAGAAACTCCGGCTTTCCGGGGAGGAGCTGGATCTGTGGAGGGAAATGGCCGGAGGAATGTTCGTGCCGTTCCACGGCGAAGGAATCATCAGCCAGTTCGAGGGGTACGGGGACCTGGAGGAGTTCGACTGGGACGGCTACGAGAAGAAGTACGGAGACATACACAGGCTGGACAGGATACTGGAGGCGGAGGGGGACAGCCCCAACCGGTACAAGGTCTCCAAGCAGGCCGACGTACTGATGCTCTTCTACCTGCTCTCCTCCGAGGAACTGGAGGATATCTTCGATGACCTGGGTTACCACTTCGACAGCGGGACGATAGTCCGCAACGTGGACTATTACCTCAGGCGGACCGCCCATGGGTCCACCCTGAGCAGGCTGGTCCATTCATGGGTA
The DNA here is from genome assembly GCA_002030045.1 of Candidatus Aegiribacteria sp. MLS_C. Classification (GTDB taxonomy): domain Bacteria; phylum Fermentibacterota; class Fermentibacteria; order Fermentibacterales; family JCC-6; genus Aegiribacteria. The sequence continues at coordinate 32,547 of LQBI01000001.1, read as the reverse complement.
CTGGCCCGCAGCCACAGGAGGGAATCCTGGGACCTGTTCACAGAGGCGCTGCGGAGCGATGTAGCAGACATCCAGGGAGGGACTACCCACGAGGGCATCCATCTGGGCGCCATGGCCGGCACCGTGGACATGGTCCAGCGATGCTACACGGGACTGGAAACTCGGAGCGACGTGCTGAGGTTCAACCCCAATCTCCCCGCGGAGCTGAACAGGATCGAGATGTCCCTGCGCTACCGCGGCAACTGGATAAACGTGGACGTAACCGGGCATGCCCTCGAGGTAAGCAGCAGACCATGCGAAGCGTCACCGATAAGAGTGGGGGTTCAGGAGGACGTTCGAACCCTTGAACCGGGCGGCAGCCTCAGCTTCGAACTGGAATGAGCGGAAGGTCCCTCAGAGTACGGTGCCTTCGAGAGTTAAGATGCATGGAATTCGTAAAGGTTCGGTATCTCGAAGAACTGAAGGACAGGGGTTGGCAGGCAGGTTGAGCAGACCCTCCTGAAGGATGGAAGAGTGATAACCCTCGACAGGGACAGGGTGCCGGACGGCAGCGGCATGGCAGCGCTGCTGCGGTACTGAGGGTCCTCAGTAGAGGTCCAGGCTGACGGCGGTGACGAAGCTGGTGCTGAACTTGCTCCAGGTGGAAACCTCGGGAGACCTGGTGTAGTCGACCTCGTAGCCGATGGACAGGTACAGCGGGGACCAGGTCCTGAACGAGAGTGACACCTCTCCCCCCGACATGAAGTTCTCCGGCGAGTCCGGAGGAAAGTACACCTCACCGGACACTTCCGCCCTCCGTATGAAAGTATGGGGTTTCTCGTAGGACAGGACGGCCCCCCCGAAGATGGAGAAGTCGTCCGTATAGAAGTCCTGCCTTCCGGTGGTCCATCTGGCGTTGACCGAGCCCACTCCCAGCCTGGGGGAGAAACGGAACCAGGACATTATGCTCTTCTGCCAACCAAGGGCGCAGCTGGTGCTTATCTGCCAGGGTCTCTCCGTGTACATCTGCCGGTCCCAGCCGGAGGATGCCTTAACGTACCACCGGTCGCTGAACCAGTAATCGAAGCCCAGGCTTGCCCAGCCCCTGTTGGTGTTCAGCGTATCCATACTCAGGCCGCTGTACTCCTCCCAGGTCACCGACCTGCCTCCGAAGCTGCCGTCCACAGAAGTCCCCCGCCTGTCGAACCTGTAGGACACCGACACGCTGCCTCCCCACTCCAACAGTGCCCTGTTGCCCTTCTCCAGCGAAAGATCGGCTTCTGCGGCGATGCTGAGGCCCCCCGACGAACCGGCTATCTCCTCCGGATCGTAGGAATCATCGGCGATGGCCCTCAGCCTCTCCCTGGCCACGGGCTCGAATACGTCCAGTTCAAGCGCAGACAGGTAACGCTCCACCGCCGGGCTGGTTTCTCCCGCCCTCTCGGAGATAAGTCCGAGATGGACCATCGATGTTACGGACAGGGAATCGATCTCCAGTGCCGAGGTGAAGACCTGCCTGGCCTCCCTGTCATTGCCGAGCATGTACAGGGATGCTCCGAGAAGGGGGAGCACTGCTGCGCTGTCCGCCTCCTCCTCCGCCAGCAGTTCCCTGAAGATCCCCTCGGCTTCGAAGAAGTCCCCCAGCTGCATGGATACCGATCCCAGAGCAGCGGTCGGCCGTGAAGACCCGGCTTCCACGGCTCTCTCCGCAACGGCAGGCCTGGAAACGGCCTGCTCCAGGGCCAGCCTCTCCCATGCCGACGGAGCTTCGCTCTCCAGAAGGACCCGGGCGGAATCCGCCCGCTCCCTGTGATCCAGCGAATCCGCCAGGAGAACGAATTCGGCCAGGGCCAGTTCCCCGGAGGGAGTGCCGGTCTTCCACAGCCGCAGGAAACCTTCCAGTGCCGCCGGGTGACCGCCGCCGTCCCGCTGGAGCCGAACCAGCTCCAGCTGCACGGGAAGGAAATCCGGGTCCAGCGCTATCGCCGACAGGAAACAGCTTTCCGCCTTTGCGGGCCGCATCGGCAGCTCCAGCCTGCCGGCCAGGTACCATGCCAGGATGTTCCCCGGATCCAGTTCCAGAGCCTCCGACAGCTGACCGCGGGCATCATCCGCGAAACTGCCGGAACCCTGCATCAGGGATACCGCCATGGCGGTTCTTTCGATGGTGCCCGGCATCTTCGACCATAAGGTGTTTCCGAAAACCTCCCCGCCCCCGCCCAGACCCTCGGCGATCATCAGCGCCGGGACGGCTGTCTCCGAGGTGCTGTCCTCCCGAGCGGCTTCCAGTGCCTCGGCCGCCGCCTGGACCCAGTCTCCCTGCGAACAGGCTTCGTACCATCCCGTCAGCTCGGGCGGAAAGAAGGACAGCAGGGCCGGGAGCAGAACGGGTATCATCAGTAAAGCCTCAGGTTGAGCCTGGAGTAGAACTCGGTGTCGTACTTCTCCCAGAAATCGTACGCAGGCGTCCGTGTATAGCCTATGCTGTAGCCCAGCGTGAGCGAAAGCGGGTCCCACATGTCGAACGTCAGTTCCGCAAGACAGTTGGTGAGCAGCAGTTCCGACTCGTCCGGCGGCAGGTAGAAGTTGCCCCAGAGCCAGAGTGACGGGAGCCGGGAGCCCTCATCCTCCAGCCAGATGGACAGGGCCCCATAGAAGGTGGTCCTGTCGGTCCTCTCGTTCTCCAGGCCGGAGGCCCAGTGGGTGTTCACCTGCCCGATGCCGAGGGAAGGTGTGAACCAGAGCCAGTCAAGCAGCCATTTACGGTACCCGAAGGAGAGGTAGGAACTTATCTGCCAGGGACGAACCGTTCCGGGCTGTCTGTCCCAGGAGCTGCTGGCGGTGGTGGTGAAGTGGTCGGTCAGCACCCTCTCGATCGAGGCGGTGACCATCGTCCAGCTGTAATCGCTGGCGTAGTCCTTCGATGTCTCTATGAACCTGTGATCAGCTTCGAGCATCACCTCGCTGCCCCTACCGTCGTACTGGTAGGAAACCTCCAGCCCGCCGGAATAGTCCCGTTCCCGCACGTTACCGTTATTCACCCTGGTGTCAACGTACAGGGAAGCGTAGAGCCTCCTGGACCTTCTCCTGTGCCAGTCGGGATCGTACCCGGTATCCGTGATACCCCTTATCCTGGACTCGGCGTAGTCGTAGCCCGGCGAGAGGCTCAGGGCCCTGAAGTAGTTGTCCATGGCCATCTCCGAGTTCCCCTTCTGCTCCCATGCGAGCCCGATGTAGGCGTAGATCCAGGGAGACCCCGGATCCAGCTCCAGGGACCTTTCCAGCGCCTCCAGTGCCTCATCGTAGCGGTCGGAAAAGAGGAGCGCCTCCCCGAGCCCGCTCCAGGCACTGAAGGAGTTGCTGTCAATGGCTGCCGCCGCGCAGTATTTCTCCACGGCCTCCTCCTCCCGGTCGCGGTCGAAGAGGAAGTAACCCCACTCCAGCCAGACATCCAGGCTGTCCGGAGCCAGCTGTGCCGCCGCCGAATAGCTCCTGTCAGCGGCTCCGACCTCGCCGAGCTCGTCGTATATCCCGGCCAGGAGGAGCCAAAGCTCCTGGTCATTCGAGGTTCCCGCCTCCTCCTCGGCCCTTTCGGCGATCTCCAGGGAGATGGCGGGGTCCGCCAGGGAGTATGTCCATGCAAGGTCCACCCATGCGTAGGGATACTCTTCCGAGAGGATGGTCCGCAGGCTGTCCGCAGTTACAGGCTCCCCTATGTCCTCGTATATCAGCACCTTCTCCGCCAGGGCGGTGCTGGTGTAGCCTCCCGCATCGAGGTAGGCGTTCCAGAGGGAGAGTGCCTCCCGGTGATCTCCGGACCTCGAGAGTATGGGGGCCAGCCGCTGAAGACCGAATGTGTAGGACGAGTCCGTCTCCACCGCCTGCGAGTACCAATGCGCAGCTTCCCCGTCCCTTCCCAGCTGCTCGAGTACAAAACCCAGTTCGCCCATCAGCCATACACCGGGCTCTTCCAATACCGAGACGGCCTCGGTGTACCATTCGGCGGCCGCTTCCAGGTCACCCAGGTCCTCCAGGAGGATGCCGCGCTGCTCCCAGGCCCAAACGTAGCCGCTGTCGGCGCCGATTCCGGACTCGTATGCCTCTCCGGCCTCCACGGGCCTTCCCAGCTGTTCAAGGACCAGGCCCAGCTCCCCCCATGCCCACGCGTAGTACGGGTCTTCCTCCAGGGCCCTCCTGTACATCCGCTCCGCCTCCGCGTAATCCATCCTGTCCTCCTGCATGAGCCCCATGGCTATCCAGGCCTCCACGAATCCCGGGTCGGCCTCGACGCATTGCGAGTACCACTCCAGGGCCTCGTCCGCATTACCTTCCCCCTCGGCAAGCAGACCCAGTCTGTAGAGGGCGAACGAGTACCCGGGTTCCAGCTGCAGACCTTCGAGGTAGCTCCTCCTGGCTCCCGCCGTGTCACCCGCCATCTCCAGACATATGCCTATCTCGCCCATGCACCAGTGGTCGGAGGGGTCCCTTCGGAACAGCTCCCTGTAGACCTTCACAGCCTCGCCGTACCTGCCCTGGTTCTCGAGCAGCATGCCCAGATCCACCAGAGACGTCGTCTCCTCGGGATGGTCCCGTATGATCTTGCGGTATATCTCCTCCGCCGCCGCATACCTTCCCGTGAGTTCAGCCAGCCATGCCGCCTCGCTCAGCAGGAGCCTGTTCTCCGGCCATATGGACAGAGCGTCATTGACGGTTTCCTTTGCGGATGGGAAATCCGTCATGTACCTGTAGACCTCCGACCTGGACAGCCATACGGAGACCCACTCCGGATCCGCCGCCTCAGCCGCCTCCAGCTGTTCCAGCGCTTCCGTAACCCGGTCCATGGTCATCAGGCATCGGGCCCTGCCCACCATGGATGGGACCAGTTCCGGATCCAGCTCCAGGGACCTTTCGAACATCTCCAGGGAGAGCCCCGTATCCCCGGCGGTCCTTGCCAGAGCACCCCAGGCCATGGCGGACAGTGAATCCAGGCCCACGGCGTTGCGTGCGTATTCCTCCGCCTCGTCCAGGAATCCCCTGGCGCCGGCGGAGATCGAAAGGGCGGCCCAGGCATCGGCAGAGGAGGAGTCAGATCCGACCGCCGTCGAAGCCTGGAGGTAGGATCCCTCCCAGTCACCTTCGGCGAAGGCTTCGGCCCAGCCCGAGAGGTCGGCCGCCTGAATGATGCAGATCAGCAGGACTGTCAAATCAGGTTCCCGTCAGGGAAAGGACCAGGCCGGCCCCGCCGGCCAGCCAGCAGTACCAGGAGAACATGGAGAACCTGCCTTCCCTCAGGAACCCGAGCAGGAGCCTCAGGGCTATATACCCGGTCAGGGCCGACACCGTGAAACCCGCCAGCATGGGTGTCAACCCGATGTCCAGGGTTCCCGCATCCCCCAGCTTGAGCATTGCGGCGCCGGCTATGGCGGGAACCGAGAGCAGGAACGAGAACCTCGCCGCCCTCTCCCTGTCGATCCCTGCGATCAGTCCAGCGGATATGGTCATTCCAGACCTCGAGATGCCCGGGAGTATTGCCAGTGCCTGTGCGAGCCCCACCAGGAGGCTTCCGCCGGGGCCGGGAACGCTCCTTGCACCGCTTCTGATGAACCTGGTGGAGAAAAGGACCGTACCGGTGACCATAAGCATGGCGGAAACCGCCACAGGGTCGCTGAAGAGCACCTCTATGCAGTCCTGGAGCAGCAGACCGGCCAGGGCCGCAGGCAGTGAACCGAGCAGCAGCATTCCCGCCAGGACCATGGATTCCCTCTCCCTTTTCGCAAGGCCCGCCAGCAGGTCACGAATGTCCCTTCGATAGACAGCGAGCACGGCCACAAGCGTGCCCAGGTGCACCACTATCTCGAAGGATATCCCTGAACGGGGTACATCCATGAGAAGGCCCGCAAGGGCAAGGTGCCCGGAACTGGAGACCGGGAGGAACTCGGTAAGTCCCTGCAGTACGGCGAGCAGAAGAGCGGCGGCTATGGTCATTCTTCCAGGAATTCCCTGTGGAGTGCCCTCAGGGCATCGTCCCTGTCTTCCATGCGAACCAGGGCGGAAATGGTCGCATGGGAGTCTACGGTCTGGAGCATTTCGATCCCGGCAAGGTGAAGCGCGGATGAGAACCGGGCCATCACGCCCCTCATGCCGTGCATGCCGGCGCCGACTATGGACACCTTGGAACAGGGGGATAAGGTGGAGAAGAGAATACCGTTCCTGTCCAGCGTAGCCTTCACCGTTCCCGAATCCTGCAGGGGCACGGTGAACAGAGCGGTACCTTCAAGGACGCTGAACATGTCCATCGAGACCCCGGCATCGGCCACGAGACCGAAGGACCGGGCATAGAACTCGTGGAAGGGCGAACCGTCCCCACACGTTATTCTGAACTGCGCCGCGTCGGGACCCGAGGCGACCCCGGTGATGTACCTTCCGCTGCGGAGGACGAAGGGCTCGATCACCGTCACCCTGTTCCCCGAGTCATGGGACTTGACCGTTATTCTCAGACCGGAGTCTCCCGCTATCTCCGATGCCCTGGGATGGACTATCCCCGCTCCCTGCCAGGCCAGCTGCCTCAGGTCCTCTGACGCTATCCTCTCCACCTTCAGCGCTGCCGGCACCTTCTCGGGGTCCGCCGTGTATACCGAGTCCGTCTTCTTGAACAGGAGCAGCTCACGTGCATCGAGGGCCACCGCTATGGCCGCCGCTGTGACGTCGCTGCCTCCGCGACCCAGTGTGGATACCCTGCCGCTGCTGCTCATCCCCTGGAAACCCGCCACCACCACGCATCTGTTCTTCTCCAGGGCCTGTCTCAGGAACCCGGTCTCCACGGACTCCAGGTCGGCGCCGCAGTCCCGGTCATCGGTCCTGAGCCCGGCGTTCCAGCCGGTGACGGACACCGCTTCAACTCCCCGCCTCCGGAGGACATCGGCGAACACGGAGGCGGCCAGGACCTCACCGCAGGCAAGCAGGCAGGATTTCTCCCCGGCAGGGGGGTCGTTCACCATACCCAGCAGGGTATCAGTAGAGTAGGGATCCCCCTCCCTTCCCATGGCGGAGACGACCACCACGGCCCTGTCGCATTCAGCCAGCTCGGAAATGCACAGGTCGGCGGACCTATCGCGGTCTTCCGCCGACCCCAGGCAGGTTCCCCCGAACTTCATGACGCAGAGTTCCATCTTCAGATCAGCCCCCTCGTTGAGCGCCAAGCGCGATGCATTCCTCCACCAGTTCCAGGAAACCGGCATCGGTACCATCCCAGTCGTTCATGCCGCCGGCGATCTCCCTGCTTCGGGTTCCCATGGAGGCCCTCAGGCCGGGATCGAAAATCAGCTTCCTCAGGGCTTCCGCCAGCATTCCGGGTTCCCCCGGGGGTACGAGTATACCGTTATCGCCGTCCGCCACAAGCTCCGGGATGCCAGCCACGTCCGTGGCAACCACGGGCAGTCCCTGCCACATGCCCTCCAGTATCGACATGCCGAAGGCCTCCCAGGAGGCCGTATGCACCAGGATATCGGCCCGCCGGTAGGCCTCCCGCAGCCTCTCCGGATCGAGACTGCCGGATATCTCGGTCCTGGATCCCAGCCCGAGTTCTTCAGCCAGCTTCTCTATCGACCTGGCGTATGATGGTTCCGATGAGGTGCTTCCAGCGAGTTCCAGCAGGAAGTCTTCGCCGTCAAGGAGATGACAGGCCCGAAGGAGGGTTTCCTGGTCCTTGCGCCTGGAGATGCTGCCCACGCTGAGGAGCCTGACCGGTCCTTCCCTGCCGCCTCGGTCGGGGGGTGGTTCCCCGGTCTTCTCGAAACCGGGGCTGATGACCCTGATCCTCCCCTCCGGTATTCCCATTCCCTTCAGGGCCGAGGCGGTATTCCCGCTGTTGGACCAGACCCTGTCCGCCATTCCCAGCAGCCAGCCAACGTACTTCCTGTAGAGCCGGGACCGGACCCTGTTCCCGGAATCCGTCCACTCCAGGTGGTGCATGAGGTAGAGGACGGGCGTCCTTCGCGAGAGCCGGGACAGTCGGAGGAGAGGGACGTACTGGTAGCTCTTGCCGATGATGATGAGGTCGGGACCGTATTCCGCCGCCCTGCTCCTCACGTACCTCGAGGAATCGATCCAGCTGCCAGTTATTCCCCTGGGGACGGACCTGTAATGGACCACCTCGACGTCGAAGCCGGTCTCCCTCAGCATCTCGACCATGCGGAAGTTGAAGATGTAGCCGCCTGACACGAAGTCCCTCTTGCCAAGCATTATGAAGAGTATCCTGCCGGTCATACACAGCCCTTCGTAATGATCGGGACACTACCCCGCTCGACCTACAAGTATACTCTTGCGGCCGGTGACCCGTCACAGCCCCGGCAGGCGCAGTGTGTCCGTCACAATATGAACTGAGTATATAATTGAGCGGATTCATAATTGGAGGCCATCCATGGGACTCAGGGACACGAAGAAGGAAAGGTCCGGACGTGCGATCCTCGAAGCGGCCGGGGAGCTGTTCTTCCGGCTGGGCTACGGCGGAACCAAAGTCCAGGCGGTGGCTGAGAAGGCCGGAGTGGCCGTGGGGACAATCTACAACTACTTCGAATCGAAGAGCTCCCTCATGCTGGCCGTCGCGGGAATGGACATGTCCGGAGCCCTGGAGGGTGGCTTCAGCGTAATGCCTTCGGAATCGGGGCTCGAAGCCATCACCAGATTCGCGGAGAGTTCCATCGGGATCATCTCGCGCTGTTCGAATGAGCTGCTTCGCGAACTGCTGAGGGAAACCGCAGGCGTAAGCCACGAAGCAGCCGGAAGCGAATTACTCGGGCAGGGCGCCACAATGGTGGGGGCGCTGACCCGCCTTCTGGAGGACCTCGCGGGTACCGGAAGGCTGAGGAGAGACCTGGACCCGGCCATGGCGGCGCTGGTCATCTACGGAATACTCACGACATCGATGATCCGGTACGCGGCGGATCCACGCTTCACGGCTCATCATATGACGGGATCCGTACGTGGAATGCTGAGGACTCTCTACACCGGACTGGAACCGAAGGGAGACAGCTTATAGGACTTGGGTCGGGCCTGCCCGGCACTCCTGCTGCTACTGGGCCCGGCAGTCTCAGGGGAAAGACCGGAGATCGAAGATCTGGTCAGCCGCCTGGACCAGCTGTACAGGAGCAATGACAGCTACTCGGAGATGACAATGACCGTGGAAACCCCGAACTGGACCAGGACCATGGAGATGAAGGCCTGGTCCCGGGGGACGGACAAGACATTCATAGTGATCGTCCCGCCTGCCCGCGAGGCGGGAATGGCCACTCTCAGGATAGGCGACCAGATGTGGAACTACCTTCCTAACACCAACAGCACCGTAAGGGTGCCTCCATCCATGATGTCTGGTTCATGGATGGGTTCTGACATCACCAATAACGATATAGTCCGGGAGATAACCTATGCGGAGGATTACACATGGAGCTACCTGCCGGATCCGGCCGTTCCTGGGGGAGCTGACGGGGACGCCCTGTACCTGGAGCTGGTGCCCAGGCAGTCCACAGCGGTCACCTGGTCGTCGATAGTCGTCGCCGTATCGGAAGAAAGCCTCCTGCCAGTCTGGGAGAAGTACTTCGACGGCAGCGGCGACCTCATAAGGACCGTCTCTTCATCCGCCATGGTGAACCTTTAGGGTCCCTCGTCATACCTCTCGCTCTCTGAAGAGCACGACACCGGACAGAACACTGCCCTTCAGTGCGGCTCAAACCCGGGTCAGGGCCAGGGTCCGGGATCGGGAGGCGTGACCGTTTCCGAGTTCGGCGGCTGGCCCTCCCTCTTCTACGCCAGGGCCGCCTACTACTTCTGAGGCTGACCTCCCCCGGGTATTGCACGGCGTTTCTGGCAGCCTTATCTTCCTGTTTGCCTGGAGGTGCCATATGAGACATGTCCTCTTCGTACTTATCTCTGTTCCGCTGACATGCGGGTCGCTGCTCGAGGGAGGCTCCCTGCCCTTTTCGAGACCAGGCCTCATGGACATTCCCACGGCATCGGTCCTGCACCACACCGAGGCAGTTCTGGGCGGCTCCTTCACGGCCTTCGGATACGAGAGGGCCGACAGTTCCTCTGAAAGCGACTTCGCAGTGGCCGGCCACCTGGAGGTGGGACTTTTCAACAGGGGCCAGCTGGGCATTACGTGGCTGGGAGAGGCCGGCATTTCCGGCAACGTCAAGTTCCTTGTGCTCAGGGAGAGCATAACCACGCCGGGCCTGGCGGCGGGATGTCAGAACATCACAGGCGAAGAGGACTACGAGTTCTTCCGCGACGACAGGGACAGTCTCTACGACTACCAGGAATCGCAGAACTTCTCCCTATACCTGGTCATGACCAAGAGCCTCGACTACTTCTCGGGAATACCGGTATGTCTGCACCTTGGATACGGCACGGGCAGGTTCCGTCAGGGCGAGGACGAGATATCCGACGGCAGGATGTCCAACCCCTTCAGGGGACTCTTCGCGGGAATGGACTACCACCCTGTGCCGGAGCTTTCGCTTATCCTGGAATGGGACGGGAGGGATGCAAACTTCGGCGCCGAATACCAGCTCAACGGCACCGTCAGTTTCCTGGGCGGTCTCTCGGAATTCGAACAGATGTTCGCGAGCGAAAGGGACCTCACGGACGTGATGCATAACCCCAAGTTCAGCCTGGGGGTCGAACTCGCCTTCGGACCCTTCCTTAACCGGACGACGCTACAGCCCTACGAGCAGCTCAGCGAGGACTACAACCGCGACCTGCTGGAGGCCCTGGAGGAGATACGGTCCAACGCGAAGTACGAGATACAGGAACTGGAGAACAAGATACGCTGAACCGGTCACGGCTCAGCCGGTACTCTCCTCGGCGGTCCTGAACCTCACTCCCCGTCTATACAGATGTTCCATCACGAAATCGAAGCACTCGCGGTCCCTGCCCACGTCCTCGGGAGGGTGCACACCCGGCCCGGTCCACCTTCCTCCCGCCAGCAGCCTCACTCCTGCCGTGCAGGTGTAGCCGGTGGTCCTGGCCATGGAGCTGGTACCGGTTTCGGCATCGTACCTGTCCAGCAGGTCCCATGTCCTCCTTATACCATTCCCGTCTGTCCCGGTGCCCTCCACCCGGATCCTCATCACCGTCAGGTCCCTGTCCCCCGAAGCCTGTTTCCATGCCCTGAACAGGAGTTCCGAGGTCAGTTCCAGGGGGGACACACTTCCCGATGACAGGTCGATCGGTTCTCCGTCCAGGAAGCCGGTCCGCTTCAGAAGCTCAATCCGGTCGACGTAGCCCGGGTAGCGGAGGGTCTTTTCGACCATCTCCGGTATTCCCTCCACTCGAAGCAGGCTCCTCAGTCCGTCCGTAAGGAATGCCTCCAGGGTTCCCACCTCCGGAAAGTCCACCAGCTCCGTTTCGGTCAGCGGGGGAAGGGTCACCACCCTGCCGCCCCTGACTATCCTGGCAGGTCTGGTGTATTCCTCAAGCACGTCGGAGGGGGAAAATGGAGCCTGGTACTCCCAGGGGAGCCTCCTCTCGGCGGGGAGTCCCCCCACCATGCATGAAAAACTGCTCACTGCCCCGAAGGATTCAGCACACCTCCCGCATACCAGGTTGCTGCATCCCGGCGCTATCCCAAAATCCACCAGGCACCTGGCACCCGCGGACACCGCCAGGTCGTCCAGCTCCAGGGAATCCTCCGGGAAGAAGGATATGTCCACGATATCCAGGCCCCGCTCCAGAACTCTTCTGACGGTATCGAACCCCATGGATCCCGGCACAGCGCCCACCGCCATGCCGCAGTCCTCCAGGGCGCGGTCCATCCCCTCATCCGTGGAGAGGTCGACCCGAAGGGTCTCTATCCCCCTCGTTCCCGTCAACCTTTCGAGGGTGCCGGAGGAAATGTCGCAGACCCTGACTCCGAACTCGTCCCCCGCTGCCAGGTCCCTGGCTATGGCACCCCCCACAAGCCCGCCTCCAAGAACTGCTATTCTCATTGTGTACTGCCTTTCGATCAACGCCGTCATAACCTTGTGTACAGATGCCGGATCCCGATCAAATCCATCATTCGCCCGCCCGGAATCAAGATCCCCTCCAGGCTGCCTCCGGCCGCCAGCCTGCGCACCTCGCCATCCAGAACGCGTATCCTCCTGTAGGAGCTGCCGCCCATTCGCCTCATCCTCTCCAGCCTGGAGGGGACCTCATTGAGTGCCGGGGCAATGCACTCCTCGAGTCCGCCCTCTTCAAGCCAGGCGGCTCCCCGCACAAAACCGCAGTCGAAGCGGAGGCTCCTGGACCTTCCGCCGGTCCCCGGCCGCCACACCAGCCCCGACCATCCGAGGAGTATGTACCATGAACCCCGGAGCAGGTCCCTGACGCCGAAGGCAAGCAGCCGTTCCATATGCTTCCTCACATCATCGGCACTCATGACTTCGCGTCGGGGCTCACGGAGCGTGCCGGCACCGTCTTCGGCCCCGCCGTCGTCTCCCCCGGCATCGGGCTCCCCTTCTTCCCCCTTCATGGATTCCCAGAGTCCCGATCCGGCGGTCAGGAGATCCTGCGCCGTAGGAAACCCCTTCGGGGAAAGGGAGGCGGCGAAGGCTTCGAAGCCCTCCTCCAGGGCCCCGGGTGCAGGGGGCGAGCAGTCCAGCCCGATATCCGCCGGGGCCGGAGGAATGCCGTCCGCAATTGAAGCCCTCAAAGCCGGAAGGAGCAGGGCGGGGGAACCGGAGAGAACGGGACCGCGCGGATGGTCTTCGTCGGCCTCGGCAGACGGACGGTCCAGCTCCCCGGAGAGGAAGCGGACGGCAGCTCCCCTGTCCCTCAGCGCCACGTTGTAGACCGGAGCGGACCCGTCGATGATCTCGAACTCCAGCAGTGCCGCCTCCAGTGGAGTGGCGCACTCATCGTACTCCATGTCGTGGATCTGTGTGACCAGCTCCAGCGTCCTCTCTGCGCCCTTCCTCCTGGTGAAGTAGCTGTTCACCCTCCGTCTCAGTGATGTGGCCTTGCCTGCGTAGAGAAGGTCTCCGGAAGCGGAGAGGAAGCGGTATACGCCCGGAGATGCGGGAAGGGAGAGCCTGGTCTCTCTGGACAGCCTGTAGACGAAGCCGCCTTCCATCTTTGGTACGGGCTCCTCCAGGAGGGAGAGGAGTCCTCCAAGGGTGATTATGCCGCGGGTCTCCAGTATTCCCAGCAGGCTGCGCCAGATACTGACGGTGGCCAGTACATGCTCACCCGCCCTCCTGCACTCCCCCAGGGTATGGCCGAAATACCCGGAAAGGGCACGTATCCCCTTTCTGGGAACCCCGGGCAGCAGCCTCCTGGCGATCTCCCTGGTGCACAGCAGGTTCACGCTGCAGCAGCCTCCGGGGACCCGGGACAGCAACCGTTCCAGCCACCGTTCCTCAAAGGATGAGAAATGCGCCACGGGAATGCTGTTCTCAATGACCGGCCCTACCAGTTCAGCAAGCTCATCGGGGTCTATGGCCCCTGTGAGCATTCCGTCGTTGATCCCCGTCAGCCTGGAGATCTTCTCCGGTACTCTGCGGCCATCCGGGAGGGCCACCAGGAAATCGTGGACCGGTACCGGCCCTTCCCCGCCGGGCGTCAGCACTGCCCAGGCAAGTTCCAGCAGGTCTCCCCTCTCCGGGGTTGCTCCCGTGGTCTGACAGTCGAAAACGGAGACTACGATCGAGTCAAGACGGTCCGTACCTGAGTGACCGCAACCTGCCCCGGCCGGACCGGATCGGGTCATTCAAGGTCGTTCCGGTTCGATGTTTTCCGGATGAGATCCCTCCGATTCCCTGCGGAAGAACCTGTTTGCCCACTGGAAGTCGCAGCCCGCGTTATCCGCCGCCGCCCTGTCGTCCTCACTGTCACCAACGAAGAGTACTTCCCGGGGTTCCAGGCCGTACAGGTCTATTATCCTGTTTATCATGAGCGGGGAAGGCTTGCGGCAGCCGCATCCGCTCCGGGGATGATGGGGACACAGCTGCACGGTTCCCGGAGCGGGATCGAAGCCGAATGCCCTCCGGAAAGTGTCCTCCAGCAGTTCCCTGGCGGTATCCAGACTGAAGTAGCCCGCTCCGACCCCTCCCTGGTTGCTCGCTATGCCGTACCCGGTCCCTCCATCCTCACCGGGGCCTCTCCACTCGAACTCCGAGAGCTTCTCCGCAACACCGGGATACAGCTCCCATTCCCCGTCCCTGTTGGGGCACGGCTGTCCCTCCACGCTGCAGTACCTGAGAGTGCCGTCGGCATCGAAGATAATGAGTCCGTGATCCATGGGTTCTTTCCCTCTCTGCTGCCCGTCGGCCCGTGGCCGCCTGGATGCCAGATACTAGGTACTGCCCGGGCTCCGGGCAACCCCGGGACATGTCCTGGAGGGGTGAAAGGCTTATACTATGGCCGTTGATGCGAATACCACTTGGACTAAGGGGATGAGATGAGAAACATCGCGATTTTTGCTCTGATGCTGCTTGTTCCGGCCTCCTCCCCGGGATTCGGGTATCTCGGGGTCCGAGGGGCGGGAACCCTGCTGCCGGGAGTTACGGCCAGGTCCGTGGCACTCGGAGGGACAAGGTCCATCGGGATCGACGGCGACGCCTGCGTGCTGACCAATCCAGCCGGTCTTTCCAGGTTACCCGTGACCTCGGTCACGGTTTCATTCGGCCCGTCCATAGGAGCCGCCATGCTCTCGGACAGCCTGGGCAAGCATGACTCCAACTGGCTGAGCATGTCCACGCTCTACGCCGGACTGTCATTTCCCGTGGGAGGGGACCTTGTCATGGGAGCCGCCCTTGGGAAGGTGAGTGATTTCGCCTTCAAGTACACCCATTACACCTACGATTTCGAACCGGGCCAGACCAGTTTCCTAAGCGAGATAAGGAAGTTCGAGACATCCGGAGGCATGTACGAGACCGCGGGAGGGCTCTCCTACAGCGCGGCCGACTGGCTGAGTCTGGGGGCTTCAGCCGGCATGAGGTTCGGATCTGCAAGTTATGATTCCACTTATGAGGATGTGGAGAACCCCGATAACGATACACTGATAACCTGGAAGAGGGACTTCAGCTCCTTCTGCTGGCACGGAGGCATCGAGTTTCCCCTGGGATCCGGACTCCTCGGTCTCTCCTGGACCTCCGAGGACGATGACTACCCGGCCAGGGCGGCCATCGGAGGAATGCTCTACGCCAACGACCAGAGGACCGGGGTCTTCGGCGCCGAGCTGGAGCTGGTCGACCCGGGCGGAAGGGATGCAACGGAGGTGAGGCTCTTCGGCTCAGCCTTCCTCTACGATTCCTTCGAGTTCATGGGCAGCCTCAATTTCGGGTCTCCCAACTACGAGAACGTCGAGACCGGCTCCAGGCTGGGCCTGTCCCTGGGGACCGGCATACACCTGGGCGATTTCAGGCTGGACGGCGGTCTTTCCTGGTCCTCCCTCGGCAGGGACTCTATCTTCCTTGTCCCCGGACAGCCCGATGAAATAAAGGACTCGCAGGCGATGATAACATTCGGACTCAACTGGAGGCCATGAAGCGGATCATCTCCATCGCTGCCAATCTGGAGCACGCGGTGCGGGAAGGGAATGACGGGAGACAGTCATGGAAGGCGTCTGGGAACAGATAAAACAGCTGGTGACGATGTACGGGCTGAACGTGCTGGCAGCGGCGGCGATCCTGGTCCTGGGGAAGATGGCGGCTTCCCTGACCAGGAAGCTGGTCCGCAGGATAATGAGGAAGCGGAACGTTGACGACACTCTGACGGGATTCGTAAGCAGAATTCTCTACGCCGGAATACTGGCATTCGTGTTGATTGCCGCCCTCTCGAAGCTGGGAATACAGACCGCTTCCTTCGTTGCGGTCCTCGGCGCCGCGGGACTTGCCATAGGCCTGGCCCTGCAGGGCTCCCTTGCGAATTTCGCCTCGGGGGTCCTCATGATAGTCTTCAAGCCTTTCAGGACCGGTGACTACGTCGACGCCGGAGGCGCCTCCGGCTTCATCGACGAGGTAGGTATCTTCACGACCACGATCCGGACACTGGACAACAAGAAGGTGATAATTCCAAACTCGAATATCACCGGGGACAACATCACCAACTACACCGCAAGGGAGACCAGGAGGGTGGACCTCACCGCCGGGGTCAGTTACTCCGACGACATCGACATGGTGAAATCGGTCCTCATGGGCATACTTAAGGAGGATGAAAGGGTGCTGGAGGATCCGGCCCCCTTCGTGGGCCTGTCGGAGATGGCAAGCAGCAGCGTGAAGTTCACCGTCAGGGCCTGGGTCAGGACCGGGGACTACTGGGATGTCTACTTCGACACCAACGAGAGGATCAAGAAGACCTTCGACAGCCAGGGCATTTCGATCCCGTTCCCCCAGATGGACGTTCACATGCGAAAGACAGACTAGGTCCTCCGCCTCCACCTGTCCAGCTTCACGTAGAGGCAGGGCAGCACTATCAGCGTCAGCAGTGTCGCTACCGAAAGACCTCCTGCCACGGTCCTGGCCATGGGAGCCCAGAGCACCGAACTCTCCGTAGCCCCCACGGCCAGGGGCATAAGGGCCAGGATAGTGGTGATGGCTGTCATGAGAATGGGACGGAGCCTCTTCCTTCCGGCCTCCACGATGGCTTCCCCGCTCGACATCCCCTCGTTCCGCCTCAGCTGGTTGGCGTAGTCCACGAAGACTATCCCGTTGTTCACCACTATGCCTCCCAGCATGAGCAGTCCGACCAGCGAGGTGAGACCCATGGTGGTACCGGTCAGCACAAGCGTTATTATGACGCCGATGAGTGCAAGCGGGACTTCGATGATTATAATGAAGGGCTCCAGCAGGGACTCGAACTGGGAGGCCATGACCATGTACACCAGTATCAGGGATACCGCTATCGCCAGACCCATGCTGGTGAAGGCCTCACCCCTGTCCCTGACGTCCCCGAGGATCTCCCACCGGTGACCGTTGAGGCTCAGAGTGTCCATCATGGCTTCAACATCTCCTGCAACGTCGCCCAGGGGTCTTCCGGATATCCTGCAGTTGACGGTCGCTATGCGGGTCCTGTCCCTCCGCTGTATCCTCTCGGGTACCAGAGTCAGCCGGAAGTCCCCCCAGGCATCCAGGGGCATGCCGTAGGCCGGAAGGCCGGCCACTGCTTCCCTGCTGGACCGGAACCGGCCGGCGTACCGGAGGTTCACGTCATACTCCCTGCTTCCCTGGCTGAAGGTCGACACGTCCAGTCCAAGGACGCCGATGGTCATCTCCATTCCGATCATGGCAGGCGACATTCCCCTGAGGAACAGCACGTTCTCGTCGGGGACGAAATCCACCTGCATCAGGCGGTTCTCCAGGGTCGAGGAGACATCCACGGCTCCGGGTATCCTGGTCATGCCCTCCCTGACGGTCTCACCCATCTCCCTCAACTCGTCCAGGTCCTCGCCGTAGACAACGACGCTCACCGGATACTCGTTTCCTATGGGAATGCCGCTGGTGAGACTGTACTGGACTCCGGGAAGGCGGTCCAGGACTTCCCTTATCCTCTCCTCGTAGTACTCCACGCTTCGGCTCCTGCTGTGTTCGTCCACGAAATAGAGGTTGATCTCCCCCGTTGCCGAGGATGCCGATCCGAAAAGTGCTCCCAGACCCTCCCTCTTTCCGACGTCCATGTAGGAATGGGCCAGGTCGCCGGGCTCTATGACCTCCAGTATCCTCCTCTCGGCATCCACCATCACGCTGTCGGTGAATTCCAGGCCGGTGCCCGGGGCCAGGCTCATATCGATGTCTATGACACCCTCCTTGGGCTCGGGCAGGTAGGTCTTGGGCACCAGGCCCAGAAGCATCAGGGAGCCGGCGAAGAGTAGAAGGACCGGGGCGAACACGAACCTCGAATTCGCGATCAGCCAGGAGACGTTCCGGGAATACCCCTCCTCCAGCCGGTCCAGCCAGCGCTGTATCCTGCCGGTCAGCGAGGCCGGGGAGTGCTCCATGACCAGTCTGCGGCTGCGGGAGGAGAGCAGAGGTATCAGTGATTGCGATACGAACAGGGATAGAAAGAGAGCCGACGTGATGGTGAGGCTCAGGTCCCTGAATATCTGGCCCGTGATCCCCGGAACGAAGAGCATCGGTATGAAGACGGCCACCGTGGTCAGTGTGGAGGCGGTGACCGCCATGCCCACCTGGGCCGCGCCACCCTCGGCTGCGCGGAGCCCGTCGCTGCCCTCCCTGCGCCACCTGTGGATGTTCTCTATCACCACCACCGAGTTGTCCACTATCATGCCGACGGAGATGCTGAGACCGGCCAGCGACATTATGTTGAGGTCTATGCCGACGAGGTACATGGCAGCGAAGGATGCTATGAAGGACAGCGGCATCGAAAGGCTGACGATACCCGCGTTCGAAAGGGATCCCAGGAAGAAGGTCAGCACCGCCGCCGCCAGGAGCACCGCCTGCACCGCGGTCAGTGCAAGGTCCTTCATCGATCCGGTTATGAACCTCTCCTGGTTGTAGATTATTTCGGTTCCCAGTATGCTGGCGTAGTCCTCCGCCAGCTCCCCTATCTCCTCCTCCAGCCTGTTGCAGGTATTGACCGTATTGGCGTCCGCCGTCTTCCTGAAGATGAGCAGCACAGCCTCCCCCTGGTCCAGGTGCGTGAAGGATGTCTGCTCGGCATGACCGTCCACTATCTCGGCCACTTCCTCGAGCCTGACCGGCCTGTCCCCCTGCCTTCCGATCACAAGCTCCCTGATGGCATCGAGGTCCCGGAATCCCGACCTCACGCTCAGGGCCATCTCCAGGTCGCCGTCGCTGATGTCCCCGCCAGGCTGGTCCCCGCCCACCGCGGAGAGGGCCGAATGCACCTGGCGCATCGATATGCCCCTCTCGGCCAGCAGCACCGGGTCGACTTCCACGTTGATCTGCCTCACCCGGCCGCCCAGGACGTCCACGGACGAAATGCCCTCCACCCTTCCCAGCCTGGGCGACAGCTCCTGGTCCACCAGGTTACGGAGTTCGGTACCGTTCATCACTTCGCTGGTGAAGGTGAGCATTATCAGCGGCTTCATGCTGGATTCCATCGCCATTATCACGGGATCCCCCGCAGCCTCAGGAAGCCTGCTCCTGACCCTCTCCACCGCGTCGCGGACGTCAACCTCGGCCTGGTCGATGTCCGCGCTGTTCTTCAACTCCAGCGTGATCATGCTCACGCCGTTCCGGGATGACGACAGGACGGTCTCTATTCCCTCGACGCCGCTGACCGCATCCTCCAGCAGCTCGGTGACCAGTGCCTCCACGTCGGATGGTCCCGCCCCGGGAAGCACCGTGACCACGGCTATCCGACCCAGGTCCACCTTGGGGAAGTAGTCTATTCCGAGCCGGGTCAGCGCGAAGAGCCCCGCTCCTCCCATCAGGAGGAAGACCATCAGGAAGGTTACCCTGCGCCTGACCGCGAGTCCCGGGAGGCTCATCTTGACACCACGCTCACCGGCATCCCGTCGGTAACCAGATGATGGCCCATGTCTATCACTGAGTCGCCCGGCTGGACCCCTTCGGTCACCTCGATATGTGATCCGCTCATCAGGCCGGTTTCCAGCACGACCGCCGAGGCCTCGCCCCTTTCCTTGAGCACTGCCATCCATGATCCGTCGTCGCCCCTCAGCAGGGATCCCATGGGCAGCACAACGGTGTCCTCGGAGGTCTCCAGGGCAAGGGTGGCCGTGCCGGTCATGCCGGAACGCAGCATCCCGGATGTATCCGGTAACTGCACCCTGACCGATACCAGTCCGGAAACGGGATCCACCGATGACGAATAGGAGGTCACCTCGCCGGAGAAGAGCACGCCTGAGTAATGCGAGGTCGAGAACACCACCGGAAGCCCTTCGGAAAGTAGGGCCAGGTGCCTTTCAGCAACAAGGACCTCCGAGGTCATGGTTCCAGAATCGGTGATGGACACCAGCGGTCCCGAGGAGACATCGCCCTCCCCGGCCCAGACCCTGGCAACCGTCCCGCCGAAGGGTGCGGTGATCCTGCCGCTCTCGGACATGCTCCTTGCGTTCTCGTACCAGGCCCACGCCTGACGGACCGATGCATCTGCGGAAGCCCTTGCCGCTACGGCCATCTCGTACTCGGCGTCGCTCACGGCGCCGTCCGCCCTGAGCCTCTCGGCTCTCCTGAGGTCCGCCGCTCTGTTCTCCGCCATGGCCCTTGCAGCCTCCAGCCGCGCGGCGGAGGCAGCCACGGCCCCGCTGTACTGCTGGTCGGAGGAGAGTTCCACCAGAAGATCGCCGGCTTCCACGGTGTCGCCCTCGTTCACGTATACTTCTACTATGCGTCCGGGGTTGAGAGGAGTGACGACGGCCTCCGACGAGGCTTCCAGCCTGCACGGCAGGACTACCGTGGAGGTTATGACACTGGGCTCCGGCACAATGACGGTCACCGGGACCGGCCCGTCACCGGAGACCTCCTCCCGGCCGCAGGAGGCCGGCAGCAGGAGGCAGAGGGCCATGAGGTACGGCCACCGGCATCTCATCTTCTACCGGCCATTCCCTCGAGGAGTATCTTCCCCACGGCGTCCATGTACTCCTCCCCCAGTCCGTCGCGGTCGATGTCCTCCCCCAGCCAGGCCTTTATCCTGTCCGAGGACATGAACCACACCTCGCTTACCGCCATGAAGATTATCACGAACACCCTGGGATCTATGTCCTTCCTGAATATCCCCTTCTCCTGGAGTTCCGCCAGCCTGTCCAGGACTCCCTCCTTCATGTCCACGGGCGGTTCGCATGGGAACTCCCTCTCGGCGTTCAGCCAGGCCAGCATCCTCACGAACTGGGGGTTATCCCTCATGAACTCGAAATATGTGGTGTGCTTCCTGCCTTCCCGGACCGCCTCCAGCCCGTCCCTTGAGACGGAGGCCACCGTCTCGAGGAGCTTCCCGGGCAGACCCGCCTGCCTGACCCTCCGGTGGATGACCTCCTGCCAGAGGTCCTTCTTCGAGGGGAAGTAATGGTAGAGCAGACTCTTTGCCACTCCCGCACTCTCAGCTATCCTCTTTATGGATGCCCCCGAGAAGCCCCTCTCTACGAAGACCTCCTCGGCGGCGTCCAGTATCGATTCTCTGGTGTCCATATCCCTTCCGTTCCCTGTTGACTGACCGTTCGGTCAACAAAAAATAACAGGATGGGTACCCCTGTCAATACCGGAATGGACACGGGAATCCGTGATACCACCCGGACAGGTTCGCAGGAAGGATGCTGCCGCTGATCAGCAATGCCTGCCGAACACCTCAGGGTGCTCTTCGAGGTACTCCAGGTACACATCCGGGGCGGCAAGCTCCGGCAGTGCCCCCTGGAGCACCAGCTCCTCCAGGTTGGAGAGGGCGATACCGACCCGGGGCGCCTGTGAGATATTCGAACCCAGCCTGTTCATCAGGATGGTGCCGAGTTCCCTGGGGAGTACCCTCCTGCCAAGGTCGGGAGCCAGGATGTCCAGTCTCGTGCGAAGCTCCTCCAGGCGTCCCTTCCCGTCGGAGGCAAAGGGCTCCGCATGGGCTGCGATGTCCGATTCCGCCAGGTCGAGAAGTTCCTGCAGGTGCCCGCCGGCATCCCTGGCCAGCTTCCTTACGGCCCTGTCGGACCACTCCTCCGTGTAATGGACGGGTCTCATGTGGTTCTCTACCAGGAATGCCAGGCACTGCCGTTCCTTCTTGGAGAACCTGAACCTCTCGGCCACGGCAAGGGCTATTTCGCCTCCCCGGGTCTCGTGTCCGTAGAAGTGGACCCTGCCGTCCCCGTTCACGGTCCTGCACCCGGGCTTGCCTATGTCATGCAGCAGGAGCGCCCACCTGACGCAGGGTGAATCGGACACCGCTTTCGAAACAGCGTCCATGGTGTGTTCCCAGATATCCCCCCTGTGTGCGGGTCCCTGGGAAAGGCCGTCCTGCCGGAATACCTCCTCGAACTCCGGGATCATCTCCGCCAGCAGCCCCGACTTCCTCATCAGCTGGAGGACGGAGGCGGTACTCCGGGGGTCGGGGTCCGCCAGGAGCCTGTCCATCTCCATCTTCCAGCGTTCCCTGGAGATGCCCTGTATCATGGACTTCCTCCTCGACACCGCACGGAATGTGCCCTCCTCGATCTCGAACCCCAGCGAACAGGCGAATCGGAAAGCCCTGAGCATCCTCAGTGGATCCTCCGAAAAGGTCTCTTCCGGCTCCATTGGCGTCCTGATAAGACCCCTCTGGATGTCCTCCCTGCCTCCCACGGGGTCGATGAGGTTCCCGCTGCAGTCCATGGCCATGGCGTTGATGGTGAAATCCCGCCGCACGAGGTCCTCCACGATGCTGCCTCCGAAAACCACCTCCGGATGACGTGAGCCCTTCCTGTAGCTCTCGCTGCACCTGAAGGTGGTTATCTGCACCTCCTCGGGTCCGCCGGGGGTGTCCATGGTGGTGGCCACGGTGCCGAACTCGATCCCCAGCGGGTAGGCGCGCCAGCCCGCCTCCCTCAGTATCCGCATGGTGAGTTCCGGAGAAGTATCCGTCGCAAGGTCGTAGTCCGCCGTGGGTTTCTTCAGAAGCCTGTCCCTGACGCATCCTCCCACGAGGTAGAGCTTGTGCCCGGCTTCTTCCCAGAGACCGCACAGTTCCTCGATGGTCATTCGAGCACCCCCGTTCTATTCAGATTATACGAAAATGTTTATCTTCCGTGGAACGAAAGGGGGTGGGACTTGTCCCTGCCTGCCAGAGCGTGGGAACAGGTGCGCGAAGCCGCCGGCGTGAGCTTCATCCTCTTCAGGATAATGGTCCCCGTGGTGGTGGCGGTGAAGATACTGGACGAACTGTCCCTGGTCCGCTACATAGCCGCCGCCTTCCAGCCCCTGATGGGCCTGGTGGGCCTTCCCGGCGAGATGGGCCTGGTCTGGGCCACCGCTGTAATAACCAACATGTACGGGGGCATAGTGGTCTTCGCCTCCATCGCTCCGGGACTCCAGATGACCACCGCCCAGATAACCGTCATCGCCTGCATGATACTGGTCGCGCACTCCATGCCGGTGGAGACCACCATAGCCAGGAAGAGCGGTGTCAGGATACGCTTCATGATACCCTTCCGGCTGCTGTCCGCTCTGGCATTCGGTTTCACGCTCCATACCGTCTTCAGCCTCGGCGGTCTCCTTCAGGGAAGGGGAAGGATCCTCTGGGAGGCCTCGGCGGGGGGAGGCGACCTGGACGACTGGGCCCTGTCGCAGCTTCGCAACATGGCGACGATATTCCTCATCGTCCTTGTGCTGATAGTGCTGATGAAGGTCCTGGACAGGCTTGGCGTCACCGCCCTTCTCAACAGGATGCTGGGTCCTGTCCTCACTTCCATAGGCATAGGACGCTCCGCCGCAACCGTTACCATCTTCGGAATGGTGCTGGGTATCTCCTACGGTGGAGGCCTGATAATACGGGACGTCAGGTCCGGCAAGCTTCCCGACAGGGACGTCTTCTTCTCGATGGCCCTCATGGGGCTGTCCCACGCCATAGTCGAGGATACCCTGCTGATGATGTCCCTTGGCGGTCACGTATCAGGGGTGCTCTTCGCCCGGGTGCTCTTTACCTGGGTAGTCATCTGGGCGCTGGTCAGGATCGTGGGAAGGATGCCGGAGAAAAGTTTCTGCAGGTACCTCTTCAGGTGCCGCAGCCTGCCGGATCCCTCTAGGTCAGGTTCTACAGCTCCCTGACCTTCCGGGACCCGCGCGCCTGCCGGAACGGGGATCGGGTTTCGCCCGCTTCTTCAGTATTCCCAGTCTATTCTGGGCAGCGGAAGCCTGATCAGCCTGTCCAGGCTGCCGATGAGCCTGTCCGGCGCGCACAGGTCGTCGGTGACCCTGAGCCCCGAGGCCGGTCTCACGCCCAGCCACATCCTGGTGAAGGCGCCGATGGAAGCCTCCATGAGCTGGAGCGAGGGGTGGTGACCGGACTCGGCGGAGGATTCGGGCCCCAGCGTCACGATGTAGTCACCTCCAGCTCCCTTCCAGGGCGAGTCGTCCTCCAGATAACCAAGGATCGGGTCGCGCAGCCTGAGGTTGAAGGTGACGGGTTCACCCGGGAAGACGGTCCTCTCCATGCACCGGGGAAGGTCGCAGATCCTCAGCTGCCAGAAGGCCATCGCCCTGCTGAAGGTCTCGTATTCCGACTTCCCGGTCCTCCTCATGCTCCTGAACGGGGTCCTGAGGAAATCCTGCAGCTGGATGGCCTGGGGCTCCAGCATCTTCACAAGGTGCACCTGGTCTCCCAGGTTGCGAATGAGACCAAGCAGCTCCAGCAGCTGGAAGTAGTCACTGTAGGCCAGCCACTGGATGGTATAGGGTCCGTGCTCCCCCTTCGCACTCCCGCACCAGAGATGATGTGTGAGGAACTCGCCTGTGTCATCGAGGTAGCCAAGTCCGAACCCGCCGTCGCTCCAGAGCATCTCCGCCCTGGTTATCTCGGGCCTGTCCAGAGATGTATTGCCGTGCACCAGCATTCGGCGGTGCCTGGACCTGTGGACCATGTCCCAGTCCTCTACGGAGAGCCTTATTGGAGGTGGAGGGTTCACCGGCACATCCAGGGTTGCGGGATCGAAACCGACGATCACCTCGTAGGGGCCGGTACCGAACCCGAGCTTGTCGTAGTAGCCCTGGTCGAATATGCCCAGGCCGGCCAGCTCCGCCCCCTCCGCCGCATCCAGTGCGATGAGTTCGGCGGTCAGCCTTCCTGCAAGACCCCTGCGCCTGCCCGCGTATCCCGTGGTTACACCGCACACGGCGCAGAGGGAGAGATCGCCGTCAAGGTACCTGACAGAGCCCGGTGTTGACAGCGCAAGGGCCTCCACGCGTCCCCCGACCTCGCCCACCAGTGTCCTGCATCCCTGCAGGAAAACCTCCATGGCCTCCTCGTGGGACTTCTCATCCACCCAGCCCACTTCGCGCCAGATCCGCCTGCAGTCCGCAAGGTCGGTGTCCGGCCTGAACTTCCTGTGCATCATCGAGCACCCCCCTCCCTTGAAGACGGGTAAGCAGGACCGAATCTGAAGGATCCGCAGGACCGAATCTGACGTATCCGCAGGACCACATCTGTGTGAAGGAATATAACCGTGCGATGTGAGCTGGGCAGCTAGCGGTCGGTCCTTCCGGGCTCCCTCCCGCTCCGGCGAAGGAAAAGCTGCCTGCCGGCGGTGCCCAGGACCTCCCTCCAGAAGGGTCCGGTCCCCTCGCTGTCCAGGAGCTGCCTGGTGTAGGTCAGGACCGCCATCCAGAGCAGCGCCAGCACGAAGGCAACGGCGGTGTACCCGATGACCATCCTGCCCCTCTTGGGATATGAGCGGAGAGCCGCGGGGACTGCGGGAACGATGACCTCCAGGGTCGGGCTGTCCTTGGCCTCCTCGAGCTTGAGCGATTCCAGCTCCTGTCTCAGCATCAGGTATATGGCCCTGCGGGTCTCCAGGTCTATTGCCAGGTTCTCGTACTCCCTCAGCATCTCCGGCATGCTGTCCAGGACGGGGAAGAAGCCGATGCTGTCCTCCGAGGTCCTGCCCCTCATGCTGCTCCGGAGGTACTCCACCATCCCGGCCACCTCGATGTAGGCGGGGCTGGAGGCCGACATGGTGCCGCTCACCCCGGCCAGCTGGGCCTCGGCCATGACCAGTTCGGTCTCTATGGAAGCCATCAGCTGAACCATGGAGATGCCCTGCTCCTCGGGGAAGAGGAGGCCGGTCCCGCTGCGGAACTCCTCCATGTCCCTCTGGGAGATGGCCAGCGACTCCTCCGCCGCCCTCACCATCTCCTCGGCGGCTATCCTGCTCCTCCGTGCCCTGCTGGTGATGATGGTGGAAAGGTCCTGGTTGGCGAACTCGATTATGTCGTTGACTATGGCAGCTGATATCTCCCTGCTGTCCGCCTCCATGGATATCACGAAGAAACCCTCCGGGGAGAGGGTGACCGATGCGTACTCGTTGAACTTCTTTATGGCCATGTCCATGCTGGGGGCATGCAGCTCCGCCAGCATGTCGTACTTGAAGATGATCCGCTCGAAGACCGACCTGGAGGTCAGCACCTGGAAGACCAGGTTGAGGTCAAGTACCTCCGATGCGCCCAGGTTCATCATTCCGGACAGGGAGGGCATATTGTCCCCGATAATGTCGCCGGCTATGCCGCCCAGGGCCCCGAGCCCCAGGGAGGACTGCTGGCCGCCGGGGACCGTGGCCACCGAGTAGGCGGTCCACTTCTGGGTCCGTGTGAGGGAATAGACCGCTGCGGCTGCGGCTACCACGAAACAGAAGAGGGCTATCTTCCTGAGGTTCCGGGCAACGGTCCCTATCCATCTTCCGGCGAACGAGTTCCTGAGGTCTCCGGCCATGCTCTCCTAATTCGACGAAATGCTGTAAAGCGTAATGCCCAGGGATATCGCCGAAGTAATGAGCGATATCAGGGCGCTGTTCTTCTGGAACCAGCTGTAGTCAAGTTCCACCACGTCACCGGGAAGCAGGCGGGCCTCTCTCTCCTCACCCTCGAGATTGACCTCCCTTCCCTCCCGCAGGACGGTGACCCCTCCCCCGGACGTGCTCAGCGGACCTCCCGCAAGAACTATGTAGTCGTAGACGGTGTTCTCCGGGCTGTAGGGGACACGTCCCGGCCTATTGACCGCTCCGCCCACCACCACTGAATCCTCCATGGACACAACCATCAGGGTGTCGCCGGCGTAGAGTTCCATTCTGCTGAACCCGGCGGAGTCGCTCCATATCGGGAAACAGTCGCCTTCCCTGAGGAGCAGGCTCCTTCGAAGGTCCATGTTGCCTCTGACCCCCCCCATCCTTGCCATCAGGGACTCCAGGTCCTCCTCAGGCCTGAGGTCCCTGGTCTCCAAGTGGTTGTCCGGAGTGAGTATGAAGACCGGATCGGTGCAGACCGCCATCATCACGTCGGCGTTGTTGAGCAGGAAGGGATCGGACACGTGGGACGCCGTTCCCGGCACCATGTTGAGATCGATCTCCAGGCTGTCCCCCGACTGGGTCAGCATCCACCCCTTCCTGGAACCGAAGGTGGATATGCCGCCGGCCATGTGAATGGCGTCGGAAACCCTGTCCAGGGCAGACAGCACGTAAGTGCCGGGTTCGTTGACCATGCCGCCCACGTTGACCCGGAGCAGCCTGGGCTCCTGCAGCGACAGTGTCACCGTCAGTGACGAATAGTAGGTTGATGCCCTGCGCTGGAGTTCCCTCTGCGCTTCCTCGATGGTGAGGCCCTCCACGGGGACCGCACCGATGCCGGCCACCGAGAGGTACCCGTCCCCGCCTACCGCGTAGACCGCCCAGGGGGAGAAACCGGCGCTGACGAGGTACTGGCTGGATCCCCCGGCTATGGTCACGGCGACGACGTCCCCGGGGCCCATGAGGTAGGAGTTCCGGTCCGCCAGCTCCAGGACCGTTTCATAGGTGCCCCTCATCTCCCATGCCGAGGCGGCGGTCCCCGCAGGCTGAATGCTCTGGGCGAGGAGGACGGTCAGGATTAGCAGCACGGGGTCACCGTCTTCCCCTGAAATAGTCTATGGTCATGGCCAATCCCTCCCTGAGGGGAACTGCAGGCTCCCATCCCAGAATCTCCCTGGCCAGGGAGATGTCCGGTCTTCTGACCCTGGGATCGTCCCTGGGGAGTTCCATGTTTACGATCGAACTGCTGGAATCTACCGAATCCAGTACGAAATCGGCAAACTGCGCGATCGTCATCTCGTCGGGGTTGCCGATGTTCACCGGCCCGGCGGAATCCGACCCCATGAGCCTTACCAGGCCGTCCACGGTGTCGGATACGTAGCAGAAGCTTCGGGTCTGGCTGCCGTCGCCGTAGACCGTGAGATCCTTTCCTGAAAGCGCCTGACTTATGAAGGAGGGCACCACCCTCCCGTCGTCGGGTCTCATTCTGGGGCCGTAGGTGTTGAATATCCTGGCGATCCTGGCGTCCAGCCCGTGGAACCTCCTGTAGGCGAAGGTGATCGCCTCGGCGAACCTCTTGGCCTCGTCGTAGACCCCCCTGGGTCCCACCGGGTTCACGTTGCCCCAGTAGTCCTCCGGCTGGGGATGGACCAGCGGGTCTCCGTAGACCTCGCTGGTGGAGGCCAGTATGAAACCGGCGCCCTTGGCCAGGGCGAGACCCAGAGTCTTGTGGGTACCGAGGGAACCCACCTTCAGTGTCTGTATCGGATAGGCCAGGTAGTCGGCGGGGCTTGCGGGGGAGGCCAGGTGGAAAACGAAGTCCACCTCTCCCGACACGAAGATGTAGTTCGTCACATCGTGGTGTATGAAATGGAAATCGTCCCTGCCCGCGAGGTGGGCGATGTTGTCCGTTGACCCGGTTATCAGGTTGTCCATGGCCAGCACGCTGTGACCGTCGGAGAGCAGCCTTTCGCAGAGGTGGCTTCCGATGAAACCGGCCCCGCCCGTCACGAGTATCCTCATCTTCCCCCCTCCGGTCCCGCCAGGCGTCTGCCGTACATCTTCCCGTAATACTCCCCGAACTCCCCCGACTTGATGGTCTCCCACCATGGCCTGTTGTCCGCGTACCACTGCGCCGTGATCCTCAGACCCTCCGGGAAGGGGGTCCCGGCCCTCCAGCCCAGTTCCCTCCCGATGAGGCCGACGTCCAGGGCGTAGCGCCTGTCATGGCCGGGCCTGTCCTCCACGAGCCTGACCAGATCGCGGGAGGCTCCCGCTGCCTCCAGTATCAGTTCGGTCACCTCCCTGTTGGTGTACTCCTGTCCTGCGCCGATGTTGTATACCCTGCCCGGCCTTGGGTTCTCCATGACCTTCATGAGGGCCCGGCAGTGATCGTCCACGAACAGCCAGTCCCTCCTGTTCATGCCGTCACCGTAGAGGGGAAGCGGCTGCCCGTCCATGGCGTTGGTGAGGAAAAGTGGTATCAGCTTCTCCGGGTACTGGAACGGCCCGTAGTTGTTGGATGCCCGGGTGACCACCACCGGAGTGCCGTAGGTCGTCCAGTAGCTCATGGCCAGGAGTTCCCCACCGGCTTTGGACGCCGCGTAGGGACTCCTGGGGGAAAGCCTGTCCTCCTCCGATGACCAGCCCTTTTCCACGCTGCCGTAGACCTCGTCTGTGGATATCTGGAGGAAGAGCGTCCTCCGTTCCTTCCTGAACTCCTCCAGGAGTACGCGGACGCCGTCCACGTCAGTCCGCACGAAGGAGAAGGCATCATCTATGGACCTGTCCACGTGGGTCTCCGCAGCGAAGTTGATCACGGCGTCGCAGTCCCGCATTGCCGATGAAACGGCATTCGGGTCGCATATGTCTCCGTGGACGAACTCGAACCGGGGATCGTTCTCCACTTCCTCGAGGTTCTCGCGCCTGCCGGCGTAGGTGAGCTTGTCCAGTACCGTGATCCTCCAGGAAGGCCTGCCGGCCAGGGCCATCCTGGTGAAGTTGCTGCCTATGAAACCCGCCCCGCCGGTGACGAGTATTCTCATCAGCGGCCCTCCGATCGGAGCTGCCTGGCCCTTATGCCGGCCTGGAGGAGGCCGTCTATGCTGCACCCGGAATCCGCCCACCAGCCCTGAAGAATGTCGGCCCGAAGCAGGCCCCGTCGAAGGTAGGTGTTGTTTATGTCGGTAACCTCCAGTTCACCCCTGGCCGAAGGCTCGAGCCCGTCTATCACATCGAAGACGAAGCCGTCGTACATGTAGACGCCTATCACCGCGTAACTGCTCCTCGGTCTCTTCGGCTTCTCCTCGATGGAGACCACGCGGTTCCCGTCAAGCTCCGCCACTCCGTAATCGCTGGGATTGTCTACCTCCTTGAGGAGTATCCTGGCGCCCTCCCCCTGTTCCTTGAAAGCCCGGACCTTGTCCTCCAGCGGGTCCTCCAGGATGTTGTCCCCGAGTATCACGACGAACTGGTCGCCTCCAATGAAGGTCCTGGTCAGTCCTATCGCCTCCGCTATTCCGCCTTCCCTCACCTGGTAGGCGTAGTTCAGTGTCCTGAAACCGAAACCGGAACCGTCCCCGAGGAGCCTGAGGAAATCACCGGCGCTGTTCCCGCCGGTCACCAGCATCACGTCCCTTATTCCGGCTTCCGCCAGTTTCTGAAGCGGATAGAATATCATCGGCTGGTCGTAGACCGGAAGGAGATGCTTGTTGGTAATGCTGGTAAGGGGGCGGAGCCTCGTTCCGAGTCCCCCGGCCAGGACCACTCCCTTCATAGTCGGTTTTCCTCTCTCAGTTGCTCATCCCTGCCGCCGTCATCTGACCACTGCAAGCTTCAGGTACCTGTCGGCTCCGTCCTGGGTGAGCCGGACCATGTAAGTGCCTGAAGAGACGGGGTTCCCGTCCATGTCGGTGCCGTTCCAGGCGAAGTCGTCCCTGTACCGTGACAGTGACTCATAAACAAGAGCGCCGGTCAGGTCAAACACCCTTATGTCCACCGGTGTGTTCGGGAGTCCGGCTACGCCCAGTAACTGACCGTCTCCGGGAAGGAAGGGATTGGGGTAGACCGTGGAGGAGGAGAGGTCCCCTCCCATGCCCTCCTCCAGGTGCAGCCTCCACATGCCGTGGTCGGTGACCAGATACAGGAACCCCGCGTCGGGATCGCAGGTGGCGTACCTGATATCCAGCGACTGGAGCGGCGAGTTTATGGTATTGTACTCCTCCACGGAACCATCGGGAAGGATCCTGAAGAGCCCTTCGCCGCTTGCGGCCCAGACGGAGGAAAGGTTGTCCACGCAGAGCATTGCCACGTTGCCGGATACATGCTCAACCTCAGTCACGCTTCCCGTGGAAAGGTCTACAACGGCGAGCCCGGCAGTGGTTCCCGCGAATAGTCTTCCTTCCCTGGTCAGGGCCATGGACTGGACATCGTTGGAAGGCAGCCCGGATGAAGCGGTATAAAGCTCCAGCACCTGCCCGTTCTGTACGCTGCCCAGCACCAGCCCCTCCTGTGTGCCCATCCATGCCTGCTGAGGCGATGATACGGCCTCCACGGAACCCACCTTACCGGAGGGAAGCCCGTCGGAGGGCTGGAAGAAACGCCAGGAAGCAGTTTCCTCGACACCGGGTGTCCAGGAGAGCCTGCTGACACCGCTGGGCTCTGAGGGGGTGGCAAAGAAAGGTTCCTGTGCGAACCAGACCTCTCCCGACCTTGAGACGGCGATCTCGTTCACCTGGTCGTTGAGGATATCAGAGTTGGACGTGTCGAAGATTATCATGTCGTCGTCCCCCATGCCGGGAGTCCCCTTCCAGTCGATCCACGTTACTCCGAAATGGTATGGTGCCACGAAAACGCCTCCCGACCGGTCGGCTGCGCAGGCGAAGACCTGGTTCGGACTGTTCATGCAGCTGATGAACTCCGTCCAGGTGCCGTTGCTCAGCACCGAGGCCCCTCTCCTGTTGCTCGTGGCCCAGACATCCCCGCGGGAATCCACGGCTACGCAGAGCAGGTCGTTGGAGGGGGCCCCGGAGAGCTTGGACGAGACCCAGGAATCTATGTAGCCGATGGCCACCCCGTTGCCGGAGGCCCGGTCTACTGCAAAATCGTTGTGCTGGCCCGCAAGCAGCAGGTCTTCGGAACTCCACTGCACGTCCTGGACCACCTGTGCCCCCAGGTCGGCGGTACCTGGAGTCCAGGATCCGTCCTCGTAGACGGATACCCTTCCCCTGTCCCCGGCCGCCAGTCTTCCCTGGTACCAGTCCAGGGAGACGGGAGCATCGTAGGGATATGTCGGGTCCTCCCTCCAGGACGTTCCGTCGGTCATCATGAAAAGGCCTTCGGTGGTTGCCGCCCATGCGGTGTCACCCGCCACCAGGATGTCCTGGACCATCATGTCCTCCAGGTCGGGAAAGGATGTCCAGGAGGAGGACTGTGCGGGAGTCTGGCCGGCTTTCAGCATCACCAGGCCCCCGTCGGTACCCACGAAGAGACCGGAGTCCACCGGAGCCAGGCAGCTGATGACGTTCGAGGGAAGCCCTCCGCCGGTGGAAAAGGTCGTCCACACGTCGAAGTAGCTCAGTTCCCTGCTGCAGAGACCCTCCGACGTGCCGACCCAGACGATCGTGTCCGGCAGTATGCAGCTCACCTGGAGAGAGAGAGGCAGTCCCTCCAGCTGTCCGTAGTGCTGGAAGCCGCCTGATGCCAGGCTCACATCTATCCCTCCGCCCTTGGTCCCTATCCATAGGTTGCCGGCCGCGTCCCTGGCCAGGCAGCGAGCATCGCTGAGGGAGAGCTCTCCCGGGCAGGTCCAGCTCGAGTCCCAGAACACGCTGCTCCCCTGAACGTGTCCGAAGGCGACCCCACCGCTGGTGGCGGCTGTTACCAGGTCGCCCTCCAGCAGTAAGTCGCTCACTCCTCCGAAATGCGTGTAGTGGTCCCATTCTGAGACCCTTCCCGTCAGGGCAGCCGCTATAATCATCAGCACGGTCATGTTCTTGCCTCCCACCATGAGAAGAGCCTTCTCATACCTTCGAACCTGTCAACTTCAGGACTCCATCCCAGAGCCTCGATCCCGGAGGGATCGCCCACCTGGAAGACCACGTCCACAGGCCTGAACAGACTCGGGTCCACCTCCAGCTCGAGATGTACCC